>CAWIOB010000013.1:0-116310 GCA_963837595.1 uncultured Actinomycetota bacterium | reverse complement strand
ATCACGCTGGTCGTGCAGCCGGCCGAGACGATCGCCGGAGCAACGAAGAAGGGACGGTCTGCCTGATGGGGCAGAAGATCAATCCGAACGGCTTCCGCCTCGGAATCTCGACCGACCACAAGAGCCGCTGGTATGCCGACAAGCTCTACAAGGCGTACGTCGGTGAGGACGTGGCGATCCGCAGGCTCCTGTCCAAGGGCATGGAGCGGGCCGGCATCTCCAAGGTCGAGATCGAGCGCACCCGTGACCGCGTCCGCGTCGACATCCACACCGCGCGTCCAGGCATCGTGATCGGTCGCCGTGGCGCCGAGGCCGACCGCATCCGTGGCGAGCTCGAGAAGCTCACCGGCAAGCAGGTGCAGCTGAACATCCTCGAGGTCAAGAACCCCGAGGTCGACGCTCAGCTGGTCGCCCAGGGCGTTGCCGAGCAGCTCTCCGGCCGCGTGCAGTTCCGTCGCGCCATGCGCAAGGCGATCCAGACCTCGATGCGCTCCGGCGCCAAGGGGATCCGGATCCAGTGCTCGGGTCGACTCAACGGCGCCGAGATGTCGCGCACCGAGTTCTACCGCGAGGGTCGCGTGCCGCTGCACACCCTGCGTGCGGACATCGACTACGGCTTCTACGAGGCCAAGACGACCTTCGGCCGCATCGGCGTGAAGGTCTGGATCTACAAGGGCGAGGTTGCGGGCACCCGCGCCGAGCGTGAGGCCCAGGCCGCTGCCCGGGCCGGTGCGCCCGGTCGTGGCCGTCCTGCCCGGGGCAACGAGCGGGGCGCCGAGCGTCCGAGTCGTGGCACCCGGACGGACCGTCCCGCGCGCACCGAAGCCCCCGCCGAGGCTGCTGCACCCGCGACCGAGAGCCCTGCTCCGGCCGAGGCTGCCGTCGCCGTCGAAGCCGGTCAGGAGGGCTGAACCCGATGTTGATGCCCCGTCGCGTCAAGCACCGCAAGCAGCACCACCCCAAGCGGACCGGTGCGGCCAAGGGTGGCACCCGTCTCGCCTTCGGCGAGTTCGGCATCCAGGCCATCGAGGGTCACTACGTCACGAACCGGCAGATCGAGTCGGCTCGTATCGCGATGACCCGCCACATCAAGCGTGGAGGGAAGGTCTGGATCAACATCTACCCGGACCGCCCGCTGACCAAGAAGCCTGCCGAGACCCGCATGGGTTCCGGCAAGGGTTCCCCGGAGTGGTGGATCGCCAACGTGAAGCCCGGCCGCGTCCTGTTCGAACTCTCCGGTGTCGACGAGGAGACCGCTCGCGAGGCCATGCGTCGCGCGATGCACAAGCTCCCCATGAAGACCCGGTTCATCTCCCGTGAAGCAGGTGAATTCTGATGACTGCCGCACACGACATGGACGAGATGACGAACGTCGACCTCGAGTCCAAGCTGCGCGAGGCCAAGGAGGAGCTCTTCAACCTCCGGTTCCAGGCGGCCACCGGCCAGCTCGAGAGCCACGGCCGGCTCCGCCTGGTCAAGAAGGACATCGCCCGGATCTACACCGTGGTGCGTGAGCGCGAGCTCGGCATCCGGAGCACGCCGGGTCAGGACGATTCAACGCAGGGCAACAAGGATGGCGCCGCATGAGCACCGAGAACACCACCGAGCAGCGCTCGGCACGCAAGGTCCGTGAGGGTCTCGTCGTGAGCGACAAGATGGACAAGACCGTGGTCGTGTCCGTCGAGGACCGTGTCAAGCACGCGCTCTACGGCAAGGTGCTGCGTCGCACCAGCAAGCTGAAGGCACACGACGAGGCCAACGAGTGTGGCATCGGCGACCGGGTCCTGATCATGGAGACCCGCCCGTTGTCGGCCACCAAGCGCTGGCGCGTCGTGCAGATCCTCGAGAAGGCCAAGTAAGACCCTCCCGTGCCGCTTCGGCGCTGCGGACCACCCACTAGTTCGGCAAGGCTCGACGCCCTGCAGGGCACCGAGAACCAGCACGACAACCAGGAGATATACCGATGATCCAGCAGGAGTCGCGACTCAAGGTCGCCGACAACACCGGTGCGAAGGAAATCCTTTGCATCCGTGTTCTCGGTGGCTCGGGTCGACGCTACGCCGGTATCGGCGACGTCATCGTTGCCACCGTGAAGGACGCGATCCCCGGTGCCAACGTCAAGAAGGGTGACGTCGTCAAGGCCGTCGTCGTACGAACCGTGAAGGAACGCCGTCGTGCCGACGGCTCCTACATCCGCTTCGACGAGAACGCGGCCGTCATTCTGAAGAACGACGGCGAGCCGCGAGGCACCCGCATCTTCGGCCCGGTGGGCCGCGAGTTGCGCGAGAAGAAGTTCATGAAGATCATCTCGCTGGCACCGGAGGTGCTGTGATGGCCAAGGAAAAGAAGTCGAGCATCAACATCAAGAAGGGCGACACCGTCAAGGTGATCGCAGGCAAGGACAAGGGCGCCGAGGGCAAGGTCATCCAGGTCATTCGTGACGAGGACCGTGTGATCGTCGAGGGCGTCAACCGAGTCAAGAAGCACACCAAGGTCGTGAACCAGGGCGGTCGCGCCGGCAACACCGGTGGCATCATCACCGCCGAGGCTCCCATCCACGTCTCCAACGTGATGCTGGTCGAGGGCAAGGGGGTGACCCGGATCGGCTTCCGCCGCGACGAGGTCACCAAGCGTCGCCCCGACGGCTCGGAGTACACCTCGACCCGCAGCGTGCGCATCTCCCGCAAGACCGGCAAGGAAATCTGATGACCGAGACCAGCACCGAAGCCCGCGAACTGCCGCGACTCAAGGTTCGCTACCGCGAGGAGATCGTCCCCGCGCTGCGCACCGAGTTCGACTTCGCCAACGTCATGATGGTTCCCGGCCTGACCAAGATCGTGGTCAACATGGGGGTGGGCGAGGCTGCCCGCGACTCCAAGCTGATCGAGGGCGCCGTCAAGGACCTCACCGCGATCACCGGCCAGAAGCCCCAGGTCACCAAGGCCCGCAAGTCCATCGCCCAGTTCAAGCTGCGCGAGGGCATGCCGATCGGCGCCCACGTCACGCTGCGTGGCGACCGGATGTGGGAGTTCCTGGACCGGCTGCTGTCGCTCGCACTGCCCCGCATCCGCGACTTCCGCGGTCTCAACGGCAAGCAGTTCGACGGCAAGGGCAACTACACCTTCGGTCTCACCGAGCAGGTCATGTTCCACGAGATCGACCAGGACAAGATCGACCGGTCACGAGGGATGGACATCACCATCGTGACCACGGCCACCAACGACGCCGAGGGTCGCGCGCTGCTCAAGCAGCTCGGCTTCCCGTTCAAGGAGAACTGACATGGCGAAGACTGCTCTGAAGGTCAAGGCTGCTCGCAAGCCGAAGTTCGCCGTCCGCGGTTACACCCGCTGCCAGCGCTGCGGCCGCCCGAAGGCCGTCTACCGCAAGTTCGGCCTGTGCCGGATCTGCCTGCGCGAGATGGCTCACCGCGGCGAGCTGCCCGGCGTCACCAAGTCCTCCTGGTAATCACACACAACGATCGCTGCAGGTCGCATCTGAGATGCAGGTGCGAAACCACGGTGGAGAAAGGGCCTCAACGGCCATGACGATGACTGACCCCATCGCAGACATGCTCACGCGTCTGCGAAACGCCAACCAGGCGTACCACGATGCGGTGTCGATGCCTTACAGCAAGCTGAAGGCCGGCGTCGCAGAGATCCTCCAGCAGGAGGGTTACATCACGTCCTACGACGTGGCGGAGCCGACCGAAGGCGAAGTGGGCAAGACGCTCCACATCACCCTCAAGTACGGCCGCAACCGCGAGCGCTCCATTGCGGGCGTGCGCCGGATCAGCAAGCCGGGACTTCGCGTCTACGCGAAGAGCACCGGTCTGCCGAAGGTGCTCGGCGGCCTCGGTGTCGCGATCATCTCGACCAGCCAGGGCCTGCTGACCGACCGTCAGGCCAACAAGAAGGGCGTGGGTGGGGAAGTCCTCGCCTACGTCTGGTAACGACGAGACCAGAAGGAGAACACAAGCATGTCGCGCATTGGCAAGCTCCCCATCGCGGTCCCGTCCGGAGTCGACGTCGCGATCGACGGAAGCCTGGTGACCGTCAAGGGTCCCAAGGGCACCCTGTCGCACGCGGTGGCCGCCCCGATCACCGTCGAGAAGGCCGACGGCGTCCTCGAGGTGAAGCGTCCCGACGATCACCGCATCTCGAAGTCGCTCCACGGTCTGACCCGCACCCTGGTGGACAACATGGTCGTCGGTGTCACCACCGGCTACGAGAAGAAGCTCGAGATCGTCGGCGTCGGTTACCGGGTCCTGTCCAAGGGCCCCACGGAGCTGGAGTTCCAGCTCGGTTACTCGCACTCGATCACGTTCAAGGCGCCTGAGGGCATCACGTTCACCGTCGACGGCCCCACCCGCCTGGGAGTCCAGGGCATCGACAAGCAGCTGGTCGGCGAAACCGCCGCCAACATCCGCAAGCTGCGCAAGCCCGAGCCCTACAAGGGCAAGGGTGTTCGTTACGCCGGCGAGCACATCCGCCGCAAGGTCGGAAAGGCTGGTAAGTGACATGGCCATCTCGCTGAAGAACCGCAAGCACACCGCTGCTCGCACTGCGTCGCGCCTGCGTCGCCAGATGCGTGGCCGCAAGAAGCTCTCCGGGACGAACGAGCGTCCGCGCCTGGTCGTCACCCGTTCGAGCAAGCACATCTCGGTGCAGGTCGTCGACGACCTGGTCGGCAAGACGCTCGCGTCCGCCTCGACCATGGAGTCCGACCTGCGTGCCCACGATGGCGACAAGACCGCCAAGGCGAAGAAGGTCGGCGAGCTCGTGGCCGAGCGCGCCAAGGCGGCTGGAGTCGAGGGCGTGGTCTTCGACCGCGCCGGCAACAAGTACCACGGCCGGATCGCGGCCCTTGCTGATGGCGCCCGCGAGGGCGGCCTGACGTTCTGATGCAGCGGACAGGCAGAGAAATGGAAATGAGGAGAGTCTCATGAGCGGACCCCAGCGCGGACAGCGCGCCGGAGGTGAGCGCCAGTCGGGCGGCCGTGGAGGCCGCGACGACCGTCGTGGACAGGGCGCTGACAAGACCGCGTACATCGAGCGCGTCGTCGCGATCAACCGTGTCGCCAAGGTCGTCAAGGGTGGTCGTCGCTTCAGCTTCACCGCCCTGGTGATCGTCGGCGACGGCGAAGGTCTCGTCGGCGTGGGCTATGGCAAGGCCAAGGAAGTTCCCGCGGCCATCGCCAAGGGCGTCGAGGAGGCCAAGAAGGCCTTCTTCAAGGTCCCCCGCGTCCAGGGCACCATCCCGCACCCGGTGCAGGGCGAGAAGGCGGCTGGTGTCGTCATGCTCCGCCCGGCCGCTCCCGGTACCGGCGTCATCGCCGGTGGCCCGGTGCGCGCGGTGCTCGAGTGCGCCGGCATCCACGACATCCTCAGCAAGTCGCTGGGATCGTCGAACCAGATCAACATCGTGCACGCGACGGTGGCTGCCCTGCAGATGCTCGAGGAGCCCGAAGCCGTCGCCGCTCGTCGCGGTCTGACCGTGGAGCAGGTGGCCCCGGCCGCTCTGCTGCGCGCTCGCGCGGAGGTGGCTGGCTGATGCGGCTCAAGGTCGAGCAGAAGAAGAGCACCATCGGCTGCAAGGCGAACCAGCGAGAGACCGTGCGCAGCCTCGGTCTCAAGCGGATCGGCGACGTGGTCATCAAGGAGGACCGTCCGGAGATCCGGGGCATGGTCCACACCGTCCGTCACCTGGTGACGGTCGAGGAGGTTGACTGACATGACGCTGAAGTTGCACCACTTGCGTCCGGCTCCCGGCGCGAAGACCGCCAAGACCCGTGTGGGTCGTGGTGAGGGTTCCAAGGGAAAGACGTCGGGTCGCGGCACCAAGGGCACCAAGGCCCGCTACCAGGTTCCGACCGCCTTCGAGGGTGGTCAGATGCCGATCCACATGCGGCTCCCGAAGTTGAAGGGGTTCAGGAACCCGTTCAAGGTGGAGTTCCAGGTGGTCAACCTGGACCGCATCAACGAGCTGTTCCCCGAGGGTGGCACCGTTGCGGTCGAGGACCTGGTCGCGAAGGGCGCGGTCCGCAAGGGCCAGCCCGTCAAGGTGCTCGGCCAGGGTGACCTCACGGTGTCCGTCCAGGTGAGCGCGGACGCGTTCTCCGGGTCGGCCAAGGCGAAGATCGAGTCCGCGGGCGGCACCGTCACGGTGTTGTGAGTCGTCCTCGGACGCACCCACGGACAATGCAGCCGCGCAGTCGAGGGGCACGGACCGTCTCCGTTGCCCCTCGTCGCGTTGCCGGCCCTTGACCGACCGGTCTCCACGAGTCCGATCACCGAGGACCAGCCTGTTAGGCTTCCCCGAGTTTCTGGCCCTCCGCAGATGAGCGGCGGTCCGGGCCTCCAGCTGAGAAAGAGGACCACGTGCTGAGCGCGTTCGCCAACGCCTTCCGGACCCCGGACCTGCGACGCAAGTTGCTGTTCGTCCTGATGATCATCGTGCTCTTCAGGCTCGGCTCCCAGATCCCTGCCCCCGGTGTCAACGTCGCCAACGTGCAGTCGTGCCTGGCCGACCAGGCCAACTCGAGCCTCTACAGCCTGATCAACCTGTTCTCCGGCGGCGCACTGCTCCAGCTGACGATCTTCGCGCTGGGCATCATGCCCTACATCACCGCCAGCATCATCCTGCAGCTGCTCGTCGTGGTCATCCCGCGGCTCGAAGCGCTCAAGCAGGAGGGTCAGTCGGGCCAGACCAAGATCACGCAGTACACGCGTTACCTCACGCTGGGCCTTGCGATCCTGCAGGCCACCGGCATCGTCGCGCTCGCCCGCTCCGGTCAGTTGCTCCAGGGCTGCTCGCAGGACCTGCTGCACAGCAACAGCACGGCCACCTTCATGGTCATGGTGATCACGATGACCGCCGGCACCGCGGTGATCATGTGGCTCGGTGAGCTCGTGACCGAGCACGGCATCGGCAACGGCATGTCGATCCTGATCTTCACCCAGGTCGTGGCCACCTTCCCGCAGTCGCTGTGGAGCGTGAAGCTCGACAAGGGCTGGGGCACCTTCATCACCGTGATGGTCATCGGACTGGCGTTGATCGCCGCGGTCATCTTCATCGAGCAGGCCCAGCGCCGGATCCCGGTTCAGTACGCCCGCCGGATGGTCGGTCGCAAGATGTTCGGTGGCTCCTCGACCTACATCCCCCTGAAGGTCAACCAGGCCGGCATCATCCCGGTCATCTTCGCCTCGTCGCTGCTCTACCTCCCGGCCATGGCGGTGCAGTTCAACTCGACCTCCGCCAACCCGGTGTTGCAGTGGATCGGCAAGAACCTCACCAGCGGCCACCCGATCTACATGGCCACCTACTTCCTGCTGATCATCTTCTTCACGTACTTCTACGTCTCGATCACCTTCAACCCGACCGAGGTCGCGGACAACATGAAGAAGTACGGCGGCTTCATCCCGGGCATCCGCGCCGGCAAGCCGACCGAGGACTACCTGTCCTACGTGCTCTCGCGCATCACCTTCCCAGGGTCCCTCTACCTGGGCCTGGTCGCGATCATCCCGCTCATCGCCTTCGTCGCCATCGGCGCCAACACGAACTTCCCGTTCGGCGGCACCTCGATCCTGATCATGGTCGGCGTCGCGCTCGACACCGTGAAGCAGATCGAGAGCCAACTCCAGCAGCGCAACTACGAAGGGTTCCTCCGCTGATGCGACTGATCATCATGGGTCCGCCAGGTGCCGGCAAGGGCACGCAGGCCAAGACCATCGGATCCCACTTCGGCATCCCGGCCATCTCGACCGGCGACATCTTCCGGGCCAACGTGAGCGCGGGCACTCCCCTGGGGGTCGAGGCCAAGCGCTACATGGACGCCGGCGAATACGTTCCCGACGAGGTCACCAACCTGATGGTGCGCAACCGGATCGACGAGGAGGACGCCATTCCGGGCTTCCTGCTCGACGGTTATCCACGCACCCTCCAGCAGGTCGAGGAACTCGACGGCATGATCAGCTTCACCGGCCACGCCCTCGACACCGTGCTGGTGTTGGCCGTGGACGACGAGGAGCTCGTCCAGCGGCTGCTTCAGCGGGCCCAGTCCGAGGGTCGGGCCGACGACACCGAAGAGGTCATCCGGCGCCGCCAGGAGCTCTACAACGAGCAGACGGCGCCGCTGATCGAGGTCTACCGCGAGCGAGGCCTGCTCCTCGAGGTCGACGGCATGGGTGACGTCGACGAGGTCACCACGCGGCTCTTCGAGGCGCTGGCGACCGTCCACGAGAGCTGAGTGATGGCGTTTCGCGAGCGGGGGATCGAATACAAGACCCCCGAGCAGATCGCCAGCATGCGCGTGGCCGGCCTGCTCGTCGGCCAGACCCTCGAGCTGCTGCGCTCCTCGGTGCGCGCCGGGATCAGCACCGCTGAGCTCGACGCCATCGCCGAGGACAACATCCGCTCCGCGAACGGCACCCCGTCCTTCAAGGGCTACGGCCACCCGCCCTTCCCGGGCACCATCTGTGCCTCGGTCAACGACGAGGTCGTCCACGGGGTTCCGGGGGAGCGGGTGCTCGCAGCGGGCGACATCATCTCCATCGACTGCGGCGCGATCGTCGACGGCTGGCACGGCGACGCCGCGATCACGGTCGCCGTCGGCGAGGTCCCCGACGACGTCACCGAGCTCATGCGGGTGACCGAGCAGTCGATGTGGCGCGGCATCGCCGCTGCCAGGCTCGGCGGCAAGGTCGGCGACATCTCCCACGCCATCGAGGCCTACGTCCGCAGCCAGGGTCCCTACGGCATCCTCGAGGACTTCACCGGGCACGGCATCGGCACCGAGATGCATCAGCCGCCCAACGTGCCCAACTACGGCAAGCCCGGGCGTGGGCCCAAACTGGTGCGCGGGCTAGCGCTGGCGGTGGAACCCATGGTGACGCTGGGCAGCATGGAGACCGAGCTGCTCGACGACGACTGGACCATCGTCACCGACGACTCGAGCTGGGCCGCCCACTACGAACACACCTTCACCCTCACCCCCGACGGCCCGTGGGTGCTGACCGCCCTCGACGGCGGCGAGCAGCAGCTCAACGCACTCGGCGTACCTTTCGGCGGTCGGTAGGTTTGCGGTTCCATCTCACCAGGCGACGACAGGCAAGCACGTGATTCTCAAGACGTTCGGTTGGTCCCTCGGCATCACGGTCGTGGGTCTGGCGGCAGCCTTCTGGTATGCCGGGATCAACGGCATGGCGATCGCGGCCATCCTCATCGTGCTCGAGGTGTCGCTCTCCTTCGACAACGCCGTGGTCAATGCCAAGGTGCTCGGCAAGATGTCGGCCTTCTGGCAGAAGATCTTCCTCACCGTCGGCATCGTGATCGCCGTCTTCGGCATGCGGCTGGTGTTCCCGTTCGTGGTCGTCTGGGCGACGGCGGGGCTCGCACCGGGCAAGGCCTGGGACCTGGCGATGCAGGGCACCGACGTGGCCGCAGGACAGGAGACCTACGCCCAGATCCTGCACGACGCCCACCCCATGATCGCGGCCTTCGGCGGCATGTTCCTGATGATGATCTTCCTCGACTACTTCTTCGACGATGAGAAGGAGAGCCACTGGCTCGACCCGATCGAGCGCCGCATGGAGACGCTGGGCCGGCTCGAGGGCGCCGCCGTGATCGTCTCGCTCGGGCTTCTCCTGCTGATCGCCACCGTCTTCGGGGTCAAGGATCTAGGCAGTGTGCTGGCCGCGGGCATCCTCGGCCTCCTGACCTACCTCGTGGTCAACGGCTTGGGCAGTCTCTTCGAACAGACCTCAGGGCTGAGCGACGACGAGGACGGCGACTCGCCGTCCGGGTCGACCGGCCAGCTCGTGCTGGCCACCGGCAAGGCAGCGTTCTTCATGTTCCTCTACCTCGAGGTCCTCGACGCCAGCTTCTCCTTCGACGGCGTCATCGGCGCCTTCGCGATCACCTCCGACCCGATCATCATCGCGTTGGGCCTGGGTGTGGGGGCGATGTACGTCCGGTCGCTGACGGTCTACCTCGTGCGCAAGGGCACCTTGGCCGAATACCGCTACCTAGAGCATGGCGCGCACTGGGCCATCGGCGCCCTCGCGGTGCTCCTGTTCGTGACGATGAAATATGAGATCCCGGAGGTCGTCACCGGTCTGATCGGCGTCGGATTCATCGCGGCGTCGTTCTACTGGAGCATCCGTGAGAACCGCAAGCATCCCGAGGACGTCCACCAGGTCGCCGTCTGAGCCCTGCCGGATGATTCGACTACGTACGATGTCCGGGTGAGCAGCGACTGGACCGGGCAGACGGGCCGCGCCCGGCGTCCGGGTCGTCCCGCTCCGCCGCCGACACCGCTCGAGCTGGCCCAGGAGGCCCGCGCCGAGCTCCAGGAGCAGTTCTACCGGGTGGACCAGTTCCAGTCCGACATCGGTGGAACGGTGAAGCTGTACGCCGAGCTGCTCGCCGAACGGTCCGCCCGCACCGGAGTGGTGCCCGGGTGGGCGTCGATCGACGCGCAGGCGACCGAGCTGATCGTCGCCTACCTCGAGCTCCTCGACCGGTTCGACCCCCTGGAGGACTGCACGCCCGCCCAGGTGCTCGACGCGGGGCACGGCTTCAGGCAGCTGACGCCCAGGCTGGGACTGCTGGGCAACGACATGGAGGGCTTCCTGGACCGGTTCGGCCCCGAGCTGCGCCGGGTCGGAGAGGTCCGTCAGCAGGTGGAGGCCCGGCTGGCTGCAGCTGCTGCCGCGGTGGCCAGGGCCGAGGATGCCTGGCGCTCGATGACCGAGGACGGGTTCCAGTTCGACGCCGCCGATCAGGCCGTCGTACGGGCGCGGGTCGCCGGGCGCAAGCTCGCCGCGGCCGGGGGCCAGCTGCCGCCCGACAAGGTGGGTGAGGGTGCCGAGGTGGTGGAGCGACTGGCCGCCGACGCGTTGGCCCTCGCCACCGACCTGCCTCGGCGGGCCGCGGCCCTGCGCACCCGGATCCCGTCGCTGGCGACCCGGATCGACGCGCTCCAGACCCGGGCCGAGTCCGTCCCCGACTCCATGCGTGCCTTGCGCCGGGAGTTCTCCGGTGCCAACTGGGACGACCTGGCCCGTCGGGAGAGCGAGGTCGCCGAGAAGTTGACGCGCGGTCGCACGCAGGTGGACGAGCTGCGCCGTCTCCATGAGTCCGGCGACCTGAGCGCCGCGCTCGTCGTGCTGGACGAGGTCGAGACCGCCTTGGGCGACGCGACAGCGCTGGTCGACGCACCTCGCGAGCGTCTCCGGCTCCTGCGGTCCCTGCGTGACGACCCCCAGCAGATGTACGACGCCACCCGGTTCCGGTTGCGTGATGCCCGCTACCTGCTCCTCGACGGCCAGAACGCCGTCGCCCAGCCGTGGGCCGGCCGTCTGGACACCGCCGCCACCGAGCTGATCAACCTCGAGTCCTTCCTGCAGGGGCGCCACCCGGACTACTGGGCGCTGCACCAGCGCCTGGCGGCTCTCGACGCCCGGTTGCGGACCCTGGTCGACGACTTCAGGGCCACCCGCTAGCCCCGTATCCTGCAGGCACTGTGTATCTCGGGCCTAGGGGGGGCATGCGCCACTTCGATTTCCTGGACGAGGCCGCCCTCGCGCGGCTGTTCCACCGCGCGCCTGAGACCTTCGACCGGACCTCGGACCGTGACCTGCTGGCGGTGTCGCTGGGTGCGACCCTCTACTCCCCGGCGACTCGACCGACCATCGAGCAGGACCTGGCCACCGCGCACGCTCGGGGGGTGGTCTGCGCGGTGCTCTGCCTCGAGGACGCCATCGCCGACCGTGACGTGGAGTACGCCGAGAAGAACCTGGTCCAGCAGCTGGGGCGGCTCTTCGAGGCGGGGGGACCCCGTCCGCTGATCTTCGTCCGCGTGCGCCGGCCCGAGCAGGTGGGCCTGCTCGTCGACGGGCTGGGCGACCTGGCGAACGGCCTCGACGGCATCGTCGTACCCAAGTTCACCGCCAGCGCCGGTCGCCCCTTCCTCGACCAGATCACGCAGGCAGCCACGCTGCTGGGACACCGGCTCTGGGTGATGCCGGTGATCGAGTCACCGGAGGTCTTCCACCTGGAGACCAGGACCGAGACCCTGCTGGGGATCCGGCGCGCCCTGGCGGAGCACGACGGGGAGGTACTTGCCGTACGGATCGGGGCCACCGACCTGAGCGCGTCGCTGGGTCTGCGACGCAGCCCCGACATCACGGTCTACGACGTCCAGCCGATCGCCGGCGTGATCGGCGACATCGTGAACATGCTCGGCCGGCGCGACGGCTCCGGCTACGTGGTCACCGGTCCGGTGTGGGAGCACTTCGACAACCGCGAACGCCTCTTCAAGCCGCAACTGCGAGAGACCCCCTTCAGCGACCAGGCCGTCCGGGTGCTGCGCCGCAACCTCATCAGCAAGGGCCTCGACGGACTGCTCCGTGAGGTCGCCCTCGATCAGGCCAACGGGCTGCTCGGCAAGACCGTGATCCACCCGAGTCACGTCCCGGCCGTCCACTCGCTCAGCGTCGTCAGCCACGAGGACCACACCGACGCCCTCGACGTCCTTGCGGCGTCGAGCGGTGGCGGGGTCGCCGCCTCGAGGTACCGCAACAAGATGAACGAGGCCAGCCCCCACCTCGCGTGGGCGCAGGCGACGCTGCTGCGGGGGCGGGCCTTCGGGGTGGCGCGTGAGGACGTCTCCTTCGTCGACCTGCTCGAAGCGAGCGTCAACCTGTGACGTCCTTCATCGCCCGGCGGGCCGGGATCGAGGTCTCGGACTCCGCCCTGCATCCCGGGCTGACCCTGCCCGACCTGTTCGACCTGGCGTTGCGGATCAACCCCAAGCGACCCCACCTCCTGGTCTCGACCGTGCTCGCCAAGCATGTGCCCACCGACCCCCGCGTCGTGCGAGGCAGTGGCTTGCTGCTCGGTCTCCTGGTGGCCGAACGTCTCGGCGGGGCCACGGTGGACCCTGCGCTGCCTCGGGCGCTGGGCCAGGTGCTGAGCGCGGGCGCCGATCCGCAGTGCTTCGCCGACCTCGTCGAGGCGGCCCATGTCCCGCACGCTGCCGGCTCCGGCTCCGGCCTGGTTTTCGGGTACGCCGAGACGGCCACGGCCCTGGGACACCTGGTCGCCCGAGCCCTGGGGTGGGCCTCGATCCACTCGACGCGGCGACGGGTGCCAGGTTTCACCGCTGCGCTCGGTTTCGACGAGGCCCACTCGCACGCGACCCAGCACCTGGTCCTGCCGACGGATCCTGCGCTGCTGACCGGCGACGGGCCCGTCGTACTCGTCGACGACGAGCTCTCCACGGGCCGCACCGCCCTGAACACGATCCGGGCGTTGCACCGGGTGGCGCCGCGGGAGCGCTTCGTGATCGCCGCGCTGATCGACGTGCGCGGCGCCGCGGATCGGGACGCCATGGCGGCGGTGGCGGCCGAGCTGGGCGTGCCGATCGAGGTGGTCGCGCTGGCCTCGGGAGAGGTGTCGGTGCCCGACGATGCGGGGGAGCGGGTGGCTGGCCTCGTCCCGCTGCCCCTCGCCTCAGCCGGCCCCCCGGGCGCGGCTGTCGCCGGTCGTCGCGTCTGGCCGTGGGGATCGGTGGAGACCGGCCGGCACGGGTTCGGCCCCGGTGACGACGCGGCCCTCGAGGCCGCAGCGGGCCGGGTGGCCGACGACCTCGACCCGGCGCTGGGCTCCCGCGTCCTGGTGCTGGGAACCGAAGAGCTCATGTATGCCCCGCTCGCCATCGCCGACGCCCTGCGCAGTCCCGAGCGCCAGGTGCGGTTCTCGTCGACCACCCGCTCGCCGGTGCGGGTTCTCGAGGTGGAGGACTATCCGATCCGCAGCGGCATCACCTTCGCGGCTCACGACAACCAGACGGAGCCCGGTCGACGGTTCGCCTACAACGTGGCCGGAGGTCACTGGAGCGATGTCGTGGTCGTGGTCGACTCCGCGATGTGCACGGCCGGACTCGACGCCCTGCTGGCTGCCGTGGCGCCGTACGCCGCCCACGTGCATCTGGTCGTGCTGCCCTCGGTGGCCGGACTGCCTGAGGGACTGACCGGTCCCGACTTCGGGTCCTATGCCCCGGACGAGGTGACGTGGCTGGTCCAGGACCTGTCCCACGTCGCCCTCGAGGGCGACACCGAGGCACGGGAGCGTGCGATCCAGTCGGGGGAGGCCCACTATGCGGAGTCGTTGCCGGTGGAGTACCGGCCCGAGGAGTCCTATCGTCGCCTCTTCCACGAGCAGCTGGCCGAGGTCGCTCCACGGGTCGCGACCGCCGTGGGCACGGTCACCGAGCTCGCCATGGGGGTGCGCGCTCGAAGCGACTTCGTGCTCGTCTCGCTCGCGCGCGCCGGCACCCCGATCGGGATCCTGATGCAGCGCTGGGCGCGGCAGCACCACGGGCTCGACTGGCCGCACTATGCGATCAGCATCGTCCGCGATCGTGGCATCGACCGCACCGCGATGCGCCACCTGGCCTCGCGTCACGATCCGCGCCAGGTGCTCTTCGTGGATGGCTGGACCGGCAAGGGGGCGATCACGCGAGAGTTCACCGAGGCCGTGAGCGCAGTGAACGCCGAGCTCGATCTCGGAGATCGGGGGTTCGACCCAGGGCTCGCCGTGCTCGCCGACCCGGGGGAGTGCGTCTCCCTCTACGGCACGCGCGACGACTTCCTGATCCCGTCCGCATGCCTGAACTCGACGGTGTCCGGCCTGGTGAGCCGCACCGTGCTGAACGCCGACCTGATCGGGCCCCACGAGTTCCACGGCGCCAAGTTCTATGCCGAGCTCGCGGGCGAGGACGTCTCGGGTCACTACCTCGATGCGGTGGCCGGCCACTTCGACGCGGTCGCCACCGAGGCTCGCGCGCGGGCCACGGAGCTTCTCGACACCGACCGGTCGCCGACGTGGGTCGGCTGGGAGGCGGCCGAGCGGGTCCGCGCGGCACACGACCTGCCCAGCATCAACCTGGTCAAGCCCGGGGTCGGGGAGACCACCCGGGTGCTGCTGCGCCGGGTGCCCTGGCGCGTGGTGGTGAACCCTGAACGGCGGGCCGACCTGCGTCACGTGGAGCTGCTGGCCGCCGAGCGGGGGGTGCCGGTGGTGCCGGAGCCCGGGCTGCCCTACAGCTGTATCGGCCTGATCCGCCCCACCGAGCAGGACGGCTCATGATCGCCTCCGACCTGGACCGGACGCTGATCTACTCCTCGGACGCGATGCACCTGGGCGAGCCCGTGGCCCAGCCGGTCTGTGTGGAGCTCTACGAGGGGCGCGAGACCAGCTTCGTCAGCCCGATCGCCCTGGCCGCTCTCGCCGAGACGTCACAGCGGGTGGATTTCGTGCCCGCGACCACGCGCACTGTCGCGCAGTACGAGCGCATCACGCTCCCGGGGGTCCGCACTCCGTTCGCGATCACCACGAACGGCGGCCGGCTTCTCGTGGACGGGGTGCCGTGTCCCGACTGGGACCGATCCGTCGCCACCAGGCTGGCCGACTCGGCGCCCTACGACGAGGCGGCTCTCGCGCTGGCAGGTGTCCTCGACCGTCCCTGGGTGCTGAAGATCCGCGATGCCGAGCGGTTGTTCGTCTATACGGTGTTCGACCGCGCCCTGGCCGATTCCGACTGGTTCGCGGAGCTCGACTCGGTCGCGGTCGGGCTCGGCTGGACGCTGTCGGTCCAGGGCCGCAAGGCGTACGTCGTGCCCGCTGCGCTGACGAAGGAGTCGGCCCTGGCCGAGGTCGTACGCCGTACCGGTGCGGCACAGGTCGTGGCCGCGGGTGACTCCCTGCTCGACCGAGGCATCCTCGAAGCGGCCGACATCGCGATCCGGCCGGCTCACGGAGAGCTGCACGATGCGCGATGGTGTCCGCCGGGCCTGATGGTCACCCGACGCTCCGGCGGCGGGGCGGCCGAGGAGATCGTCGAGCTCTTCGGCCGACTCGCCTGACCTGTCGCAGATGTACAGCACAATCACGCCCACCTGTCGCACATGTACGCGCATCTGCGACGGGTCGGCGCGCTGAGTGTGTACATCTGCGACAGGTCGGCGGGGCGGGCGGCCTGATTAGGGTTACATCCCTGTTTCCACTAGACTCATGAGTCGGCCCAACGTGGGTTGCGTTTCGTGGTGCCTTGCGGCTGCCCGGAACATCTCAGCCTTGCTGTCTCAGTGGGGTTGTGGTGCGCCCGGCAAGAGGGCCATGAGACCACTTCACGAGGTCCACCCGCAATCCCGCGGGAGGTTCCCGGGCCAACGGTAGACAACCGACCGACAGATTGTGGAGGACATGCCGAAGAAAGAAGGCGTGATCGAGCTCGAGGGCACCATCACCGAAGCACTGCCCAACGCGATGTTCCGCGTGGAGCTGAGCAACGGTCACAAGGTCCTGGCTCATATCAGCGGCAAGATGCGTCAGCACTACATCCGGATCCTCCCCGAGGACCGGGTCGTGGTGGAGCTCTCGCCGTACGACCTCACGCGTGGCCGGATCGTCTACCGCTACAAGTAAGCAAGCAGCCGATGTGAAAGGACCTCCTCGTGAAGGTCAACCCCAGCGTCAAGAAGATCTGTGACAAGTGCAAGGTGATCCGTCGCCACGGCCGCGTCATGGTGATCTGCGAGAACCCGCGTCACAAGCAGCGCCAGGGCTGATCCGGCCCGCTGCACAACTGAACACACCATAGAAACGTGGACGCACGGCCGACCTCCGTCGGCCTCCACCCCCGGACCAGAGGCTGGGGCCCCGTCAGCACGACGGGGACGCGCCACGACTGACACCTCCGGAGTTATCGAAGGGAAACCGCCAGACAATGGCACGCCTTGTTGGTGTTGATCTCCCGCGTGACAAGCGCATCGAGATCGCACTCACCTACATCTACGGCATCGGCCGTACCCGCTCCCAGCAGCTGATCGCCGTCACCGGCATCGACCCCAACATGCGGGTCCACGAGCTCGGGGACGAGGAGCTGGTCAAGCTTCGCGACGTCATCGACGCCAACTTCAAGATCGAGGGCGACCTCCGTCGTGAGGTCCAGGCCGACATCCGTCGCAAGATCGAGATCGGCAGCTACCAGGGTCGCCGCCACCGCATGGGCCTCCCGGTCCGCGGTCAGCGGACCAAGACCAACGCGCGCACCCGCAAGGGTCCCAAGCGCACTGTCGCCGGCAAGAAGAAGGCCAAGTGACGTTCCGCGTCGCCGCCGACTTCCTCGATCACCAGACTTCCTCAACACCCAGGAGAAACTGAATGCCTCCCAAGAGCCGCACTGCGGCCGGCGCCAAGAAGGTGCGCCGCAAGGAGAAGAAGAACATCGCTCAGGGCGAAGCCCACATCAAGAGCACGTTCAACAACACGATCGTCACGATCACCGACCCCACTGGCGCGGTGATCTCGTGGGCCTCTGCCGGCACCGTCGGCTTCAAGGGCTCGCGCAAGTCGACGCCGTTCGCCGCACAGATGGCAGCCGAGGCTGCTGGTCGTCGGGCGATGGAGCACGGCATGAAGAAGATCGACGTCTTCGTCAAGGGCCCGGGTTCGGGCCGCGAGACGGCGATCCGGTCCCTGGGTGCGATCGGCCTCGAGGTCGGCACCATCCAGGACGTCACGCCTGCCCCTCACAACGGATGCCGGCCGCCCAAGCGCCGCCGCGTCTGATCCCCGACACCAGAGAATCAAGGAGCATCTGAGAAATGGCCCGTTACACCGGCCCCATGACCCGGAAGTCGCGCCGCCTCGGTGTCGACCTCGTCGGTGGCGACTCGGCATTCGAGCGTCGCCCCTACCCGCCCGGCCAGCACGGCCGTGGCCGCATCAAGGAGAGCGAGTATCTCCTGCAGCTGCGCGAGAAGCAGAAGGCCCGCTTCACGTACGGCGTGATGGAGAAGCAGTTCCACAACTACTACACCGAGGCTTCCCGTCGTGCGGGCAAGACCGGTGACAACCTGTTGCAGCTGCTCGAGTGCCGCCTCGACAACGTGGTCTACCGCGGAGGGTTCGCCCGCTCGCGTCGCCACGCCCGGCAGCTGGTCGTGCACGGTCACTTCCTCGTGAACGGCCACAAGGTCAACATCCCGTCCTTCCAGGTGACCGCTCACGACATCATCGATGTCCGCGAGAAGTCGCTGGAGATGACCCCGTTCATCGTGGCTCGCGAGACCCACGGCGAGCGGATCGTTCCCGCCTGGCTCGAGTCGCTGCCCAACCGCATGCGCATCCTCGTGCACCAGCTCCCGGTCCGGGCCCAGATCGACATCCCGGTCACCGAACAGCTGATCGTCGAGTACTACTCCAAGAAGTAACCCGGCGGGCACTCCCGCTCACCAGGCGGGAGTGTTCACCATTCCTTTTCAAGCAACTTACGTTCGGTCCCCGTCAAATGGTGGATGGGTCCGGAAAGGAAATCACCAGTGCTTATCGCTCAGCGCCCGACCCTGTCAGAAGAGGTCGTCGACGAGTTTCGCTCGCGGTTCGTGATCGAGCCTCTCGAGCCCGGTTTCGGTTACACGCTCGGCAACTCGCTGCGTCGTACCCTCCTCAGCTCCATCCCCGGTGCCTCGGTGACGAGCATCAAGGTCGACAGCGTTCTCCACGAGTTCTCGACCATCGAGGGCGTCAAGGAAGACGTCACCGAGATGATCCTCAACCTGAAGGGCCTCGTCGTCTCCTCCGAGCACGACGAGCCGGTCACCATGTACCTGCGCAAGCAGGGCGCCGGTGACGTCACCGCCGCGGACATCGCACCGCCGGCCGGCGTCGAGGTGCACAACCCCGAGCTCAAGATCGCGACCCTCAACGACAAGGGCAAGCTCGAGATGGAGCTCGTCGTCGAGCGTGGCCGTGGCTACGTCAGCGCCGTGCAGAACAAGGGCGCCGACAACGAGATCGGCCGGATGCCGGTCGACTCGATCTACAGCCCCGTGCTGAAGGTGACCTACAAGGTCGAGGCCACCCGTGTCGAGCAGCGCACCGACTTCGACAAGCTCGTCATCGACGTCGAGACCAAGGCCTCGATGCGTCCGCGCGACGCCATCGCCTCGGCCGGCAAGACGCTGGTCGAGCTGTTCGGCCTGGCCCGCGAGCTGAACGTCGAGGCCGAGGGCATCGACATCGGGCCCTCGCCGGTCGACGAGCAGCTGGCTGCCGACCTCGCCCTTCCGGTCGAGGACCTGCAGCTCACCGTCCGCTCCTACAACTGCCTCAAGCGCGAGGGCATCCACACCGTGGGTGAGCTCATCTCGCGTTCGGAGCAGGATCTCCTCGACATCCGCAACTTCGGTGCCAAGTCGATCGACGAGGTCAAGGCCAAGCTGGTCGAGATGGGCCTGTCCCTCAAGGACTCCGCCCCCGGCTTCGACCCGCAGGCCGCCCTCGCGGCGTACGGCGACGACGACGACGACGCCTTCGTCGAGGACGAGCAGTACTAACCCACCTCTAATCCCGGTACCTCGCACGGCCGGGAAGAATCGAGAGAACCAGCATGCCAGCCCCCAAGAAGGGTGCCCGCCTCGGCGGTAGCCCGGCCCACCAGAAGCTGATCATCGGCAACCTGGCCACGGCACTGTTCGAGCACGGTCGCATCACCACCACCGAGGCCAAGGCCCGGGTGCTGCGACCGCACGCCGAGAAGCTGATCACCAAGGCGAAGAAGGGCGACCTGCACAACCGTCGCGAGGTCCTCAAGACCATCCGCGACAAGTCGGTCGTGCACACCCTCTTCACCGAGATCGCCGAGACCTTCGCGGAGCGTCCAGGTGGCTACACCCGGATCACCAAGATCGGTCCCCGCAAGGGCGACAACGCTCCCATGGCGGTCATCGAACTGGTGACGGAGGCCTATCAGCCTGCTGCCAAGGCTGCGAAGCCCGCCCCTGCCCCCGTGGTGGAGGAGGCCCCGGTGGCCGACGAGGTCGAGGAGACCTCGGACACCGAGGTCGAGAAGACCTCCGAGACCGAGGTCGAGGCCGCCGAGGCGCCTGAAGCCGAGGTCGCCGACGAAGAGACCCCCGAGGTCGCCGAGGCGACTGACGAGGACAAGGCCTGATCAAGGTCTGACGTCGAAGGCCCGGCACCCCCACAAGGGGCGCCGGGCCTTCGTGCGTCTCAGGGGGTCGTGCGGAGGGTCTCGAGCCACGCATGCACGAGGGGGACGACGCTGGCGCCCTCACCGCTCGCGGCTGCGACCCGTTTCATGGAGTTGGCGCGGATGTCGCCAGCGGCGAAGATGCCGGGGATCGTGGTCTCCAGGTTGCCGGGAGGCAGGTCGCCGACCCAGGTGTCGCGAGGGACGTCCCGCCCGGTGAGCACGAACCCGTTCTCGTCGCGGGCCAGGTGGTCGGGAAGCCAGTCGCAGCGAGGCTCCGCACCCAGGAGAAGGAACAGCCCGCGCGCGTCATGGCGCGTCTGCTCGCCGGTGACGGTGTCACAGATCCCGATCCAGTCGAGCCGCCCCTCGCCGCCGCCGTCGACGACCGTGGCGTTCGCCCGCACGCTGATCCGGGGGCTCCAGCTGATCTCGTTGATCAGGTAGGCCGACATGGTCTGGGCCAGCGACGGTCGCCGGATCAGGATGGTGACGCTGTTGGCGAACCGGGCCAGATGGATGGCGGCCTGTCCGGCCGAGTTGCCTCCACCCACCACGAAGACGTCGTACCCCTCCATCTCACGAGCGGCCGTCATCGCGGCACCGTAGAACACCCCCAGCCCGACCAGGGAGTCGAGCGGCTCGACCCGCAGTTTGCGATAGGAGACCCCGTTCGCGATCACGACGGCGCGAGCGCGGACCGAGCCGCCGTCGGTGCGCAGCACATGGGGAACCCCGTTGGCTCCGGGCTCGAGGGCGTCGACCGACCAGCCGGTGAAGAAACGGGTCCCGAAGCGGATCGCCTGGTTGCGGGCCCGTTGGGACAGGCGCATCCCGGAGATCCCTCTCGGGAAGCCGAGGTAGTTGCGGATCATCGAGCTGGTGCCGGCCTGGCCGCCGACGGCCTCGGCCTCGATGACCACCGTGCTCAGTCCCTCGGAGGCGCCGTAGACCGCCGCCGCGAGACCGGCCGGGCCGCCACCCACGATGGCGAGGTCGACCACGGTCTCCACGTCGACATCGTCGGGCTGGCCGTAGATGGCGATCGCGACGTCGTGCACGGTGGGCGCGCTGACCGGTGGCCGGTTCATCGCACGCACGATCGGGTAGACCAGCTCGCCGTCGTAGGAGTCGAGGACCTCGCGGCCCTGCTCGGTGTCGGGGGCGTAGGTGCGGTTGGGCATGCCCATCCGGTCCAGGAAGTCGCGGATCGCGAGCGTCTCACCGTCGAGGGCCGGAGTGACGATCCGGACCGTGTCGACCTCGGGGGCGGCGACGGTCGAGCCCCAGTCGGACAGCAGGTCGGTGACCGCGTTGTGGAACTCCTCGTCGCGTACGCCGCGCGGCATCAGCAGGTAGGCGTCGTACTTGCCCTTCGCGAGGCCCTCCCGCAGCGGCTCGGAATCGGTGAGGAAGTGGTCCCAGTGGGCCACCACGAGTCGGCGGGCGGTGGCCACGATGGTGCGCCAGTCGGCGAAGGCCTGCAGGACGTGGGTGTCCGGCAACCGTGAGTCGGCGACGAACAGGGCGACCTGGCCGCCTGAATCCCGGATCTCGGTGGCGGTGGAGGCGGCCGCCGCAGCACTCGTGACGGCTCGGATGTCGTAGTCGCGCTGATAGCGGCCGAACTCGTCCTCGAGCAGGGCAGCGTGTTCGGCGGAGACCAGGATGATCGCAGGATCTGGCACAGGTCGATGCTACGAGAGGAACGGGTGCGCTCAACAGGCTCGCCACCGAATGGGCCGGGCCGCCGCCCTGGTGGCAGGATGGCCGATCGTGCGGATCCGGATCGACCTCGCCTACGACGGCACCGACTTCAGCGGCTGGGCCACCCAGCCGGGGTTGCGGACCGTCCAGGAGACCGTGGAGTCCGCGTTGGCCACGTCCTTGCGGACCCCGACGGTGCGGGTGACCTGCGCAGGACGGACCGATGCCGGCGTACACGCTCGTGCCCAGGTGACTCACGCCGACCTGGAGGACGGCCTCATCGAGGGCTATGTCGGACGGGCGACCGAACCGCCCCTGGCGGCGTTGACCCGCCGGCTCAACGGGATCCTGCCTCTCGACGTCCGGGTCCACCGGGTGCTCGTCGCTCCCGACGGCTTCGACGCCCGGTTCTCCGCGCTCTGGCGGCGCTATGCCTACCGGGTCGCCGACTCCGCCGCGACGGTCGACCCGCTGGCCCGTCACCAGGTCCTGGCCTGGCAGCGACCACTCGACGTCGAGCGGATGAACGATGCTGCCGCACTCCTGCTCGGGGAGCACGACTTCGCCGCCTTCTGCCGCCGTCGCGAGGGCGCCACCACGATCCGGACGCTGCTCGACCTGCACTGGTCCCACGACGGCCACGGTCTGCTGGTGGCCGACGTGCGCGCCGACGCCTTCTGCCACAACATGGTGCGCTCGATCGTGGGCTGCCTGCTGGCCGTGGGCGACGGCCGTCGTGACCCGGTGTTCGCCGCCGAGGTGCTGCAGGGCCGGGTCCGCGACGGCCGGGTCACCGTGGCCCAGCCGCGGGGTCTCACGCTGGAGCAGGTGGCCTACCCGCCGGACGCCGAGCTGGCCCAGCGGGCCATCGACGTACGCAAGGTGCGCAGCCTTGACTGACCACTACTTCTCCGCCGACCCGAGCGTGCCGTTCACCCGGGTCCCGTTCACCTGCGAGGTGTGGGGCCACCGACTCGACCTCGTCAGCGGGTCGGGCGTCTACAGCAAGGGCCGCCTGGACATCGGCACCTCGATCCTGCTGCGCGAGACCCGGCCGCCCACCGGTCGGCGGATCCTCGACCTGGGCTGCGGGTACGGCGTGATCGGCCTGGCGATCGCTGCGAGCACCGAGGCGGTCGTCACGGGTGTGGAGGTCAACGAGCGAGCGATCCTGCTGGCCCAGCAGAACGCTGCCTCCCTCGGGCTGTCCGACCGTTTCGTGGCCGGCACCCCCGACACCGTCGACCCGTCGCAGATGTACGACGAGATCTGGTCCAACCCGCCGATCCGGATCGGCAAGGAGGCCCTGCACGGGCTGCTGCTCACCTGGCTGCCCCGACTCGCCCCGGGGGGCCGCGCGGTGATGGTCGTCGGGAAGAACCTCGGCGCCGACACGTTGCAGCGCTGGCTGGGCGAGCAGGGCTACCCGACCGTCCGACTGGCCAGCGCCAAGGGCTTCAGGGTGTTGGAGTCGCGGGCCGGGTGACCCTCAGTCCTCGTGCAGGTAGGCCGACCGGACGGCGGGGTCGGCGTGGATCTCCGCGGGGGTGCCCGTCGCGATGATCTGACCCGACACCAGCACGTGCACCCGGTCGCAGACCTCCAGCACCAGGTCCATCCGATGGTCGACGAGCAGGAACGACGTACGCCGTGTGAGCGTCCGCAGGGTCCGCGCCAGTGCGGCCACCTCGGCGCCCGAGAGGCCCGCGCCCGGTTCGTCGAGGACGACGAGACCGGGTTCGGTGAGGAGCGCCTTGGCCAGGTGCACGCCCCCGCGGGCGCCCCAGGGCAGGACGCCGGGGAGGTCGTCGGCATAGTCGAGCGCGCCGACGCCGCGCAGGAGGTCGCGAGCCCGTTCGGTGAGGGCACGCTGGGCGGGGCTGGCCTGACCGCGGGCCTCCTGGCGCGGGAAGAGGGCAGAGCGCTCACGTCGCTCCGCCCCGGCCAGGACGTTGGTCAGCACGCTGACGTCCTCGTCGAGGAGCGGGTCCTGGCGCACCCTGGCGATGCCGAGGGCGGCCAGCTGGTGGGGCTTGGTGCGGGAGATCCGCCGACCCGCCCAGGTGACCTGTCCCGCATCGGGTCTGCGACCGCCGCACACGACCTCCAGCAGGGTGGACTTGCCCGCGCTGTTCGGCCCGATGACGCCCACGACCTCGTGGGGGCGGACCTCGAGCGAGACGCCCGCCAGCGCTGCGAGGGGGCCGTAGGAGACGCTGACGCCGTCCACGACCAGGCCGCGGCCGGGATCGTGGCCACGCCGCCTCCGGGACTCAGACGAAGGCATTGATGCCGGTCTCGGCGCGTCCGATGAGCAGCTTCTGGATCTGGCTGGTGCCTTCGTAGAGCGTCATGACCCGGGCGTCGCGGAGGTACTTCTCGGCGGGGTACTCATCGACGTAGCCTGCCCCGCCGTAGATCTGGATGCAGTGGTTGGCGGCCCGCACGGCGGCCTCGGAGGCGAACAGCTTGGCCTTGGAGGCAGCCACCGCGACGTCCAGCCCGCGGTCGATGAGGTCGGCGCACCGCCACACCAGCAGCCGAGCCGCGTCGGCGTCCAGGGAGATGTCGGCGATCATGTCCTGCACCAGCTGGAAGCCGGCCAGTGGGCGACCGAACTGCGTGCGGCTCGTGGCGTAGGACACCGAGCTCTCCAGGCAGGCCTGCACGAGGCCCACGCAACCGGCTGCGACGGAGACGCGGCCCTTCTCCAGGGTGGTCATCGCGATCCGGAAGCCCTGGCCCTCCTCGCCCAGCCGGGCCGACTCCGGCACCCGGACGTCGGAGAGGAACAGCTCGGCGGTGGCCTGGCCACGCAGACCGAGCTTGCCCTTGATCTCGCGGGCCTCGAAGCCCGGGGAGTCGGTCGGCACCAGGAACGCACTCACTCCCTTCGGCCCCGGCCCGCCGGTGCGGGCGAAGACGAGGGCGACCTTGGCCCAGGTGCCGTTGGTGATGAACAGCTTCTGACCGGTGATGAGGTAGTCGGTGCCGTCGCGCCTGGCCCGGGTGGTCAGGTTGCCCGCATCCGACCCCGTGTCGGGCTCGGTGAGGCCGAAGCAGCCGAGGATGGTGGCCTCGGCGATGCCGGGCAGGTAGGCCTGCTTCTGCTCCTCGGTCCCGAAACCCAGGATCGACTTGCCGACCAGACCGTTGGAGACCGACACGATCCCGCGCAGTGCCGAATCGGCGCGGCCCAGCTCCTCCATGCCCAGGACGTAGGTCAGGTAGTCGCCCCCGAGGCCGCCGTACTGCTCGGGGATGGTGAGGCCGAAGAACCCGATCTCGGCCATCTTGGGGATGATCGACAGGTCGATGGACTCCGTGCGATCCCACTCGGTGCGGTGCGGCACGGCCTCGGCCTCGAGGAAGGTCCGCGCGAGGTCGCGGAAGCTCTGCTGCTCGTCGTTGAGGCTCAGGTCCATGGGCTCAGGATGTCACCTCGGTGTGCCGCTTGATCTCCGCCTTGGCCAGCGCGTTCTTGTGCACCTCGTCGGGGCCGTCGGCGAAGCGCAGGGTGCGGATCCCGGCGAAGGACGAGGCCAGCGGGAAGTCCTGGGACAGACCGCCCGCGCCATGGGCCTGGATGGCCCGGTCGAGGATCCACTGCACG
This sequence comes from uncultured Actinomycetota bacterium, assembly GCA_963837595.1. Classification (GTDB taxonomy): domain Bacteria; phylum Actinomycetota; class Actinomycetes; order Propionibacteriales; family Nocardioidaceae; genus Nocardioides. Next base: position 90,931 of record CAWIOB010000013.1, on the reverse strand, counting down.
GTCTGCGGCGTGGCGATCTTGATCATCTGGATCTCGGTGTGCGCACCGCGGTTGCCCACGGTGTCCATCAACCAGGCGGTCTTGAGGACGAGAAGCCTGAGCTGCTCGAGGCGGACGCGCGACTCCGCGATCCAGTCGCGGATCACGCCCTGCTCCGAGAGCGGCCGCCCGAAGGCCACCCGCTGCGAGACCCGCCGGCACATCAGCTCGATGGCCTCCTCGGCGACGCCGATCGAGCGCATGCAGTGGTGGATGCGGCCGGGACCGAGCCGGGCCTGGGCGATGGCGAAGCCCGCACCCTCCTCCCCGATCAGGTTGGCCACCGGCACCCTGACGTCCTCGAACAGGATCTCGGCGTGGCCACCGTGCTCGTGGTCGTCGTAGCCGAAGACCTCCATGCCGCGCTTGACGGTGACCCCCGGGGTGTCACGCGGCACCAGGATCTGGCTCTGCTGCCGGTGCCGTGAGGCCGTCGGGTCGGTCTTGCCCATCACGATGAAGATCTCGCACTCCGGGTTCATCGCACCGGTGATCCACCACTTGCGACCGTTGAGCACGTATTCGTCGCCGTCGCGCTCGATGCGGGTGGCGATGTTGGTGGCGTCCGAGGAGGCCACGTCGGGCTCGGTCATCGCGAACGCCGACCGGATCCGGCCCTCGAGCAGGGGGGTCAGCCAGCGCTCCTGCTGCTCGGGGGTGCCGAACATGGCCAGCACCTCCATGTTGCCGGTGTCCGGCGCCGCACAGTTGAGGGTGGCAGGCGCGAGGTGCCCACTACGTCCGGTGATCTCGGCCAGGGGCGCGTACTGGAGGTTGGTCAGCCCAGCACCCAGGTCGCCGTGCTCGCGGGGCAGGAAGAGGTTCCACAGGCCCAGTTCGCGAGCCTCGGCCCGCAGCTCGCCGAGCACCGGAGCCTGCGTCCAGGCCCAGCGGTCGTCGAGCTCGCCGAGCTGGTGGTGGAAGGTGCTCTCGGCCGGCCGGATGCGGTCGTCGAGGAAGGTCGTCAGCCGGGCCTGGAGGTCCCGGGTGGTGTCGTCGAAGGTGAAGTCCATGTGGTGTCCTCAGCTGGTGTGGTGGCGGATGGCGTCGAGACCGGCGTCGAGCAGGGGCTGTACGGCGCGCTCCACGCCGTCGAAACCGGCGCCCACGGTCTGGCCCTGGAGGTGTCGCAAGACGATGCCCTCCAGGATGACCGCGAGCTTGAAGCAGGCCAGGGCGATGTGGAAGTCGAGGTCGCCGAGGTCACGACCGCTCCGGGCCGCGTAGCGAGCGAGCAGCGCCTCGCCGCTCGGATAGCCGGGGGCGAGGCTGGAATCGGCGACCACGGCACCCCCGGCACCCTGGGCGAGCGCGGACAGGCGGTCGTAGACCAGCATCAGTGCCACGTCGGTGAGGGGATCTCCCAGGGTCGACATCTCCCAGTCGACGACGGCCTTCACCCGGTCGTCGCGCACCAGGAGGTTGTCGAGGCGGTAGTCGCCGTGCACGATGCCCGACTGGCTCGTGGCCGGCACCTGGACGCTCAGCAGGCGATGCAGCTCGTCCGCGGCGGGGAGGTCGCGGTGGCGCGAGCCGTCGAGCTGCTGGCCCCACCGGCGGACCTGGCGGGCCAGGAAGCCCTCGGGCCGCCCGAACTCGGCCAGCCCCACCTCCGCGGGATCGACCGCGTGCAGGGCCGCCAGCACGTCGATGAGGGCGAAGGCGATCGTCTCGGTGCGCTCGGGTCCCAGCTCGCGCAGCTGCGCGGCGCTGCGGTACGGCGTACCGAGCACTCGTTCCATCACGTAGAACGGCGCTCCGATCACCTCCGGATCCGTGCAGCGGGCGTAGGTCCGGGGGACGGGTACGGCGGTGTCGGCGAGCGCGGTCATCGCGGTGAACTCGCGGCCCATGTCGTGCGCCGTGGCCTGCACGTGACCCAGCGGCGGGCGACGCACGATCCACCAGCTGGTTCCGTCGGTCAGCTGGTAGGTGAGGTTGGACTTGCCGCCGGTGATCAGCTCCGCACTGAGCGGACCGCCGATCTCACCGGGGCGTTGCGCGTCGTACCAGCGGGTGAAGGCGGCCAGGTCGAGGCCCCTGGGGTCAGTCATGCCGTCCTGCTCTCGTCGAGCTTCTGCTGGAGCCTGCGCATCCCGCCGAGCCAGCGATCGGTGTCGGTCGCCCTGGCGAGGTAGTAGTCGGCCACCTCTGGATGGGGCAGCACCAGGAACGGGTCCTCGGCGAGGGAGTCGATGAAGGCGTCCGCCACCTGCTCTGGGCTCAGCGCGGTGTCGCGTGACAGGAGTCCCACGAGGGGGCCGGCCTCTTCGAGCATCCGGGTCTGCACCCCTTGGGGGCAGATGGCCTGCACGACGACACCGCGGTGGCCGTAGGTGGCCGAGAGCCACTCGGCGAAGCCGACGGAGGCGTGCTTGGTCACGGAGTAGGGCGCGCTGTCGAGCATCGTCAACAGGCCCGCGGCGGAGGCGGTGACCACGAAGCGGCCGCCGCCGGAGTCCAGCCAGCCGGGCACCAGCAGGCGGGCCGCTCGCACATGAGCCATCACGTTGACCTCGACGATGCGCGCCCACGCCTCGTCGGGGGTCTGCAGGCTGTCCGGGCCCCCGACCCCGTCGATGCCGGCATTGGCCATGAACAGGTCGATCCGGCCGAGGTCCACCGTGGCCTCGGAGACCAGGTGCTCCACGCCTTCGGGGGAGGCGGCATCGCCCGGGACCGCCGTACCGCCGATCGCCGCGGCGACCTCGTGGGCCGCGTCGGCGTCGAGATCGTTGACCACGACGCGGGCGCCCTCCTGGGCGAGGCGGGTCGCCAGGGCCCGGCCGATGCCGTGACCTGCGCCGGTGACGACGGCGCCCACCCCGTCGAGAACGGGCATCACACGCCTCCGGTGAGCAGCAGACCGCCGTCCAGCGTGAGTGTCTGGCCGGTCACCCAGGCAGCCTCGTCGGAGAGCAGGAACGCGACTGCGCCTGAGATGTCCTCGGGCACACCCAGCCGCTTGAGGGGATATGCCGCGGACACCTCGGCCTCCCTGCCCTCGTAGAGCGCGCTGGCGAACCGGGTCTTGACGACGGCCGGGGCGACGGCGTTGACCCGCACCTTCGGGCCGAGCTCGACGGCGAGCTCCTCGGTGAGGGCGATCAGCATCGCCTTGGTGGCTCCGTAGAAGGCGATTCCGGGGGCCGGCTTGAGGCCGGCAACGGACGCGACGTTGACCACGGAGCCGCCGTACTCCGCGAAGCGCGCGCGGTGGGCGCTCTGCACCCAGCCCAGCGCCGAGATGGCGTTGACCTCCACGACCTTGCGCGCGGCGCCGAGGTCGAGGTCCATGAGCGGGCCGTACGCCGGGTTGATGCCGGCGTTGTTGACCAACAGGTCGAGGCTGCCGAAGGTGGCGATCGCGGTGGCGACCACGTCTTCGCGGTGCTCGGGGTCGTCGGCCTTGCCTGCCATGCCGAGCGCGCTGCCGTCACCTCCGAGACTGGCCACGGCCTCCTCGAGCACCTCGGTGTTGCGCGCGGTGATGACGACCTTCGCACCCTCCTCGACCAGGCGTTGGGCGATCGCCAACCCGATCCCTCGGCTGGCGCCGGTGACGATGGCGACCTTTCCGGTGAGTCCTTGCACGTGTCCTCCTGTGGCTCGCGGTTGCTCATTCACTAAGCGCTTGCTTACCATGTCTCACCATGACCGCTTCGTCAACCGAGGGCCCCGATGCCCGCAGCAGGCTCTCCGCCGCTGCGGTGGTGGCCTTCGGTGAGAAGGGCTTCCACGGCACGACGACCCGCGACATCGCCTCGGCGGCCGAGATGAGCCCGGCGGCTCTCTACGTGTTCTTCGCGTCCAAGGAGGCCCTGCTCCACGAGCTTGCGCTGGTCGGGCACACGCGAGTGCTGGAACTGGTGCGGTCGGCAGCGGAGACCTCGGTCGAGCCCGTCGGCCAGCTCGGTGCCGTGGTCGAGGCGTTCGTTCGCGATCACGCGCAGTCGCACACGTGGGCCAGGGTCATCAACTACGAGCTCTCCGCGCTCACCCCCGAGCACCTCGCCGAGATCACGGCGTTGCGCCACGAGATCGACCTCGTGGTGCGTGACGTGGTCCAGCGCGGAGTGGAGGCCGGGGTCCTGCACACCCCCGACCCCCACATGACGACGCTCGCCGTACTCTCCCTGGGCATCGACGTGGCGCGGTGGTACCGCGAGGAGGGCGTCTGGTCACCCTCGGACGTCGCGGCGCACTACCGCGACCTGGTGCTGCGGATGGTCGGCGCTCAGTAGCCCGGGAAGACGTTCCGCAGGTCGTCGAGGGTGACGTCGCCGGTGATCTCGAGGCCGACGGGGGTGTACGCCGTGCCGAGACGGCCGCCGATCAGCCGCACGGCGGCCTCGGGAGCGCCTTCGAACGTGGCCGTGGGGGTGGCCCCGGTGGCCACGGCGACCGATTCGTCGATCACGATCGACAGGGCGCTGCCGGCCAGACCGACGACCGCCGGACCTGCCAGGGCATCGGCCTTGCCGGTGAAGCCGAGCAGGAAGCCCAGGCCGTCGCTGAAATGGTCGAGGACCACCTCGGCCGCGCCCGCATCCACGGTCGCTGCCGGATCGAGACCGACCTTGGCGTCCCAGGCGTGGAGGGCCGCCTCGTTCAGGCGCATGCCCAGGACCGAGGCGAGCGGCAGCGGAGACGGCAGGAAGCCGAGCTTGACCTGCAGCCCCTCACGTTGCTCGGGCGTCAACGCCTCGACGGCGTCGACGAGCTGAGCATCCGCCTCGAGGAAGGCCTCGGCCTGCTCGGTGGGGTCCATGGCGTCCCATCGCTCCCAGACGCCGCTGTTGAAGTCCTGACCGGGCGCATCCCTGCCGTCCAGGGCCGCGCGGTAGCCGGCCAGGCCGATCTCCGCGCCACTGCCGAGGTGAGACAGCACCTGTGCCACGGACCAGTCCGAGGCACCCGAGGGGCCCTGCAACTGCTCCTCGGTCAGGGTCGGGACCAGTGCGGCGAGGTCGGCGTGGACGGTGCGCAGGGCGGCGATCGTGCGATCGGCGAGAGAGGTCATGCGTGGGCAACCTGGGGCCTGACCGATTTCTTCCCGGCTCCTCGGCCTTCACGTAGCCTGACGGCATGATCACCCGCATCCGGGTTGCGCTCCTGTCCCTCAGCCTCCTGCTCCTGGGGCTCGCGCCGAGCTCCGGCGCACTGGCCGCTCCCTCCCCGCAGACATTGATCAGCGGGAATGCGAGGCTCATCGGTCAGACCGTCGCCAGCCACGGAGCGACGGTCTCGGTGTGGGCCCGCTCCAGCAAGAACGGCAAGACGACCTACATCCGGGCGGCAGTGCGGGGGCCGAACCGGTCGACGTGGAACCCTGCCCGCACGCTCGACTCCTGGACGAAGCACCAGGTGGGCAGCGGCAGGGGGTCGGTCGTGACGGCCGGTGCCGGGCGCGTGCTCGTCTCGTGGGTCGACGGCTCGGGCCGCATTGCGCTGATGCGCTGGGACAGCTCCACCGGTTGGGGGTCCAAGGCCCTGGTGCCGATGACGGCCACGAACTCGGCCCTGCCTCAGCTGATGGTCAACCCGGCTTCCGGCACCCGGGCCGTCGCCTACTACCGGATGATGAAGCCCGGTAGCAGCGCCAGCATGTTCCGGGTCGCCGTCCAGCGCGACGGCGTGTGGAGCGACAAGGCCGTGGGGTCTGCTGGTGACGTCGAGAACTTCCCGAACGCGGCGGCCATCGTCGGCGATGACGACGGGAACATCACGGTCGCCTGGCGCAGGTTCGATGCCCACTACGGCGACCCGAACGGCTTCGCCTCCCGGCTGGCCGCGGACGCGACCACCTGGGAGGCCCCCCACGACTTCGGCTGGCAGGGCGAGCCGCAGTACAGCAGCCGCCAGATGCTCATGCTCGAACCGGACGACTCCGTCACGCTCCTCCAGGCGCCTCCCTTCTCCTCGGAGGAAGGCCGGGTGCAGGTGTGGAACCGTGACGGAGCTGCGCCCTGGACGTTGACCGGGACGCTCCCGGAGTCCGGCGCGAGCTACGTGCAGGAAGGTCGCCCACTGCTCCAGAGCAATGCCCGTGGCGACCTGGTGGTGGGCTATCACGTCTGGTACGGCGGTGACACGTTGTTCGCCAAGCCGGCCGGTGGGGACTGGGCGAGCGCCTCCCTGCCGAGCGGGTTCTCGGTGGATGACGCCGTGCTCGCGGAGGATGGCCGGATCGCGGTCTTCGGCATCGGGCCGAACCCTGCAGGACGCAATCAGGTGCAGGTGATGTACGGCGCGGTCGATGCGCCCCTGGGCGCACCGATCTCCCTGACCTCCGGGCAGGCGAGCCGGTCGGTCGCGAAGGCCACCCTGGTCCCCAACGGCTCGATCAGCCTCGTGTTCTCGCAACGGCTCAAGACCGCCTCCGGGTACGCCGACCCCGAACAGCTGGGCCTCGTCGTCAGGCCGGGGTGAGCCGGAACACCGGGATGTGGCGACCGACCTTCCGGGTCCGCTCGCGGTAGTCGGAGAAGCCGGGATAGACCCGGATGGCGAGCCCGAACAGACGCTCGTAGTCGGACTCGTCGGTGACCTCGGCGGCAACGAACTCGCATCCGTTGAGTCGGGCCCGGGGGTGGGCGGTCAGGTTGTGGAACCACGCCGGATGCCTGTCGCGGCCGAAGCTGGAGGCGACCAGGATGACGTCGTCGCCGTCGTGGAAGTAGACCACCGGGTTCTCCCGCGGCTCACCGGACCGGGCACCGGTGGTGGCGAGGAGGGCGGTCGGCAGTGGCCCGACCAGTCGGATCCGGCCGCCGGTCCACCGGAGCACGCGGGCATCGAGACGGGAGGCCACGTTGATGCCGTACCACCGGCCCACGCTCGACCGGCCGATCGCGTGCCAGGCCCTCACCGGCGCGCTGTGCGGCGCCAGCGGGTCCACCCGTCGCAACTCCATAGACTGAACTGTATGACCTACGTCGCCGCCCCCGACCGCTACGACTCGATGGCCTACCGCCACACCGGACGCAGTGGCCTGCAGCTGCCCTCGCTGTCGTTGGGGCTGTGGCAGAACTTCGGCGACGACCGGCCCGAGGAGACCCAGCGTGCGATCCTGCGCCGAGCCTTCGACCGGGGGGTCACCCACTTCGACCTGGCCAACAACTACGGACCGCCCTATGGTCGAGCGGAGGAGAACTTCGGGCGCTACCTCGCCGATGACTTCGCGCCCTACCGCGACGAGCTGGTGATCTCCACCAAGGCCGGCTACGACATGTGGGCGGGGCCCTACGGTCAGGGCGGCGGCTCGCGCAAGTATGTCCTCGCCTCGCTCGACCAGTCGCTGGAGCGGATGCGCCTCGACTACGTCGACATCTTCTACAGCCACCGGTTCGACGCCGACACGCCTGTGGAGGAGACGATGACGGCCCTCGACACGGCCGTGCGCTCCGGACGCGCCCTCTACGCCGGGATCTCCTCCTACTCCGGTGCGAAGACCGCCGAGGCTGCCACCATCGCCCGCGAGCTCGGCACGCCGCTGCTCATCCACCAGCCGTCGTACTCCATGTTGAACCGCTGGATCGAGGACGACCTGCTGGACGCTCTCGAGGCGCAGGGGATGGGCTGCATCGTGTTCTCCCCGCTGGCCCAGGGTCTGCTCACCGACCGCTACCTCGAGGGAGTGCCGGACGACTCGCGGGCCGCCCGCGAGGGGTCGACCCTGGCCGGCCTCGACGACGACGTGCTCCGGCGGGTCCGTGGGCTCAACGAGATCGCGGCCGCTCGTGGACAGAAACTCGCCCAGCTCGCCCTGCAGTGGGCGCTGCGGGATCCTCGGGTGACCAGCGCGGTGATCGGCGCCTCGAGCGTCGATCAGCTGGACACCAATCTCGATGCGCTCTCCGGGCCGGCGCTGACCGACGAGGAGCTCACTGCCATCGATGCCTTCGCGGTCGACTCGGGCGTCAACCTGTGGGCCAGGTCCACCGAGGAGTAGGCGGCTCGCAACGGATCGCTGCGATGCTGCGTTAGTAGGTCATGCAGCAACTGGTCGGCGAACAGGAGATCGGTGTGGGGGACCCGCCGGAGTTCGACCAGTGGGTTGCGGCCCGCGGGCAGGCGCTGCTGCGGCTCGCGTATGTCCTGACCGGCAACGCCACGGATGCGGAGGACGTGGTGCAGGACGCATTGTCGCGGGCGCTGCCTCGATGGTCGCGGATCTCCACGGTGGAGGATCCCGATGCCTACGTTCGTCGGATGGTGATCAATGCCCACACCTCCTGGTGGCGCACGTTCCGCCGTCGCGAGTCGCCGGTGGCCGAGGTGCTCGACTACTCGGTGGAGCCCTTGCACCCCGACGACGCGCTGTGGCAGGCCTGCCGTCGGCTGCCGGAGCCGCTGCGCACCTCGGTGGTGCTGCGCTACTACGAGGACCTCGACTACGCCGTGATCGCCGACCTGACCGGGGTGCGTGAGGGCAGCGTCCGGTCGCGGGTCAGTCGAGGCATCGCCCTGTTGAGAGTCGAGCTGGGAGACGAGGATGACTGATCTCGAGACGCGGTTGCGCTCGGTGCTGACCGAGCGTGCGGAATCCGCACCTGCCGCAGTGGATCTGGCGCAAGGGGCGCGTGGTCGACTGGCTCGCCGCCGCCGCAGCGCTTGGCGGGGGGCCGGTGTCGTGTGCGTGGTGACGGTGGCGGCACTCGCGCTCGCGGCAGCCCTGCGTGCGCCCGCACCGCCGCCCGAGTCGACGGGTCCCGGCCCCGACGCCCCACCGGTCGCCGTCGAGGTGCCGCCCGGCTGGCACACCGAGACCTGGCGCGACGTGGAGATCCAGGTCCCGGACGGCTGGGCCTACGGGCGGGTGGCCGACTCGTGCACCGGCCTCGGCCACGGGGCTCCCGTGGTGGAACGCCCCACCGAGAGGGTGACGTCGGGCAGGTGCGGTCCCGCTCCGAGTGGATACGGAGTGCAGTTCCTCGCGGCAGACGGTCCCGGGGTCGGCGACGGGGGAGTCGCCCATCGCTATGCGTCCGGCAACGGACCCCAGCTGTTTCCCGAAGGCGCCTGGGTCGGCGTCGCGGACGTAGGAGGCGAGGCGGTCATCAAGGTCGCGGCGCGCAGCGAGCGCGTGGCCGGCCAGGTGCTCGGCTCGGCACGTCGGATCACCGACCTGGACAGCAACGGCTGCGAACCGACCGCCGACCTGGCGATGGGCGACGGCGTACCCGTCCTGGGCGCGATCGTGACGGTCTCCGCGGTGTCCGTGTGCGGCTACGACGTGCTCGCCGGTCCAGCCACCCTGGAGCCGCTGGCCTGGAGCACCCGGCTCACAGGCGCCCCGGCCCAGGTCATGCTCGAGGCGCTCAAGTCGGCCGCACTGCACGGCAACGCCAGCGCGCGGCGCTGCCTGACCGATCCCCTCGGCCCGGCGTACCTCCTCCGGTTCGGCTCCGCACGGGTCTGGGTGCGCCCCGTCGGGTCGTGCCCGCCACGCGGCGCGGTCGTGGACGGCGCGCAGACCCGCCTGCTGACCCCCGAGATCCTGAGCCTGGTGACGGGTCTGGCACCTGCTCCGACGGCACCGTGAAACCCGGGTGACGTGCGCACCCTCCGCGGGGGACAATCGTCGGCGTGGGACATGTGGATGTGGCCGGAGTGCGCTACGAGCTGCCGGACGGGCGGGTCCTGCTCGACGACATCTCCTTTAGGGTCGGCGAAGGTGCCAAGGTCGCGCTGGTCGGGGCCAACGGGGCCGGCAAGACCACCCTGCTGCGGATCATCACCGGTGACCTCACCCCGCACGCCGGGGTCGTGACCCGATCCGGTGGACTGGGCGTGATGCGTCAGATGGTCAATGCTGGGCTCGGGGCTGAGCCCACCGTGGCCGACCTGCTGCTCTCGGTCGCGCCGCCTCGGGTGCGGTCGGCTGCCGAGGAGGTCGAGCGCTGCGAGCTCGCCCTGATGGACTCCGACGACGAGAAGACCCAGATGCGCTACGCCCATGCGCTCTCGGAGTTCACCGATGCCGGCGGCTACGACATCGAGGTGACCTGGGACGTCTGCACGATGGCCGGCCTCGGGCTGCCCTACGACCGTGCGAAGTATCGCGAGCTGCGCACGTTGTCGGGTGGCGAGCAGAAGCGGCTGGTCCTGGAGTTCCTGCTCCGCGGCCCGGATCAGGTTCTCCTGCTCGACGAGCCCGACAACTTCCTCGACGTCCCGGGCAAGATCTGGCTCGAGCAGCGCATCAACGACTCCGACAAGACGATCCTCTACATCAGCCACGACCGGGAGCTGCTGGACAACACCGCGACCAGGGTCGTCACGGTCGAGCTCGGCGGCGCCGGCAACTCGGTGTGGACGCATCCGGGAGGGTTCGCCTCCTACCACCAGGCCCGCAAGGACCGCTTCGAGCGGTTCGAGGAGATGCGCAGGCGCTGGGACGAGGAGCACGCGAAGCTCAAGGCGCTGGTGCTGCGCTACAAGATCAAGGCGGAGTACAACGACGGCCTGGCCTCGCAGTACCGCGCCGCCCAGACCCGGCTCCGCAAGTTCGAGGAGAAGGGCCCGCCGACCGAGCAGCCCCGCGAGCAGCAGGTCACGATGCGGCTGACGGGCGGCCGGACAGGCAAGCGGTCGGTGGTCTGCACGGACCTCGAGCTGACAGGGCTGATGAAGCCGTTCGACCTCGAGGTCTGGTACGGCGAGCGCGTCGCCGTGCTGGGCTCCAACGGCTCGGGCAAGTCCCACTTCCTGCGGCTGCTGGCCGCTGGTGGCAGCGATCCCGATGTCGAGCACCAGCCGGTGGGGGAGGTGCCGGTCGCGCCGGTGCCGCACACCGGCAAGGCCAAGCTGGGGGCGCGGGTTCGGCCCGGGTGGTTCGTGCAGACCCACGATCACCCGGAGCTGATCGGGCGGACCCTGGTGGAGATCCTGCACCGCGGCGACGACCACCGCGACGGGATGGGGCGGGAGCAGGCGGCCCGGGTGCTGGACCGCTACGAGCTGGCGCACGCTGCCGAGCAGAAGTTCGAGTCCCTGTCGGGCGGCCAGCAGGCTCGGTTCCAGATCCTGATGCTGGAGCTTTCGGGCGCCACTCTGCTGCTGCTCGACGAGCCCACCGACAACCTCGACGTCCAGTCGGCCGAGGCGCTGGAGGACGGACTGGCGGCGTTCTCCGGCACGGTGCTGGCGGTGACGCACGACCGATGGTTCGCCCGCGGCTTCGACCGCTTCCTGGTCTACGGCGCCGACGGGTCGGTCTACGAGTCCGACGGACCGGTCTGGGACGAGGGCCGCGTCGTTCGAGCCCGCTGACCTGTCGCAGATGTACAGCTGAATTCCGTCGACCTGTCGCAGATGTACATCGAGGCGTGTACATCTGCGACAGGTCGACGTGCAGCGGACGTACATCTGCGACAGGTCGACGCGGGTTGTGACGTGGGCCACAATCGTCCGCATGACGGAGACTGAGCCGACCACCGCACCGCAGCCGCGCTTCATCGACGACCGACTGGCCTGGTGGGCTGCCCACACACCTGACGCCGAGGCCATGACGTACGGCGACCGGACGTGGACGTGGTCGCAGTGGGACGAGAGAGTACGCCGTGCGGCCGGCGGGCTGCAGGCGCTCGGGGTCGGGCGGGGCGACGTGGTGGCGTTCCTGGACAAGAATCACCCTGCGTGCGTCGAGATCACCAACGCCGCCGGTTCCCTCGGCGCCGCGAACGCCATCGTGAACTGGCGCTCGGCGGGCGACGAGGTCGACTTCGCGGTCAACCACTGCGGCGCGAAGGTGTTGTTCGTCGGCGCGGACCTGATGCCGACCATCGAGAGGATCAGGGACCGGCTGGTGGGCGTCGAGCACCTCGTGGTCCTCACGCCCGACGGGGCCGACGGTGATCCCTACGAAGCGTGGCTGGAGTCGAGTGAACCGACCACGAGACAGCCCGACGTGGAGCCGGGAGACGTGTGCCTGGTGATGTACTCCTCGGGCACCACGGGGCGCCCGAAGGGCGTGATGCTCACCCACGCCAACATGGTGGCCCACACGCTCAACGCCCACGAGGGCTGGGAGTTCGAGGCGGGCGACAAGTCGATGGTCTCGATGCCGCTGTTCCATGTCGGTGGCTCGTCGTACGTCATGTTCGGAATCCACGACGGGGTCCCGAGTGTGATGACCCGCGACCCGGACGCGGCATCCTTGGCCGGGGCGATCATGAAGGGCGCCAACCGCACGTTCCTCGTGCCGGCAGTGCTGGCCCAGGTGCTGCAGTCGGGGCCCGAGGCGGTGAGGTTGTTCGGCCTGTTGAAGACCTACACCTACGGGGCTGCTCCGATGCCCGCCCCGCTGCTGCGGGCCGCGATGGAGGCGTGGCCCACGACCGACTTCATCCATGTCTACGGTCTGACCGAGGTGGCCGGTGTCGCCACCCACCTGCTTCCCGACGCCCATCGTGACCCCGCGCATCCCGAGCGTCTGGTCTCCGCCGGCCAGCCGCTGCCTGGGTGCGAGCTGCGCATCGTGGATCCGGCGACGCTGGCGGACGTGCCGGTAGGTGAGCACGGAGAGATCTGGCTGCGCACGCCGCAGCTGATGAAGGGTTTCCTCCACCAGCCCGAGGAGACCGCGAAGGTCATCACCGAGGACGGGTGGTTCCGCACCGGCGACATGGGCCGGGTGGACGACGAGGGTTTCGTCTTCGTGCAGGACCGGATCAAGGACATGATCATCTCGGGCGGCGAGAACATCTACTCACCCGAGGTCGAGCGCGTGCTCGCCGAGCACCCTGCCGTGATGGAGGTCGCCATCATCGGAGTCCCCGACGAGCAGTGGGGCGAGGCCGTGAAGGCCGTGGTGAGCCTGCACCCCGGAGCCAGCGCCACGGCCGAGGAGCTCATCGACTGGTGCCGGGAGTCGCTGGCCGGGTTCAAGTGCCCCAAGTCCGTCGACGTCGTCGAGGCGTTGCCGCGCAACCCGACGGGCAAGATCCTGAAGAGGGAGCTGCGCCGACCCTATTGGGAGGGACGTGACTCGGCGGTCGTGTGAGCCTCCACCCGTAGCGTCATCTTCTTGAGCAGCCGGTTGAGCGTGACGAGTTCCCCGGGGGTCAGCGCGCCCACCAGGTCTTCCTCGGCCGCCCCACGGATCGCGAGGGCCTCACGCCAGATCCTGGCGCCCGAGCGTGTGATCTCCACATCGACCCGGCGCCGGTCCTCGACGCCGGCGATGCGCTTGACCCAGCCCCTCTTCTCGAGCCCGTCGAGCCGCCCCGTCATGCCGGCATTGGACACCCCGAGATCTGCGGCCAGCTCGCCCGGGGAGGCATGCCCCGGGGTGTCGCGGATCATCAGGCGGTGCAGGGTCTCGTATTCGAAGTCCTGCAGCCCGGTCTCGGCCAGGGCGATGCGGGTGCTGGACTTCAGGTGGCGGAAGAGATGCGCGAGGCGGACGGTCAGGGCCTCGGTCTCGTCGTCGAAGCTCAGGTCGATGAAGCTGTCGCGCCAGCGCTCGACGTGACGGTCCGCGGCGTCCTTGGGCATGGTGCTTCAGCATAGTCCATAGCATTTCGTTGACGAACTGTTCGCTGACGAAATAGATTGATCCCGTGAGCAGGACCCCACTGAGCCACCCGCCGTTTCGGTGGCTGATCGCCGGCACCACGATCAGCAGCCTCGGCAACGGCATCGCCCCGATCGCGCTGGCCTTCGCCGTGCTGGACCTCGGCGGGAGCGCCACCGACCTCGGCATCGTGGTGGGTCTCTACGCACTCGCCGACGTGGCCGCGGTCCTCTTCGGCGGGGTCCTGGGAGATCGGCTGTCTCGCGCGCTGCTGATGCAGGGGTCGTCGTACGCCGCCGCACTGGCCCAGGGAGTCGCCGCTGTCGCGCTCATCGGAGAGTGGGGGAGCATCTGGCTGCTCGCCGCGGTCGGCATGCTCAACGGCGCGCTCGGAGCACTCGGTGGCCCGAGCTCGTCGGCGATCACCGTGCAGACCGTGCCGGCACCGACGCTCAGACAGGCCATCGCCTGGCGCCGGCTGAGCCAGAACCTGGCCCTCATCCTGGGGTCGGGACTCGCCGGGGTCCTGGTGGCGGTGGCCGGCAGTGGCTGGGCCCTCTGCGTCGACGCGGCCACCTTCGCCGTCGCTGCCGTCTGCTTCTCCCGCATCCGCGTGCCCGCCCTGACGGTGTCCCCCAGCCAGGGGATGCTGCGCGAGGTCGGCGCCGGGTTCCGTGAGGTGATGCGGCACACCTGGCTGTGGCTGCTGATCCTGCAGGCGCTGCTCTACCACCTCTTCTACGGAGGTGCGCAGGGCGTTCTCGGCCCGATCGTGGTCGGTGACGCCTTGGGCAGACCGGCGTGGGGCTGGGCACTGGCCGCGATGATGGCAGGCTTCGTGGTGGGCGGCCTGGTGATGCTGCGGTGGAGGCCGCGTCGCGCCCTCTTCGTCGGCACGTGGTTCCTGGCGCTCACCGCCTGCTTCCCGCTGGCGATGGCCTGGGGAGCCACCGGTCGGCCGGGCGCACTCGTCGTACTGCTGGTCGGCGCGTTCCTGCACGGCTTCGGCCTGGAGATCTTCAGCGTCGGCTGGGACCTGTCCATCCTGCAGAACGTCGACCCCGACAAGCTGAGCCGGGTCTACTCGTTCGACATGATCGGGTCGTTCATCGCTCGCCCGGTCGGCCTCGCCCTGACTGGGCCCTTGGCAAGCCTCGTGGGCTATCGCCAGTGGCTTGCCGTGGTCGGCGCCGTGATCCTGCTCAGCGTCGCCGCCGGCCTGCTCGTACCCGACGTACGCCGGCTCCAGCGACGCGTGGACGAACCGGCGCCTGTCTAGTCCCGCGGTGGTTCGGGCCTTCGGCGCAGGAGAGTACGCCGGGCGCGCCGGTTCCGGGGGTGCGGAGTCAGCAGGTTGTCACGATGCGGGTCGACCTGGATCTGGACCCAGGCCGCGAAAGGGTTGGGTGTGCGGCTCATGCTCCACAAGGAGCCCGTCGGTGCCGCTCAGATACGTCGGAACGCCGCCCCCGGCCAGGGGACGGCGTTCGCGAACGGGAACTGCGTGCGGCTCAGGCCCAGCGCTCGGTGCGCGACTTGAAGTCGAGGGTCCGGTCGCCGGTGTAGATCTGCTTGGGGCGAGCGATCTTCTGCTCCTTGTCCTGGACCAGCTCGAGCCACTGCGCGAGCCAGCCGGGCGTACGGCCGATCGCGAACAGCACCGTGAACATCTCCGGCGGGAACTGGAAGGCCTCGTAGATCAGCCCCGAGTAGAAGTCGACGTTGGGGTAGAGCTTGCGCTTGACGAAGTATTCGTCCTCCAGCGCGATCTTCTCCAGCTCCTTGGCGATCGAGAGCAGCGGGTTGACCCCGGTCACCTCGAAGACGTCGTCACAGGCCTTCTTGATGATCGTGGCGCGCGGGTCGAAGTTCTTGTAGACCCGGTGGCCGAAGCCCATGAGCTTCTCGTTGCCGTTCTTCACTCCCTCGATGAAGGAGGGGATGTTCTCCTTCGTGCCGATGCGGCGCAGCATCCGCAGCACCGCCTCGTTGGCGCCGCCGTGCAGCGGGCCGTAGAGGGCGCCGACACCTGCCGCGACCGCGGAGTAGGGGTCGACCTGCGACGAGCCGACCGAGCGCACCGCGTTGGTCGAGCAGTTCTGCTCGTGGTCGGCATGCAGGATGAACAGCACGTCTAGCGCCTTGACCAGACGCGGGTCGGCGTCGAACCGCTTCTCGCTCATCTTGAACAGCATCGAGAGGAAGTTGGCGGTGTAGCCGAGCTCGTTGTCGGGGTAGACGTAGGGCTTGCCCTGCGCGTGGCGGAAAGCCCAGGCACCGAGGGTCGGCATCTTCGCGATCATCCGCACCATCTGGATGTGGCGGTTGTCGGGATCGCCGATGTTGCGCGCATCGGGGTAGAACGTCGACAGCGCGCCCACCGAGGCCATCAGCATGCCCATCGGGTGGGCGTCGTAGCGGAAGCCCTGCATGAAGGTCTTCACGTTCTCGTGCACGAACGTGTGGTAGGTGATCTCGTGCACCCAGGCGTCGTACTCCGCCTCGGTGGGCAGCGTGCCGTGGATCAGCAGATAGGCGACCTCGAGGAACGTCGACTTCTCCGCCAGCTGCTCGATCGGGTAGCCGCGGTATTCCAGGATGCCCTTGTCGCCGTCGATGAAGGTGACGGCGCTGCGGCACGAGGCGGTGTTGACGAACCCGGGGTCATACACGGCCAACCCGGGTGTGTCGTCCTCGGTGCGGATCTTCCCGATGTCGGCGGCCTTGATGGTGCCGTCGACGATCGGGACGTCGTACTCGTTGCCTGTGCGATTGTCACGAACGGTCAGCGACGCACTGCCGGATGCGGCCTGTGCGCCAGGAGAGGCCTCTACGTCGGTCACGTCGGCTCCTTGCGTTACTGTGAAGTTAGGTCAGCCACAAACCTAGACCGCACAGGGGAAATCCCGGAAACCGGGTCCGTTTTGACGGACCTGCGAGCGCCCGCGTAAACTCGGACGCTGTGCCTGTCGACGGTTCACCGTCGAGGCCTGCCCGAGTCGAGGATCCCCTCGATTCACACATCACGAACCTTCAGGAAGTTGGCTTATCACCGTGCGTACGTACAGCCCGAAGCCCGCTGACATTCAGCGCGAGTGGCACGTCATCGACGCCACCGACGTCGTCCTCGGTCGCCTCGCTGTGCAGACCGCCAACCTCCTGCGCGGCAAGCACAAGGCGATGTTCGCCCCGCACATGGACACCGGCGACTTCGTCATCATCGTCAACGCCGAGAAGGTCGCCCTGTCCGGCGACAAGGCGACGACCAAGATGGCCTACCGTCACTCCGGTTACCCGGGTGGTCTGACGGCGACGCCGATCGGCGAGCTGCTCGAGAAGGACGCCCGCAAGGCCATCGAGAAGGCTGTCTGGGGCATGCTCCCCAAGAACCGGCTCGGTCGTCAGCTGCTGACCAAGCTCAAGGTCTACTCCGGCCCGGAGCACCCGCACCAGGCCCAGCAGGCCACCCCGTTCGAGATCTCCCAGATCTCCCAGTAATCCGCGAAGAAAGCTTGAGTGAGGAACACCGTGGCTGAGACCACCGAGACCGACAACCTGGACGCCGAGGAGACCTTCGAGGTCGACGAGGCCGGCGTTGCCTACAGCTCCGAGAGCGCTCCTACCGTCGACGCCCCGCTGCGGGCAGCGACGATCGCGCCGATGAACGCCACGGGTCGCCGCAAGGAGGCCGTCGCTCGCGTCCGCCTCGTTCCCGGCACCGGCCAGTGGCGCGTCAACGGCCGCACCCTGGACTCCTACTTCCCGAACAAGCTCCACCAGCAGGTCATCAACGAGCCCTTCGTGACGACCGACCTGGAGGACCGCTTCGACGTGATCGCCCGGATCCACGGCGGCGGCATCACCGGTCAGGCCGGCGCGCTTCGCCTGGGCGTGGCCCGCTGCCTCAACGCGATCGACCTCGACGCCAACCGCGCATCGCTGAAGAAGGCCGGCCTGCTCACTCGTGACGCTCGCGTCATCGAGCGCAAGAAGGCTGGTCTCAAGAAGGCCCGCAAGGCACCGCAGTTCAGCAAGCGCTGATCGGCAACGTCGCGTGACGCGACTTTTCGGCACGGACGGGGTCCGGGGCCTGGCGAACGGTCACCTGACCGCAGAGCTGGCCCTGGGCCTTTCCGTTGCCGCGGCCCATGTCCTGGCCGATCGCGGGGAGTTCGCGGGCCACCGCCCGCTCGCCGTGGTGGGTCGGGACACGCGCATCTCGGGGCAGTTCCTCGAGGCCGCCGTGGTCGCGGGACTCGCCTCGGCCGGCGTCGACGTACTCCTCCTGGGCGTGCTCCCGACTCCAGGTGTCGCCTTCCTCACCGACCGGCTCGGCGCCGATCTGGGCGTGATGCTCTCGGCCTCCCACAACCCCATGCCCGACAACGGCATCAAGTTCCTGGCCCGCGGGGGCGTCAAGCTCGACGACGCCATCGAGCTGGCCATCGAGCGCCGTATGAACGAGCACTGGGAGCGCCCGACGGGCGCTGACGTCGGCACCGTGACGACCTACGAGACCGGCATCGACGAGTACGCCGCACACCTGGTGCGCAGCATCGAGCACCCCCTGGCGGGCATCCGGGTGGTCATCGACTGTGCCGAGGGGGCCGCCTTCGAGGCTGGCCCGAAGGCGCTGTCCGACGCGGGAGCCGACGTCACGGCCATCCATTCGCAGCCCGACGGGCTCAACATCAACGACGGCTGCGGCTCCACCTACCTGGGTTCGCTCCAGGCAGCCGTCCTCAAGGACCGGGCCGATGTCGGTTTCGCCCTCGACGGGGACGCCGACCGCTGCCTGGCCGTCGACCACGAGGGCAACGTCGTCGACGGAGACCAGATCCTGGCCATCCTCGCGCTGAGCCTCAAGGAGTCCGGCCACCTGGTGCGCGACACCGTGGTAGCGACGGTGATGAGCAACCTCGGCTTCGTGCAGGCCATGCGGGCCAACGGGGTGGGGGTGCGGCAGACCAAGGTCGGCGACCGCTACGTGCTGGAGGCGATGAAGGTCTCCGGCTACAGCCTCGGTGGCGAGCAGTCCGGGCACGTCATCATGAGCGAGCACGCCACCACCGGCGACGGAGTGCTCACCGCGTTGCAGGTGCTCGAGCGGATGGCCACCACCGGCCAGAGCCTGCAGAAGCTGGCCTCCGTCATGACACGGCTGCCCCAGGTGCTGGTGAACGTGCCGGACGTGGACAAGTCCCGCACCGACGACGACGCCGTCCTGGCTGCTGCGGTGGCCGAGGAGGAGGCCGAGCTGGGCGAGACCGGGCGGGTGCTGCTGCGGCCCTCCGGCACCGAGGCCCTCGTGCGGGTGATGGTCGAGGCCGCGACCGCCGAGCAGGCACGTGCCGTCGCCGAACGCCTCGCCGAGGTCGTACGCCGTCAGCTCGCCCTCTGAGCACGGCAATGTCCCACCATGTGGACCGGCGGGAAGGGTCCAGTGGCCCCACGGCGTTTTGCTCGTATGACCAACACACCTGACAAGATCGTCTACACCGCCCGTGCAACTGTCACCGGAGGTCGTCGTCAGGGGCACGCCGTGTCGGATGACGGCGTGCTCGACCTGACGCTCACCGCTCCAAAGGAGACGGGCGGCCCCGGCACCGGCACCAACCCCGAGCAGCTCTTCGCCGCCGGCTACGGCGCCTGTTTCCAGAGCGCGTTGGGCTTGATCGCCAAGCGGCAGGGCATCGACGCCTCGCAGTCGCAGGTCGACGTCGCTGTGGGGTTCGGTCCTGAGGGCGACGTCTACGCGCTCACCGTCGACATCACTGCCCGGATCCCGGGGGTCGACGCCGAGACGGCGCAGGGTCTCGTGGAGGCGGCCCACGAGGTCTGTCCCTACTCCCGGGCGACTCGGGGCAACGTCCCGGTCACCATCACCGGACTCGTGGCCTGAGCTAAATCGGTCGCGGCCCGGGGCAGTGCCTGCCTACGCTGACCGCTCGTGACCACCTTCGAGATCCGTCGTGTCGACCCGCTCGACGAGACGCTCCTGCGCGCCTGGTGGGAGACCGACCACTCGGTCTTCGCCGAGCGGCCCTATGACGTGGGCGAACCCTGGTCGGTCAGTCGGGTCTCGTTGGCCCAGGACAACCCGGACTTCACGCTGGTGCTGCTCGGCGCCTTCGACCACAGCGGTGCGATGGTGGGCGCGGCGAGCGCCAGGCTTCCGCAGCTCGAGAACCTCCACGTCGTCTCAGCGGTCGTCTCGGTCCCGATGGAGTTCAGACGCCAGGGCGTCGGCAGCCAGCTGCTGATGGCCGTCGAGGCGGTCGGCCGCGCCGATGGGCGAACCCTGCTGCTCGTGGAGGCCCCCGCGCCGGTGACGGGAGAGAGCCCGGGAACCCTGTTCGGGGCCGCCCGCGGCTTCACCCTGGGCAACCTGGAGGAGGTCAAGGTGCTCGAGCTCGCCACGGCGGAGCCGGCCTGGGAGGAGCTGGAGGCGGAGGCCGCCGCAGCAGGCGGTGACTACCGGGTCGTCACCTGGGGCACGTTCACGCCGGCCGAGCACGTGCAGGGGTTCTGTGACCTGCTCAGCGTCTTCTTCAGCAACATCCCCCAGGGGGACCTGGAGCTGGAGGACATGGTCTGGACGCCGGAGCGGCTCATGGCCTACGAGGAACGGTTGCGCGAGACCGGCTTCGAGGAGTTCACCGCAGCGGTGGTGGCTCCCGACGGGAGCATGGTCGGGGTCAGCGACGTGGGTCTGCTCCCCAGCGAGCCCGGCAAGGCGGAGATCGGCATCACGATCGTGCTGGAGCAGCATCGCGGCCACCGTCTGGGACTCGCGATGAAGCTGGCCACCCACCGCGCGCTGCGCGCGGCGTACCCACAGTGCAGGATCGTGGTGACGTCCAACGCCGGCGCCAACACCCACATGAACTCGGTCAACGAGAGACTCGGCTACCGAGTCGTCGAGCGTCTGCCCGAGCTCAAGAAGGAAATCTGATGGACATCGTCCGCGTCGACCCGTTCGACGACGCCGCCTTCGACGCCTGGCACGCCACCCAGTTCGCCGCCGACCGGTTCGGTCGCGAGGAGCACGCCACGCCGTGGTACCTCGAGGAGGCCCGCGTCGACAAGCAGAGCGTCCTCAAGGGCCGCGAGACCCTCATCTACGCCGGGATCGCCGACGGCACGGTAGTCAGCGCAGCGGAGGTATGGCTGCCACTGCTGGACAACCTGGACCTGGCGGAGATCGTGATCCACACGCATCCGGAGCACCGGCGCCGCGGCCACGCGAGCCGGATGCTGGCCCACATCGAGGATGAGGTCCGGGATCGCGGGCGCACCAAGCTCTTCACCGAGTCGGCCTATCCTTACGCCGCGGCGGCCGACGGGGTGGGGGAGCCGGGGCCGGAGTTCCTGTATGCCCACGGCTTCACGTTCGGTCTGGCCGACGTCAAGCGGGTCGTGGACCTGCCCATCTCCGACGACATCCTGGCCGGCCTCGCCGCCGAGGCGGCGCCGCACCACCCGGCGTACACGCTGTGCTCGTTCGCCGACCCGATCCCCGAGGAGTTCGTGCAGGCGTACGCCGAGCTCGACGCGGCGGTCACCAGCGACGCCCCGATGGGTGAGCTGGAGCTCGAGACCCCCGCGGCTGACGTCGAGGACGTGCGCCAGATCGAGGAGCTGATGACCCGACAGCGGCGCAGGCGCTACACCACGGTGGCGCTGGCCGCCGATCGCACCGTGGTCGCCTACAGCGACCTGGTGATGCCCGAGGAGGACCCGGGCAAGGTCTACCAGTGGGGCACCCTGGTCCGCAGCGACCACCGGGGCCATCGGCTCGGGCTGGCGGTGAAGGCGGCGAACCTGCGCTTCCTGCAATCCCAGCGCACCGACGGGCGACTCCTGTCGACATACAACGCTGAGGTCAACGACCACATGATCGCGGTCAACGACCGGATGGGATTCCGCCCGGTCGAGCGGCTCGGCGAGTTCCAGAAGCGCCTGCCCGGCATTGGGGTGACCCGGTAGGTTCAGGGCACCGACGTCGAAGGAGCCCCGGTGATCCAGTTGACCAAGGGTGGAAACGCGCCCCTGACCGCGACCGGTGTGACGGTCACGGTCGACGTGGCGGCCGCCGCTGATCTGTCCGCTCTCCTGGTGACCCAGGCAGGCAAGGTCCGCACGGACGCGGACTTCATCTTCTACAACCAGCCGAACGGTCCCGGGGTGACCTGTGTGCCACCGGCCGGCGGGCAGCCGTGGCAGGTCAGGATCGACCTCACGCAGGTTCCTGCCGAGGTCCACGCCGTGCGTGTGGTGAGCTCGCTCGACGACGGCGGCAAGGTGTTCGGGCAGGTCGGTCAGCCCGTGGCTCGCGTGGTCGACAGCACGGGCGCCCCGGTCGCGGAGTTCACCATGGTCGACCTCGACCGTGAGGTGATCGTGGTCGCCCTCGAGTTCTACCGGCGTGAGGACACCTGGAAGCTGCGCGCCATCGGTCAGGGCTACGCCGGTGGGCTCGCCGACCTGATCACCGACCACGGGGTGTCGGTCGACGACGCGCCCACTCCCGCAGAGACGGCGCCGGCTGCCGCCGTACCGCCGCCGCCACCGCCTCCTCCGCCGCCGCCACCGCCGCCGCCACCGCCTCCGCCGCCTCCGCCTCCGCCTCCGCCTCCGCCGCCACCACCACCGCCGCCGCCGCCTCCGCCGCCCTGCCTCGGCGACGGGTGCTGGCGAGGTGAGCCTGGTCAAGGGTCGCCCGGTGTCGTTGACCAAGGGCCAGAAGGTGACCCTGACCAAGGACGGCGGGCAGGCGCTCACGCTGGTCCGGATGGGGCTGGGCTGGGATCCGATCAAGAAGAGCGGGTTCTTCGGCAGTCGCGAGGTCGACATCGACCTCGACGCCACCGCGGTCCTGTTCGCGGGCGGACAGGTCGCCGACATGGCGTTCTACAACAACCTGCGCACTCGCGACGGGTCGATCCAGCACATGGGGGACAACCTCACGGGCGCCGGCGACGGAGACGACGAGGTGGTCGCCGTCGACCTCACCCGGATCCCGGTGCACATCGACACGGTCATGTTCATCGTGACCAGCTATCAGGGACAGACCTTCGAACAGGTCGACAACGCCTTCTGCCGGATCGTGGACCATCAGGACGGCGAGCTGGCCCGTTTCGCGCTGGCCGGTGGCATGCCCTTCACCGGGCTGGTGATGGCCAAGCTCTACCGTGAAGGCGGCAACTGGAAGTTCCAAGCCATCGGTGACGGGATCTCCGCCCGGGTGCCCACCGAGGCGGTGCAGCACCTGAGCCGCTACCTGTGATCCAGCTCGTCGCAGGTCAGAACCTGCCGTGGTTCGAGCGGCGGGTCACCGCCTACCTGGACGATCCCTCGGTCAGCGTGTGCGCAGTGCTGCTCGGTGCCGATCGCCTGGTCCGCAGCGCTGAGGACCTGGTGGATCGGCGCCGACAGAGCCGATCCGGGGTCGAGTGGCTCGGGGGTCCGCCGGAGGGGGTCACGATCGATCTGGGCGTGCTGGAGGCCGGGGTGGAGCGCATCCTGGTCGTGGCCGGCGCCTCGGTCCACCGGCCCGTCAGGGTGCAGCTGGTGGCGTTGTCCGGCGAGGTGCTGGCGGGCTTCGAGCCGGCGGCGGCGGGGTCGGCCGTGGTGCTCACCGAGGTCTGTCGCCACGGCGACGGGTGGAAGGTCCGCGCCGTCGGTCAGGCCTACCCCGGCGGTCTGGCAGGGGTCCTGGCGGCGCACGGACTCGTCGCCGCCGACCCGGAGCCGACCGCAGCGAGCGGCCCCGAGCGCACCGACGAGGACCTCCTGCGCCAGCATCGGATGATCCTCGAGGATGCCTCCCGCTCGGCGGCGGCCCTGGAGGCGACGCGCGACTTCGCCCGGCGTCGGTGGGAGGCCGACCTCGAACGGGTGGTGGCCGATCGTTCCCTGCGGCTCGGCGAGCGTGGCGACCACGCTCGCCACGATGCGCAGCTGCGCCACGACCACATGGTGCGCGAGGCCGAGGACAGGCACCGTGCCGATCTGGAACACCTCCAGGGGGAGTTGAGTGCCTTCGAGGACGAGCTGCCGGCCCCTTTCGCGCGGTGGGCCCAGCCCGCCTGGACCGACTGGACGCCGCCGGATCGTCGGCACCGGGGCTTCCGGGTGGGCGAGCTGGCGCGGTCCGACGCTCCACTCTTCGCGATGCCCTTCCTGCTCGCGCTGCCGATGGGGCGCCCGCTGTGGATCGAGATCGACAGCTCCGACGAGGTCGCCACGCTGGTGCTGCGCACCGCCGCCACGAGGGTCCTCACGGCAACCGCGGTGGCCCTGCCACGGGTGTCGGTGATCGATCTCGGTGGACGACGCGGATCCCTCGGCATCCCCGAGGGGCTCCTGCAGGGACCGCCGGCCGTGGAGGCCGCGGGCGCACGGGCTGTGCTGGTGGAGGTCGTCGAACATCTGGACCTGCTCGGCACGGCGCTGGCGGCGGGCAGCCTCGACGCGCTCGATCCTCGGCACCGGGCCGACCGGCTGGTGCTGATCACCGGCTTCCCGACCGGCTTCGACGAGGAGACACTGAGACATCTGGTCACGGTCATCGAGCACGGCCCGCGGCTCGGCGTGCACCTGATGGTGACGGGCGCGCACGGCGAGGCGCTCGACCCGCAGCTACTGGAATGGCTGCGTCACCACTTCCTGCGGGTCACCAGCGTGCCGGGTGGTGACCTCGTCGACGGCTACGGCGGCATCGAGTGGACCTTCCTGCCCGACGCGGGCCCCGCCGATCCGCTCGTGCTCGACGAGATCCTGTTCCGCCTGGCGGCGTCGCGGGGCGATCCTCAGAGCTTGCGCAGGCGCACGTAACGCACCGAGTGGTCGGCATCCTTGCGCAGCACCAGCGTGGCGCGGGACCGGGTGGGCAGCACGTTCTGCTCCAGGTTCAGGCCGTTGATGGTGTCCCAGATCCGCTCGGCCTCAGCGACGGCCTCGGCGGGCGTGAGGTCGCCGTACTTGGCGAAGTACGACGCGGGGTTGCGGAAGGCGGTCTCGCGCAGGCGCAGGAAACGGTTGACGTACCACCGGCGGATGTCGCCGGTCGCGGCGTGCACGAACACCGAGAAGTCGAAGAAGTCGCTGATCGCCAGGCCGGTGCGACCGTCCTCACGCACTCGCGCCGGCTGGAGCACGTTGAGGCCCTCGATGATGACGATGTCGGGGTGTCGGATCACGACCTTCTCGTCCGGCACCACGTCGTAGACCAGGTGGGAGTACGTCGGAGCCTCGACCTCGTCCTTGCCGGACTTGATGTCGACGACGAAGCGCAGCAGGGCACGACGGTCGTAGGACTCGGGGAATCCCTTGCGGGCCAGCAGGCCGCGACGTTCCAGCTCGGCGTTCGGCAGCAGGAACCCGTCGGTGGTCACGAGCGCCACGCGGGGGTGCTCGGGCCAGTGCGCCAGCATCTGCTGGAGCACCCGTGCGGTGGTCGACTTGCCGACCGCGACCGACCCGGCGATCCCGATCACGAACGGCGTGCGGGGCGGCTGGGGACGGTCCAGGAACTCCTCCTGCTTGCGGTGCAGCTGGCCGGCCGACTCGACGTACATCGAGAGCAGCCGCGACAGCGGCAGATAGACCTCGGCCACCTCCCGCAGGTCGAGCTCGTCGCCGAGCCCGCGCAGCCTGCTGATCTCCTCGGCCGTCAGCGGGGATTCGGGACTCTTGGCCAGTTCTGCCCAGGCGGCCCGCTCAAGCTCGACGTAGGGCGAGGGTTCACGGGAGTGTTCGGCGGAACCGTTCCCGGTGGAGGGCATGTCGGGCATTCTCCACCACGCCTACCGCACCGTGGCGCCCGGGCCTGCTGGGCAGGCGCGTCGTTAGACTCCGCCACATGTGCGGAATCGTCGGGTACGTCGGGCAGCAGCAGGCACGCGAAGTGGTCATCGAGGGGCTGCGACGGTTGGAGTACCGCGGCTACGACTCGGCCGGCATCGCGGTCATCGCGCAGGGCCAGATCGTCTCGGACAAGAAGGCGGGCAAGCTCGCCAACCTGGACAAGGCCATGGTGGAGCACCCCCTGCCTCCGTCGACCACAGGGATCGGGCACACGCGCTGGGCGACCCACGGAGCACCCAACGACCGCAACGCCCACCCGCACCTGGGGGCCACCGGTCGCGTGGCGCTGGTGCACAACGGGATCATCGAGAACTTCGCCGAGCTGCGAGCGGACCTGGAGGCGGCCGGTCACGAGCTGCGTTCCGAGACCGACACCGAGGTGGCCGCACACCTGCTCGAGCAGGCAGTCGTGGGCGGCCTGGACCTGACCACGGCGATGCAGGCGGTCTGCCGCCGGCTCGAGGGCGCCTTCACCCTCGTGGCGATCGACGCCGAGGATCCCTCGGTCGTGGTCGCTGCCCGCCGAAACTCCCCGCTGGTGGTGGGTCTGGGGGAGGGTGAGAACTTCCTCGGGTCCGACGTGGCAGCGTTCATCGAGCACACCCGCGAGGCCCTCGAGCTCGCTCAGGACCAGGTCGTCACGATCACTGCCTCCGGGGTCGAGGTCACCGACTTCGACGGCATGCCCAGTGCGGGGCGTCCCTATCACGTCGACTGGGACCTGTCGGCCGCCGAGAAGGACGGTCACGACTGGTTCATGCGCAAGGAGATCTACGAGCAGCCTCGCGCGGTGGCCGACTCGCTGCTGGGTCGGCGTACGCCTGAGGGTGCGCTGCAGCTCGACGAGGTGCGTCTGTCCGACGACGAGCTGCGCGACGTCGACAAGATCATCATCATCGCCTGTGGGACGTCGTTCTACGCGGGGATGGTGGCGAAGTACGCCATCGAGCACTGGACGAGGGTGCCGGTCGAGGTCGAGCTGGCCTCCGAGTTCCGTTATCGCGATCCGATCCTCACCCGCGAGACGCTGGTGGTGGCGATCTCCCAGAGCGGCGAGACCGCCGACACCCTCCAGGCGATCCGGCATGCGCGGACCCAGCGTTCGAAGGTGCTGGCCATCTGCAACACCAACGGCTCGACGATCCCGCGCGAGTCGGACGCGGTGATCTACACCCACGCGGGCCCCGAGATCGGGGTCGCCTCCACCAAGGGGTTCCTGACCCAGCTGGTGGCCTGCTACCTGTTGGCGCTCTACCTGGCCCAGGTGAAGGGCACCCGCTACGGCGACGAGATCGAGCAGGTCATGGACCAGCTGGAGTCGATGCCGGGCCACATCCAGACCGTGCTCGACAACGACGAGTTCATCTGTGCGCTCGCTCGCCAGCACGTCGGCACCCGCTCGGTGCTGTTCCTGGGCCGGCACGCCGGCTATCCGGTGGCGATGGAGGGGGCGCTGAAGCTCAAGGAGCTGGCCTACCTTCACGCGGAGGGATTCGCCGCGGGGGAGCTGAAGCACGGTCCGATCGCACTGATCGAGCCGGGACTGCCGGTGCTCTGCGTCGTGCCGCCCCGAGGGCGCGACCAGCTCCACGAGAAGATGATCAGCGGCATCCAGGAGGTCCGCGCTCGAGGGGCGCACACGATCTGCATCGCCGAGGAGGGCGACGAGAAGATCGCGCCGTACGCCGACGTGCTGATCCCACTCCCGTCCGTGCCGGTGTTGTTGCAGCCGTTGGTGGCGGTGGTGCCCTTGCAGCTCTTCGCCTGCGAGCTGGCCACGGCGCTGGGTCACGACGTGGACCAACCTCGCAACCTGGCCAAGTCGGTCACGGTCGAATGAGTCGTCCATGATCATCGGCGTCGGGATCGACGTGGTCGACATCGAGCGGTTCGGGCAGTCGTTGAGCCGCACCCCCGGGCTGGCCGAGCGCCTGTTCACGCCTGCTGAGGCGACCCGCCAGCTGGCCTCACTGGCGGCGCGCTTCGCTGCCAAGGAGGCGGTCGCCAAGGCACTGGGAGCGCCGGGGAACCTGCACTGGCACGACGCCGAGGTGATCTCGGAGGAGTCCGGGCGCCCCCTCCTGGAGCTTCGGGGCTCGGTGCGGGCCAGGGCCGACGAGCTGGGGGCGAGCTCGGTCCACCTGTCTCTCTCGCACGACGCAGGCATCGCCTCCGCGGTCGTGGTGCTCGAGGGCTAGGGAAGCTCCACGAACCAGGCGGCTGCGTCTGTGGGCAGCTCGACGCCGTCGCGGAGCGGGACGCTGGCGAGTGTCGGTGTGCCATCGAGGCGGTGCGGGACGGGGCCGAGGTTGACCACGCATCGCAGTCCGGGTCCTCGCCGGAAGTCCAGCACTCCGTCGGGTGAGGCGAGCCAGGTCACCTCCTCGGTCGCGGTGCCGGAGAACCGCCGACGCACGCGCAGCAGGAGCCGGTAGAGCTCTAGCATCGAGTCGGCGTCGTCGGTCTGCGTGGCTGCCGTCAGCCTGTCCCAGGAGGCCGGCTGGGGCAGCCAGGTGGTGGTCCCGGGGGAGGAGAAGCCGAACGGCGGGACCTCTCCCGACCACGGCAGTGGCACCCGGCAGCCGTCGCGCCCACGGATGCTCCGCTGCGAGCGCTCGAACACCGGGTCCTGGAGCAACTCCTCGGGCAGGTCCTCCACTTCGGCCAGGCCGAGCTCCTCACCCTGGTAGAGATAGGTGGCACCGGGCAACGCGAGGATGAGGAGGATGGCGGCGCGGGCCCGACGGGTGCCGCCATCAGCGGCGCCTGCTGCTGTTCCTCGGCTGAGCCGGGTGAGGTGTCGGGTCTCGTCGTGGTTGGACAGCACCCAGGTCGCCGGAGCGCCTACGGACTCGAGCGCGAGGAGGGACGAGTCGATGGCCTCCCTCAGGGCTGGGGCCTCCCAGGGGGCGTGGAGCAGGTCGAAGGTGAAGGCCGAGTGCAGCTCGCCGGGTCGCAGGTAGCGGGCCAGGCGCTCCGGCCCGTTGACGACGGCCTCGGCCACGAACATCCGGTCTCCCGGGTAGTCGTCGAGGACAGCGCGCCAGCGACGCAGGGTGCCGTGCAGCGAGTCGACGTCCCAGTGTGGGTTGTCGACCCATTCGGAGGAGGCGAAGCGCAGGTGCTCTCCGTAGTCGGCGTCAGGGAGCCCGGGCTTCTTGCCGATGGCCGAGATCGCGTCGATGCGGAACCCGTCGACCCCACGGTCCAGCCAGAACTTGATCACCGAGTCGAACTCCTGCAGGACCTCGGAGCTGTCCCAGTCCAGGTCTGGCTGCTGGGGGGCGAAGGTGTGGAGGTACCACTGGCCCGAGTCGCTCTCACGGGTCCAGGCCGGCCCACCGAAGGCGCTGATCCAGTTGTTGGGCGGCAGTTCGCCCCGTGTCCCCCGACCGTCGCGGAAGAAGTAGCGAGCCCGCGCCGGGCAGCCGCTCTCGCTCGCCAGGGCCTCGGCGAACCAGGGGTGCTGGGACGAGGTGTGGTTGGCGACCAGGTCGATGATGACGCGCAAGCCAGACCTGTGGGCCTCGTCGAGCAGCCTCTCGGCGTCGTCCAGGGTGCCGAACAAGGGGTGGATGGAGCGGTAGTCGGAGACGTCGTACCCGCCGTCAGCGAAGGGTGAGGGATACCACGGGGCGATCCACAGGGCGTCGACGCCGAGCTGTGCCAGATAGGGCAGCCGGTCGATCAGGCCGATCAGGTCGCCTTCGCCGTCGTCGTTGCCATCGGCGAAGCTGCGCAGGTAGATCTCGTAGAACACCGCAGTGCGCCACCAGGGCGCCGTGGAGCCGAGCATCGAGAGTCCTCCAGTCGTGGTTCTCAGGCGGAGCGGCCCGTGGGGCGGGCGTCAGGGAGAACGCGCCGCCCCACGGGCCTGCTGGTGCGACCGATCAGCTCGGCCAGCTGTCGTCGATGTTCTTCAGGGTGGTGTCAAGGTCCTGCGAGTCGGCGATCCACTTGGTCATCTCCTTCCAGAACGACCCGGCACCCACCTCACCCGGCATCTGGTCGGAGCCGTCGAAGAGGAACGCCGACGAGCCGTAGGCGACCTGCGCCATCTCCTTGGTGAGCGCGTCCGGGTAGAGCGTGAGATCGAACGTCGTGTGGGGCGAGATGAAGCTGCTCCTGGGAGCTGCGTAGACCCCGAGGTCGGGGTCGGAGAACATCTTCATGACGGCCTTGGCGTTCGTGGAGTCGTTGAGGAGCACGCCGAGGTCTCCACCTCCGAGCACCGGGTTCTCGCCATCGGCGGTCGCCGGCGGGAAGCCGAAGAGACCGATGTCGTCAAGGGTCACGCCTGCGCCCTCGGTGATGAAGTTGGGGATGAAGCTGCCCTGCTTGAACAGCCAGCAGTCGGGCCCGTTGTCGCCGAACAGTGCGTTGCCGGCGGTGGCGAAGCCGGTGCTGGGGATCGCCTTGCGACCTCCCAGCACGTTGCCGTCGGTGAACAGGAGCTTGTCGAACTCGGCAGCTGCCTGGCGGACCAGGTCGGAGTCGAACGGGGTCTCGTGCTTGACCCAGGAGTTGTAGCCGTCGACGCCGCCGTAGCGCATGATCAGGTCCTCGAACCAGTCGGTGGCGGGCCAGCCGGTGGCGGTGTCAGCCTCGATCCCCATGCACCACGGCGTGCCGCCGTCGGCCTTGATCTGCTCGGTCAGGGAGTCCAGTTCGTCGAGCGTCTGTGGCGCCTGGTAGCCCGCCTGGTCCCAGGCCTTCTTGTTGTAGAAGACGAAGCTCTTCACGTTCATCTGCATCAGCAGGCCGTAGAGCTTGCCGTCGACCATTCCCACGTCGAGCGTCCCGGGGATCATGTCCTCGGTGGCGGCCTCGTCGACGACGTCGTCGATCGGGAACGCGGCTCCGCGCTTGACGATGTCGGCGACGACACCGGGCTGGGGGATCATGGCGATGTCGGGAACGTCGTTGGCCTGGATCTTGGTCATGATCAGCTGGTTGATGTTCTCGACCTTCTGGATCTTGACCGTGACGCCGTCGGGAGCGTTCTCGTCGGCGAACTTCTGCATGCCTTCGACGATCGGGGCGTCGACGCTCGTCCAGACGGTGACGGTGTTGCTGTCGCCCCCGCTTCCCCCGCCAGCGCAGCCGGCAGCGGCGATGGCGAGCGTCAGGGTCGTCGCGAGCGCTGCCGCCCGACGTCTCGTGCTGGATCTGCCCGGCCGGGCGAGGTGGGGAGTCTGAAACATGTGGACCTCCGGTTGGAAACGTTTCCAAAAGTCTGCCACAGGGCTGCGTGCGACGTCAACGACTCATGTCAGCACGCAGGGTGACCCATGACGTACGGGATGGTGGAAGCGCTTCCTAAGCATGTACATTGGCGCCCATGACTGGACGTGTCGGTGGGGGCAAGTTCGTGCCCCAGGTGAACATGGCCGATGTGGCCAGCGCTGCGGGAGTGTCGATGGCGACCACGTCCCGGGCCCTCAACGGTCTGCCCGGGGTGGCGCCGGCCACCAGGGAGCGGGTGCTGCGCGCCGCCCGGGAGCAGTCGTACGTCGTGTCTCCGGAGGCCTCGGCACTCTCGGGACGCACGACCAAGCGGATCGCTGTGGTGGTCCCCGAACTGTCGCGGTGGTTCTTCGGGGAGATGCTGAGCGGCATCGAGTCGGTGCTGCGCAAGGCACATCTCGACCTGATGCTCTACCGGGTGGGGGAGGTCGAGGACCGGGCGGCCTTCTTCCAGGACCTGCCGGCGCGTCGCAAGGTGGACGCCGTGCTCGTGGTGGGGATCCCCGTCAACGAGGCGGAGCAGGCCCGGCTGGAGCTGATGGGGGTCGAGATCATCGCTGCCGGGGGGCAGTCGGTGCCCTACCCCTATGTCAGCATCGACGATCACCTGGCCGGCTCACAGGCGGTGCACCATCTGTTGAACCTCGGGCATCGCCGGATCGCCATGATCGACGCGGTCGACCCGAACGCGCGAGAGTGGCCGGTCGACGGCCGGGCCCTTGCCTATACCCAGGCCATGGAGGAGGCGGGCATCCCCGTCGAGCCGGAACTGTTCCTGCGCGTCGAGTGGGGAGCTCCGGCAGGGGCGGCCGCCATGGCTCAGCTCCTGACGCTGCGAGACCCGCCCACTGCGGTGTTCGCCCATTCGGACGAGATCGCCATCGGTGCGCTGCGCACCGTCCAGCGGGCCGGGCTGTCGGTTCCCGACGACGTGTCGGTCATCGGCATCGACGACCATCCGTTCGCAGAGCAGCTTGACCTGACCACGATCCACCAGGACGTGCACCGCCAGGGCGAGCTCGCGGCCCAGATGGTGATCGACACCCTGGCGGGCAAGGCCATCGACCACGCCACCGTGCTGCCTACTCGTCTGCTGCCCCGGGGCAGCACGGGACGGTTGTCGCGACCGCGCGCCATACTCGAGGGATGAGTCTGCCGACGACGGTCGAGGGTGTCCTCACCCGGATGCGTGAGATCGATGCGGGTGGGAGCGCAGGCGACGGCGTCGCGGTGTTCAACCGGATGTACCTCACGGTCACCGAGCGGATCGGGCTGATTCTCGCCGGCACCGCGGACACCACGTTTCTCGACGTCCAGACGATGGCCGACCTCGACGTGCGCTTCGCGAACCTGTGGCTCACGGCGTACGACGCCTCCGTCGCCGGTCGCGACGTGCCGGTGGCGTGGCGGCCGCTGTTCGAGGCACGCGACAGGTCGTGCCTGCCCATCCAGTTCGCCGTGTCGGGGATGAACACGCACATCGAGCACGACCTTCCGATCGCGGTGTTCGAGACCTGTCGAGCCCGCGCGCTCGACCTGGAGGACGTGCGCCGCGACTACGGTGCCGTCAACCAGGTCCTCGCCGAGGTGGAGTCGGGCATCCGGCGCTCCTTCCTCGACTCGTTGGGGCAGGAGCTCGACGATCGCTTGGGCCCGGTCGTGCACCTCCTGAGCTCGTGGAGCATCGAGCAGGCGCGCGACGTCTCCTGGACCACTGCCGAGACGCTCTGGGCGCTGCGAGACGCCGAGCTGCTTCGTGGCCGCTTCGTCGCCGGGCTCAGCCATACGGTCGGCATGACCTCCCGGGCGCTCCTGACACCGGTGTGAGCCGCCCGGCCAGTGGCCGCGGGCGCATCGTCGGGGAGGGAAGCTCCGAGTTGTACATCCGCGACAGGTCGACGCGAATGCCGGTCAGGGCCGCTGCGGCAGGGTCATGATCTCGACGCCGGCGGAGGTGATCGCGATCGTGTGCTCACTGTGTGCGGTTCGGCACCCGGTCGCACTGCGCAGCGTCCAGCCGTCGTCGTCCGTGATCAGCTCGTCGGTGTCGGCCATCACCCACGGCTCCAGCGCCAGCAGCAGCCCGGGGCGGAGCCGGTAGCCGCGGCCCGGCCGCCCATCGTTGGCCACGTGCGGGTCCTGATGCATCGTGGTCCCGACTCCGTGGCCGCCGAACTGTGTGTTGATCGGGTAGCCCGCCTCACGGAGGACGGTGCCGATGGCGTGGGAGAGGTCGCCGACGTGAGCGCCCGGCCCAGCGGCTGCGATCCCGGCCTGCAGGGCGCGCTCGGTCGTGTCGATCATCGCGACGCTCGACGAAGGCGCCGACTCACCCACGACGAAGCTGATGGCGGAGTCCGCGACGACGCCGCTCAGCGAGACCGCGAGATCGAGGGAGAGCAGGTCTCCGTCGGTGAGCGCATAGTCGTGGGGGAGTCCGTGCAGCACGGCGTCGTTGACCGAGGTGCAGATGTAGTGACCGAACGGCCCGCGCCCGAAGGAGGGCGCGTAGTCGACATAGCAGGACACCGCACCGGCATCGAGGATCATCGACTCCGCCCAGCCGTCGATGTCGAGCAGGTTCGTGCCGACCGCGGCCCGGGTCTTGAGGTTCTGAAGCACCTCAGCGACCAGGGCGCCGGCCTCTCGGGCGCGGGGAAGCCTGCTGGGGCTGAGGATCTCGATCATGTGAGGACCTTCTCACGCCTCCACCGATGTACATCTGCGACGGGTCGACGCGTGGGGGATGTACATCTGCGACGGGTCGACGTGTTTCCGCGTGAGTAGTTTGAGGGCATGAGGCACGCACACACAGCTGATCAGGTCCGGGCCGCCGAAGCAGCGCTCATCGCCAGCCTGCCCGAGGGCACCCTGATGGCCCGGGCGGCGTCGGGGATCGCGACCGCGGTGATCGACCTGCTGGGCTCGGCCTACGGCCGCCGCGTCCGCCTGCTGGTGGGCTCCGGCGACAACGGTGGCGATGCGCTGTACGCCGGCG
Organism: uncultured Actinomycetota bacterium; assembly: GCA_963837595.1. Classification (GTDB taxonomy): domain Bacteria; phylum Actinomycetota; class Actinomycetes; order Propionibacteriales; family Nocardioidaceae; genus Nocardioides. The sequence goes on along the minus strand of CAWIOB010000013.1, from coordinate 57,254 downwards.
CCGCGCTGGCCAGGCGCGGGTGCCGGGTGGACGCGGTGCTGCTCGGCTCCCCGCACTCGGCCGGGCTGTCGGCCTACCTGGCGGCCGGAGGGCGGATAGCCACCCAGGCCGGGCCTCGGCCCGAGGTCGTGCTCGACGGGATCGTCGGCATCGGTGGCCGCCCGGGGCTTCGACCGGAGGCAGTCGCTGCACTCGACGAGCTGGACGGGATCCCCGTGGTCGCGATCGACGTGCCGAGCGGAGTCTCCGTCGACGACGGGCGCCTCGATGGCGCCCACGTGAGCGCTGCGGTGACCCTCACGCTCGGTACCCACAAGATCGCCCACCTCGTCGACCCAGCCGCCGAGGCCTGCGGCGCCGTCACCCTGATCGACATCGGCCTCGAGCTCCCGGCGGCCCAGGTCACGGCCCTGCAGGCCGACGACGTCGCCGCGCTGCTGCCGCGGCCAGCAGGCACCGCCCAGAAGTACACCCGGGGAGTGGTCGGACTCCGCACCGGATCGGCGCAGTACCCCGGTGCCGCGCTGCTCGGTGTGGCCGGCGCCAACTGCGGGCTCGCGGGCATGGTGCGCTACGTGGGTCAGGCCGCGGATCTGGTCCGCAGGGTCCAGCCCGAGGTGGTGGCCGGGGACGGCCGGGTCCAGGCATGGGTGGTCGGCAGTGGCGGGGGCGGCGACGCCGAGGAGGCCCTGAGTGCGTGCGTCGGGTCCGGTGTCCCGATGGTCGTCGACGCCGACGCGCTGCAGCACCTCGCCGGCCCGCTCGGCGTACCGGCCGTGCTGACGCCGCATGCCGGCGAGCTCGCCCGGATGGTGGGAGAGGACCGTGCCGAGATCGAGCAGAACCAGCTCCGCCATGCCCTCGCGGCCGCGTCGCGGTTCGACGCAATCGTGGTGCTGAAGGGACGCCACACTCTGACCGCGGCGCCCGATGGCCGGGTACGGGTGACCACGACCGGCGTGCCCTGGTTGGCGACGGCCGGCGCCGGTGACGTCCTGGCCGGACTGATCGGTGCCCTGCTCGCCGCCGGGTTGGACGAGTTCGACGCGGCGTCCGTCGGCTCGTGGGTGCACGGTGCGGCAGCCACCCTGGCCGGCGCCGGCGGGCCGGTCGTCGCACACCAGGTCGCCGAGGCCATCCCGGTGGCGGTGCGGGCGCTGCTGTCGCCGACCTGAAAGAATCAGGGCATGAGCCCTGTCCGCGCGGAGATCGTCGTCGATCTCGGCGCCCTCCGCACCAACGTGCGGCGGTTGAGCGACCTGGTCGGCCCCGGCGTCCAGGTGATGACGGTGGTCAAGGCCGACGGCTACGGCCACGGGATGCTCCCCTGCGCAGCGGCGGCGCGCGAAGCGGGCGCCGACTGGCTGGGCGTGGCCACCCTCGACGAGGCGCTGGCCCTGCGAGCCGCCGGCGACTCGGGCCGGATCCTGTGCTGGCTCGCCGTCCCCGGTGAGGACTATGCGGCCGGGATCGAGCAGGGCATCGATGTGACGGCCTACACGCTGGCCGAGCTCGACGAGATCGTGCAGGGGGCCCGCCGGGCGGGCCGGACGGCGTCGGTGCAGCTCAAGGTGGACACCGGGCTCTCGCGTGGCGGCTCGACGCTGGAGTCGTGGCCGGCGCTGGTGCACGCAGCCCGGGCCGCGGAGCTGGCCGGCCAGATCACGGTCACCGGCGTCTGGTCCCACTTCGCCTGCAGTGACGAGCCCGAGCACCCGGAGAACGACCGGCAGGAGCGGGCCTATCTCGATGCGCTCGCGCTCGCCCAGGACGCCGGGCTGAGCCCGGAGGTGCGACACCTGGCCAACTCGGCCGCGGCGATCCTGCGACCCAGCAGCCGGCTCGACCTGGTCCGCTGCGGCATCGCCAGCTATGGCGTCGACCCGGCGCCCGGCCTCACCGACCACGTCGGCCTGGTCCCCGCGATGACGGTTCGAGCGCAGCTGTCCGTCTCGAAGCAGGTCCGGGCCGGCACTGGGGTGTCCTACGGCCACACCTGGGTCGCGGATCGCGACACCACGCTGGGCGTGGTTCCCGCGGGGTACGGCGAGGGGGTGCCGCGGCACGCGGGAAACACCGCCGAGGTCTGGATCGCAGGCCGCCGCCGGCCGGTGCGAGGGCGCGTCTGCATGGATCAGTTCGTGGTCGACCTCGACGGGGAGCATCTGCCCACGGGCACCGAGGTCGTCCTGTTCGGCCCCGGACTCGACGGCGAGCCGACCGCCCAGGACTGGGCCGAGGCCTGCGGCACCATCAACTACGAGATCGTGACCCGGATCGGCGGCCGGTTGCGCCGCCGCTACCTCGACCGCCGCCTGGACTCCGAAGCCCACACCTCAGCCCGAGGAGCCACTCGATGAGCACCCGCCGCCGCCTCGTCGAGATCGCTGCCGGGGCCGCCGGCATCGCGGTCGCCGGCGCCGCCCTCAAGGTCGCGCACGACAGCCGGATCATCGCCCGACGTGGCCTGGGCGACGCCGCCGGTCTGGGTTCGCTGCGCTCGGCTCCGCACACGGTGGTGGCCGATGACGGCGTACCGCTCCATGTCGAGATCGACGACGCCACGGAGCAGCCGCCGACCGGTCGCCGGCGCGGAGCGAAGCGCCGCAGCCAGCCGCCCACGCTCGTCTTCGTGCACGGCTACGCGCTCAACCTCGACTGCTGGCACTTCCAGCGTGCGGCCTACCGTGGTCTCATCCGCACCGTGTTCTACGACCAGCGCTCCCATGGTCGCTCCGGTCGCTCCACGGCCAAGAACGCCACCATCGAGGAGCTCGGCAACGACCTGCTACGGATCCTCGAGCACGAGGTGCCCGAAGGCCCGGTGGTGCTGATCGGACACTCCATGGGCGGCATGAGCATCATGTCGCTGGCCGAGCAGCACCCCTACCTGTTCGGCACCAAGGTGCTCGGCGTCGCACTCGTGTCGACCACGGCGGGCGGGCTGAACCCGCAGCGACTGTTCCTGCCCCTCCTGCCCAACTCGGTGAGCGGTCTGGTGAGCCTGCGGGTGGTCGCTGGCCTGGCCCGTGGCGCCCGCACCGTCGACCGACTCCGTCGGGTGGGCCACGGGGTGGCGATGGTCGCCACCGACCGCTACGCGTTCGGCGACGAGGTGCCGGCCGGCTATGTCGAATTCGTGGACCGGATGCTGTCCGACACCCCCTTCGAGGTCCTAGCGGAGTTCTTCCCGAGCTTCGGCGACCTCGACAAGTACGCCGTCCTGGGCGCGCTCGCCGAGGTCCCGACCACCATCATCTGCGGCACCGCGGACCGGATCACACCGCTCGAGCTGAGCGCTCGCCTGCACGAGACCGTGCCGGGCTCCACGATGCTGGAGTGTGAGGGAGCCGGGCACATGGTGATCATGGAACGCCACGAGCAGGTCAACGCCGCACTCGACCAGCTGATCGCCGCCGCCCAGGAACACGAAGCCGTCGGACCCGCATGATCGACGTACGCCTGGTGGGGGCCGACGCGGCTCCCGTCGTCCTCGAGCTGATCCAGCGGTCCTTCGGTGCCCGTGCGCCGCTCGACCCACCCACCTCGGCTCTGTCGGAGACGCTGGAGACGGTGGGCAGCGAGCTGGAGCAGTACGGCGGGCTGGTGGTGCAGCTCGACGGCGAGCCCGTCGGCTCACTCATCTTCGAGACCGTCGGCGCCTGCCTGGGGCTGCGCCGGTTCGGCGTGCTCCCGGCCGCCCAGGGCAGCGGAGTGGCCAATGCCCTGATCCGGGCCGCAGAGGCTCGAGCCGCCGAGCGCGGTCACCGGGGGCTGCGAGTGGTCGCCCGGGTCGAGCTGCCCGCCACGATCGCCTTCTGGGAGCACGCGGGGTTCACCGAAGTCGGCCGCGAGGGCGTCGACGTGCATCTGGTGAAGCTCTTCCCGAGCACCCACGCCGCCGAGACCCCCGAGGAGACCCAGGCCGTCGCGGCGCTCCTGGCCGCCGATCTGCGCCCGGGCGACCTGCTGATCCTCACCGGAGATCTGGGGGCCGGCAAGACGACCTTCACCCAGGGTCTCGGCCGAGCGCTCGATGTGCGGGGTGACGTCACCTCACCCACCTTCGTCATCGCCCGGGTCCACCCGCCGCTGGGCGAGGGTCCCGCCCTCGTCCACGTGGACGCCTACCGGCTCGGCGGGCTGGCCGAGCTCGACGACCTCGACCTCGACGCCTCCCTGGAGGACGCCGTGACGGTCGTCGAGTGGGGTTCCGGGGTCGCCGAGACGCTCGCCGAGGATCGACTGGAGGTCACGATCACCCGATCGCTGGGCGACACCCTGGCCGAGGACCACGATCCTCGCCGGATCGTGGTCCAACCTGTCGGGCTCCGGTGGGCCTGAGCAGGCTCCCCGGTAGCCTCGACCCGTGCTGCTCGCCTTCGACACCGCCACCGCCACGGTGACGGTCTGCCTGTTCGACGAGGACAACGGGACCGTGATCGCCGAGCGCGACGGCGTCGGCCCGATGAAGCACGGCGAGCTTCTCGCTCCGGCCATCGACGAGGTGCTGAGCGAGGCCGGTGTCTCACGAGTCGACCTCACCTCGGTCGTGGTCGGCGTCGGACCGGGGCCCTACACAGGCCTTCGGGTCGGCGTCGTCACCGCTCGTACGCTCGGCTACGCCCTGCGGATCCCGGTCCGTGGAGTCTGCACGCTGGATGCCATCGCCTTCGCGGCCGCCGTCGACGAACCATTCGTGGTGACCACCGACGCCCGCCGCAAGGAGCTGTTCTGGGCGGCCTACGACGCCTCGGGTGCCCGCCTCGACGGCCCGTTCGTGGGCAAGCCGGTCGACCTCCCCCGCGACGTGGTGGTGGTGGGAGCCGGACCCGACCTCTACCCCGAGGTGTTCGAGCGGGTGTCCGGCCCGCGGGACCCCCGGGCCGCCGCGCTGGCCGGCCTGAGCGCGTCGGGCCGCGCCCGGCTGCTGGAGCCCGAGCCGATCTACCTGCGCCGACCCGATGCGGTCGCCCCCGGGCAGCCGAAGCCGGTCTCGTGATCCGCGGGGCCACGGCCGACGACGCGGCCGGGATCGCGCGTCTCGAGCTCGCACTGTTCGACGTCGATGCCTGGTCAGCCGAGCAGGTCGGCGACGAGCTCACCGGGCCCGGTCGAGCCGCCTGGGTGGCCGTGGACGGACCGGTCGTGGGCTACGCCGTCACCCTCCTCGTCGACGACGTGGTCGACCTCCTCCGGATCGCGGTCGACCCCGGTCACCGGCGCCGAGGGCTGGCCGGGCAGCTGCTGGCCGCTGCCCTGAGCCGCCCCGCGAGCAGGATGCTGCTGGAGGTGTCGGCGTCGAACACCGACGCCCTGGCGTTCTACGCGGCGTACGGCTTCGAGGAGATCCACCGTCGAGCCCGCTACTACCGCGACGGCACCGATGCGCTGGTCCTCCAGCGCCCCCTCGCAGGCACAATGGCGCCATGAGCGACGAACCACTGGTGCTCGGCATCGAGACCTCGTGCGATGAGACGGGTGTCGGCATCGTGCGTGGTCACACCCTGCTCGCCGACGCGGTCGCCAGCAGCGTCGAGGAGCACGCCCGGTTCGGTGGCGTGGTTCCGGAGGTGGCCAGCCGGGCCCACCTCGAGGCGATGGTGCCCACCCTCGAACGAGCCTGCGCCACCGCCGGCGTCAAGCTTGACGACGTCGACGCGATCGCGGTCACCAGCGGCCCGGGCCTGGTCGGCGCCCTCCTGGTCGGCGTGGCCGCGGCGAAGGCGCTGGCGCTCGCACTGGGCAAGCCGATCTACGGGGTGAACCACCTGGCGGCCCACGTGGCGGTCGACCAGCTCGAGCACGGCCCGCTGCCCGAGCCCTGCCTGGCCATGCTGGTGAGCGGCGGCCACTCGAGCCTGCTGCGCGTCGAGGACGTCACGCTCGGCGTACAACCTCTCGGCGCGACCATCGACGACGCCGCTGGCGAGGCTTTCGACAAGGTCGCCCGGCTGCTCGGGCTGCCGTTCCCGGGCGGGCCGCACATCGATCGGGAGGCACGCTCGGGCAACAGCGTGGCGATCGACTTCCCACGCGGACTGACCAGCCGGCGAGACCTGGAGCGCCACCGCTTCGACTTCTCGTTCTCGGGCCTGAAGACCTCGGTGGCCCGCTGGGTCGAGGCCCAGCAGCGGGCCGGCGTCGCCGTACCCGTGGCCGACGTCGCCGCGTCGTTCCAGGAGGCCGTCTGCGACGTGCTCACCCGCAAGGCCGTCGACGCTGCGGTCAGCGAGGGCATCGACACGATCCTGATCGGTGGTGGGGTGGCCGCCAACAGCCGACTGCGGTCGATGGCCGAGGAACGGGCGAGCGCCAAGGGGATCCGGGTGCGGGTGCCACGGCCGGGGCTGTGCACCGACAACGGAGCCATGGTGGCTGCGCTCGGCACCGAGCTCGTCGCCCGCGGGAGGGCTGCCTCGTCGCTCGACCTGCCCGCGGACTCCTCGCAGCCGATCACCACCGTGGTGGCCTGAGGTCGTTCAGCCGTCGTAGGCCACGTGGGCGGTCCAGCCCTCGTCGGGCCGGGTGGCCGCCGCGTGCAGTGCCGCGGACACGGGGCCGGGGGAGAAGGCTCCCTCCCGCGCGAGAGTGCCGTTGATCTGGACTGCGACCGCGCGGATGCCGTCGGGCTTCAGGGTCGCATCCAGGCTGGTGACCAGGTTGCGCACAGCCGCCTTCTGTATGCCGAGCGAGGCGGCGCCGTGCCAGGGCTTGTCGGCGGCCGCACTGCCGGTGACCAGGATCCTGCCGCCGGCCGTCATGAAAGGACGCGCCGCCTGGACTGCCGGCAGCAGCGGTGTCACTCCTACCTGCAGATCTGCGATGAGCTCCTCGACGCTGAGCTGGAGCGGGTCCTTCTCGCGGTAGGCGCTCGGGTTGAAGTGCAGGACGTCGATGCGTCCCTTCTCCTCACCGATGGCGGTGACCAGCTCGGTCACGCCTCGCGGGTCGGACAGATCGACGGCGGCCAGCGTCGGGGCGATGCCCTCCTCACGAAGGGTGACGCCGAGCGGGGCCAGGCTCTCCTCGGAGAGCCCGGCCAGCGCGACGTCGTACCCATCCGCGCCGAACCTGCGAGCCACAGCCAGCCCGAGACCGGGGCCGGCACCGAGGACGACGAGGACCGGATTGCTCATGAGGGCCAGCCTAGGACAGGCACTCAGGAGAGGGGACCCGCCCCGAACTGGAACGGCGCGGTCGTCTCGTCTGCCTGCACCGCCACGGAGCGCTGCTGGAGCACCCCGTCGACGCTGAGGTGCTCGAGCGTCCAGGTGCCCTGCTTCCAGACCTGGGCCAGCAGGGTGTCGCCGTCCCAGGCAGTCGGGATCCAGATGAAGGCGCCGCGGGGCACGGTGAAGTTCGCGGCGGGCTTCAAGGACTGTGCGTCGAGGATCGACACGACGCTGGCGCCCAACCCGTCGGTGCCCGACGGATAGCCCATCACGAAGCGGCCGTCGGCGCTGAACTCGCCCAGGGCGTGGTCGCAGGTCTCGGCCTGCTTCTTCCCTGCCGTGTCCACGACCGCCCAGCAGGAGGTGCCGTCGTCGTTGTACGACGTCTGCACGGCGATCCGGCCGTCCGAGGTCGCGTCGACCGCGCGGAGATACTTCCCCGGCAGCGACGTGATCTCGCCGCTCGCGCGGGCCAGCATCGGCCGGCCGGACTCGAACTCGAAGACCACCGTGCCGTCCTCCAGGATGCCCAGAGGGCCGCCACCCGGAGCCTCGGAGTCCTTCGCTCCGAGATCCCAGCTCTGCGGGTCGGCTCCCGCCCTGACCAGCTGCCACGTCGGCTTCCCGGGCCCGTCGGGAGCGACCTTGGCGATGTAGGCATAGCTGCTGCCGTCGGGGGTGATGGCAACGGCGTCGGCCATGGTGGGCGAGGTCTCCAGCACACCTCCCTGGGCGTCCAGCGACGCCCAGGACAGGGTGCCCTGCTGGTCATCGAAGGTCACCCCCGCCCACTGCCCGCTCGTCGGGTCGATGACGGCGTGGTAGATCGGCTGGTCGGCCGTGACCGAGGCACCGGTGGGTGCGGTGAGCTGCCCGGCGTACCAGTAGGGAATGCCGGGCTCCGCTCCCGTCGTCCCCTCCGCGGGGGGAGTCAGGTCGATCTTGTACCTCGGTGCGTCGGAGCCCGTGTCCACGGGTGTCTCCGAGGGCGTGATCGTGGGCGACTGGGTGGTCCCCGTCGGGTTGCTGACCGGAGGGGCGGACTCCGGGTGGTTGTTCGCGAACGCCAGTCCGATCGGCGCGATGACCGCGACCACGGCTGCGGCCGAGACCGAGGCCGCGATGCGCCTGCGGCGCTGGATCCGGTGGGCGCGCAGCTTGACGTCGTGCAGGGTCACGAGGTGACCCTCGAGGTGCTCGACCTGCTGGCTCAGGGCCCGGTCCAGGTCGTTGTTCGTCTCGTTCATCGCTCCTCCTCTGAGGAGATCAGGGCCTCGGGGACCCGCTCGCGAAGTGCGGCCAGCGCTCGGCTGGCCTGGGACTTCACCGTCCCGGGGGAGACACCGAGCGTGTGCGCTATCTCGGCCTCCGACAGGTGTTCGTAGTAGCGCAGCACGATGACGGCGCGTTGCTTGCGGGGCAGGGTCCGCACCAGCTCCCAGACGGCGGCCACCCGGCCCTCGTCGTAGTCATCGCTCACGGGCCGGTCCGGCAGTACCGCCGCTGTGACCTCGCTGCGCTTCCAGGCGCGGCGCCACAACGAGTTGTTCTCGTTGATCATGATCCGGCGGACGTAGCCGTCCAACGACTCGCGGTTCTGGACCTTGTCCCAGCTGAGGTAGAGCTTCGCGAACGCGTTCTGCACCAGGTCCTCCGCCGAGGCGAGGTCGCCGGTGATCAGGAACGCGGTCCGGAGCAGGGCAGCCTGACGGGCTGCCATGTACGCCGAGAACTCGGCGTCGCGAGCTGCCTCGGACATCTCCACCCCCGACATGACTGCTGTGTGCATCGCTCATCACCACCTTTCCACGTCCAAGACGCGAAAGGGTCGAGGTGGGTTGCATCGTGACCGTCGGCTGATCGACTTGCCGCAACCACTAACGTTGCCTCACCGTCATCGTGAGCAAGGAGCAGTCATGCAGCAGGTCAAGGCCGTCATCGCTCGGGGCAAGGGTCAGCCGGTCTCGGTGGAGACGATCAACGTGCCCGATCCTGGTCCGGGCGAGGCCGTGGTGAAGGTCCAGGCCTGCGGGGTCTGCCACACCGACCTGCACTACCGCGAGGGTGGGATCAACGACGACTTCCCTTTCCTGCTCGGCCACGAGGCCGCAGGCGAGGTCGAGGCCGTCGGCGAGGGTGTGACTGGGCTCGAGCCCGGCGACTTCGTGATCCTCAACTGGCGCGCGGTGTGCGGCAGCTGCCGGGCCTGCAACCGGGGCGAGCCGTGGTACTGCTTCAACACCCACAACGCCACCCAGAAGATGACCCTCGCTGAAGGAGAGGGGGCCGGCACGCCTCTGAGCCCGGCACTGGGCATCGGGTCCTTCGCCGAGAAGACGCTGGTGGCTGCCGGTCAGTGCACGAAGGTCGACCCGTCGGCCCGTGCCGCCGCCGTCGGCCTGCTCGGCTGTGGGGTGATGGCCGGGCTTGGCGCCGCGATCAACACCGGCAACGTCTCGCGCGGCAAGTCGGTCGCCGTGATCGGCTGCGGCGGCGTCGGCTCCGCGGCGATCGCCGGCTCCAAGCTGGCAGGTGCCTCGAAGATCATCGCCGTCGACATCGACGACCGAAAGCTCGAGTGGGCTCGCTCGATGGGCGCCACCGACACGATCAACTCCACCGGCATCGACCCGGTGGAGGCCATCCAGGCCCTCACCGATGGCAACGGAGCCGATGTGGTGATCGACGCCGTGGGTCGTCCCGAGACCTGGAAGCAGGCGTTCTACGCCCGTGACCTGGCCGGCACGGTCGTGCTGGTCGGCGTACCGACCCCGGACATGAAGCTGCCCGACATCCCGCTCATCGACGTCTTCGGTCGCGGCGGTGCGCTGAAGTCGAGCTGGTACGGCGACTGCCTGCCCTCGCGCGACTTCCCGATGCTGGTCGACCTCTACCAGCAGGGCCGCCTCGACCTCGACGCGTTCGTGTCGGAGGAGATCGGCCTGGGCGACGTCGAGGCGGCGTTCGAGAAGATGCACCACGGCGACGTGCTCCGCTCGGTCGTGATCCTCTGATGCCATCCCCAGGCTCCCGCGTGGACCATGCCGTGCTCAGCGGCACCTTCTCCCTCGACGGCGAGACCTTCGACGTCGACAACAACGTGTGGGTGGTCGGCGACGACTCCGAGTGTGTGGTGATCGATGCGCCCCACGACGTCGACGCGATCCTGGCCGTGGTCGGGGACCGCTCGGTGAAGGCGATCCTGTGCACGCACGCCCATGACGACCACGTGCGGGTCGCCCCAGCGCTCCGTGAACGGGTGACGGCGCCGATCATGCTGCACCCCGCCGACAGGCCGCTGTGGGAGCTGACCCATCCCGACTACCTCTGGGATCTCGACCTCGCCGATGGTGTGGAGATCACCGTGGGTGGGACCGTGCTGCGAGCGATCCACACTCCCGGCCACGCGCCCGGGGCCGTGTGCTTCCACGCGCCCGACCTCGGCTGCGTGTTCACTGGGGACACGCTGTTCAGCGGTGGCCCCGGGGCCACCGGGCGCTCCTTCAGCGACGCCGATTTGATCGTCGAGTCGATCCGGACCCGGTTGTTCGAGCTGGCCGACGAGACCGTCGTCCACACCGGGCACGGCGACGACACCACGATCGGCGCCGAGCGCGCCGCCCTCCTCGCCTGACCGTCGAGTGAGGGGTTTCGGCCCTGTGAGATGGGAGTTATGGCCGAGCCCTGGGCTCGAATCCCCGACTCAACGGGCCAAAACCCCTCACTCGAGGGGCCAAAACCCCGAGCTCGACGGTCAGAAGGGTTTGACCAGGAGCGCGATGCCGCGGTCGCGCAGGCGGGTCAGCACCAGCGTCGCGGTGTTGTCGCCGCGCAGGTTCAGCCTCTTGCGCAGGGTCTCCGGCACGACGTCGACCCCACGGGTCTTGATGGTCAGCGAGCCGATGCTGCGTTCGCGCAGCGCTGCTCGCAACGGCTTCTCGCGGAACGGCACCTCCTCCAGGACCTGGTAGCCCTTCGCGAACGGAGTGTGGAAGGAGGCGTCGGAGGTCACCCAGGCGATGTGCTCGTCGATCAGCCCACCATCGACCCCGGCCGCCACCGCCGTCACGAGGCCGGCGCGGATCACGGCGCCGTCGGGCTCGTAGAGGAACCGGCCCAGGTCGCGGACCGGACGCTCGCGTCCCTGCCAGGGGTCGTCGGCCTCCGTGAGCGTGGCCAGTCCACCCGAGCCGATCACGGTCGCGCGCCGCGACGTGCTCGCCAGGTGGCCGGACCACAGCGAGGCCTCCTTGACCTCTCCGTCGTCGCTGACCCACTCGGCCTCGACGCCGTCGGGGATGAGGTCATGGGGTAGGCCGGGTGCGACCTTGACCACCGACACGCGCCGCAGCAGCGACTCCACGAACGGCCAGGGGGGAGTCCAGTCGTCCACGCGGAAGCTGCGCCCGCGGGCGCCGCGCCTGGCCGGGTCTGCGAAGGCGACAGCGAACCCGGAGAGGTCCAGGGAGGTCGCGTCGGCCTCCTGGGTAGCGCCTGGAAGCCCGAGGGCGCTGAGGTTGGCCGCGGCGATCGCCACCCGCACCGGGTCCAGATCGACCCCGGCGGCCGTCAGGCCGGCGCGAGCGAACGCGATCAGGTCTCCGCCGATCCCGCAACCGAGGTCGATCACGCTGGCGGGCTGGGCGGCTGCCAGTCGGCCGGCCCGGTGGGCGGCCACCCGGGTGCGGGTGGCCTGCTCGAGGGCATCGGGGGTGAAGTACATCGCGACGGCCTCGTCGCCGAACTTGGCCACCGCCCGGGCACGCAGCCGCACCTGGGTCAGCGCCGCGGCCGCGCGGTCCGCGTCCGGCTCCACCCGGCGTACGCCGGCCGCGGAACGCACCGGGTCGCCGTCCATGTCGACGTAGATGTGGGCGGCCCGCTCCAGCAGCAGCTGGCCGTCGGCACCCAGCAGCCACTGGAAGGTCTCGAGGTCCACGCGGCCATCTTGTCAGTCCACCCGGGCTGGGGGTCTCTGGCACTCCGTCAGGGCGAGTGCTAACGTCTGTTCTGGCACTCTCGACCCGAGGGTGCCAGCCGCAAGCGAGAAGACGTACGACCCCCGCGACGGCGTACCGAACATCATCGCCCGGCACCAAACGTTCCCTAGAAGTCTGTTAGAGAAGTGGAGTTCGACATCGTGTCGGTCAACATCAAGCCTCTCGAGGACCGCATCGTCGTCAAGGCGCTCGAAGCGGAGCAGACCACGGCCTCCGGCCTGGTCATCCCGGACACGGCCAAGGAGAAGCCCCAAGAGGGCGAGGTCCTGGCCATCGGCCCCGGTCGTATCGACGACAAGGGCAACCGCGTCCCGCTCGACGTCGCCATCGGCGACAAGGTCATCTACAGCAAGTACGGCGGCACCGAGGTGAAGTACGCCGGCGAGGAGTACCTCATCCTCTCCGCGCGCGACGTGCTCGCGGTCGTTTCCTGAAATTCCTAAGAGCCGTGAGTCCGAGCGCGCGCCACGGCGCCCGCTCGGGCCACGGCTCGATCCGTACCGAGGAGAGCAATGCCCAAGATTCTTGAGTTCGACGAGCACGCGCGCCGCGCGCTCGAGCGTGGCGTGGACGCCCTCGCCAACGCGGTCAAGGTGACGCTCGGCCCCAAGGGCCGCTACGTCGTCCTCGACAAGAAGTGGGGAGCCCCCACGATCACCAACGACGGTGTCACCGTCGCCCGTGAGATCGAGCTGGACGACCCGTTCGAAAACCTGGGTGCGCAGCTGACCAAGGAAGTCGCCACCAAGACCAACGACGTCGCCGGTGACGGCACCACGACCGCCACGGTCCTCGCCCAGGCGATGGTCCACGAGGGTCTGCGTGCGGTTGCCGCCGGAGCCAACCCGATGGGCCTCAAGCGGGGCATGGACCTCGCGACGGCAGCCGTCGGCGACGCCCTGGCCGCTGCGGCCCGCGAGGTCGAGTCCCGTGAGGACATGGCCTCGGTCGCCACGATCTCCTCGCGCGACAGCGTGATCGGCGACCTGCTCGCGCAGGCCTTCGACAAGGTCGGCAAGGACGGCGTGATCACCGTCGAGGAGTCCAACACCATGGGCACCGAGCTGGAGTTCACCGAGGGGATGCAGTTCGACAAGGGCTACATCTCGCAATACTTCGTCACCGACCAGGAGCGCATGGAGGCCGTCCTCGACGACCCCTACATCCTGCTCCACCAGGGCAAGATCTCCGCGATCGCGGACCTCCTGCCCCTGCTGGAGAAGGTCATCGCCGCAGGCAAGCCGCTCTTCATCCTCGCCGAGGACGTCGACGGGGAGGCGCTCTCGACCCTGGTGGTCAACAAGATCCGCGGCACGTTCAACGCCGTCGCGGTCAAGGCGCCCGCCTTCGGTGACCGTCGCAAGGCCATGATGGAGGACATCGCGACCCTGACCGGTGGTCAGGTCATCGCGGCCGAGGTCGGCCTCAGGCTCGACCAGGTCGGTCTCGACGTGCTCGGCCAGGCCCGTCGGGTGGTCATCACCAAGGACAACACCACGATCGTGGACGGCGCCGGTGAAGCCGCCTCGGTCCAGGGTCGGGTCAACCAGATCAAGGCCGAGATCGAGAACACCGACTCCGACTGGGACCGTGAGAAGCTCCAGGAGCGCCTCGCCAAGCTCGCCGGCGGCGTGTGTGTGATCAAGGTCGGCGCGGCCACCGAGGTCGAGCTGAAGGAGAAGAAGCACCGCATCGAGGACGCCGTCTCCGCGACGCGCGCCGCGATCGAGGAAGGCATCGTCCCCGGCGGTGGCTCTGCGCTGATCCACGCGGTCTCCGTGCTCGAGAAGGACCTCGGGCTCACCGGTGACGAGGCTGCCGGCGTACGCATCGTGCGCAAGGCCGCCGACGAGCCGCTGCGCTGGATCGCCGAGAACGGCGGAGTCAACGGCTACGTCGTGACCTCCAAGGTGCGCGAGCTCGGGCTGGGCAACGGCTACAACGCCGCGACCGACACCTACGGCGACCTGGTCGCCCAAGGCGTGCTCGACCCGGTCAAGGTCACCCGCTCCGCGCTGGTCAACGCCACCTCCATCGCGGGCATGCTGCTCACGACCGAGACGCTGATCGTCGAGAAGCCCGAAGAGGACGACGACGCTCCGGCCGCAGGTGGCCACGGCCACGGCCACGGTCACTGAGCTGTCCCAGCACCACCCAGCAAGAGCGCCGAGCCGTCGCAGAGATGCGGCGGCTCGGCGCTCTTCTGCGCTCCACCCCGGCCGCAGGTCAGAAGGTGGGTTTGGTGCAGTCCGGCATGACGAATGGACGCTCCACGCCACGGAGCAGGAAGATCGGGGTCTCGTCGCAGCCCCAGGCATGCAGCTCGTAGCGGGAGCGCACGACCTGCCCGAGCCGGGTGCCGGCATCGATGTTGTTCCAGGCCGCCAGCGGTGCCGCCGCGACGAACCACGTGGGTGCTCGCGGCCCCTCCAGCAGCCGCATGAGCTGACGGTAGTCAGGGTCGAGGGTGCGCATCGGGAGACTCCACAGATAGCGGTAGGGCGACGGCAGGCCCGAGGCGAACTGCAGGTCGGCGCGGCCGCCGAAGGTGACCAGGGTGTCCGACGGTTGGGCGACCGCACCGATGGCCTCGCCGGTGTAGACCCAGCTCGGGGTGACCTGACCGCGCTGGCTGGTCACGGTCCAGCCCACCAGTGACACCGCCGTGGACACCACGGAGATGACGACCATGGCCCGCATGGCCAGGCCCCGCTTGGATTGCCGGGCCACCAGCAACGCCGCACACAGCGCCGTACCGGGGATCAGCACGAACAGGTAGGGCCGCCAGTAGCTCCCACCGAGCAGCAGTCCGATGCCGTCGGCGAGCACGACCGCAAGCGTGGCGGCAGTGACCGCCCGGTTGGCGCGCCAGGCCCCGGCCAGGTGCACCAGGAACCCGCCGATGATCAGGGCCATGCCACTGCCCAGCACGATCGCCGCGAGCACCTTGGCCCGTTCCTCGGGAGCCGAGCGCCCCCCGGCCAGCAGCACCTCGAGAGCGTCGCCGCGAAAGCCGTACACCGCATACCAGAGCGCGTCGAGATGGACGCCGACACTGAGCGCCCAGGCGACCGTGGCGGCCACCGGGGTGAGCGCGCCACCGATCGCCGCACCGGCCAGGCGGACGAAGTCGCGACGGCTCACGTCCCCGACCAGCAGCGCGACGACCAGCAGGACACCCCCGAAGACGAGCCCGGCGAACAGGTTCTGCTTCAGCCCCAGGGCGAGTACGGCGAGCAGGCCGGCGCCGAACGCCCAGCGTCCCGAGCGCCGGTCCAGGGCGATCAGGGACCACCAGATGCTGGTCATGATCACGGGCAGTCCCAGCAGCTCGCCCTTGGCCGCCACGGCATCGATCATCGGGTTGGTGGTGATGGCCGCGACCGCGACCGCGGTCCAGAGCGCGGCGCGGTCGCCGGAGATCCGCCGGGCCACGGCCGCGGCACTGAGCACCAGCAGGACGCATCCGAGCGCGGCGACCGCTCGCATGAACAGCGGCCCCCCGATCCAGTCCGATGCCTTCACCACCGCGATGAGCAGGGGCGGACGATCGACCCAGTGGACGCCGAACACACTCTCCGGCCGCGGGTGCCACGACCGGGCCACCAGGGTGAAGCCGGCCTCGTCCGGGCTGATCGGCCACAGGGCCCCGGGGAACCGGAGCACGGCCGCCGCGAGCGCGGCCCCCCAGATGGCGCCCCGGTTCGTCACCTGGCCACTGTAGGCGGGCGACGGGAGCGAACGTCTTGTGACGTCGGTGAAACATTCCTGGCTCCGATTCGCAATCCGGATCGCGCAGGGTGAGGACGTCAGGGGTCGACGACGCGCAGGGGGACGACAACATGCTGTGGAGAATTAGGACGACGCTGCCCGACCGCCCCGGTTCGCTGGCGGTGCTGGCCAAGAACTGTGGCGACGCCGGCGTCAACATCCTGGGTCTGCAGATCTTCCCGGGTGTCGACGGGGTCACCGACGAGCTGGTCCTTCGCACACCGGCCGGCTGGGGGATGGTCGAGATAGCCGGCCTCATCGAGGAGTCCGGTGGGCTCTCGGTGACCGGGGCGTCGTGCACCGAGCACGCCCTCGTGGATCAGCCGACCCGCTACGTGCAGGCGGCGCGCACGATCCTGGCCCACCCCTCTCGCTTCCCCGAGATCGTGGCCCAGCTGTTCGACGCCGAGGCGGATCCTGTGGCCGGTGAGCCGGCTCCGCTGCAGGACGTGATGGAGATGACCGTCGGTGAGGTCGGCGTACAGGTGCGGCGTACGGCGCCCTTCACCCCCACCGAGCACGCGCGCGGCGCCTCGATGGCCGACCTGGTCACCGAGGTGCTCGCCCGGCAGCTCACCCTCCCCGAGACCTTCGGGGCCAGGCGGAGCGACGGTGGGTCCGCGCTGGACTACGTCGTCGACGAGGACGGGATCGCCGCCTGGAGCGACGGTTCGGTGGTCGGGATCGCGATGATCCGCTCCGAGGGCTCCGGCATGGTCGAGCCCGGTGCTCGTGCTGTGAGCCTGCGCGTCGACCCGCAGTGGCAGCGCCGTGGCATCGGCACCCGGCTGCTCAACGACGTCGCCCGACTGGCCTCGGGGATGGGCGTGCAGGAGATCGTCCTGACGACCCGGGCCGACAACCAGGCAGTGCTCCCGATGGTGCTGGCAGCCGGCCTGCGCGGACGGATCCGGATGGCGTCCGAGATCCTGACGGTTCGGATCCCGGTCCGAGACCTCAAGCCGCTGCCGGTGTGACCCCGGATCGCCGATAGGATGGGGGCGTGGAGCTCCCGGAGAAGTTTGCGGCCCTCGGCCTGACCTACGACGATGTCCTGCTGCTGCCCGGCGAGTCCGACCTGGCGCCCTCCGACATCGACACCACGACGCGCCTGACGCGTGAGATCTCGATCCGCGTGCCGCTGATCAGCGCTGCGATGGACACCGTCACCGAGTCCCGGATGGCCATCGCGATGGCCCGCCAGGGCGGACTCGGCGTTCTCCACCGCAACCTCTCGATCGCCGACCAGGCGATGCAGGTCGACCTGGTCAAGCGCACCCAGACCGGCATCATCTCCAACCCGGTCACCATCGGGCCCGACGCGACCCTGGAGGACCTCGACCGGGTCTGCGGCGAATACCGCGTCTCTGGACTTCCGGTCGTGGACACCGACGACCGCCTGCTGGGCATCATCACCAACCGCGACCTGCGCTTCACCCCCGTGGCCGAGTGGTCGAGCACCAAGGTCGACGAGGTGATGACCCCGATGCCGCTGATCACCGGCCACGTGGGCATCGCCCGCGAGGACGCCACCCTTCTGCTGCGCAAGCACAAGCGCGAGCGCCTGCCGCTGGTCGACGCCGACGGCCACCTCGCCGGTCTCATCACGGTCAAGGACTTCGTGAAGTCCGAACAGTTCCCCAACGCCTCCAACGACGCCGACGGCCGCCTCATGGTCGGTGCCGCGATCGGCTACTTCGGCGACGCCTTCGAGCGCGCCACGCGGCTGGTCGAGGCCGGCGTCGACGTGCTGGTCGCCGACACCGCCCACGGGCACGTGCGCATGCTGCTCGAGATGGTCGAGCGCCTGAAGAGGGATCCGGCCACCCGCCATGTCCAGGTCATCGGCGGCAACGTCGCCACCAGGGCCGGCGCCCAGGCGTTCGTCGATGCCGGCGCCGACGCGGTCAAGGTCGGTGTCGGTCCCGGATCGATCTGCACGACGCGGGTGGTGACCGGAGTGGGTGCTCCCCAGGTGACCGCGGTCCACGAGGCATCGCTCGCCTGCCAGCCGGCCGGCGTGCCCGTCATCGCCGACGGCGGTCTTCAGCACTCCGGCGACATCGCCAAGGCGATCGTGGCGGGCGCCGAGTCGGTGATGATCGGGTCGCTGCTCGCCGGCTGCGAGGAGTCGCCGGGGGAGCTGGTCTTCGTCAACGGCAAGCAGTTCAAGTCCTACCGCGGCATGGGCTCGCTGGGCGCGATGTCGAGTCGCGGCAAGAAGTCCTACTCCAAGGACCGCTACTTCCAGGCCGAGGTCAGCAGTGACGACCAGATCGTGCCGGAGGGCATCGAGGGGCAGGTCGCCTACCGTGGCCCCCTCGCCGCGGTCGCCCACCAGCTGATCGGCGGTCTCAACCAGTCGATGTTCTACACCGGCGCCCGCACCATCCCCGAGCTGCAGGAGAAGGGCCGCTTCGTGCGCATCACCGCGGCCTCGCTCAAGGAGAGCCACCCGCACGACGTCCAGATGACCGTCGAGGCCCCCAACTACTCAGGACGCTGAGAACACCATGATCGAGATCGACATCGGCAGCGCCAAGCGTGCGCGCCGTGCCTACTCCTTCGACGACATCGCGATCGTCCCCTCGCGGCGGACCCGCGACCCCGAGGAGGTCAGCGTCGCGTGGCAGATCGACGCCTACCGTTTCGAGCTGCCGGTGCTGGCCGCTCCGATGGACTCGGTGATGTCGCCGGCGACGGCGGTCGCGTTCGGCAAGCTGGGAGGCCTCGGGGTGCTCAACCTCGAGGGCCTCTGGACGAGGTACGACGACCCGTCCGAGCTGCTGAGCGAGGTGGCCGGTCTGCAGGGCCTCGAAGCCACTCGGCGGATGCAGGAGATCTACGCCGAGCCGATCCGTCCCGAGCTGATCACCGCCCGCCTGCAGGAGATGCGCCAGGCCGGCGTCACGGTCGCGGGGTCACTGTCGCCGCAGCGCACCAAGGAGTTCGCGAAGACGGTCGTCGATGCCGGGGTCGACATGTTCGTGATCCGCGGCACCACGGTCTCGGCCGAGCACGTGTCGAGCCAGGCCGAGCCGCTCAACCTCAAGGAGTTCATCTACGAGCTCGACGTCCCGGTGATCGTGGGTGGCTGCGCGACCTACCAGGCTTCCCTGCACCTGATGCGCACCGGCGCGGCCGGCGTACTCGTCGGATTCGGTGGCGGAGCCGCCCACACCACCCGCACCGTCCTGGGCATCGCCGTCCCGATGGCCAGCGCGGTGGCCGACGTGGCGGCTGCGCGCCGCGACTACCTCGACGAGTCCGGTGGGCGCTACGTCCACGTCATCGCCGACGGCTCGATCGGCCGCTCCGGTGATATCGCCAAGGCCGTCGCCTGCGGCGCCGACGCGGTGATGGTCGGCTCGCCGTTCGCGCGGGCCTCGGATGCTCCCGGACACGGTTTCCACTGGGGCACCGAGGCCCACCACGCCGATCTGCCCCGCGGTGAGCGGGTCGAGTTCGGCACCGTCGGCACGCTGGCCGAGATCCTGTTCGGCCCCTCCCGCGTCGCCGACGGCACCATGAACCTCATCGGCGCCCTCAAGCGCTCGATGGCCACGACCGGCTACACCGACGTCAAGGAGTTCCAGCGCGTCGAGGTCGTCGTCGAATAGTTGAGATAGGGGTTCTGGCCCTATGAACTCGGGCTTTCGGCCGCTCGCCGGGCCGAAACCCCGAACTCGACGGGCCCAAACCCCCCACTCGACGGGCCCAAACCCCCAGCTCGACGGGGGTGGTGGCGCCGATAGACTGCTGGTTCCTGGTGAGCGTTCGAAAGGCCCCCATGTCCCACGATCTGGTCCTCGTCGTCGACTTCGGGGCGCAGTACGCCCAGCTGATCGCCCGGCGGGTACGTGAAGCCCGCGTCTACTCCGAGATCGTTCCCCACTCGATGCCGGTCGCCGAGATGCTGCAGCGCAAGCCCGCGGCGATCGTGCTGTCCGGTGGGCCCTCCTCGGTCTACGCCGAGGGCGCTCCGTCGATCGACCCGGCGCTGTTCGGCGCCGGCGTGCCCGTGTTCGGCATGTGCTACGGCTTCCAGATCATGGCTCAGGCCCTCGGTGGCGAGGTGGCTCCGACGGGCGCCCGCGAATACGGCCGTACGCCGGTCTCGATCACCGAGGCGGGCACCCTGCTGGCCGACCTGCCGACCGCCCACAACGTGTGGATGTCGCACGGTGACTCGGTGACCCAGGCCCCTGAGGGCTTCACGGTGCTGGCGAGCACCGATGTCACGCCGGTGGCCGCCTTCGAGCACCTCGGGTCCCGCCAGGCGGGAGTGCAGTGGCACCCCGAGGTGATGCACACCGAACACGGCCAGAAGATCCTCGAGCACTTCCTCCACGACATCGCCGGCTGCCGCCCGACCTGGACGATGGTCAACATCGTCGAGGAGCAGATCGAGCGGATCCGCACCCAGATCGGCCCCGAGGGGCGTGCGATCTGCGGACTGTCCGGCGGGGTCGACTCGGCGGTGGCAGCGGCCGTCGTCCAACGCGCGATCGGGGACCGCCTCACGTGTGTCTACGTCGACCACGGGTTGATGCGCAAAGGGGAGACCGAGCAGGTCGAGCGCGACTTCGTGGCCGCCACCGGCGTCGACCTCAAGGTGGTCGACGCGGAGAAGAGGTTCCTCGATGCCCTCGTCGGGGTGAGCGAGCCCGAGGAGAAGCGCAAGGTCATCGGGCGCGAGTTCATCCGGGTCTTCGAGGCTGCCGAGGCCGACATCGTCAACGAGAACCCCGGTGAGGTCGGGTTCCTCGTCCAGGGCACGCTCTACCCCGACGTGGTCGAGTCGGGTGGGGGAGCCGGTGCGTCGACCATCAAGTCCCACCACAACGTGGGGGGCCTGCCCGACGACCTCGAGTTCGCGCTGGTGGAGCCGCTGCGGACGCTGTTCAAGGACGAGGTCCGGCTGGTGGGGGAGCAGCTCGGTCTCCCTGCCGAGATCGTCTGGCGTCAGCCGTTCCCGGGTCCGGGCCTCGGCATCCGGATCATCGGCGAGGTCACCCGCGAACGTCTCGACATCCTGCGCGAGGCCGACGCCATCGCCCGGGAGGAGCTCACCCGGGCCGGTCTCGACCGTGACATCTGGCAGATGCCTGTCGTGCTGCTGGCCGACGTCCGCTCGGTCGGCGTCCAGGGCGACGGCCGCACCTACGGTCACCCGGTGGTGCTGCGCCCGGTCACCTCCGAGGACGCCATGACCGCCGACTGGGCCCGTCTGCCCTACGACGTGCTGGAGCGGATCTCCACCCGGATCACCAACGAGGTGCGCGAGATCAACCGCGTCACCGTCGACATCACCAGCAAGCCGCCCGGCACCATCGAGTGGGAGTGATCCCACACCGTCGCTGATTCGTGATGGATCGTCCCGTTCTGTACCGTTTCGCCAGTGACGCCGCCCGTGACATGGTCCTATCGCCCTGCCCTGGACGGCTTGCGCACCATCGCGGTCTACCTGGTGCTGCTCTACCACGCCGGGATGGCGGCGGTCGGCGGCGGCTTCGTCGGGGTCGACCTGTTCTTCGTGCTTTCGGGCTTCCTGGTCTCCAACGTCATCCTGAGCGAGATCGACGAGCGCGGCACCCTGAGGCTCGGCCGGTTCTACGCCCGGCGGGTCAAGCGTCTGCTGCCCGCCGCCGTGGTCGTGGTGGCGGCCACCGGGGCCGTGTTCGTGCTCGCCACGACCGTCGTACGCCGCCTGCCGCTCGTCGCCGACGCGCAGAGCGCCCTGCTGTACGTCGCCAACTGGCGCTTCCTCAGCCAGCAGAACGACTACTTCGCCACCGCGGTGGACCGTAGTCCCTACCTCCACTTCTGGTCCCTGTCGATCGAGGAGCAGTTCTACTTCGTCTTCCCGGTGCTCCTGATCGTGCTCGTGCGCGCTGCCCGGCGCCGCACGTGGCTGCTCCCGGCCGGCGTCGGCACGCTGATGGTCCTCTCGGTCGCGGCCCAGCTCTACTGGGCGAGCGCCGACCCGAGCCACGCCTACTACGGCACCGATGCCCGGCTCTACCAACTGCTCGCCGGCTCGCTGCTCGCCGTACTCCTCAGGTCTCGCCGGTTCGGCGAGTGGCAACGGTGGCTGGGCATCGCCGGCCTCGCCCTGATCCTCTACGTCGGCAGCGGCCTGCTGTCCGTCGACCCGTCCAACCGGGGACTGCTGGCCACGGTGGCCAGTGTGCTGCTGATCATGGGCGTCTCGACCGATCGCTCGAGCCCCCTGATCGCCGTCCTGTCCCGGCCCACCCCGGTCTTCCTCGGCAAGATCTCCTACGGCACCTACCTGTGGCACTGGCCGGTGCTGCTGATCCTGATGGAGTTCTTCGACGTGCGTCCGCTGGTGCTCGCGGTTCTCGGCGGCGCGGTGAGCACCGGGTTGGCCGCGCTCTCCTACCAGGTGCTGGAGATGCCGATCCGGCGCTCGGACCTGCTCGCCAGGTTCACCTGGCCGGTGGCGATCGTCGGCGTGACGGCCAGTGCGCTGGTCGCGTTCGCGCTGATGCCGCCTCTGCTGCAGTCCACTCGTCCGCCGGCGCTGGTCGCCTCGGGCACCGGGGGGACGATCCAGGGTGCGCCCGGCAAGGGCGAGAAGGTGCCCTCGGACATCGACTGGCAGGCGGTGTCGCTCGACTACGGCTCGGAGCAGACCTGCACCACCCCGGCGGACTGCGTGGTCGTCGACGGGGACGGCCCCCACGTCGTGCTGGTCGGCGACAGCCATGCCCGGATGCTGGAGCCGATGTACGAGCAGCTGGCCAAGGACCATGGTTTCCAGCTGTCGGTCAACATCATGCACGCCTGCCCGTGGCAGGCCGACCTGATCAACTACAACCGCCCGCCGGCCGAGCGCCAGGAGTGCATCGCCGAGCGCGGCGCGTGGTACGACGACGTGCTGCCCCAGCTCGACCCGGACCTGATGATCCTGGTGTCGAACAGCTATGACAACGAGAAGAAGTATGCGAAGGGCTTCAAGCGGATCGGTGGCTCCGACGAGAGCCTCTCCCAGCTGCTGAACAACACCACCCAGGAGACGATCGGGCGGTTCACCGATCTCGGCGCCCGCTCGCTGATCACCCTCAACACCCTGGAGACCGGCGGGATCGACCCGCTCGACTGTCTGGCACGGGCGACCTATCTGTCCCAGTGCACGATCCCGGCCCGGATGGGGAGCAGGCCGAGCGACGCCTACTACACGATCGCCGCCCTGGACTCCGATGAGGTCTACACCGTCGACGTCAACCCCGTGGTCTGCCCCGACGCTCCCTTGTGCCTCCCCATCCTCAACGGCGTGGTCGTGTGGCGCGACCCCGACCACCTCACCGGCAGCATCGGGATCGAGCTGCGCGAGAAGATCTGGAAGACCATCAAGAAGACCGGCGCCCTGGCGGGGCTGGGCTTCGACTGACGGCCCGCTCAGGGCAGGATGGGCACATGGCAGAGGACGGTTCACAGGTCGGTGCAGGCGCACAGGTCCCGGTCGAGGTCACCGACAACCCCGCGCAGCACCGCTTCGAGGCACGCTACGACGGCGAGCTGGCCGGCTTCGCGGCGTACACCCTCAGCGAGACGAAGATCGTCTTCACCCACACCGAGGTCTACGTCGAGGGCCACGGCGTGGGGAGCGCCCTGGTGCGCTGGGCGCTCGACGACGTACGCCGGCGTGGTTCGCTTCGGGTCGTGCCGCTCTGTCCCTTCGTGCGGGCCTTCATCGACAAGCATCCCGAGTACGCCGACCTGACGTGAGGCGCTCGATCCTCGCGCTCCTGATCTCCGGCATCCTGGCCGGCGGCCTCGGTGCCTGCAACGACCCGGAGGACAAGGACCTGATCGTCCTGCTCGTGCCCAGCCAGGATGCCGGCGACGCGCGCTGGCTGGCTGAGGACCGGCCTGCCTTCGAGGCGGCCGTGCGTGCGACCTGCTCGACGTGCGTCGTCGAGATCCACGAGGCGGCCGGCAGTACGACGACCCAGAGGGCCCAGTTCGCGCGCGCCCTCACCGACCGGGCCGATGTCATCGTGCTGGCTGCGGTGACCTCGAAGGCAGGCGAGGCGATGGTCGCGAGCGCGGGGGACACCCCGGTGATCGCCTATGACCGGTTCGTGGCCGGGGCCGACTACTTCGTGTCCGTCGACCACCCCCAGGTGGGCACCGAGCAGGCACAGGGACTGCTCGATGCGACTGGCGCCGACCCCGCCGTCCTGATGCTCAACGGCGCGGTGACCGACCCCAGTGCGGGCGCGGTGAGACTGGCCGCACGGACGGTGCTCGCGCAGGGCGGTGCGCGAGTGGTCGCCGAGGTCGACCCGGTCGACACCCAGGCTGTCACCGCCGAGACGTGGGTGAGTGCTCAGCTCGAGGACCTGAAGGGCAAGCCGATCGATGCCGTGTACGCCGCGACCGACGCCCAGGCTGAGGGGGCGCTCCAGGCTTTCGAGGCGACCAGGCGCAGGATCCCGGTCATCATCGGCGCCGGGGGCGGTCTGGCCGCCCTGCAGCGGATCGTGACCGGCGAGCAGACGCTGACGGTCTACGCCTCGATCCCCCAGCAGGCCGGGGAGGCTGCCCGGATGGCCGTCGACCTGGTGCTCGGTGCCGGCGTCACGGGCACCAGGCGTTTCGAGGGGGTGCCGTCGGTGATCATCACCCCGGTCCCGGTCACCGTGGAGAACCTCACCGACACGGTCGTGCGTGACGGTGGCGTGAGCATTGCAGAGCTGTGCACCGGCGAGGTGCTCGACGTGTGCGTGGACCTGGGCATCGCCTGAAGCGCACGTCCCTTGACATTAGTTCGAGACTCGTACTTAATGGGCTCCATGAGCTTGGTCCTGGGCATCGACTCCTCCACGCAGTCCACCAAGGCCCTGTTGGTCGACGCCGCAGACGGCACCGTGGTCGCCCGGGGCTCAGCACCGCACCCCGGCGGAACCGAGGTCGACCCCCGGGCCTGGCTTCGAGCCCTCGACGCTTCCGCCGATGGCCTGCTCGAGCGGGCCGACGCGATCTCGGTGGGCGGTCAGCAGCATGGCCTGGTGGCCCTGGACGCCGCCGGAGCACCGGTCCGCGACGCCCTGCTGTGGAACGACACCCGCTCGGCGGCGGCAGCCGACGAGCTCATCGAGGAGTGGGGCGGACCTCGAGCCTGCGCCGAGGCCGTCGGCAGCGTGCTGGTCGCGTCGTTCACGGCCGCCAAGCTGCGGTGGGTGCGAGACCACGAGCCCGAGGTGGCCGCGCGCGTGGCCAGGGTGCTCCTTCCCCACGACTTCGTCTCGGCGCACCTGAGCGCACCCGGCACCGCGGCCTTCACCGATCGGGGCGACGCCTCGGGCACCGGATACTTCTCGACCAGCCAGGGCGTCTGGCGCCCCGACCTCGCCGCAGCGGCGATCGGGCACGAGGTCGCCCTCCCGGACCTGGCGGGCGCCGGCGCGGTGGCCGCGCACACGGCGGCCGGTCAGATCCTGGCCGCGGGCACCGGCGACAACATGGCCGCCGCCCTCGCGCTCGACCTCCAGCCGGGCGACGTGCTCGTCTCCGTCGGCACCTCGGGGGTCGCCTCGGCGGTCACCGACCTGCCGGTCATCGACCCCACCGGACAGGTGACCGGCTTCGCCGACGCCTCCGGTGGGTTCCTCCCCCTGGTCGCCACCGTCAACGCCGCCCGCATCCTCGACCTCCAGGCCCGCCTGCTCGGGGTCGGCCTCGACGAGCTCGCCGAGCTCGCGCTCGCCGCCCCCGCCGGGGCCAACGGGGTGGCGATCCTGCCGTACTACGGCGGCGAGCGGACCCCCAACCGTCCCCACGCCACCGGAACGTGGACCGGGCTCACCGATGACACCACCCGCTCCGATCTGGCCAGGGCCGCCTTCGAGGCGCTGCTCTGCTCGCTGGCCGATGCCGTGGACCACCTCGTCGCTGCCATGGGCCGACCGGCGGGCCGCATCCTGATGGTCGGCGGGGCCACCCGCAGCTCGGCCCTCCAGGCGCTCGCTCCCGCCATCCTCGGCCGTCCGGTGCTGCTGCCCGCGCCCGACGAGTACGTCGCCATGGGGGCGGCCCGTCAGGCTGCCTGGGCGCTGGCCGGCACCCCCGAGCCGCCAAGCTGGGCGCTCGCCGACACCGTCACCCTCGAGGCCGACCCCACTCCCGGGGTCCGCGAGACCTACGCACGACTCCGAGACCGCACGCAGGTGTGGTCCTGACCAGGAAGGCTCCTCCCATGAGCGCGCTCACCATCCCCGACCCGACCCCCGAGGACAAGTTCTCCTTCGGACTCTGGACCGTCGCCTACGGCGGCCGGGACCCGTTCGGGGATGCCACCCGGCCCCCGATGGATCCGGTCTACGCCCTTGAGCGGCTCGCCGGGATCGGTGCCATGGGCGTCAACTTCCACGACGACGACCTGATCCCCTTCGGCAGCTCCGAAACGGAGCGCGAGAAGATCGTCGGGCGCTGGAAGCAGGGACTCGAGGACACCGGGCTGGTCGTCACCACCGCCACCACCAACCTGTTCACCCACCCGGTGTTCAAGGAGGGGGCCCTGACCGCCAACAGCCGCGACGTACGTCGTTTCGCGCTGCGCAAGGTGATGCGCAACCTCGATCTGGCCGCCGAGCTGGGCGCCAAGACCTACGTCTGCTGGGGTGGCCGCGAGGGGGCCGAGTCCGGCGGCGCGAAGGATGTGGCGGCCGCGCTGGACCGCTATCGCGAGGGCTTCAACCTGTTGAGTGACTACATCACCGACAAGGGCTACGACATGCGCTTCGCGATCGAGCCCAAGCCCAACGAGCCGCGCGGTGACATCCTGCTGCCGACGATCGGGCACGCCCTGGCGTTCATCACGACCCTGGACCGCCCCGATCTGGTGGGCGTCAACCCGGAGATCGGGCATGAGGAGATGGCCGGCCTCAACGCAGCCCACGGCTACGCCCAGGCGATGTGGCAGGGCAAGCTGTTCCATATCGACCTGAACGGACAGAACGGTCCCAGGTTCGACCAGGACCTCCGATTCGGTGCCGGCAACGTACGCGGCGCGTTCTGGGTGGTCGACACCCTGCTTGCCGGCGGCTACGACGGACCGGTCCACTTCGACTTCAAGACCGCCCGCACCGAGGACGACGAGGGCGTGTGGGTGGCGGCGAAGGCGTGCATGACCAACTACCTGGTCCTGCGTGAGAAGAGCCGGGCCTTCCGGGCCGACCCGGACGTCCAGGCGGCCTTGGCGGCTGCGCTGGTGCCCGAGCTCTCCGAGCCGACCCTGGCGGCCGGTGAGACCTGGCAGCAGCTGCTCGACTCACCCACCGCCGACGTGGACGCGATGGCTGCTCGCGGTGCGGGGATGGAGCACCTCGACCAGCTGGCGCTGGAGCACCTTTACGGAGTCCGGAGCGCTTGAGCGGCAACCTGCCCTCCAGCACCGAGTCCGTGCGGCGGCAGAACACCGCACGGATCCTGAGGTCGCTGCGTCAGGCCGGCCCGGCGCCGCGCGCCGAGCTGGCCAAGCGCACGGGCATGGCGAAGGCCACCGTGGGCGCGATCGTCGGCGAGCTCCAGGCGTGTGACGCCGTGGTCGAGGACGACTCGCGCCCCGACGGCCCCGGTCGATCGGCTGGTCGGCCGGGTCGCCCCATCAGCCTGCAGGAGGGCAGCTTCGTCGGTCTCGGGCTCGAGCTCAACGTCGACTACGTCGCCGCAGTGGTGCTCGACCTGTCCGGTCGGGTGCTGCACAGCCAGACCCGCCCGGTGCCGCCCGGCGTCGACTACGCCCGTCACCCGGTGTTCGAGCTGGCCCGCGAGGTCGCGGCAGCCTTCCCCGAGGGCCGTCATCGCCTGCTGGGTGCGACCGTCGCCGTACCGGCCCTGGTGGCCGAGGACAACCGGACCATGGCCTGGGCACCGAACCTCGGCATCGAGGGCACGGGCCTGGCCCGGGACCTGGAGGCGGCCCTGGCCGAGCGCTGCGCGGTGCGGATCGACAACGACGCCAACTGCGCCGCGCTCGCCGAGGCCCACCACGGCGCGGCCACCGATGTCGAGCACGCGCTCTACCTCACCGGCACCGTCGGCATCGGCGCGGGCATCATCAACGAGGGCCGACTCGTGCGCGGCGCGGCCGGCTTCGCCGGTGAGGTCGGGCACCTCCCCATCGGGGACCCCCAGGCTCGCTGCGGCTGCGGCCGTCTGGGGTGCTGGGAGGCGTCGATCGGTCTGCATGCCATGCTGTCCGAGGCGGGGATGCCCGAGCTGGAGACCCCGCTGAGCTCCGCCGAGAACGTCGTTCTACGAGCGGGTCGGGATCCTGCCGTGGCCGACTCGCTCGACCGCCTGGGGCGGCGAGTGGGGATGGGGCTGGCGATGCTGGCCCATGTGCTCGATCCGGCCGTCATCGTGCTGGGCGGCTATTTCGCTCCGCTGGGCGAGCGAATCCTGGCTCCCGCGCGTCACGTGCTCGAGGAGCGCCTGGTCCTTGGAGTCGGACGGGGGCCTGAGCTGCGGCTCAGCACCCTGGGCATCCTCGCCGCCGCGACGGGTGCCGCGGAACAGTCGCTCTACGACGTCTTCGCCGGCGAGGTGGCGATCACGGCCTGAGGCGTCTGGCTCAGGTGGTCGCGAACCGTGCTCTGGCCAGACTGCTGACCGGGTCGGTGAAGAGACTCTCGAACGCGATCTCCGCCGCCCCCATCAACACCGAGTCGCGACCCAGACCAGGCAGGCACAGGGTGACCGACTCGCTGGGCGCGTGGAGCGCACGACCGTGCATGGACTCGCTGACCTCGCTGGCCACCAGGGGGTAGAGGGAGCTCAGGTAGCCGCCGAGCACGATCACCCGGGGGTTGAGCATGTTGACCAGCAGCGCCAGCCCACGCCCCAGGTGGGTGCCGATGGCGCGCAGCTCGGCGGTCGGGGTGCTGAACTGGTCGAGGACCTCGCCGAGCGACAGCACCTGGTCGACGGGATAGCCGATCGCCTTGGCGATGGTGATGGCGCCGACCTCCGTCTCCCAGCAGCCACGGTTGCCGCAATGGCACAGTCCACCCTCGGAGTCGTAGGGGAGGTGGCCGATCTCGCCGGCGTACCCGCCGGCTCCGGCCATTCGTTCCCCGTTGGAGATCAGGCCGGCGCCCACGCCGATGTTGCCGCAGATGTAGATCAGGTCGGCCACGCCGACCCCGGCCCCCCGTTGGTGCTCGGCGAGCGCACCCAGGTCGGCGTCGTTCCCGATCGAGATCGGCAGGGCGAGGCCGAGCTCGGCCTCGACCATGGAGGCGAAGGGAACGTCGAGCCAGCCCAGGTTGGGGGCGATCCGGACGAGTCCGTCGGCCCGGCTGACCAGCCCTGGTACGCCGATCCCGACGCCCACCGGTGCGCTGGACGGCGCGGCACCGTCCACCACCTCGCGGATCAGCCGCACCACCATGTGCTGGACGACGTCCACCGCCGGCTGGCCGATGATGGGAGAGATCATCCGCTGCTGGACGACGCCGCCGAGGGCGACCCGGGCCACCATCACCCGGTCCACGCCCACGTCGACGGCTACGACGTAGGGGCCGTCCGGGCTGGGCCGGACATCCGCGGACGGACGCCCGGCGCCCTGCCGGGTCTGGGAGGAGGGAGGGGTCTGCTCGGTCACGCCCAATGACTCGAGCTCGGCCACCAGACCCGCGATCGTGCTGCGGTTGAGCGCCATCTGGGTGGTGAGCTCGGCTCGCGAGACATGACCAGCCAGGTGGACGTGGTGGAGCAGCGTGCCCAGGTTGTGGCGACGCACGTCCTCCTGGTTGGTCCCGGTCCCGACCCTCTTGGTCGGTGTCATGACTCAGCCGATGCCGGCTGCCGAACGACGACGACGCGAGATCGCGTCGACACTCGCTGCGAGCAACAGCACGCCGCCGGTCACGACGAAGTTGATCCAGCTGGCCTGGTTGAGCAGCCCGAGGCCGTTGGCGATGGTGGCGATGACCAGTCCGCCGACCACGGCGTCACGAGCCTGTCCCTTGCCGCCGAAGAGGCTGGTGCCGCCGATGACGGCGGCGCCGACCGCGTAGAGCAGCACGTTGCCGCCACCCGAGGAGGTCGACACCTTGCCGCCGTAGGAGGCGGTGACGATGCCGCTGATGGCTGCCATCGCCGAGCAGCACATGAAGACCGAGATGCGGATCCGGTCCACGTTGATCCCCGCTCGGCGCGCGGCCTCGGAGTTGCCGCCGACGGCATAGACGTGGCGGCCCCACCTGGTGCGTCCCAGCATGAAGGTCCACACGATCAGCAGCACGACCACGACAGGCAGGACGTAGGGAATGCCCTCGATCGGGAACGTGGGGTTGAAGCTGCGGTTCTGGTTGAGGATGTAGGTCACCACGAGCAGCACGGCAGCGAGGGCGACGATCTGGCCCACCACCACGGCGAGCGGCTGGTGCTGGAGACCACCGGCCACCTTCTTTCGGTGCCCGCGCAGCACCAGGGCGGCATAGCCCGCCACGATGCCGATGGCCGCGATCCATCCCCACACAGGACTCAGGTTGCTGTTGGCGATGCCGCTGATGACCGGGTCGTTCACACGCACCGAACCGCCGTCGCCGATCAGCTTCAGGGTCACCCCCTGCAGACCGAGGAAGAACGCGAGAGTCACCACGAAGGACGGGATGCCGAGCTTCGAGACCAGCAGGCCGATGACCAGGCCGATCAGGGCGCCGATCGCGACCGCCGCCAGGACCGCGAGGTACCACGGCTGGCCGTGCTCGGCGAGCATCAGGCCCATGACGCAGGCGGAGACGCCGCCGGCGACGCCGGCCGACAGGTCGATGTCGCCGAGCAGCAGCACCGGCACCAGCGCCATGGCCAGGATGATGATCGCTCCCGCCTGGGTGATCAGGTTGGCCATGTTGAGGTTCGAGAGGAACTTGTCGTTGGCAAGCCCGAAGACGATGAACAGCACGACGAGCCCCAGGACCGAGGGCAGGGCCCCCATGTCGCCGCCACGCACGCGCTGGAAGTAGGAGCGGATCGAGTCGCCCACGGTGACGGTCTGGGTCAGGTCCGAGGAGAAGCCGGCTTCCTCGGATTCGGTGATGATGTCGGTCATGTTCCCTCTCCTGCGTCAGGCCGTGGTGGACGGCGTGGTCAGGCCGTCCAGGTCGGATGAGTGGCCGGTGGTGATGAGCTCGACCACCTGGCGCGAGTTGACGTCCGCGGTGGCGACGTCTGCGGCCACCCGGCCGAGGTAGAGCGCCGTGATCCGGTCGGCGACCTCGAACACGTCGCTGAGGTTGTGCGAGATGAGGAGGACCCCGACGCCGGAGTCGGCCAGGCGGCGGACGAGGTCGAGGACCTGTCGGGTCTGGGCGACCCCGAGGGCGGCGGTGGGCTCGTCGAGCAGCACGATCTTGGAGTTCCACAGCACGGACTTGGCGATCGCCACGGTCTGGCGCTGCCCGCCGGACAGGCTGGACACGCTCTGGCGCACCGACTTCACGGTGCGCACGGAGAGCGACTTCAGGGCCTCACGCGCCCGGGACTCCATGGTGGTCTCGTCGAGCAGGACGCCGGCGCGCTTCTCCCGGCCGAGGAACATGTTCTCGACGATGTCGAGGTTGTCGCACAGCGCCAGGTCCTGGTAGACGACCTCGATGCCCAGCGCGCTGGCATGCTTCGGGTCGCGCACGGAGACAGGCTTGCCGTCGAAGAGGTACTCGCCCGTGTCAGCCAGGTAGATGCCGGCGATCGTCTTGACGAGGGTGGACTTGCCGGCGCCGTTGTCGCCGACGAGCGCGGTGACCTGGCCGGGGTAGATCTTGATGTCGACGTCGTGCAGGACATGCGCGACACCGAAGCTCTTGTTGATGCCCCGCAGTTCGAGGAGCGGAGTCGAATTGCTCATGGTTGAGCCTTCCCGGGTGTGCAACGTGCGGACGAGTCAGACTAGTGCGATTTCGTGCGAACGGGTGTGGCCCTCCTCTGGAAGAGCGGGAGGGCCACACCCTGGTGTGTCGACTAGCTGATGCCCGCGTCTGCGCACATGGCGGCGTAGTCGCCCGTGCACAGGTCGGAGGCCTTCATGTCACCCGAGTCGATGACCGCCTTGACGTTGTCCTTGGTGATGGCAACGGGGTCCAGCAGGATCGAGGGCACGTCGCGGTCGCCCGTGTCGTCCCGAACGGTGCCGTTGGTCTGCGGGTCTTCCCCGTTGACCATCGCGATGGCGGTCTCCGCGAGTGCGCCGGCCTGACCGGTGGCGGACTTCTGGATCGTCATGCACTGGGTGCCGGCGAGGATGTTCTGCAGACCCTCCACCGAGGCGTCCTGACCGGTGACCGGGACCTTGCCGGCGCGACCGTTCTTGTCGAGGATCGAGATGACTCCGCCGGCGAGGCCGTCGTTGGCCGCGTAGACGCCGTCGACCTTGCCGTCGACCTTGGTGTAGAGCTGCTCGAAGATCGTGACGGCCTTGTCGTTGTCCCAGTCGGGAACAGCCTGCTCGCCGACGTTCTTGTAGGTCGGGATCGCGTCGAGGACCTCGTGGGCGCCCGCCGAGAACAGGGTCGCGTTGTTGTCGGTCGGCGAGCCGTTGAGGTAGATGATGTTCGCGTTCACGTCGCCCAGGCAGTCGGCGAGGCCCTGGCCCTGGAGTGCGCCGACCTTGCTGTTGTCGTAGGAGATGTAGGCATCGGCCGAACCGCCCAGGGTGAGCCGGTCGTAGTCGATGGTGCGGACGCCCTGCTTGGCCGCCTTGGCCTCGATCGCGGCGCCCGAGTCGGAGTCGAGGTTGACGATCGCCAGGACGGTCACGCCGTCGGTGATCATGCCGTCGGCGATGGTGGCCATCTTGTTGGCGTCGCCCTCGGCGTTCTGGATGCTGTACTCCACGCCTGCTGCCTTGAACGCGGCTTCGAGGGCCGGCTTGTCGGCCGACTCCCAGCGAACCGAGGACTTGGTGTCAGGCAGGATGACGCCGATCTTGCCGGCGGCCGGCGTGCCGGCGCCGGTGTCGCCCTTGCTGTCGTCGCTTCCGCAGGCGGAGAGCGACAGGGCGCCCACCAGACCAACGACCACCAAACAGTGGATTCGCTTCACGCGAATCGCCTCCTTGCATCTTTTTTCAGGCGCTTGTTCGACTCGCGTCGGACGACTGCGCGTTTGTTGTTTCGAACAACATATAGAGTGATCGCCATCACGTCCAGCAGCCGTGTCCTAATTGTGACCCAGGAGTATCCGTGTCGGAACCAGTGCCTCCAGGACCCCTCCAGCCCAGCCCGGAGAACGGCCACCAGATCGGCTGTGAGCCGTTCGGTGAGGGTCCCCGCGGGCGGGTCGAGCGGTTGGTGCTCCGCTCCGAGCAGCTCGAGCTGAGCCTGTTGACGTGGGGCGCGAGCACGCAGTCCCTGGTGGCCCGAGGTGCAGCCGGCGACCGCGTCGAGCTGATGCTGGGCTTCCCCGACCTGGCGTCGTACGTCGCTGACGAGTCGTTCCTCGGCGCGGCGATCGGCCGCTACGCGAACCGGATCGCCCGGGGGCGCTTCCGCCTCGACGGCGTCGAGCACCGGGTGCCCACCGGCGGGGCGGAACACGCGCTGCACGGTGGCCCCGACGGCTTCCACCGGCAGGTGTGGGTGCCCCGCACGTTCGTCGCCGAGGACTGCGTCGGCGTCGAGTTCAGCCATGTCAGTCCGGACGGGCACATGGGGTTCCCCGGCACCCTGGACTGCCAGGTCACCTACACCCTCTCCGGATCGACGGTCCGCATCGACTTCGCCGCCACCACCGATCGCCCGACCGTCGTCAACTTCACTCAGCACGCCTACTTCAACCTGGCCGGGGAGGGCACGATCGATTCGCATCGGCTGCGGGTGGCGGCTTCTCGCT
Source organism: uncultured Actinomycetota bacterium (assembly GCA_963837595.1). Lineage (GTDB taxonomy): Bacteria > Actinomycetota > Actinomycetes > Propionibacteriales > Nocardioidaceae > Nocardioides. The sequence goes on along the minus strand of CAWIOB010000013.1, from coordinate 23,440 downwards.
ACCTGCCGACCGACCCTGCGTCGATCCCGTTGGGTCGCCTCGACCCGGTCGACGGGACCCCGTTCGACTTCCGCCGGGCCCGGGCCGTCGGCGCGCGACTCGACGAGGCCGATGAACAGCTGTCGTTCGCCGGCGGCTTCGACCATTCGCTGCTGCTCGACCGGCCGGGTCTCCACCGCATCGCCGCTGACCTGCAGGACCCGTCGAGCGGGAGGCGGTTGACGATCCGCACGGACGCGCCTGCCGTCCACGTCTACTCGGGGAACCACCTGCCCACCCCGCGCCGCGGGATCTGTCTGGAGACTCAGGGGCTGCCCAACGCTCCCAACCAGCCCGGCTTTCCCAGTACGGTGCTCGTGCCCGGGCAGGAGTTCCACTCCACCACCACCTGGTCGGTGGGCTGAGTGCCCTTCGCTTCCGGGCCACGATGAGGAGGCAGGCATGTCCCGTGCGGTGCACCACCTCGACCTGTGGGTCGGCGATCCATCATTGGCCGAGGCGGAGTGGGGCTGGCTCCTGGGTGAGCTCGGCTGGGAGGCCGACGAGCGGGGAGGCGGCCACAGCTGGGTGCACCCGGACGGCACCTACCTGGTGATGGAACGGTCCTCCGATCAGCGCGACGAGCCGCATGACCGGTTCCGTCCCGGCGTCAACCACCTCGGTCTGGTGACCGAGGAACGGCACCTCCTGGACCGGATCCGAGCGGAGTCGTCCGCCCACGGCTGGCACGAGATGTACGCCGACCGCTACCCGCACGCCGGCGGCGGCGAGCACACGGCCCTCTATCTCGAGAACTCCGAGGGTTTCGAGATCGAGGTCGTCTGGTCCCACGACTGACGTCTCCGGGTCGTCTCCGGGGAGTCCCCGATCCGTTCGGGTGAGACCGTCAGGCACACTTGGACCGGATCAGTGGGACTCAGCGAGGGGGACACGGTGCTCAGGGCGGCGCAAGGCGCGGTGCGGAGGTTGCTCCTATGGGCTGCCACACGTCGCGGCGGTGGAGTCGATCTGTCGCGCCTCGACAAGGTGCCGGACTCGCTGGGATGGCCGTTGCACCGTGACGGTGTCAACCCTCCGGCGCGGCTGGCAGAGGTGCGCGCGAGCGAGCCGATCCACACCCTGACCACGTTCATGGGGATCAAGGTGTGGCTGGTCACCGGCCACGACCTGTCGCGTGAGGTGCTGGGTGACATGTCGTCCTACAGCACCGACATCCGCCCCTACGTCGGGAAGGCCGGCGCCTCCGACGGCGACATCGGCGGACTGGGCTTCACCGACCCTCCCGAGCACACCCGCCTGCGACGACTGCTCACGCCCGAGTTCACGATGCGGCGTCTCGAACGGCTCAGGCCCATGGTGGCGCGCATCGTCGAGCAGCAGCTCGACGAGGTGGCCGCGCGCGCACGCGAGGACCAGGTCGTGGACCTGGTCCCCACCTTCGCCTTCGCTGTTCCGTTCCTGGTGATCTGCGAGCTGCTCGGGCTGCCCGACGAGCGCCGGGACGTCTTCCGCCGCCTCGGGGCCGCCCGCTTCGACATCACCAGCGGCGGTGCGGCGTTCGGTGCGATCTCCGGTTCGCGCGAGTTCCTCCTCGCCGAGGCAGCGCGGCAGCGGCTCGAGCCCGGCCCCGGACTCATCGGACAGATCGTCCGCGACCACGGCGACGACATCAATGACTACGACCTGGGCGGCCTGGCGGACGGAGTGTTCACCGGTGGCATGGAGACCAGCGCCGGCATGCTCGCCCTCGGCACCGCCGTCCTGCTCGGTGAGACCGAGGTGTGGGCGAGCCTCCAGGACGACGGCACCGACGTCGAGCCGATCGTGGAGGAGCTGCTGCGCTACCTGTCGGTGGTCCAGGTCGCGTTCCCTCGCTTCGCGAAGCACGACGTACGCGTCGGCGAGGCCGACGTACGCAAGGGTGACGTCGTCCTGGCCTCGTTGCCGGCGGCCAGTCGCGACCCCGTCTACGGCCCGGACCCGGAGCGCTTCGATCCCGGTCGGCCGGAGAAGCAGCACCTCGCCTTCGGCCACGGGCTGCACCGGTGTGTGGGCGCCGAGCTGGCCCGGATGGAGCTGCGTTCGGCCTACCCTGCCCTGGCCCGCCGCTTCCCCGAGATGCGACTCGCCGACCAGGACATCTCCTATGCCGAGAGCTCGATCGTCTTCGGCGTCGAGTCGCTCCTGGTGATCCCGGGGCGCGACGCCATGGTCTCGGCAGGTTCGACCACCGAGTAGCAGCCAGCGAGCCCGTGGCGTCAGATGCCCAGCGAGCGGCCGATGATCTCCTTCTGGATCTCGGTCGTCCCGCCGTAGATCGTCTGCACGCGGGAGTTCACGTAGGCGCGGGCGATGGGATACTCGGCCATGTAGCCATAGCCGCCGTGCATCTGGACGCCTTGGTCGACCAGCTTCTTCTGCAGCTCGGTGGTCCACCACTTGGCCATCGAGGCGGTCTTCGCGTCGAGGCTGCCCGACACGTGCCGCTTGAGGCAGTCGTCGACGAAGACCCGGGCGATGTGGGCATCGGTCGCCATCTCGGCCAGCACGAAGCGGTTGTGCTGGAACGCCGCGATCGACCTGCCGAACGCTGTGCGGTCCTTGGCATAGCCGAGGGTGACCTCGAAGATCTCCTCGCAGGCACTCGCCGCGGACACCGCGATCGAGAGCCGCTCCTGGGACAGGTTCGTCATCAGGTGGACGAAGCCTGCGCCCTCCTCGCCGAGCAGGTTGTCCCGGGGCACCAGCACGTCGTCGAAGAACAGCTCGGCGGTGTCCTGGGCGTGTTGGCCGATCTTGTCGAGATTGCGGCCACGGGTGAACCCCTCCATGCCGCGCTCGACGACGAGCAGGCTGATGCCCTGGTGTCCCGCGTCGGGATCGGTGCGAGCCACCACGACCACCAGATCGGCCAGGATCCCGTTGGAGATGAAGGTCTTCTGCCCGTTCAGCACGTAGCCGCCGCTGCCGGGGTCGAAGACCGCCGAGGTCCGGATGCCCTGCAGGTCGGAGCCCGCCCCGGGCTCCGACATCGCGATCGCCGCTATCTTCTCCCCGGCGCACAGGCCGGGGAACCAGCGGCCTCGCTGCTCGGGGCTGGCCAGGGACTGGAGGTAGGGCACGATCATGTCGTTGAAGAGCGGGTACGCCGCTCCGTACACCCCGCGCCGGGCCATCTCCTCGCCGATCACCGCGTTGTAGCGGAAGTCGGCCGTGCCGCCCCCGCCGTACTCCTCGTCGAGCTGAAGTCCGAGCAGCCCGTGGGAGCCGGCCTTGGTCCACGCCTCCCGGTCCACGATGCCGGCGGCCTCCCAGGCGTCGTGATGCGGGACGACCTCCTTGTCGAGGAAGGTGCCGACGGTGGCCCGGAAGGCCTCGTGCTCGGCGTCGAAGATGTCTCGCGTCATGATCAGGAGACCCATTCCTTGAGCTGGCTGATGGTGGCCGCCGGGTCTGCTGTGACCGGGTTGACCTGAAGGTTGGTGATGCCGGACTCCGCGTAGGCCGCAATGCGCTCCCGGACGTAGGACGCCGGGCCGACGAGGTTGCCGCCCTCGAGCCACTCGAGGGGGACCTCGGCCTCCGCATCCCGCTTGTGGCCGTCGAGGTAGAGATCCTGGATCTTCTTCGCCTGCTCCTCGAAGCCGTACTGGCAGGCCAGGTCGTTGTAGAAGTTCTTGCCGCGCGCACCCATCCCGCCGACGTAGAGGGCATAGAGAGGTCGGGCGAGGTCGAGCAGACCCTTCACGTCCTCGCCGATGGCCACCATGCCGCCGGCTGTGACCTCGAGTGGAGCCAGTCCCTCCTGTCGTTTGGCCAGTCCCTTGCGCAAGGAGTCGCCCCAGACCCGGTCCGCGCGTTCGGGGAGGTAGAGGAAGGGGATCCACCCGTCGGCGTACTCCGCGGCGCCCTCGACGCTCTTCGGACCGAGCGCGGCGATGTAGAGAGGCACCTGGGACCGCAGCGGCTTGGTCAGCAGCTTGAGTGGCTTGCCGAGCCCGGTGCCCTGACCGGCGGGGAGGGGGAGCTGGAAGATGCCGTCGTTGGTGAGGGTCTCGCGGCGCAGCCCCCGCCTGATCAGGTCGATCACCTCACGAGTGCGTCCGACGGAGCGGTCGTAGGGCACCCCGTGAAAGCCCTCGATGACCTGAGGTCCCGACGCGCCGAGCCCGATGATCGCTCGGCCCTCGCTGACGTTGTCGAGGCCGGCGGCTGTCTGCAGCAACGCCCCCGGGGTGCGCGAGTAGACGTTGAGGATCGCCGAGCCGATCTCGACCGTCTCGGTCTTCGCCGCCAGGTAGCCCATCAGAGTGGGTGAGTCGTAGCCGTAGGCCTCGGCCACCCAGACGGTGTCCAGGCCTGCGTGCTCCAGTCCGGCCACCTGGTCGGCAGCCTCCCTGGGGTTTCCGGAGTACATCAGCTGCGTCGAGAGTTTCATACGAACAACCGTGACAGAAGCACTGTCAACATGGAAGTGGCTCAGCCGCCCACCAGTTCCTCCGACAGGCGCCACAGGCGTTCAGCGGAGTCCGGATCCAGGGCCCAGGCCCGGACCCCGCTGCTCGCCTCGGCGTCGTCGGCCACCGTCTCGGCCTCGTTGCAGTCCTCGAGGTAGCGACCGCCGATCCCCGAGAACTCCGCAGCCACTGCCGCCACCAGACTCGTCGCGGCCCCCTGCTGTGGCGTCTTCAGAGTGATGCTGCCCGCCGCCACGGCCGCCATCCACCCGTCCTTGACCGCCTGAGGGACATGGCGTTGGAGATTGGTCATGATGCCGCCGGGCATCAGGGCGTTGGCGACGATGCCCTCGTGCGCCCACCGTCGGGTCGCCTCCACCGCGAGCAGGACGTTGGCGGACTTGGACTGGCCGTAGGCCGCCCAGGGGTCGTAGTCACGACGTTCGAAGTGCAGGTCGTCGAAGACGACCGGCGAGCTGAGGTGCCCGCTGGAACTGACCGAGACGATCCTGGCCCCCTCCGCGTCGGCAAGTGCGTCGTGGAGCCCCGTCGTCAGTGCGAAGTGGCCCAGGTGGTTGGTGGCGAACTGGAGCTCCCAGCCACCTGCGACACGGATCAGGGGTGATGCCATCACCCCCGCGTTGTTGACCAGGAGGTGGAGAGGCCCCTCCCAGTCGTGGACGAAGCGGCGCACCGACTCGAGGTCGGTCAGATCGAGCCGAGAGACCGACACTCTGCGGTTGCCGGTGTCGGCGCGGAGCTGCTCGGCCACCCGCCGGCCGGCCTCAGGATCTCGCACCGCGAGGGTGACGACGGCGCCAGCTCGCGCGAGCGACCGGGCGGTCTCGACGCCGATGCCCGAGGCGCCGCCGGTCACGATGGCCGACCTCCCCGTGAGATCGGTCCCGTCGACCACCTCGTCAGCGGTCGACGTCGCGCCCCAGGAGGTGGTGATCAGACTCATGGCGCAACCGTAGGAGACGACCGAAACCACGACCGAGGAGCCGCGGACCCACGACCTGTGGCTAGGTCGAGATCCGGACCCCGGGGTGTGGCTCGTCTGCACTGTCGCCGCCGCGGTCCAGCGAGCTGGGCCACCAGATGCGGCTGCCCAGGTCGAGGTTGAGCGCGGTGACCAGCACCGACCTCACGACCATCGTGTCGAGCATGACGCCCAGCGCCACCGCGATCCCGATCTCGGCGAAGGCCACCAGCGGCAAGGTCGCCAGCACCAGGAACGTGCCGGCCAGCACCAGGCCGGCCGACGTGATCACTCCGCCGGTCGCACCCAGCGCGACCAGGGAGCCTTCCCGGGTCCCCCGTGTCGCCGTCTCCTCGCGCACGCGCGTCATCAGGAAGATGTTGTAGTCGATGCCGAGGGCGACCAGGAACACGAAGACGAACAACGGCAACGACGCATCCGCCCCGGCGAAGCCGAACACGTAGTGGAACAACAGCGCCGACAGCCCGATCGCGGCTCCGTAGGACAGCACCACGGTGAGCACCAGGAGCAGCGGTGAGACCACCGCACGGAGCAGGGCCATCAGGATGAGCATCACCACGACCAGCACGATCGGGATGATCACCTTGTTGTCGTGGTTGGAGGCGTTCTCCGTGTCGAGCAGGATGGCGCTGTAGCCGCCCACGAGCGCATCAGCGCCCGGGACCGCGTGGGCTGCGGCCCGGATCTCGACGACCGCGTCGAACGCCGACTGCGAGGTGGCATCGCCCTGGAGCGGCACGCTGATGAACGCCACGCCATCCTTGACCACCGGGTCCGCGACCTCGGCCACGCCCGACACATCGGACAGGGCATCGGAGACCGCCTGGGCCTGCTCGGCGTTGGCGACCACCTGGACGGGGTTGGACTGGTCGACCAGGCCGTGCTCGGTCAGCACCCGCTGACCAACGATCGAGTCGAAGTCCTTGGTGTAGGACTCCTCGGTCGTCAGCCCGTTGGCATCGAGCTTGAACCAGCCGAGGCAGGCGATCGCGAGCAGGACGCCGGTGACCACCCACACCTTGCGGGGCTTGGGCTTGATCCACTGACCCACCTTCGACCAGAGCCCGGTGGCAGTGGGCTCGCTGGAGCCGAACACCGGGCGCTTGGGCCAGAAGATCCACCGGCCGAAGATGACCAGGAGGGCCGGCAGCAGCGTGATCATCACCAGCAGTGCCACCGCGACGCCGATGGCCAGCACCGGGCCCATCCCAGCGGTGGAGTTCATCTCGGCGAAGACCAGACACAGCATGCCGAGCACCACCGTCGCCGCACTGGCGACGATGGCCGGTGCGGCCCGATGGAGAGCGAAGGCCATCGCCTCGTGGCGATCGTCGTGGCGACGGAGCTCTTCTCGATAGCGCGCCACCAGGAGCAGGGCATAGTCGGTGCCGGCCCCGAACACCAGCACGGTGAGGATGCCCTGACTCTGGCCGTTGACGGTGAGATCGGCGTACTCGGCGAGGAAGTAGATGAGGGCCTGGGCGGTGAAGAGAGCCACCACGGCCGAGATGACGGGGAGCAGCCAGAGCACCGGGCTGCGGTAGGTGAGCAGCAGGATCAGGATGACCACGCCGCCGGCTGCGAAGAGCAGGGTGCTGTCGAGCCCGGCGAAGGCCTCGGCCGAGTCGGCTGCCTGACCGCCCGGTCCGGCGACGTGCACGTTGACCCCGTCGATGGCCGCTGCCTTGCGCAGCTCGTCGACGGCGTCGGGCATGGCGTTCCAGCCGTTCTTGCCGAAGTTGAAGGTGACGATCGTCTGGGCGGCCTGGCCGTCCTCGGAGGGGAACGGGCCGAGCACCTCGCCCTCGACGCCATCGAGGTTCTTGAAGTCGGCGACCTGTGCGGAGGCGGCGGCGAGGTCGTCCGGGGTCAGTCCGGAGGAACGCTCGTAGACCACCACCGTGGGGATCGCATTCTGATCCTGGAACGCCGACATCCGCTCCAGGGCCTGCGTCGACTCGGCGCTCGACGGCAGCCACGAGGACGCCTCGTTGTTCTGCACGTCGGTGAGCTTGGCCGCGAAGCCCGAAGAGCCGACGAGCACGATGATCCAGAAGGCCGCGACGACCCACTTCATGACGGGTCCGGTGAGCTTGCCTGCGATTTGTCGGTGCATGAAAGGAATTCCACCATTAGTCACCGACAAAAGTCATCGGGGATATCCCTGAGCAGTTAGTTGCAGGATTCAGGTTTCGCGTTGGTGACCATTCCAGGAATCCCACAATGCGGCGTAAGACCCGCCGGCCTCGACCAGCTCGTGGTGGGAGCCGAACTCGGAGATCACGCCGTCCTCGACCACGGCGACCCGGTCCGCGTCGTGGGCGGAGAAGAGCCGATGGGCGATGGCGATCACTGTGCGCCCCTCCAGCACGGCTGCCAGCGACCGCTCCAGGTGACGCGCGGCCCGGGGGTCGATCAGCGAGGTGGCCTCGTCGAGCACCAGCGTGTGCGGGTCGGCCAGCACCAGCCGGGCCAGCGCGAGCTGCTGGGCCTGGGCGGCACTCAGGGGCAGCCCGCCCGAGCCGACAACGGTGTCGAGGCCGTCGGGGAACGAACGCACCCAGGTGTCGGCGTCGACCGCCACCAGCGCTTCCCAGATGTCGTCGTCGGTCGCTCCGACGGGTGCAGCCAGGGCGAGGTTCTCCCGCATCGTCCCCACGAACACATGGTGCTCCTGGGTCACCAGGGCGACATGGCCGCGCAGGTCGTCCAGCGGCAGCTCGGTCAGGCCGACTCCGCCCACGGTCACCGAGCCGGTCCGCGGGGGATGGATCCCGGCGAGGAGACGCCCGAGGGTGGACTTCCCTGCGCCGGACGGCCCGACCATCGCGATCCGTTCACCCACCCCGACGGACAGGTCCACGCCATGCAGGACGTCGCGGCCCTCGACGTAGGCGAATCGGACGTCCTCGGCGTCGAGCTTCTCGCCGTCGGGGCGTGCTCCCGAGACCTCCCGGTCATCGGGCACCTGGGCCACTCCCAGGAGCCGGGCCAGGGAGGCAGCCCCCAGTTGGAGCTCGTCGAGGATCGTGACGATGCGGTCCACCGGGTCGATGAGCATCTGCACGTAGAGCGTGGCCGCGGTGACCTCGCCGAGGGAGACGCTTCCCTGGGTGTAGAGCCACCCACCGAACAGGAGGGTCGCCACGGTCGGCAGCAGGTAGGAGACCTCCATCGCCGGGAAGAAGACGGTGCGCAGATAGAGCGTGTAGCGCTCGGCGGCGTACGACGCGGCCACGTCACCGTCCACGGCAGCGACCCGCTCGCGCTCCAGCCCGAGGGCCTCCACCGTGCGGGCGCCTTCGACGCTCTCGGTCAGGGTGGCGTTGATCCGGGAGTACGACGCACTCTCGCGCAGGTAGCCCTCCTTGGCCCGGGCGAGATACCACCGCAGCCCGATCACCAGAGGAGGCAGCCCGAGCAGGCACGGCAGCAGCACCCACCACCCGACGAACAGGGCCGCAGCGAAGGTGAGGATCGCCGTGACGACCGCGATCACCCACTCGGGCAGAGCCCAGCGGATCGACCAGCCGAGCTGGTCGACGTCGCGGCTCGTGCGGGTGAGCAGGTCGCCGGAGCCCGCCGACTCGACCACCCCGACCGGGAGCGCGAGGGTGTTCTCGACGAAGTCCTCACGGAGGTCGGCCAGGACCTCCTCGCCGAGCGACTGCGAGACGTAACGGGCGTAGCGCGTGAAGGCGGTCTGCAGGATCAGGAACACCGCGAGCACGGCCACGGTGCGATCGACGTGCCCGGCTGTGGTGCCCTGGTCCACGGCCTGCACGAGGCCGCCGAGCAGTGCTGGAGCCGCGAGTCCGGTCAGGGCGGCCAGCAGGTGCAGGCTGAGCGCCACCGCCAGGGTGCGCGGATGTCGCCGCGCGAGACGTCCGGCGTAGCGGCGTACCTCGCGGCTCGACGAGACGGGCAGGGCCGTGCTCATCGGGCCTTCTCCAGGTCGACCTCGCGGATCACGACCCGGCGGTAGTCCGGGTGTGTCTCGAGCAGGTGTGCGTGGGTGCCGGTGGCGACCACCCGTCCGTCGCGCAGGAAGGCGACCCGGTCCACCGCATCGAGCATCAGCGGACTCGAGCTCGTCACCACGGTCGTTCGGCCCGCTCGGTGCTCGCGAAGGCGGGCAGCGATCCGTGCCTCGGTGTGGGCGTCCACGGCGCTCGTGGGCTCCACCAGCACCAGGATCTCGGGGTCGGCGGTGAGGGCACGGGCCAGCACCAGGCGTTGACGCTGTCCGCCGGAGAAGGTCCGGCCACGTTCGGCAACCTCGGTGTCCAGACCCTCAGGCAACCCGTCGAGGATGTCGTGGGCGCTGGCGGCGTCGAGGGCCCGCTGCAGTGCCTCCCGACCGCGGCTGCGGATGTCGAGGCCGCCCCCCAGGACCCCGGAGAACAGTGCGGCGCTGGTGTCCGACACCACGATCCGGCTGCGGACCTCGGCCCGGGACAGGCGGGTCAGAGGGATGCCGTCGAGACACACGTCGTCGTCGGTCTCCGCGGCGTACAGCCCGAGCCGGTCGGCCAGGGCGGCGGACTCGTCGGGTTGCTCCGACACCACGGCGAGCAGCTCACCGGCGTGGACGACCAGCCCGGTCCGGAAATCGGTCAGATCGGTGCCGGTCGCCGGCGCGGACGTGGGTGACGCGGGATCCACGAGATCCGGCTGGAGAGCCATCACGGTGCACACCCGCCGTGCCGAGACCCGGGCCCTGATGAACTTGTTGGCGTATTCCGTGGCGGTGCGCAACGGGATCATCAGGAAGGCGGCGTAGCCGTAGAAGGCCACCAGCTCGCCGGGGCTGATCGTCCCCGCCACGGCGTAGCGGGCGCCGATCCAGACCACGATGACCACGAACAGCCCGGGCAGGAAGACCTGGAGGGCATCCAGCACCGACTGCAGTCGTGCCACCCGCACCCCGGCCCGCCGGGTGGCCTGGGACTCCTCCCGGTAGCGCGCGAGGAACACCCCCTCGCCGCCGACGCCGCGCAGCACGCGCAGGCCACCGACGATGTCACTCGCGGTGTTCGACAGGGACCCGGTCAGCTCGCGCTGGGCGGCACTGCGGGACTGCAGGGGACGCAGCAACGGACCGATGACGAGCATCAGCCCCGGCACTCCGACCAGGACGATCAGGCCGAGGGTGACCGAGGTCTGGAGCAGGATGATCGCCACCAGCACGAAGGACACGATGGCGCCGGCGAACCTGGCCGTGACGTCCATGACCTGTCCCAGGTTGGCCAGGTCCGTGGTGCCGATCGCGATGACCTCACCGGTGGAGACCTTGCGGGGAAGGCTGCCGCCGAGTCGGGCTGCCTGGCGCCCGACCAGCTGCACGGTGCGGTAGGCAGCGGTCAGCCAGTTGGTGACCGCGAACCGGTGCCGGATGATGCCGCTGATCGCCTGGACCAGGCCGATCCCGAGCATCACCGACGCCCATCTCACCAGCTGTCCGGAGTCCTTGGCGGCGACCCCGCGGTCGATGGCGATCCCGATCACCGCGGGCATCACGGCCTGACAGCTCATCCAGACGACACCGAAGAACATCCCGCCGAGAAGCGTGCGCCACTGGCCCCTTGCCATCCACCACAGGAACGCCCCGGGAGACCGGTGATCGGCGACGCCGGGATCGTCGAGGGGGAGTCTGCGCACTCGCTCCACGGTACGGAGGAACAGCCTGACTCCGCCACTCGTTTAGGGGCGGTTCAGCGGGCCAGGCCCTCGACGACCTCGGCCCCCGGGAGGTCGGCGATCAGTCGTCCCGGGAGGAACAGCTTCGAGCTGCGGAGCCCACTGCCGATGCACGCCGACCCGATCTCGGTGACTCTGCTGTCCACGAGGAGTCGCCATCCCTGCGGGATGCCCACCGGCGTGATGCCGCCGTACTCCATCTGCGACTCCTCCACGGCCCGATCCATGCTGAGGAACGAGGCCTTCCGCACGTCGAGCAGGCGCTTGATCACGGTGTTGACCTCGGCGCGCGTGTCCGCCCTGACCATGCAGGCGGCGACCCGTTCCTGACCGTCGCGGCGGCCCGCCACGACCACGCAGTTCGCACTGTCGGTGAGAGCGAGCCCGTAGGCCTCGCAGAAGGCCGCCGTGTCGGCCAGGGTCGGGTCGATGCGGGTCACCGTCACGCCACCGGCTCCGGCCCAGTCCGTGAGCGCGACCGCGACCGGAGCGGCAAGCAGATCGAGATTCTCGAGGGCCGGCTGGTGGGTCAGGTCCATGGCGCCATCATGCCCGGGGCATCAGGACCGGGGCATCAGGACCCAGGCGGCGACGTACACGACCGCGAGGCCACCGAGGCCCAGGACCGTGCCGAGCACGACCAGCAGTCGGATCAGATTGGCGTCGACCTCCAGGTACTCGGCGATGCCGCCGCACACCCCGGAGACCTTCGAGTCGTTCGTGCTGCGGGTGAGGCGCTTGACGGGCCGGGCACCGGTGTTCGCGTCGCTCATGCGTGGAACTCCTCGGTGAGCGAGTCGGTCTCGGCACCGGCGCGCTTGCCGACCCCGCGCAGGGCGAAGGCGACGAGCCCGATGACCCCGGCGCCGACGAGCAGCACGGGCAGGACGTAGGTGGAGTCCGTGATCCAGCCGGCCTGGTCAGCGGCCCACAGGCCGGAGACGCCCAGCAGGACCAGGCCGATGACGAGGTGGGTGACGTTCAGGGGATGCATCAGGAGGTCCTCACGATGATGGTTCCGAAGTCGAGTTCGGCGTCGATGGTCAGGGTGGGTACGCCGGCGCCGCCGTCGTGCGATCGGGTGAGTCGGGGGCTGTCGCCGTCGTCGGTGTAGCCGAAGATCCGGAGGTTGCCACCGCCGTTGATGTCGCCGGTGGCGGTCACGTCCAGGTCGCTGGGCACGATCACCTCGATGCGGGCCAGGGTGCCCGTGAGATCGATGGTGCGCCCGTCGAGCGCACTCGGGTCGCCGACCTCCCTGAGGTCGAGGACGAGCTCGCCGATGCCGATGTCATAGCTCGACTCGACGGCCGCGGCGCTCAGGGGTGTGTGCTGCTCGCGGCCACTGACCCCGTGGTCGGCCAGGTTGGCCACGCCGAGGCCGAGGACGGACAGCATGGCCAGGAACAACACTCCGCCTGCCCGGCCGTACCACGCCCCGACGACCAGCATCGATCCGCAGATCGCCAGGGCCAGGGCAGGATAGGCACCTGCGGCGACGGAGGTGCCGGAGAGGTCGACCAGCCAGAGGATCCCGAGGCCGACCGCGATCATCGCGGCCGTCGCCAGGAAGAGGCCGGGTCCCCGGTAGGGCTTCACGACCGGCGGCGGGGGCTGCCAGACAGGTGGTGACGAGGGCTCCCAGCCGAGGGGTGTCCCGCTGACGGTCGAGGCGTCCTTCTCGAGGGACACCGCCGGTGCCAGGCTGCGGCTCTGGCGATCCCGGCGGCTCATGATCACGGCGAGGACCACGATGCCGATCACGAACAGCTGCCACGGGAAGTCGAAGACCCCGGACGAGTCGCCGACGACCAGCAGGACCGATACCACCGCCAGGCCGATCAGCACCACCGAGCGGGCGGACGGCTCGATGTTGACCTTCGCTCGCTCCGTCCCCTCCTCGGGCACCAGCAACCAGCTGACGCCGTACAGCAGGAGGCCGGCACCACCGAACAGGGCCAGGACGACGAAGGCCACCCGGATGATGGTGGGGTCGAGGTCGAAGTGGCGCCCGACGCCGCCGGCGACGCCGCCGAGCTTGCGGTCGGTGCGGCTGCGGCGCAGCCGCCCGAGGTCGCGCATCTCCTCGTAGGAGACCCGCGGGCCCGACTGCTGGCCCGACTGCTGGCCGGGCTGTTGGCCGGACTGCTGGGGGGCATCCTGCTTCGGTGCGGGTGGAGGTGTCGTGGTCATGACCCAACCTTGACCCTGATCCGGTGCCCGCACCATCGGGGAGAGCCCTGATTCCTGGCCGGCTGCCGGAGCCTGGACTCAGGGTCTGCTCAGGGGTCCACCTCATGGGGCTGGGCTCATGACGATGAGAGCATGGAGGCACGATGAGCCTCGAATCCACCGACACCCCGCGTCGGGCCACCCGCGACACCGACGACGTCTGGCTCGGTGGGGTGGCCTCGGGTCTCGCCCAGCACCTCGGCGTGAGCACCCTGTGGGTCCGGGTGGGGTTCGTCGTCCTGTCCGTGCTCGGCGGTGTGGGGGTCGCCTTCTACGCCGGGCTGTGGATGACGCTGCCCAGCGACGCCAGGTTCGCGCACACGACACCGGGACTCGCCTCGGCCACGCGGACCGGCAAGCGACCTCGCGAGCGGCGCAGGTTGAGCGAGCTCGGTCCCATCGTCGCCCTGGCCGCGGTGGCCCTGGGAGTGCTGCTCCTGGTCGAGTCGACCTTCGGGCGGGGCTTCCTGTTCTGGCCGGCTCTGCTCGGCATCGGTGGCCTGGCCTTCCTGTGGCGTCAGGCGGACGAGGCCCAGCGTGAGCGGTGGGTCGACACCTCGTCGCGGGTCAATCCGCTCCAGGCATTGCTCGGCTCCGGCGGTGCCGCGGGCATCGCCAGGATCGTGGCAGGCGTCGGCCTGATCGTCACCGGCCTGGTGGTCTTCGCCGTCAACAGCGGCGACCTGCAGGTCGCCCGCGACGTACTCATCGCCAGCCTGCTCGGTGTCATCGGGATCGGCCTGACCCTCGGCCCGTGGGTGTTCCGCCTCGCCAGCGATCTGACCGAGGAACGAGCCGAGCGCGTCCGCAGCCAGGAGCGCGCCGACATGGCGGCGCATCTGCACGACTCGGTCCTGCAGACCCTCGCCCTGATCCAGAAGAACGCCGGCGACAGCGCCACCGTGAGCAAGCTCGCCCGTGCCCAGGAGCGCGACCTGCGGTCCTGGCTGTTCGACGACCCTGCGCCGGCGGGAGGCTCGCTCGCCGCGGCTCTGAAGCAGCTCGCGGCCGAGACCGACGAGGTGCACGGCATCGCCGTGGACGTCATCACCGTCGGCGATGCCTCGCTGTGTGAGCAGCTGCAACCGCTGGTGCTGGCCACCCGCGAAGCCCTCACCAACGCGGCCCGGCACGCAGGCGCGTCCAGGATCGACGTGTACGCCGAGGTGACCGCCGACCAGGCGGAGGTGTTCGTCCGCGATCGAGGCGCTGGGTTCGATCCCGGGGCGATCGCTGCGGACCGACAAGGCGTACGCCGCAGCATCATCGACCGGATGACGCGTCACGGCGGGAGCGCAGCCGTGCAGTCGTCGCCGGGCGAAGGCACCGAGGTACGACTGGCCATGCCACTGGAGGAGACCCATGACTGACCCGAACGCCCAGATCCGTGTCCTGATCGTCGACGACCACGCAATGTTCCGGGCCGGGGTCCGCGCCGAGCTGGGCGGCTCGGTCGAGGTGGTGGCCGAGGCCGAGGACGTGCCGAGCGCGGTCGCGGCGGTGCGCACGCACCGTCCCGAGGTCGTGCTTCTCGATGTGCATCTGCCCGGCGGGGGTGGGGTCGAGGTGATGCGGCTGGCCCACGACCCCGAGGTGAAGTATCTGGCGCTGAGCGTCTCCGACGCCGCCGAGGACGTCATCGGCACCATTCGTGGCGGCGCCCGCGGCTACGTCACCAAGACCATCACCGGCGAGGAGCTCGTCCGGGCGATTCGGCGGGTGCGCGACGGGGATGCCGTCTTCTCGCCCCGACTCGCCGGGTTCGTCCTCGATGCGTTCGCGGGGTCGGTCGAGATCGCCGCGATCGATGAGGACCTCGACCGGCTCACCGAGCGGGAGCGGGAGGTGATGCGGCTGATCGCCCGGGGCTACGCCTACAAGGAAGTGGCCAAGGAGCTGTTCATCTCCATCAAGACCGTCGAGACCCACATGTCCAACGTGCTGCGCAAGCTGCAGCTGTCCTCCCGTCACGAGCTGACCCGCTGGGCCTCGGACCGACGCCTGCTGTAGGTGTCGCTCGGGCGCTGCGCAGCAGGTCGAGGACCGTATCGAGCTTGGCGTCGACGTTGTTCGACCGGGTGTCGAGACCGATCAGCCCACGACTCCCGTCGATACCGGCTCACTCCGGGGTCGGCGCACCTGGACCAGTCCGCTGCCCTACGATGCGCCCATGGAAACCCTGCGCCTGGTGCTGCTGATCATTCACATCCTCGGCTTCGCCGCTCTCTTCGGCGGCCTGGTGGTCCAGGCACGTGAGCCCGAGAAGAAGATCAACTCCGCCATCCGCGACGGTGCAGGCACGGCCTTCGTCGCGGGCCTGCTGCTGGTGGGTGTGCTGGAGGCCGGTGACGACACCGTGAACCACGCGAAGATCGGCGTGAAGTTCGCGGTGGCTCTGGTGATCCTGGTCCTGGTGATGGTCAACGTGCGCAAGCCGAGGATCCCCAACGGCCTCTACTACGGGCTGCTCCTTCTCACGGTCGCCAACATCTCGATCGCGGTCCTCTGGTCTCCTGCCCACACGTGATCCCGCGATTTGTTGCTGTAGGCGCAACACCAAGCGTCATCAGCAACAAAATGCTGGCCTTCAGGGGCTGGTCGGGTGCACGATCAGTGCAGGAAGATCAGCCACGTGGAGGACGACATCACCAGCCCAGTCAGCAGTTTGGCCGAGTCAGGGGTCGGTTCAGCGGTCGAGGCGGCCGTTGCCGCGCACCGCGAGGACCGTGGCCCGCTGCTCCCCGTCCTTCACGCAGTCCAGCATGAACTCGGCTGGCTTCCCCCGGAGACGGCCGGCCTGGTGGCGAAGGCGCTGAACCTCTCCAGGGCCGAGGTGTACGGCGTGATCACGTTCTACGCCGACTTCCGACAGCAGCCGCCAGCGCGCCGAACCGTGCGGATCTGTGGGGCGGAGGCCTGCCAGGCCCGAGGTTCGCGGGCCCTGACAGCGCATGCGCGGAGGAGCCTCGGCGCCTCGGCCGGGGAAATCGCCGTCGAGCAGGTGCTCTGCCTCGGCAACTGTGCACTCGGCCCCGCCGTGCAGCTCGACGGGGTGCTGCACGGCCGCGTGGACGCGGACCGCTTCGACGAGCTCACGAACGGAGCGCCCCGATGAGCGTCACCGTGTTCGTCCCCCGCGACAGCGCCGCCCGGTCGGTCGGCGCCGACGCGGTTGCGGAGCGCTTGGCTGCGGCCCTCGGCGACCGGGTCAGGATCGTCCGCAACGGCTCACGTGGGCTGCTCTGGCTCGAGCCGATGCTCGAGGTCGTCACCGAGCGTGGTCGGGTGGCCTACGGTCCGGTCACCCCCGAGGACGTCGACGGCCTCGTCGAGGCCGGGCTGCTCGAGGGCGCCGACCACCCATTGCTGCTCGGGCCGACCGAGGAGATCACCTGGCTGCGCGACCAGCAGCGCGTCACCTTCGCGCGCGTGGGTGTCATCGACCCGCTGTCCCTGGAGGACTACCGAGACCACGGCGGTCTCGTCGGGCTCCAGCGGGCGCTGGGGCTCACCGGCCAGCAGGTGGTCGAGGAAGTCACCGCATCGGGTCTGCGTGGACGGGGCGGGGCTGGTTTCCCGGCGGGGATCAAGTGGCAGACGGTCCACGATGCCCAGTCGGAGCTGAAGTTCATCTGCTGCAACGCCGACGAGGGCGACAGCGGCACCTTCGCGGACCGGATGCTGATCGAGGGTGACCCGTTCAGCCTGATCGAGGGCATGCTCATCGCAGCCCGCGCGGTCGGTGCCGGCGAGGGCTACGTCTACCTGCGCTCGGAGTACCCCGCCGCCGCTGAGGTGCTGGGCACCGCCATCGACATCGCCTACAGCCACGGCCTGTTGGGGTCCTCGGTTCTCGGCAGCGACCTGTCCTTCGACCTCCACCTGCGGATGGGCGCCGGCGCCTACATCTGCGGTGAGGAGACCTCCATGCTGGAGAGCCTCGAGGGCAAGCGGGGGGAGATCCGGGCCAAGCCGCCCATCCCCGCCCTGGTCGGACTGTTCGGCCAGCCGACCGTGGTCAACAACGTGCTGACCCTGGCCACCGCCCCGATGGTGCTGGCAGACGGCGGAGCGGCGTACGCCGAACTAGGCACGGGTCGATCGCGCGGCACCCACGTCTTCCAGCTGGCCGGCAACATCGCGCGGGGCGGGATCGTGGAGACCGCCTTCGGCATCAGCCTCGGCGACCTGGTCGACGGCTACGGCGGCGGAACCGCCAGCGGGAGACCGGTCCGTGCAGTGCAGGTGGGCGGGCCGCTCGGGTCCTACCTGCCCGCGGAGCAGTTCGACCTCCCCATGGACTACGAGGCCTTCGCCGACGCCGGCGCGATGGTGGGACACGGCGGACTGGTCGTCTTCGACGACACCGTCGACATGGCCATCCAGGCCCGCTTCGCGATGGAGTTCTGTGCCGAGGAGTCCTGCGGCAAGTGCACCCCGTGCCGGATCGGCTCGGTGCGTGGGGTCGAGGTGATCGACCGGATCATCGCCGACGACGAACGTGAGAGCAACCTGGTCGTCCTCGAGGACCTCTGCGAGCTGATGACGGACGGCTCGCTGTGCGCGATGGGCGGCCTGACCCCGATGCCGGTGCGCAGCGCCCTGCGACACTTCAAGGAGGACTTCGCCCGTCCCGGCGTCGCCCCACCCACACCGATCTCGATCGAACTCATCGACCGCCACGCGGCGCCGACCACGAGGGAGTCCAGCTGATGAGCCTGCTCAAGGAACCCGACCTCGGCACGCCGGCCAAGCCCGGCCCCCCCACGGTCGCACTCGAGATCGACGGCCAGCAGATCAGCGTGCCCGAGGGCACCTCGGTGATGCGGGCAGCGGCGTTGGCCGGGGTCGACGTGCCCAAGCTGTGCGCGACCGACAGCCTGGAGGCGTTCGGCTCGTGCCGGCTCTGCCTGGTCGAGGTGGACGGCGTGCGCGGCACCCCGGCCTCGTGTACGACGCCCTGCCGCGACGGCATGACGGTGCGCACCCAGACCGACAAGCTGGCCAAGCTGCGACGCGGGGTGATGGAGCTCTACATCTCCGACCACCCGCTCGACTGCCTGACCTGCCCGGCCAACGGTGACTGCGAGCTGCAGGACATGGCCGGCGTGGTCGGCCTGCGCGAGGTGCGCTACGGCTATGACGGCGCGAACCACCTGGAGCAGGAGAAGGACACCTCCAACCCCTACTTCGACTTCGATCCGAGCAAGTGCATCGCCTGCTCGCGGTGCGTGCGCGCGTGCGGTGAGGTCCAGGGCACGTTCGCGCTGACGATCTCCGGTCGCGGGTTCGAGTCGGCCGTGTCCGCGAGCGCGGGCGAGGACTTCCTCGACTCCGAGTGCGTGTCCTGCGGAGCGTGCGTGCAGGCCTGCCCGACCTCCACACTGCAGGAGAAGTCGGTCGTCCAGATCGGCATGCCGACCCGCTCGGTGCTCACCACCTGCGCCTACTGCGGCGTCGGCTGCTCCTTCAAGGCCGAGCTGCGGGGCTCCGAGGTGGTCCGGATGGTGCCGGCCAAGGAGGGCGGTGCCAACGCCGGCCACTCGTGTGTCAAGGGCCGTTTCGCCTTCGGCTACGCCAGTCACCCCGACCGCGTGCTCAAGCCGATGATGCGTGAGCGCATCGAGGACGAGTGGCGCGAGGTCGAGTGGGAGGAGGCCATCGGCTTCGTCGGACGCCGCTTCCGCGAGCTCCAGGATCAGTACGGCGCCGGTGCCATCGGCGGCATCACCTCCTCACGGACCACCAACGAGGAGGTGTACGTCGTCCAGCGGATGGTGCGCGCGGCCTTCGGCAACAACAACGTCGACACGTGTGCTCGGGTCTGTCACTCGCCCACCGGCTACGGGCTCAAGCAGACCTTCGGCACGTCGGCGGGCACCCAGGACTTCAAGTCGGTCGAGGAGACCGACGTGATGGTCGTGATCGGCGCCAACCCGACGGACGGGCACCCCGTGTTCGCCTCGCGGATGAAGAAGCGGCTGCGCGAGGGCGCGCGCCTGATCGTCATCGACCCGCGCCGCATCGACCTCGTGCGCAGCCCGCACGTCGAGGCGCAGCATCACCTGCAGCTCGCTCCCGGCACCAACGTCGCGGTGATCAACGCGATGGCACACACGGTGGTCACCGAGGGACTGGTCGCCGAGGACTTCGTCGCCGAGCGCTGCGAGGGATACGCCGAGTGGGCCGAGTTCGTCTCGCGCCCCGAGAACAGTCCCGAGGCCCTGGCGGAGATCAGCGGAATTCCGGCCGACGACCTGCGGGCCGCGGCGCGGCTGTACGCCGAGGGCCCCAACTCGGCGATCTACTACGGCCTCGGTGTCACCGAGCACAGTCAGGGCTCCACGATGGTCATGGGGATGGCCAACCTCGCCATGGCGACGGGCAACATCGGCCGTCGAGGTGTCGGCATCAACCCGCTGCGCGGGCAGAACAACGTGCAGGGCTCCTGCGACATGGGTTCCTTCCCCCACGAGCTGCCCGGCTACCGGCACGTCTCGGACCCGAGCGTGCGCAAGATCTACGACGACCTGTGGGGCTCGGCGATCCCGAGCGAGCCGGGACTGCGGATCCCGAACATGTTCGACTCCGCCCTCGACGGCTCGTTCCGGGGTCTGTTCGTCCAAGGTGAGGACATCGCCCAGTCCGACCCCAACACCGCCCATGTGACCGCAGCCCTGCGCGCACTGGACCTGGTCGTGGTGCAGGACCTGTTCGTCAACGAGACCGCGAAGTATGCCCATGTCCTGCTGCCCGGCACCTCCTTCCTCGAGAAGGACGGCACGTTCACCAACGCCGAGCGTCGCATCAACCGGGTCCGCCCGGTGATGCCGCCGCGCACCGGCAAGCACGAGTGGGAGATCGTCTGCGAGATCGCTGCCGCGATGGGTCACGCGATGTCCTACGACGACCCGCGCGAGATCATGGACGAGATCGCGGCGACCACCCCGACGTTCGCCGGGGTCTCCTTCGATGCGCTCGACAAGGCCGGCAGCCTGCAGTGGCCCTGCAACGCCGATCACCCGACCGGGACCGAGATCATGCACGAGGACACCTTCGCTCGCGGGCTGGGTCGCTTCGTCCCGACGCCGTACGTCGCGACGACCGAGCGGAGCACCCGCAAGTACCCCCTGATCCTGACCACCGGGCGGATCCTGTCGCAGTACAACGTCGGAGCCCAGACCCGGCGTACCGCCAACGTGGCCTGGCACCCCGAGGACCTCCTGGAGATCCACCCGCACGACGCCGAGGACCGCGGCATCAACGACGGTGATCTGGTCACGCTCAGCAGTCGGGTCGGTACGACGACCATGCACGCCAAGCTGGCCGATCGGATGCCGGTGGGAGTCGTCTACACCACGTTCCACCACCCGGTCAGTGGTGCCAACGTGGTGACCACCGAGAACTCCGACTGGGCGACCAACTGTCCCGAGTACAAGGTGACCGCCGTCCAGATCGCCCTGGCCACCGCCAGGGAGCAGTCCGAGATCGCGAACGCCGAGGTCTCCGGTGACCCGGCAGGGGCCCGCCATGGGTGAGCCGGCCGTGGTGCGGATGGCCAACGACATCGCTCGGCAGTTCGCCCATCTCGAC
The DNA here is from genome assembly GCA_963837595.1 of uncultured Actinomycetota bacterium. Classification (GTDB taxonomy): domain Bacteria; phylum Actinomycetota; class Actinomycetes; order Propionibacteriales; family Nocardioidaceae; genus Nocardioides. The sequence goes on along the minus strand of CAWIOB010000013.1, from coordinate 2,455 downwards.
CCGCAGGACGCCGCCGCTGCCGTCGCCAACCACATCGCCCAGTTCTGGGAGCCGCGGATGCGGCGCGAGATCCGGGCCGAGGTCGAGCGAGATCCCGATCAGGTCTTTCCGGCCGTCGCGACCGCGTTCTCCGTGGTCGAGCCCGTCGAGACCATCTAGCCCACCCAGCCCCGTCCGTGCCACTCAACGAGGAGAAGGCCCGTGCTGTCCGACATCGAAATCGCCAACGCCGCCACCCTGCACCGGATCACCGACGTCGCCCGCGACGTGCTGGGGATCGACGATGAGCACCTGGTCCCCTACGGCCACGACAAGGCCAAGGTCGACCTGCGCTTCCTGGCCTCGTTGGAGGACCGGCCACTGGGCAAGCTGATCCTGATGACCGCCATCTCGCCGACTCCCGCCGGGGAGGGCAAGACCACCACGACGGTGGGTCTCACCGACGCGCTCTTCGGGCTCGGTCACAAGTCGATGGCCTGCTTGCGCGAGCCTTCGATGGGGCCGGTCTTCGGGATGAAGGGGGGCGCGGCGGGCGGCGGCTATTCGCAGGTCGTCCCGATGTCCGACATCAACCTGCAGTTCACCGGCGACTTCACCGCGATCGCGGCCGCCAACAACCTCCTGGCGGCCCTGATCGACAACCACGTTCACCACGGCAACGAGCTCGACATCGACATCCGCAGCATCACCTGGAAGCGCGTCGTCGACCTCAACGACCGGGCACTGCGTGACCTGGTCGTCGGCCTGGGGGGCGTCGGCAACGGCTACCCCCGCCAGGACGGCTTCGACATCGTGGTGGCCTCCGAGCTGATGGCCATCTTCTGCCTGACCGAGTCGTGGACCGACCTGAAGAACCGCATCGGCGACATCGTCATCGGCTACACCCGCTCCAAGCAGCCGGTGACCGCACGTGATCTGGAGGCGCACGGGGCGATGACGGTCATCCTCCGCGATGCCCTCGCCCCCAACCTCGTGCAGACGCTCGAGCACGCGCCGGCGTTCGTGCACGGTGGACCGTTCGCCAACATCGCGCACGGCTGCAGCTCGGTGATCGCCACCCGCTCGGCACTGCGCCTGGCCGACTACGTGGTGACCGAGGCGGGTTTCGGAGCCGATCTCGGTGCCGAGAAGTTCGTGGACATCAAGTGCCGCAAGTCCGGGCTGCGCCCCGACGCCGCGGTGGTGGTGGCCACGGTGCGCGCGCTGAAGTACCACGGCGGCGTCGCCGTCGCCGACCTCGGCACCGAGGACCTCGGCGCGTTGGAGGCGGGCATGGTCAACCTCGCGCGTCACCTGAGCAACATCCGCGAGGTCTACGGCATCCCCTGCGTGGTGGCCATCAACCGGTTCCCCGCCGACACCGATCGCGAGGTGGAGAAGCTGGTCGAGCTGGTCGCCGAAGCCGGTGTCGAGGCGTTCCCGGCGACCCATTTCGTGGACGGCGGAACCGGCGCGACCGACCTCGCCAAGGGTGTGCTGCAGCTGTTGGAGGAGCCCTCGCCGTTCACCTTCTCCTACACCTATGGCGACGAGCTCAGCCTTGCCGAGAAGGTCGAGGCGATCGCGACCCGGTTGTACGGCGCCTCCGAGGTCACCTGGGACCCGAAGGCTCGCCGCCGGCTGGCCCGGATCGAGGCCGACGGCTACGGCCGGCTGCCTGTGTGTGTGGCGAAGACGCAGTACTCCTTCTCCATCGACGCCTCCCAGCGTGGTGCCCCGACCGGCCACGCCCTGCACGTGCGTGAGGTCCGGCTCTCCGCCGGTGCCGGGTTCGTGGTGCTGGTCTGCGGCGATGTCATGACGATGCCCGGCCTGCCGAAGGTCCCTGCCGCGGCTCGCATCGACCTGCTCGACGACGGCACCATCGTCGGACTCTCCTGAGCGGGCGGCTCGAGTCTCACGTGCCGCAGAAGGTCCGGTAGGCGCCGAAGTCGGGCGGCGCCGGCGCGGCGTACCGCTCGAGGCCGGGTCGTTCCTCGAACGGCGAGGTGACCGCGCCGAGCAGGGGTCCGAGCGGCGCGAGATCTCCGCCGGTGGCGGCGTCGAGGGCTTCCTCGACGAGGTGGTTGCGGGGGATGTAGATCGGGTTGACGCGGTCCATCTGCTGCGCATCGGGGCCGAGGCTCATCCAGCGTTCGGCCCAGGCGTCGTAGGCTGCGAGGTCGAGGAACGACCCACGTGCCGGCTCAGCGGCGCCGCGGGCTGCCGCACCGAGAGCGCGGAAGAACGAGGTGAGGTCGACCCGGCTGCTCTGGAGGAGTGCCAGCAGCTCTTCGCCGAGGGCCTCGACGGTCGTCGCATCGGCCGAGGACTCGCTCAGTCCAAGCTTCGCGCGCAGGCCCGCCGACCAGGCTGCGTCGTACGCCGGCATGAACGCGCCCAGGGACTCGACGGCGAGGGCGACGGCCTGGTCCTGGTCGTCGTGCAGGAGGGGAAGCATCGCCTCGGCCAGCCG
>CAWIOB010000012.1:0-163337 GCA_963837595.1 uncultured Actinomycetota bacterium | reverse complement strand
AAGTTGTCCACAGGTAAGGCGTCCGAACTGTGCATAGAGGAGGGTTTTCTGTGGAGGAAGGACACGCTTCTGTGGGTAACCTGCCGCCGCCGGAAATTCTCCTGAAATACTTGTCTCAGGGCCCTTGTGCGGCGTCCGAGACAGGCATAGAACTGTCCTACGCACTCCTCCGGGAGAGCGGATCGCTCGGAGACGAAGGCACAGCCGACGGGGCAACCTGTCGCATCAGCAAGGTGACGTTGCTGGTGGGGTCGGAGTCGACGGGGGGTCGATCGGAGCGTCACCCAGCCGGTCAAACAGAAGGGCTCCCGCACCTCATACGTGCAGGAGCCCTTCGCCTTTTGGTGCGCACACCGGGTCCAGCCTGACCGAGCTCCTCAGCGCTCGTCAACCATCAGGTCGATCGTATAGTCCGCGGCCCGGTAGCAGTGGTCGCCGAACTCGACGGCTCCGCCCGAGGCATCGAAGGCCATCCGGCTCATCGTCAGCACCGGTTGCCCGCCGCTCATCTGCAGGTGTCGCTTCTCCGACGCCGTGGGCATCCGCGCGGCGATGCTCTGCTGCGCGACGACCGGCCGTACGCCGCGGGCCCGCAGCGCGGCGTACAGGCCTTGGCTCTCCAGCTCCTCGCGCGTCAGGTCGTCGGAGGCCGGCGGCAGCCAGTTGTGCATGATCGCCAACGGCACGTCGTCGGCGAGCCTGCAGCCGGGTGACGTGGAGCAGGCTGGGTGTCGAGGGGAAGGTCGAGCCCGGCGGCTGCCCGCTCGTCGGTCTCGTGCTCGAACTCCAGCACCACGGTCCGGGGGTGCCGGCCGTCGCGCTCCAGGTCGTCGTACAGGCTGGTGAGCTTGAAGTGCCGGTGCACCTTCTTGCTCGCCACTGTGGTGCCGAGACCTCGACGACGTACGAGCAGACCCTGGTCGACCAGCTCCTGGATGGCGCGACGAACGGTCGGCCGGGACAGCTGGAGTCGCTCGGCCACGGCGACCTCGTTCTCGAAGGGGTCGCCCGGTTGCAGCACGCCGGTCGAGATCGAGTCGCGCAACTGCTCGGCGAGCTGGTGATAGAGCGGCACCGGAGAGGACCGGTCGATCGTCACGTGGATCTGTTGGGCGGGCATGCGGCTGCAGACTACTCGCTCACGTCAGCACTTGAGTGAGTAAAAATGTCTGGACAATGGTTAGCACGCCACCGGGCAGCGCGCTTCAGCAGGACTGATTGTTGAGACGACATGAGAATGTTAGGACAATCGGTTGACAGGGTTGCCTGCCTCTGGTGAGACTGTGGTCACACGGCCCGATGTGGCTGAAGGTCTTGCTCGAGACCCATACAGAGGTGGAAGCCATGACAACCGCAGGACCACTCAGCTTCTCCGAGCGCATCGCTGCGGCGCCGATCTCGTGGGGGGTCTGCGAGGTGCCCGACTGGGGCTTCCAGCTCGACCCGGAGCGAGTGCTGAGTGAGATGCGGTCCCTGGGACTGACGGCGACCGAGTTCGGTCCCGACGGGTTCCTCGCCAAGGAGCCGGAGGCCAAGGCCGCCCAGCTGCGCGAGCTCGGGATGACCGCCGTCGGCGGGTTCCTGCCCGTCCTGCTGCACGACCCCGCCCACGACCCGCTGGCCGAGGTCGATGCCTTCATCGACGGGTGCCTCGCCGCACACGCCGGGGTCGTCGTCCTCGCCGCGTTCTCCGGCGCCGACGGCTACGACGCTCGCCCGGTCCTCGACGACCTCGGCTGGAGCACGATGCTTGCCAACCTCGACCGCATCTCCAGACACGCCGAGAGCCGGGGAGTGATCGCCACCCTGCACCCCCACGTCGGCACCATGGTCGAGCACAGCGAGGAGATCGACCGCGTGCTCGCCGGCTCGGTCGTCGGTCTCTGTGTCGACACCGGCCACATGCTGGTGGGCGGCACCGACCCGGTCGCCCTCGTGACGGCGTACGCCGGCCGGGTCACCCATGTGCACCTCAAGGACGTCGACGCCGCCAAGGCGGAGGCCGTGCTGGCCGGCGAGCTCAGCTTCACCGACGCGGTCCGTGACGGCATGTTCCGCCCGCTCGGCGACGGTGACATCGACATCGCCACCCTCGTCAAAGTGCTGGAGGACGACGGCTACCAGGGCTGGTACGTCCTGGAGCAGGACCTGATGCTCGACGGCGCGCCCCAGGGTGCCGGTCCGATCGAGAACGTACGCCGGTGCCTGGCGTACCTGAACAAGGCCGTGGCGTGAGACCGTCGCGACCCGACATGATCATGTGCAGTTCCGTTTCCCGACGTCGCCGTGACCTGGGAATCATCGTCTGTTGCGCGTGCAGCAGCACTCAAGGAGGAAATTGATGTCTATCCGACGCGGAATCGTGGCGGGACTCGCCGCAGGGGCGTTGTTGTTCGCTGCCGCCTGCAGCACCAGTGACGATTCGGGTGGCGACGGGAACGGCGGCGGCTCGGCTCCCGCCAAGACCAGCGACATCCGCATCGACGTCATCACCCACGGCGCTCCCGGAGACTCGTTCTGGGACGTCGTCAAGGCGGGTGCCGAGAAGGCCGGCGACGACCTCGCCGTCGACCTGCACTACCAGAGCGACCCTGACCCGGGGGCACAGAGCACGCTGATCGACGGTGCGGTCGCCGACGGCACCGACGGCCTGGTCGTCTCGATGGCCAACCCGGACGGTCTCGAGGCCAGCATCAAGGCGGCGGTCGCGGCCGGTGTCCCGGTGATCACCATCAACTCCGGAATCGACGACTGGCAGGCCTTCGGGGCCATCACCCACGTCGGTCAGAGCGAGACGGTCGCCGGCGAGGCTGCCGGGCAGCAGATGAACGATGCCGGTGTCACAGACGCCATCTGTGTCATCCAGGAGGCCGGGAACGTCGCGCTCGAGGAGCGCTGCCGCGCCGCCGCATCGACGTTCAAGGGCACGATGAAGAACCTGCAGACCGACAACGCCGACCTGCAGGGCTCGCAGTCGACCATCGAGGCGCAGCTCCAGGCCAACGACAAGATCGACGGCATCCTGACCCTCGGTGGCGACATGGCCGGGGCGGCTGTGGGCGCAGTGGAGGCCTCGGGTCGCGACATCCCGATCGGCACCTTCGACCTCAACGCCGAGGTGGCGCAGAACGTGCTCGACGGCAAGCTGCTCTTCGCCATCGACCAGCAGCCCTACGTCCAGGGCTACCTGGGCGTCACCGGCATCTACCTCAAGGTGATCAACGGCAACGACATCGGCGGCGGACAGCCGATCAACTCCGGCCCGGCCATCATCACCAAGGACAACGCCGAGGCGGTCCTGGGCTTCGCCAAGGGAGGCACGCGCTGATCCAGCCGCACCAGTCGGGGGCTCTGCGAGCCTGCAGGGCCCCCGACCCCGGTGATCCGGGACCCACTGGACAAGGGAGAGATGATGAGCACCACCACGACCGGGCCCGAGGCGTCGACCAGCCCTCCGGAGCCAGACGAGCGCCTCGCGGGGTCGCACCGCGTGGCCACAATCCTGCGCAGACCAGAGGTGGGCGCTGCCGTCGCCGCCCTCGTGATCTTCGTGTTCTTCGCCACCACCACCGGTGCCTTCGCCAAGCCCGGCGGAGCGAGCACCTGGATCTTCACGTCGTCGACGATCGGCATCATGGCGGTCGCGGTGTCCATGCTCATGATCGGGGGTGAGTTCGACCTCTCCGCCGGAGCCATGATCGGCACGACCGGCCTGACCACGGGCATCCTGATGTCCGAGTACGGCACCAACGTCTGGGTCGCCATCCTGGTCGCCCTGGTCATCGCGGTCGCCATCGGGACGCTCAATGGGATCCTGGTGATGCGCACCGGACTGCCGAGCTTCATCGTGACGCTGGGGTCGTTCTTCGTCCTTCAGGGCGTCAACCTCGCGGTGACCAAGATCCTGATCGGCAAGGTGTCGGTGTCCGGTCTCCAGCGGGCGGACGGCTACACCCAGGGTCAGCAGATCTTCGGGTCCTTCGTGAAGGTCAACCTCGGCGGCGCCCTGCCTCTCACCATCTACGCGGCCACCTTCTGGTGGATCGCCGTCACCGCGATCGCCACCTGGGTGCTGCTGCGCACGCGGGCAGGCAACTGGATCTTCGCGGTCGGTGGCGCCCAGAACAGCGCTCGCCAGGTCGGCGTACCCGTCTTCAAGACCAAGGTCGGCCTGTTCATCACCACCTCGGTGGCCGGCTGGCTGGTGGGCATGCTCTCGCTGTTCAAGACCACCACGGTGCAGTCGACCACCGGCGTCGGCCAGGAGTTCATCTTCATCATCTGCGCCGTGGTCGGCGGCTGCCTGCTCACCGGTGGCTACGGCTCCGCCGTGGGCGCGGCGCTGGGTGCACTGATCTACGGCATGGTCGCCCAGGGCATCGTCTACGAGGGCTGGGACAACGACTGGCTGTTCGCCATCCTCGGCGTGATGCTGCTCGGTGCGGTGCTGGTCAACAACTGGGTCAAGGCCCGAGCGGAGGCAGTCAGATGAGCGCCAACGAGTCCTCCGTCGCTGACGTGCCCGACCTGCCCCAGGTCGGCACCGCGATCATCGAGGTCGAGGCCATCGGCAAGAGCTACGGCAGCATCATCGCCCTGCGCGACGTCACCACCTCGGTGAAGGCCGGCGAGGTCACCTGCGTGCTGGGTGACAACGGTGCCGGCAAGTCGACCTTCATCAAGATCCTGGCAGGGGCCCACGAGCACACGTCGGGTGAGTTCATCGTCGACGGCGTGAAGCGCCACATGGGCAGCCCGCGGGCGGCGCTGGCGCTCGGGATCGCGACGGTGTTCCAGGACCTCGCGGTGGTGCCCCTGATGCCGGTGTGGAGGAACTTCTTCCTCGGCTCCGAGCTGACCAAGGGAGTCGGTCCGCTCAGGCGACTGGACATCAAGACGATGAAGGCAATCACCAAGACCGAGCTGGCCGCGATGGGGATCGACCTGCGCGACGTCGAGCAGCCCATCGGCACCCTGTCCGGCGGTGAGCGCCAGTGTGTGGCGATCGCCCGCGCGGTCTACTTCGGTGCCCGGGTGCTGATCCTCGACGAGCCCACCGCTGCCCTCGGGGTGCGGCAGTCCGGGGTGGTGCTGAAGTACATCGCCAAGGCCCGCGACCGCGGTCTCGGCGTCGTCTTCATCACCCACAACCCGCACCACGCCTACCCGGTCGGTGACCGGTTCATGCTGCTGCGACGCGGCACCAGCATGGGTGACTTCCCCAAGGCCGAGCTGCCCCTCGAGGAGCTGGTGAAGATGATGGCCGGTGGCAGCGAGCTCGACGCGCTCACCCACGAGCTCGCGCGCTCGATGCCCGACTCCGAGGTCACCAAGCAGATGCAGGACGAGGTCAAGCACCTGTGACCGAGGTCCGACCCGGAGAGCTGCGGATCGGAGTGGTCGGGGCGGGCGCCATGGGCACCTCCCACGTGCGCACGCTGGCGGGCTGGGTGCCCGGCTGCCGGGTGTCTGCGGTCTACGACTTCGATGCCGCTCGCTCGCTGTCGGTGGCCGAGGAGGCCGGGGCGTTCAGCGCGGTGAGCGCCTCGGCGCTGATCACCTCCTCGGAGGTCGATGCCGTGATCGTCGCCGCCCCAGACCCACTGCACGAGGAACTCGTTCTCGAGTGCCTCGCCGCCGACAAGCCGGTGCTCTGCGAGAAGCCCCTTGCCATCGGGGCCGAAGGGTCCCAGCGCCTGGTCGACGCCGAGGTCGCCGCCGGGCGGCGCCTCATCCAGGTCGGATTCATGCGGCGCTTCGATCCCGGCTACGTGGCGTTGCGCGACGCTATCGCCGACGGCGGGATCGGTACGCCGCGGGTGGTGCACTGCGTGCACCGCAACGCCCGGGCCCATCCGAGTGCCACCTCGGACGGGGTGATCGTGAACTCGATGATCCACGAGCTCGACGTCGTGCCGTGGCTGCTCGACGACCCGTTGGCCGCGATCACCGTGTTCGCGGCCCGGCGCCAGGACGGCGGGCTGCGGGACCCGCAGGTGGCCGTGCTGGAGACCCGGGGCGGCGTACTCGTCACCGCCGAGGTGTTCGTCAACGCCGGCTACGGCTACGACGTGCGCTGCGAGGTCGTGGGGGATGGCGGCACCGCTCGGCTCACCCCGCCCTACGGGCTGAGCCTGCGGCAGTCCGGGACCGACGGCGTCGTCGTCTCCGACGACTTCGTCGCTCGCTTCACCGACGCCTACCGCATCGAGCTCGCCGGCTGGGTCTCCTCGGTCCGCTCCGGGGTCGCGCAAGGCCCCAGCGCCTGGGACGGCCACCGGGCCAACCTGGCCGCGAGTGCGGGGGTCGAGTCACTGCACTCCGGCAACCGCGTCGAGATCCCCGATGTGTCCGTGCCCGAGTTCTACCGCTGACCCAGGAGGTCACCGCGACATGCCACCAGTCAACGCCGCCATCGCCCACCCGGTCCGGGTCGGGCTGATCGGCGCAGGCCGCATCGGCTCGTCGCACGCCGAGATCCTGCACCGCCGGGTCCCAGGCGCCGAGCTCGTCGCCGTCGCCGACGCCAGGGCGGAGTCGGCCCAGGCGCTGGCCGCGCTCCTGGGGGTGCGCGCCGATCCCGCCCCTGAGAGCCTGATCGCCGACGACAGCATCGAGGCCGTGGTGATCGCCGCGTCCACGCCGGCGCACGCCGACCTCGTGGTCGCCGCAGCGCAGGCCGGCAAGGGCGTGTTCTGCGAGAAGCCGATGGCACTGTCGCTCGAGGACGCCACCCGGGCCGTCGACGCGGCGGCCGCTGCGGGCGTGGTGCTCCAGGTCGGCTTCAACCGGCGGTTCTCCGCCGACTTCGCCGCCGCTCACCGGGCGGTCGTCGACGGACTCGTCGGCACTCCCCAGCTGATGCGTTCCCTCACCCGGGACCCAGGTCTGGCCAACCCGGCCGGGGTCGCGCCCGGGACGATCTTCCTGCTCACGCTGATCCACGACTTCGACACCCTGCTGTGGCTCAATCCCGGAGCCGCCGCGGTGGAGGTCTTCGTGATGGCCGACGCTCTGGTTGCGCCCGACTTCAAGGACGCGGGGCTGCTCGACAGCGCGATCGTCACCATCCGGTTCGACAACGGCGCCCTGGCGACCGCCGAGGCGAGCTTCTCGGCGGCCTACGGCTACGACGTCCGCGGCGAGGTCTTCGGGTCGGCCGGCATGGTGACGGCCGGCACCCCCAACCGGACGTCCATGCAGCTGCTGACTGCCGCCGGTGCAACGCGCGAGACGGTGCGCGGGGACGTCGAGCTTTTCGGGGCGGCGTACACGGCGGAGTTCGTGGAGTTCGTGGATGCCGTGCGTGAGGGGCGCGAGTCGAGCGTCACCGGCCGCGATGCCAAGCGGGCGCTGGCCGTCGCACTCGCGTGCATCGAGTCCGCGCGAACCGGCGCACCCGCGAAGGTGCTGTCGTGAGCGGCACGGCGGCGTACTCCCTCGCGGTCTCCGCCGAGATGGTGTTCCTCGACCTGCCCTTCATCGACCGGGTCCGCGAAGATCCATGACGCGGGCTTCCTCGTCGAGATCTGGGACTGGACGGCCAAGGACATCGGCGAGCTGGTCTCGACCGGAGCGTCGTTCTCGTCCATGACGGGCTATGTCGAGGGCAACCTCACCCGGACCGACGGCATCGAGGCCTTCCTGCGCACCGCCGAGCAGTCCGTGCCCGTGGCGCACCGGCTCGACTGTCCCCGGCTCAACGTGCATGGCACCGGCCTCGATCCTCAGGGTCTGCCGGTCGAGCCGGTCGAGGTGGTCACCGGGGACATGTGGCTGACGGCGCGTGACACGCTGGCGCGGCTCGCGGACCTGGGGGAGCGCGAAGGGGTCACCTTCACGCTGGAGAACCTGAACCTCGAGGTCGATCACCCTGGTACGCCGTTCGCCCGGGCCGCCGACACCCTTGCCCTGGTGGAGTCCGTGGACAGTCCTGGCCTGCGGATGAACCTGGACCTCTACCACGCCCAGATCGGCGAGGGGAACCTGATCGAGCTGCTGCGCCGGTGTCAGCCCTGGATCGGCGAGATCCAGGTCGCCGACGTGCCGGGACGATGCGAACCAGGCACCGGTGAGATCAACTACCCGGCCATCGCGCGAGCGCTGGATGGCCTGTCCTACGCCGGCGTGGTCGCGATGGAGGGATGGGCCTCAGGGGAGAGCGGGGTCGCCCTCGAGAGCTTCCGAAGTGCCTTCACGCTGTGATCACCCCTTCGGCAACCCGGGTGATCCACGTCATAAAAGTATTAAGTAAGAATGTTAGAACAAAGCATTGACGGGCACCTCCTCAGCAGGCATCGTTGAGGGTGACGCCGCAGCAGGACCCGCGGCCCGAGCAACGAGGATGAGGAGACGTCGGTGCGGATCGGTCTGGCAGGGGCAGGGCGCATCGGTGCGTTCCACGCCTCGACACTGGCAGGGCTCGACAAGGTCGAGCAGGTCGTCGTGACGGACGTGATCTCCGAACCGGCCAAGCAGCTCGCCGCCGAACATGGCTACGGCTATGCGGAGGACCTCGACGACCTCCTCGCCCAGGTCGACGCCGTCGTGATCGCCACCTCGACCACCAGCCACGCCGACGTCCTGCGCCGTAGCAGTCGCTGCCGGACTCCCGACTTTCTGCGAGAAGCCCGTCGCCACCACGCTCGGCCGAGACAGTGAGATGGTGCAGCTGGTCGAGTCCAGTGGTGTGCCCGTGCACGTGGGCTTCCAGCGGCGCTTCGACGCCGGCTACCGACGGGCCCGCGCCGCCGTGGCCAGCGGCGAGCTCGGGTTCATCCACACGGTCCGCGCCCAGACGCACGACCAGGCCCCGCCGCCTGCCGCCTACCTGTCCGCTCAGCGGCGGCATCCTGCGGGACTGCAGCATCCACGACTTCGACATCCTCCGCTTCGTCACCGGGCGTGAGGTCGCCAGCGTGTTCGCCACCGGAGCCAACAAGGGCGCCGACTTCTTCGCCGAGGCCGGCGACGTCGACACCGCCGCTGCCGTCCTCACGCTCGACGACGACACCCTGGTCCTGCTGTCCGCCACCCGCTACAACGGCGGCGGGCACGACGTACGCATGGACGTGATGGGCTCCGAGGGCACCATCGGCGTCGGGTACGACGACTCGCTGGCCGTCCGCTCCGCCGAGGCCGGGGTCGACTACCCCAAGGGTCCGCAGAAGTGGTCCTTCATGGAGCGCTTCCTGCCCGCCTACCAGGCCGAGCTGACGGCGTTCTGCGACGTCGCCGACGGCACCATCACCAGCCCCTGCACGGTCGCGGACGCCCTGGCCGCCTTCACCGCCGCCGAGGCCTGCCAGCGCTCGGCCGACACCGGTCTCCCGGTGCAGGTCGCCGACGTGGGAGTCCAGTGATGCCCGCCCACGACCTGGTCTCCATGGGCCGCACCGGGGTGGACATCTACCCGTTGGACCACGGCGTGGGACTCGAGGACGTCAAGACCTTCGAGAAGTTCCTGGGCGGCAGCGCCACCAACGTCGCGGTCGCCGCCGCTCGCTACGGGCACACCTCGGCCCTGGTGACCCGCACCGGCAACGACCCGTTCGGCAACTACGTGCGGATCGAGGCGGAGCGGCTCGGCGTCGACCCGTCGTTCATCACCGCCCACGACGGCCCACCGACGCCGGTGACCTTCTGCGAGGTCTTCCCGCCCGACGACTTCCCGCTGTACTTCTACCGCTATCCCACCGCCCCCGACCTGCAGCTCGAGCCCGCCGACCTGCCTCTCGACGCGATCCGGGAGGCCCGCATCTACTGGTCGACGGTGACCGGGCTCTCGCAGCAGCCGAGCCGTACGGCCCACTTCGCCGCGTTCGAGGCCCGCGGGCGACGCCAGCACACGATCCTCGACCTCGACTACCGGCCGATGTTCTGGGACGACCCCGCCGAGGCCAGCAGGCAGGTGTCTGCCGCCCTCGAGCACGTCACCGTCGCCGTCGGCAACCGGGAGGAGTGCGAGGTGGCGGTCGGCGAGACCGACCCGCAGCGCGCCGCCGACGCGCTCCTGGAGCGCGGGCTCGAGCTCGCCATCGTCAAGCAGGGACCCAAGGGTGTGCTCGCCGTGACCGCCGACCAGCGGGTAGAGGTCGAGCCGTTCTGGGTGGACGTCGTGAACGGCCTCGGTGCCGGAGACGCCTTCGGCGGTGCCCTGGTGCACGGACTGCTGAGCGGCTGGGAGCTGCGCCGCATCCTCGAGTTCGCCAATGTCGCAGGGGCCCTGGTGGCCGGTCGCCTCGAGTGCTCGACCGCGATGCCCGATGAGGCCGAAGTCCTGGCCGCGATCGCATCCCGGCCGGCCCGGGCTGCGGAGGAGAGATCATGACCCTCGTCGACCTGACCGAGATCCGCGCCCGCGAGCCCCACCGCATCGCAGAGGCCTGGGCACAGCGCGCGCGCCGTCCACTGCTCGGTGCCGACGGTCGGATGCTGATCGTGGCCGCCGACCACCCCGCGCGTGGTGCTCTCGGCGTACGCACCGACTCGCTGGCGATGGCCAGTCGTCCGGAGCTGCTGGATCGACTGGCCACCGCGCTGGCCCGACCCGGCGTGGACGGCGTCCTCGGCACTCCCGACATCCTCGACGACCTCCTGCTGATGGGCGCCCTCGAGGGCAAGGTCGTGTTCGGCTCGATGAACCGCGGAGGTCTGCAGGGGGCGGCGTTCGAGTTCGACGACCGCTTCACCGGCTACTGCGCCGCCGAGATCGCGGACCGTGGGCTCGACGGCGGCAAGATGCTCACCCGCGTCTGCCTGACCGACCCCGGCACGGTGGCGACGCTGGAGGCTTCGGCGAACGCCGTGACCGAGCTGGCTGCCCGCAGGCTCATCGCGATGGTCGAGCCCTTCCTCTCGGTGCGCGACGGTGGCAGGGTCAAGAACCTGCTCGATCCCGAGAGCACCATCAAGTCCATCCACATCGCCTCCGGCCTGGGGGCGAGCAGCGCCTACACCTGGTTGAAGCTGCCGGTGGTCGACCACCTCGAGCGGGTGATGGAGGCGACCACGATGCCGACGCTGCTGCTGGGGGAGACCCGCAGGGCGACCCGCAGGACACCTACGCGTCGTGGGGCAAGGCGCTCGATCTCGCACCGGTCCGGGGTCTGGTCGTCGGCCGTGCCCTGCTCTTCCCGCCGAACGGAGACGTCGCGGGTGCCGTCGACATCGCCGCCGAGCTCGTCCACGGAGTGCAGCCGGCATGAGCTCGTCCGACAACCGCTGGGTGCTGCCCGCCGGCTCCACGGCGCGGGACGGCTGGCAGACGGTCGTCGACGACGCCCCTGAGGACTGGCAGCACACCGGCCTGCGGATCGGCGCCCTCGAGGAGGGCAGGTCTCTCGAGGTCCCGCCCGGACCCTGGGAGTACGTCGTCGTGCCACTCAACGGCGCCGCCCGGGTGTCTGCGCGCAGGCCCGACGGTGGGTGCGACGAGGCCACCCTCGCTGGGCGGGCCTCGGTGTTCTCCGGCCCGACCGACGTCGTCTTCGTGCCTGCCGGGTCCGCCCTGACGTTGACCGCCTGCGACGCGAGCGCCCGGGTCGCCGTGTGCGCGGCACGCGTGGACGGGGCTTCGGAGCAGGTGTTCCGGCACCTCGACGCCGGCGAGGTGCCCGTGGAGCTGCGCGGGGCCGGCATCGCCGCGCGTGAGGTCCGCAACTTCGGCATCCCCGGCGTCCTGGACGCCGACGCGATGATCGCCTGCGAGGTGATCACGCCGGCCGGCAACTGGAGCTCCTACCCGCCTCACAAGCACGACGAGGAACGCCCGGGTGTCGAGAGCGAGCTCGAGGAGATCTACTACTTCGAGACCCAGGTCGAGGGTGCCGCAGCCGGCGGACCGGTGCCCGAGGGGGCCGACCCGATCGGCTACCAGCGGGTCTACGGCACCGACGACCGCCCCATCGACGTCTTCGCCGAGGTGCGCACCGGCGACGTGGTGCTGGTGCCCCACGGCTGGCACGGCCCGGCGATGGCGGCGCCCGGCTACGACCTCTACTACCTCAACGTGATGGCCGGCCCCGGTCCGACCCGGGCCTGGCTGATCTGCGACGACCCCAGCCACGGCTGGGTCCGAGACACCTGGGCCGACCAGCCCGCCGATGCACGACTGCCCATGGGAGGGGCGCACAGATGAGCGAGACGATCCGGTTGACGGTCGCCCAGGCCACCGTGGAGTTCCTGGCCGTGCAGTGTTCCGAGCGCGACGGGGTGCGCCAGAAGCTGTTCGCCGGCTGCTTGGGGATCTTCGGGCACGGCAACGTGGCCGGGATCGGCCAGGCGCTGTTGCAGCACGAGACCGCGGCCGTGGACGCGGGGCGGACGCCGGGGCTGCCCTACGTGCTGGCTCGCAACGAGCAGGCCATGGTGCACACCGCGGTGGCCTACGCCCGCCAGAAGGACCGTCTGCAGACGTGGGTGTGCACGGCGTCGGTCGGCCCCGGCTCGACCAACATGCTCACCGGTGCAGCGCTGGCCACCATCAACCGACTCCCGGTGCTGCTGCTGCCCTCGGGCACCTTCGCGACGCGCCGGTCCTCCCCGGTGCTGCAGGAGCTCGAGGCGCCGTACGGCGGTGACCTCACCGTGAACGATGCCTTCCGGCCCCTCTCCCGGTTCTTCGACCGAGTCACCCGGGCCGAGCAGCTGCCCTCCGCCCTGCTTGCTGCGATGCGGGTGCTCACCGACCCGGCCGAGACCGGCGCAGTGACCGTGGCACTGCCGCAGGACGTGCAGGCCGAGGCCCACGACTGGCCGGTCGAGCTGTTCGCGGAGCGGACCTGGCACGTCGCCCGGCCACCGGCCGAGCAGGCGCGGATCCAGGGTGCGGCCGAGATCATCCGCTCGGCCCGGCGGCCGTTGATCGTCGCCGGTGGCGGGGTGCACTACTCCGGTGCCGAGGACGCCCTGCTCGCCCTGTGCGACGCGACCGGCATCCCCGTCGGGGAGGCGCAGGCCGGCAAGGGCTCGCTGCCCCACGCCCACCCCCAGGAGATGGGCGCGGTCGGATCGACCGGCACCACGGCTGCGAACCATCTGGCCCGCACCGCCGATGTGGTGATCGGCATCGGCACCCGGTGGAGCGACTTCACCACCGCCTCGCGCACCGCCTTCCACGAGGACGGCGTGCGCTTCGTCAACGTCAACATCGCCAACTTCGACGCCGGCAAGCACTCCGGCTACTCCGTCGTCGCCGATGCCCGCGAGGCGCTGACGGCCCTGACCGTCGCCCTCGAGGGGTATGCCGTGCCCGACGCCTACCGGCCCGAACAGGCCGGCTCTGGGCGGCTTGGGACGAGCAGGTCGAGGCGACGTACCACCCCCCGACCTCGGTCACCGACGCCCTCGCGGAGGGACTCCTCACCCAGGGCGAGGTGCTGGGCTGCGTCAACGAGCTCAGCGACCCGCGCGACGTCGTCCTGTGCGCGGCCGGCTCGATGCCCGGCGACCTGCACAAGCTCTGGCGGGTGCGCGACCGCAAGGGCTACCACGTCGAGTACGGCTTCTCCTGCATGGGCTACGAGGTGCCGGCCTCGCTGGGGATCCGCCTGGCCGACGACAGTCGCGACGTGTTCGCGATGGTCGGCGACGGGGGCTACCTGATGATGCCGACCGAGCTCGTCACCGCAGTGCAGGAGCGGATCAAGGTGATCGTGGTCCTGGTGCAGAACCACGGCTTCCACTCCATCGGCTCGCTCTCGGAGTCCCTGGGGTCGCAGCGGTTCGGCACCAGCTATCGCTTCCGCGGACAGCAGGGCCGCCTCGATGGCGACGTACTCCCCGTGGACCTTGCCGCGAACGCCCGCAGTCTGGGCGTGCACGTCATCGAGGTGTCCTCGCGCGACGAGCTCGAGAAGGCGATCCGGGCCGCCAAGGAGGCACCGGCAGACGGCCCGGTGATGATCCACGTGAACACCGACCCGCTGATCCACGCCCCCGACAGTGAGTCGTGGTGGGACGTGCCGGTCAGCCAGGTCTCCGAGCTCGACTCCACCCGAGCTGCCTACGCCCACTACCTCGACCAGCAGGCGGGTCAGCGCCCGTTCCTCAGCTCGACCGACCCGCTCGCCACAGCCAAGGAGACATCATGAGCACGCCCCACGCGCATCACCCACCTCATCGCCGGCCGGCCCTGGGAGGGCACGGCCGAGCGCACCAGCGAGGTGTTCAACCCGGCGACCGGCGCGGTCTCGCGGCTCCTCGATCTCGCCTCGGCCGACCTCGTCGGCGAGGTGGTCGCCACCGCCAAGCAGGCCTGGGCCGACGCCTGGGGCAACATCTCGCTGGCCAAGCGCACCCAGGTGCTCTTCACGTTCCGTGAGCTGCTGAACCGCGACAAGGAGAAGATCGCGGCCCTGATCACCGCCGAGCACGGCAAGGTCCTCGACGACGCCCTCGGCGAGGTCGTCCGCGGGCTCGAGGTGGCGGAGTTCGCCTGCGGCATCCCGCACCCTGATCAAGGGCGGCTTCAGCGAGAACGCCTCGACCAACGTCGACGTCTACTCGATCCGCCAGAGCCTCGGGGTGGTCGCGGTCATCTCGCCGTTCAACTTCCCGGCGATGGTGCCCCTGTGGTTCGTGCCCGTCGCGCTCGCCTGCGGCAACGCCGTCGTCATCAAACCCAGCGAGAAGGACCCCTGCGCCACCATCGCGGTCGCCGAGCTGTGGACCGAGGCCGGGCTGCCGGACGGCGTACTCAGCGTGGTGAACGGCGACAAGGAGGCCGTCGACGCGTTGCTGACCAACCCCGACATCAAGGCCGTCTCCTTCGTCGGGTCGACCCCGATCGCGCGCTACGTCTACGAGACCGGCACCGCGAACGGCAAGCGGGTCCAGGCCCTCGGCGGCGCGAAGAACCACATGCTGGTGCTGCCCGACGCCGACCTCGACCTGGCCGCCGACGCCGCCGTCAACGCCGGCTTCGGCTCCGCCGGCGAGCGCTGCATGGCGATCTCCGCGCTGGTCGCCGTCGAGTCGATCGCCGACGACCTGGTCGCCAGGATCGTCGACCGGATGGGCAAGCTGCGCACCGGCGACGGCACCCGCGGCTGCGACATGGGCCCGCTGGTCACCGGCGCGCACCGCGACAAGGTCTCGTCGTACGTCGACGCGGGCGAGGCCGCAGGCGCGAGCTGGTCGTCGACGGCCGGGGCGCCCGGTCGACGCGGACGGCGACGGCTTCTTCCTCGCCCCGACCCTGTTCGACCGGGTCGGCACCGGACATGACCATCTACACCGAGGAGATCTTCGGTCCGGTGCTCTCGGTCGTGCGGGTGGCGTCGTACGACGAGGGGCTGGCGCTGATCAACGCCAACCCCTACGGCAACGGCACGGCCATCTTCACCAACGACGGGGGAGCGGCCCGCCGGTTCCAGAACGAGGTCGAGGTGGGCATGGTCGGCATCAACGTGCCCGATCCCGGTGCCGGTGTCCTACTACTCCTTCGGCGGCTGGAAGAACAGCCTCTTCGGCGACAGCCACGCGCACGGCATGGAGGGCGTGCACTTCTTCACCCGGGGCAAGGTCGTCACCTCCCGCTGGCTCGACCCCAGCCACGGTGGTCTCAACCTCGGGTTCCCCCAGAACGACTGATGTCCCTCTCGGCTCGGTTCCCCTAGGCTGCCGACATGGAGCCGAGCGCGATCCAGACCTTTCCCGAGGACGCGTTCGCCCGCGTCCTGTGCGTGGTGGCCCACCCCGATGACGTCGAGTACGGCGCGTCGTCGGCGGTGGCCGCCTGGACCTCGGCCGGGGTCGAGGTCGCCTACCTGCTGCTGACCAAGGGCGAGGCGGGCATGGACTCCTCACCCCGAGGCCACCGCCGAGCTGCGGATGGCCGAGCAGATCGCGGGGTCGCACGAGGTGGGGGTGGCCCAGGTCGAGTTCCTGGACTACCCCGACGGGGTGCTGGAATATTCGCTGGACATGCGCCGCGACATCGCCCGCGCGATCCGACGCTTCCAGCCGGAGGCAGTGCTGGTCGGCTCCTGGGACGTCGAGTTCGTCGCCGGGCTCAACCAGGCCGACCACCGGGTCGCCGGTCTCGCGGCGCTCGATGCGCTGCGCGACGCCGGCAACCGCTGGGTCTTCACCGACCTTCTCGAGGAGGGTCTCGAACCCTGGTCGGCGCGCTGGCTGCTCATCGCGGGCGACTCCCGGCCGACCCATGGGGTCGACGTCACGGGTGCGCCGCTGGAGGGCGGGATCGCCTCGCTGGAGGCCCACCGGGAATACCTCGCCGGCCTCCCCGGGCATCCGCCGGTGCGCCCCATGCTCACGGGGATCACCGCGCTGCAGGGACGCGCGCTGGGTGTGGCCAACGCGGTCCTGTTCCGGGCCTTCGACTTCCACGCCCCGCCGCCGATCGCACTGGAGGCCATGCAGGCGGCCCAGGAGGGCTGAGCGGTCGGGAACCGAATGGGTGGGCCAGGTCCTCGTCCCAGGTAACGGCCCCTGCCCCGAGGATGTCTCATGAAGTCGTACGACGAGGAGTACCACGCCTTCGTCGTCTCGCGTTTCCGCACTCTGATCCGTGCCGCGATGCTGTTCGGCTGCAGCAGAACCGATGCCGAGGACGCGGTCCAGGACGCGTTGATCCGGTGCTACGCCGCCTGGCCGCGGGTGGTAGCCGCCGATGACCGCGATGCGTACGTGTATCGCGTCCTGGTCAACGGCATCTCGCGCAGTTGGCGGCGCCGGTGGCGCAGGGAGGTGCCGCTGCCCGAGCTCCCTGAGAGAGCGCTTGTCGATCCGGCCGCGGGGGTCGTGCTGAACGAGTCGGTGCGGGTGGCCCTGGACCGACTCGATCCCGGCCAGCGCCAGGTCCTGGTGCTGCGCTACTTCGCCGATCTGACCGAGGCGCAGATCTCCCAGGTGCTCGGCATCCGGCCCGGCACCGTCAAGAGTCGCGCTGCGCGCGCCATCGCCCTGCTCGGTGGCGATCCTTCGCTGAGAGAACTCGATCCCACGCCCGAGGAGAACCGATGATGCACGAAGCCGAGGTCGCGACGTGGTTGCATGCGGCCACCGACTCCGTCGAGGTGGCGGTCGCACCCGCCGACGAGATCGTGCGGGCCGGCCGGCGTCGCCGGCGGCACAACCAGTGGGCGGTGGGCGCTCTGGCCACAGGCGTCGCGGCGGCGGTGGTGCTGCCGTTCGCCCTGAGATCGACGGGGCCGGACGCTGCCGCTCCTCTCGTCTCCCCACCGGCGCCGGTGACACGGTGCGTGGCGACGGTGCCCGCCGCCGTGCTTCCCGACTGGGCCACCGGTGGGTTCACCGACCCTCATCCCCGGATCCCCTACGTGAGAGGGGATCGCGGCGACATCGTGGCCATCCTCTTCGCCCAGCCGCTCTCCGCTCCTCCCGCCGAGGATCACGGCAACAAGATCCTCTGGGTCTCCCGGCTTCCGCTGGATGTGGGACAGACCCTCACCATCACAGCGCGACTCGTGGGTGGCGAGGGCACCTCGGTCTCCGAGGTCACCCGCGAGGTCGAGGGCGGTCCGGGACCGTCGATCATCGACCTGCCGGCTCCCGGCTGTTGGCAGATGACGCTGACCTGGGGCACCCACACCGACACCATGTCCTTGGCCTACATGCCGGGCTGATCTGCTCCGCAGGGATCCCCGGATATCCGGGGATCCGCGGTGTCAGCCGTTGCATGCCTGACAACCGCGAGTTTCCCGGATATCCGGGGATCCCTGCACTCGCCCGCCATCAGGTGGGGGCGGGATGGCCTCAGGCGAGGATGAGGGCGACGGCGGACAGCGCGGTGGCGGTCAGGACGGCGATGTCGAAGGCCGACTGTCGCATCCGGCCAGCCACGCGGATGCCGACGAAGGCGCCGACGAGGACCAGCGGCACCAGCATCGAGGCGGTCCACAGCATCTCGCTGCCGAACAGGCCGAGCCCGGCACTGAGCGGGACCTTGCACAGGTTGACCCCGAAGAAGAACCAGGCGGTCGTGCCCAGGAAGCGGCGTTTGTCGATGCCCTGGCCGACCAGGTAGAGGGTCATGACCGGACCGCCCGCGTTGGCGACCATGGTCGTGAATCCGGCGGCGACGCCGGAGCCGACCCGCACCGGCCGCGGCCATCGGCTCGGCGCGGCGTCGAGATCCCGACGCCGACTCAGCACCAGCTGGAGTGCGACGAGGGCCAGGATCACCACCCCGATCCCGCGCCGCAACGTCAGGTCGTCGACCACGGCGAGCACCAGGGCGCCGACGGCCAGTCCGGGGAGTACGCCGGGAATGAGGTGGCGCAGCAGCGACCAGTCGCAGTCGTGCCGATACTTCGCGACCGCCACCACGTCCCCGACGAGCAGCAGCAGCAGAAGGGCTGCGGTGGACTCGCGGGCCGGGAGGACGGCGGCGTACATCGCGACTGCGACGGTCCCGAGGCCACCGATGGCGGTCTTGGCGAATCCGACGACGAGCGCGGCGAGGCCCAGCACCAGCCAGACGTACGGCGCGTGCTCGACCACAGCCCTGCTCTCTAATGTTCGGACATTAAGACCAGCCTAGCCTGGCCCGCTGTCGGGAGTTGCCAACCCTCGACCCGTGGGACGAACAACTTGTGCCCTCGCGGGGCGGGCGGCGTACCGCTTGAATCAAGGCATGGCCCTCGAAGCGACGCCGCGCAGGATCCGCGTCGGCATCGACACCGGGGGCACCTTCACCGACGTGGTCGCTCTCGACGAGGACACCGGCGAGATCGTCACCACCAAGACCCCGTCCACGCCCGACAACCCAGCCGACGGATTCATGACCGCGATCGCGAAGGTGCTCTCGCTGCTGGGGCTGGAGCCGGGACACGGCGAAGCGCTCTCCTCCGTCAGCCACGGCACGACCGTGGCGACGAACCAGCTTCTCGAGGGGAAGGTGGGTGCCCTGGGCTTCATCACCACCGAGGGCTACGAGGCCATGCTCGAGATCGCCCGCCAGAGCGTCCCCGACGGCTACGGCAACTCCTACTTCTGGGTGAAGCCGTCCCGCATCGTGCCGCGAGACCTGGTCCGTGGCGTCGGCGGCCGCCTGGACTTCACCGGCGCCGAGGTCCGCGAGTTCGACGAGGCGGGCGCGCGCGAGGTCGCGCGCTGGTTCCGACGCCGCGGCATCGACACGATCGGGGTGTCGTTCCTGCACTCCTACGCCAACCCCGCTCACGAGCAGCGGATGAGTGCGGTCCTAGCGCAGGAGCACCCGGACGCCGTGGTGTCGGTCTCCAGCGAGGTGCTCCGCGAGTACCGCGAGTACGAACGCTCGGTCACCACATTGGTCGACGCCGCGGTCAAGCCACGCCTCAGCCGGTACGTCGCGAACATCGCCGAGCGCCTCGAGACGTACGGCGGTCGCCGTGTTCCGTTCTACGTGATGAAGTCCAACGGTGGAGTGCTGAGCGCTGCCGAGGTCGTGCACCAGCCGATCACCACGGTGCTGTCGGGGCCGGCTGCCGGCGCCCTGGGAGCGGCCCTGATCGCCAAGGTGGCTGGTTTCGACCGGGTGCTGACCAGTGACGGCGGCGGGACCTCCACCGACGTCAGCGTGGTGCTCGACGGGGAACCCACGCTCACCACCGAGGGCAGCGTGGGTGCCTACCCGAGCAAGATCCCGATGATCGACGTGGTGACGGTGGGTGCCGGCGGCGGCTCCATCGCCTGGGTCTCCCCCGAGGGCACGCTCAAGGTCGGGCCGCAGTCGGCCGGCGCCGACCCGGGCCCGCTCTGCTACGGCCGCGGGGGCACCGAGGTCACCATCACCGACGCCCATGTCGTCCTGGGCCGGATCCCACCCCACCTGCTGGGCGGAGAGATCCCCCTCGACGTGGCCGCCGCCCGCGACGGCATCATCGCCCTGGCCGGGCGCCTGGGGCTCGGCGTCGAGGCATGCGCAGCCGGCATCCTGGAGATCTCGGCGTGGAACCAGGCCAACGCGCTGCGCCAGGTGACGGTCAAGCGCGGCCTCGACGTGCGCGACTTCACCCTCACCACCTTCGGTGGGTCAGGCTCGCTGCTGCTGTGTCGCCTGATGGATGTCCTCGGCCTTCCTCGGGTGCTGGTGCCGCCGAACCCCGGCAACGTCTCGGCCTTCGGGCTGCTCACCGTCGACGTCCGCAACGACTACGTGCAGACGCACGTCGTACGTCATGACGACCTGATGTTGGTCGACCTGCTGGCGATCGTGGGCGATCTCCTCAGCCAGGCCCAGGACGCGCTCGCTGCCGAGGGCTTCCTGCCCGGCCAGCAGCGTTTCCGTGCGCACCGCCGACCTGCGCTACTACGGTCAGGCGTTCGAGGTCCGGGTGCCTCTGCCCGACGGGCGAGCTCACCTCGTGCCTTGGTCGACGAGGTGGCCGACGCCTTCCACGAGCAGCACCGGATGCTCTACGGCTACGACTTCCGTGCACGACCCCGGCCAGCAGGTCGAGTGGGTGAACCTCCGGGTGTCGGGGATCGGCCCGATCAGGCGTCCCGAGATCCGGCGACACGACGAGCCCGGGTGGTGGGCCGTGAGCGACCCTGCCCACCGCCTGGTCTGCTTCGACGCTGCGCGAGGGCTATGTCGAGACGCCCCGTTTCCAGCGCGAGGACCTGCCGGTGGGAGCCACTATCGACGGCCCCGCGATCCTCGAGGAGTTCGGCTCCACGGTGCCGCTTGCATCCGGGGTTCACTGCCCGGGTCGACCCCTTCCTGAACCTGATCGTGACGAGGAGCGAGTCATGACCGGCACCCGCGCCCCCACCGACTTCCCGTTCGGCCGCGCTGACCACCGACGCCGGAGCGAGCGCCGACCCCGTGCTCGTGGAGATCGTCCAGGGGTCGCTGGCGAGTGTCGAGATGGAGGTCGAGACCGCCATCGGGCGCACATCGCGCAGCCCGATGATCCGCGATGCCCACGACTTCCGGGCCGGCATCCACGACCGCCTGCTGCGCAAGCTGACCGGTCGGTCCTACTCCGCCCTCGTGCACCCGGTGGCCAGGGACTTCCCGATCGCCGAGATGCAGCCCGGCGATGTCTACTTCCACAACGACGTCTACCGCTCCGAAGGCGGCATCGGCCACCTGCCCGACCTGTGCGTGACGGTGCCCGTCTTCGGCGACGGGCGGGTCGTGGCGTTCGTCCAGGCCTTCGGGCACCACGACGACATCGGCGGCGCCGTTCCCGGGTCCATGCCGTCGCACGCCACCAGCGTGTTCGAGGAGGGCCTGATGGTTCCCCCGATCAAGCTGTGGGACGCCGGCGTCCCCAATCGGGCGGCGCTGGCGATCATGACTCGCAACTCCCGGATGCCGGAGTCGCTGGCCGCTGATCTGGACGCCGAGTGCTCTGCCTGCCTGATGGGTGCGCGCCGGCTCGGCGAGCTCTTCGACCGCTACGGCGTCGACACGGTGGAGTCCTGCTTCGACGCCATCATCGAACGCACCACGGCCACCTATCGCCGCGAGATCCTCTCGAGGATCCCGGTGGGCGAATGGGTATGGGAGGACTACGCCGAGCACGATGGGGTCGACGACGCCGATGCTGCACACCCAACGGATCACGCTCACCCGCACAGCGCCTGACGATCCCGAGGGTGAGCGGCTCATCATCGACTTCGACGGCACCTCGCCACAGGCGAGGGGCCCGATCAACCACTGTGGCGACTACTCCGACGGGGTATTCCTGAAGAAGTGGCTGGCGCCGATCCTGCGCAACCTCGCCGAGAGCCCGGAACGGATGGCCGAGCTCGACGTCAACGAGGGAGTGGTGCCGCTCATCGAGATGCGGTTCCCCCCGCCCGGGACCCTGCTGACGCCGGTGTTCCCAGCCCCGACCAACGCCCGGACCTTCGTGATCCTGCGGCTGCTGGGGGTCCTTGCGGGGGTGCTCGCGAAGGCCGTCGACGGCCGCATGCCCGCAGACCAGGAGACGATCCGCTACACCGGGGTCTACGGCGACGACCTCGCGGGCCATCCCTACCTCATGCGCGAGGTGCTCGGAGGCGGGTCGGGCGGCCGCTACTACGCCGACGGGGAGGACACCATCCACGTGGTGCCCGACTCCCGCAATCTCCCGAGTGAGTTCACCGAGGCGCGCTTCCCCTTCCGGGTGGAGGCCCTGCGACTGGCCCGTGACTCCGGAGGCGCCGGGGAGTTCCGTGGCGGGCTGGGCTACGAGAAGGACATCCGGATGCTCGCCGATGCCCACTTCATGTCCATCGCCGACCGTTCGATCCTGTCCTGCTGGGGGGTCAAGGGCGGTCGGGCCGGCCGCCCCTTCGAGGTCGTCGTCGATCCCGGCGGCCCGGCCGAGCGTCAGGTCGACGCTCTCGCCGATGCCGAGCCGGTGCGGGCCGGTGAGCTGATCAGGATCCGCACCACCGGCGGTGGCGGGTGGGGCGATCCACTGGCCCGCGACCCGCAGGCTCGTCGTACGCGACGTCGTCTGGCAGAAGGTCTCGCCGCAGGCCGCCCTGAGTGACTACGGCGTCGTCCTCAGCGGGTCGGCCGACGACGACACGCTGGCCCACGATGCCGCGCGCCACCGAGGCCGAGCGGCGTACCCGCCCAGCCGTGAGTACGCCGTTCTTCGACCGCGGTCCGGGCTACGCGCGACTCTCCGGCGGTGCCACCTCGGCGGATCTCGACTGGCTCTGACGGGAGGTCACGGTGGGAGCGCGGCGCTCATCGGGCGAGCAGCGCTGCAGGCGTAGCGGGCTCTACAGTGAGCCCATGACTGTGCGGGTCGTCTTCGCCGACGACAACTTCCTGGTCCGCGAGGGGGTCGCCGGCCTGCTGAACGAGACCGACGAGGTCGACCTCGTGGAGAGCGTCGCCGACCCCGACGCGCTCCACCGCGCGGTCGCTGTGCACCGGCCCGATGCGGTGCTCACCGACATCAGGATGCCTCCCGACGTTCACCACCGAGGGCATCGACGCCGCCAAGCGGATCCGCGCGGAGTTCCCGGAGACCGGGGTGGTGGTGCTCTCGCAGTACGTCGAGGAGGAGTACGCCGTCGAGCTGCTCTCCGAGGGGGTGGAGGGCCTCGGCTACCTGCTCAAGGAGCGGGTGACCGATCTCGACGAGCTGGTGCGGGCGCTGCACGAGGTCTCGCGCGGTGGCTCCGCGCTGGACCCGAAGGTCGTGGAGGGCCTGCTCCGGCGCAAGAGCAACCGGTCCCCGTCGGCCCTCCAGGCCCTCACCGAGCGGGAGGTCGAGGTGCTGGCCGAGCTGGCGACGGGCCGTAGCAACGTCGCAACGGCGAAGGCGCTCTACATGAGCGAGCGGGCGGTCGAGAAGCACGTCGGCTCGGTCTTCCAGAAGCTCGGGCTGGCCAACGAGTCCGACGTCAACCGCCGGGTGATGGCTGTGCTCGCCTATCTCGACGCCACGGGTGGTACGCCGAGCAGGTGAGCCGGACGGTCGGGACCGGCGTGCGGCCAGCGACACGCGGATGTGTGGACAGCACCACTGTCCGTCGTGCTCCGCGCGAGGCACCATGGTGGCCGAGGAGGTGTGGCATGGCGCCGGTGCGGGTCCTGATCGTCGACGACCAGGAGCCCTTCCGTCATGCCATGGCGGCCGTGGTCGAGGCCACCGAGGGCTTCGAGGCGGTCGGCGCGGCCACCACCGGCGAGGAGTCGCTGGAGGCGTCGGCCGTGCTCGGTCCCGACCTGGTGCTGATGGACGTGAACCTGCCGGGGATCGACGGCATCGAGGCGACCCGGCGGTTGGCCTCCGGCGACCCGGCGCCGGTGGTGTTCCTGCTGTCGACCTACGACGAGGACCAGGTCGACGCGGCGGGGTGCGGGGCTGCGGCGTACATCCCAAAGGCGGCGTTCGGGCCCGACCGGCTGGTGGCGGCGTGGGACTGGGCAGTCGGGCGCTCAGCCCGACCGCTGAGGGCACCTGGACGACTGACCGGCACGCGCAGTTCGACGACCTCGTCAGCGACCTCCAGCTCACCGCCGACGGCGGCCACCCGGTCCTCGATCCCCGTCACGTCCAGGACTCCGTGCGCACCGGTGATCCGCAGCGCCAGTTCGTGTTCGCCGCCGAGCCCGACGTCCAGCCCCCCGGTAGCCGCCGCGACTGCCTCGGCGCAGCAGAAGTAGACCGCCGCCTCGACGCGTGCCGGGTGACGCTCGGCTCCGCGGCCGGTCACCGACAGCCGGGTGGCAACGGGGGCGCGGTTGAGCAGCGACTCGAGTGTGGCGGCCAGGCCGGCCCGGGACAGCTGGGCGGGAAACACCCCGCGGGTCAGCTCTCGTAGCGAGTCGAGCGCGGCGTTGGTGCCGTCGACCAGGCCGTCGAGCCCGGCGTCGTCGCCCCGGGCGAGGCTGTCCCGCGCCTGACCGATCGCGTCGGGCAGGCCGGCGAGGAACGGGCAGCACCCGGCGGCTGATCGCCGCCTCCAGTGTCCGCCGAGCGGCGTCGTCGGCGGCGATCAGCCGCAACCTCGACTGCGCGAGCTGGCCGGTGGTGCGGTCGAGGTCTGCCACCCGCTCTGCCAGGGTCCCGGCCAGCGAGGTGTTGCGGAACGCGACGGCGGTCTGGTCGGCCAGCGCCGCCAAGAGCTTCATGTCGGGTGCCCGCAGAGGGGCGCCACGAGGAACGGCGACGGCGATCCGCCCCAGGACCCTGCCGTCGGCCTCCACCGCGACGACGTGACCGGCGGCCTCGTCCCGGTCCTCGGCCGAGCAGCCCCACGTCCCGGTCACGGACCGTCCGCCGGGCACCTGCAGGGTCGCTCGCCCGCCGCTTGCGGACACCGCTCGCGCCGCGGCCTCGGCGACCGCGGGGAGCAGCTCTTCGGGGTCCGGGGCCGCAGCGAGGCGGCGGCTGAAGTCGGTCAGGGCCTCATAGGGTTGTGCGCGCTCTCCGTAGGCCGCGCGGTTGGCGAGCCGGATCGCCACGCGGCGCAGCGGCTGGAACGCGAGCGCGACAGCGACGTGGCGAGCAGCGAGACCCAGAAGCCGCCGGAGCGTCCCTCGACCTGCTGCCCGGCCAGCACGACCAGGGCGGTGTATCCGACGGCGGCGAAGGCCGTCCCGACGACGACCAGCACCGCGCGGCTGATGATCACGTCCAGGTCGTAGAGCCGATAGCGCAGCACGGCGAGTGCGAAGAGGATCGGCATCAGGAAGAACCCGAGGAAGAGCGGCACCCCGGCGATCCAGGTCTGTCTCCCGCCGTTCACCGACTGGACGGTGACCAGCGACGACCAGCCCCGCGGCGGTGAGGGCGGCGGCCAGCACGACCGGCCGCAGCCGCTGCCGCTCCTCGTCGGTGCTGCGTCGCAGGCGGAGCACCATCGACACCGCCGCCAGCACCACGCCGATGCTGATGAGCAGGAAGCCGACGCCCAGCATCGCCTGCCGGAACTGGTCCCCACCGCTCACCGGTGGTGTCGAGGTCGAAGCCACGAGGATCGATGCGTGATGATGGCCAGGAAGCACAGGAGTGCGCCCACGCCCGGCACGATTGCCGCACGACGCCATCGTGGCGAGAGGAACCGCCCGTCGGGTGCGAGCATGAACATCAGGGCGAGCACGGCGACGATGATCTGTCCTCCGAAGAGCTGGGCGAGCCAGGCGGCGACCCCTCCGGCTGCCCGCGAACCCGGGCCGTCGCCCTCGAGCGACCAGTAGGCATACGCCTCTGAGAGCAGGGACACGGCTGACGAGATGCCCATCCAGCTGAGCATCCAGCCGATCGGGTGACGGTCGTAGCGGGAGATGATCAGGGCACCCATCAGGGCGCAACCTACGCAGGCGCCATGCACGAGGGGGAAGCCGTGCTCGGCCACCGCCTTCTCGGAGACGAGCGACACCGACTGGAGTGCGACCACGACATCGGCGCACACGAGCACGACGACGATCGCGAAGAGTCACCCACGCGAGCCTGCTCAGCACGTCACGCACCGCCGCCGGGCCTCGAACCGTCCGCTGGCAGCGAGACGCGCACTCGCGCGCCTCTGCCCCGCGCTGCGTCGATCGTGAGGGTGCCGCCCGCCGAGTCGACCCGGTCGCGCATGTTCGCCAGGCCGGTGCCCGGCGACGAGACGGCCGGGTCGAAGCCTCGTCCGTCGTCGGTCACGGTCACGGTCAGTACGCCGGGAGCGGCGTCCACCTCCACCTGGACCTGCTCTGCCCCAGCGTGCTTGCCGGCGTTCTGCAGCGCCTCCAGGGCGCAGAAGTACGCCGCGGTCTCCACCGCTCGCGGCGTACCTCTCCTCGCCGCGCGACACCGACGACGACGGCCGGGTCCGACACGGCGGCGCGCAGGGCGGCCGCGACCCCGAGCTCGCCGAGCATGCGGTGGGTAGATGCCCCGGGACAGCTGGGTGAGGGCGTGGACCGCATCGTGTGCGGCACGCTCCTGCGTGTCCAGCAGCGCGATGGCGCGGTCGGGGGACGGCGTCAGGGTCTCCGCCAGGCGCAGGTTGACCGCGAGCGCGACCAGGTGCTGCTGGGCGCCGTCGTGGATGTCTCGCTCCAGCCGACGGCGGGCCTCGTCCTGGGCATCCAGCAGGCGCTCGCGCGAGACCCGCAGCTCGGTCTCACGCGCCGACAGCTCGGTCCAGCCGCTGGCGGAGGGCGGCCGGAGCCGCACTCCTCGCAGCACCAGGCCGGCCTGGCGGGCGAGGTCCGCGAAGAGACGCTCCTCGATCGGGGTGAGCGGTGAGCCCGCGCGCTCCTTGAGGACCAGCAGGCCGAGCTCCTCGCCGGCGTGGCGCACCGGCAGCGACCCGGCAGCCAGAGTCCCGGCCCGGGCTCCGGACCAGCTCGCCCTCGGCCTCGGGCGGCCAGGTGGCGACGGCCACCGGGGCGCTCGTCGATGGAGACCCAGACCTGCGCCCACGCGGCGCCCGTCGCCTCGGCCAGCAGACGCGCCATCCGCAGAGGCAGGTGCTCGGGCCGTTCGTTCCCCGCCACTGCCGCGGTGAACCGGCGCAGGATGTCGTACGGCGCCGGCCGGTCGCCGAGCACCAGCCGTCGGGCGAGGCGTTCCAGCCGGGCGAGCACCGGGTCGAAGCCCAGCGCCACCACGGCCGTCGCGAGGACCGACAACCCGAGGGAGGGTCGGTCGGTCGAGCCCAGCAGCCGACCGACCACCACGACCAGCAGGCCGTAGGAGAGCGCGACGAAGAGCACCAGCCCGGCCAGCACCAGGGCCGCGGAGAGCCACTCGCGTCGCGAACGACGTCGGAGCACCGTCAGCCACCTCATGACAGCAGTGTGCTCGCTGCGGCGCTCGGTGGGGAGGGCGTTGGCCGCACCCTCGGGGTGGGGTTGACCGCACGGGCCAGCATCCGCAGCCGGGTGGCCACCGCCGTCGGACGTGTGCCTGTCCCGATCGTCGCGACCGGGGGTTGTGCGGTGTCGTCGAGTCATGCCGTTCGAGACCCGGGCGGCTCCGACCAAGGAGAAAGCACACCATGTCTGTCACCACCTACACCCCGCCGGCGCCCACCCATGCGTCGTCGAACCTCTCTGCCGCCGGCGCCGTCGGCGTCACCAAGCTCTACGGCGCCGGTAGTGCGGCGTCGCGGCCCTGGACGACGTGTCCGTGGCCGTCGAGCGCGCCCGCTTCACCGCGATCATGGGACCGTCCGGTTCTGGCAAGTCCACGCTCCTGCACATGCTCGCCGGCCTGGATCGCCCGACCTCGGGCCAGGTGTACCTCGGCGATACCGAGATCACCTCGCTGAAGGACAAGCGGCTCACTACGCTGCGACGCGACCGGATCGGCTTCATCTTCCAGTCGTTCAACCTGCTGCCGACGATGACTGCGGCGGAGAACATCGTGCTGCCGATGCGGATCGCGGGTCGGCGTCCCGACGCCGCCTGGGTCCGCTCGATCGTCGAGACCGTTGGTCTCGCCGACCGGCTCGGGCACCGCCCCAGCCAGCTCTCGGGTGGACAGCAGCAGCGGGTCGCCGCGGCGCGTGCCCTCGCCTCGCGGCCGGAGATCGTCTTCGCGGACGAGCCGACGGGCGCGCTGGACTCCCGCTCCGGGACCGAGCTGCTGCGCTTCCTGCGGTCGGCCGTGGACGACCTGGGCCAGACCATCGTGATGGTCACCCACGACCCCGGAGCGGCGGCGTACGCCGACCGGGTCCTCTTCCTCGCCGACGGCCGGATCGTCGACGAGATGCAACGCCCGACAGCCGACGCTGTCCTCGACTACATGAAGACCCTGGGAGCCTGATCATGTTGACCGCAACCCTACGAAGCATGGTGGCGCACAAGCTGCGCCTCATCCTGACCACGGCGTCGATCGCTCTCGGCGTCGCCCTGCTGGCCGGGACGATGATCCTGACCAGCACCATGGGCATGGCCTTCGACATGCTGTTCGGCAAGATCGCGTCCGGCACGGATGTCGTGGTGCGCGCTGAGGCGCCGTACACCGAGACCCAGGGAGTCGGCACCAACCGTGGCCCGATCTCCGCCAGCACTCTGGACGCGGTTCGTGGCGTGCCGGGCGTGGCGGCAGCCGAAGGGTCGGTCCAGGGCTATGCCCTGCTCACCGACACCGAGGGACGGGCGATCACCACCAACGGTGGCGCCCCGACCAACGGCTACAGCATGCCTGCCGACGAGGAGCTCCGCGGCGACGTGGAGCTGCTGTCGGGTCACGAGCCGACCAACTCGCACGAGGTCGCCATCGAT
This sequence comes from uncultured Actinomycetota bacterium, assembly GCA_963837595.1. GTDB lineage: Bacteria > Actinomycetota > Actinomycetes > Propionibacteriales > Nocardioidaceae > Nocardioides. The sequence continues at coordinate 134,677 of CAWIOB010000012.1, read as the reverse complement.
GCCACCAGTGCAGAGGACCACGACATCGCCCTCGGCTCCACCATCAAGATCCTGTTCCAGGGCCCGACCCGGGAGTTCACCGTGGTGGGAACGGTCGGCTACGGCGACGGCATCACGGATCTGGGTGGAACCACGTCGGCGTACTTCGACACCGCCACCGCCCAGAAGGTGGTGGGCCAGCCCGGCATGTTCGACCGGATCGACGTGCGTGGTGCGGACGGCATCTCCCAGGCCGCGCTTGCGGACCGGCTGTCGCGGGTGCTGCCCGACGGCACCGAGGCGGTCACCGGCAAGTCGGTCGCTGCGGAGAACGCGGCCGCGGTGAAGGAGAACTTCAAGATCGTCGGCATCATCTTCGGCATCTTCGCCGGCATCGCGCTGTTCGTCGGCTCCTTCATCATCTGGAACACCTTCACGATGACCGTGACGCAGCGGTCTCGGGAGATCGCGCTGCTGCGCGCGATCGGCGCCCGCCGCCGTCAGGTGCTCGGCAGCCTGCTGCTCGAGGCCCTCGGCCTCGGTGTGCTGGCGTCGGCCGCGGGTTTCGCGCTCGGCATCGGTGTGGCCCAGGGCCTCAGCTGGCTGATGGACGCCCTGGGGCTGGCGCTGCCGTTCACCACGCTGCAGTTGGAGCTCAGCCAGGTGCTCGTCTGCCTGGCGGTGGGCACCGGAGTGACCGTCCTGGCCGCGATCGTGCCCGCACGCCGTGCCACCACGGTGCTGCCCATCGAGGCGTTGAGGGAGTCCGCTCCCGGGGCCGAGAAGTCGTCGCTGGTGCGAGGTGTCGTCGGTTTCGTCGTCACCGGCGCGGGTGCCGCCGCGCTGCTGGTCTCGCTGTACGGCGACGGCGGGATGAAGCTGTTCGGTGCCGGCCTGGCCGCCGCCGTGCTGGGCGTGGTCATCGCCCTTCCGGTCGCGGTGCGCCCGCTGGCCGCGCTGATCGCGGCTCCGCTGCGGCTGCGCGGACTCCCGGGCGAGCTGGCCCAGCAGAACGCGACACGCAACACGCGGCGTACCTCCGCCACGGCGGCGGCCCTGATGGTCGGCCTGACCCTGGTGGTGAGCATGGGCGTCTTCGCCTCGTCCCTGAAGGCGTCGTTCAGTGACGTTCTCGCAGACCAGGTGGACGCGGACCTGTACGTCGTCGCCTCGAGCACGCAGGCGGAGGGCTTCAGCCCATCCGTGGTCGCGGCCGTTGCGGCGGTCGACGGGGTCGACCAGGTGTCTGCGAACGGCTGGGGACAGGCCCGGTTCGAGGGGGCCGACCACAGCTACTCGGCCATCGACCCGAGCAACGCAGAACGCATCGCCAACCTGAAGCTGTCCGCGGGCTCGCTCGCCGACCTCGGCGAGGACGACGTCATGGTGGCCGACTCGGTGGCCCAGGACCACGGCTGGTCCGTGGGCGACACGGTCAAGGCGGAGTTCGCCGAGACCGGGAGGCACCGGCTGAACATCGCCGCGATCTACGGCGCCAAGGGTTGGATCAGCGACGACTACGTGGTCAGCCTGCCCGCCCAGCGGGCGCTCGCGGGACCGCAGCTGGTCACCGGATCCTTCGTCACGATCGACGAGGGTGCCGACATCGGCGTGGTCCAGGACGCCATCGACGCGGCCCTTGCGGACCACCCGGACGCCACGGTGCTGGACCGCACCGGGTTCGAGAAGCGGGCCAGCGGGTTCATCGACACGCTGCTCACCTTCATGACGGTGATGCTGGCCCTGGCCGTGATGATCGCCCTGCTGGGCATCGTCAACACGCTGGCGCTGTCGGTCTTCGAGCGGACCCGTGAGCTGGGCCTGCTCCGCGCGGTCGGCATGACCCGCAGCCAGGTCCGCGCCATGGTCCGCTGGGAGTCTGCGGTGATCTCGTTGATCGGCGCGGTCAGCGGCGCCGCCCTCGGGATCGGCATCGGCCTGGCGATGTCGCAGATCCTGAAGGACGAGGGGATCAAGTCGATCTCGGTGCCCATCGGCCAGATCGCGGTGTACGTCGCCGTGGCCGCGGTCGCGGGCATCCTGGCCGCGGTCGGACCCGCCAGGTCAGCGGCGAAGGTCGACGTGCTGAGGGCAGTCGTCACCGACTGAGCCACCGGTGCGCCACCGGACGGCCCGGCACCTCACGGGGTGCCGGGCCGTCCGGCACTCCTTGTCGGTGGCGCCCGAGAAGGTGGATGCTGTGGCGATGGGACGGCCCATCGGGGGTCCGTCCGCGTATCGACGGGAGCACCCGGATGTCCGCATCTCCTGAGCTGCACAAGGGTCTCAAGCAGCGCCATCTGACCATGATCGCGATCGGCGGCGTCATCGGGGCCGGGCTCTTCGTCGGGTCCGGAGTGGTGCTGCAGACCACCGGCCCGGGCGCGTTCCTGACCTACGCGATCACCGGCGTCCTGGTGATCATGGTGATGCGGATGCTCGGTGAGATGGCCACGGCCAACCCGAGCACGGGATCGTTCTCCGACTACGCGCGGTCGGCGCTGGGCGACTGGGCGGGCTTCTCGGTCGCCTGGCTGTACTGGTACTTCTGGGTCGTGGTCGTCGGCTTCGAGGCCGTCGCCGGTGCCACCGTCGTGCAGTTCTGGGTGCCGGATGTGCCGCTGTGGCTGATGGCCCTGGGCCTGATGTGCCTGATGACGGCGACGAACCTGTTCTCGGTGAGCTCCTACGGGGAGTTCGAGTACTGGTTCGCCGGAATCAAGGTCGCCGCGATCATCGTGTTCCTCATCATGGGCAGCCTCTACGTGTTCGGCATCATCAGCGGAGACGGCCCGCACTTCTCCAACCTGACCTCCCACGGCGGCTTCCTGCCCAACGGGCTGTCGGCGATCTTCTCGTCAGTGGTGATCGTGGTGTTCTCGATGGTGGGCGCCGAGATCGCCACTATCGCCGCGGCCGAGTCGCACGACCCCGAGAAGGCGATCGCGAAGGCCACCAACTCCGTGGTGATCCGCGTCGGCACGTTCTACGTGGGCTCCCTGTTCCTGCTGGCCTGCATGATCCCCTGGAACAGCGACCAGCTGGATGCCTCGCCGTACGTCACTGCCTTCAAGATCATCGGCATCCCCGGTGCCGATGACCTGATGAACGCGGTGGTGCTCACAGCGGTGCTCTCCTGCCTCAACTCGGGGCTCTACACCGCCAGCCGGATGCTCTTCGTGCTCGCTGCCCGACGCGAGGCGCCGGTATCGCTGCTCACGGTCAACGGCAAGGGGGTCCCGGTCCGGGCGATCCTGTCCTCGTCGGTGATCGGCTTCCTGTGCGTCGTCGCGGCCTACATCTCGCCGGACACCGTCTTCGCGTTCCTCCTCAACTCCTCCGGCGCGATCATCCTGTTCGTCTACCTCCTGATCGGGATCTCCCAGTTCGTGCTTCGCCGTCGTACGCCGGAAGCCGCGTTGAAGGTGCGGATGTGGGGCTTCCCGGTGCTCACGCTGCTGACCGTCGGTGGCATCCTCGCGATCCTCGTCCAGATGGGGCTGACCGACGCCACCCGGTCGCAGCTGCTGCTCAGCCTGCTCGCCTGGGCGATCATCCTGGCCGCCTTCGCCCTCAACCGGCTCGGGCGAGTGTCGTCAGCCGACGACCCGTCGTCTGCCGAGGGGGTCGCCCGGGTGCTCGTGCTCGCCAACGAGACGATGGCCGAGGGGGCCTTGCTGGGCGAACTGCGTGCGGTGCATGCCGAGACCGGGGCGGCGATCCACCTCACGGTGCCGGCCAACCCGGTGGACACCGGTCAGGCCGAGGTGGAGGGGGCCGCCTTCGTCTGGGAGGCGACCAGGCGGGTCGCCCAGGCGCGACTGGACACCATGCTCGCCGCCCTGCAGGGGGACGGGATCTCGGCGACGGGGGCGCTCGGCGACTACCGGCCGCTGGTGGCCCTGCGCCAGGCGTCCGCCGAGTTCGAACCGGACCTGGTGATCATCTCGACCCATGCGCGCGAGCAGTCGACCTGGTTGCGCAAGGACATCGTCAGCGCCGCACGAGACCTGCTGACCGTGCCCGTGCGCCACGTCGTCCCGAGTGAGATCGAGACGACCGCCTGATTCAGCCGAGACCCGCCACCACGGCCAACCCCAGGAACAGTGCGCCTGAGGTCCGGCGCATCCCTGACGAGAGACCGGCGATGACCTGGCGTCGTCGTACCACGCCTGCCGCCAGGACGTAGCCGCTGTCGCAGACGACGGCCAGCACGACCACCACCAGCCCCAGGCCCAGAGACTGCACTGCAAGCGGGCCGCGGCCCGGCGCGATGAACTGGGGCAGCAGCGCCAGGAAGAACAGCAGGGTCTTGGGATTGAGGGCGTCGATGACCACGCCTTCGCGGAAGACGCGGCCCCGGCTGCACGCGGCCGGGTTCTGCTTCGCGCGGCTGGATGGGGCCTCGGCGCGGAGGAGCTCTCGAAGCCCGAGCAGGCCGAGGTAGGCCGCGCCGCCGTACTGCAGGACCGACAGCCCGGCAGGCGAGGCCGCCGCGAGGCCCGAGACACCCAGGCTGGCGGCGAGCACGTGCAGCAACAGGCCGGTCTCCAGGCCGGCGACGGCCCACATTCCGCTCTCGCGTCCCTGCTCGAGGGTGCGGGTGAACGCGTAGAGCGCGGTCGGCCCCGGCACCAGCAGCATGGCAAGCGTGATCCCGACGAACAGGGCCAAGGTCGTGGTGGGCATGTCGGTGGATTCTGTGAGTGGACGTGTGCTGAGGAGGAGCCGGTGACCTCGGGCCCAGATACCCGAGCGGCGTCGCACCGGGGTCTGGGACCGGAGGTGGCGCCCGGCCCACCTGATTGACTGGGGGCATGGACCACCCCCTGACCCTGGTGACCGGCGGGACGCGCGGCATCGGTGCCGCAACCGCGATGAGGTTGGCCACCGAGGGGCACGACCTCGTGCTCGGCTACACCCAGACGATGAGGCCGCGCAGGAATGCCGTCTCGCAGTCGAGGACGCCGGCTCGAGATGCCTCGTGGTGCGCGCCGACGTGTCACCGCCCTGCGGCGTCGACGAGCTGTTCGCTCGAGCGGCCGCCCACGGCCGGCTCACCGGCGTGGTGAACAACGCCGGTGCGACGCTCCACCTCGGCACGCTCGCGGAGACGCCGGTGGCGATGATCGAGCAGACCGTGGCGCTCAACCTGACCGGGGCGCTGATGGTCGCCCGGGCTGCTGTGCGAGCGCTCGAGCAAGGTCCTACGGCGGTCGCGGGGGAGTGCTGGTCAACGTGAGCTCCGGCGCGGCGACCCTGGGCGCGCCTGGCGAATACGTGCAGTACGCCGCCGCCAAGGCAGGCGTCGACGCGCTGACCGTGGGGCTTGCCCAGGAGGTCGCCGCCGACGGGATCCGCGTCGTCGGCGTAGCGCCCGGCCTGGTCCGCACGCGCATCCACGAGGACGCCGGTGATGCCGGGCGGGTGGAGCGGGCGTCCGCCAGGATCCCGCTGGGTCGGGCCGGCGAGCCGGCTGAGATCGCGGAGGCGATCGCCTGGCTGCTGAGCGACGCGGCGTCGTACGTCACCGGCAGCACGCTCCGGGTGGCCGGCGGCCGCTGAGTGCTGCTGCTGACACCTGTAGATCCATCCACAGATCTACCTGAAGTTATTGACGAAGAGTATCGCATTCCTGTAAGGGTACTGATACTTTCTAGTCGTCTTCAGGGGGAAGAATGCTCAACCATGTCAAGACCGCTGTCGCTGCGCATCGTTCTCGGGGCCATCAGCGTAGGGACCGCCGCGCCTGCCTCGGCTGTGCTGTGGAAGTCGCAGACGAGCCCGCTGTTCGTCTACGAGGACAACGTCGTTCAGGGCGGGGCCTACGGCAAGTTCTACAACGACGGACAGGTGAGCGCCATGAGCACCTCGTGGCAGTCCGACTACCGGCCGGGTGGCAACGACGTCCGGGTTGAGACGGATTTCATGTTCTACGCTCCGAGGACCACATGCGGTGGCGCGAATTGTTGGTACACGAGCGCGTCCAAGCAGACAGTCTCAACGGACTCCCGGGCTTGGGTGAAGGACTCCCGCGCCCGCAACCTGGCACCTGAGGGAGATCGGGCGCGGGGCCACATCGACATCTGCGAGATCCAGAGATTCCACAACGACCCGTGCAGTGCCAAGGCTCTGCCGACGTTCGACTACTGATGGGGACGAAGGTCCCACTTGAACAGGTGGCCCGCGCCAACGAACTCGGCCACTCCTACGGCCATCATGACGTCTTCAGCAACGTGAGTTTCGAACTGCGGTCCGGGGTCACCGGGTTGATCGGCGTCAACGGGGCGGGAAAGTCGACCCTGCTCAACATCATGTGCACGTCCCTACGCCCCAGCCGGGGGACCTTCAGCCTGTTCGGCAGCGATCCCAGTTCACGCTTGACGGCAGTGCGCCGACGCATCGGCTACATGCCCCAGAGCCTGAACGTGCCCGGCCGGCTCACGATCATCGACTTCTTGGGCTATATGGCCTGGTTGCGTGGCATCCCTCGCCGGGAACGGAGCGAGGCGATCTGCCTCGCGATGGCGGACGCCGATCTGAGCGAACTCTCGGGGCACCGGGTCAACCAATTGTCGGGTGGCATGCATCGCCGGTTGCTCCTTGCGCAGGCACTGCTCGGCCACCCCGACTTGCTGTTACTTGACGAGCCGACTGCAGGACTGGATCCGGAGCAGCGTCTCAGGCTCCGAGCCCTCGTCGGCGAACTCGACTGGGCGAAGAGCGTCGTGGTCAGCAGCCACCTCATGGAGGATCTCACGCCGATCGCCGACCGGGTTCTCATGCTCGACGACCAGCGCATCGCGTTCGACGGCACCGTCCAGCAACTTCGTGAGCTCGGGTCTCAGGTCGTCGACGTACCCAGTGGGATCTCTGTATTCGAAGCCGCATTCATGAACCTTCGGGGCCCAGGGGCACCTCGATGAACCGCTACAGCGGATGGCTGTTCGTGCCCGCCCTCCTCGTTACCGGCGCCTTCGTGCTGGGCACTGACGGCGCCGAATGGCGCGGCTACTGGAACGGAACAGTGGACGTCATCACGGGTAGCACCGTGCTCACCGGTCCGCTTACCGCGGCCTTGGCGGCCAACCTCGCAATAGGGCAGCATCGGCTCGCCGCCGTCGTCGGATCCGCGCCGTTCGGGTGGATGGTGCCCTACCGGGTAGCCCTCCAGGCCTTGATGTTGTCCGGTGCCAGCTACGTGCTCACCGCACTTGCGGCAATCGCCGTGACGGCCGCGAGCGATCCCGGCGGACCGTTCGGGTGGTGGGCTCTGCTGATCGGACCCTTAGTCCTGGCTGCCTGTGCCATGGCAGGGGCGGCTGCCGGACACTTGTTGCCCTACCGGGTAACCGTGCTGTTGGCGGCGCCTGCTGTCTTTCTTCTCGGTGCTTTCGGTCCACACCCTGCGGCCGAGCTTCTGCGCCAGGGGCCGGTGAGTGGGTCGTTGGAGGGGCTGAGCTTCGATCCGGCTGTCTGGTCCTCCCAGGGCGCCGGGTTGGTGGCCGTTGTCATGTGTGGCGCCGTATGCGTCCTTCCCTGGCGCGGTCGCGAGTTGAAGCCCTCGATGCTGACCGCCGCAGTGGCAGGCTTCGTCGCTCTTGCTTCCAGCCTGGCCTGGTCCAACAGTGTCGGGACCGACCGGTTCGTCCCCTCGGACGAACGTCCCACTTCGTGTGGGGGCCAGCTGATCCGCGTCTGCTTGGCTCCGACCAACATGCGCAACCTGGCTGCCACGGCGAACGCGATGGACCGAGCGGCGGCGATCCTCTCGGCAGGGGGAGTCGCGCTCCCTGAGACCTACGAGCAGTTGCTTCCCGGCTACCAGCCGCCTGTGGAGGTAGGCATGATCGCGCTCGACGGACGCGCGGACCATCTCGATGAGCTGCGATCGGGAGCGACGTACCTCCTGTTCCCCGGCGCTTGCCACGCGTGGACGGATCCGGTTGGCCCGCCACCCGACGACGCCTTCGCCGCCCAGTCCCTCATAGCCGAATGGATAGTCATGCGGGATGGAGGGACACCGTCGCCCTTCAGTAATGAGGCGCGTGACTGGCTGCAGCAGGTCAAGGATGAGCGGAGAAACCGCTGGGTGATCAGCACCTTCGCACAGCTTGCGCAGCTGTGAGCTCGATGACATCCGGATGCCCTGGGACACCGCAGTTCGATGAACCGCTTCAGCGACAGCCTCCCGGGCGGTTGGCGGGTGCCCTCCCGGGATCGGTGCCTGCGCCCTGTTCGGTGCCGCTGTCCGGGCTGGCGTCCCCATCGGCCGACGGCGCTGCTCGTCGCGCACATGATCTTCCCGTCTCAGCTTCGGTCAACGCATCCGGGCGGATCCTTCGTCATGGTCCGGAAGGCGGCTCTCTCGGTCGGGCGCCGGTTCGAACCTCCGGTCGTTGGTCCTCAGACCGTAGCGCTGCTCGCCTCGCTCGCCTGTCTGGGACTCTCTGTCCATCTGCGGCGAGACCGGGGCCCACGCATCGGCCTCGTCGTCGCAACTGGCCTTCGTGTGGCGGTGCTGGCGGCCAGCCTGGTGTGGGCAGACTTGGCGGGAATCGAAAGGCTGTTCCCTCTGACGGGCGGCCCACTCTCTGCACGAGAGGGCACTCCCCGGGCGTGTGTGGCGCGTGCACGGGCGGTTCTGGCTCCGCGGCTAACAGCGTGAACGGCGGCACGATCCTGGCGGAAGGAGCGGTGTCTGTCCCCGCCATCGACGAGGAACTGCTCCGGCTGCGAGCCTCCCGGGCCCTTGGCATGAGCAGGCGAGACGAGGACGCCTCCTGATCGGTGCCGGATGGTCATGCAGGGCCTCGCAACTCCTCGGCCTGGGACGACAAGTCCCGCAGCTGGCCGGATGCGACGAGAGGCCACAACCGCAGTGAATGGGTGATCGATACGATCTACGACCTGAAGTCGTGTGACCTGGACGCGATCCGGCTGCCGTGGGCTGCCGAGGGCCAATGACAGGCAGCGTCCTGCGGGCTTGGAGCGTCGGGCACGCAGCTTCGTCCACCGTGCTGACCATGCTCGGTGTGGGCGTTGTGGCGTCGTTCTGCGCGACGACCCTGATCCCAGGTGTCGGGGGCCGGTTGCCAATCCCGGTCTGGGCCCTGGTCCCGCCGATGCTGGCGGCGTTCTCGAGCCTCGGCGTCGTCAATGCACTACCAGCGCGCAAGCCGCCGTCACCCGCGTCTGGTCCTGGCGAGGGCGGGCTGGCTTTCGGTGATCCTGCTCGTGGGAGCCGCCACCGCGCAGCTCGTCACGATGGTGTCCGGGTTCAACGGACTGGTGGAGGCCACCGTGCTGCTCATCGGCCTCACCTATGCCAGCGCCCCGTTCATCGGACGAGGCTCCGTCATCGTGGGGAGCGGCCTGGCCGTCTACATCGTGACCAATACCCAGACCTACGCCAACCTCTGGGGCCACGACTCCTTCCTCTACGCCGACCCGATCTGGCATGGGAGGGTGGGGGCTGTCGCGTTCGTCGGCTGTCTGGGGTTCCTGTGGCGGGGGGTCGTCGCGGCCACCGACGACTGAGGCGCAGCGGACCAGTCGCTTGGCACAACCTGCCCTGACATCTGAGTTTCGTTGGCCGATTGTGCCGGTGCCCATGGCCCCGTTGCGGCCTAGGTTCGAGCACATGAGGGTCCTGCTCGCGCTCGGTGGCAACGCCATGACGAACGCGGACGGCCGGGCGCGACCGGAGGACCAGATCGCGGCCGCCGCCCAGGCCGCCAGCGCGGTCTGCGACCTCGTAGTCCAGGGCTGGGAGGTCGCGGTCACCCACGGCAACGGGCCCCAGGTCGGCAACCTGTCTCGTGAAGAACGAGCTCGCCGCTGCCGTCGTACCACCCGTGCCGTTGGACTGGTGTGGAGCCCAGACCCAGGCCACCCTCGGCTTCGTCCTGATGAACGCGCTGGAGGCAGCCTTCGCGGCACGAGGTGTCGAGCGGCGTACGGCGACAGTCGTCACCAGAACCCTGGTGGCGTGGGACGACCCTGGTTTCACCCACCCCACGAAGCCGATCGGGCGTTACCTGAGCGGTGACGAGGCCGCGCTTCTGATCGAGCACGGCGAGACCTGGCAGGACCGCGGCCCACGGGGCTGGCGTCGAGTGGTCGCCTCGCCAGAGCCGCTCGAGATCGTCGATGCCGCCGCGATCCGTACCCTCATCGAGGCTGGGTTCCTCGTCGTCGCCAACGGTGGTGGTGGCATACCCGTCGTGGTGGATTCCGACGGTCAGCTGCACGGCGTCGAGGCGGTCATCGACAAGGACCTCGGCGCGAACCTCCTTGCGCACACCATGGCCGCAGACGTGCTGGTGATCGCCACCGACGTACCCCATGCCGTGTTGAACTTCGGCACGCCCGCGGCCATCGCCCTCGGCCGGGTCAGCGTCTCCGAGCTCCGTAGGCATGCTGCCGAGGGCCACTTCGCGAGTGGGTCGATGGGACCCAAGGTCGAAGCAGCCTGCCGTTTTGTCGAGTCGGGCGCCGGACGAGCGGTGATCACCGATCTCGACTCCATCGTCACCGCTGTTGCCGGCCGGGCCGGCACCGTCGCCTCTCCTGGTTGACCCGATGAAAGGAACCCGATGCCCAGCGCCATCGAAGTACGCAAGGTCCCGATCCATTCCGTCGCGGACGCCTCGGAGCTCAGCAAGCTGATCGACGACGGAGTCATGGCCGCCGATCGGGTGATCGCGATCATCGGCAAGACCGAGGGCAACGGGGGAGTCAACGACTACACCCGGATCATCTCCGACCGAGCGTTTCGTGAAGTGCTGATCGAGAAGGGGGCGCCGGTCGACCAGGTCAGCCAGATCCCGATCGTCTGGTCCGGCGGCACAGACGGTGTGATCAGCCCACACGCCACGATCTTCGCCACCGTCGACGTCGAGCCGACCGACGAACCACGCCTGACGGTGGGCTTCGCCATGAGCGAGCCGCTGCTGCCCGAGGACATCGGTCGCACGGCGATGATCACCAAGGTCGCCGACGCCGTGGAGGTCGCCATGGCTCGAGCCGGCATCACCGACCCCGCCGACGTCCACTACGTCCAGACCAAGACCCCGCTCCTCACCATCCACACGATCCGCGACGCCAAGGCGCGCGGCAAGACCGTCTGGACCGAGCACACCCACGAGTCGATGGACCTCTCCAACGGGTGCACAGCGCTCGGGATCGCAGTCGCCCTCGGTGAGATATCGATGCCGTCGGATGCCGACGTCATGCACGACCGGTCGCTCTTCTCCACCGTCGCGTCCTGCTCCTCCGGAGTGGAGCTCGACGTCGCCCAGGTGATCGTGGTCGGCAACGCCCCCGGGGTCGGCGGTCGCTACCGGATCGGCCACTCGGTGATGAAGGATGCGCTCGACCAGGACGGGCTGTGGGAGGCCATTCGCTCCGCCGGGCTCGCCCTCCCGGACCGCCCGCACCACACCGACCTCGACGGCAGGCTCGTCAACCTGTTTCTCAAGTGCGAGGTGTCCCAGGACGGGCAGGTGCGCGGACGCCGCAACGCCATGCTCGACGACTCCGACGTGCACTGGCACAGGCAGATCAAGTCGTGCGTCGGTGGCGTCACCGCCGCTGTCACCGGCGATCCCGCGGTTTTCGTGTCCGTCTCAGCGGCCCACCAGGGTCCCGACGGTGGCGGTCCCGTGGCTGCGATCGTCGACCTGGGCTGAGCGGCGGTCGCCTGTCGGGATCCCCGGATATCCGGGGAAACTCTCGGTTGCCAGGCAATGCAACCCCTGACAAGCGCGTACGACCCCTGGCGCCTGTGGACTCCAGTGGTAGGTGGGACAGCAGCTTCCAGCACTGACGAGTCCACCGTCAGGACTCGTCCAGCCAGGCGCGGATAGCCGCGTTGTGCTGCCCCAGCGTGGGGGGCGCGAGGTGAGCCGCACGTCCACCGGAGAACGAGTTGTCATCGAAACGCAACGGCGATCCCGGCAGCCTCATCGGCCCGTGGGTCGAGTGGTCGACCTCGAGCACGAGCCCCTGGGAGAGTGTCTGGTCCCATCCGTAGACATCGTCGAGCGACCTGACCTTCCCGGCGGGCACACCGGCCTCGGCGAGCGCGGCGAGCCACTCCTCGGCGGGCCCCGCCGCGAAATGGGCCTCGATCAGCGCGATCAGCTCGTCGCGGTGCGTCACCCGGTCGAGATTGGTCGCGAATCGCGGATCGTCGGGGTCGAAGTCGAACGCACCGCAGAACGCCCGCCAGAGATTCTGTGAGCCGCACGACAGCTGCACCGGCGCCGTACCCGTCTCGAACATGCCGTACGGCGCGATCGCGGGGTGGTGGTCGCCGGCCAGCTCCGGCACCTCTCCACCGACGAGGAACCGGGTGCCCTGGAACGCGTGCACGCCGATCATCCCGGCGAGCAACGACGTCCGGACCACCCGGCCGCGGCCTGTCGTCGTACGCTCGTGAAGCGCGGCGAGAACGCCGAACGCCCCGTTCATGCCAGCGAGCAGGTCGGCGATCGGGACCCCGACCTTGGTCGGCTGTTCGGTCCCCGTCATCGACATCAGGCCGCCTTCACCCTGGGCGATCTGGTCGTAGCCTGCCCGTGAGCCCTCCGGGCCGTCGTGCCCGAAACCAGTGATGGACATGATGACCAGCCCCGGGTTGAGCTCGTGCAGCCTTTCGACGGGAAAGCCGAGTCGGTCCAGGACGCCGGCACGGAAGTTCTCCATGAGTACGTCGGCCCGCGCCACCAGCCGAGCCAGCACGTCCTGGTCGTCGGGGTCCTTGAGGTCGAGGACCAACGACTCCTTGTTGCGGTTGGCCGACAGGAAGTACGTCGACTCGCGCTCTTCGCCCTCGCCCACGAACGGTGGTCCCCATCCCCGGGTGTCGTCGCCCGCCGGAGCCTCGACCTTGATCACCCTCGCCCCCAGGTCTCCGAGCATCATCGCTGCGTGAGGGCCGGCCAATGCGCGGGTGAGGTCGAGCACGAGCACGTCGGACAGGGGCCTTCACTCATACGGATCAGGCGCCTGCCTTCTCGAGGATGTGGTGTGCGACCGTACGCCGATCCGAGGACGTCTGCCCGAGCGGACCGGCCAGCACATCCTGGACCGCGGCGGTGATCTCATCCCGGCCGGACTCGGGCAGGAGGTCGAGACTTCGCTGCGCCGCGACCAGCGCCTGGTACTGCTCGAAGGCCGATCGTGGTCGCGTGATTCCCTCCACGAGCGGCTCGGGCTCGGCGAGGGTCGGGTTGCCCTGGATCAGGGCGAGCGCATAGACCCGGTTTCCGTCCGTGCCCGTAGCGAAGAGTTCGGTGACCAGCTGAGGCTGGGAGAGGCCGGCCGACTGCTCGCGCCCGACGCGCATGAGGTCCTCGAACCGCGACGTACGGTCCCACCCGGAGGGTTGGGTCAGGCGCAGCGCCTCATAGCGGCTCGCCACCGCGCCCGAGGCGAGAAGCAGCCGTTCGGCCTCCCGACGGTCGGCATCTGCCTGTTCGACGTCACCGTTTGCGGCGGCGGTGCGAGAGTGCGCCAGTGCCTCTCCTGCCCGCTCCCGCATGCTCAGCTTCACCCCGGCACCCTCGATGGCGCTGATGTGGTTCGCAAAGACCGAGAGAGTGCCGATGAGCAGCCCTGAGGTGACGAGCGCCGCCGAGCCGGCGGCGTTGTCGGTGGTGAACACCGCGACCGCTCCGAGCACCAAGACCGCGAAGCCGATCGTGACGGCGAATCCCTGCCAGCCACTGGTGATCACCGGCTTTGCATTCAGACCAGGCTCCGCGCCTCCGGCATCCATGCCGTCATCCTAGGTGTCGGCGGTGGATGGTTGGGTAGCCACATGACCACGACGCCGACGTACCGCCTGGTGCGTGAGCAGACGCCCGTCGCGCGTCCCACTCTCGATGAGCACCAGCAGCGCGTGGTCGACCATCCAGGCGGTCCACTGCTGGTCCTGGCGGGCCCCGGCACCGGCAAGACGACCACGCTCGTCGAGGCGATCGTCGATCGCATCGAGCGACGTGGAGCGTCGCCGGACCAGGTTTGGCGCTGACGTTCTCGCGCAAGGCCGCCGAACAGCTGCGAGACCGGGTCACTGCCCGGCTCGGGCGCACGACCGCGACCCAGGTGAGCTCGACATTCCACTCCTTCGCCTACGGACTCATTCGCGCCTACAGCCCCGTCGACCTCTATGAGGCGCCCCTGCGGCTGCTCTCGGCGCCGGAGCAGGACGTCGTCCTGCAGGAGCTCCTGAGCAATGCGCCGGAGTCCGTCACCTGGCCGGTCGGAGCTGCGCGGCGCGGTCGGCACGAGAGGCTTCGCGGGCGAGGTCCAGGCGGTGCTGTCGCGGGCGCGAGAGAAGGGCTACGATGGTGCCGAGCTGAGGCGGCTCGGGCTGGAGCACGACCTCCCGGCGTACGCCGCTGCCGGGCTGTTCCTCGAGCAATACCTCGACGTGCTCGACAACCAGGGCGCCGTTGACTACGCCGACCTGATCCGTCGAGCAGTGATCGAGGCCCAGACCCACCGCGTCGAGCTGCGGACGAGGTTCCGACCACGTCTTCGTCGACGAATACCAGGACACCGACCCGGGGCAGGTCGCCCTGCTCCGGGCGATCGCGGGCGACGGACGCGACCTCACGGTCGTCGGCGACCCCCACCAGTCGATCTACGCGTTCCGCGGAGCCGACGTCTCCGGTCTGCTCGACTTCCCACGTGAGTTCCCCCAGCGCCGACGGCACCGAGCGACGGTGCTCGCCCTCCCGACCACGCGTCGGTTCGGCGAGCGGCTGCTCCTGGCCTCCCAGCGGGTCGCCGCCAACCTTCCCCTCTCCGGGAGCATCGATCCGGCCGCTCGTGAGGCTTTCCTCCATCCGCACGCAGCTCCCGCTCGACGGTGCCAAGGGCTCGGTCGAGGTGCTGACGTTCGACACCGAGCGCGCAGAGGCCGAGCACCTCGCCGACCTGCTGCGGCGCGCCCATCTCGAAGACGGTGTCCCCTGGCGCGACATGGCCGTGCTGGTGAGATCCGGTCGTGCCTCGATCCCGTCGCTCCAGCGGGCCCTCGCGGGCGCCGACGTCCCCGTCGAGGTGGCGAGCGACGAGACACCCCTCGTTCGGGAGCCCGCCGTTCGCACGCTGGTCGATGCCCTGCGAGCCGCGCTCAACCTGCAAACGACGATCCTCAGTCCGCAGACTATGTGGATGCGCAGCAGGCGCATGGCCTGCTCCAGTCGCCCCTGGCGGGGCTTGACGCCACCGACGTACGGGCGCTGGCCAGGGCGTTGCGAGCCCGCGACAAGGAGCTGGCCTCGGCGCGGGGCGCCGCCGCCCGGCCACGTCACCTGACCTGCTGCGCGCCGGCCTTCTCGATGCCGAGGTGTTCGACTCCCTCGACGATGACCTCCCCGCGATCGCGAAGGCGGCTGGGCTGGCCAGGCTGCTGGGCGAGGCGCATGCCGACCTCTCGCTCGGGTCACCCTACCGAGGAGGTGCTGTGGCGACTCTGGGCGGGCACCTCCTGGCCGCGCAGGCTCGAGTCTGCGATCGCCCGGGGCGGTGCTCCGGCCCGCCTTGCCCATCGCGATCTCGACGCCGTGTGCGCACTGTTCGAGGTGGCCGCCAAGGCCGAGGAGCAGCGTGGACATACCTCGGTCCAGGCCTTCCTTGACACTTGATCGCGCAGCAGATCCCAGCCGACACCCTGGCGGAGCAGGGCATCCGCGGCGACGCCGTCCGACTGCTGACCGCCCACCGGTCCAAGGGCCTTGAGTGGCCCCTGGTCGTGGTCGCACATGTCCAGGAGGAGGGCTGGCCCGACCTCCGACGCCGGGCGACCCTGCTGCAGGCCGACCGCATCGGCACCGATGGGCTCGTCCCGCCAACGACAGTGCGACAGCTGCTAGCCGATGAACGACGTCTCTTCTACGTCGCCTCCACCAGGGCCAGGCGACGCCTGGTCGTCTCGGCGGTGGAGTCCAAGGACGACGACGGCGACCAGCCCTCCCGCTTCCTCGACGAGCTCGGGGTTCGCAGGTTCACCGTCAGGGCCGCCCTGCCCGGCCGTTGTCACTCGCGGATCTCGTGGCCGAGCTGCGGCGCACCGTCGCAGATGATCGCATCGCCGAGCCGTTGCGGGTCGCCGCTGCCCGGCGGCTTGCGGTTCTGGTGGCCGAGCATCGCGCGGGACATGCGTGGGTGCCGAGCGCAGATCCGGCCTCGTGGTGGGGCACCCGCGCCTTCAGCCGGTCCGACGTCGCCGTTCGCCCTCTGGAGGAGCCCGTGCGGCTGTCCGCCAGCGCACTCACCAGCCTGGCCCAGTGCCCCGCACAATGGTTCCTGACCAGCGAGGCGGGCGGGGAGCGAGCCTCCACCCAGGCTCAGGGTTTCGGCAATGTCGTGCATGTCCTTGCCGATCGGATCAGCCGCGGTGACCTTCCCGCCGACCTCGACCTGGTCGACGACCTGATGACCGAGGTCGACTCCGTCTGGGACCAGATCCCCTTTCGGACTCCGTGGTCCAGTGGGCGCGAGCGCGAGGAGGTGCGCAAGGCACTGACCCGGTTCGTCGAGTGGCATCAGCGACCGGGCGCGCGCACCGTGGTGGCCACCGAGGAGCGGCTCAGCGCCGAGGTGACGCTGCCTGACGGTCAGCAGGTGTCGCTCTATGGTTACGCCGACCGTCTCGAGATCGACGACGACGGCCGCGTCGTGGTGATCGACCTGAAGACCAGCAAATATGTCCCGACCGGTGACGACATCAAGGTCCACCCCCAACTGGGCCTCTATCAACTCGCTGTCGAGAACGGCGCGGTGCGCGAGTCAACCGGTTCCGACACGGTCGGCGGCGCCGAGCTCTGGCAGTTGCGACACGAGGCCTACAAGAGCCTCAAGGTGCAGGTGCAGGAGCCACAGGTTCCCGACGACACAGGTCGCCGCCCGATCGAGCTGCAGGTGATGGCGGCAGCTCGCGCCGTGCGTGAGGAAGCCTTCCCGGCGCGGCCCGGGAGTCACTGTGACCACTGTGACTTCGAGTCGCTGTGTCCGGCGAAGAACTCCGGGACGGTGCTCTCATGACGCTGATCTCCGGTCCCGCCGAGCTGCGTGAGGTGATGGGCACCGACTATTCCGTCAGCCCGCAGCAATGGGCGGCCATCTCCGCCCCCCTCGAACCCGCCGTCGTGATCGCCGGGGCAGGCTCGGGCAAGACCTCCCTGATGGCGGCGCGGGTCGTCTATCTCGTCGCCGAGGGGCTGGTCACGCCCGAGCAGGTGCTGGGCCTCACCTTCACCACCAAGGCCGCCAGCGAGCTGGCCTCTCGCATCCGGGAGTCCTTGGAGAATGCGGGACTCGGTCGCCGCACCACGGGCGACGACGCCGACGAGGTGCTGGAGCCCGTCGTGGCGACCTACAACGCCTACGCGGCAGCCCTGCTCAGTGAGCACGGCCTGCGCATCGGTCACGAGCCCGACACCCGGGTGATGGCTGATGCCTCGCGATATCAGCTGGCCGCGCGGGTGATCGACCGCCACACCGGTCGGGTCGACATGCTGTCCGACAGTCCCAAACACGTCATCGACTACATCCTGCGGCTGGAGGCCGCGATGAGCGAACACCTCGTGGACTCGGCCGAGCTGCGCGCCTTCGACGCTCGGGAGCGACCGCTCTTCGCCGAGCACCTGGCAGCTGCCTCGAAGACGCTACGAGAACAGGTCGAGAGCGCGTTCGCGCGGCGCGCCGAGGCCTTGCTGCTGGTCGACGAATACCGCGCACTGAAGTCGACGCTCGGCCTGATGGACTTCTCCGACCAGATCGCGCTCGCCGCTCGGCTCGCCGAGGAGCACCCCGAGGTCGGTGACCAGGAGCGGGACAAATACCGCATCGTGTTGTTGGACGAATATCAGGACACCTCGGTCGGCCAGGCCAAGATGCTGCGACGACTCTTCCCCGGCGGCCACCCCGTGACGGCGGTCGGCGACCCCAACCAGGCGATCTACGGCTGGCGCGGGGCGTCGGTGTCCAACATCCTCCATTTCGGTGACGACTTCCCACGCGCCGACGGAGGCGAGGTGCGCTCGTTCCCGCTCACTGTCAACCGGCGCTCCGACCGTCGCATCCTCGAGGTCGCCAATCGCCTCGCGGCGCCCCTCTACGCCGAGTTCGCGCAGGTCGCGCCGCTCGAGCCCGGCAACGACGTCGACGGTGAGGTGCAGACGATCGTCCACGAGTCGTACGCCGGCGAGCTGGCCTGGCTGGCCGGCCGGATCCGCGGTGAGCACGCGGCGATGGCGGAGCCGTCGTGGCGCACGATCGGCGTTCTCGTACGCGACAACGCACACGCTGCAGACGTGTTCGACACCCTGACCGCAGCCGAGATCCCGGTCGAGATCGTGGGACTCAAGGGCCTGCTTCGGCTACCCGAGGTGACGGAGGTGCTGGCGACCCTGACCCTGCTCCACGACCTGACGGCCAACGCGGAGCTGCTCACCCTGCTGACCGGCCCCCGATGGGCCATCGGCCCTCGAGACCTGGCTCTCCTGGGCCGACGGGCGGGCGAGCTGGCGCAGTCGCGGCGGGGCAGGCAGCCGGCCGAGACCTTGCAGGAAGACCTCGCCCGAGCCGTTGCGGGGGCCGACCCCACCGAGGTGGCGGCCCTGTCCGACGCGCTCGACGATCCCGGTGAACACCCCTACTCCCGCGTGGCTCTCGAGCGGTTCGCCCTGCTGTCCACCGAGCTGCGTCAGCTGCGAGCCCAGGCCGGAGAGTCGCTGCTTGAGCTGGTTCGTCGCATCATCGACGCCTGTGGGATCGACATCGAGCTCGCCTCCTCCGTGAGTGAGGCCGCCCGAGCGCGCCGCGAGAACCTCGACCTGTTCGTGAAGGCCGTCGCCGAGTTCCAGGCGATCGACGGCACCGTCACGCTTCCCTCGCTCCTGGCCTGGCTGGAGGCCGAGGACGAGCTCGGCAACGGACTCGACGTCGCCACCCCGAGCGAGGCCGACTCGGTCAAGCTGCTCACCGTCCACCGAGCCAAGGGGCTGGAGTGGGATGTGGTGCACCTGGTGGGTGCCTGCGCGGAGAAGTTCCCCAACACCCGCAGCCGCGGCCTGTGGCCGACCCGAGTTGAGATCCTGCCCTCACCCCTGCGAGGTGACGCGCGCGATCTTCCGGTGCTGAGAAGCCGCGACAAGGCGGGCTACGAGGCCTTCAAGAAGGACTCGGTCGCACATGCGGCCGCCGAGGAGCTCCGGCTGGGCTATGTCGCGTTCACCCGGGCCCGCCATCGGCTGACGGTCTCGTCCTACGTCTGGAACGAGCAGCGCAAGACCCCGCTCGGGCCGTCGCCCTACCAGGAGACCGTCCGAGAGACCCTGCGCGGATGGGGACTCGAGCCCCTGGCCTGGCTGGACAAGCCCGAGAGGAACACTCCCAACCCACTGCAGGCGGGGGTCAAGGAAGTTGCCTGGCCGGTCACCGAACACACGGCCGAGGCATTGCGCCGGATCGCCGCTGCCGAGCTCGTGCACGAGGCGATGTCCTCTCTGGAGACCCGGACCGAGGATGAGCTCGACCTCGTCCAGCGGTCCCTGGTCGACGAATGGGACGCTGAACTCGATCGGCTGCTCCAGGAGGCGCGGCGCGAGCGCACGGGGGTCGTCGACGTTCCCATGCCCGCCAGCCTGTCGGCCACCGCGATCGTCAGACTGCGTGACGAGCCGGAGACCTATGCACGAGAACTCGCTCGTCCGATGCCCCGCCGACCCTCTCCAGCAGCACGGTTCGGCACCAGGTTCCACGCGTGGGTGGAGGCCCGGTTCGGCCAACAGGACCTCTTCGACCCCGAGGAGCTCCCCGGACAGGGAGACAAGGGCATCGACTCCGAGTCCGACCTCTCGGAATTGATCGCAGCATTCGAGTCCGGGCCGTTCGCCGACCGGCGCCCCCATCAGGTCGAGGCGCCGTTCGCCCTGGTGCTGGGAGGGCAGGTGGTGCGTGGGCGCATCGACGCCGTCTACGCGGAGCCCGACGGGTTCCTGGTCGTCGACTGGAAGACCAACCGCACGGCCACCGCAGACCCGCTCCAGCTCGCGCTCTACCGACTGGCCTGGGCCGACCTCGCGGGCGTCCCCGTCGAGCGGGTGCGAGCAGCGTTCTACTACGTCCGCACCAACACCCTGAGTGAGCCCCATGACCTGCCCGGCCGAGACGAGCTCGCTGCCATCATCGTGCGCTGAGGGCCGCCTCGAGGGCGATGTCGATCATGTCGCCGAACGTCTGTTCGCGCTCCTGGGCGGTGGTCTCCTCGCCGGTGACGATGTGGTCCGAGACGGTGCAGATGGCGAGGGCTCGTCGGCCATACTTGGCGGCCAGCGTGTAGAGGGCGCTCGCCTCCATCTCGACGGCGAGGACGCCGTACTCCACCATCCGGCCCAGCAGTTCGGGACGGGCGGAGTAGAACGAGTCACCCGAGAAGATCAGTCCCACGTGCACGTCGGTCCGGTCTGCCGAAGCATCGACTGCGGCTCGGAGCAGACCGAAGTCTGCGACCGGTGCGTAGTCGAGCCCCTCGAACCGGATGCTGTTCATCGAGGAGTCGGTGCACGCCCCGGAGGCGATCACGATGTCGCGCACCGCGACCTTCTCGGTGAGCGCCCCGCACGAGCCGACCCGGATCGCCGCCTGCACGCCGTAGTCGTTGAACAGCTCGTTGGCATAGATCGACAGCGACGGCTGCCCCATTCCCGAGCCCTGCACGGAGACCCGGTGGCCCCGCCAGGATCCGGTGAAGCCGAGCATTCCGCGCACCTCGGTGTAGCACTGGGCGTCGGTGAGGAAGGTCTCCGCGATCCACTTGGCGCGCAGCGGGTCGCCAGGCATCAGGACGAGAGGGGCGATCTCGCCGGGGGCGGCGCCGATGTGGGTGCTCATCGGGCCATCGTAGGGCGCGGGTAACCTGCGAAACGTGACCTACCCGCACATCGCGATGACCCAGGGAGCCCATGACCGGGCGGGGGTGCACCGCAGCGACCAGGACTGGCTCGATCGGACCTGGGCCGACCCGAGCACCCGCGTGCTCGTCGTCGCCCACGGGAGGTTGCGTCCCGCGAGCGGTCGACCCGACTGGGTGCCCTCCGCGTCGGCGCCTGCCGGGCTACGCCTGCTCCTCGGCGAGCACGACGGGGTGTGGCACTTCGCGGTGCTGCTCGACGAGGTCCCCGAGCCCCCGGAGTTCTGGGTCGGGTTGCGAACCATCATCCAGACCCTCGCCGACGAGACACCGAGCGAGGCCCCCCTGGTGTTTCACGCCATGGGACTGGCCGAGTGGCACGCCGTGACCCGGTTCTGCCCCCGCGACGGCGCCCCGTTGGAGCCGCGCGCCGCCGGCCACGAGCTCGGCTGCACCTCGTGTGGTCGCGCGCAGTTCCCTCGCACCGATCCCGCCGTGATCATGGTCGTCGCCGCTGGTGAGCCGGGCAGCCCGGACGAACGCTGCCTGCTCGGACGCAGCCCCGCGTGGCCGGCGGGTCGCTACTCCACGTTGGCCGGGTTCGTCGAGCCGGGCGAGAGTCTGGAGGATGCGGTACGCCGCGAGGTGGCCGAGGAGACCGGCGTCCATGTCGGTCAGGTCGACTACTTCGGCAACCAGCCGTGGCCCTTCCCCGCCAGTCTGATGCTCGGGTTCGTGGCCCGGGCGACCAGCACGGAGGTCCAGGTCGACGGCCTCGAGATCGAGGACGCCCGCTGGTTCACGCGCGAGGAGATGCGCGCCGAGGCTGAAGCGGGAACCATCGTCCTTCCGGGCGGCATCTCGATCTCCCGGTCGTTGGTCGAGCACTGGTACGGCGGACCCCTGCCGGGGCAGTGGGCCTAGGAGGTCCAGGCCCGCCACAGGGCGGCGTACTCCCCATCGTGTTCGACGAGCTCATCGTGGCTTCCAAGCTCTGCGATCAGGCCGTCGATCACCACTGCGATCCGGTCTGCGTCGTGGGCGGTGTGCAGGCGGTGGGCGATGGCGACCACGGTGCGACCCGACAGCAGCGCGTTCATCGAGCCCTCCAGCGTGCGAGCGGTCCGCGGATCGATCAGCGACGTCGCCTCGTCGAGCACCAGCGTGTGCGGATCAGCCACGATGAGCCGGGCCAGCGCCACCTGTTGAGCCTGGGCAGGGGTCAGCGCCTGGTTTCCCGACCCGAGGAGGGTGTCCAGCCCGGCAGGCAGGCGACGCACCCACTCCACGGAGCCGACCGCCTCGAGGGCACCCCAGACGGCTGCCTCGGTGCTGTCCTCCCGAGCCAGGACGATGTTGTCCCGCACCGAGCCCACGAAGACATGGTGCTCCTGGGTCACCAGCGCGACCTCGGTCCGCAGCACTTCCAGCGGCAGCTCGGTGAGGTTCACGCCGCCGACCCGGGCCGTACCCGTTCGGGGGGCGTTGATCCCGGACAGCAGGCGACCGAGCGTCGACTTGCCGGATCCACTGGGCCCCACGATGGCCAGCCGCTCGCCCGGGCGAAGCGAGAGGTCGATGCCGTGCAGGACGTCGTGGTTCTCGCGGTAGGCGAAGCGCAGACCTTCGCCGACGAGGTCGGAGCCCTGAGGGAGGTCGGGCCCGGCCGTCCGGTCCGGTGGCACCTGAGCGATCCCCAGAAGACGGCTGGTGGATGCGGCTCCGACCTGCAGGCGGTCGACCTCACCCACCAGACGATCCAGTGGGCCGCTCAGCGCCTCGACGTAGAGGATCGCCGCGGTGATCTGACCCAGTGAGACCCAACCTCGGGAGTAGCCGTAGGCCCCGACCAGCACCGTCACGACCCGGGGCGCATTGAAGGCGATGTCGATGACCGCGAACAGCAGGTTGCGCAGCGTCATGCCGTAGCGCTCGGCCTGCGCCGAGAGTGCGACATCGTTCTCGGCCACCCTCAGCCGCTCGTCGGTCAGCCCCAGGGCCTCCACGGTGCGGGCACCCTCGACGGTCTCGGTGAGCGTGGTGTTGATCTGGGAGTACGTCGCGCCTTCGGCGATGTAGCACTTCTGGGCGCGCTTCAGGTATCGCCGCACCTGGAAGAAGGAACTGCCGATGAGGACGAGGCACGGCACTGCCAGCAGGAGCGAGTTGAGCAGCATCGCGACCACGGACAGGACGACGGTGAGCAACATGATGATGGCCATCGGGAGGCCGTACTGCACCGATCGGCTCATGGTGCCGACGTCGCGAGTCACCCGGGTGACCAGGTCGCCGGTGCTGGCTCCCTCCACCCGGCCGAGAGGAAGGCGAAGGATGGTGTCGACGATGTACTCCCGCGCCGACGACAGCAGGTCCTGACCGAACACCGTCGACGTGCGCTGGCCCAGGAAGGTGAAGAGAGCCTGAGCCGTGACCACCACGACGACCAGGGCCGCCAGTGCAGTGAGACTCATGCCGGTCGCCGGGCCGGTGGCGACCGTGCGGTCGATCAGGCCGCCGAGCAGGCGCGGGACCAACAGTCCCGTGGCCGCAGCGAGGGCGTTGAGTACGACGACCGCCATGAACCGTCCTCGTCGCTCACGCAGCAGGCGGCCGAGGAACGCGAAGACGGCCGCATTGTCGGCCACCGGCCAACCGCGCTCGGGGCTGCGGGAGTCGGCGTACACCTTCTCGGCGCGCTCCTGCCGCAGGCGGTGCCGGGCGCGCAACGCGTCGAGGCGCACCTGCCACGCCGCATCGACGGGGGGAACCAGGGCGGGCGGAATCGCCGGCGGGTCCTGGTCCCGGTCCCGCCAGGTGTGGGCCGAGGTGGCGAGGAGATCAGACATGGGTGTCCTCCCGTCCCGGAGCCTCGTCCAGAGCCCGCGCGACGACCCGGCGGTAGTCGGGGCTGTCGAGCAGGAGCTGCTCGTGGGTTCCGGTGACCGCGACCCGTCCGTCGACCAGCAGGACCACCTGCTGGGCATGATGGAGCCACAGCGGGGAGACGGTCGCCACGACCGTCGTGCGACCGTGACGATGCGACGACACGCGCTCGGCGATCCTGGCCTCGGTGTGGGCGTCGACGGCCGACGTCGGCTCCACCAGCACCAGCACCTGCGCGTCGGTGGCCAGTGCGCGTGCCAGGACCACCCGCTGCCGCTGGCCCCCCGACAGTCCTCGGCCTCGTTCGTCCAGGACGCCCTGCCAGCCCCCGGGCAATGCGTCATAGACGTCCTCGGCGTTGGCCACCCGCAGCGTCTGCTCGGCCTCGGCACGGCTGAGCCGCCCGTGCGGGTCGATGGCGTCCTGCAGGGTGCCGCCGAAGAGTTGACTGCCGGTGTCACTGACCACGATGCGTCGGCGTACGTCGGCGAGGCGAACCTGACCGAGGTCGACCGAACCCAGCCGCACTCCCCAGGGCCGGGACGCACGCGCCTGGTCCTCGGCCGAGATCCTCGCCCGCTCCGCCAGCCGCTCGGCGCGCTCGAGTCGCGCCGCTCGACCCTTCAGACCGCCCTCGCCGATGACGGCCACCGGCTCGGTGTCGGCGGGAAGGTAGCGGCCGAGGCGGTCGGCGAGCTGCGCGGAGTCCTCGGGCACGGCGCTGACCACGACCGTCAACTGTCCCGGTGCCGCCGCGAAGCCCGACTGGTCGTCGTACAGCGCACCGCTCTCGGGCAGCTCGAGGGGAGCGGCAGCCTCGATCCACGGAGGCTCCTGCTCGAAGATGCCGATGGCCCGGCGCGCGCTGACCAGGGCACGAGTGACCTTCTGGGCGAACTCGAAGAACGTCTGGATCGGACCGATCATGAACAGTCCGTAGCCGAGGAAGCTGACGAGCTGACCGATGCTCAGGTCGCCCGACTGCACCTCGCGGGTGCCCATCCACATCAGCAGGACCAGGAACCAGCCGGAGAACAGTACGCCGATCGCCTCGATGCCCGACTGCCAGATGCCGGCCGAGACACCTGCCCTGCGGGTGCGCTGCGACTGCGCGGCGTAGTTGCGGCCGAAGGTGCGTTCGCCCCCGATCCCGCGCAGGATGCGCAGGCCGCCCACGATGTCGGTCGCCATCGAGGTGAGCTCGGCGTTGCGCGAGCGCTCCACCTCCTGGCGACGGTGCAGTGGGCGCAGGAGGGGCAGCGCGATACCGACCAGGACGGGGGCGGCGCCGAGGATGAGCAGGCCGAGCGGGAGCGAGGTGGTCAGCACGATGCCGGCGACGACGAGGTAGGCCACCAGTTGGGCGGAGGCGCGAGCCGTGATCTCCGTCAAGGCCCCGAACTCGTCGGAGTCGCTCGACGCCACGCTCAGCACCTCGCCCGTGGGGGCGCGTCGCGGGAGCACGTGACCCATCTGGACGGCCTTGCGGGCCACCATCAGAGTCGTGCCGTAGAGGGCGATCAACCAGCTGCGCACGATCAGGGTGTGCATGGCGATGCCGAAGACCGCGCCGATGAGGGTGACGAGCAGCAGCCAGCCGGCCCAGTCCAGGGTGGCGGCGGTGTTGCCGGGCAGGATGCCGTCGTCGATCGCATGACCCACCAGCCACGGCCCGACCGTGAGCGGCAGCTGCCAGAGCACCCCGACCGCCGCAGCGGCCAGGATCACGCCCCGCTGCTGGCCGAGCTTCCAGCGTAGGAACGCACCCGGCGTACGCAGATCCGGCCGTGCGTCGACGCGCGCCCGCCCCACCTCGGGGCCCTCGTCGGAGCGCCCCGAGGGGAACGTGGTGATGACAGGTGGAAAATCGCGCATGGCCCCCCGACCCTAGTTCGATGCCGAGTCTCCTCGCGAGCGGATTTCGGGACGCTGCTCCCGCCCCCGCCCGATCACATGAGCCCCATGAATCCCCGGATATCCGGGGATTCACTCGGTTGTCAGGGGTTGCAACGCCTGACAACCGCCAGATTCCCCGGATATCCGGGGATTCATGCAAGCCCGATCAGAGGGAGGCGAGCTTGTCCTTCACCTGCGCCAGCGACGGGTTGGTGACGGCCGAGCCGTCGGAGAACACGAGCGTGGGCACGGTCTGGTTGCCGTTGTTGACCTGCTCGACGATGAGCGCCGCATCGGGCACCTGCTCGATGTCGACGATCTCGTAGTCGATGCCCTCACGATCCATCTGGCTCTTGAGCCGGTGACAGTAGCCGCACCACGGGGTGGTGTACATCGTGATCGAGCTGCTCATCGCAGGAGTGTCCCCTCTGACGTCTAGGGTTGTGGCCGCGGGCCTTTCCCGCTCCCTGACTCAACCACGCTGTCCAGGAGTTTCTTCCCGATGCACCCGCTTCTTGAGCCGCTCGATCCAGAGCAGCGCTCGGTCGCGATGGCACTGCGGGGCCCGGTGCGCGTGCTGGCGGGTGCAGGCACCGGCAAGACGCGGGCGATCACCCATCGCATCGCCCATGGTGTGGCGACGGGCGTCTATCAGCCCACCGAGGTCCTGGCGGTCAGCTTCACCACCAAGGCAGCTGGTGAGATGCGTGAGCGGTTGCGCCTCCTGGGTGCAGGCGGGGTCCAGGCCCGCACCTTCCACTCCGCTGCGCTGCGTCAGCTCCGCTTCTTCTGGCCGCAGGTGTACGGCGGAGAGCTGCCGACCCTGACTGCCTCCAAGCTGAGCATGGTGGCCAACGCGGCGAGCCGGCTGCGGGTGAAGGCAGACCAAGCCACCCTGCGGGACCTGGCCTCCGAGATCGAGTGGGCGAAGGTCAGCAACGTCGCTCCGGACCGCTATGCCGCGATCGCTCCGGGCCGCGGGCGTTCGGTCAGTGGTCTCGAGGCAGAGTCCGTGGCACGGATCTTCGCAGGCTATGAGGACGTCAAGCGCAACCAGGGCCGCATGGACATGGAGGACGTCCTCCTGCTCGGGGCGGCGCTGCTGGCCGACGACGAACGCGTGGCGGCCCAGGTGCGCCGTCAATACAAGTTCTTCACCGTGGACGAGTTCCAGGACGTCTCCCCGATCCAGTCGGCGCTCCTCGAGCTGTGGCTCGGCGGGCGCGACGAGCTCTGCGTGGTGGGCGACCCGGCTCAGACGATCTACAGCTTCGCCGGTGCCAGCCCGGCCTATCTCCAGGACTTCGCGAAGCGCTACCCCTCCCTCACCTCGGTCGAGCTGGTGCGCAACTACCGCTCGACCCCCCAGGTCGTCGAGGCTGCCAACCGCCTGCTCGCCCAGTCAGCGAGCAGGGGCGTCGAGCTCGCGGCCCAGCGCCCCGTCGGCCCCGACGTCGAGTTCCGGGCGTTCCCCGATGAGGTCGCCGAGGCCAGCGAGGTCGCCCGTCGACTGGCAGCGCTCAACGTGGACGGCGTGCCCTGGCGCGAGATGGCGGTGCTCTTCCGGATCAATGCCCAGTCGGAGGCCTTCGAGGATGCGTTGTCAGCGGCCGGAGTGCCCTATGTCATCCGTGGCGCGGCCCGGTTCTTCGAACGGCCCGAGGTCCGCACCTCCGTCACCCTGCTGCGTGGGACCGCCCGTGGCGGCGAGCTCGCCGACGACCCCATCGACGACGTGCGAGGCACCCTCGCGGGCCTCGGCTGGTCACCCAAGGCCCCGGAGGGACGTGGCGAGGCCAGGAACCGCTGGGAGTCGTGGCAGGCGCTCGTCAGTCAGGCGGAGGAGTTCTTCGGCACCGGCGCTGGGGCGACGTTGGGCGAGTTCGTCGACGACCTCGATCGACGGGCGTCTGAGCAGCACGCGCCTGTCGCGGAGGGGGTGACGCTGGCGACCCTGCACGCCGCCAAGGGGCTCGAGTGGGACGCGGTCTACCTGTGCGGCATGCAGGAGGGGTCCATGCCCATCACCTATGCCCAGTCCGCGGCAGAGGTCGAGGAGGAACGTCGCCTGCTCTACGTGGGCATCACTCGCTCGCGCCGCCACCTCTCCATCTCGTGGGCGGCTGCCCGCAACCCCGGAGGACGCGGCTCCCGCAAGCCGTCCAGGTTCCTGGCGACCCTGAGCCCCGAGGCGCTCGTGGAGCCCACGCCCTCTGGGACATCGAGGCGCTCGAACCGCGCGGCGGTCTGCAAGGTCTGCGGGCGCCCGTTGACGACGCCCGCCCAGCGGAAGAAGGCACGCTGCGCGGAGTGTCCCGCCGACTACGACGAGGCTCTGTTCGAGCGACTGCGTGAGTGGCGGCTCGAGCGCGCGGGCGAGGAGAAGGTGCCGGCGTACGTCGTCTTCACCGACGCCACCCTCGAGCTGATCGCGGAGGTCAGACCGGCCGACGAACAGAGCTTGCTGGGCATCAGTGGCATCGGGAAGTCCAAGCTCGAGAAGTACGGCGACGACGTGCTGGCGTTGGTCGTCTCGGCCTGACCCAGCCCACGTCGAAGAAGTTTGAAGAAATACCCAGAAAATCGTTTGCCCATTACAGGGTCAGGGCGGTAACTTTTATCCACCCGCAAACGACGCGCACCATGGCCCTGGCAAGGTCAGCGCACAAGGATCCGAAGGAGGTGACCGCTTTGAGCAACATCATGAACAAGATGACGACTGCAACCCAGTCGGCCTTCGGCATGCCCAACTACGGCCACGCCTTTGGCACGTCTGTGTGCGCCGTCCAGGGCATCAGCATCCCGGTTCGCGATCGCATCGTGGCGGCTTCCCTCACGGGAGCGACCCAGGGGACCTCTGTCTGGAGACCACCAAACTGTTGACACCAACACTTTGGCAGCCTCCAGGCCGCGGAACCCGAAACCCGGGATCCGCGGCCTTCTTTCATTTCGGAAGAGAAGTTCGACCTTTTACCTGCAACCAGCGATCAAGGTGACGAAGGAGGTGACATATGAGCATCCATGTACTCGACCGCAACGACGAGGTGACCCTCGGCGGCCTGCACGACGCGGCGACCGGCATCGATGAGGACCTGCTGCCGTGTCGGATCAACGACCCGGAGCTGTTCTTCGCCGAACTGCCGAGCGACGTTGAGTACGCCAAGGCGTTGTGCCAGGACTGCCCGGTCCAGGCACTTTGCCTCTCCGGCGCACTCGAACGACGCGAGCCGTGGGGCGTGTGGGGCGGTGAGCTGTTCCTGCAAGGCGTGGTGATCCCACGGAAGCGTCCACGCGGACGTCCGCGCAAGAACGAGGCCGAGAACCACGCTGCAGCCTGACCTCCTCGCCCGTCGACACGAATCCGAGAAAGCAATCAATGAACACCAACCCGAACCGGAGCAACGAAATGAATCTCATGCATGAAGAACTGGCTCGATCCCACATGGCCGCGCGCCTGGGAGAGGCGCAAGAACTGCGACGTGGCAACCGCCTCGTCCGTGCTCGCCGCCTGAGCCGCAAGGCCGAGCGGGCTGCACAGCAGGCGCGCCTGGCCCTCGCCCGCGCCCTGTAGACGCCCCTCCATCGGAGGGTGTCGCACCCTGATCGCGGGTGCAGGTCGAAAACTGGAAGGCCTGGTGGACTCGATCGTGAGTCCACCAGGCCTTTCTGTGTGCCCGGTGGCGGACCTATCGTGATGGGGTGGTCACCTGTGAGCGATGTGGAGCACGCGTCGAGGAGCAGGCTGCGGTCCTGACCTGGACGACCGCCCTCGAGCGCGGCCGCCAGCGATGGTTCTGCGATCGCTGCTCGCGGGAGAACCTGCGGGCGATGGAGAGCAAGCTCGACAGTGAGTGGTGGTAGGTCAACCGGTCTCGGCCCAGGAGCAGCCGCAACCGGGGTGGCGCCGCCACAGGGAGCGCTCCTGGTGGACACCTGGCCCGAACCGGATCGTCGTGGACCAGGTGGTGGGCAGCTCGTCGTCGAGGAAGCTGATGGTGTCCCGGGCCGCCCAGGCGGTCGCAACCTGCGCGACGGCCGGATCGAGAGGCTCCGGGATGCCGTCGGGTGGAGGATGCAACCGGGTGTATTGCTCCACGACGAGTCCACGACGTGGGTCGGCCTCGCCGAGATGAGCGTCGACGCAGCGCAGGCAGGCGGTGACTCCTGGGACGACGAACGGACCGAGCACGATGATGCCTTCACTGAAGGAGACCAGCAGATGGGGCCGCTCCTGTCGCATCAGCTCGTCGACCCGGGCTCGGTCGGGCACGCCTGAGGCCACCACCAGAACGACGTACGGCCGGGTGCCGGAGGGTGCGCCAAGTCGTCGGAGCAGGTCCGTCGCGTACGCCGTCTCGGCCTCGGCCGGTCCGTGGCCGTCGACTCGCACGGCGCGATCGGACCTGTGGGCGAGTCTGCTGCGAGCCTCGAGCCCGTAGGTGGCGTAGTGGGCAGCCGTGGCGGACCGGTCGGGGAACACGGCGAGGTCTCGTCGGAAGTCGTCGGCGTCGATCAGGAGGCCGTGGGCCAGAAGACGGTCGGCGACCTGTCCCACGGCCGGGGTCAGGGCGACCGGCGCCCCGGCTGACAGCGCGTCGAGGAAGTCCCGCGTCGCCGTGTCGTCGGCGACGACGACCGCCAGCTCGTGATCGAGCCCGATCTGGAGGTGGCTCTGATCGCGTCTGGTGATCCTCACTCCTGGGCGCAGTCGGGGACGCACGGGAAACCTCATGCGGCGCACCTTGTCACGGGACCGTGACGCTCCGCTCCGCTTCTCCACAGGCGCGGCTGGCTGGCCGCGGAAATGAACAGCGGCGGCGCCGCACGACCGAAGTCGCACAGGCGCCGCCGCGGCAGCTGTGGTCGGGCTGGCTCTATGCCTTGCCCAGGATCCGGTTCAGGTTGGTGCTGCAGACGGGGCAGACGGCCTTCGCCATCCGGGTGCCCTTGTCGTTGACCCTGACCTCGCCCTCAGCAGAACGCTTTTCCTTGCACTTCACGCAGTAGAACTCGCCGCTCCAGGTCTCAGCCATGAGGGCCTCCTTGCTCGTTATCACTTGGTCGTCGCGACGGGGGGAAGGGGAAGCCCGTCGGGGTCGAGGCAGCCGGAGCCACCTCTACCGCCTGAAACCCTACACACGGGGTCACTCAGGCGTGGGAGGCGCACCGGTGAGCCGAGAACGCTGGGTAGTGTGCCGGGTATGTCCACCACGACGTTCGCCCACCTCACGCTGGACCGTCCGAGCCCCGGAGTCGCCGTACTCACCCTCGACAACCCCGACCAGCGCAACATGATGTCGGAGGAGATGACGGCCTCGTGGGTGCAGGCCGTCGACCGGCTCGCGGCCGATCCGGAGGTCCGGGTGGTGGTCGTGACGGGACGGGGGACGGCGTTCTGCTCCGGTGGGAACACCAGCTGGATCGCCAGTGAGCCGGACGCCTCGGTGGACCGGCTGCGCACCCGCATGATGGCGTTCTATCGAGCCTGGCTCTCCATCCGCAGGCTC
Organism: uncultured Actinomycetota bacterium; assembly: GCA_963837595.1. Lineage (GTDB taxonomy): Bacteria > Actinomycetota > Actinomycetes > Propionibacteriales > Nocardioidaceae > Nocardioides. The sequence goes on along the minus strand of CAWIOB010000012.1, from coordinate 103,477 downwards.
GAGGTCCCGACCATCGCGGCGATCAACGGCCCCGCGGTGGGTGCCGGTCTGTGCATCGCCCTGGCCTGCGACATCCGCTACGCAGCCAGGGGAGCCAAGCTCAGTGTCCCGTTCGTGAAGCTGGGGATGCACGCCGGCATGGCGGCGACCTACCTGCTGCCCGATGTCGTGGGCCCGGCGCACGCTCGCGATCTCCTGCTCACCGGTCGCGCCGTCGCGGACGAGGAGGCGCTCGGGCTCGGGCTCGTCAGCCGGATCATCGAGGCGGACGTGTTCGCCGACGAGGTGCTGGCGGCGGCCGAGGGGGTCGCCTCGACCGCTCCCATCGCGAGCCGCTACACCAAGCAGGCCCTGCTGCACGCCGGTCAGGGCGACTTCGAGTCCTGCCTGCAGTTCGAGGCCCTGGCGCAGCCGGCGACGCTCACCAGCTCAGACCTGCAGGAGGGCATCCGGGCGGTGCGGGAGAGGCGTAGCCCCGACTTCAGGGGCTTGTGAGCGACAAGACTCCCGACTGGTCGAGCGTCGTTTGCCTTCCCCTTGCGAACGCCGTCGATCCAGGCGGGAGCCTCGTCTGCGGCTGACGCTAGGAGGTCGGGCGGGCAGGGTCAACTCCGCCGGGTGTCGGCGGTTGGGGGCATCATGTCTGCTGACGAGGAGGTCAGGTGGCTGGGCACGGAACCGAGTACGACGCCGGGCCCGTTGCTGCCCTTCGGCGGATCGCCTTCCTGCTGGAGCGGGGGCGTGAGGACACCTACAAGGTGAAGGCGTTCAGGCAGGCCGCGGCGGTGCTGCTGCCGATGCCCGAGCAGGAGGTGCGGGCGCGGGTGGAGGCGGGCACGCTGAGCGACCTCGCGGGCGTGGGATCCAGCTCGGCGAGGGTCATCGCAGACGCGGTCAACGGCGTGGTTCCCGAGCGTCTGGCCCGTCTCGAGTCCGAACACACCGGCCCGCTGGCCGCCGGAGGTGCCGAGGTCCGTGCCGCGCTCCGTGGCGACCTGCACAGTCACTCCGACTGGTCCGACGGAGGATCGCCGATCGAGGAGATGGCCTTCACCGCGATCGAGCTCGGTCACGACTACCTCGTGCTCACCGACCACTCGCCCCGGCTGAAGGTTGCCCGAGGGCTCAGTGCAGAGCGGCTCGCCCGCCAGCTCGACGTGGTCGACGCGGTCAACCAGCACCTGGCTGGGTCCTTTCGGCTGCTCAAGGGAATCGAGGTCGACATCCTCGACGATGGCACTCTCGACCAGAGCGACGAGATGCTCGCTCGACTCGACCTCCGGGTCGCCAGCGTGCACTCCAAGCTCGCGATGGCGAAGGACGACATGACCCGGCGGATGGTGGCGGCGGTGCGTCAGCCTCGCACCAATGTGCTGGGTCACTGCACGGGTCGGCTGGTGACCGGCAACCGTGGCACCCGGGGGCAGTCGCAGTTCGATGCCGAAGCGGTCTTCCACGCCTGCAAGGCAAACGACGTAGCCGTCGAGATCAACTCGCGTCCGGAGCGCCGCGACCCCCCGACCGCGCTCCTCGACCTCGCCAGCGACATCGGCTGCCTCTTCTCGATCGACAGCGACGCACACGCCCCAGGGCAGCTCGACTTCCTCTCCTACGGGTGCGAGCGCGCCGAGAAGGCCGGCATCGATCCCGAACGGATCGTCAACACGTGGCCCGTGGATCGCCTCCTGGCGTGGGCCAACAAGTAGCGTGCCGTCATGGACCCCAAGGTCGAGGTACGCCGTTCCCGCCGACGCCGGCGCACGGTCTCGGCGTACCGCGAGGGCGACACGATCGTCGTCCTGATCCCGGCGACGATGAGCCGGGCCCAGGAGGCCGAATGGGTCAAGACGATGGTGGCCCGACTGGCGAAGAAGGCCAAGCGTGCGGTGAGGTCCGACGAGGATCTGGTCCGCCGCGCCTCGGAGCTCAGCGATCTCTACCTGGGCGGCCTGGCGGCGCCAGACGTCGGTGCGCTGGGTGGAGAACCAGAAGTCCCGCTGGGGCTCGTGCACGCCGAGCGACAAGTCGATCAGGCTGTCGTCACGGTTGCAGCTGATGCCCTCGTGGGTGGTCGACTACGTGCTGGTCCATGAGCTGGCCCATCTCCTGGAGGCCGGGCACGACGCCAGCTTCTGGGCCTGGGTCGACCGCTACCCGAAGGCCGAGCGCGCCAAGGGCTACCTGCTCGGGTTCTCGGCAGCCGCCAACCTCGAGCCACCTCCCAGCGAGGCCGACGCCGACTGATCCGATGCGTGCCTGCCCGCAGGGGACCCATGCAGCCGAGTGCCGAAGGGGGGACTTGAACCCCCACGCCCGAAGGCACAGGAACCTAAATCCTGCGTGTCTGCCAATTCCACCACTTCGGCTCGGCGGCAAGTCTAGGGCCGCCGGTGCGCTGCTCAGGCGTCGAGGCCCAGGTCGCGTCGCAGCTTGGCGACGTGGCCGGTGGCCTTGACGTTGTACTGCGCGATCTCGATCTTGCCCTCAGGGTCGACCACGAAGGTGGACCGGATGACGCCCTGGACGGTCTTGCCGTAGAGCTTCTTCTCGCCGAAAGCGCCATACGCCTGGAGGGTCGACTTCTCCGGGTCGGAGAGAAGGGTGATGGTCAGATGGTCGCGCTCACGGAACTTGGCGAGCTTCGCCGGCTGGTCGGGGGAGATGCCGAGCACCTCGAAGCCGGAGGCGTGCAGGGAGTCCAGGGAGTCGGTGAAGTCGCAGGCCTGCTTGCTGCAGCCGGGGGTCATGGCGGCGGGGTAGAAGTAGACGATGACCCGCTTGCCGCGCAGGTCCGACAGTGTGACGGGCTCGCCGGCGTCGTTGGTGAGGGTGAAGTCGGGGGCGGTGTCGCCGATGCTGAGGGACACGGGTTTCTCCTTGTGGTGGCCTGCAGGTGCACGACGACGGTAGCGCGACGCCGGACTCCGCGATCGGGTTGGTAGCCTTCCGGACTACATGCATCACCGTTGACTGGGAGCAGATTCGTGGCCAAGGAACTGTCGTCGCTGGAGTCCGAGATCGAGGAGACGCGTGAGCGGCTCGCGGCCACGATCGACATGCTGGCCTACCGTGCGAGCCCCAAGACCATCGTCGGCCGCGAGATCACCTCGGTGAAGGCGCACTTCGTGGACGCCGAGACAGGCCGTCCCCGCACGGACAACATCCTCAAGGCCGCTGGTGGCGTCGTGGGCGTGGTGGTGGCACTCGTGCTGATCCGCAAGATCGTTCGGTGAGCACCCCGATCAACCTGCTCCACGACCGGATCATGGTCGAGCTCGACCATGAGGCCGGTGAGCGTCGCTCGTCCGGTGGGATCGTGATCCCCGCCACCGCGGCGATGGGGGCCCGGCGTCTGGCCTGGTCGAAGGTGGTGGCGGTGGGTCCGCACGCCCGCGCGATCGTGGCCGGTGATCGGGTCCTGTTCGATCCCGAGGACAAGGCCGAGGTCGAGGTCTCCGGCGAGGTGTACGTCGTGATGCGCGAGCGGGACGTCCATGCCGTCGCCGCCGAACGGCTCGGGGACACCGCGACCGGCCTCTACCTCTGACCCAGCGATGATCAGCGTCGCGACGTACAACGTCTATCTCGGCGCCGACCTGCTCAAGATCCTGACCGCGACGTCGCCGGAGGACCTGCAGGCGCTCGGAGCGGAGGTGCTCGCGGATGTGGAGGCGACCGACTTCGCCCAGCGGGCGCACGGCATCGCGGCGCAGCTGCAGGGGGCCGGTTGGCCGGATCTGGTCGGTTGTCAGGAGGTGTGTCGTTGGTCCACCCAGCGCCTGGGCGAGGAGGCTGTCGTGGTCCACGACTTCACCGACGATCTCCAGCAGGCGTTCGCCGCGGCGCAGGCTCCCTATGAGCTGGTCGCCTCGGCTGCCAACTTCGGCGGTCGTATGCCGGTCGGTCCTGGGGAGTACGGCGAGCTGCTCGCCCACAACGTGACCTTCGCTCGCCGGGACCGGGTGCAGGTGCTGGACGTCGACGCGGGCCAATTCGACGCCAGGATCGGGCTGCCCGCGGCCATGCCCGAGCTGAGCTTCGCGGTGGTGAGGTCCTGGACGGTGGTCGCGGCGCGCATCGAGGGAGTCGTGGTCCGCTTCGCGAACACCCATCTCGAGACCTACGACGCCGACACCAGGCGGTCTCAGCTGGCACACCTGTGGGACACCCTGGGCAGCGGTCCCGCCGTCCTGGCGGGGGACTTGAACGAGCCACCGCACGCGCTGGAGATCCCCGAGGACTGGGCCGATGCGTGGGTCGTGGCGAACGGTCCGGCCGGGGGACACACCTTCCAGGACGCCGATCCGCTGTTGCGTCACCCCACCCGGCGCCTGGACCAGCGCATCGACTACGTGCTCACGCGCGGTCTCGAGGTGGAGGGCTGTGTCGTGATCGGAGTCCATGAGCCGACGGCATCAGGTCTGTGGCCCTCGGACCATGCCGGGGTGGTGGCCGTTCTGCACCACTAGCACCAGATTGACCCCAGTATCCGTGAGGCAACCACGAATCGGCGGGTTGCTGGGGAAGGATGCGCCTCATGTCGAAGCGTGGGGCTCGGTGATGATGGAGCATGTGTTCCATCTGCGTGCGGATGGGTCGTTGCTCCCGATGGTCGCGACCCCGTATGCCGGCGCGCACCAGCTCAACAGCCTCGTGCAGACCCATCCCGAGCTGATGGCCAGCCAGCAGATGGCATCACAGCCGCGTCGCTGGGCCCTCGTGCTGGGCAGCGAGGCGGGGTCCACCGGTCGACAGGGGGTCTCCCTCTTCGTCGACCAGGAAGCGGTGCCCACGCTGGTGTCGACCCGCGTCGCCGAGGACGAGGCACAGCGACGCGATGTCATCGGGCAGATCCTCGATCTCGCTGCCAACGGCCTCCAGCGGTGGCCCGTCGACGAGCTGCGGGCGACCTTCGAGACGACCCAGCGAAGGGCAGGCTTCAACCCCGAGACCGTCCTCGACGGCCTGACCGAGGATCCCGGCCGGTTCTTCACCGCCGTCGAGGACAACCTGGCCGCCGGACGGATCCGGATGGTGCTGGTGGGCCACGAACGTTCGGTCGAGCTGCGCCGGATCGCCGAGCTGCTCAACGACCAGCTCTCCCCGGCTGAGGTCTTCCTCGTGGAGCTGACCCACTACACCAACGCCAGCCAGGGTGGCGCCGTACTCGTCCCGGCTGTTCCCGAACGGACGCCGATGTCGGCGACCCATCTCTCCACCGAGGGCTCCGACGAGGAGCAGCCGCCGTCGTCCGCCCCGGAGACTGCTCAGCTCGTCGCCCTGCTGGAGGATCTCGCCGCGGAGGCCGACCTCGGCCTCACCTCCACACCGCACTCGGTGGCCATCAGCGTGGGCGAGGTCAAGGTGCTGGCCTCAGTCGACCTGGAGTGGGGCACGTTCTCCATGTCGCTGGTGCACCTCGGGCTCGATGACGCCGATGAGGTGATCCGAGTGCTCTCCGGGCTGACTCGCGCTCGGCTCGACGCCGTGGTGCCGAGCGTCCCCGTGGCGCGCGCGGTCGAGCACTGGTCGCAGGTGCGCTCGCTGGTTCTGCAGCTCGCCCGTGGCCCTCAGCTCAGCGTGCCGACGGCAAGGCCGAGCTCCGACTCGGCATAGGAGATCGACCAGGCCAGCACGGCGGATCGGTCGAGTGCCACGCGGTGGGCCACCGTCTGCAGGGCCAGGCCGTCCAGCATGGACAGGATGCGCCAGCCTGTCGCGTCGGGATCGGGGCAGGTGAAGTCGCCGCTGAGGGTCCCGGCGGCGATGACTCCGCTCAGGACCTGCTGCCAGGCGACGTTGAGTCGCTGGGAGGTCGCCTGGAGGGCTGGTCTGCGGGCAGCCTCGGCCCACGCGTCCAGCCACAGCTGGAAGGCCCAGTCCTGGTCGGCACGGATGTAGGTCGCGAAGAAGGCTCGCAACTGCTCGACAGGGTCGTCCAGGGAGCCGAGCGCGGACCGGGTGGTCTCCAGGTCGAGCGAGGCCGCCTGATCGAAGGCGGTCGCCAGCAGATCGTCCATCGAGGAGAAGTAGTGGTGGACCAGACCGGCCGAGGAGCCCATCTCGGCCGCCACGTCGCGCACGGTGGTGGCGGCGATGCCCTTGCGCAGCATCACGGCGAGCGCAGCCTCGACGATCCGTGCGCGCCGCTGCTCCGGCTCCATGCGTGTCGTCATCCGACCAGTCAAGCCTATTGATCGCTTGTCCAACAACGGCCTAGGGTGAGGTCGTGATCAGGACGACGCCGTTCCACCCTCGATTGAGCGAACTCAACACGACCGGGCTCTACACCCACTGGGCCGGTCACCTCTCCGCGCTGCGCTACAGCCACGCCCCGAAGCACGAGTACTTCGCGGTGCGCAACGGCGTCGGGATCTTCGACGGCTCGCCGCTCTACAAGTACTGGATCCGCGGCCGCGACGCCGAGCGCCTGCTGGCGGGGATCTTCGTGCGCGACATCCGGACCTGTCGTCCGGGGCGGGCGCAATACACCATCTGGTGTGACGACCGGGGCTTCGTGATGGAGGACGGGGTCGTCTTCCGTCACTCCGACAACGAGTTCCTGATGACCTCCGCGCGCCCCCAGCTCGGCTACCTCAGTGACCTCGCGGGCCGACTGGACGTCGAGTTCGCCGACGTCAGCGACGACTACGGCATCCTGGCACTTCAGGGACCTCGGTCCAGGTCCGTGCTCGCCGCCCTCGGCGACGACACGAGCGCCCTGCGCTACTTCGAGCACACCGAGACCAAGATCGCCAAGACCCCGGTGACCGTCAGCCGCACCGGCTACACCGGCGATCTCGGCTACGAGATCACGGTGCCGAGCGATCGCGCGCTCGACGTACTCGACGCCCTCCTGGCGGCCGGGGAGCCGCACGGACTGCGACCCTTCGGTGAGGACGCCCTGATGATGTTGCGGATCGAGGCCGGTCTGCCACTGGTCGATGTCGACTTCCACAACAGCCGCCTGGTGTTCACCGACCACGACCGCGTGACCCCCAAGGAGCTGGGGCTCGGCTGGATGCTGCGCGGACTCGACGACGACCGGCCCTTCATCGGGCGCGACGCCATTCGGCGTGAGCTGGCCGAGGACACCTCCCGGTGGGCCACCGTCGGCATCGTCGTCGACTGGCAGCACTGGGACTCGCTCTATCGCGAGGCCGGGCTGCTCCCGGACAAGAACGAGATCCCGCTCGGCTGGGAGTCGATGCTCTACGACGACGAGGGGGAGCAGATCGGCTACGCCACCGCGTTCATGTACTCGCCGGTGCTGCAGCGACACATCGGGATGGCCCGGGTCAGGCCCGGCCTCGCCGCCGTCGACACCGAGGTCCACCTCGAGCTGACCATCAACCACCAGAACACCAAGGTGCTGGCACGCACGGCCCGCCTTCCCCTCTTCAACCCCGAGCGAAAGACGTCGACACCATGAGCAACGCGAACCAGTACGACGCCATCGTGGTCGGTGGCGGCCACAACGGCCTGGTCAACGGCGCCTATCTGGCGAAGTCCGGCCTGCGCACGCTGATCCTGGAGCGCCGCTCGTTCGTCGGCGGCGCGGCCATCACCGAGGAGCTCCATCCCGGCTTCCACTTCACGACCTTCTCCTACGCCCTGAGCCTGCTGCGCCCCGAGATCGTCCACGAGCTCGACCTGGTCAAGCACGGGTTCATGCCGTTGATGATGCCCTCGGGCTTCCATCCGACCGAGGACGGCGACTACATCCTGTTCGGAGACGACCACGAGCAGAACATCGCGGAGATCAAGCGGCACTCGCCCCACGACGCCGACGCCTACGAGCGCTACGGCCACGACTTCGAGCGGGTCATCCAGGCGGTGCAGCCACTTTGGGACAACCCGCCCCCGAACATCTTCGGCAAGGACCCCGAGGACCAGGCCGACGTGGCCTGGATGCTGAACCACCTCGGCGGCGTCGAGCGGAAGGTCATGCACGACACGGTCCGTCTCGTCACCGGCAGCGCCGCCGACTGGCTCGACGACTACTTCGAGAACGACGCGCTCAAGGGCTACCTCTCCTCCTCGAGCTTCATCGGCAACAAGGTCGGACCCATGTCGCAGGGCTCGGGGCTGGTGCTGCTCTTCCACAACATGGGGGAGCACGACGGTCACCTCGGGTCCTGGTCCTTCCACAAGGGCGGCAACGGCGGCTTCACCCAGGTGCTCGGCCGAGCCGCGCAGGCGTACGGCGCGGAGATCCGCCTCGACTCCGCCGTGTCGTCGGTGATCACCGCCGAGGGCACGGTCACCGGAGTCGTGCTGGACGACGGCACCGAGTTCCACGCGCCGGTGGTGGTGTCCGCGCTCGACCCGCGCCGGACCTTCCTCGAGCTGGTGGAGCCCCGTGAGCTGCCCTCCGACCTGGTCGAGAACATCGAGCGGTTCCGCTTCCAGGGCACGTCGGCGAAGGTCAACTTCGCCCTCGACGGCCTGCCGACCTACCCCGCCCTGCCCGGCTCCGTCGACCACTACGGCGGCTTCCTGAACATCGGCCCGACGATGGAGTACGTCGAGCGGGCCTTCGACGACGCGAAGTACGGCACCTACAGCAAGCGGCCGTTCATCGACGCCGCGATCCAGTCGGTCGTCGATCCCGACATGGCTCCGCCGGGCAAGCACGTCATGTCGTGCTTCGTGCAGTACGCGCCGTACCACCTCAAGGACAGCGACTGGGACACCGAGCGCGAGCCCTTCGGTGACACCGTGCAAGCCGTGCTGGAGTCGCACTTCCCGGGCTTCGGGAAGCTGGTGCTGCATCGCGAGGTCGTGACGCCGCTGGACATCGAGCGCGTGGTCGGGCTGAGTGAGGGCAACATCTTCGCCGGCGAGTTCCTGGCGCCGCAGATGTACTTCTTCCGTCCCGCGCCCGGGTGGAGCCAGTACTCCACGCCCATCGACGGCTACTACCAGTGCGGCTCGGGCACCCACCCCGGCGGCTGCGTGATGGGGCTGCCCGGCAAGCTCGCCAGCCAGCGGATCCTGCGTGACCTCAAGAAGTAGCGCGACCGGTCGAGGTCGAGCGCTCGCGGACTGAAGGTTCATCAAGGTATGCCGATGAACCTGCACCTGCCTGCATGAACTCATCGTGGGAAGTGCAGGTTGGTCTGTGACAGCATCGTCTCGCTGACCTGGTCGACCCTGCGACGCAGGGCGTCGAAGCATCGTTCCCTGAGGGCGCCGGATCCCCAGCAGTGGTGTAGCCCGGCTGGTGGCGGCCAAGGCAGTGCTGGTCAGCGTCACCGCCGTGACCGTGGTCACTCGCGGCATCGCACTGGCGCGACCGGACACCTCCCCGAAGTCTCAGGACCGGGGGAGCCAGTGCGAACGCCGTCCCGACCTGTGGTGACACCGAGGCGGACGCCGACGACCCCAGCGACGCAGCGACGGAAGACGTCGATGGGCCCCCGACGAGACGCATGGGCCGGGCCGGGACGGAACCGCCGCTCCGCATCCGTCGCTCGTCGGTCTGTGTCACGCCTGGTCCTCCGGCAGCAAGGCGGGGCGCGGGCATTCCCTGTCGAGTCCCGGCATCAAGCGCCCTGATCCAGGCGGCCGGCGGAGCCGATGCCGTGGCCACACAGTGCGTCTCGCTGCTGGAAGATGACGAAGCCCGCCTTGGCGACCCGGAGTCCACCCATCCCATGCACCCGGCCCAGCCCACGCACCCGGCTCAGCCGACTCATCCGACGCCTGCGGCTCCGCCCACCCACGCGACGCATACCTGGGCGTGGCGGCACCTGAGGGCGCCCCACGCCCCCTTCAGGTGAGTACCCCCCGCCGAACCGGTGAGCTGGCCCCCGTCACGGGGTCACCGGTTTGGGTGACCCTCCATTCAGAGGGGGAGTCACATGAACACTCAACTCGTCGTCTGTTGCGTTCGGTCACGCGGTCGGCGCCAACCCGCATGCGTGACCGGTGTCGGCGTACGGGCGAATCCGGAGCAGCCTCCCAAGGCAGAGCGACGGCCGGAATGATCCTCTCGCCGGGTGGTCGCTTGGCTCCGGTGCTGACCGACTTAGAGGACGGGGCCGGGACCCCCCGGCCCCGACCTCGTCCGAGTCCCGCGCCGCTGACGGGGGAACGTGCGGCGAAGGACCTGCGACAAGTCCTACCCGGTGATTCTGTGCGAGAACTGTGAGCCACCCCAGAAAACGACAGTCTCCAGTTGGATCGCTCATCACGGTATGCAGATGAACCTGCACTTCCCACGCCGAATGGACCGTGGGAGGTGCAGGTTGGCCTGCATACCGTGATGAACCAGCGGGAGTCAGCTGACGACGAACCAGACGGCTCGCACCAGCTGATCGGTCTGGTTGCGCAACCGGTGGGGTACGTCGCCGCGCAGGTGGATGGCCTCGCCGGCGCTCAGGGCGCGCTGGCGGCCGTCGATGTCGACGGTGAGAGTGCCTTCGAGGACGTAGCCGTAGTCGTCGCCGGGGTGGTGTTGCGGCGAGTTCCCGGGGGCGGAGTCCGACCCGGGGTCGTATTCGGTGAGCAGGAACTGCACGTGGTGGTCGGGCGGCGTGTCCGCCAGCCGCTTCCACCGCACCCCGTTCTGCAGGGTGAGGTATTCCGCGAACTCCACCTGGCCGCCCTTCTCGGTCAGCGTGGGCCGGCGGGATGCGCCGGTGGCGTCGGGTCCCGCTGCGTCAGGGCCCGAGGCGTCACGCCCGGTGTCGACGCTGCTGCCGAGCAGCTCGTCGAGCGAGAGGTTCAGCTCGGAGGCGATGGCGAACAGGGTGTTGACGGCGGCCTTGCTCTGACCGAGCTCGAACTGGGACATGAACGAGGCGGAGACGCCGAGCCGCTTGGCGAGCTGGCGCACCGAGATGCCCTGGCGCTCGCGCTCCGCGCGCACGTTCTGTCCGACCGAGGCGCCCAGCCCACCCTCCGCCGGCCGGCGGCTGGTCGCCGGTTTCCTGCGGCTCGACCCCGACGAGCCACCCGACCCGAGTGACGTTCCGTCTGCCACCATCACGCGCGCTCCGTTCCGTGACTCACCGGCGCACAGCCTAGTCCTTCACGGAGTCGGAACTTCTGGATCTTGCCACTGGCCGTGCGTGGCAGCGACTCGACGATCTCGAGTCTTTCCGGCGCCTTCTGCACGGCGAACCCTGCCGCGAGGAGGTGCTCGCGCAGGTCTGCGAGGCTCGGCGCCTCCTTCGTGGCCGGTACGACGAACGCGCAGCCCCGTTCTCCGAGGACCTCGTCGGGATAGCCCACCACGGACACCTCAGCCACCAGCGGGTGCGACAGGAGGGCCCACTCCACCTCGGCGGTGCTGTACTTCTCTCCGCCTCGGTTGATGATGTCCTTGATCCGACCCGAGATGCGCAGCCTGCCCCGGTCGATGCTCGCGGCGTCGCCGGTGCGGAAGTAGCCGTCGGTGGTGAAGCTGTCGCGGTTGAGCGCTGCGTCGACGTAGCCGAGGAACAGCTCGGGGCCGCGGCACACGAGCTCGTTCGCGCCGTCCTCCGTGGGTCGCAGCGCCATCTCGTTGTCGCCGATCCGCGGGCCCTCGTCGCCGGCGGCCACTTCCGGCGGGTCGCCGAGGCTGGCCATCGCCAGCGTGGGCATCTCCGTGGAGCCGTAGGTGCGCAGGACGGCGGTGCCCAGGACCTCCCGGGCCCGCAGCACCAGCTGCGGCGGGATGTCGGCACCGCCGCAGATGAAGGTGTCGAGGCTGGACCCACCGCCTGCACGCGCTTCGTAGGTCTCGGTCAGGCCGCGCAGGAACGGGGTCGCACTGACCGTGAAGGTGCACCGCTCGGCCTCGATCACCTCGACCGCGCTCACGGGGTCCCAACGGTCCAGGAGCGCTGCCGACGCGCCGAGGTCGGCGGGGAGGACCACGGCATACGAGAGTCCCGTGATGTGACTCAGCGGCGATGGCATGAAGACCCGGTCAGCGCCGCTCAGGTGGCAGGCGTCGCGAATGCTCGCGCTCTCCGCCAGCAGGGTGCGATGGCTGTGCAGGACCCCCTTGGGCGACGAGGTCGTCCCGGACGTGTAGAGCACCAGGGCTATGTCGTCGGGCTCGGCAACCGTCGTGATCGGCTCCAGGTCACTGGCCACCAGATCGGCGTACGCCGTGATCCCGGGGCACGTGGACGCGGGCCGTGCGGCGATCACTGGACCCCCCAGACCGTGGCCGTCCATGAGGGTGCGCAGCTCGCTGGCGTGGTCGTAGCCACGGTAGTGCTCGGCCGTCACCGCGGCGGCCGGCGAGACCTGGTCGAGGATGAAGCCCAGCTCATGTGCGCGATAGATGGGCACCACGGGCAGCACGACACCACCGGCGAGCCACGTGCCCCAGGCGGCGACCACGGTCTCCCACCAGTTCGGCAACTGGAGCAGGACCACGTCACCGACGCCGACCCCACGTGAGCGCAGGCCGACGGCGAAGCGCTCGGCGCGGTCGAGGAGCTGGGCGTAGGTGAGCCGGAGGTCCGCGTCCACGAGCGCCGTCGCCTGGGGGTCGGCCGACCAGGCGGCGTACAGGCGCGACGGCAGGGTGGCTGCGGGTACGTCGTGCCCGAGACCGTGGGGGCGGGTGGCGCTCAGCACGCCATCACCTCCCGGACCGCCGCGACGATGTCGGCCGGCCCGGCCTCCCAGGCACGCTCGAGCACGGGGGCGTAGGGCGCGGGGGAGTAGGCCGCCCCGACCCGCACGACCGGGGCGTCCAGCGACCAGAAGCCCGCGCCGACCGCCAGCGCCGCGATCTCGGCGCCCACCCCGAAGTCGGTGACGGCCTCCTGGGCGATGACCATGCGGTTCGTCCGGGCGAACGACGCCAGCACCGTCTCCCGGTCCAGCGGCACGATCGTGCGCAGGTCGATGACCTCGGCCTCGACGCCCTCCGCGGCGAGCGCCTCGGCGGCCTCCAGCGCATGGGTCACCATCCGGGACCAGGCCACGATCGTGACGTCGCGGCCGGGCCTGGCGACGGCGGCCGTGCCGATCGGCAGTCGATAGCCCGATGGGGGGAGCTCGGACTTCTTCTCGTAGAGGAGGCGGTGCTCGATGAAGACGACGGGGTTGTCGTCCTCGATCGCGCTGCGGAGCAGTCCGTAGGCCTCGGTCCCGGAGCTCGGCATCACCACAGTGAGTCCGGGGATGTGGGCCAGCAGCGCCTCGAGGCTCTGCGAGTGCTGGCTGCCCGAGGAGCGACCGGACCCGAACTGGGTGCGCACGACCAGCGGAACGGTGACGGCGCCCCCGGTCATGAGCCGCAGCTTGGCGGCCTGGTTCATCAGCTGGTCGAGGCAGACGCCGAGGAAGTCGAGGTACATCAGCTCGACGACGGGGCGCAGGCCGGCCATGGCCGATCCGACTCCGAGCCCCATGATCGCGGTCTCGGCGATGGGGGTGTCGAGCACTCGGCCGGGGTGGGCCTCGGCCAGCCCCCGGGTGACGCCGAAGACGTTGCCGCCGGCCACGTCGATGCCGGCGAGGAACACGGTGGGGTCGTCGTCGAGCGCGTCGCCCAGTGCCTGGCGCAGGATCCGGGACTGGGACAGGAGCTGGCGCTCCTCCGGCCACTCGACCGGCGCAGGGAGCGGCGGCCGTGCGGCGTACACGTAGTCCAGGGAGGTCGACGCCGCGGGCTCGTCCGCGGCCCGGGCGTCTGCCTCGGCCTCGTCGACGCGCGCGAGCGCCTGGCTCCTGGCCTGCTCGAGGAGGTCGGGTTCGGCACCGCGCTCGAGCAGTCGGGCCTGGGTGCGGACCAGGGGGTCGGCGGAGGCGATGTCGGTCTGCATCGTGGACGCGTCGCGGTAGCGCTGCTGGTCGCCCTCGTAGTGGCCGTGCACGCGCAGGGTCGTCGCCACCACCAGGACGGGACCCTCGCCGCCGCGCACCCGCTCCAGCACCGCGGCCATGCCGTCGGCCACGTCGGCGACGTCGCTGCCGTCGAGCTCGACCACGTCGACGCCGTAGGCCGCGGCGCGGGCCGCGATCGGCACCGGGTGCTGGTCCTCGGTGCGGGAGAACTCCGAGAACCCGTTGTTCTCGCAGAAGAACACCACCGGCAGGCGCCAGAGCGCCGCCAGGTTGAGGGACTCGTGGAACGCTCCGGTGGCCACCGCACCGTCGCCGAAGAAGCACACGACCGCGTCGCCCTCGCCCCGCTCGCGCAGGGCGTACGCCGCCCCGACGGCGATCGGCAGCCCGGCCCCGACGATCCCGTTGGCACCGAAGATCCCGAGGCTCGGATCGGCCACATGCATCGAGCCGCCTCGTCCGCGACACGACCCGGACTCCTTGCCCATCAGCTCGGCGAGCATGCCCGCAGGGTCGAGCCCCTTGGCCAGCACGTGCCCGTGACCGCGGTGCGTGGAGGTGATCACGTCGGAGACCCGGGTGTGGAACAGGGCCCCGACGGCACACGCCTCCTGTCCGATGGAGGTGTGCACGAACCCGGGGATGGCGTCCCCGGCGTACAGGGTCGCGATGCGCTCCTCGAGGTGGCGGATCAGGAGCATCTGGTCGTAGGCCAGGAGCAGGTCGGAGGTCTCCATGCGTGCTGTGCTCACCTCCAGCGGGGTCGGTCCGGCGGTCCGGACTGTAGGCCGTCGTACGGCCCATTGTCCAGTAATACTTGACGGGCAAAGTGTCCAGTGAGACTTTACGAAAGTGTTATCTGCAGAGTGTCCAGTATTACTTGACATCCGGTGTGACGGGGGTCACCATGGTGCTCGCCGAGGCCGCCAGTGAGGTCAGGAGCCCGGCCACAGGCAGTCCCACGAACCACCCGATCCAGTAGTCCGAAGGAGGCGTTGATGCGCCGAGAAGACGTCGAGTTCCAGAGCGACGGCACCACCGTCCGAGGCTGGCTCTACCGTCCCGACGGTGACACGGGAGACGTTCCCGCAGTCGTTCTCGCCGGCGGCTGGTGCTACGTCCGCGAGCTCGTGATGCCCTACTACGCCGAGGCGTTCGCCAACGCGGGCATCGCGGCACTGGTCTTCGACTACCGCAACCTCGGGGTCTCGGACGGGGAGCCGCGCCAGCACCTCGACCCGACCGCCCAGATCCGCGACTACCAGAACGCGCTGAGCTTCCTGGAGCGCGCGCCGGGGATCGACGCCGACCGTCTCGGCGCCTGGGGCATCTCCTACTCCGGGGGGCACGTCCTGGTGCTCGCCGCGACGGACCCCCGGGTGAAGGCGATCGTCAGCCAGATCCCGGTGGTCGACGGTTACCGCAACATGCGTCGGATCCACGGCACGATGGGCTGGCGCCGGCTGTGGGCGGCCATCCTCGAGGACCGTCAGCTCCGCTACGAGGACCCCGCCAAGCGGCTGCACCTGCCGCACGCGACGGAGGATCCGGAGCACGAGCTGTCCGCCTGGCCGTTCCCCGAGACAAGGACGACGTTCGCCCAGCTCCAGAGCACGGAGGCCCCGCTCTACCAGAACCTCAGCACCATGGAATCGGTCGACCTGTTGCTCAACTACGACGTCAACTACTTCGTCGACAGGATCTACGACACCCCCTCCCTGATGATCGTCGCTGAGGGAGACGACCTGACGCTCTGGGATCTCGAGATCGAGACGTACAACGCGATCCCGACCCGCAAGAAGGAACTCGTGGTCCTTCCGCACACCTCGCACATGACGCTCTACAGCGACCGCAGCAAGCTCGCAACCGCTGCCGAGCACGCGACCAACTGGTTCTCCCGGCATCTCCTTGCCGCGAGCGCCAGCTCGGACCCGACCCACTCCTGATCGCCACCCAGACCGAAGGGCTCCACCATGGCTTCCATCGAATCCAAGATCGTCGACGTCGCTCGCAACGGACGCTTCGCACACCCGCTCTCGCGGCGCTCGTTCCTGGCTGCGGCCGGGGCGGCGGGCATCGCCGTCGGCGTCGCAGCCTGCGGTGACGACAAGTCGGGAGCCACCGCCACCGGCGGCTCCACTGCCGCAGCCGGGAAGGTGAAGGAGAAGGCCTGGTGCCAGGTCACGACCCTGTCCAACGACTTCTTCGTCGCCTTCAACGACGGCGGCAAGCAGGCCCTGACCGCACTCGGCGTCGAGATGGACACGCTCGAGGACCAGGGCAACGTGAACACCGCACTCGGCCAGGTCGGCAACGTCAAGGCGGTCGGCGGCAAGTCGATCTTCGGTACGCCGGCGACCGAGGCTCAGGCCGCAGCCGTGACCAAGGCGGCTCAGGCCGCCGGGATCCTCTACGCCAGCTCCTACACCGCGCCGGCGTGGTACACCCCCGCCGACGCCGACAAGTGGGTCCGCTTCGTCACCCCGATGTCGCTCAAGATCGCCACGGCGACCGCGGCGGCCCTCTTCGAGAAGGTGGGTGGCTCGGGCACGATCATCCACGTTCCTGGTGCGAAGGGCTCGTCCGCCGACGACCAGCGCACGGCCGGTCTCAACGCCGCCCTGGCCGACTACCCTGACATCAAGATCGTCACGGCCTCCCCGGGCAACTGGACCTCCGAGGACGCCCGCAACTCCTTCAACAACATCCTGCCGTCGGTCGACGACTTCGCCGGAGTGTTCGCCCAGAACGACAGCGAGGCCGCCGGGGTCATCGCGGCCCTGGACGCCCAGAGCATCAAGGGCAAGGTGGTCACCGGCTTCGACGGCAACAAGCAGAACATCCAGTACATCGCCGACGGCAAGCAGTACCTCACCAGCGCGACGATCGGTGGTCTGACCGCCGGGATCCTGGGCATCACCACCTTCGACGTGCTCAACGGCGTGGAGTTCTCGCTCCCCGAGACCTTCATGGCCCAGGGGGCACTCCTGGTCAACCCGGACTCGGCCTCGAAGGTGCTCAGCACGATCTACCAGGACACGCTGCCCTTCGACTGGGCGCTGATGAGCAAGGCGCTCAGCGGAGACGCCTGGGACCCGCAGACGGTGCTCACCCCGATCGATCCCAACGAGTACTACGCCGGGGTCGCCCAGGACGAGTACACGCTGAACGCGGCCTGGGCCGACGCCGACATCGCAGGCGTGAAGTCGACCTACGACGCGGCGTTCAAGACCGGCCCCCTGTTCGAGTTCAAGAGCGATCTCGTCGCCTGAGTGATGACCACTTCGTCGACTGTCGTCCTCTCCGGGGTCTCCAAGAGCTACGGACCCGTGCACGCCCTCCGCGATGTCTCGCTGGAGGTGCGTGCCGGGGAGGTCCTCGGGCTCATCGGGGAGAACGGCGCGGGCAAGTCGACGTTGATCGGGGTGCTCAGCGGCACCGTGAGCCCCGATGAGGGCTCCATGCAGGTGCATGGTCGCGAGGCACCACTGGGCGACCCTCGTGCGTTGAGCTCGATGGGCATCTCGGTGGTGGTCCAGGAGCAGGCCCTCGTGGACTCACTGCGGGTCTTCGAGAACATCTACCTCGGACGTGAGAACGCCGTCGGTGGGCGCGGCCCGGCGCAGCGTCGCCGCCTGCGTGCCGCAGCCGCGACACTGCTCGCGGACCTGCACATCGACGGGATCAGCCCCGACTCGGTGGTGGTCGACCTCAGCTATCCGCAGCGGCAGCTCGTCGAGATCGCGAAGGCGTTCAGCCGGACCGGCGCCGGCACCGCGGCGCCGCTGATCCTGCTCGACGAGCCGACCAGCTCGTTGAGCGAGCACGAGGTAGAGATCCTGTTCAGCCTCGTCGAGCGGTGGCGCGACCGGGTCTCCTTCATCTTCGTGTCCCACATCCTGCAGGACGTGCTGCGGATCAGCACACGGCTCGTGGTGCTGCGCGACGGTCGCACCATCGAGACCCTGGCCAACGAGGGAGTCTCGGCAGAGCGCCTCCACCAGCTCATGGTGGGCACCGAGCGCAGCACCGACTACTACCGCGAGGACGAACAGGGCGGCGCGCTGGCCGACGTGGCGGTGCTGGAGCTCTCCGGCGCCACCAAGCACGGCGAGTTCGCCGACGTGGACCTGGCCCTGCACCCCGGCGAGATCGTCGGATTGGCCGGCGTCATCGGTTCCGGGAAGTCCTCGCTGGCAGCAGCCGTCGCGGGCGCCGAGCGACTCGACGGTGGCCGTCTGCTGGTCGACGGCAGCGCGCGCCGCTCCTGGAACGTGCCGTCGGCGGTCCGGGCCGGTGTGCTCTACGTGCCTCCCGAACGCGCCCAGGACTCGATCTTCTCGACCACCTCGATCCGGGCCAACATCTCGATCGGCTTCCTCGACCTGGTGCGATCGCCGTGGACGAGGCTGCTGCGCCTGAGGGCCGAGCGGGCTCGCGCCAGCGAGCTCGCGGGTCGGCTGTCGATCAAGGCCTCCTCGCTCTCCTCGCCGATCGGCGAGCTGAGTGGTGGCAACCAGCAGAAGGCCGTCTTCGCCCGGTGGCAGGGGAGGTCCTGCCGAGTGCTCGTGCTCAACGACCCCACCCGGGGGATCGACGTGGGCACTCGTGAGGAGATCTACACCCTGATCCGGGAGATGGCCGCGACCGGGATCGCGGTGCTGCTGTGCGCCGAGTCGCTCGAGGAAGTGATCGGCATGTCGGACCGGATCGTGATCATGAAGGACGGGGTGGTCAGCGCCGAGCTGGCCGCCCCTCGCACCGCCAAGCCGACCGAGGTCGACGTCATCAAGCACATGATGTGAGGAACCAGTGACCCAGAATGTTGTCGCCCCGTCCCCGTCCGGAACCCCCTCGGGCCCCCGCCGCGGCGGCTCCGGACGGGGGATCCTGACCTTCCTGGAGCAGTACCGCAACGTGCTGGTGCCCCTGGTGGCGGTCGTCGCGCTGGTCTTCTACTTCCAGTCCCAGACGCCGGCGTTCGTGTCGGTCGACTCCGCGCAGAACATCCTGCGGCAGATGGCGTTCCTGACCGTTCTCGCCCTCGCCGGGACCTTCGTGATCCTGATCGGCGGCATCGACCTGTCGGTGGCGGCGAACGCCACGTTGGCCGGCATCCTGATCGCCACCTGGATCGACGACTTCGGCGGCTTTCTGGCGATCGTGCTCGTCATCGGGGTCGGAGCCGCGGTGGGGCTGCTCAACGGGTTGATCACCACGCTCCTGAAGGTGCCGTCGTTCCTGGTGACACTGGGAATGATGTCGATCCTCGACGGTGTCTCGAACACCATCTCCGAGGGCGGTCCGGTGTCCTACCAGTCGGGTCTGTTGCAGACGCTGGTCAACGAGTCGACCATCCCGAACGTCCCCAACGGTGCGCTGATCGCCTTCGTGCTCGTCGGCCTGGCGACCGTCCTTGCCTTCGCCACGTCCTTCGGTCGCCATCTCTACGCCGTGGGCGGCAACGAACGGGCCGCGCGGCTCAGCGGGGTGCGGGTGCGGGGAGTGAAGCTGGCCGTCTTCGCGCTGGCAGGAGGAGTGGCTGCCATCGCCGGGATCATCTTCACCGGTCAGGCCAGCACGGGTGTCCCGCTCGGCGCCGACCCGAGCCTGCTCAACTCGATCGCCGCGATCGTGGTCGGCGGCACCGCACTGTCCGGCGGGGTGGGTGGTCCCCACCGCACCCTCCTCGGGGCGCTGGTCATCGTGCTGCTGAGCTCGGGGATGGACATCACCTCGGTGGATCCCTACACCCAGCTGATCGTCAAGGGGGCCGTGGTGATCGCCGCCGTCGCCCTGACCATCGATCGACGGCGCTACGGGATGATCAAGTGAGCGGCCGGGTCGCCGGCACCGTCGCCCTGGTCACCGGGGCGGCCCGTGGCCAGGGCCGCAGCCACGCCGTACGCCTGGCGGAGGAGGGCGCCGACATCATCGCGCTGGACCTGTGTGCCGACCTGCCGCTCGTGCCCTACCCGCTCGGGACCGAGGCGGACCTCGCGGAGACGGTGCGCCTCGTCGAGGCCACCGGCCAGCGGGTCGTGGCCCACATCGCCGACGTTCGTGACTTCGAGTCGGTGGATGCTGCCGTCCGCGACGGGGTCGCGGAGCTGGGCAGACTGGACATCGTCTGCGCCAACGCCGGAGTCAACATCCCGGCGCCTGCCCATGAGATCACCGAGGAGCAGTGGCACACGGTCATCGACGTCGATCTCAGCGGGGTCTGGCGGACCGTGAAGGCCGCGATCCCGCACCTTGTCGCGGGGGAGCGGGGCGGGTCGATCGTCATCACCAGCTCCGCGGCGGGGCTCAAGGGCTATGCGAACATCGCGCACTACACGGCCGCCAAGCACGGACTCAACGGGCTGATGAAGACGTTGGCCCAGGAGCTCGCCGAGCACCACATCCGCTGCAACAGTGTGAACCCCACCCAGGTCGACACCCCGATGATCATGAACGATCCGATGTTCGCGCTGTTCTGCCCCGACCTCGCCGAGCCGAACCGGGCGGATTTCGCTCCGGTCTCGCAGGCGATGAACGCCCTTCCCATACCGTGGGTGGAGTCTCGGGACGTCAGCAACTCGGTGCTGTTCCTGGCCTCGGAGGAAGCGCGGTACATCACAGGAGTCGCACTGCCGGTGGACGCCGGCGTGCTCGTCAAGTAGGACAAGTAGGAGGAGAGATCATGGCAGGACGAGTAGAAGGAAAGGTCGCGTTCATCACGGGTGCCGCCAGGGGGCAGGGTCGCAGCCACGCCGTACGCCTCGCAGGTGAGGGCGCCGACATCATCGCCGTCGATGCGTTCAAGGACATCGACACGGTTCCCTACCCGATGGGCACCGAGGACGACATGGCCGAGACGGTCAGCCTGGTCGAGGCCCAGGGTCGCCGGATCGTCACCGCCGCAGCCGACGTACGCGACTTCGACTCGCTGGCCGCCGCCGTCGCGACCGGGGTCGACGCGTTCGGACACATCGACATCGTGTCGGCCAATGCGGGCATCCTGTCCTTCGGATCGGCCCACGAGCTCTCCGAGACGACCTGGGGCGAGATGCTCGACATCAACCTGAGTGGCGTCTGGCGCACCGCGAAGGCGGTCATCCCTCAGATGGTCTCCCAGGGCACCGGTGGGTCGATCATCCTGACCTCGTCGGTCGCGGGCCTGCGGTCCTACGCCGGAGTCGGCCACTACGTGTCGGCGAAGCACGGCGTGGTAGGCCTGATGAAGACGCTGGCCCAGGAGCTGGCCGAGCACCACATCCGCGTGAACACGGTCAACCCGACCCAGGTGGACACGCCGATGGTGCAGCACCAGGGCATGTACGACCTGTTCAGTCCCGATCTGGAGCACCCGACCAAGGAGGACTTCGCCCAGGCGTCGGGGGACACCATCCTCTACCCGATCCCGTGGGTGGAGTCGATCGACGTCAGCAACGCCGTGCTGTTCCTCGCCTCCGAGGAGTCGCGCTACATCACCGGCGTCGCGCTGCCGATCGACGGTGGCGTGCTGGTCAAGTAGCCGGACGGCAAACCGGGCGAGCTCGAGTCGTCACAACCGTGCACCGCGCACGGTTGTGACGCAGGGTGGCCGCTCGTCTCGGTCGGCGGCATCCGACATGCTGGTGCCATGCGATTCACCGAGCATGAGCTGACCGCAGCGGTCACCGGGGCCGCCAAGGCGATCCTGGCCACCCAGCGCAAGGACGTCCGCAAGGGCAAGGTCGACCTCGACACGGCGTACGACGAGATGGACCGCTACCAGAGGTTCCAGCTGCTCGACCAGGTCGGCACGCAGGTGCTGCCCGTGCTGGTGGCCCTGCCGGACGTGGAGGTGGCGACCGGGACCCGTGCGACCTACACCGAGTCGCAGGTGCGCGAGACCGTGGAGTCGGTGATGGCCGACGACGCGGGCAAGCTGCGCCGGGCCGTTCAGGTGACCTCGCGCACCGCACTGGTGCAGTTGGCGCTGGAGCACCTGCCACCCCGGCAGGATCCCGATGCGCTGATCGTGCCCGACCATCTGTGAGCAGCCAGGACGGCGGCCGTCGTACGCTCAGGGCATGGCCGGCAGCACTCGCGCGACAGTCGCGGCCCTGGTGCTGATGACCGGGGTGTTGGCCTCGTGCAGTGAGTCGCTCGCCGAGCCCGCGCCGTCGGCTCGGGCGTCGGCCATCGCTTCGACCGCACCCGCACCCGAGCAGCCGACAGCGGCTGCCACGGCGTCGCCGTCCGCCGGACCGGCGCTCAGCGATGGGCGGCCTCGCCGGGCGAGACTCACCATCCCGGCCCTTCGCCTGCACGATCTCCTCGTCGTCCCCTACCGCGGGCGGACCGATGATGCCCGGGGGACGCGAATCCAGAACCGGGGAGTGGCGGCGAGTCCGCACGGCCCGCAGGGCGGTGCGGGACCGGGAGGGCTGGGCAACTACCAGGTCACCGCCCACCGGACCTCCTCCACCCGCGCGTTCGGTGAGCTGCCCTCCCTGCAGGTCGGGCAGCGGGTCGTCGTCACGGCAGGCAGAGTGCGCTACGTCTACGAGATCGTCCGCACCCGGGAGACCTCCTTCCGGTCCGCTCGATCGCTGGCAGAGCAGCGCGCCGCCGTGCCCGGGCGTCCAGGGGCAGCACCCAGTCGGGCGTTCGTGACCCTGTCGACCTGCGCGACGCCCGAGGACCACGCCGAGGGCAACTACTGGTCCGACGAGTTCCACAACCCGGAGCATCGGATCGACAAGATCGGCGTGCTCATCCGGACCGCGGACCTCCAGTCGGTCTCGGGCCGTCCGGAAATGCAGCGAGGCCGGACGTGAAGTCCGGCCTCCTGCTGATGTCGTACGCCATCGCGGACTCGAACCGCGAACCCGCTGATTAAGAGTCAGCTGCTCTGCCAATTGAGCTAATGGCGCCCGTGGTGAAGCGAGAGGAACCTTACCAGCGGCGCTCGGGGCCGCAAAAACGAGAAGGCTCTCAGTCTGCGGCCAGCACCGCCTTCGCCGCATTGTGGCCCGCGACGGCCGTCAGGGCTCCGCCCCGGCGGGCGCCTGCGCCGCAGATCAGCACGTTGGCGAGGTCGGTGGCGACCCCCCACTGCTGACCGGGTGTGTCGAGCAGCGCCCGGTTGGCGGCCCAGGGCCAGGCGGGGTCACCGTGGAGGGAGTGGCCACCAGGCATGGCGAGCTCAGCCTCCACGTCCACCGGGAGCAGCAGCTCGAGGCACGGGTTGCCGTCCTGATCGTGCGCCAGGCAGTCCTCGATGGGTTCATCCAGCTGGCTGTTGATCGTGGCCAGCGCGCCCGAGATGGCCAGCGCCCGTGCGACGGGGTCGTCGAACAGAGTGGCCGGGGCGTGCAGTCCGACGTAGGACAGGACCTGACCTTCGAAGCCGCCGAGCCCCGAGTCGTCGACCAGGGTGGGACAGGTCAGGGAACCGGGGATCGGCCGTGGAACCTGGCCGGCAGCAGCCTGTTCGTAGGCCGTCTGCAACTCCGTGGACGACTCGCCCAGATGCAACGTGCCTGCGAAGGCGACTTGGGGCCCGACCCCGGTCGTGAGTCTCGGCAGCCGTTCGAGCAGGAGATTGAGGCGCAGCTGTGCCCCGACCGGCTTGCGCTCCGCGTCCTCGGGCACGCCCAGCAGGATGTCGAGCACCCAGGGGGCGACGTTGCTGAGCACCCGTGCCGCAGTGACGCTGCGGGCCTGGCCATGGTCGTCCCAGGTGACCTCGGCGCTGTCGCCGTCGGCGGCGATGCGGCTGACTCCCGCGTCCACCAGGAGTTCGGCACCGGCTCGTCCTGCCGCCTCCAGGAGCGCTTGGGTGACCGCCCCGATCCCTCCGACGACCAGGCAGTCGCCGGCGCCGATCGCTCGCTGCAGGAAGGTCCGGTTCTGCACCAGGGAGGGATCCCGGAGGGAGGCGAAGGTGTCGGTCAGCGCCGAGACCCCAGCCAGCCCCCTGACGAGGTCGTCGGAGAACGTGCGCTCGAGGACGGCACCGAGTGGCTCGGTCACGAAGTCGGTCCACACGCTCGCCTCGACCTCGGCCCGGACGGCTCGCTCGACCGGCAGCGGTTCGAGCAGTGTCGGTCCGACCACGTTCGCCAGCTCGCTCGCCCGCTCGTGGAAGCCGCACCAGGCGTCGTACTCGTCGTGGCCACCGGTCAGCTCCCTGAACGTCTCCCGGGTGGTCGCGCCCTCGGGGCGCTCGATGAGCAGGCCGCCGGTGCGCCCGCCACGCTGCCACGGCGTGTACGACGCGATCGGTTGTGGACGCAGGGTGAGATCGAGCTCGAGATCGCCGATGACCTGCTCGGGCAGTGTGCCCGCGGGAGTCCCGTGGCGAGCCAGCCGCACCGGCACCCCCGGGAACGGCGCAGCGCTCACGCACGCCCCGCCGAGGTGGGGGAGGCGCTCGAGGACGAGGACGGATCTGCCGGCGCGGGCGAGGTACGCCGCCGCGGTCAGGCCGTTGTGCCCGCCGCCGACGATCACCACGTCGTAGTGGTCGCGCTCAGACTTCATGGCGCCCAACGTAGACCCGTGGGGCGCCTCGTGACCCGGCCACGCCGGTGTTGCCCGCCGACTGAATATGATTTAAGATTCAATCAGAAAGAGGTGTTGGATGCCCGCGATCACCGTTGAAGACCTGACCACCCTGCCTCGCCTGCGTGCGCCCGGCCTCGGTGACATCCCCCGTCCTGTGTGGCAGGTGACCACCGCGCCCCAGGGTTATGAGGGCGAGGGCTTCCCGGTCCGCCGCGCCTTCGCCGGCATCGACCTGCAGCACCTCGACCCGTTCATCATGATGGACCAGATGGGCGAGGTCGACTACGCGCCGGGCGAGCCCAAGGGCACGCCGTGGCACCCCCACCGTGGCTTCGAGACGGTCACCTACATCATCGACGGCCAGTTCGACCACCAGGACAGCCACGGCGGCGGCGGCACGATCACCAACGGCGACACCCAGTGGATGACCGCCGGCAGCGGGCTCCTGCACATCGAGGCGCCCCCGGAGTGGCTGGTGCAGGCGGGCGGACTGTTCCACGGCATCCAGCTGTGGGTCAACCTGCCCCGCGACACCAAGATGACCCAGCCCCGCTACCAGGACCTCCGCTCAGGTGAGGTCGCCCTGACCACGTCCGCCGATGCCGGCGTACTCGTGCGGGTGATCGCCGGCTCCGTCGGCGAGGTCCACGGCCCGGGTTCGACGTATACCCCGATGTCGCTCGTGCACGCGACGCTGGAGCCGGGGTCCCGCCTCGAACTGCCCTGGACCGTCGACTTCAACGCCCTCGTCTACGTGCTCGCCGGCCGCGGCACCGTCGGCAACGACGCCCAGCCGCTGCGGATGGGGCAGGCGGCCGTGATGGGTGCCGGCGACTTCGTCACCCTGGCCGCCGACGAGCGTCAGGACGCCCACACCCCCGCCCTCGAGGTGATCGTGGTCGGCGGTCGGCCGATCCGCGAGCCACTCGCCTGGGCCGGTCCGTTCGTGATGAACACCAAGGCCGAGGTCCTCCAGGCCTACGAGGACTTCCAGAAGGGCCGCCTGGGTCAGATCCCGGGCTGAAGCACCTTCTCGAACCAGTGCTGTGCGTAGGGATTGTCGTTGTAGCGCTCGATCGGCCGGTAGCCGGCGCTCGTGTACATCGAGATGGCCGTCGCGAGTGAGCTGTTCGTGTCGAGCCTGACGCCACGGTAGCCCTGGGACTCGGCCTCATCCTCCAGGCGCCTCAGCATCCGAGCGCCGAGACCGAGGCCACGCCAGTCGGCGTGCACCCACATCCGCTTGATCTCCGAGAAGCCCGCCCCGAGGGGCAGGAGTACGCCGCATGCCACCGGCTCGCCGTCGCTGATCGCCGCCACGAACGTGGTGCCCGGGTCCTGCCCCGTCGGGCTGGCGCCGAGGTCGAAGCCGCCGGTGAAGACCCGGTCGAGCTCGTCGAAGTAGGCCTGGAGCGCGACCTGCGCGTGGGGGCTCGACGCAGCGATGATCCTGAGCTCGACGGTCGCTGCTCGCAGGATGCGTTCCGCGGTGCGCAGCACTTCACCCAGCTGCCGGCGCTGCCGGTCGCTCAGCGGATCGATCAGTCGCCGCGCAGCCTCGTCGGAGCCGACCTCCAGCTGCTGCCAGGCCACCCGGCCCTGGGCGGTGAGGCAGGCAAACCTCCGCCGCCGGTCGTTCGGATCGGTCACCAGCTCGACCAGCCCCTCGCTCTCCAGCTGCCGCAGCAAGCGGCTGAGGTAGCCGGAATCCAGCCCCAGCCGATCGCGCAGCTGCAGCACGGGGCTCCCGGCGTACCCGATCTCGAAGAGGAGCCGCGAGGGTCCGAGCGCACGACCGGTGCCCAGGAAGGAGTCGTCGAGGGCGCCGATGCGCTGGCTCCAGGTGCGGTTGAACCGGCGCAGGGCCGAGATCAGGTCGGTCACCTACCTGACTCTAGTCAGACAATGTGGCGTGGCAAGGCCCGCGAACGGCTTGCGGAACGACAGACGGCTCCCGGATGAATCCGGGAGCCGTCTGAGTGGGGTGAGTAACGGGACTTGAACCCGCGACATCCGCGACCACAACGCGGCGCTCTACCAGCTGAGCTATACCCACCAAGAGGCCTCGAGGAGTATCGAGGCCGGGAAAAGTGTACCCGGACTCAGACGCGCTTCTGACCAGTGGGGTCGCCCAGACCCGTCAGGGCGCCGGCATGCTTCAGTGCGATGCTGCGGGCGGTGTTGCGGTCCGGCCCGGGGCTGGGCACGAAGACCGCCTCGCGGTAGTAGCGCAGCTCCTCGATGCTCTCCTGGATATCGGCGAGCGCGCGGTGGTTGCCCTGCTTGGCCGGCGCCTGGAAGTAGGCGCGCGGGAACCAGCGACGCGACAGCTCCTTGATGGAGGACACGTCCACGATCCGGTAGTGCAGGAAGGACTCCAGGGTCGGCATGTCGCGCAGCAGGAAGGTCCGGTCGGTCGCCACCGTGTTGCCGGCCAGCGGCGGCCGCGAGCCGTCGGGGCAGTGCTCCTGCACATACGCGAGCACCTGCTCCTCCGCGTCCTTCATGGTGATGCCGTGCTCGAGCTCGTCCAGCAGTCCCGACTCGACGTGCATGTTCCGGACGAAGTCGCCCATCTGCGTGAGGGCCTCGGCAGGAGGTTTGATGATGAGGTCGATGCCGTCCCCGAGCACGTTGAGGTCGAAGTCGGTGACCAGGGCCGCCACCTCGATCAGAGCATCTGCATCGATATCGAGGCCGGTCATTTCGCAGTCGATCCACACCAGTCGTTCGTTCACGAGCAGCCACACTACTGGCCCGGAGCCGCCAGGACGTCGGACCTGAACCCCAGAGACCAACGTCCCGACTCCAGTCCAGGACTCAGCGCTCACTCAGTTTCGTCGCCTAGGCTCAGCCTCGTGAAGTGGTTCGGACTGGGCGCGCGCCTGCTCACAGGTGGCGTCTGGGTGGTCGCCGGGGCATTGAAACTGCCCGATCCGGGAGCCAGTGTGCGCGCCGTGCGCGCCTACGACCTGCTGCCCGAGGCGATCGTGCCGACCGTCGGCCACCTCCTGCCGGTGGTGGAGATCGTGGTCGGGCTGTGCCTGATCCTCGGGTTGCTTACCCGGGCCGCGGCAGTCGTGTCCGCCCTGCTGTTCGTCGCCTTCATCGTCGGCATCTCGTCGGCGTGGGCCCGCGGACTGCAGATCGACTGCGGCTGCTTCGGCGGCGGCGGCTACAAGCAGGGCGCCTCCGCGCAGTATCCGTGGGAGATCGCCCGCGACGCCGGGCTGCTCCTCCTCTCCGTGTTCCTCGTCTGGCGCCCGCGTACGCCGTGGTCGCTCGACTCGCTCCTCTTCCCCCAACGAGCACCGCTCGACGAACTGCCTGAAAGGGCCGATGCATGAGCAAGCAAGGTAGACGTGAGTCCTCGGCAGCCCGAGCGGCGGCCATCAGGGCAGAGCAGGAGCGCAAGGAGAGGCGTCGCAACCTCCTGGTGGTCGGCGGAGTGGTGCTCGCAATCGTCGTCATCATCGGCGGCGGGCTCCTCATCCAGAACCTGCGCGACAGCACCGGCGACACTGCGAGCGCGCCGAGCAACTCCGCCACCGCCGCGGTCGACGGTGTGCAGGTCGCCGCTGCTGACACGTTCGGTCTCGGGGTGGGCGACCCCAGCGCGCCGGTGAAGGTGGAGGTCTTCGAAGACTTCCTGTGCCCGTTCTGCCAACAGTTCGAGGCCTCCAGCCGCGACTCGCTGCTGCAGTCGGCGAAGGACGGCAAGGCCTACATCGTCTACCGCCCCATCGCGTTCCTCAACGAATACTCCGAGCGCTCCCTCAACGCCTTCGCGGTGGTCCTGAACACCGCCGGACCGGACGCCGCGCTGAAGTTCCACAACCTGCTCTACGACAACCAGCCCTCCGAGTCCGGCGACATGCCCGACGATGACTGGCTGGTGCAGAAGGCGGTCGAGGCCGGCGCCGACGAGGCCGCCGTACGGCCCGGCATCGAGGGCATGGACTACAAGCAGTGGGTCGAGAACGGCAAGGACGACGCCTCCAAGCGCAAGGTGACCGGCACCCCGACCGTCTTCATCGACGGCAAGGCGATCACCGACGCGACCAGCATCGACGACCTGGTGACCAAGACCGAGCAGGCGATCACCGACGGCCAGTAGGCCCGCGACCTGTCGCAGATGTACGCGTCACCTGCGTCGACCTGTCGCAGATGTACACCACCGGCTGTACATCTGCGACAGGTCGATGTGTTTCGGGTGTACATCTGCGACGGGTGACGGCAAAGGCCCCGCAATCTCATACATTGCGGGGCCACTCCCATTACAGGGGATCGGGGATTGCCAACCCCGCAGGACACGCTGGCAGGATGCGTCGGGTGACAGATCTGAGCACTTTCATCGCGGGCCTGCCCAAGGCCGAGCTGCACGTCCACCACGTCGGATCGGCGTCCCCGCGGATCGTCAGCGAGCTGGCGCGGCGCCATCCAGGCACGGTGCCGACCGACCCGGGTGAGCTGGCTGGCTTCTACGAGTTCCGCGACTTCGCCCACTTCATCGACGTCTACCTCGCGGTCGTGGACCTGGTGCGCACCCCACAGGACGTCCGGCTCCTGACCTACGAGATCGCGCGCGAGATGGCCGAGACCCAGAACCTGCGGTACGCCGAGCTGACCTGCTCGCCCTACACCTCGGTGCGGCCGCACGAGGAGGGCAAGGGCATGCCGATCGAGGCCTACACCGAGGCCATCGAGGACGCCCGGGTCGCCGCCGAGCGGGACTTCGGCCTCGTGCTGCGCTGGATCTACGACATCCCGGGCGAGGCCGGCCTGCCCGCCGCCGATGCCACCCTCGGCTTCGCCCTCCACCACCGCACCGACGCGTTGGTGGGCTTCGGGCTTGGCGGGCCCGAGATCGGCGTACCCCGGCCGCAGTTCAAGCCGCACTTCGACGCGGCCCGTTCCGCGGGCCTCCACTCGGTGCCGCACGCGGGGGAGACCACCGGTCCGCAGACCGTGTGGGATGCCCTGAACGAGCTCGGTGCGGTCCGGATCGGCCACGGCACGACCTCGGCACAGGATCCCGCCCTGCTCGCCCACCTGGCCGAGCACCGGATCCCGCTCGAGGTCTGCCCGTCGTCCAACATCGCCACCCGTGCCGTCGCCACGCTCGCCGAACACCCGATCGTGGCCTTTCGTGAGGCCGGCGTGCTGATCACTGTCAACTCGGACGACCCGCCGATGTTCGGCACCGACCTCAACCACGAGTACGAGATCGCCGCCGATCTGCTCGGCCTCGACCAGGCGGGGGTCGCCGACCTGGCCAAGGCCGCCGTCGGCGCGTCGTTCCTCGACGACTCCGGCAAGGCGGGACTCTGTGCGGAGATCGACGCCTACGCCGGCGCCTGATGGCCGGTACGCCGCTCGCCCTGCTCCGGGCCGCCCACGGCGGACCTGCACTGGCCGTCACCCTGGTCGCGGCGCTGTTGGCGATCTCCGCAGGACTCGGCCCGGGGCGCGTGGCGCTGGTGGTGGCCGCAGTGCTCACCGGCCAGCTGTCGATCGGGTGGAGCAACGACCTGATCGACCTGTCCCGCGACGTCAGCACCGACCGGCGGGACAAGCCGCTGGTGACCGGGGCGCTCGACGTACGCCTGGTGACGGCGGCCTGCCGCCTCGCCGTCCTCGCGACGGTGGTGTTCTCGCTCGCGTGCGGCTGGCAGGCGGGACTCGTCAACCTGCTGTGCACGGCGGCAGGCTGGGCCTACAACCTTCAGCTGAAGTCCACACCGTGGTCCTGGGCGCCGTACGCCGTGGCGTTCGGTGGGCTGCCGGTGTTCGTCTCGCTCGCTGACCGACCCGCCGAGCTCGCGCCCTGGTGGGCTGCGCTGGCGGGCGCGCTGCTCGGTGTCGGGGCGCATTTCCTGAACGTCCTGCCGGACCTCGCCGATGACGCCGCCACCGGAGTCCGGGGGCTCCCGCACCGACTGGGTGCTCGTTGGTCGGCTCGGTCCGCGGTGGTGCTCCTGGTCGCGGCCTCGGTGCTCCTGACGGTCGTTGCGCCTGACCGCCGCGGCCCGGTCACCTGGCTGGCCCTGGGGGTCGTCGGGGTGCTCGCGGTCGTCGCCGCAGCCGGCACCGGTCGTACGCCGTTCCGCGCTGCCGTGCTGATCGCGCTCGTCGACGTCGTGGCGCTCACCTGGGTCGGTTGACGATCACTGGCACAGTGAGGGGTATGGAGATCCTCGCGGTACGTGGCGCACTACCCGAGCATCGCTACTCCCAGGAGGAGATCACCGACGCCTTCGTGGACGTCGTCACGGGTCGAGGCGGAGTCGAGGAGCGACTCCTGCGCCGGTTCCATGCCAACGCCGGAGTCGAACACCGTCACCTCGCCCTGCCGCTGGACGCCTACGCTGCGATCAAGGACTTCGGCGAGAGCAACGACCTGTTCATCGAGGCGGCGGTTCGCCTGGGCGCCGAAGCCGTCCTGGCCGGACTCGACGCCGCCGGCCTGCGTCCCGTCGATGTCGACCTGCTGATCTCGACCACCGTCACCGGACTGGCGGTGCCCTCGCTGGATGCGCGGATCGCCGCCCTGATCGGCCTGCGCCAGGACGTCAAACGCGTGCCGTTGGTGGGGCTCGGCTGCGTCGCCGGGGCTGCCGGGATCGCGCGGCTCGCCGACTACCTGACCGGCCACCCCGACGAGGTGGCCGTGTTGGTCTCGGCGGAGATGTGCTCGCTCACCGTTCAGCGCGACGACGCCTCGATAGCCAACCTCGTGGCCAGCGGGCTGTTCGGAGACGGGGCCTCGGCAGTGGTCGCGCGGGGGAGCGTGGGGGTCGGCGTCGAGGTGGTCGACGCTCGCAGCCGGCTCTACCCCGACTCCGAGCGGACCATGGGGTGGGACGTCACCAGCACGGGTCTGCGGATCGTGCTCGACGCATCGGTCCCGGAGGTGGTCGGCACCTATATCCGTGACGACGTCGACCAGTTCCTGGCCGGCCACGGCTTGAGCCGTGCTGACATCGAGTGGTGGGTCTGCCACCCGGGCGGCCCGAAGGTGCTGGAGGCGATGCAGGACAGTCTCGAGGTGCCCCGCGATGCGCTCGCACTGACCTGGGACTCCTTGTCGAGGATCGGCAACCTGTCCTCGTCGTCGGTGCTCCACGTCCTCCAGGACACCCTGCGGGACCGTCCTCCCCGGCCCGGGTCGTGGGGGATGATGATCGCGATGGGTCCGGGCTTCTGCTCCGAGCTCGTCCTGGTGCGCGCGGCGGCCGGGGAGGCGTCGTGACCAGCCTCGCTGCGTTCACCGCCCTGGTCGCTCTGGTCGGCCTGGAGCGGCTGGCCGAGCTGGTGGTGTCGCGTCGCAACGCGGCCTGGAGTCTGGCGCGCGGCGGCAACGAGTCGGGGCGGGGTCACTACCCGGTGATGGTCGTCCTGCACACGGGCCTGTTGGTCGGCGCGTTGGTCGAGGCCTGGTGGCGCCGGCCCGACGTACCCTCCGGGCTCGCCTGGTCGATGCTCGCGCTCGTGGTCGCCTCCCAGGCCCTGCGCTGGTGGTGCATCGCCACCCTCGGGCGGCGCTGGAACACCCGGGTCATCGTCATCCCGGACCTGCCGCTGGTCACCTCCGGCCCCTACCGGTTCCTCTCCCATCCCAACTACGTCGCGGTCGTGGTCGAAGGCTTCGCCCTGCCGCTGGTGCATGCCTCGTGGATCACCGCGCTCGTGTTCACCCTGGCCAATGCCGTGCTGCTCGCCGTACGCCTGCGGGCCGAGAACAGCGCCCTGCGCACGGTGACGACGTGACGCGCGATCTCATCGTCGCCGGCGGCGGACCGGTCGGCCTGGTGACCGCCCTGTACGCCGCCCGCGCCGGTCTCGACGTGGTGGTGTGCGAACCCCGGACCGGGACCATCGACAAGGCGTGCGGTGAGGGCTTGATGCCGGGCGCGGTGGCGGCGCTGACCGATCTCGGGGTTCCCCTCGACGGGCGACCGCTCGCCGGGATCCGCTATCTCGACGGTCGGCGAGCGGTCGATGCGCGCTTCCGGCACGGCCTCGGGCGCGGCGTACGCCGGACGACCCTCCACGCGGCGCTGCGCCAGGCGGTGGCGGAGGCCGGTGTCGCGATCGACGAGCGGGCCGTGGAGCGGCTCGAGCAGCGCGGGGACCACGTGGTGGCCGGTGACGTGCACGCCCGCTATCTCATCGCCGCAGACGGCCTGCATTCGCCGCTGCGCCGCATGCTCGGGCTGGAGCGGCCCTCGCGTTCGCCCCGCCGCTTCGGGCTTCGGTGTCACTTCGCTCTCGCCCCGTGGAGCGACCTGGTCGAGGTCCACTGGGCGCGCCACAGAGAGGCCTACGTGACGCCGGTCGCCGACGATCTGGTCGGGGTCGCCGTGCTCGGTGCCCCCGGCCGGGGCCTGCCTGAGGCGTTGGGCGACTTCCCCGACCTGCTGGCCCGGCTGGACGGGGTCGCCCCGACCCGCACCCGCGGCGCCGGTCCCTTGCGTCAGCGGTCGAAGTGCCGGGTGCAGGGACGTGTGCTGCTCGTGGGCGACGCGGCCGGCTACGTCGACGCCTTGACAGGCGAGGGCATCGCCGCCGGAGCCGCCCAGGCCGAGGCAGCCGTGGCGGCCGTGCTCGCCGACGAGCCCAGCGGCTACGAGGCAGCGTGGCGCCGGCTCACCTGGCGCCACGACCTGATGACCCAGGGGCTGCTCACGGCCACCCGGCTGCCCGTCGTACGCCGCGAGCTGGTGCACGCCGCCGCCCGGCTGCCGTGGGTGTTCGAGGCCGCCGTCGACCAGCTCGCCCGACCGTCGCGGGTGTCGGTGTGACCAGCGTCGAGAGCGTCGTTCTCCTCGACGAGGACGGAGCCGCGATCGGGATCGCGGACAAGGCAGGGGTGCACCATCTGGACACGCCGCTCCACCTGGCGTTCTCCTGCTACGTCTTCGACGCCTCCGGCCGGTTCCTCCTCACCCAGCGGGCCCTGGCCAAGAAGACGTTCCCAGGGGTGTGGACCAACAGCTGCTGCGGCCATCCGGCACCGGGGGAGGACATCTTCGAGACCGTCCACCGGCGGGTGGGGCAGGAGCTGGGTGTCCGCCTCGACGACCTGAGGCTGGTGCTGCCTGGGTTCCGCTACCGAGCGGTGATGGCCGACGGGGTGGTCGAGAACGAGCTCTGTCCGGTGTTCGTGGCCACGACCTCCGCGACCGTCGAGGCCGACCCCGACGAGGTCGAGGACCACGAGTGGGTGGACTGGAACGAGTTCCGCGGCGCGGTGCTGTCGCAGGAACGCCCCGTGAGCCACTGGTGCAGGCTTCAGGTGCGGGCCCTGCCGGTCGACCCGCTGGCGGCGCTGTCTGCGCCCAGATCGCTGCTCCCCGCGGCGGCCCGCTGAGTGGCGAACGTCTCGTGGGGAATGCACGAGGCCGACAATGGTTACTGCAGGGGCAGCACTTTCGTCTTCAGAGGAGAAACATGACGACCACCCAGGACTTCGCCGCAGCGTCGGGCACCTTCGAGCTCGGCGGCGATCTGCCGATCACCCGGCTCGGCTACGGCACCATGCAGCTGACCGGCGACGGCGTCTGGGGAGAGCCTCAGGACCGCGACGGCGCGATCGGCGTCCTGCGGCGGGCCGTGGAGATCGGCGTGAACTTCTTCGACACCGCCGACTCCTACGGGCCCAACGTGGCCGAGGAGCTCCTGAGGGAGGCGTTGCACCCCTACGCCGACGACGTGGTGATCGCCACCAAGGCCGGCCTGACCCGCACCGGTCCCGGCCAATGGATCCCCGTGGGCCGTCCGGCCTACCTACGCCAGCAGGCCGAGCTGAGCTTGCGCAAGCTGGGCGTGGAGACGCTCGACCTGTTCCAGCTCCACCGGATCGACCCCGACGTGCCCCTGGAGGACCAGATCGGCGAGTTCAAGCTGTTGCAGGACGAGGGCAAGATCCGCCACATCGGGCTGTCCGAGGTCAGCGTCGACGAGCTGCACCGCGCCCAGCAGGTGGCGACCATCGCCTCGGTGCAGAATCTCTTCAACCTGGTCAAGCGCGATGCGGAGCCCGTGCTCGAGGAGTGCGAGCGGCAGGGAATCGCGTTCATCCCGTGGTTCCCGCTGGCGACCGGTGAGCTCTCGCAGGACGACGGGCCCCTGGCCGACGCGGCCCGGGAGCACGACGCCACTCCTTCGCAGCTCGCGCTGGCCTGGCTCCTCAAGCGTTCCCCGGTGATGCTGCCCATTCCCGGCACCAAGAGCATCGAGCACTTGGAGTCCAACACGGGCGCCGCTTCCATCGAGCTGAGCGACGACGAGTTCGCCGCCCTGACGGCCGCCGTCTGATGACCGGCGACGAGCCGGTCTCCGACGACGACCGCGACACGTCCTCCGAGCCCTCCGCCGACGCGGCGCCGGAGCCGACCACTGGCTCGGGCCCGAGCCCCTTGCGCCACTCGCGCACCAGCGGCCTGTGGTCGGCCGTCGCTGCGTTGGGGGTGGTGCTGATCCTGCTGGTGATCTTCATCGTCCAGAACACCCAGAAGGTCGAGGTCTCCTTCCTCGGCTGGAACGGCCGCACGCCACTCGCGGCCGCGCTGCTGATCGCCACAGCCGCCGGGCTGATCCTCGCGACCATCGTCGGAACCCTGCGCATCTGGCAGCTTCGGCGCAGGGTCAAGCACCACAACTAGATCGGCTCACGTGAGCACGACCGGAGGGCCGTGATGGTGCGACCGGGCGACGAGCAGGTCGTCGACCCGGATCGTCGGCCCATGCCGGGCGATCGCGTAGCCGTCCGAGGATCGAGGTGGGGGCACGCCTTCCATCCTCACGCGTGCCAGTGGCATCCGGTGGCGGGCCTCGTCCACGGCGGCGGTCACCGCCTCACGCTCCGGTGCGGGCCAGTACTGCTCCGTGATCGACTGCCAGACGATCGTGAGCACATCGTCGGCCGTGGGTCGGGCGAGGCGCTCGGCGATCCAGGTCGAGGCGGACGCTCGGTCGATCCGCACGCGGTGCCGCCGCGCCACGGCGATCGCGGCGGCCAGCCGGGCGTGACGTTCGAGGTCGAACGGCCACACGAACGAGGTGAGGTACGACGCACCGGCTCGCGTCCCGACGTCGACCGGTGAGAGGTCGCAGCCGCGGCGCTCGACGACTGTGAAGCTCTCGGGACGACCTCCCTTCGCCTCGGTGTCAAGGACCAATGGGCTGTCGGCCGGTCCCCAGCCCCATCCGGGTCCGACGATGCGGTAGTGATCCACGTTGAGGTTGAGTCCCGCTGACGCTCCCGGCTCGAGGAGCCTCACCTTGCGCAACCCGTGAAGGCGCACCGCCTCGAAGAGTCCCAGCGCGAGGCAGGCCGAACGGCCGACCTCATTGGTCTGCGGGGCGAAATCCAGCGCGCCGCGCAGCTCTGCGACGTGGTCAGCGAGCACCGGTCGCAGGACCGGCCAGACGGTCTTCGGTTGCGCGGTGCCTCCGAGGCTCGCATAGAACCGGGTCAGCTCCGGGGCCTCCCCGCGAAGGACGATCCGAAAGATGCCGGCGAGCAGCCGAAGCGAGACAGCGTGCCCGCGAGGTGCCTCCAGGTGGTCGACGCAGATCTCCGCGGTCGGGCCGCCGGCCTCCAGGTCGTCCGCCAGATGCTCGAGCAGGACGCCATAGAGGTGGTCCTGATGACCGAAGTGTTCACGGAACTGGTCCGCCAGCGGTGCATGGTCGATCATGTCACCAGTATTCATCGGTCACCGAGAGGGACCATGTCCTCATGAGGCTCTGTCTCCTGCCGAGTCCACTGACCACCCCAGCGGTGGCCGATCCGCTCGCAGCGGCGCTGGAGGATCGGGGGCATCAGGTGAGGGTGGCCCACGGCACCGCAGTCGACACCTCGAAGCTGCTGGCCGGGTTCGTCGCTGCCGCGCAGGACGCCGACGTCGTCATCCCTCACTCCAACGCCGGCCGGTTCGGGCCGGCGGTGGCCGCTGACGTCGGGGCGAAGCTGGTCTGCCTGGACTCGCTCCTCCCGGTGCGCAGGTCGGATCCGCGACGCACGGAGTTCCTCCGTGCCCGTGAGCTCCCTGACGGGCTCCTCGCCCCCTGGTCGACGTGGTGGTCACCTGAGGACCGGCGAGCGCTGCTGGGGGAGCACGGGGAGATGCTCACCGCCGACGAGCCACGTGTGCCCCTGCGGCTGATGCTCGAGGAGCCGCCTGCGCCCGTGGGATGGCCGTCGCGTCGGTCCGGGTACGTCGCCTTCGGAGACACCTACGCCGAACAGACGGCTCTCGCCGAGAGGAGCGGCTGGGTGGTGCGGCGCCTTGAGGGGCACCACCTCCACCTGCTCACCGAACCCGAGGAGGTCGCCGATACCCTGCTGGAGGTGGTGTCACTGCTCCACCAGTCCGGTCGTGAGCCACTCCACACCCTCACCGATGAGGAGATGACGATGTCGTTCCAGGCCTATCTCGACGCAGTCGAGACCAAGACGGGCAGGACACCGCGCCAGCTGATGACCGAGGCCGAATCGCACGGCTTCGGACCCGACACCAAGGCCGGCCCGATCCTTGCGTGGCTCGCGGAGTCCTACGGGCTCGGTCGGGGCCACGGGATGGCGATGGTCCACGTCATCACCAAGGGACCCCTCATCTCGGACAAGCACGTCGACTCCGGGGGCACCCATGCCGACGCCAGCGCCGAGCTGTGGCTCGACGGACAGGCCACCAGACCCGCCTAGACGACCCGACCGGCTGGACCCAGCTGGTCGGCGAACCGCCCTCGACGGCGGGCCACGCTCTATTTCGCCGCGTCGAGTACGCCGAGCCGTTCCTCGCCGAGGTCCAGTGCACCGGCCCTCAGTGCATCGTCGAGCTGGGTGAGGTTGCTGACGCCGACGATGGGGCGGATGCTCGGCCTGCTGGCGATCAGCCAGGCGAGCACGACCTGGCCCCGGGAGACACCGAGCTCGGCGGACACCCGGGAGAGTGCCTCGAGTCGCCGGGTCGTACCCGGGTGGTCGTAGGCCTCCGGCACCGGGCGGTCGGCTCGGTCATAGCCGCCCTGCAGCAGCGGGCTGTAGGCCCACAGCTCGATCCCGGGGTGTTCGAGGACGTAGTCGAGGGTCTCGAGGTTCACGAAGCCGAACCGATGCTCCTTGCCGGGGACAGCGACGTCGGGGCGCGGGCGCAGGTAGGACGTGGTGAGCTGGAGTGCCGTGAACGGTTCGAGCTCGTGCTGGGCGGCGATCGCACGGGCCCGCTCGACGCGCCAGGTGGGGTGGTTGGACACGCCGAGCCGGGCGGCGTACCCGTCGCGGACCAGGTCGCCCAGGGCCGTGACCGTCTCCTCGAGCTCGACCGAGCGGTCCTCGCCGTGGGCCCAGTAGAGATCGATGCAGTCGACCCCCAGGCGCTCGAGACTGCGGCCGCACTCCCGACGGATCACAGCCGCCGACAGCCCCTCCACCGGCCCGGTGAAGTCGCCCGGGGTGGTGGGCTCGACGCCGACCTTGCTCGCGAGGGTGAGGCCGTCGCGGAGGCCGGGATTGCCCCGGAGCCAGTCGCCGATGATCTCCTCGCTCTGGCCACCCGCCCCAGTCTCGCTGGCCCAGAAGGCGTAGCAGTTCGCGGTGTCGATCGTGGTCCCGCCGGCCTCGACGAAGCGGTCCAGGAGCGCGAACGAGGTGGCTCGGTCGGTCTTCGTGCCGAAGTACATGGCACCGAGGATCAGCGATGAGGTCATCGGGTCACCCTAGACAAGGGTGGAATTGTGCGCCGTCGTGCAACCACCGGCCCGCATGCGCCGAACTACCCGGCAGAGGCCACCATCCGATGGCCCCCTGACCGAGGAGTTCGTGATGTTGATCAGATCCATGCTCGCGGTGTCGGTGACCGCCACCATCCTGGCCGCCGGCGCGGTCGCCCCTGCCCAGGCGTCCCCCTCCACCACGCCCGGCACCACCAGCCTGGCCGAGGTCCTCACCTCCGACGGCAACAGGTTCGACCGCAACCCCCGCGACTACGACATCGTCACCGAAGCAGTGCTGGCCGTGCTCGCGGCCAAGCCCGACAGTCCGGTGGGGCTGCTCACCGACGGCACGGTGCCGCTGACGGCGTTCATCCCCAACGACTTCTCGTTCCGTGTGCTGACCAAGGACCTGACCGGGCACTGGTACCGCTCCGAGAAGCGCGTGTTCACCAAGCTCGCCGGCGCGGTGGGGATCGACGCGATCGAGTCGGTGCTGCTCTACCACGTCATCCCGGGCGCGACGATCGACTCGAAGACCGCACTGGGTGCGAACGGGGCCGTCCTGGACACCGCGCTCGCAGGCGCGACGCTCACCGTCCGAGTGCCGTGCCCCCGTCTCCCGATCATCCGACTCATCGACAACGACCCCAACGACGTCAACCCGTTCGTCAACCCGAGGGCGCTGGACATCAACAAGGGCAATCTTCAGATCGCTCACGGGATCGTCTTCGTCCTCCGCCCGGCCGATCTGTGACGGAGAGGGACTCGCGCACGTCTGATTCCAGGGACTGAGGGCTGGCCCCTCACAGGCACCCCCGGACCGCTGCCCCGACGCCAGCGGTCCGGGGATCAGCCTCGTCCGCCCCAGACGGCCTGATCGGGGTGCTTCGGCATCTCGAACCCTAGGACCTGGGGGATGACTGGTTTGTTTCCTTGCCAAAGGGGGCACCATGGTGGGGTGCGACACATTCCGGCCCACGCCTTCCCGATCGAGTTCCGGGGCATCAGCTGCTTCCGCGACCTCGCCGTGGGCGACGTACGCCGGGTGTGGGCTCGCGGTGAGCACGTGCAGATCCCTGCGGGCTGGTCCCTGATCTGGGAGACCGGGCCCTCCGACAACGTCTACGTCGTGCTGCAGGGCACCGTGACCCTGACCTCGGGGCAGGGTGTCGAGAGCGGGCGAGGTCCGGGACAGGTCGTCGGGGCCATCGACTCAGGTGTGTCGCAGCTGATGATCGTCACCACCAACTCGGCGGTCGAGGCGCTGATCATGCCGGCCGAGTCCTTCCGGGACGCGTGTGCCGAGGTCCCCGAATTCGGATCGGCGCTCGGGGTGCCCGAGCGGGCGGTCACCGGCACCGGGATCGACGAGCAACGCGGTCACTCGGGCTGATCGACCCGCCGTCGGATTGTGCATACGCCCAGCGGGACCGGGGTACGTCGCTGGCATGGAAAACTCATCGACACTTCACTACACCGTCCCGGGCATGTCGGCCGAGAACGCCTCGCGGGTGGTCGCCCTGCTCCAGGACCGACTGCACGCCACCAATGATCTGCACCTGACGCTCAAGCACGTGCACTGGAACGTCGTCGGCCCCCACTTCATCGCCGTCCACGAGATGATCG
This sequence comes from uncultured Actinomycetota bacterium, assembly GCA_963837595.1. Lineage (GTDB taxonomy): Bacteria > Actinomycetota > Actinomycetes > Propionibacteriales > Nocardioidaceae > Nocardioides. The sequence goes on along the minus strand of CAWIOB010000012.1, from coordinate 63,784 downwards.
ACCCACAGGTGACCGCGGTTCGCGGCTTCGCCGACGACCTGGCCGAGCGCATCGCCACCCTCGGTGGCTCTCCGCTCGGTACGCCGGGCTCGATCGTCGAGGGTCGCACCTGGGGCGACTACAGCATCGGGCGAGCCACGACGCAGGAGCACCTGGGTGCGCTCGACCTGGTCTACCAGGGGGTGATCTCGACCTACCGCGACGGGATCTCGGAGCTCGACGAGCTCGACCCCGTCACCCAGGACATGTTCATCGCCCAGACCGAGCAGCTCGAGCTCTTCCACTGGTTCATCCGGGCACACCTCGAGGACGGCTCGGGGCGCCTGTCGACACAGGACGCGACCACCGAGAAGGCTGCCGCGCGGGCCTCCGACGAAGGGCACTGAGCGTGAGCACCGTCGAGACGGGCCGGATCACCACCGACATCCCGGCCCGCTTGGACCGTCTTCCCTGGGCACGTTGGCACTGGATGGTCGTGATCGGGCTGGGGGCGGTCTGGATCCTCGATGGTCTCGAGGTGACGATCGTCGGGTCGATGTCGGCGGCCCTCAAGCCGAGCGACACCGGGCTCGGGCTCTCCAGCTTCGACGTGGGCATCGCCGGTGCCACCTATGTGGCGGGTGCCTGCATCGGCGCCCTGTTCTTCGGGCAGCTGACGGACCGCTTCGGTCGCAAGAAGCTGTTCCTGATCACGCTGGGCGTCTACACGGTGGCCACGGTGCTGACCGCCTTCTCGATGAACCCGATGTGGTATTTCGTGGCACGCTTCTTCACGGGCGCAGGCATCGGCGGGGAGTATGCCGCGATCAACTCCGCGATCGACGAGCTGATCCCTGCGGCCTTCCGGGGTCGTGTCGACGTGGCCATCAACGGCTCGTTCTGGGTCGGTGCCGCGGCGGGCTCGTTGCTGACCATCCCGCTGCTCGATCCGAGCATCGTCGACCCCGCCTGGGGCTGGCGGTTCGCGTTCGGCCTGGGAGCGGTGTTGGCGGTCGGCATCCTCGTCGTACGCCGACACGTGCCGGAGAGCCCGCGGTGGCTGTTCATCCACGGTCGGGAGGATGAGGCCGAGAAGATCGTCGTCGACATCGAGAAGGTGGTGAGCGATGAGCTCTCCCAGGACCTCCCGACGGTGGACGAGAGCCTTACGATCCGCCAGCGCAAGTCGATCGGGATCGGCCTGATCGCACGCACGGTGTTCACGATGTATCCCAGGCGGACCGCCCTGTGCTTCTCCCTGTTCGTCGGCCAGGCGTTTCTCTACAACGCCTTCTTCTTCACCTACGGCGACACCCTCACCACGTTCCTCGACGTGAAGCAGACCGGGTGGTACCTCGCCGTGTTCGCGGTGAGCAACTTCCTGGGGGCGCTGCTCCTGAGCCCGCTGTTCGACCGGTGGGGGCGGGTCCGGATGATCTCCGGCACGTACCTCCTCTCCGGTGTCCTGCTGGGTTTCACCGGGCTGATCCTCGGCAACCTCTCCGCGGTGACGCTGACCCTGATGGGGACGATCATCTTCTTCTTCGCCTCCGCCGGTGCGAGTGCGGCGTACCTCACGGCGAGTGAGATCTTCCCGATGGAGACACGGGCACTGTGCATCGCGTTCTTCTACGCCATCGGCACGGCGGTGGGCGGCATCAGTGGTCCGCTGCTGTTCGGCAAGCTGATCGACAACGCCTCGGCTGCCGGCGACATCAGCGCCATCGCGCTGGGCTACTTCATCGGCGCCGCGTTGATGATCGGCGGTGGGCTCACCGAGATCTTCCTCGGGGTGGCCGCGGAGGGTCAGGCGTTGGAGGACATCGCCACACCCCTGACTGCACAGGACGCCTGAGGAACGGCTGACGGCCGGCCGTCTGTCGAGATAGCGTTTGCACCGTGATCCGTCGACCACACGAGAACGTCGCGACCGTGTTGGTGGAGCCTCGTGCCCTGGCGGACCTCGAACTCCACCTGATGGCTCTCGACCTCCGCGTGTGGCCCGTGTGGGCCGCACCGATCTGCGCTGACGGGCCTCGAGAGGCGTTCCAGATCAGGCGAGCCATGCTCGAGCGCCATCGCGGTGACTGGGACTGTGCGGCGGAGTGGATCCCGGTCTGGATCAGCTTCGGCGGGACCTGGCAGAGTGGTGGCGACCCCCTGCCCTGGGTCGCGCACCAGACCCTGTGGCAGGCCCTGGGGACCCACGCCGATCACGTGCGGTTCCACCGGCGGCTCGGCGGCGTACGCCGCCTGTCGTTGCCAGAGGACGTGCCCGGATGACGGGCCAGCTGATGGGGCCAGCTGACGGGGCCGACCTGCCCGCTTTCCGTCAGGTGGTGCTCGACTGCCTTCGGCCACGCCCTCTGGCGGAGTTCTACCGCGAGCTGCTGGGATTCGCCTACCGTGCCGGCGACGAGGTGCCCCCGCGCGGTGAGCCCGATCCCCGCGGTGACGACTGGCTGGTCATCCGGTCGCGGGACGGTGGCGCCCAGATCGCCTTCCAGCAGGAGGACGACTACCGCCCTCCCGTCTGGAGCCCTGACGGAGCCCCGCCCGGGGCACAGTCGCAGATGGTCCATCTCGACCTGACGGTCGACGACGTGGCGGGGCTCGTTCGTCAGCGGGATCGTGCGACGGCTCTCGGGGCGTCGATCCTCCACGACAGATCCGAGGATCCCGACGAGCCGCTCTACGTGTTCGCCGACCCGGCCGGCCACCCGTTCTGCATCTTCGTCGCGCCCGCGAGGAGATGAGGTCGCGTGCGAGCACCTGATGCGGTCTTCGCAGACCCCCGGCTCGCCCGGCTCTACGACTTCTTCGACGACGACCGCGGCGACCTCGATGTCTACGACGACCTGGTCTCCGAGCTGGGTTGCGACACGGTCCTCGACCTGGGCTGTGGCACCGGCTCGTTGGCCGTCCGGTTGGCCGCCCGAGGGATCACGGTGATCGGGGTCGATCCGGCGGGGGCTTCGCTGGACATGGCGCGGACCAAGCCACATGCAGATGCTGTCGAGTGGGTCCACGGCGACGCCACGGCGCTGAGCGGGCGAGACTCGAGCTGTGATCTGGTCGTGATGACCGGCAACGTCGCGCAGGTCTTCGTCGACGAGGAGGACTGGCACACGACCCTCGCCGCGGCTGCCTCCGTGCTGCGACCGGGCGGCTGGCTGGTCTTCGAGACCCGACGCACCGAGGCCCGAGCCTGGGAGCGCTGGACGACCCCGCCGGAGCAGGTGACCCTCCCCGACGGCCGGTCAGCGGTCACCTCGAGAAACGTGACCGAGGTCGACCTGCCGCTGGTCACCTTCGAGTCCGTCCTCGTGCTCGACGGCGAGACTCTCACCTCGACCTCGACCCTGAGGTTCCGCGAGAGGCACCAGGTCGAGACCGACCTCGTGGGGCACGGCTTCGACGTCTCGGAGGTGCGAGGGGCTCCGGACCGTCCTGGGCTGGAACTGGTCTTCCTCGCCCAGCGACGTCCCCCCGACGCCTGACCACCTCGGCCTGGTGCTCCACCGGGGTGCCGAGCTGAGGGTGCAGTCCCATCCCTTCCCCCATCTGGCCCTGAAGGTGCAGCAGGATGACGACGGCCGCGTCGGCGTAGGTGAGGGCCATGGTGAGCTCGGCCGGTGCCAATGGTCCCGGGACTTCGCGGTAGAGGTCGAGGATGCCGAGCCGGATCGCGCCCACCTGGAGCGGGAACGAGAAGATCGCGGAGATCCCCGCAGCGAGCACGGCCGGGCCGAACCGCGGCCAGTTCGCGTAGCCCGTCCGGGCCAGGTCGGGTTGCAGCACCGGTCGCCGCTGGCTCGACGCGTCCACGCACGGCCCTTCGCCAAGCGAGAACTGCAGGTCCTCCATCACCTTCGCCACACCATCGCTCGCCGCGATCACACCCTGGTGTCCGGCGTCGTTCATCAGTGCCAGGCCGACCCCCTTGATCGGAAGGGCAGCAGCACAGTGGTGGCACAGGCGCGCCGGAATCGTCCGGCCGACAGACCCGTCGGCTACCACCGCGCGGAGGATCTCCGCGGTCGACGTCACCCCACGGGCCGTGATGCGTCGACGTCGGTCATGGGACTCCGGAAAGCGGTCAGAGCCACCGTGGTGACGGGTAGCGCGTGCTCCGCAGCATACTCACGGACACGGCCGGGGCCGGCGACGGTGCGCCCCCGACAGGATTCGAACCTGTGACCCGCGGATTAGAAGGCCGCTGCTCTATCCAGCTGAGCTACGGGGGCTGGTGCGCACATTGTGACGCATCAGCCGAGCATTGAGCCCATCCAGGCCTCGACACCCGCGGCGTCGCGGGGGAGGGCGGCCGAGAGATTCGAGTAGCCGTCGGAGGTGACCACGATGTCGTCCTCGATCCGGATCCCGATGCCCCGCAGCTCCTCGGGCACGAGCAGGTCGTCCTCCTGGAAGTAGAGGCCCGGCTCCACCGTCAGGCACATGCCCTCGGCCAGGTCGCCCTTGGGGTAGATGTCCACCGAGGCGTTGCCGCAGTCGTGCACGTCCATGCCGAGCATGTGGCTGGTCCCGTGGAGCGTCCAACGTGCGTAGACCTTGCTGTCGGGCGACAGCGCCTCCTCCGCGGACACCGGCAGCAGCCCCAGGTCGGAGAGCCCATGGGCCAGCACCGACATCGCCGCGTTGTGCGCCGAGAGGAAGGGCACGCCGGGCCGCACCGTCTCGATGCCTGCTTGCTGGGCGTTGTGGACCAGCGTGTAGAGGTCACGCTGGAGGTTGGTGAACGTGCCGTCGATCGGCAGGGTGCGGGTCACGTCGGCGGTGTAGAGGTTGTTGCCCTCGACACCCATGTCCAGCAGCACCAGCTCACCGGGGGTGATGGGCCCGGTGTTGTCGATCCAGTGCAAGGTCGTGGCGTGTCGCCCACCGCCCACGATCGAGTCGTAGCCGATGTCGTTGCCCATCGCCCTGGCGCGACGGAAGAAGGTGCCCTCGATCCAGCGCTCGCCATACCTGCGCACGTTGGCCCAGTCGCGTACGGCGTCCTCGAAACCCAGTGTGGTGATGTCGCAGGCCTGCTGCAGCTCGCCGATCTCCCAGGCGTCCTTGACCAGTCTCAGCTCCGAGAGCACCCGGGCGAACTCCTGGTCCCGACCAGAATCGGCGGCCACCAGCGCGTCGACGCTCGCATCGACCCCTCGTAGCACCCGGGTCTTGCCGGTGGCGGCCAGCGCGGCAGGCAGGTCGTCGATGTGGCGACAGGTGAGACCGAGTGACGTGGAGATCTCGTGCAGCGATGGCCGGCGACCGGCCCACAGCTCGCCGTACTGACGGTCACGGAAGAACTCGTCGGTGTCGCGAGACGACCTCGGGCGGGCGTAGAGCGAGGCGTCGCCGTCGTCGAGGACCAGCACGGCGTCGGTGGTCTGGTTGCCGCTGAGGTAGGTGTGGGCGGTGTCGGCGCGGAAGCGGTAGTCGGTGTCGTTGGCCCTCACCTTGAACGTTCCCGAGGGGATCACCAGGCGCTCGCCGGGGAACGCATCGGCCAACCGCGCCCGGCGGGCCGCCGCGTGGGTGGCGATGGGGTGCGGCGGAAGGTCGAGCTCGCGGTCACCCCAGCCCTGCCGCATGAAGGCGGCGTACGCCTCGGGGACGGCCGGGTCGTGCGACTCGGTGGCGAGGGGAGTGTCGGAGGCGGGCGCAGTCTGCTCAGTCACAGTGCCAACCTTACGCCCGGCCCACGGCCCGGGAAGAGCCCTCGGCGATAGACTCGATCCATGGCCGCCGTACGCCGCGACAACCTCGCGTTCACCGTCACGGTGACCGTGGTCGCGGCTGTCTGCGCCGTCCCCATGGCCCTCATCATCGCCCTCTCCGGGGCCGCGTCGACCGTCGTTCTGGCAACCGTGCTGGCCGCCGTCCCCGTCGGTCCGCTGGTCTTCGCCTACCTCTGGCTCGATCGCTACGAACCCGAGCCTCGTTCGCTCCTCGCCCTGGGCCTCGCCTGGGGCGCTCTTGTCGCCACGGCCGGTGCGCTGCTGATCGGGGGCATCGGCCAGTGGTTCGTCACGGTCTCGCAGGAACAGAGCCTCACCGTCGTCTCACCGCTCACCGAGGAGGCCAGCAAGGGCGCGTTCCTGATCCTGCTGCTGTGGTGGCGCCGCAGTGAGCTCGACGGGATCCTCGACGGCATCGTCTACGCCGGGATGGTCGGCATCGGCTTCGCGTTCGTCGAGAACATCCTCTACCTCGCGGCGGCCTACAACGGCACCGACGGCCTCGGACCGGGCGGCACCGACGCCATCACCACGACCTTCGTGCTCAGATGCCTCGTGAGCCCGTTCGCGCACCCCCTGTTCACCGCCTTCACCGGCATCGGCGTCGGGATCGCCGTGGGCTCGCGCAGCAGGTCGGTGCAGGTGGCGGCCCCGCTGGCGGGGTACGCCTTCGCAGTGGTGGCCCACTCCACCTGGAACTCCGCAGCCCTGCACGGCATCAACGGCCTCATCAGCGTCTACGTCGTGCTGATGGTGCCGGCCCTCCTCTTGATGGCGGCGTTCGCGCTATGGGTCCGCTCGAGCGAGCAGAAGGTCCTCTACGCCGCCCTCTCCGACGCCGCCCGGCGGGGGTTGTTCCCAGCCGAGGACATCGGTTGGCTGGTCGACCTGCGGGCGCGGGCCAGGGCGCGCCAGCACGCCAAGGACGTCGGCGGAGCAGCCGGGTTGAGAGCGATGAAGGACTATCAGGCCGCGGCGATCGAGCTCGGCTTCCTTCATCACCGGTACCTTCGGGGGACAGCACCCCGTGATTTCTCGGATCGAGGACAGGACTTCGTGAACCAGCTACAGGCACTGCGACCTCGAATCACCTTCCCGGCGGAGGGGGTGCCGGCTCGATGAGCGACACCAAGAAGGGCCACGCCGAGAAGAGCAAGCACTCGGCCGAGCTCGTGGACAACACCGAGATGCTGACCGCGCTCATCCGGTTGCGAAGTGCGCTCCAGGCGGCCGCGCTGCCGCTCGAGATGCCCGGGGCCGAGGTGCAGCGCACGGCGCAGAGCGAGATGGTCGACCAGCTGGAGGACTATGTCATCCCGCGTCTGATGACGATCGATGCCCCGTTGCTCACCGTGGTCGGCGGCTCGACCGGTGCCGGCAAGTCCACTCTCGTGAACTCGCTGATCGGCACCCGCGTGACCGAGCCCGGCGTGCTCCGCCCCACCACGAGGTCCCCGGTGCTGGTGCACAACCCGGCGGATACGAAGTGGTTCGGGCAGGACCGGATCCTTCCCGATCTGGAACGTGTGGCTCGCTCCACCAACGACCCCTCGGCGATCCAGCTGGTGCCTTCTCATGCGATCCCGCCCGGGCTCGCGATCCTCGACGCACCCGACGTCGACTCCGTGGAGGAACGCAACCGGACCCTCGCCGCCCAACTGCTGGCTGCGGCCGACCTGTGGCTGTTCGTCACGTCGGCGGCTCGTTATGCCGACCAGGTGCCGTGGAACTTCCTCAAGCAGGCAGCGGAGCGCAGCACCGCGGTCGCGGTGGTCCTCGACCGGACCGCTCCCGAGGCCGCAGAGACCGTGTCGACCCACCTGGCCCGGATGCTGGCCAGCCGTGGTCTGAAGGACTCTCCGCTGTTCATCGTGGCCGAGGGCGATGTCGGTGCCGACGGCCTGCTGCCCGCTGACTCAGTGGCCGACATCCGGGGATGGCTCGACTCCCTCGCCGCAGACTCCGATGCCCGGGCCGCCGTGGTCAAGCAGACCCTCGAGGGTGCCATCCGCATGCTCACCCGGCGCACCCACGGCATCGCCGACGCCATCGTCGACCAGGTCTCCGCGGAGCGCCGGCTGCGCGAGGACGCCAGCAGGGCGTACGCCGAGGCGATCGCCAACGTGTCGAAGGCCACCGCAGACGGCACGCTGCTGCGCGGCGAGGTGCTCGCCCGCTGGCAGGAGTTCGTCGGCACCGGTGAGCTCCTGCGCTCGCTCGAGACCCGGGTGGGCTGGCTGCGGGATCGCATCGTCAACGCCGTCAAGGGCAAGCCGCAGCAGGCCGAACGGGTGACCGTCGCGGTCGAGTCCGGCCTCGAGACTCTTTTCGCGGAGCACGCCGAGGCCGCGGCGGAGCGAGCCGAGGCCTCATGGCAGAGCCTGGCCTCCGGGCAGCAGTTGCTCGCCTCCGCCCATGAGGACCTGGGTCGCGCGTCGCGCGACTTCCGGCGCGACGCCGAGCGGGCCGTGCGCGACTGGCAGCAGACCATCCTGGAGATGGTCCGCGAGGAGGGCGCCGACAAGCGCTCGACGGCGCGGTTCCTGGCGTTCGGTGTCAACGGCCTGTCGGTCGCGCTGATGGTGGTGGTCTTCTCCGCCAGCTATGGCCTCAGCGGAGCCGAGATCGGCATCGCGGGTGGCTCTGCGGTGCTCGGCCAGAAGCTGCTCGAGGCTGTCTTCGGCGACCAGGCCGTGCGCGACCTGGCCGAGCGGGCCCGACTCGATCTGGAGGCCCGGATCACGGTCCTGCTCAACCGTGAGCGCGATCGCTACCTCGCCCTGCTCGACGACCTGAACCTCGACTCGGCGACCGAGGTCGAGCTGCGCAAGGCCTCGCGCCGGGTCGACGACCTGCGCTTCGCGGGCGCGGCTGGTGCGGGCAAAGCGCCGGGCACTGAATAGAGTGGGGCCACCACCCACCCCAACTCAGCCTGAGGAAGAACATTGACGTCCTTGCTCGAGGGTGCCAAGAAATTGGTCACCCGCGGGAGCGACATCGGTCCCCGCGTCGAAGGCCTCGACGCTGCCGTGCAGGCAGCACGAGGTCGGCTCGACGACGCAGTCGTCGATGACGCAGCCCGCGTCGTCGAGCGCGCGGCCAGTCGACTTCGGCTCTCGGCCGAGCACACCGTGGTGGCCATCGCCGGTGCCACGGGGTCAGGCAAGTCCTCCACGTTCAACGCCCTCACCGGCCTCGAGCTGTCCGCCGTCGGCGTACGCCGCCCGACCACCTCCTGGGCCACCGCGTGCGTGTGGGGGAGGGAAGGAGCCTCCGAGCTCCTCGAGTGGCTCGGCATCCCCGAACGCCACCAGGTCACGCGCGACTCAATGCTCGACGGCGGCCGGGAGAGCAAGGACCTCGAGGGTGTGGTCCTGCTCGACCTGCCCGACCACGATTCGACCGAGGTCTCGCACCACCTCGAGGTCGACCGCCTCGTTGAGCTGGCCGACCTGCTGGTGTGGGTGCTCGATCCGCAGAAGTACGCCGACGCAGCCGTCCACGACCGCTACCTGAAGCCCCTGGCCTCCCACGCGGACGTGATGATCGTGATCCTCAACCACATCGACACGGTCCCGGAGGACCGGCGCGACGCGATGGTCGCCGACGTACGCCGCCTGCTGGACGCCGACGGCCTCCACGCAGTCCCGGTGCTGCCGGTGTCCGCACGGCAGGGGCTCGGCACCGACGAGCTGAAGGCACTCATCGCCGCGCGCGCGGCGACCAAGAAGATCACCCGCAAGCGGATCGAGGCCGACCTGCGCACCGCAGCGCTCGCTCTTCAGGCCATCTCGGGCTCGGAGAAGCCGAAGGAGCTCTCCCGCGAGCGGCTGGCGGACCTGGAGAACTCGTTCGCCGACGCGGCCGGGGTCCCGACGGTGGTCGCGGCGGTGGAGAAGTCGACCAGGATCCGCGCCAACCGAGCCACGGGCTGGCCGGTGACCGCCTGGCTGTCCCGGTTGAAGCCCGACCCGCTCAAGCGACTGCATCTCGATCTCGGGGCCACCGGCAAGGAGCTGGTCAGGGCCTCACGAACCTCGGTGCCCGAGGCCACCCAGGTGCAGCGCGCACGCGTCGATGCTGCCGTGCGTGCGGCGGCGGACGATGCCTCGAAGAACCTGGGTCGCCCGTGGGAGACCAGCGTCCGACAGGCGTCGGTGTCCGAGCTCGACGGACTCAACGACCGGCTCGACCGCGCGCTCGCCGACACGGACCTCGGCGTCGCCAAGATCCCCTGGTGGGCCTCATTGGTCCGGATGCTGCAGTGGCTGCTGATCCTCACCGCTGTCGCCGGCGCGGTGTGGTTGATCGTGCTGGCCGTGTTCGACTACCTCCAGATGCGTGAGCCCACCACCCCACACCTCGGGCCGTTCCCGTTGCCGGCGGTGATGCTGCTGGGCGGGGTGGCGCTCGGCGTGCTTCTGGCGCTCTTGTGTCGTCTGCTGGTGCGCTGGACCGCCCGCAACCGGGCCGGCTCCGCCGACCGCCGTCTGCGGGCTGCCCTGCGTGAGGTCGCCGACGAGCTGGTGGTCACGCCGATCGAGCGTGAGCTGGTCGCCTACCGCCAGGTCCGCGACGGTCTCTCCGCGGCCCTCAAGTAGTCCGCTCAGCCTCCACAGGCGACCTGGTGGGCGTCCTGTCCACAGGCACGCCATTGCAGGCGCCCACTGGTCGGTCGAACTGCGGAGTCTGGTCCTGAACCGATCGGTTCATCACCAGACAAGGAGCAGTCCATGAACGAAACCCAGGTCACGCTGCAAGGCTGGCTCGGCAGCGATGTCACGACGAGAGTTGCCGGTGAGTCGGTCGTCGCCAGCTTCCGGGTCGCCTGCACGCCGAGGCGCTTCTCGAAGAAGACCAACGACTGGGTCGACGGCGACACCCAGTGGTTCACCGTCAACGCCTGGCGCGGGCTCGCCGAGAACTGCGCCGAGTCGCTTCACCGGGGCGACCCGGTCGTGGTGCACGGCCGGTTGAACGCCCAGGTCTGGAGCAATTCGGCCGGCATCGACGTGACCGCCTTCGACGTCGAGGCCACCTTCGTGGGCCATGACCTCAACCGTGGCATCACCAGCTTTCGACGCACCACGAAGGTCGACGCTGCTGCAGGCGACGGCGGGATGGAGGTGCCGGAGGAGGCCGCAGTCGCGGCAGCCTGAGTCGCTGGGTGCGGCCGGCGGCGCTCGTCGTACGCCGTCCGCACCCACCGGCGGGCGCCAGTTGGAGGTTCGGGGGCGTCGGACCGTAGGCTCAGACCATGGCTGAATATGTCTTCACACTGCGCAATGTGCGCAAGGCCCACGGCGACAAGGTTGTCCTCGACAACGTGACCCTTTCGTTCCTGCACGGGGCCAAGATCGGCGTGGTCGGACCCAACGGCACCGGAAAGTCCTCGCTGCTCAAGATCATGGCCGGACTCGACAAGGCCAACAACGGTGACGCCATCCTCGACCCCGACGCCACGGTCGGGATGCTGCAGCAGGAGCCCCCGCTGAGTGAGGGCAGGACGGTGCTCGAGAACGTCGAGGAGGCGGTCTCCGAGCTCAAGGGCAAGATGGCCCGGCTTGACGAGCTCTACATGATGATGGGCGACCCCGACGCGGATCAGGACAAGGTGGCCACCGAGGCCGGCGACCTGCAGACCGAGCTCGATGCAGCCAACGTGTGGGATCTCGACAGCCGCCTCGACCAGGCCATGGACGCTCTGCGCTGCCCGCCGCCCGACGTCCTCGTCGACAACCTCTCCGGTGGTGAGCGTCGCCGCGTGGCCCTGTGCAAGCTGCTCCTTCAGCAGCCCAGCCTGCTGCTCCTCGACGAGCCCACCAACCACCTCGATGCCGAGTCGGTGCAGTGGCTCGAGGGTCACCTGAAGAACTACCCCGGTGCCGTGCTGGCCGTCACCCACGATCGCTACTTCCTCGACAACGTCGCGGAGTGGATCCTCGAGCTCGACCGGGGGAAGGCCCACCCCTACGAGGGCAACTACACGACCTACCTCGAGACCAAGAAGGACCGCCTCAAGATCGAGGGCGCCAAGGACGCGAAGCGCGCCAAGATGCTGGAGCGCGAGCTCGAGTGGGTGCGATCCAACGCCAAGGCCCGTCAGACCAAGAGCAAGTCCCGGTTGGCTCGCTACGAGGAGATGGCTGCCGAGGCCGACCGGATGCGCAAGATCGACACCTCCGAGATCAACATCCCGGCCGGCCCGCGACTCGGTGACATCGTCCTCGAGGCCCACGATCTCGAGAAGGGCTTCGAGGGCCGCACCCTCATCGACGACCTGTCGTTCACGCTGCCCAGAGCCGGGATCGTCGGGGTCATCGGCCCCAACGGTGTCGGAAAGACGACTCTGTTCCGGATGATCACCGATCAGGAGGAGCCTGACGACGGTGAGTTGAAGGTCGGCACCACGGTGAAGATCTCCTATGTCGACCAGAGTCGCGGCGGCATCGACCCGAACAAGAATGTCTGGGAGGTCGTCTCCGACGGGCTCGACTTCATCAAGGTCGCAAACTTCGAGATGAACTCACGGGCCTACGTCGCGTCCTTCGGCTTCAAGGGCCCAGATCAGCAGAAGAAGGCCGGGGTGCTGTCGGGGGGTGAGCGCAATCGCCTCAACCTCGCCTTGACCCTGAAGATGGGCGGCAACCTGCTGCTGCTCGACGAGCCCACCAACGACCTCGACGTGGAGACGCTTTCCTCGCTCGAGGATGCGTTGCTGGAGTTCCCCGGCTGTGCCGTGGTCACCTCCCACGATCGGTGGTTCCTCGACCGGGTCGTGACCCACATCCTGGCCTGGGAGGGTGACGACGAGAACCCCGCCAAGTGGTTCTGGTTCGAGGGGAACTACGCCTCCTACGAGGACAACAAGGTCGAGCGTCTCGGTGTCGAGGCCGCGCGTCCGCACCGCGTGACACACCGCAAGCTGACCCGGGACTGATCGCCTGTATGAATCCCCGGATATCCGGGGAAACTCTCGGTTGTCAGCCGTTGCAACGGCTGACAACCACCAGAATCCCCGGATATCCGGGGATTCATCCAGGGCCGGTCAGCGCATCTCGGCTTCGGGATGCTCGCCGATGAGCCGATCTGTGACGGCGTTCATCACTCGGCCGAGCACTGCGAAGTCCGTCTCGGAGCAGGCATCGACGAAGTGCCGGCGGACGCCGTCGACATGTTCGGGCGCAGCCCGTTCGAGCAGGGCGAAGCCGTCGGCTGTCATCCGCGCCTGGACTCCGCGCCCGTCCTCCAGGCACTGCTCGCGGACCACGAGCCCCGCCCTCTCCATCCGGGTGACGGTGTGGGTGACCCGGCTCCGGCTGTGGCACACGGCGTCGGCCAACTGGGCCATCCGCATCACCCGTCCGGGTCGCTCCGAGAGGCGGACCAGGATCTCGTACTCCTGAAGAGAGATGGCGAAGTCGCGCCGCAGCTCCTGGTCGAGCTGGTCCATCAGCAGGGTCGAGCCCAGCACGAAGGCGCGCCAGGAGCGCTGTTCATCCGCGTTCAACCACTGGGTCCCCGATTCCGGCATGCGCCGAAGTTTACGCATTTCCGCTGGTGAGGAGGGGGAACCGGAGGTGCGGGCGTGCTCAGAGTCGTTCGAGGATGAGGGCCATGCCTTGTCCGCCGCCCACGCACATGGTGATGAGGCCGGTGGTCTTGTCGTGCCAGTCGAGTGAGTTGAGCATGGTGTTCTGCAGGCGGGCGCCGGTCATGCCGAACGGGTGGCCGACTGCGATCGCGCCGCCGTTCACGTTGAGGCGGTCGAGGTCGATGCCGAGGTCCTGGTAGGACGGCACGACCTGGGCGGCGAACGCCTCGTTGATCTCGACCAGGTCGATGTCGCCGATGCTCATGTCGGCGTTCGCCAGATGCCCGGCGGGTGGCCTCGACGGGCCCGAGGCCCATGATCTCGGGGGACAGGCCGGACACGCCGGTGGCCACGATGCGGGCCAGGGGCGTGAGCCCGAGCTCGGCGGCTCGGGTGTCGGACATGATGATGACGGCGGCCGCGCCGTCGTTGAGGGGGCAGCAGTTGCCGGCGGTGACCACGCCGTCGGGGCGGAAGACCGGCTTGAGCTGGGAGATCGCGTCGTAGGTGACGCCGGCTCGTGGGCCGTCGTCGGCTTCGACGATGGCCCCGTCGGGCGTGGTGACGGCAGTGATCTCGCGGGCCCAGAAACCGTCGTTGACGGCTTTCTCGGCGAGGTTCTGCGACCGCACCCCGAACTCGTCGAGTTCCTCGCGTGAGAGCCCGCGCAGTCTGGCGACGTTCTCGGCGGTCTGTCCCATCGCGATGTAGCCGTCGGGCATCAGGCCGTCCTCGCGCGGGTCGTGCCAGTCCACTCCGCCCTGGGCCGTCTCGTCGGTGCGGGCCTTGGCGTCGGCGAACCGCGGGTTCATCGTGTCGGGGAGGCTGTCGGAGTTGCCGCGTGCGAAGCTCGAGACCATCTCGACCCCGGCCGAGACGAACACGTCGCCCTCCCCGGCCTTGATGGCGTGGAACGCCATCCGGGTGGTCTGCACCGAGGACGCGCAGTAGCGGGTGATCGTGGCACCGGGCACGGTGTCCATGCCGTTGAGCACGTTGACGATGCGCCCCATGTTGAAACCGCCCTCGCCGCCCGGGAGGCCACAGCCGAGGTAGACGTCGTCCACGGTGCTCGGGTCGAGTGCGGGCACCTTGTCGAGCGCCGTACGGATCATCAGGGCCGCGAGGTCGTCGGGCCGCAGGTCCTTGAGCGAGCCCTTGAAGGCCCGGCCGATGGGTGAGCGGGCTGCAGAGACGATGACTGCCTCGGGCATGAGGACTCCGATCTGGATGCGGGTGGGTCTTCGCCAGCCTAACGCTCAGGGGTCAACCGGGGAGAGGCCGTCGATGAGGATTGCGACACAGCGCCGCAGGTAGTCGGCGCGCTCGGCCGGAGGCTTCAGCACGGCGCCGAGGAGCACTCCGTCGAGCGCCACCACGAGGGTCTCGGCGTACGCCGGATCGGCGGGCGAGCCTCCCTTCGCCAGCACCTCGCCGACGACCTCGACGAGTTCGGTACGCCAGGCGGAGAACTGAGCCGCCAGCTCCGGGTCGCGTGCTGCCTCGAGCGACAGCTCGAACCGGGTGACGAGGTCGCGTCCGTGCAGCCACCGCTGGAACAGGGCGGCCGTCTCGGAGATCGCCTTCTCGTGGTCGCCCGGGCAACCGGCCAGCACTTCGGAGAGGGCCCGCACATCCGAGGCCAGGTGGCTGCCGACGTATTCCGCCAGGGCGGTCTGCAAGGCCCGGCGAGTGCGAAGGTAGGCCGAGCAGCTTCCCTCCGGGAGGCCAGCCTCACGATCCACCGCCCGGTGCGTCAGGCCTCGCATGCCTCCCTCGGAGACCACCACGACCGCGGCGGACAGCAACTGCTCCATCCGCGGACTGAGGGGGGTCGTGGGCGTCACCCAACCGACCCTACCGCCGGACTTGCGTTCCAGCTTCTACAGGCGTAGTTTCTACAACAGTAGAAACTCTACGGATGTAGAAAGGCTTTGAGATGACCTTCGAACTGTTCCCCACCCTGATCCTCTGGATCGTCGCCTTCGCTGCCGTCGCTCTTGTGGGCGTGGCTCTGCTCACCGGCGTGACCATCGACTTCCTGCGCCGCAACCGCAGGATCCGCACGGCGCAGCACCAGTCGATCCGCTCCTACTACGGACACATCGCCGTCAACCACTGATCTCTGACACCATCGCAGGGTGCGCCATCTCTACGAGTGTCCGCTGCGATGGGCCGATCTCGACCAGCTCGGCCACATCAACAACGTCGTCTACGTCGACTACCTCCAGGAGGCTCGCGTCGACATGTTGTTGACCCACGCCCCGGACCGGCGCTCCGACGATCTCGCCGACGGTGCCGTGGTCGTGCGGCACGAGGTGGAGTACGCCGCTCCGCTGACCCTGCGCCCGCAGCCGGTGAAGATCGAGACCTGGGTGACCGAGATCCGGGCCGCCAGCTTCACGATGGCCTACGAGATCTTCGACGAGACGCCCGAGGGCAGGGTCGTCTACCTGCGAGCCACGACGGTGCTGACGCCGTACGTCTTCAAGACCGAACGCCCACGCCGGATCACGCCCGACGAGCGCGACAGCCTTGAGCGCTTCCTCAACCCGGTCGAACGGGTCCGCCCCGAGAAGCCTGCACCGGCCCGGCTGGCGCCGCGCCGTCACTATCCCGTGCAGGTCAGGTTCTCCGACGTCGACGTCTACGGGCACGTCAACAACGTGAAGTACTTCGAATACTTCCAGGAGGCGCGGATCACCTACCTGAGCCGGCTCGTAGAGCAGACCGGGCACCTCGACTACGGCTCCCTCGTGATCGCGCACACCGAGGTCGACTACAAGATCCCGATCCTCTTCCGCCCCGAGCCCTATGACGCCTGGACCTGGGTGTCGAAGGTCGGCAACTCCTCGTTCGTGCTCGAGTCCGAGATCCGTGACGGCGACACCGTGCTGAGCCGCGCTCGCGTCGTCGCCGTCACCTTCGATCCGCAGACGCAGCGCTCGCGGGTGCCCTCAGAGGCCTACCGCGACATGCTGCTGGCCGAGCTGGAGGGCTAGGCGGGCTCCTCGAAGGTGTTGACCATGAACTGGGCAGCGTGGGTCACGTAGTCCCAGAACTGGGCGTCCTGCTCCGGTGTCAGCTCGACATGGTCGAGCGCGGCGCGGAAGTTCTTGAGCCAGTGCTCCTTGGCCAGTGGCGTCACCGCGAAGGGTGCGTGCCGCATGCGCAACCGGGGATGACCGCGGGCATCGGAGTAGCTGGTCGGCCCACCCCAGTACTGCACCAGGAACAACGTGAACCGCTCCGTGGCGGGGCCGAGATCCTCCTCCGGGTACATCGGGCGAAGCACCTCGTCCTCGGCCACGCCCTCGTAGAATTTGCCGACCAGTCGCTGGAAGGTCTCAAGGCCGCCGATCTCGTCATAGAAGGTGCTCACGGGTCCATTCTGCCGACCGACGTGTCACCGCCTTGCAGCGGAGTGGAATAGTCGGACCTGTTCGCATCCACCCGCTGAAGGAGCACGCGCAGATGGCAACCACACGTACCGCGACCACCCACTGGGAAGGCAGCCTGTTCGAGGGCGCCGGCAAGGTCACCCTCGACTCCTCCGGGCTCGGCACGTACGACGTCAGCTGGCCCGCCCGCGCCGAGGCTGCCAACGGCAAGACCAGCCCCGAGGAACTGATCGCGGCTGCTCACTCGGCCTGCTTCTCGATGGCGCTGTCCAACGGGTTGGCGAGCGCCGGCACCGCCCCCACGTCCCTGGACACCAGCGCCGACGTGGAGTTCACTCCGGGCACGGGGATCACCGGGATCAAGCTCACCGTCCGAGGCGTCGTCGAGGGCATGTCCAACGACGACTTCGTCGCGGCGGCCGAGGACGCCAAGGCCAACTGCCCGGTCAGCCAGGCGCTGACGGGCACGACGATCACGCTCGACGCAGCCCTGGCCTGATCGGCCTCGCTGGCCGGTGCGCCCAGGGCTCAGCCTGGCGGGTTCTGGATGCCTTCATACTCGAAGCGCGCCTTGACCCGCTCGCGGAGCTCTCGCGACACCACCGCACCGGCCAGCGGCACCGTCTTGAGATTCACCCGCATCGTCACCGCGCCCGGTGTCAGTCCCTCCGCACCCCAGACCTCGGGCGGCTCGACGAGTCGACCCTGGTAGTCCTCGTCCTCCCACAGATCGCGGGAGACCTCGGTGAGCACCCGTCGTACCTTCGCGAGGTCCTCGGCACGGGCGACGTCGACGTCGAAGGACGTGGCTGCCCAGTTGTGGCTCTTGTTCCCGACCCGCAGGATCTCTCCGTTGCGGACGTACCAGACGGTGCCGTCGCCGTTGCGCAGGCGCGTCACCCTCAGGCTGACCGCCTCCACGGTGCCGCTGGCCTGTCCGACGTCGATGAGGTCGCCGACGCCGTACTGGTCCTCGAAGATGATGAAGAGCCCGGCGAGGAAGTCCTTGACCACGTTCTGGGCGCCGAAGCCGAGCGCCACGCCGACGATTCCGGCGCTGGCGATCAGCGGGGCGATGTCGATGCCCAGCCGGCTCAGCACCATCAGCGTGGCGACCGCCTCGACGACGATCGTGGCGATGCTCTTCAGCAGCGTGCCCATGGTGCGTGCGCGTTGCACCCGCCGCTGGGCCATGGTGTCGCTTCCCAGCCACTGGATGCGCTCGGGGAGCAGCCCGACCTCGGCCTTGCGGACGATGCGGTCGATGGCTCGATGCAGCGCCCAACGTGCCAGCATCGCCAGGACCAGGATCAGCAGGATGGCTCCGATCGCCCTCGGCCATCCCTCGGTGTAGTTCTCCAACCAGTCGCGCATGGGGACCAGTATCCGGGCAGAGGCGCGTCCGGCAATCCAGAGGGTGGTGACGCGGGTGGGTCGATTGCCGATATCCTCGCAGGGTGACCCTGTCGACCACGCCTTCTCGTCTTGTCAGTCGCGCCGTCGCGGTGGCGGTGGCCGTCTCGCTGCCACTCCTGGCGGCGCCGTCCCATGCTGAGGTGCCTGAGGGCTGGACCCAGCACGAGCCGATCAACGGTCTGCATGCCCTGTTGCTGCTGGCCGGCATCCCGATCGTGCTGTTCGTCGGCATCACGCTTCTGGTGATCGCGCCGTCCCTCGCCCGCGGCGAGGTCTCCGGTGAGATGCCGGACGAGTGGTTCGGCGGCCCGGGCAACGGCGTGAAGGAACTCCCGGCTGCCGCCGACTCCACCGAGACAGGTGGCGCAAGTGGCCGCTGGTGATGGTTTCAGCGCTTCCGAGCGCCACGAGCTCGACCGCTCGATCCGGATGGCCGAACAGGCCTCCCGGTTCGAGTTCTCCGTCTTCCTCGGTGCTGCCCAGGACGACCCGCGGACCTTCGCCGAGCAGCTGCATCAGCGGATGGTCGTGCCCGCCCGCAGCGTGCTGGTCCTGGTCGATCGCAAGGCCAAGGTCCTCGAAGTGGTGACCGGCACCGACGTACGCCGCAACCTGTCGGACCGCGAGGTCGAGCTCGCCGTCCTGCAGATGGAGTCGGCGTTCGCCGCCGATGACTTCGTGGGCGGCCTCAAGCGCGGCATCGCGATGCTCGCCGAGCACTCACGGCCCCAGAACACCCTGCACGCCGGCTAGCGCCGTTGAGATCCGGGTTTCGGCCCGTCGAGATGCGGGTTCTGGCCGCGAGGGGGCCAGAACCCCTAACTCAACGGACCCAAACCCCAGCTCAACGGGCCCAAACCCCTAGCTCAACGGGCGTCGCGGGCCTGGGCCGCCAGGGCCCGCACCATGTCCGATCGCCCCTCACGCACGTAGCGCTTGGCAGCAGGATTGGCCGAGGACTCCTCCAGCCAACGATCCAGGCGAGCGACGGTCTCGGCCGAGACCAACGGCATGAGGAACATGTATTCCAGTGCCGTCGAGGCGCGCTGAACGCCCTTCTCCTCCCAGATCGTGTCCGCGGTGGCCAGGTACCTCTCGAGGTAGGGCGCCAGCAGGTCGGCCTGGCCGGCCACCGGGAAGGCCGCCGCGACACTGCGCTGGGTCTCGTTGGCCACGTCGTCGCGCTCGATGGCGTCGCGCCAGGCCTGTGCCTTCGCCTCGACCGTGGGTCGCACGGTGAGGGCTGACGCGGCGTGCTCCTGCCCCGAGATCGTGTTGTCGCGAGCCAGCTCGGCATCGATCTCGGGCTGGTCGGCTCGCCCGTTGCGAGCGAGCGCGGTGAGCAGGGTCCAGCGGAGGTCCGCGTCGACGGCCAGACCCTCGTGCGTGACCGATCCGTCGAGCAGGCCCTCGAGGTGCGCGAGCGAGTCGCTGCTGCTCGCCGCTGCGGCGTAGGCCCGGATGAAGGAGAGCTGGTGGTCGGAGCCGGGCTCGGCCGAGTCGAGCAGGGCACGGACCCCGGACTCCCAGGTCGCCTGGAGCGAAGCCTGGTGGTCGGGAGCGGAGTAGTAGTTGGCGGCCATCCGCGCATAGCCGGGCAGCCGGCTCACCGCAGTCAGGTCGGTCTCGCTGCCCAGGCCGCGCAGCACCAGGGCCACGAAGTCGGTGGCGCTCATCTCGGCGTCGCGGGTCATGTCCCAGGCCGCACCCCACAGCAGAGCCCGTGCCAAGGAGTCCTCGACCTTGTCGATGTGGTCCACAGCCGTGGCCAGCGAGCGCTCGTCGAGGCGGATCTTGGCATAGCTCAGGTCGCCGTCGTTCAGGATCACCAGGTCGGGCTGCCCCAGGCCGACCAGCTCGGGCACCTCGGTGCGCTCGCCCGCGACGTCGATCTCCAGCGAGGTCCGCAACGTGAGCTGGCTGCCGGCGAGGTCGTAGAGGCCGATGCCGATCCGGTGGCGCCGGATCGTCGGGAAGTCCTCCGCCGCGGTCTGGGTGACGGCGAACGACGTGAAGTTGCCGTCGGCGTCGACCGAGAAGTCGGGCGCCAGGGTGTTGACGCCCGAGGTCTGCAGCCACTCCCGGGCCCAGCCCTCCAGCTCACGACCGGAGGCCTTCTCCAACGAGACCAGCAGGTCGCTGAACTGCGAGTTGGAGAACGCGTGGGCCTTGAAGTAGGCACGCAGCCCGGCCAGGAACTCGTCGATCCCGACCCAGGCGACGAGCTGCTTGAGCGTCGAGGCCCCCTTGGCGTAGGTGATGCCGTCGAAGTTCACCTCGACCGCCTCGAGGTCGAAGTTGTCGGCCGCGATCGGGTGGGTGGAGGGCAGCTGGTCCTGGCGGTAGGCCCAGTTCTTGCGGGCGTTGGTGAACCCGGTCCAGGCCTCGGTGAACTCGGTGGCCGTGACCATCGCGTGGTGCGAGGCCCACTCGGCGAACGACTCGTTGAGCCAGAGGTCGTCCCACCACTTCATGGTGACCAGGTCGCCGAACCACATGTGAGCCATCTCGTGCAGGATGGTGTTGGCGCGCTGCTCGTAGAACATGTGGGTCTGGCGCGAACGCGGCAGGTATTCGTCGCGATAGGTCACACAGCCGGCGTTCTCCATGGCCCCCATGTTGTATTCGGGCACGTAGAGCTGGTCGTACTTCCCGAACGGGTAGGGGAAGTCGAAGGCGTCCTCGAAGAACGCGAAGCCCTGCTTTGTGATCAGGTTGAGCTCGGCGACGTCCATCTGGTCCTTGATGGACTGGCGGCAGTAGTGGCCCAGGGCGATGGTGCCGTGCTTGCCGGCGTACTCGTCCATCACCTCGTGGTATTCACCCGCGACCAGAGCCGTGATGTACGTCGACATCCGCTCCGTGGCCGGGAACTCCCACACGGCCTTGCCCTCGCCGAGGGGCCTGGGGCTGGGGGTGGGAGAGTTGGAGACGACCTTCCAGTCCTCGGGAGCGGTCACGGTGAACGTGAAGACCGACTTGAGGTCAGGCTGCTCGAACGTCGTGTAGACCCGACGCGCGTCGGGGACCTCGAACTGGGTGTAGAGGTAGACCCGGCCGTCGGCGGGGTCGACGAAGCGGTGCAGGCCCTCGCCGGTGTGGCTGTAGGGCAGCTCGGCCACGACCCGCAGCTCGTTGTCGGCTGCCAGGCCGTCGAGGCGCAGTCGGCTGTCGCGGTAGACGTCGAAGGTGTCGAGCGCCTCCCCGTTGAGGGTGACCTCCGAGAGGGTGGCCCCCACCAGGTCCGCGAACGTGGTGGCGCCCGGCTCGCTGCAGGAGAACCGGATCACGGTCGTGCTGGCGAAGACCTTGTCCGAGACGGTGAGGTCGAGGTCGATCGCGTAGGAGTCGACAAAGAGAAGTGCGGCGCGGGTAAGCGCTTCGTTGCGCGTCAGATTGGTTCCAGGCATGTCCAGCATCATGTCACTGCGACCCTGGTGCGCGGGAATTCGGTGTGGGTGACGGTGGTTGACTTGTTCCATGACCCAAGCCGACTTCTGGTTCGACCCGCTGTGCCCGTTCGCGTGGATCTCCTCCCGCTGGATCCTGGAGGTCGAGGAGGTGCGCGACATCACGGTGTCGTGGCACGTGATGAGCCTCGCCTACCTCAACCAGGACAGGGACATCCCCGACGACTATCGCGAGATGCTGAAGCCCGCGTGGGGCCCCGTGCGGGTCTGCATCGCGGCCGCCCAGGCGCACGGTGACGACGTACTCCTGCCCCTCTACACCGCGATGGGCAACCGGATCCACCTCGAGAAGCAGCCGATCTCCCGGGAGCTGATCGTCGCCGCGCTCGAGGAGGCGGGGCTGCCGGTGGCGCTGGCCGACGCCATGGACGACAGCTCACTGGACGACGCGGTCGCGAAGTCGCACCACCTCGGCATGGACCAGGTGGGCGACGACGTCGGCACTCCGACCATCGCGTTCGAGGGCGCGGCCTTCTTCGGTCCGGTGCTCTCGAAGATCCCGCGTGGCGAGGAGGCCGGCCGGCTCTGGGACGGTTGCGTCGCAGTGGCCTCCTTCCCCTACTTCTACGAGCTCAAGCGCAGCCGCACTGGCGAACTCGACTTCAGCTGACCCCTAGGATCAGGGCATGACTCATGTCCTGTCCGCCGTCGCCTGGCCCTACGCGAACGGCCCGCGTCACATCGGTCACGTGGCCGGGTTCGGTGTGCCCTCCGACGTCTTCAGCAGGTACATGAGGATGGCCGGCCACGACGTCCTGATGGTCTCGGGCACCGACGAGCACGGCACCCCGCTCCTGATCGCCGCCGACGAGGCGGGGGTGCGCCCGCAGGAGCTCGCGGACACCAACCACCGGATGATCGCGGAGGATCTCTGCGCACTCGGCGTCTCCTACGACCTCTACACGCGCACGACCACCCGCAACCACCACGCGGTCGTGCAGGAGCTCTTCCTCGGCGTCTACGAGAACGGCTACTTCGTCGAGCAGACGACGTACGGCGCCATCTCCCCGTCAACCGGCCGCACCCTGCCCGACCGCTACATCGAGGGAACCTGCCCGATCTGTGGGTACGACGGGGCGCGGGGCGACCAGTGTGACAACTGCGGCAACCAGCTCGACCCGCACGACCTGATCAACCCACGGTCGAAGATCAACGGGGAGACCCCGGAGTTCATGGAGACCCAGCACTTCTTCCTCGACCTGCCGGCGCTGGCCGGGGCGTTGACGCAGTGGCTCGACGAGCGGGAGGCGTCCGGCACCTGGCGCCCCAACGTGATCCGCTTCAGCCAGAACATCCTCAAGGAGATCCGCCCCCGGGCGATGACCCGCGACATCGACTGGGGGATCGCCGTACCCCTGGACGGGTGGCGGGAGAACCCGACCAAGAAGCTCTACGTCTGGTTCGACGCAGTCATCGGCTACCTCAGTGCCTCCATCGAGTGGGCCAGACGATCCGGCGATCCCGAGGCGTGGCGCGAGTGGTGGAACGACCCCGCTGCCTTGTCCTACTACTTCATGGGCAAGGACAACATCACGTTCCACAGCCAGATCTGGCCCGCCGAGCTGCTGGCCTACGCGGGCAAGGGAGACAAGGGCGGGGAGCCGCGGGAGCTCGGCGTCCTCAACCTGCCGACCGAGGTGGTCTCGAGCGAGTTCCTCACCATGGAGGGCAGGAAGTTCTCCTCCTCCAAGCGCGTGGTCATCTACGTCCGCGACCTCTTGAGCCGCTACCAGCCCGACGCGTTCCGCTACTTCGTCGCGGCAGCGGGTCCGGAGAACCAGGACTCCGACTTCACCTGGGCGGAGTTCGTGCGGCGCACCAACGACGAGCTGGTCGCCGGCTGGGGCAACCTCGTCAACCGCACCGCCACCCTGATCAGCAAGAACTTCGGTGAGCTCCCTGCTGCAGGCGAGCTCACGGCGGCCGACGCGGCGATCCTGGCTGCCGTCGAGGCCGCGTTCGACTCGGTGGGTGACCTGATCGGGCGGCACCGGCAGAAGCAGGCGATCGGCGAGGCCATGCGCACCGTGGCGGAGGTCAACAAGTATGTCTCCGACTCCGAGCCCTGGAAGGTCAAGGACGACCCGCAACGCCTCGGCACCATCCTGCACGTCATGGCCCAGTGCGTGGCAGACCTCAACCTGATCCTGTCACCGTTCCTGCCGTTCTCGGCGAATGCGGTCGACGTCGTCTTCGGTGGCGCCGGCGACGTGCAGCCGATGCCCCAGCTGGAGGAGGCCGACGACCTCGACGGAGGTCCCGGCTATCCGATCCTGACAGGCGACTACTCCGCGGCACGGGCCTGGCAGCGTGATCGAATCGCGGTCGGCACCCCGGTCGCCAAGCCCACGCCCGTCTTCGTCAAGCTCGACCCCGCTGTGGTCGACGAGGAGCTGGCTCGACTGGCCGAGTAGGCCCCCGGATGCGTGGTCAGTCGCCGACGGCGTCGATGCCGCGCTGGACGATCAGTGGGTCGGGTACGCCGACCACGTCGGCGTCCTTGTCGTCGTAGTCGAACTGGGTCAGGAAGTGCCTCAGGGCGTTGACCCGGGCGCGCTTCTTGTCGTTGCTCTTGATCGTCGTCCACGGGGCTATGTCGGTGTCGGTCTGCCGGAACATCGCCTCCTTGGCCTCGGTGTACTCGTCCCACTTCTCGAGCGACTCCAGGTCGATGGGGGAGAGCTTCCACCGGCGCACGGGGTCGACCTGGCGGATGATGAAACGCGTTCTCTGCTCCGAGCGAGTCACCGAGAACCAATACTTGGTGACCGTGATCCCGCTGTCGACCAGCATCTCCTCGTACGACGGGGCCTGACGCATGAAGACCTCGTACTCACGGTCGGTGGCGAAGCCGAAGACTCGCTCGACGACCGCGCGGTTGTACCAGGAGCGGTCGAACAGCACGAGCTCGCCGGCGGTCGGTAGGTGCTGGGTGTAGCGCTGGAAGAACCACTGGTTCTGCTCGCGGTCGCTCGGCTTGGACAGGGCGACGGTGCGCGCGTAGCGCGGGTTCATGTGCTCCATGAACCGCTTGATCGTGCCGCCCTTGCCGGCCGCGTCGCGACCCTCGAAGAGCAGCACGTGCTTCCCGCCGACCCGGTTCGACCAGGACTGGAACTTGAGCAGCTCGACCTGGAGCAGGTATTTCTGCTCGTCGTAGTCGGTGCGGTCCATCCGCTCGGGATAGGGGTAGTTCTCCCGCCAAGTGTCGACGGCCCGACCCGTGGCGTCGATCAGCACCGGGTCGTCGTCATGGTCCTCACCGATGGTGTGACCCTCGATGTGGAGGCGGTCGATGTATTCGCGGACGTCGATGAGCACGCCGCCAGCGTAGTGAGCCAAGGTGAACAGGACATGAGGCTAAGGTCCATTGTTGTGACCGCCGCACCGGATCCCGATGCCCCCGACGTGGCCGGTCGTGGCCGGGTGCAGTCGGTGGACCGGGCGCTGCGGCTCCTGCGGGCCGTCTCGGACGCCTCACCGGAGGGCGCGACGCTCAGCGAGCTCGCGACCGCGTGTGGCCTCAACAAGGCCACGGCCTGGCGGCTGCTGGGCGCACTGTCCGATCGGGGCATGGTCGACCGTGACCCCGCGACCCAGCGGTTCCAGGTCGGGTTCGACCTGCTGCGGATGGCCTCCAGCGCCGGCTACGACGGCCTGGTCCGGCGCAGTCAGCCGATCCTCGACCGGGTGTGCGCTGTCACGGGCGAGACGAGCGACGTGGCCGTCGTCCGGCCCGGCGGAGTGGCCTTCGTGGCCGAGGCCGTGCCGCCGACGGTTCTGGCGGTGAGCTGGCTGGGTCGCGAGATCCCGATGCACGCGTCGTCCGCGGGCAGGGCGGTGCTGGCCTGGCTGCCGGAGGACGAGGCGCGAGCGCGGCTGCATGCCCCGCTGGACGCCTACACCGCGGTCACGCTGCACGACGTCGAGGCGCTGGTCGGCGAGTTCGCCGCTATCAGGGAGCTCGGCTACGCCGCCTGTGCTGGCGAGATGGAGCCGACCCTCAACGGGGTCTCGGCGCCGGTCTTCCGGCCCGGGGATCCGCGCCCGTACGCCGTGATGAACATCTGGGGCCCGAGCGATCGGGTTCCCGTGTCCAGGTTCGCGGAGCTGGGCGGCATCGCAGCGTCGGCGGCCCGGGAGCTCTCCGAGGAGTTGACCCTTCCACAGCCTTGACAGTCCGCGACGTCCTCCACAAACTGGGTTTCACATAGTGACTCTGGCGTTTCACGATATGAAACCAGGTGGTGGGATGGTGACGACTGGCGCGCCGCTACGGCTGCACTCCTGTGTCGTGCTGCCCGAGTGGGTGGACTACAACGGCCATATGAGCGAGTCCTGCTACCTGCTGGTGGTCGGCGACAACTCCGATGCCTTCTTCCGCTGCATCGGGATCGACGAGGCCTACCGGGCCGAAGGCCACTCGCTCTACACCGTCGAGACCCATCTGCATCACCTGCGCGAGGCGAGCCTGGGCGACCCGCTCGACTTCACGCTGCAGGTGCTCGACCACGACAGCCGTCGCATCCACCTCTTCCACCAGGTCATCCACGCCCTCACCGGAGAGGTGGCCGCCACGGCCGAGCAGATGCTCGTGCACGTCGACATGGCGGCCGGGCGTGCCACACCGATGCCCGGCGAGATGCTGGAAAGGGTGGCGGCCATCGACCTGGAGCACCGCGACCTCCCGCTGCCCGAGGGCCTGGGGCAGCCGATGAAGATCCGACGCCGGGAGTCCTGATGGACTTCGCCCTGGACGACGAGCAGCAGGCCATCGTCGACACGGTGCGCCGGTTCGTGGTCCGTGAGCTCTACCCCTACGAGGACGAGGTCGAGCGCCGTGGGGAGGTCAGACCCGAGCTGGTCGAGCAGATCCGGTCCAGGGCCCTGGCCGCCGGCCTGTACGCCGCCAACATGCCCGCCGAGCTGGGCGGCGGTGGCCTCGACGCGGTGTCGATGACACTCGTCGAACGCGAGCTCGGTGCGGCCGGCTATGCGCTCCAGTTCCTGGTCGCCCGCCCCAGCAACATCCTGCAGGCCTGCACGGGAGAGCAGCGGGAACGCTACCTCCTGCCGACGGTGGCCGGTGCGCGCCATGACTGCCTCGCGATGACCGAACCCGGCGCGGGATCCGACATCCGCTCGATGACCACGCGTGCGGTGCGCGAGGGCAGCGACTTCCTCGTGTCCGGCACCAAGCACTTCATCAGCAATGCTGACAAGTCCGACTTCGTGATCCTGTTCGCCGCAACCGGCGTCGAGGAGACAGCCCGTGGACCCAAGAAGCTCATCAGCGCCTTCCTGGTGGACCTCGACGCCCCAGGACTCACCGTCACCCCGGGCCCGGCCAGCGTGTCTCACCGTGGCTATCACCACAGCGAGCTGTCGTTCGACGAGTGTCGCCTCCCTGCCGGCGCCCTGCTCGGTGAGGAGCACCGGGGGTTCGACCTGATGGGCCAGTGGCTCGGCGCCAGTCGTCTCACGGTGGCCGCCAACAGCGTCGGGCGTGCCCGGAGAGTGCTCGAGCTGGCCACGACCTGGGCCGCGGAGCGCAAGCAGTTCGGCGAGCCGATCGGCCGGTTCCAGGGAGTCGGCTTCCCTCTGGCAGACATGGCCACCGAGCTCGAGGCCGCGGAGCTTCTCACACTGCGGGCGGCCTGGAGGCTCGGTCAGGGGAGGATGAGCGACCAGGACGCGGCGATGGCAAAGCTGTTCGCCTCCGAGGCGCTCGGACGGATCACCGACCACGCCGTCCAGATCCACGGGGGCATGGGCCTCATGGACGAGCTCCCGATCGAACGCTACTGGCGCGATGCCCGGGTCGAGCGCATCTGGGACGGCACCAGCGAGATCCAGCGGCACATCATCTCCCGGTCCCTGCTACGCCCGCTCGGCGCCTGACCGCTCGTGCGCAAGAACCTGCAACGCCTTCTGTCCCCCGAGTCCTTCGTGGTGCTCGGTGGGCGGGTCGCCGAGGCGGCCATCGCTCAGAGTCGGGCCCTCGGTTTCGGGGGCCGCATCTGGGCCGTGCATCCCACTCGGGACCTTTTGGCCGGCATCGCCTGTCACCGCAGCCTCAGGGAGCTGCCGGAGGTGCCGGATGCGGCGTTCGTCGCAGTGTCGGCTGAACGCTCGGTCGCCGTGCTGCGCGAGCTGGCCGAGCTGGGGGTAGGGGGAGCGGTCTGCCACGCCTCCGGCTTCGCCGAGGCCGGTCCGCTCGGCGTCGACCTCGAGCGCCGACTGGTCGATGCGGCCGCGGATCTGGCCGTCCTCGGCCCCAACTGCCTGGGCACGGTGAACTATCTGGACGGGGCCGCTCTGTGGTCCGACCAGCAGGGCGGCTGCCGGGTCGATCGCGGGGTGGCGATCATCTCGCAGAGCGGCAACATCGCCCTGAACCTCACCATGCAGCGCCGGTCCCTGCCGATCGCCCAGGTCCTCAGCGCCGGAAACTCCGCAGTCACCGGCATCCCTGAACTGATGCAGGCCATGCTGGAGGATCCCCGGGTCACCGCGATCGGCCTCCATCTCGAAGGCGTTCCCGACCTCGCCGCCTTGAGCCGGGCCGCGGCCGCAGCCCAGAGGCGTGGTGTCGGAGTCGTGGCCCTCAAGGCAGGCGGCTCCGCGCTGGGGGCCCGGCTCACCGCCACCCACACCAGCTCGTTGTCCGGCCCCGACTCACTGGCCGATGCCCTCTTCGAGCGATGGGGGATCGCCCGCGTGCATCGGATCGAGACGTTCGTGGAGACACTGAAGCTGCTGCACGTCCACGGGCCGCTGCGCACGCCGGGTCCGGCACGGATCGCGACCGCCAGCTGCTCGGGGGGCGAGGCCGCGCACGTCGCCGACCTGGTGTCCGCGCGAAGCGGTGAGCTCCAGCTCCCCGGCTTTCCCGATCGGGTCACGGACCGTCTCGAGGAACAGCTCGGCCCCCGGGTGAGCGTGGGGAACCCGCTCGACTACCACACCTACATCTGGTCGGATCCCGTGGCCCTGAGGTCCTGCTTCGCCGCCTTCCTCGACGCCGGCCTCGACCTCCAGGCGCTGCTCCTCGATGTTCCCCGGGGAGACCGCTGCGACGTGGCCGAGTTCGACGCCGTCCTCGATGCCTTCCTCGGGGCAGCGCAGGGCTCGCCCACCCGCGCCGCTGTGGTCAGCTCGCTGCCCGAGAACCTGCCGGAAGCGGTGCGATCGCGGCTTCTGGAGGCCGGTGTGGCGCCGATGCAGGGGGTCGAGGACTTCCTCTGCGCCGTGGCGGCGGCCGCCGCGATCGGGCGGGCCGCGGAGGTGTCGGAGCGCGTCGGCCCGCCGCCGGCGCCCTGGCCGGCAGGCATCCCGCAGACGGACGTGGTCGAGTCTCTCGACGAGCCGAGCGCGAAAGCGGTGCTGAGGGGGATCGGCGTACCCGTGCCGAGCGCGCGACTGGTGCCCGCCGGGAGTGCCGCCGAGAACGCGGTCGCGGCCGCCATGGAGGTGGGCTGGCCGGTGGTCGTCAAGCTCGTCTCTGCCGAGGTCCTGCACAAGTCCGACGTAGGCGGCGTGGTGGTCGACCTGGCCACGGAGTCCGACGTACGCCGAGCTGTCGGGTCGTTCGGTGACCCGGCCGGCGCCGTCCTGGTCGAGGAGATGGTCCAGGGCGTCGCCGTGGAGCTGCTGGTGGGCGTACGCGCCGAGCCCCAGCTCGGAGTCGCGCTGACCGTGGGGGCCGGCGGCGTCCTCGCGGAGCTGCTCGACGACGTGGTGACGGTGATCCTGCCCGTCGACCGGGACGCCCTCAGCGCCCGGCTGCAGTCGCTGCGGTGCTGGCGACTGCTGACCGGTTTCCGGGGCCGTCGCGTCGATGTCGGCCCGGTGCTCGACGCCCTCGAGGCGATCGTGACCTACACCGGGAGCCACCTCGACGAGCTCGTGGAGCTGGAGATCAACCCGCTGCTGGTGCTGCCCGACCGGGTGGTGGCCGCCGACGCGGTGCTTCGCCGGAGGCGAGGCACCCGAGAGGAGAGCCGATGACGTCCGAGCAGGTGCGCACCGAGGTCCACCAGGGGAACATCCTCCTGATCACCCTCGACCGCCCCAGGGCCAACGCGATCGACGTCGCGACCAGCCGGGAGCTGTATGAGGTGTTCCACGCCTTCGAGGCGTCCACCGACCTGCGGGTGGCGGTGCTCACCGGAGGTGGCGACCGCTTCTTCTCGGCGGGCTGGGATCTCAAGGCGGCCGCGGCGGGCGAGGACGTCCAGGCCGACCACGGTCCGGGCGGCTTCGCCGGACTCACCGAGTTCTTCGGCCGTCGCAAGCCCGTCATCGCCGCGGTCAACGGAGTCGCCTTCGGCGGTGGGTGGGAGCTCGCACTGGCGGCCGACCTGATCCTGGCGGCCCGTTCTGCGGTCTTCGCCCTCCCAGAGGTCTCCCTGGGCCTCGTCGCGGACTCGGGTGGGGTGATCCGTCTTCCTCGGCGCGTCCCGCAGGCTGTCGCGACCGAACTTCTCCTGACCGGGCGCCGCATGGGCGCCGAGGAGGCCCAACGCTGGGGACTGGCGAGCGAGGTCGTCGACGACGACCGACTCCTGGAGCGCGCCCTCGAGCTGGCCTCGACGATCGCGGCGCAGGCACCTCTGGCGCTCGCAGCGGTCCTCGAGATCCTCGCCGCGACCCAGGGGGCGGGCGTCGAGCAGGGCTACGCGCTCCTGCGCGGCGGGAGCCTGCGGGACTACCAGACGATGCTGGGCTCCG
Source organism: uncultured Actinomycetota bacterium (assembly GCA_963837595.1). Taxonomy (GTDB): domain Bacteria; phylum Actinomycetota; class Actinomycetes; order Propionibacteriales; family Nocardioidaceae; genus Nocardioides. The sequence goes on along the minus strand of CAWIOB010000012.1, from coordinate 33,438 downwards.
CCGACGCGCTCGAGGGCCCCCGTGCCTTCGCGGAGAAGCGGCCGCCGCACTGGACGGGCACCTAGTCCGGGTCAGGCTCAGCTCCTGGTGGCTGAGTTCGAGGCCATGGCGTCGAGGGCCCTGCGTACGACGGGCAGCTGGGCCAGGGCGTTGATCACGGCGGAGAAGGCGGCGAGGGCGAGCGCCCATGCGGGGTGGCCGGCAGCCCACAGCCCGGCGCTGGCGGCCGTGAACACCACCAGCTTCACGAGCGGCCGCACGAGCGGACCACCGTAGGGCGCCTTCGGCGAGGCGAGCAGGCCCCAGATCGCGATGAGGACGATCGGTGCGAGGACGGCGCCGACGACCCCGAAGGCGTGCCCTCCCCAGACCCCCGCCGCGACGGCAGCCAGGATCTCGTCGAGGAAGACCAACGCAAGGATCGTCACAGCGGCCACCCGCCCATTGTGCCGTGGTCGCTAGGGTCCCTGGCAGAACTGAGTCCGACCACCAGATTCTCGCGTGGGGCTCACGGTGGCGATGGACGAGCTGAAGGAGCGTTGATGGTCCTGCATCCTCAGGCCCGACGGGCTGTCGAGAGCGCGATGGGGGGCAAGAAGGTCTTCGACCCGGCCTACGACATCGATGCGGCACGGGCCGCGGCCCGCACCGAAGCCGCCAGTCGAGCCGCGTGAGGAGGTCGCCCGCGTGCGCGACCTCGATGCAGGCGGGGTGCCGTGCCGGGTCTACGTCCCTGAGCGCGCGACGCCGGGAGTCATCGTGCACCTGCACGGGGGAGGCTTCGTGTTCCACGACGTCGACGTGCACGACGGAGCCGCGAGGCGGCTGGCGAACAGGTCCGGCCTGAGCGTGGTCAGCGTCGACTACCGTCGACCGCCCGAGCACCCGTTCCCCGCCGCACCGGACGATGTCGACACGGTGCTGGGGCAGCTGGCCGGTGAGTTCGACGGCCCGTGGTTCGCCCACGGCGACAGTGCGGGCGCCAACCTGGCCCTGGTGGCGGCCCTGCGCAACCCCGGACGGTTCGCCGCGGTGGCGCTGATCTACCCGTTCCTCGACCCGGGTGCAGCCTTCCCTTCCTACGCCGAGGCGGCCGACCTCGACCTGGGCTTCGACCCGAGGGAGGCGAGCTGGTACTGGCAGCAGTACGCCGCGAACGAAGCCGACCTCGTCGACCCCGACCTGGCGCCGTTGCTCTCCGACCGACTCCACACCCTGCCGCCCACCATGGTCGTGACCGCCGAGCACGATCCGCTGCGTGACGAGGGCGAGCATCTGGCCGTCCTGCTGGCCGAGAAGGGGGTGTCGATCGCGGCCTCGCGGCAGCTCGGACAGGTGCACGGCTTCTGGCGTCATCCCGACGTCTTCGACGCTGCGGAGCCGGCGATGCGCTCAGTTGCTGGATTCCTGCGCCAGCACTGCCCCTGACCCGCGTCGCTTCTGCAAAACTGGCCCCATGCGCGTTCACCTGGGATCCGACCACGCCGGCCTCGACCTCAAGGAGCACCTCCTGAACTGGCTCGCGGACGCGGGCCACGTGGCGGTCGACCACGGGCCGTTCGTCTACGACGCCGTCGACGACTATCCCGTGTTCTGCCTGAGGGCGGCCGAAGGAGTCGTCGCCGACCAGGAGGAGGGCGTGGAAGCGCTCTGCGTCGTGATCGGCGGCTCCGGGAACGGCGAGCAGATGGCAGCCAACAAGGTCACGGGCGTCCGATCGGCATTGGTGTGGTCCGAGGAGACCGCGGTGCTGGCTCGCGAGCACAACGACGCGAACGTCATCTCGGTCGGCGGCCGGATGCACACCGTCGAGGAGATGACCCGCTTCGTCGAGGTCTTCCTGGCCACGCCCTTCAGCAACGAGGAGCGCCACGTGCGCCGCATCGCCCAGGTGACCTCCTACGAGACCACCGGTGACCTGCCGCCGTTGCCGGAGTCGGCACTCCGAGGCCCCGGTGCCTGAGGGCCATACGCTCCATCGGCTGGCCGGTGACCTCGACGCGGCCTTCGCCGGACAGCACGTCCGGGTCGGCAGCCCGCAGGGAAAGTTCGCCGCCGATGCGGCCCAGCTGGACGGTGCGCTGCTGGTCGCTGCCGAGTCGGCTGGGAAGCACCTGTTCGTGGAGTTCGAGGGCGAGCGCTTCATCCACGTCCACCTGGGCCTGATCGGGAAGTTCGACATCAGTCAGGGCCCGGCGCCGCTGCCGGTGGGACAGGTCCGTCTCCGACTGGTGGGGGAGCGGGCGTACGCCGACCTTCGCGGCGCGACCCAGTGCGACCTCATCACCACGGCGAAGCGCGACTCGATCGTCGCCGGCCTGGGTCCCGACCCCTTGCGTCCCGGGGCCGACCCCGACCTCGCCTGGCGGCGGATCTCGCGCAGCCACCGGGCGATCGGCGACCTGCTCATGGACCAGGCCGTGCTGGCCGGAGTCGGCAACGTCTACCGGGCCGAGCTGCTCTACCGTCATCGCATGCACCCCCTGCGGCCGGGCGACACCCTGCGGCGTGGCCAGTGGCAGGCGATGTGGACCGACCTGGTCGAGCTGATGCAGTACGGCGTACTCACGGGCCGCATCGACACCGTCCGCCCCGAGCACACTCCTGAGGCCATGGGCCGGCCGGCTCGCGTCGACGACCACGGGGGAGAGGTCTACGTCTACCGCCGAACCGGTCAGCCGTGCCTCGTGTGTGGCTCGAAGATCCGCACCCAGGTCCTCGTCGGGCGGAACCTGTTCTGGTGTCCTCGTTGTCAACCGGTGTTCCGCTCGCGGGCCCTACAGTGATTCCCTCTGACCCGAAGGCAGCCCCCCTTTGACCCAAGCCAGGCCCCATCAGCGACCCCGGTGGGTTCGGCGTGCCCGTCACCTGGTGCGCCGGGCCGCGCGCCGAGGCGCGTTCGCCCGCCCGGTGCTGTTGCTGACCGCTCTGACCCTGGGGATCGCGGCGCTCAACTACACCTGGCCCGTGATGTGCCCGGTCACGGTGTTCGCACTGCCGCTCGTGCTGGCCAGCCTGTGGCTGGGTCCGCGTCAGCTGCCCTGGTTCGTGGTGTTCCTGCTCGCGGTGGTCGCCCTGCTGGTGCCCGTGCAGGGCTCCCTCAACTCTCGGATCGTGGTCGAGATCATCACGCTGTTCGTCCTCGGTTTCATCATCCTGTTGAGCTCCTTCCGGCGATCCAGGCTCGGGGTCGCGGGGTCGACCGGTGAGTCGATGCTCGTGGATCTGCGCGACCGGATCCAGTCGCAGGGCGAGCTTCCCGACCTGCCCACGGGCTGGTACGCCGAGTCCGCCCTACGCTCTGCCGGGGGCACCCCGTTCGCGGGTGACTTCGTGGTCGCGAGCACCACACCGGACGGCACCCGGCTCGACGTCGCGGTCGTGGACGTGTCCGGCAAGGGGACCCAGGCGGGCACCCGATCGCTGTTGCTCTCCGGGGCGTTCGGAGGATTGCTCGGTGCGGTGCCTCGGGGCGACTTCCTCGTCGCTGCCAACGAATACCTGCTCCGTCAGCAGTGGGTCGAGGGCTTCGCGACCGCCGTCCATCTCTCCCTGGATCTGCTCAGCGGTGACTTCGAGGTGCGCACTGCCGGCCATCCTCCGGCCGTGCAGCTCAATGCAGGCGCCGGCCGGTGGATCGTGCACGAGACCGAAGGGCCGGTGCTCGGGCTGATCGAAGGAGCCGAGTTCGCAGTCTCGTGCGGCAACCTGCGCTCGGGCGACACCCTGCTGCTCTACACCGACGGGCTGGTGGAGGCGCCGGACCGCGACATGACCACCGGCATCGACAAGCTCCTCGGCCAAGGGGACAGACTGCTCCAGAAGGGGTTCGAGGACGGCGCCAAACGGCTGATCGAGACCCTCGGTTCGACCAACGACGACCGGGCCCTGCTGCTGATCCACCATCGAGGCTGATTCGTGGTGGTCAGGCGCGGTGTGGCACCATGACACCGCACAAATAGGTGCATGCGGATGTAGCTCAATGGTAGAGCTCCAGTCTTCCAAACTGATTACGCGGGTTCGATTCCCGTCATCCGCTCTCAGGGAGCTTTCCGGTCCTCCGGAAGGCCTCTTGGCGGGGCGTAGCGTAGTGGCTAGCGCGCCTGCTTTGGGAGCAGGAGACCGCAGGTTCGAGTCCTGTCGCCCCGACGTGTGCGAGGACCCCTCGCGGACGAACCATGACCACCGAAAGCAACCAATGACTAACTGTGGGAGGCACCTGTGAAGAGCGCCGTCGAGACCTTGAGCCCGACCAGGGCCAAGCTGACCGTCGAGGTGCCCTTCGAGGAGCTCAAGCCGAGCCTCGATGCGGCGTACAAGAAGATCGCGCAGCAGATCAACGTGCCCGGCTTCCGCCGCGGCAAGGTCCCGGCCGCAGTGATCGACCGTCAGGTCGGCCGCGGTGCGGTGCTCGACGAGGCCATCAACGAGATGCTGCCGAAGGTCTACGTCGAGGCCATGCAGGAGAACAACCTGCAGCCGCTGGCGCAGCCGGAGATCGAGGTCACCAAGCTCGAGGACAACGCGCTCCTCGAGTTCACCGCCGAGGTCGACGTCAAGCCCGAGATCGAGCTGCCGTCCTATGACGGGCTCGAGGCCGAGGTCGACGACGTCGAGGTCACCGACGAGGACGTCACCGAGCAGGTCCAGGCGCTCCGGGAGCGCTTCGGCACCCTGGTCGACGTCGAGCGGGCGGCCGCTGACGGCGACTTCGTGACCATCGACCTCAAGGCGACCCAGGACGGCGAGGTCGTCGAGGGCGCCGAGGTCGCCGGCATGTCCTACAAGGTCGGTCGCGGGGGCATGCTCGACGGACTCGACGAGGCACTGGCCGGCATGTCCGCCGGTGACGAGACGACGTTCTCCTCCGAGCTCGTCGGCGGCGACCTCGTCGGTGAGCCCGTCGAGGTCCTCGTCGCGGTGTCCGCGGTGCAGGAGCAGGAGCTGCCCGAGGTCGACGACGAGTTCGCCCAGCTGGCCTCGGAGTTCGACACCGCCGAGGAGCTGACGGCCGACGTGCGTGAGCGCCTCGGTCGCGGCAAGCGCCTCGAGCAGGCTGCCGCCGCTCGCGACGCCGTGCTGGAGAAGCTGCTCGAGCAGGTCAGCATCCCGCTGCCCGAGTCGCTGGTGACCGACGAGCTCAACGCCCGTCGCCAGAACATCGAGGAGCAGCTGGTCCAGGCCGGGCTCACGATGGACAAGTACCTCGAGGACGAGGCGCAGACCGTGGAGGAGTTCGAGGCCGACCTCGACCGCCGCGTGCGCGACTCGGTGGCCGCACAGTTCATCCTCGACGAGGTTGCCAAGAAGGAGGAGCTCGGCATCGACCAGGCCGAGCTGTCCGAGCACCTGGTGCGTCGCGCCCAGCAGTCGGGTCAGGACCCGCAGGAGTTCGCGAACCACATGTTCGAGCACAACCACATCCCCGACCTCGTCCAGGAGATCCTGCGTGGCAAGGCCCTGGCCACGATCGTCGAGTCGGCGGTCGTCAAGGACGCCTCCGGCAACGTGGTCGAGCTGAAGAACCTGCGCCCCGACGGAACCATCGTCGAGCCCGTCGAGGAGTCCGCCGATGACGCGGTCGACTCGGAGGCTCCGGCTGACGCCTGAGCCCCAGCAGCAGTCGCATCAGTCCCAGGAACCCCCGGATATCCGGGGGTTCCTGCGGTTGTCAGGGGTTGCAACAACTGACAACCGCGAACACCCCCTGACCGCCACAGCGCGGGCGGATGCGCGGACCGGCAGGCACGAGTCGGGAGGGTACGGCGAGAGCGCGGCAGTTGTGACCTCCGGCTCGATGCCTTGCGCCCAGGCAGCGACGAACCAACACTGGCCAGGTGTCCCGAGCCGAGCCGGGAGTGGTCGACCTCGTCGCGATCATTCCGTCGTACGTCGACGAGGTGGTCCTGCGCACCGTGCAGGACACCCATCGCGCGTGGAGCACGCGGGCGTACGGCGCCGTCAACGCCGCTACGGGCGGGGCCGCCATCGGGCCCCAACGGCTGCATCACGCCATCTCCGAGACCGTCTTCGGTGCCGTCCGGGTGGGTGTGATCGGCGGCGCCACGGTGGCCGGCGCGCTCAGTGGCCTGATGGGACACCGCGGGCTGAGCGGTCCGCGATCGAGCGTGGTGCACTCGGCACTCAACGGGCTGCTGGGCGATCGCTTCAGCCAGGAGTCCTCGGTGCTGACCATCGCGATGAGCGTGCGCAAGGACGGTCGGGACGTCGCCCCGTCCGAGGTTGCAGAGGCGTTCCCCGATGCGACGGGCAGGATCGTCGTCTTCGCCCACGGGCTGGGGGAGCACGACGGGCACTGGTCGCGCGGTGTGAGCGAGCGCGGCTCGTCCTACCCCGAAGCGGTCGCCAGGGCCGGTTGGACGCCGGTGGTGCTCCGCTTCAACACCGGACTCTCCCTCGCCGACAACGGTGCTGAGCTGGCGCGCCTGTTGCAGGAGCTGGTGGGCGCCTGGCCCGTGCCGCTCGAGCGGATCACCCTGGTCGGACACTCGATGGGCGGCCTCGTCGCCCGTGCGGCCTGCGCCGCGGGGAGTACGTCGTACCGCGGCTGGCGCGATCTGGTGACCGACGTGATCACGCTCGGCACTCCCCATCTGGGAGCCGACCTGGCGTGGGCGGTCGGCCTCGGCAGCAGGGGACTGGCCAGGATCCCCGAGACGGCCGCGTTCGGGCGGATCCTCGATGTGCGTTCCGTCGGGATCGTCGAGCTGAGCCATGGTCTGGATGAGGGTCCGGGCCAGGAGGACGACGCGGTAGATGTCCGCTACCGCCTGGTGTCCGGCTCGCTGCCGGGGACCTGGGGGGTGCTGTTCGGCGATCTCATGGTCCGTCGTGGGTCGGCCACGGGCAGGAGCGCTGGCGCGGAGCTCTTCCCCGACGCGGAGGTCCTGCATCTCGAGGGCGTGGGACATCTGGAGCTCCTCAACCATGCCGAGGTCGAGGTCGCACTGCTCAGGTGGCTGGAGTAGCACCGTCGATGGCCCAGCCCACTTCTCCGCTGTGGGCGAACAGCCCGTGTTATCCCGTGGAACTGACCCTGCTTCGGGCTAGGGTCGCTCACGTGAACCAGACCAGTTTTGCCAACCAGAGCCCCCGCATGGATGGGGGCGGCCAGTCCTACGGACTCGATGACAACGTCTACCAGCGGCTGCTGCGCGAGCGCATCGTGTTCCTCGGCTCCGAGGTGCGCGACCAGAACGCCAACGCGATCTGTGCCCAGCTCCTGCTGCTGTCCGCCGAGGATCCCGAAGCCGACATCTTCCTGCACATCAACTCGCCCGGTGGTTCCGTGGACGCCGGCATGGCGATCTACGACACCATGAACTACATCCCCAACGACGTGGCCACAGTGGGCATGGGCCTGGCCGCCTCGATGGGCCAGTTCCTGCTCTGCGCGGGCACCAAGGGCAAGCGCTACGCGCTCCCACACGCGCGGATCATGATGCACCAGCCGTCCTCCGGCATGGGTGGTTCCGCCTCCGACATCAAGATCCAGGCGCAGCAGTCGCTGCACATCAAGAAGGTGCTGCTCGAGCTCATCGCCGAGCACACCGGCCAGGAGCTCGACCAGGTCATCGCCGACGCCGACCGCGACCGCTGGTTCACCGCCGAGCAGGCGATGGAGTACGGCTTGGTCGACCAGGTCGTCAAGAGTGCCCGCGATGCCGCCGACGAGGGCCGTCCGGCCAGGCAGAAGGACTGATCAGATGAACTACTACATCCCGCAGTGGGAAGAGCGCACGTCCTACGGCGTCCGCAGGATCGACCCCTACGCCAAGCTGTTCGAGGAGCGCATCATCTTCCTCGGCACCCCGATCAGCGACGACATCGCCAACGCGGTGATGGCCCAGCTGCTGTGCCTGGAGACGATCAACCCCGACCAGGACATCCAGATCTACATCAACTCTCCCGGCGGCTCGTTCACGGCGCTCACCGCGATCTACGACACGATGCGGTTCATCAAGCCCGACGTCCAGACCGTGTGCCTGGGTCAGGCGGCTTCGGCGGCCGCGATCCTGCTCGCCGCGGGCGCACCCGGCAAGCGACTCGCCCTTCCGAACAGCCGGATCCTGATCCACCAGCCCTACACCGAGGGCACCTTCGGCCAGACCTCCGACATCGAGATCCAGGCCAACGAGATCCTGCGCATGCGTGAGCTGCTGGAGAAGATGATCTCGGAGCACTCGGGACGCGACATCGAGCAGGTCAGCCGCGACATCGAGCGTGACAAGATCCTTACCGCGGAGGCCGCTGTGGAATACGGTCTGATCGACGCGGTGCTGGAGTCGCGCAAGAACATTCCTGCGCTGACCTGACCACGTTTCACCCACCAAGTGATCTCGTGTCACCCCCTGCAAAAGGGGGTGACACGGGGTACCGTCAAAGAGATCTCGTCATGGTCGCTGCGCGGCCGGCCCGATCTGTAGTCTGCAGCCCGACCTGATGTACACCGCCGAGGCGATCCCCGCTCCGGCCCGCTTGTGAGGATGACTGCCCGTGGCACGCATTGGTGACGGAGGCGACCTGCTGAAGTGCTCTTTCTGCGGAAAGAGCCAGAAGCAGGTCCGGAAGCTGATCGCCGGACCCGGGGTCTACATCTGCGACGAGTGCATCGATCTGTGCAACGAGATCATCGAGGAGGAGCTCAGCGAGGGCACCGAGGTCAGCCTCGACGAACTGCCCAAGCCGAAGGAGATCTTCGAGTTCCTCAACACCTACGTGATCGGTCAGGAGCAGGCGAAGAAGACCCTCGCCGTCGCCGTCTACAACCACTACAAGCGCGTTCAGGCCGGCGCCACCGCACTGGGTGCGGGCAAGCACGCCAAGGACGACGTCGAGGTCGCCAAGTCCAACATCCTGGTGGTGGGTCCGACCGGGTGCGGCAAGACCTACCTGGCCCAGACGCTCGCACGCATGCTCAACGTGCCGTTCGCCATCGCCGACGCGACCGCGCTGACGGAGGCGGGCTACGTCGGCGAGGACGTCGAGAACATCCTGCTCAAGCTGATCCAGGCGGCCGACTACGACGTCAAGAAGGCCGAGACCGGCATCATCTACATCGACGAGATCGACAAGGTGGCCCGCAAGGCCGAGAACCCGTCGATCACGCGTGACGTCTCCGGTGAGGGCGTCCAGCAGGCGTTGCTGAAGATCCTGGAGGGCACGACGGCCTCTGTGCCCCCGCAGGGCGGACGCAAGCACCCCCACCAGGAGTTCATCCAGATCGACACCACCAACATCCTGTTCGTGGTCGGCGGAGCCTTCGCCGGGCTGGAGCACATCATCGAGCAGCGCGTCGGCAAGAAGTCGCTGGGCTTCACCGCCGAGATCCGGGGAGCGGCTGAGCGGGAGGCCGAGGAGCTGCTGCTCCAGGTGCGCCCCGAGGACCTCACCAAGTTCGGCCTCATCCCCGAGTTCATCGGCCGACTTCCCCTCATCGCCAGCGTGACGCGGCTGGACAACGAGGCCCTGGTCCAGATCCTGACGGAGCCCAAGAACGCCCTGGTCAAGCAATACCAGAAGCTCTTCGAGCTCGATGGAGTCGAGTTGGAGTTCACCGACGAGGCCATCCAGGCGATCGCCGACAAGGCGATGGAGCGGGGCACTGGTGCCCGTGGTCTGCGCGCCATCATCGAGGAGGTCCTCCTCCACGTGATGTACGACGTGCCCTCTCGCGGCGACATCGCCAAGGTGATCATCACCCGTGAGGTCGTCGCCGACAACGTCAACCCGACCCTCATCCCGCGTGAGATCGAGTCGAAGAAGAAGAAGTCGGCCTGAGCCCGACTAGGCCACCGTGGCCCGGTCGCGCAGGTCGCGCCCACCCGAGTAGTCATTTCTGACCATTTGTCACGACAACCGGTGGGAGTCATGACAAATCCGGGCAAACTGGAGTTGTGTACGAACACAAGAGGCCCCTCTTCGCGTTCGTCCTCGTTGCGGTGATCTGCGGCATCGTGGTCGGTACGACGATGAAGTCGCAGGCGATTTTCGGGGTCAGCGTGCCGTGGAGGCAGACCGCCGACGCGTCGCCGAGCATCCCCACCGAATCGCCCACCCTCGCCCCGGCCGTGCCGAGCAAGACCCCGAGCGCCGCCGTCACGGTCACGTCGGCGAAGGCCACCGGGGGAGCCGAGCACGCAACCCGTGCGGTCGACCGCGCGCAGGCCAAGGGACATCGCACTCACCACCAGAGCGTCCATCACAGCCCCCCGGTCCACCACAGCACCACGGACGGCGGCCGGCACCCAGGGCAGCCCCACCACACGACGTCCACACCTTCGGACCCTCCCAAGACGGACCAGACCCGCGGCCTGCACGTCGTCACGGCGCTCACGGGTCCGAGCGAGCCGACCCCCGTCGATCCCTCGACCAGCCCGGCGTCGCCGGCCCCGACCGGACCGGTCGTCCCCGAAGGCGAGTGAGCTGACCTCGTAGGTCAGGTCTCGGCGAGCTCCGCAACGACGGCCAACTCGGCCGCGTCGGTCGTGACGAACACCAGCTCGCCCGTGATCTTGCCGACCTTGCGCAGGTCGCTCTCGGCGAGTCGAGCAGCCTGCACGAGGGCTTCCGGGCCGCTGATCTCGACCCGGGTCAGCTCGTGGCGCATCGAGACCTTGGCCTGTGACTTGGCACCGCGGATGCCGCCCAGTGCCGCCGCCACCGCGTCGATGCTCCCGCCGTCCGCCGCGCCGGCCGAACCGAGATCGGCCGCGGCCGGCCACGCGGCACGGTGGACCGAACCGTCCTGCCACCACGACCAGACCTCTTCGGTCACGTAGGGCAGGTAGGGGGCCAGCAGCCGCAGCTGCACGTGGAGGGCGAGCGCCAGGGTCGCCTTCGCCGACTCGGTCGGCGTACCGCCCTCAAGGGCGTAGGCGCGCTCCTTCACGAGCTCGAGGTAGTCGTCGCAGAACTCCCAGAAGAAGGTCTCACTGGTCTCTAGCGCCGTCGTGTAGTCGTAGGCCTCGAGGGCCCGGGAGGCCTTCGTGATCACGCCGGCCAGCCGGCCGATCAGGGCGCAGTCGATCGGCTCCGTGACGGCGAGCGGGTTGGGATCGACCGCACCCACCGACCCGAGCACGAACTTGGAGGCGTTGAGCACCTTCATCGCCAACCGGCGTCCCACCTTCATCTGGGACTCGTCGAAGGGCGAGTCCATGCCGGGGCGTCCCATCGCTGCCCGCCACCGGACGGCGTCGGCGCCGTAGGTGTCGAGCAGGTTCTCGGGATCGATCTTGGCGTTGTTCTTCGACTTGGAGAACTTGCCCTTCCCGGTGCCCGCGAGCACGAACCCGGAGATCAGGGCGTGGGTCCACGGAAGCCTGCCGAACTCGGCGTCGGCGCGCACGACCCGGGAGAACAGCCAGGTCCGGATGATGTCGTGGGCGTGCGTGCAGAGGTCCATCGGGAAGACCCGCTCGAACAGGTCGGGATCGGACTCCCAGCCACCGGCGATCCAAGGGGTCAGCGACGAGGTCGCCCAGGTGTCCATCACGTCCGGATCGCCGATGAACCCGCCCGGCTTGCCACGCTGGGCCTCCTCGAACCCGGGTGGTGCCTGGGTGGACGGGTCGATCGGCAGCTCCGACTCGGCCGGCGTGAACGGGTGTGCGTAGTCGGGCTCGCCCTCGTCGTCCAGCGGGTACCACACCGGGAAGGGAATGCCGAAGAACCGCTGGCGAGAGATCAGCCAGTCACCGTTGAGCCCGCCGACCCAGTTGTCGTAACGGTGCTTCATATGGGCCGGCACCCAGGACAGCTCACCGCCACGTGCGAGCATCTCGTCGCGGATGCCGGAGTCACGGCCGCCATTGCGGATGTACCACTGACGGGTGGCGACGATCTCGAGCGGCTTGTCGCCCTTCTCGTAGAAGTTCGCCATCCGCTCGGTGGGCTTCGGGTCGCCCTCCAGGTCGCCACTGCCGCGAAGCAGCTCGACCATCGCCGCGCGAGCCGAGAAGGTGGTCTTGCCTGCCAGCTCCGCATAGGCGGCGCGGGCGCCCCCCGACGACAGCCACGCGGGAGTCTCGCGGGTCAGCCGACCGTCACGACCCACCACCGTGCGCACCGGCAGGTCGAGCTCGCGCCACCAGGTCACGTCGGTGAGGTCACCGAACGTGCAGCACATGACCAGACCCGAGCCCTTGTCCATCTCGGCCGACGTGTGGGCGACCACGGGGATCTCGACCCCGAACACGGGGCTCTGCACCGTGGTGCCGAACAGGGACTGGTAGCGCTCGTCGTCCGGGTGGGCGATCAGCGCCACCACGCTCGCAATCAGCTCCGGGCGGGTGGTCTCGATGTAGTGGCGCTCGCCGTCGGCGCCATGGAAGGAGACCCGGTGGTAGGCGCCGGCGTACTCGCGGGCCTCGATCTCGGCCTGGGCGACGGCGGTCTGGAACGTGACGTCCCAGAGTGTCGGCGCCTCCTGCAGGTAGGCCTCACCGCGGGCGAAGTTGCGCAGGAACGCCGCCTGGCTCACCTTCTGAGCCTTCGGGCCGATGGTCGTGTAGTGCTGGGCCCAGTCGACAGACAGGCCGAGAGTGCGCCAGAGAGCCTCGAACTTCTGCTCGTCCTCGGGCACCAGCTGCTCGCACAGCTCGATGAAGTTGGGGCGGCTGATCGGCACCTGCCGCTTGGGGTCGGGCTTCTCGGGAGGCGTGAAGTCGGAGTCGTAGGGCAGCGACGGGTCGCAGCGAACGCCGTAGTAGTTCTGCACCCGCCGCTCGGTCGGCAGGCCGTTGTCGTCCCAGCCCATCGGGTAGAAGACCGCCTTGCCGGTCATCCGCTGGTAGCGGGCGATCAGGTCGGTGTGGGTGTAGGAGAAGACGTGCCCGACGTGCAGGCTCCCGGACACGGTCGGCGGCGGGGTGTCGATCGAGTAGACGTTCGCGCGGGGCTGGGTGCGGTCGAAGGCGTAGGTGTCGTCGGCCTTCCAGGCCGCGGCCCACTTGTCCTCGAGACCCTCGAGCGCCGCCTTCTCCGGTACGACGGCGCCGCGTGGTTCCGCGGGGGTCATGGGCGCGTCGGCAGGCTGCTGGGTCTGGGTCATGCACGAAATGTTACGGGTGGGCGGCGGTGGGGAGAAAACCAGTTCCGTGCCGCGAACGGCTCTGCCCGGGTTCAGTGCGCGCCAGGCGTCGTACCACCTCATCGAAGGACCCCTAGACTCGAGACGACATGACTGAGACCCCGCACGCCGTACCACGCCCTGCCGAGACCTTCGCCGAGGTCGAGGACGCTCTGCTCTCCCGCTGGCCGGAGAGCCGGCTCGAGCCGTCGCTCGACCGGATCCAGGCCTTCGTCGAGCTCCTGGGCGACCCGCAGCGTGCCTACCCGGTCATCCATCTCACCGGCACCAACGGCAAGACCTCGACCTCGCGGATGATCGACACCCTGCTGCGCGCACTCAACCTGCGCACCGGTCGTTTCACCAGCCCCCACGTCGAGAAGATGAGCGAGCGGATCTCGATCGACGGCGAGGCGCTCTCCGACGAGGCGTTCGTGAGCGCCTTCAACGACGTCGCCCCCTATACACACCTCGTGGACAGCGAGCAGCCCCACCCGCTGTCCTTCTTCGAGACCGTGGTGGCGATGGCCTACAGCGCCTTCGCCGATGCTCCTGTCGACGTGGCGATCGTCGAGGTGGGCATGGGCGGCACGTGGGACGCCACCAACGTCGCCGACGGTGCCGTGGCGGTCGTCCTTCCGATTGCCGTCGACCATGCGGCCTACCTGGGCGACACCCGCACCGAGATCGCCCTCGAGAAGGCCGGCATCATCAAGCCGGGTGCCCACGCGGTGCTCGCCCAGCAGGAGCCCGACGCAGCGGAGGTGCTGTCGGCCCGGGCCGCCGAGGTGGGCGCCACCGTCGCGCGCGAGGGGGTCGAGTTCGGTGTGACGTCGCGGGTGCCGGCCGTGGGCGGTCAGTCGATCAGCCTGCGTGGCCTCCACCAGCAGTACGACGACGTGTTCCTGCCGCTCTACGGCGCCCACCAGGCTCAGAACGCCGCTGTGGCACTCGCGGCCGTCGAGGCCTTCCTCGGCGACCAGCCGATCGCCGACGAGATCGTGCGCGCGGCCTTCGGCGATGCGAGCTCACCGGGTCGGCTGGAGATCGTGCGCCGCAGCCCGACGATCGTGCTCGACGCCGCCCACAACCCCCACGGCGCCGAAGCCACCGCGGCAGCGCTCGAGGACTCGTTCGCCTTCTCGCCCCTGATCGGCGTGATCGGGGTGATGGCCGACAAGGACTACGAAGGCGTGCTGTCCGCCTTCGAGCCCCACCTTGCCCACCTCGTGGTGACCCGCAACTCCACCGACCGGGCCATGTCGCCCGACCTGCTCGCGGCGACGGCCGTCGACATCTTCGGAGAGGACCGGGTCACCGTGGTGGAGGACCTGGCCAGCGCCATCGACATCGCGGCCACCCTGGCGGAGGCCGGAGAGGCCGTCTCGGTCGGCACCGGTGCCGTGCTCGTCACGGGGTCGGTGGTCACCGTCGGCGAGGCGCGTGCGCTGCTGAAGGGACGGCCATGAGATCACCACGACGCGGGATGTGTGCCGCCATCCTCTGCCTGGAGGCCATCGCGCTCGGCCTCACCACTCCCGTGCTCATCGCCGTCGCCGACGTCTCGACCGGCACCGCCCTGACCATCGGCCTCGGCCTGATGCTTGCGTGCATCCTGCTGGCGGGCCTGCTGCGCAGCGAGGCGGCGTACGTCGCGGGCTGGGTGATCCAGGCGGCTGCCGTCGCGCTGGGCTTCCTGGTCCCCCTGATGTTCCTCCTGGGGCTGATCTTCGCCGCGCTGTGGGCCACCGCCTACTTCCTGGGCAGGAAGATCGAGCGCGAACGGGCCGCGGCCTACGCCGCTCACGACGCCGCTCGCTGACCTCGCTCGACCTCCCTACACTGGAGCGATGCTCGTCGGCAGGCAGATCGAGCGGCACCTGATCGCTGGTCGGGTCGCGTCCGCTCGCCTGGGCGAGAGTGCGGTGCTGCTCATCTCGGGCGAGGCCGGAATCGGCAAGTCGGCCCTCCTGGCGCATGTCGCCGAGGTCGTCGACGGCATGCGGGTCCACCGGGTCGTCGGGTCGGAGGCCGAACGAGATCTGGCGTTCGCCGGGCTGTCGCAGCTCTTCGGGCCCGAGATCGACCTGGGTGGCCTGCCCGAGCCGCAGGCCCACGCGCTGGGCGTCGCCCTGGCCAGACACAGCGGTGGCTCGGTCGATCGGTTCGCCGTGGGTGCCGCCACGTTGGGCCTGCTCGGCCGCCTCGCCGAGACCTCGCCCCGGGCCGTCCTCATCGACGATGCGCACCTGCTCGACCGTCCCTCCGCCGAGGCGATCGCCTTCGCGGTACGCCGCCTCGTGGCCGACCAGATCCTGGTGGTCGCCGCGGTCCGGGCGGGCGAGCCCAGTCCGCTGCTCGATGCGGGTCTGCCTGTCCTGGAGCTCACCGGGCTCGATCTGGCGGCCGGCCTGGAGCTGCTCGCGACCGAGCTGGAGGGGGTCCTGAGCGACGGCGATGCGGCCCGCCTGATCTCGGCGACCGGGGGCAACCCGCTCGCGCTCCTCGAGCTCGCCGGCAGGTCCGAGGCGGTGCTGGGGCGCGGGCCCGAGCAGCCGTTGACGGTCTCGGAGTCGCTGGCAGCCACCTTCCTGGCCCGCACCGACGGCCTGTCCGAGCAGGCCCGAGCCTGTCTCCTGACTGCCGCTGCCTCGGGCGGCGACCGAGAGACGGTCACTCGTGCCTGCGTGGGCCGTGGCCTGGATCCGGCTCGGCTGGTCGAGGCGGCGGACGCGGGCCTGGTCCGGCTGGAGACGACGAGGATCGTGTTCCGGCACCCACTGGTGCGCAGCGCCGTCTACAGCGCCGCGACACCTGCGGAGCGACGGGCCACCCACGCAGCACTCGCCGAGGCCAGTAGCCCGCACCAGACCGACCGCCGGGCCTGGCACCTGGCCGCAGCCGCCCCCGACACCGACGAGGCGGCCGCCGAGGCCCTCGTGGGCGTCAGTGAGCGAGCGCGGGAGCGGGCGGCGTACGACGTGGTCGCCACCGCCCTCGAGCGCAGTGCGCGGCTCTCGCCAGGCCCGGCTGCGCGCCGACGACGACTCGTGGCGGCCGCAGAGGCGGCCTGGATCGCGGGCCAGGGCCAGCGGTCCCGTGCCCTGCTGGACGAGGTCGGGCCACCGCCGGCCGAGCTGGTCGCCAGGGTCGGGGGATTGGCCGGCACCATCGCAGCCAGGGCCGGATCGCTCGCCGAGGCCGTCGATCGTTTCAGCCTGGCTGCCGACCAGGTGGCCATCGATGATCCGGACGCGGCGATCACCCTCTTGGCGGACGGCATGAACGCGAGCTTCTACCGTGCCGACACCGGGTGGTTGGCCGAGGCGCTCGACCGTCTCGAAGGGTTGCTGCCCCGGGCGACGACCCCCGACGCGGAGGTGCTGGGCACGTTGGCGGTCGGGATGTCCCGGATCCTGCTCGGCCGTGGCGGGGTCGAGACCCTCAAGGGTGCCGCCCACGACCTCGTCGAGACCGGGGCCCTCCAAGCAGATCCGATGCGCGTCACCTGGCTGGTGATGGCCGAGCTGTACCTGCGTCAGGACGGCGTCTTCCGCGACGTCGTCGACGAGGCCGTCGGGGCGATCCGCGCCGGAGCGGTGATCGGCACCCTGCCCTACCTGCTCTTCCATGTCGCCCGCGACGACGCCACCACGGATCGCTGGCGGGAGGCGGAGTCGGCCTACCACGAAGCCATGCGGCTGGCCCGGGAGAGTGGCCAGAGCACGGATCTCGCCATGTGCCTGGCGGGACTCGCCTGGCTGGAGGCACGGCAGGGTCGCCGCGAGCTCTGCCGGGAGCACGCCGCCGAGTCCGTCGAGCTGTGCGACCGCCACGACATCGTGCTCGGCCGGGTGTGGGCGGCGTGGGCGCTGGCCGAGCTCGAGCTCGGGGCCGGCGATGCGACGGCCGCGCTACCGGCCATCGAGGACGTGTGCGCGCTGCTGTCCGAGAACGGCATCGAGGACGTGGACCTCCACCCGGGCGCCGAGCTGACCGAGACGTTGCTGCGCCTGGGTCGCGAGGACGACGCCGTCCGCACCGCGGCCGAGTTCCTGAGGCGCGCCACCTCCAAGGGGCAGCCCTGGGCGTTGGCCCAGGCCCACCGGGCCTGCGCGCTGGCCGCAGGCGACGACGCCGGGTTCGAGGTGGCCCTGGCTCACCACGCCGAGACGAGGGACGTGTTCGAGCAGGCGCGTACTCAGCTGGCCCGGGGCGCTTCGCTGCGTCGGCACCGCCGGCGGCGCGACGCGCGTCCGGCGCTGGCAGCCGCGCACGCCACCTTCGAGCGGATCGGGGCACGTCGCTGGGCCGAGCAGGCGGCCGCGGAGCTGGAGGCGACCGGCGAGACGGTACGCCGCCGCGGTGCCGACGTACGTGACGCGCTCACGCCCCAGGAGCGCCAGATCGCGGGGCTGCTCGCGGCCGGCCGAACCACCCGCGAGGCCGCGGCCGGCCTGTTCCTGAGCCCGAAGACCGTGGAATACCACCTGCGGCACGTCTACCTGAAGCTCGGCATCTCCTCGCGGGCCGACCTGGCCCGGGTGATGGACTCAGAGGAGCCCGGCCAGGAGTGACGCCGCCCGGGCTGCACCGTCGGTCTCCACCGGCCGGTAGTTCACCTCGACCTCGATCTCCTTTCCGATCGCGGTCGCCAGCGCCTCGCGGTCGGTGGCCGTGGCGTAGTCGAGATGGCGTCCGGCGCCGTACCGCTCGAGCCGGTGACGGACGTGGAAGCTCTGCTCGAAGTGATGGCGCAGGGGGACGTAGAGGAACGGCCGCTGGTTGGCGGTCAGCTCCATGCACGTCGTCAGTCCGCCCTGGACGACGGCCAGATCTGCGGCGGCGAGATGCTGGTCGAGCTCGGGGAGATAGCCCAGGACCGTCACGCCGTCCTGCTCGGGCAGGGTGGCCGGGTCGATCCGGGGGCCGGTCACGAACACGAACTGCACGTCGGGTGCCGCTCGGCGTACGACGGGAACGGCCTCTGCCACCCGGTTCAGCAGCGCGGAGCCGACTCCGGAGCCGCCGACGGTGACCAGGACGACCCGCTGGTCGTCGCGATAGCCGAGACCGGCTCGCAACCCCGCCCGATCGTCGGCTCCGACCGCGGGGGAGCCGGTGACGTAGCCGCTGAAGTCGAAGTTGTCGGCCGTCCAGTCCCTGATGTCGGGAAGGCCCGGCCCGAAGGAGGCGTCGACCACGTCGTCGGGTGAGCCGACGAACACCGAGGCGTCGCGGACCCGGCGGAACCGAGCCCGCTGCTCGATCATCTCGGCGTTGTAGTCCGCGGTCAGCCGGGCCTCGCGGTCGCCACCGTCGGGCATCGGCAGCCAGCCGACGAAGTCGGTCATCCAGGCGAAGGCGAACCGTTTGAGCTCGGGGTTCTCGTGCAGGTGATGGTCGACGTCCCAGGCCTCGTCGCCGATCACCAGGTCGTAGTGCTGGTCGGAGACCACGTCGTGGAAGACGTGGAAGTTGTTGACCAGGATCGCGTCCATCCGCCGGATGGCCTCGAAGGCATGCAGGTCGTGTTCGCCCGCCTCGTGCTCGATGTGGGCGGATTCGCTGGCCAGCCAGGCCGAGCCGGGGTGCACGGTCTCACCGGCGTCACGCAGCATCCTGGTCACCGGATCCTGGGTGAGCCAGTCGATCTGGAGGTCGGGGTGCAGGCGCCTCAGCTCGCGCCCGATCGCCAGATCCCGGCGGGCATGGCCCAGCCCGATGGGTGAGGAGAGATAGAGGGCACGGGGTCGACGGGAGCCGGCCCGTGGCTGCATGCGGCGCTGCGGTGCGGACGGGCCCAGCGAGGAGACGAAGTCGGTGATCGCCAGGTTGACCTTCACCGGGTCCCGCGTCAGCGGTGCGTGGCCACTGCCCTGGAGGAGAAGCAGTGAGGCACCGGTCAGCTCGGCCAGGCGCTCGCCCACCTCGGGGCTGGTGATCTGGTCGTCGGTGCCGTGGATCACCAGGACCGGGCAGGTGAGGCGCGCACAGGCCGGAGCAAGCGGCTGGCAGACGACGCCGTCGCCACCGATCCGGCCGAAGGTGGCCTCGACCAGCATCTGGGGATCGGTGTCGGCCGACCACTCCAGCAGGTCCTCGGTCTGCTTGGTCGCATGGGGCTCCGAGCACATCTCGTGGAAGAAGAAGTCGCGGAAGTCGGCGAAGTCGCCGTGCAGCCAGTAGTCCCGGTTGTACTTGGCCCAGCCTCTGGTCGTCTCGAGCTCGGCGTCGAAGGCGAACTGCTCGCGCGCCGGCTGCTTCACCCCGAGGTTGCACGACGGGGCGATGGCGACCACGCCGAGCACCCGGTCGGGATGCTCGGCGGCGGCGGTGACCGCCCAGGCCGCTCCGCAGGAGAGGGCGACCAGGACGGCGCTGTCGAGGCCGCACGCGTCCATCACGGTCGTCACGTCCGCCGCGCATTCCGCGGTGGTGTACCCCGAGGCGCCCTGTGGTCTGCTCGACGCCCCGGTGCCGCGCCCGTCGTACGTCACGACCCGGTGATGCCGTGAGAGGTAGCCGACCTGCGCCTTCCAGAAGCGCGAGTCGATGATCTGCCAGGTCGGCAGAAGCAGGAGTGGGGGACCGCCGCTGCCGTAGGACTTCCAGGCGAGCCGGACACCGTCGCGCTCGGCGACCCCGACGGCATCCGGCTCTCGGGCCCCCATCGCGGGTTGGGTCACGGACGTACCTCGAAGACATTGTTGAACGGCGTCCCGGTGGCGGTCCGGAACCCGGTGAAACCGGCTGCGCTCGTCACGTCGCGGATCCTGGCCGGGCCGGCCTGGGTGCCGAGCGCGAGCCCGACCTCCTGGGACAGCGAGCCGGGCGTGCAAAGCAGGGTGGAGAACCCATAGTAGGCCCGTCCGATGGGGTTGAAGTTGTCCTCGGGACGGTCACCGGCGGCCGGCTCGACGATCATCCAGGTGCCGTCGGCGGCGATCGCCTCGCGCACCTGTCGTGCCGCACCGATCGGATCGCCCATGTCGTGAAGGCAGTCGAACATCGTCACCAGGTCGAAGTCTCGACCCGCCAACTCCTGTGCCGAGGCGACCTCGAACCTGATCCGGTCGCCCACCCCCGCCGCTGCGGCGCGTTCGCGGGCGATGGTGATCGACTCGGCGTGGTAGTCAGAGCCCACGAACGTGGAGCGCGGGAACGCCTGGGCCATCAGGATCGTCGAGGCGCCATAGCCGCACCCGACGTCCGCGACCGTGGCGCCGACCTCCAGCTTGGCGACGACGCCGTCCAGTGCGGGCAGCCAGGCGGAGACCAGGCTGGCGAGGTAGCCGGGCCGGAAGAACCGCTCGCAGCCGCCGTGTACGTCGGTGTTGTGCTGGTGCCAGCCGTAGCCGTCACCGTTCCGCGCTGCCTCGAGGATCGCCGGGGCGTCGCGCACGGTGCCGTGGGCGATCTGGAAGAAGCCGGGCAGGTAGGCCGGGCTGGTCTCGTCGGTCAGTGCGATGACGTGCTCCGGGGGCAACTCGTAGGTGCCGGTGCCGGGGTCGTAGGTGACATAGTCGCCGGCCGCCTGCGCGTTGAGCCACTCACGGGCATACGGCTCGCCGGTGCTCGTCAGCTCGGCCAGCACGGCCGGGGCGAGCGGACCGTGATCGGCCATGGCCCGGTAGTAGCCGAGCTGGTCGCCCATCACGACCAGGGCGGTGTTCAGGGTGGCGCCCACCTCGTCGACGGCTCGGAAGACGAAGGACATCAGCTTCTCCTCGTCGATGGCGGGTGCGGCTGCGGGTGTCTGGGTGTCGGTCATGGTCAGCTCCTGTGCTGGAGGCAGACCGGGTCGTCCACCTCGTCGTACCCCACCCTCGGTCTCGAGGGCCGTCCCTCGCTTCCGGGGACCCCCCTAGTCGTCGAGTGATCGCCGAAGGACGCTGAGCACCGAGTCGAGCTGGGCATCGGAGCAGCCGCCGAAGCCCAGCACCAGGCCGTGGCGGTGGGCTGTGCGGGAGTAGTCGGACAGCAGGGGTACGTCGAAACCGGCCTCGCGGGCGGCTCGGGCCGCTGCCTCGGCTGCCTCCCGGTCCAGCTGCAGGGTGAGGTACATGCCGGCCGGACTCGGCGCCACCGTGCCGAGGCCGCCGATCGCCTCCATCACCGACCGGCTCCGGTGCGCGTAGACCCTGCGCGCCGAGCGGACCACGCGGTCGACGTACCCCTCGCGGAGCATGGCGAGGAACGCGCTCTGGATGGGCCACGGCACCAGGTCGTGGGTGCGGCCGCGGCGCTCCGAGATCTCGCGCACCACGGGCTCCGGGGCCACGAGCCAGCCGAGCCGCAGGGCCGGCGCTACCGACTTGGAGGCGGTGCCCAGATAGACGACGCCCTGCCGGTCGAGAGTGGCCAGGGCCGGCAGCGGCGCCACGTCGTAGCGGAACTCGGAGTCGTAGTCGTCCTCGATCACCACCGCCCCGAGGCTGCGGGCCCGGTCCAGCAGCGCCAGGCGTCGGGTGGCCGACATGGTGATGCCCAGGGGGTGCTGGTGGGCGGGAGTGACGTAGATGCCCCGCACGTCGGAGGTGAGGTGCTCGACGCTCAGGCCGTCGTCCCCGACGGGCACGTCCACCAGGGTGCGGCCGGAGTCCAGCACGACCTGGGCGGCTGCCCGGTAGCCCGGGTCCTCCATCGCGACCGCCCCCGCCGGCAGGGTGCTCAGGAGGTGTCGCAGGCCGTCGGTGGTGCCGTTGGTGATCGCGATCTCCTCGGGGGTGCAGGTCAGCCCTCTGGTCCGGGCCAGCTGCAGGCAGAGCGCTTCGCGGAGCGCGGGCAGGCCGCCTGCCGCGGGATAGCCGGGGGGTGGGTGGTCGACCGCCACGTCGCGCCAGGCCCGCCGCCATCCCGATGCGTGTCGCGGGTCGATCCACGGCGTGCCGGTGTCGAACCGGAAAGGCGCCTCGGCCCCGGTCGCTGCCGGGGCGCGGATCGGGTGGGGGGACACCTGGCCGGCCGCGGCGACGTACGTCCCCGAGCCGCGCCGCGCCTCCAGCCAGCCCTCGGCGAGCAGCTGGTCGTAGGCCTGCTCGGTGACGGCGCGGGAGACCTCGAGGTCGCCGGCGAGGCCACGGGTGCTCGGCAGGCGGTCGCCGACCTGGAGGGTGCCGACGGTGATCAGGTCGCGCACCTGATCGGCCAGCTGGACCCCGAGCGTCGTGGATCGGTGCCGGTCCAGCCGGACGGGGAGCGGGGCAGGTCGAGCCATGAGTGTCCTGTCGAAATGCGTGCAAAGTGGCCCGTGTTCCCAGGCCACTTGGTTGACATCATGGTGGCATGACCACCCAGCTCTCGCCCACTGCCCGCACCACCGTCAAGCGCGGTCGTGATCGAGCCGCTGCCGACCGTGAAGCGTTGTACGACGTCCTCGACTCGGCCCTGGTGTGCCATCTGGGCGTCGATGTCGGCCATCCGCTGGTGATCCCGACGGTCTTCGCCTACGACCCCGACGGCCCGGACGAGGGCGGCACGCTTCTACGTGCACGGCTCGGTGGCCTCGCAGAGCATCAGTGCGAGCCCGGAGACGACCATCTGCGTCACGGTGACGGTGCTCGACGGCATCGTCGCGGCCCGCTCGGCGTTCCACCACTCGATGAACTACCGCTCCGCGGTGGTGCTCGGGCGCGGACGACTGGTCACGGACCCGGTCGAGAAGGACCGCGCTCTGGGACTGATCGTGGACCACGTCGTCCCCCAGCGGATGGAGACCCTGCGGCCGCACACGCGCAAGGAGCTGGCGGCCACCAGTGTGGTGGCGATGCCGCTGCACGAGGCGTCGGTCAAGGTCCGCGCCGGCGGCCCGGTCGACGACCTCGAGGACATCGAGGCGGGCGTGTGGGGCGGCGTCATCCCCCTGCGGCTGGTCGCCGACACGGTGATCGCGGACGAGGACTCTTCCGGCCCGGTCCCCGACGACATCCGTCGTCGCCGTTCCGGGCTCGCGTAGGTCCCGCAGCTCGCCCGCAGTGGGCTGGCTAGGCTGCGGCCATGACTCAGCGCACCCTCGTCCTGCTCAAGCCCGACGCCGTACGCCGCGGACTGGTCGGGAACATCCTGTCCCGCTTCGAGGCCAAGGGCCTCACGATCCTCGCGATGGAGCACCGCACGATCGATGCCGCCAAGGCCGACGAGCACTATGCCGAACACGTGGAGCGCGACTTCTACCCGCCGCTGCGCGCGTTCGTCACCAGCGGCCCTCTGGTCGCCGTCCTGCTCGAGGGCGACGAAGCGGTCGAGGTGGTCCGGGCGATCAACGGCGCCACCGACGGTCGCAAGGCCGCGCCCGGCACCATCCGTGGAGACCTGTCGCTGTCGAACCGCGAGAACCTGGTGCACGGCTCCGACTCGCCCGAGTCCGCCGCCCGCGAGACGGCGATCTGGTTCCCTCACCTCTCCAGTTGAGTGAGGGGTTTCGGCCCGCCGAGATGGGGGTTCTGGCCCTTTCAAAGGGCCAAAACCCCCATCTCAACGGGCCGAAACCCCTAACTCAACGAGGTGGTGGAGGGAGGGCTCGTCGGAGGGCAGGGCGTCCACCGGGAACCAGCGCACGTCGAGCGACTCCGACGACACGGTCGGCTGGACGTGGGGTGCGAAGGCCACGAACCGTACGTCGAGATGGTCCACCGGCCCGTCAGGGTGGCAGAAGCGAACCTCGTGGGCCGAGAGCTGCACCGGCACCGGAACCAGTGAGAAGGCCACTCCCGACTCCTCACGCGCCTCCCGCCCGGCCGCCCCAGCCAGTGTCAGGTCGCCGGGCTCGCAGTGGCCCCCGAACTGGAACCACTGCCGCGCCTTGGCGTGCAGTGTCAGCAGTGCGTGGGAGCGGTCCTCGCTGAGCACCAGGGTGCTGGCGGTGATGTGCTCGGGGAAGCAGGTCCGCGCCAGTCCGTCGGATCGGGCGCGAAGGTGAGCCAGGAACCGGTCCTGCAGGGCGCCTTGGGCAGCGTCAGGCGCCGTCCAGGCCGCAAGGGTCCCCAGCGCGTCGGCGTGCAGCGTCACCCAGCCGAACCGTCGGCTGAACCGTCGGTCGGGCCGTCGGTCGATCCCTGGTCGAGAAGCTTGGCCACCTCGACGTCGAACTCGTCCTCCGACAGCTCGACCGGGGCCGCGACGTTCTCTCGGAACCCGAGCGGGTCGTCGAGGTCGGCCGCGGTGGGAAGCAGGCTGGGGTCGAGCCAGACCGCGTCGCGTGCCTCCGTGCCCTGCCGGGTGCGCAGGGAGCCCCACAGGGTCGAGGCGTCGCGCAGGCGGCGCGGCCGCAGTTCGAGGCCGACCAGCTGGCCGAAGGTCTGTTCGGCTGGTCCTCCGGCGGCGCGGCGGCGACGGATCGCCTCCTGGAGCTTGCCGGCGCTCGGCATCCGAGAGACGGTGGCCTGCCCGACGACCTCGTCGACCCAGCCCTCGACGAGCGCAAGGGTCGTCTCCAGCTTGAGCAGCGCGGCCTGCTGTGCGGCCGATGGCTTCGGGTCGAACAAGCCGCCAGACATCGCCTCCTGCAGGGAGGCCGGATTCATCGGGTCGATGCCACGCAGCTGCTCCTCCATGCCCGCGGTGTCGATCTCGATGCCGTCGGCGAACTCGCGGACCGCGCTGATCAGGTGGTCGCGCAGCCACGGCACGTGGGCGAAGAGACGCTGGTGGGCGGCCTCGCGCAGAGCGAGGTAGAGGAGTACGTCGTCAGCCGAGACGTCGAGACCCTCGGCGAAGACGGCGATGTTGGCGGGGACCAGGGCGGCCTTGCCGGTCGGACCGAGCGGGAGACCGATGTCGGAGGCGGTGAGCACCTCGCCGGCCATCGCGCCGAGACCCTGGCCCACCTGGGTGGCGACCATCATCCCGGCGGCCTTGCCGATCATCCCCATCAGCGGGCCGGCCATCGCGGCGGCCTCGGCAGGCAGCGCGCTGCCCAGGGCCCCGGTCGCGTGCTCGGCGACGGGCTCGACGAGTCGACGCCAGACGTCCGTGGTGCCGACGATCCATTCGGCGCGACTCCAGGCCGCGGTCGAGGTGACCCCGGACTCGAACTCGCAGGCCTCGTCGAGCCACAGGTCGGCGAGCCGGACGGCATCCGCAACGGCGCTCTGCTGCTTGTCGGTCGGCGAGGGGTCGGGCTGCTGAGCGGCACCCTTGCGGGCCATGTCCAGCGCGAAGTCCCAGTTGATCGGGCCGTCATGCGGTTGCATGAGGCTCTGCAGCTGCCCCATCAGCGCATTGAGGTCGGGCATTCCGCCAGGCATCTGGGCCCCGAGACCCCCAGCGCCGAAGAACTGCTCGAACGGCGTGCCCTTGAACGGGTTCTGGCCTTCGTCGGGCGTCTCGTCCGGTGTGTTGCTCATGGCTCAAAGTTACTCGGCCTCGCCAACGTGTGCGTCCGCGCGACTCGGTTAGGCTCCGGGCATGGCGGACGAGAAGGTACGACTGGTCGCCCTGCGCGAGACGCCGCTCGAGGTCGACGAGGTCCTGGCGGCGCTCGGCGACGACGCCGGGGGTGGCCTGACGCTGTTCGTCGGCCGGGTCCGCGACCACGACCATGACAAGGGCGTCACCGGGCTCGACTACACCGCCCACCCGACCGCTCTGGAGCGGATGGCCGAGGTCTGCGACCGGATCGCCGGTCGGCACGACGTACTCGGCGTCGCTGCGGTGCACCGCGTCGGTCGGCTCTCCATCGGTGACGCCGCGGTGGTGATCGCGACGGTCTCCGCTCACCGGGGCGAGGCGTTCGCAGCCTCCAAGGACCTCATCGACACCCTGAAGTCCGAGGTGCCGATCTGGAAGCACCAGGTGTTCACCGACGGCACCGAGGAATGGGTCGGCTCGCCCTGAGGCGTCCGTCGATTGAACGTGCCCACTGGTTACGGTGGGGACATGGAGATCCTGTGGTGGCTCGCCCCGCCGGTCGTGGTGACCGCGCTGGCCATGCTCTGGGTGTCCTGGCTGGGTCGTGAGGGCAGGGGCGAGGTCGATCGTGACGTCGCCAACCAGCGGCTCGCCGACGCGATGCGGCGCGAGCACCCGGGCCGGATCCGTCAGATCCCGGCGCCGCCGCGCGATCGCAGCACCGGAGTGGCCGTCCGCCCGTCACGGACCCGACGCAGCGCCTGACTTTCCTCGGGTGAGAGGCTTGCGGGTATGACTCGCCGGACGCTCGCTGGGCTGATCGCTGTGCCCATGCTGCTGGTGTTGTCGTTGGGAGCGGTGCTGCTCCCTGTCCCGTATGTCACCTATTCGCCGGGTCTGACCGTCGACGTGCTCTCCTCCCAGAAGGGTGAGGAGATCGTGCAGGTCACCGGGCGGCGCACCTATCGCACCGACGGCGAGCTGCGGATGACCACGGTCTACGTCACCCAGCCCAACGGACGGGTCGGGCTCGTCGACGCGATGGGTGCCTGGCTGGACAAGGATCGGGCGATCTACCCCCACGACGTCGTCTATCCAGAAGGGGAGACCGCGGAGCAGTCGCAGACCGAGTCGGCCATCCAGATGGTGTCCTCGCAGGACGCCGCGACCGCAGTCGCCCTGACCGAGCTGGGCTATGACATCGAGCCGGTGGTGGAGGTCCTCAACGTGACCAAGGGACTCCCGGCCGACGGCAAGCTGAAGGTCCGCGACGTGTTCCTCAAGGTCAACGGCGTCAAGATCACCAGTGCCCAGCAGGTCGCCGACGAGATCCAGAAGGTCGAGAAGGGGGACAGCGTCGACTTCCTCGTCCAGCGCGACGGCAAGGAGGTCGACGTCGAGGTGACCCCCACGATGGTCGACGGCAGCCTGCGGGTCGGTGTGACGCCCGGCCCTGGCTACACCTTCCCGTTCCAGGTGTCGGTGAACATCCCCGACAACATCGGTGGGCCGAGTGCGGGGCTGATGTTCTCGCTGGCCATCTACGACACGCTGACCCCGGGCTCCCTCACCGGTGGAGCCATCGTCGCCGGCACCGGCACGATCGACACCGACGGCAAGGTCGGCCCGATCGGCGGCATCCAGCAGAAGGTGGTGGCGGCCAACCAGTCCGGCGCCGAGCTCTTCCTGGTGCCCAAGGACAACTGCGCCGACGCACTCAACGCCCCCAACGACACGGGGATGAGGTTGGTGAAGGCCACCACGATGCACGAGGCCCGCGAGGCGATCGCCGACTGGGTGAAGGACCCCGACGCGGCCCTTCCGAGCTGTGAGGTGAACTGATGGACGACCCACTGAACCCCGACCTCGAGCCCGACCCGCTCGGCAGCCTCGACACCGACCCGGCCCTCGCCGCCGCGGTGCTGGAGATCGAGTCCCACATCGCCACCGGCGGTTGGGACCAGCCTTCGCGGCTGTACGCCCTGGTCGACACCGCCCGACTTGTGGCCCACGAACCCGACCTGGCCGCGGCGATGGGGTTGGACGACTCCAGTGCGCAGGGATCCCTGACTCCCGTCGAACAGGACGAGCTGCCGCCCGAGAAGGAGCTCGAGGGCGTGCTGGCCACGATCGGCTGGCCGCCGGAGGTGGCCGGCTGCGCTGCCGTCGTCGAACGACTGGTGCTTCCGCCCGAGGTCGACGACGAGCTCCCCGACGACCCCGGTGAGGCTGCCGAGTTCGCTCGTGCGCACCCGTTGCGCCAGGAGGTCCGGATCGTGGCAGGCGCGACTCGTGCAGGCGCGACGTACTGTGCGCTCAGGATGCGATCCCATGACGACGACCAGTCGGTCGTCGGGGGAGCCGACCTGGTTCCCGAACTACTCGAGCTGTTGAGCACCACCCTGGAGGACGAGACGTGAGCGGGCTTTTCGACGGCGAAGGCGACGAGGGACAGAAGGCCGGTGGCACGATCGAGCGGCCGGGCCGCTCCCGGGCGCTCCTGATCACGGCCGGCGTACTCGTCGTCGGCTTCATCCTGCTCACGGGGCTCTCGAGCTTCTGGACCGAGCGCATGTGGTTCAAGGACGTCGGCTACTCCGGGGTGTTCTCCCGCATGCTGTGGACCAAGGTCGGCCTGTTCGTGTTCTTCGCCGTGCTGATGGCCATCGTCGTCGGCCTCAGCATGATGCTGGCCTACCGGTTCCGGCCCATCTTCCGGCCCGCGTCCGCCGAGCAGACCAGCCTGGACCGCTACCGCGAGGCGATCACGCCGATCCGGCGCTGGCTCGTCGTCGGCGTCTCACTGGTGATGGGTGCGTTCGCCGGCACGTCGGCGGCGGGCGAGTGGCGCAACTTCATGTTGTGGAGCCACCGGGTGCCCTTCGACAAGACCGACCCCTACTTCGGTCGCGACATCGGCTTCTACGTCTTCAGCCTTCCGTGGTGGCACTTCGTGGTCAACTTCGCGATGACGATGGCTGTGGTGGCCCTGCTCGCGGCCGCAGTCGTGCACTACCTGTACGGCGGCATCCGGCTGCAGTCGAGGCACGACCGGATCTCGGGGGCGGCAGCCGCCCAGCTGTCGGTGCTGCTGGGTGCGTTCATGTTGTTCAAGGCCGCGGACTACTGGCTGGACCGTTTCGACGTACTCACCGGGTCTGGAAACCTCATCGACGGCATGTCCTACACCGATGACAACGCCGTCCTGCCGGCGAAGAACATCCTCCTGGGCATCGCTGTGGTGTGTGCCCTGCTGTTCTTCCTCAACATCTGGCGTCGCAGCTGGATGCTGCCCTCGGTCGGCGTCGCCCTGTTCGTGCTGTCGGCGATCCTGTTGGGCCTGATCTGGCCCGGCATCGTGCAGCAGTTCCAGGTCAGCCCGTCGGAGGCCGACAAGGAGTCGCCGTACATCGCGAAGACGATCCAGGCGACCCGCGACGCCTTCAACCTGGGTGACATCTCGATCGAGAACAACACCCAGGTGTCCACGAACCCGTCGGCACAGGAGCTGTCGGACGCCACGTCCGCCGTGCCCCTGATCGACCCCAAGCTGGTGCGCGACAACTTCGAGCAGAACCAGCAGCAGCAGGGCTACTACACGGTCGCGCCGGTGCTCGACGTCGACCGCTACAAGGTCGACGACATCGACCGGGCGCTGGTGCTCGGCGTCCGCGAGCTGGATCAGAGCGGCTTGGCGGAGAGCAACAAGAACTGGTCCAACCTGCACACGGTCTACACGCACGGCTACGGCGTGATCGCCGCCTATGGCAACCAGCGCGACAGCGCGAACACCGTGGTGCCGGCGGAGACCACCCCGTGGGCCGAGTCGGGCCTGCCACCCAAGGGCGCCCTCACCGACCAGCAGGAGAACGGCTACAACGGGGCGATCTACTT
The DNA here is from genome assembly GCA_963837595.1 of uncultured Actinomycetota bacterium. Lineage (GTDB taxonomy): Bacteria > Actinomycetota > Actinomycetes > Propionibacteriales > Nocardioidaceae > Nocardioides. The sequence goes on along the minus strand of CAWIOB010000012.1, from coordinate 4,100 downwards.
CGGGGAGCAGAGCCCCGACTACTCCATCGTCGGCAAGTCCGATGGTGGCCCCGACGTCGAGTTCGACCTGCCGCAGTCCACCGACGGCGACAAGGGCACGACCACGACGTACACCGGCGAGGCCGGGGTGCCGATCGGCGGGCTGTGGAGCCAGATGCTGTACGCCCTGAAGTTCGGGGACCCGAACATCGTGCTGTCCTCGCGGGTCAACTCCAACAGCCGGATCATCTACGACCGCGACCCCACCGAGCGGGTCAAGAAGGTTGCCCCGTGGTTGCAGATCGACCGCGATCCCTATCCCGCGGTCGTCGACGGAAAGGTCGTGTGGATCCTCGATGGGTTCACCACCACCGACCGCTACCCGTTGTCGGACAAGCAGTCGTACGACGACATGACCAACGACTCGCTGGCCGACAGCTCCCAGTTCCAGGCACTGCCGACCGACGAGATCAACTACATGCGCAACGCCGTCAAGGCGACGGTGGACGCCTACGACGGCACCGTCACCCTCTATGAGTGGGACGAGTCGGATCCGATGCTGCAGGCGTGGATGGGGGCCTTCCCCGACACGGTGAAGCCGAAGTCGGAGATCTCGCCCGACCTGATGGCCCACCTGCGCTACCCCGAGGACCTGTTCAAGGTGCAGCGCTATCAGTACGCCCGCTACCACGTGACGGACGCCAGTGACTGGTATGAGGGCAACGACCGCTGGCAGGTGCCGCAGGACCCCTACAAGAAGGGCTCCCTGCAGCCGCCGTACCGGATGTTCATCGACAACCCCAACACCGCCGAGACCGGTTCCACCTTCTCGATGACGTCTGTCTACACGCCGTACAAGCGGGAGAACCTGGTCGGGTTCATGGACGTCAACTCCGACGCGACGACGGCCGACTACGGCAAGATCCGCGTGCTGCGCTCCCCGGGACCGAACATTCCCGGCCCGGGGCAGGTGGCGAACAGCTTCGCCAACGACGAGGAGGTCAAGGACGCGCTGGCGAAGTTCAGCCTCGGTGGCACCACCCCCAAGTACGGCAATCTGTTGACGTTGCCGGCGGACGGGAAGCTGCTCTACGTGCAGCCGGTCTACACGGTGCGGAACTCCGAGGCGTCCTACCCGATCCTCAACGCGGTGATCACCTCGTTCGGCCAGACCGGGGGACCGGTCGGGTTCGGGACCAGCCTTCCGGCGGCGATCGCCGACCTGCTCGGCGGGACGTTGACTCCGGACACTCCCGGCAGTGGAAGCCCGGGCGGAAACACCGGCGGCGACCTCCAACCGAATGTCCGCAAGCTGCTCAACCGGGCGGAGACGGCGTTCAATGCCGCGGACGCGGCGCTGACCAAGCAGGACACCGTGGAGTGGGCCCGGCAGATGCAGATCGGCCGTGACCTGATCAAGAGGGCGATCAGCCTCGCGGACAAGGCTCCCGCCTCGAACTGATGGCCCTGCAAAGGGTCCGGAATGGTCATTAGTGACGGTTCCCTGACGTTTGCCTTTCTGGGGTGGTGGAGTCGGGTTTCCCGACGCATAGTGGTGGGGTGAGACGCGAGGTCGGTCTGGCGGCGGGGTCGCTTGCCTTGATGCTCTCGGTGCCGAGCGCCGGGGGTGCCATGAGCACGCCCGAACTGGTCATGGAGGCCGCGGCGCCGCAGTCGCAGCCGCAGGCGTCGGTCTCGGATCCGATTGCAGTGCCGCTCACGCCGGTCTACCCGCCCCCCGTCACCACCAGCTCGGGCTGGGGCAAGACGTCGGCCGTGAGCGCCGAGACCGTGGCGGACGCCGATGAGCCCGTCTCGAGCGTGCTGCTCGCGGCCTACATGTCTGCGGCCTCTGCCGTGCCGGCGAGCTGCCATCTGCCGATGACGCTGCTCGCGGCGATCGGGCAGGTCGAGTCGGGCAACCTGGCCGGGCGCAGTCTGGACGCCGATCACCGCGTCGTTCCGCCGGTGCTGGGGCCCGTCCTCAACGGCCAGGGATTCTCGGCGATCCACGACACCGACGACGGCGTGTTCGACGGCGACAAGGTCTGGGACCGAGCAGTCGGGCCGATGCAGTTCATCCCCGGCACCTGGGTGCGGTTCGGGGCCGATCTCGATGGCGACGGTGAGAGGAACCCGCAGGACGTCGAGGATGCGGCGGGTGCTGCGGCGGCCTACCTCTGTTATGGCGGGCGCGACCTGGCCACCACCGAGGGCCTGCGCGCCGCCGTGCTGTCCTACAACCATTCCAACACCTACGTCGACCTGGTCCTGGCCTGGAAGGCGACCTACGACCGTGACGGCTTCGGCTCGCTGCCGAGTCCCGCGATCGTGAGCACCCGCTACGTCGCGCCGCCGGTGACCGTGCCTGCCGTTGCGACCTCCCCGACGACCGGGCATCACCCGACCCCGGCCGTGGGGGTGCCCACATCGGCGCCGCCACCGGAGCAGCCAGGCACCAAGGAGGGCGACGATGACCCGTTGGTGCACCCAGTCGTAGACCCGCCGGCGCCGGAGCCCGATCCCGACCCCACAGATCCGCCGACCGACCCGACGCCGGCCGACCCTCCGGCGGACCCTGCACCAGCCGATCCTCCCGCTGACCCGGCGCCGACGGACCCTCCGGCTGATCTGCCGACAGATGTGCCCAGCGAGACGCCCACGGAAGCGCCGGACGAAGTGCCCACGACTGTGCCCGAGTGTGAACCGGCGGCCGATGCTCCGCTGGATCCGACAACCGGGCTGCCAGTCGACGATCCGGAGACCACGGTCGACGAGACGTGTCTTCCACCGTGTGCCGAGGCTGCCATCGAGGACCCGACAGTCGATCCCGAGGCCGCCTGCGAGCCTGCGAGCACCGGTCCCTGACCCCGATTTGGTTGGACGCGCGGCATCGCGTAACGTTGCGTTCACCGACGCGGGGTGGAGCAGTTCGGTAGCTCGCTGGGCTCATAACCCAGAGGTCGCAGGTTCAAATCCTGCCCCCGCTACCAATTTCAGGCTCGGAATCTATGCGGATCCCGGGCCTGAAAGCATTTGAGAATTGATCCATCCACCAGAAACCCTCCACTTTGAGTCTGTTCGTGGAGCACGGTCCGACGCTCGTCTGACTCGTTCGTAGCGCTCCCGAACATCACCGAGTTCCGGTCCTGACCGCGCACCTTCTGGGTATGAAGACCGAGACCAACCCGTTGAGCGGGCTCGACCCGCTCGTCACGATCGACCGAACTCGCCGAGTACCTCGGCGTGCCGGTCAAGACGATCTACGAGTGGCGCCAGACGGCCGGGTCCGTGGGCCTCCGCATTGGTCGCCACGTGAAGTTCCGGATCAGCGACGTCCAAGCCTGGGTCGACGGTCAGCGCGACGTCCCGCCGGGCGCGCTCATCGAGCGAGCGTGCTGCCATGGGTAGGCCACGCACCCCGATTGGCACGTTCGGGGAGATCGAGTTCACCAAGCTGCCGAACGGCACCGTGCGTGCGCGCACCAGATTCCGTGACCACGACGGGAACTTCGACGCATCGAGGCGAGGGCGACACCCGCAAGGCGGCCGAGCACGCGCTTGAAGGAGAAGTTGGCCACCCGCGCGAGGATTCTCCGCGGGCTTTCGGCGAACTCACCCCCGACAGCTCGTTCGGCCAACTGGTCGAGGTGTGGCTTGAGGACCTCGATCTTGAGGGAAAGCTCGCGCCGAGCACGCGGGCGCTGTACGAGCGCAACATGCGCCAACTCGTGATGCCGGCCTTCGAGAACCTCCTGCTTCGCGAAATCTCCGTGCGCAAAGTTGACCAGTTCATCAAGCGCTGGCAGCGGCGAAGAGCTACAGCACCGCCAAGCAGGCGAGGACCGTGCTGAGCCTCGCCTTCGGCCTGGCTGTTCGGTACGACGCCCTTGCGCGAGAACCCAGTCCGGGAGACCGCGCGACTCCACAAGCCGCCGTCGCAGACGATGGCGTTGACGTTGGATCAGGTTGAGGCGATTCGCGGGGCCACGCGCAGTTGGCGCCGCGCTCCAGGGACGCCGGGTCCGCCGCCGGATGGCCAGTTGGAGCAGATCATCGAGGTCATGCTCGGCACGTCTGCGCGGATCGGCGAGGTGCTGGCGATCCGCAGCTGCGACGTC
>CAWIOB010000011.1:0-81571 GCA_963837595.1 uncultured Actinomycetota bacterium | reverse complement strand
GCGAAACGCAGGCCCTCTTCCATGGCGATGGGCTGGATCAGCTCAACGGCCATTTCCGTGTTGTCGCCCGGCATGACCATCTCGGTGCCCTCGGGGAGGGTCACGACGCCGGTCACGTCGGTGGTGCGGAAGTAGAACTGCGGGCGGTAGTTGTTGAAGAACGGCGTGTGACGGCCACCCTCCTCCTTCGACAGGATGTAAACGTTGGCGTCGAAGTTGGTGTGCGGGGTGGTGGTGCCGGGCTTGATGACGACCATGCCGCGCTCGATGTCCTTGCGCTTGGTGCCACGAAGCAGCAGACCGACGTTCTCGCCCGCCTGGCCCTCGTCGAGCAGCTTGCGGAACATCTCGACACCGGTCACGGTCGACTTCTGCGACTTCTCGCGGATGCCGATGATCTCGACCTCCTCGTTGACCTTGACGATGCCACGCTCGATGCGGCCGGTGATGACGGTGCCACGACCGGTGATCGTGAAGACGTCCTCGACGGGCATCAGGAAGGGCTTCTCGGTCTCACGGGCCGGGGTCGGGATGGCCTCGTCGACCGCCGACATCAGCTCGAGGATCGACTCGCCCCACTTGGCATCACCCTGCAGCGCCGGGAAGGCGGCCACGCGGACGACGGGGATGTTGTCGCCGTCGAACTCGTACTCGGAGAGGAGTTCACGCACCTCCATCTCGACGAGCTCGATGAGCTCCTCGTCGTCGACCATGTCGCACTTGTTGAGCGCCACGACCAGGGCGGGCACGCCGACCTGGCGGGCGAGCAGCACGTGCTCACGCGTCTGCGGCATCGGACCGTCGGTGGCGGCGACCACGAGGATCGCGCCGTCCATCTGGGCCGCGCCGGTGATCATGTTCTTGATGTAGTCGGCGTGACCAGGGCAGTCGACGTGCGCGTAGTGGCGCGCCTCGGTCTGGTACTCGACGTGCGCGATCGAGATCGTGATCCCGCGCTGACGCTCTTCGGGCGCCTTGTCGATCTGGTCGAATGCCGACGCCTCGTTGAGAGTCGGGTACGCGTCGTGCAGCACCTTGGTGATCGCCGCGGTCAAGGTCGTCTTGCCGTGGTCGATGTGACCGATGGTGCCGATGTTGACGTGCGGCTTGGTCCGCTCGAACTTCGCCTTAGCCACGGTGGGCTCCTCCTGTGTGTGGTTCTACTCTGACTGACTCGTATGGGACTTGCTGAACTGCCGAGGGCACGCGAATGCTACTCGCCGCGAACCTTCTTGATGATCTCGTCGGCGACGTTCTGGGGAACCTCAGCGTACGAGTCGAACTCCATCGAGTACGACGCCTGACCGGAGGTCTTCGACCTCAGGTCGCCAACGTACCCGAACATCTCTGAAAGCGGCACGAGCGCGTTCACCACGCGGTCCCCGTGACGCTCGTCCATGGCCTGGATCTGGCCGCGACGACTGTTGATGTCGCCGATCACGTCACCCATGTAGGCCTCGGGCATGATCACCTCGACGGCGAACATCGGCTCGAGCAGGACGGGCCTCGCCTTGCGGGCGGCTTCCTTGAACGCGGCGTTGCCGGCGATCTTGAAGGCCAGCTCGGACGAGTCGACGTCGTGGTAGGCACCATCCTCGAGGGTGAACTTGACGTCCACCATCGGGTAGCCGGCGAGCACGCCGAACTCCATGGCTGCCTGTCCGCCCTGGTCCACCGACGGGATGTACTCGCGGGGCACGCGGCCGCCGGAGACGTTGTTGATGAACTCGTAGCCCGCACCGGTCCCGGTCTCGGGGTCGATGTTGGGGCCGAGCGAGATGACGACCTTGGCGAACTGACCCGAACCACCGGTCTGCTTCTTGTGGGTGTAGCCGTGGTTCTTGACCTCGTTGCGGATGGTCTCGCGGTAGGCGACCTGCGGCTTCCCGACGGTGGCCTCGACCCGGAACTCGCGCTTCATCCGGTCGACCAGGATCTCCAGGTGGAGCTCACCCATGCCTGCGATGATCGTCTGGCCGGTCTCCTCGTCGGACTTGACGGTGAAGGTCGGGTCCTCGTCGGACAGGCGCTGGATCGCGAGACCCAGCTTCTCCTGGTCGCTCTTGGTCTTCGGCTCGATCGCGACCTCGATCACCGGGGCCGGGAAGCTCATCGACTCGAGTACGACGGGGTGCTGGATGTCGCACAGGGTGTGACCGGTCTTGGTCTCCTTGAGGCCCATCACCGCCACGATCTGTCCGGCACCGACCGACGCGATCTCCTCACGCTTGTTGGCGTGCATCTGGTAGACCTTGCCGATCCGCTCCTTGCGACCCGTGACCGAGTTGAGGACGCTCGCGCCGGCGGCCAGCTTGCCGGAGTAGACGCGGACGTAGATCAGCTTGCCGAGGTGCGGGTCGGAGGCGATCTTGTAGGCCAGTCCGGAGAACGGCTCGTCGTCGGACGGCTGACGGTCGATCTCCTTCTCCTCGTCGTTGACCGCGTGACCCTTGATGGCGTCGATGTCGAGCGGGGAGGGGAGGTACTTCACGACGGCGTCGAGCAGGGGCTGCACGCCCTTGTTCTTGAACGCCGTGCCGCACAGGACGGGGTTGATCTTGTCGGCGAGAGTCGCGCGACGGATGGCGGACTCGAGCTCGGCGACCTCGAAGGTGCCCTCGTCGAGGAACTTCTCCATGATCTCGTCGTCGGCCTCGGAGAGCGTCTCGAGCAGCTTCTCGCGGTATTCCGCGGCCTGCTCGGCCAGCTCGGCCGGGATCTCCTCGACGGTGTAGTCCTCACCCATGGTGGTCTCGCCGTGCCAGGTGAGGGCACGCATGCCGACGAGGTCGACGACCCCGAGGAAGTCGCCCTCGGCGCCGATGGGGATCTGCAGCACCAGCGGAGTTGAGTTCAGGCGCTCGACCATCATGTCGACGCAACGGAAGAAGTCGGCTCCGGTGCGGTCGAGCTTGTTGACGAAGCACATCCGCGGGACGGAGTACTTGTTGGCCTGACGCCAGACCGTCATCGTCTGGGGCTCGACGCCTGCGACCCCGTCGAACACCGCGACGGCACCGTCGAGGACGCGCAGCGAGCGCTCGACCTCGGCGGTGAAGTCCACGTGCCCGGGGGTGTCGATGATGTTGATCTGGTGGTCCTTCCACCAGCAGGTCGTCGCGGCGGACGTGATGGTGATGCCGCGCTCCTGCTCCTGCTCCATCCAGTCCATCGTGGCGGCGCCCTCGTGGACTTCACCGATCTTGTAGGTGATGCCGGTGTAGAAGAGGATGCGCTCGGTGGTGGTGGTCTTTCCGGCATCGATGTGAGCCATGATGCCGATGTTGCGGACCTTGTTGAGGTCTGTGGTGATGTCGACAGCCACTGAAGTGATGTCTCCTGTCGGAAGTCAGGATTGGATTCTTGGAGGGTGGATTACCAGCGGTAGTGCGCGAAGGCCTTGTTGGACTCGGCCATCTTGTGCGTGTCCTCACGCTTCTTGACCGCGGCGCCCAGACCGTTGCTGGCATCCAGGATCTCGTTCATCAGCCGCTCGGCCATGGTCTTCTCGCGACGCTGGGCGGCGTAGCCCACGAGCCAGCGCAGCGCCAGCGTGGTGCTGCGGTTGGGCTTGACCTCGATCGGCACCTGGTAGGTCGCGCCACCGACCCGGCGGGACTTGACCTCGATGGCCGGCTTGACGTTGTCGAGGCCACGCTTGAGCGTGACGACGGGGTCGGTGCCGGTCTTCTCGCGGCATCCTTCGAGCGCGGTGTAGACGATGCGCTGGGCGACCTGCTTCTTGCCGTCCTGCAGGACCTTGCTGACCAGCTGGGAGACGAGCGGCGAACCGTAGACCGGGTCGACGTCGATGGGACGCTTCGGGGCGGGACCCTTGCGCGGCATTAGCTCTTCTCCTTCTTCGCGCCGTAACGGCTGCGGGCCTGCTTGCGGTTCTTGACACCCTGGGTGTCGAGCGAACCGCGAATGATCTTGTAGCGAACACCGGGGAGGTCCTTCACGCGACCGCCGCGGACGAGCACGATGGAGTGCTCCTGCAGGTTGTGACCGACACCCGGGATGTAGGCAGTGACCTCGACGCCGCTGGACAGGCGCACACGGGCGACCTTGCGCAGAGCGGAGTTCGGCTTCTTCGGGGTGGTGGTGTAGACGCGGGTGCAGACACCGCGACGCTGGGGCGAACCCTTCAGGGCAGGCGTCTTGCTCTTGGACACCTTGTCCTGGCGGCCCTTGCGGACCAGTTGGTTAATCGTGGGCACCGGGTGGTTCCCCTTCGTTTTACTCTCAGTGCCGACGCTCTGTCGGGCACGATGAACTGCTGTGTGCGGTGTGTCTGCTTGGTGCGCGCACAGCCATGGACCAAGATCCGTGGCGGAGGCTGGTTGTGCTGGAAACCGGGCGGTCAGGGCCGCCGGCTACTTCCGAGCACGCGCAACAGTCTGGTTGTGCCAGACACGAGGTACGAGATTACCGGGTCGCTGATCGGCGGTCAAAACGCCCCGAGCACGAGCGAACAGCAAGGTGGCCACGCTGACGCCCAGAACTGTCATGAATCCGCCGATCAGCAACGTCCACCGGGCGCCGTACTGCTCCCCGATCCAGCCGATCAGCGGCGCGCCCAACGGCGTGCCGCCGATGAAGATCATCATGTACAACGCCATCACCCGCCCTCGCATTCCGGCATCCGTCGACAGCTGCACGAACGCGTTGGCGGAGGTGATCATGGTCAGGGCGGTGATGCCGAGCAGCGGGGTCATCAACGCGAACCAGGTGTAGGACGGCATCAGGCCGGAGACCATCTCGATCGTCCCGAAGGCGAGAGCGGCTCCGATCACCAGGCGCTGACGGACGCGTTCACGACGGGCCGCGATCAACGACCCCGTCAATGAACCGACCGCCATGAACGTGCCGAGGAGGCCGTATTCGGTCGGCCCCTTGTCGAAGACCTGGGTCGCCATCAGTGCCGAGGTCATCTGGAAGTTGAGGCCGAAGGTCCCGGTGAAGAAGACGATCGACAGCATCAGCATCAGGTCCGGGCGGCCTCGGACATAGGCCACCCCGGCCCGGATCTGCCCTGGCTCGCGGACCACCAGCTGGGGGCTGTGCAGCTCACTCTCGTCGAGCCGGCGCAGCATCGTGATCGGTGCGATGTAGGAGACCGCGTTGATCAGGATGACGTAGCCGGTGGCAACGACCCCACCCCCGAGGACGGCGATCAGGAGGCCGGCCAGCGCCGGGCCGACGATGCGAGCGGCGTTGAAGCTCGCGGAGTTGAGGCCGACGGCATTCGTCAGGTCGTCCTTGTCGACGATCTCGGAGACGAACGACTGTCGGGCCGGCGCGTCGAAGGCCGAGGCGATGCCGAGCATGAGGGCCAGCACGTAGACGTGCCAGATCTCGGCGTTCCCGGTGACGGCCAGCAGGCCCAGGAGTAGGGCGGGAACGGCCATGCCCAGGTTGGTCAGCTGCAGGAGACGTCGCTTCGGGATGCGGTCGGCGATCAGTCCGGCGAACGGTGACAGCAGGAGGAAGGGCAGGAACTGCAGGCCGGTCGTGATGCCGATCGCGGCGCCGCTGTTGCCGGTGAGCTGCAGGACCATCCAGTCCTGGGCGACGCGCTGCATCCAGGTCCCGACGTTGGACACGACACCACCGGCGGCGTAGCGGCGGTAGTTGGCGTTGGAGAGAGAGGAGAAGGTGGTGCTCAAGCCTGAGCCAGTCTTTCGAGGATCGGGGCGGCCGTGCGGAGCAAGGCACGTTCGTCGGGGGTGAGGGTGCGCAGTTGCTGGGCCAGCCAGGCGTCCCGCCGGTCCCGGTCGGCCACCACGCTCTGGCGACCCGACTCGTTGAGCACGACGACGACCTGGCGGCCGTCGGTCTCGTGCTTGCGGCGGGTGACGTAGCCTGCGTCGGCCAGGCAGTTCACGGTGCGGGTCATGGACGGCGGCTGGACGCGCTCGGCCGTGGCGAGCTCGCCGACGGTCAGCTCGCCCCGGCGGAAGAGCCAGCCGAGGACCGCCATCTGGGCGAGACTGAGCGGGTTGTCGGGGTGCTGCTCGACCACCAGCCGCCGACGCAGCCGCATCACCGAGAAGCGGAGCTCGGAAGCGAGTCCGGCGTCCGTCTTCGCGACCTTCTCAACCGTGGGCATGTCTTTAGTCTAGGTCATTACCTTTGCTAAACAAATTCTGTGGTGTGCATCTGCGACAGGTCGACGGGATCTGTATGTACATCTACGACAGGTCGGCGGGTAGGGTGCCGGTGATGGAGTTTCGAGACGACCAGCCGACGTCGCACGAGATCGGCAACCGCACCTACATCGTGGCCGACGTCGAGCCACTCGATGTCGACGGCATCCGGACGACCGAGGTCGGGACCGCCCTGTGGTTCCTCGGCTTCCTCGCCCTGCTGCCCTTCTACGGTCGCCTCGCCGACGACGGACACACCTGGTGGCTGTGGACCTGTCTGGCGGGCTTCGGTCTGGGCCTGTTCGGGCTGGAGTACTGCCGCCGCCGCAAGAAGGCGCGCAGCAGCAGAGGTCGGCGTTCCGCCTAGATCCCCAGCTGCTCGCGCACCCACTCCCACATCAGCTCGCGCGCGGCGTCGCCCGTGCGGGTCCTGCGCAGCAGGTGGGTCGGCCGGACCCGGCGGTCGTGCCACAGCTCCCCCGTGTCCGGGGAGGGCATCGTGCCGGCCAGCCAGACGGTCGTCTCGGCGCCGCCCTCCGCCGAGCGGAGCAGGGGTCCGGTGAGCTTGTGGAAGACCGGCAGTGAATCCACCACCCCGGGAGTGTCGGCCCACCCGGGGTGCGTCGCGTTGACGCCGATGCCGTCCGGCGCCCAGTGCGCATCCAGCACCGGGAGCAACTCGATCTGGGCCCGCTTGCTGCGTGCGTAGGCCGTGGTCCCGGAGTATTCGCCGGTGAGATATTCCGGGTCGTCCGCACGCAGGGCCTGGCTGTACATCCCACCGCTCGTCACCAGGATGACCCGGGCGTCGTGACCCTTCAGCCGGGGACGCAGCAGCTCGGTCATCAACACCGGCGAGAGCACGTGCAGCGCCATGGTCAGCTCGTGGCCCTGGGGGGACTCGGTGCGAGTTGCGGGCAGCGCGCCGGCGTTGTGAACCAGGACGTCGAGGCGCTCGGGTGCGAACTCCGCGGCGAAGCGCCGTACGTCGTCGAGGTCGCCGAGATCGCAGCGGTCCACCGCGATCGTGGCACCGGGCACGCGCGAGCGGAGCTCATCGGCGACCTTCTCGCCCTTCGCGACGTCGCGCACCACCAGACGGACCTCGGCGCCCAGTGAAGCAAGCCCTGCGGCGGTCGCCTCGCCCAGCCCGGAGGTCGCCCCGGTCACGGCAGCCACCTTGCCCGCCAGTGCGCCCGGCTCCGGATCCGCTGGCCACGTCGGCAACCTGCGCCGGATCGCGGGTCCCAGCCTGGTGTAGCCGGGTGCCACGGTCCGGTCGAGCGCCGTGTCGATCCCCCGAGCGAGCCGGAGCGTGAGTGACGTCATGTCCGCAACGCTACCCTCGGCACCGTGACCTCGATCCGGCCCGCGTGGGACGCCCTGCCCGCTGACCTGCTGGCCTTCTGGACCGAGCGCCACCTGTGCACCCTGAGCTCGGTGCGACCCGACGGCCGGCCGCACCTGGTGCCGGTCGGCGTCACGCTCGACCCCGAGTGGAAGTGCGCGTGGGTGATCACCTCGGGGTCCTCGTACAAGGCCCGGCTCCTCGCCTCGGCCGGAGCCAACCCGCAGGTCGCCGCCTGTCAGGTCGACGGCGCTCGGTGGTCGACGCTCGAGGGGCGAGCCGCCGTGTGCACCGACGCGGAGTCGATCCGGCGGGCCGTCCAGCGGTACGCCGAGCGCTACCGGACCCCGCGCGAGAACCCCTCGCGGGTGGCGCTGCGCATCGAGGTCGACAGGATCCTCCGCTCGACCCGACTGTGAGTCAGAAGCTCTCGATCTCGTCGACGGTCACGGTGTCGAAGACGTGCTCGGGAAGCGGCTCGGGCAGCTGCTGCTTGCCGAACTGGACCTCGGAGTGCGCCCCGCAGCCGTGGTCCAGGGAGACGACCTTCCCGTCGTCGTTGGCGCTGCCGTTGGCGCACACCCCGAACAGCTCCGAGAGCGGACCGGCCAGACGGACCAGGAAGCCGCAGCTGGTGCAGGAGGCGGGGGCGGACTGGGCCAGCGGGGCATCCGGGCCGCCGTCACCGTCGTACCAGCGCTCCGCAGCCTGGTCGCGACCCTCGATCGACAGGGTGCGGACTCGACCGAGGTAGAGATCGGTCGCCACGGACTTGATCTGGGCGCGGTCGTCGGGGCTCAGGTCGTCGTCGCCGAAGGAGTAGGTCGGCACCAGCCGGGGGTCGCCGTCCTCGACGGGCAACAGGTCGCCGGGCGACAGGTCACCGGGCTGGATGCGCTCACGGTAGGGGACCCACTCGGGGGCCACGATCGACTCGTCGCCCGGGATGAGAACCACTTCGTCGACGGTCGCCACCTTCTGGCGGGTGGCCCGCGTCAGCGTGACCGACCAGCGCCACCCCCGGTAGCCCGGCAGGGTGCACTCGAAGTGGTGGGTGACGACCCGCTCCCCCTCGGCCACCGAACCGAGGTGGTCGCCCACTTCGGAGGGCGACGCCTGTTCGAGCAGGGCAAGGCGGGCGACGTCGACGGCCTTGGCCAGCGTCGCGTCGGACTTCACAGCTACGGCCATCACGCGGCCGAGTCTAGGGCACGTCCCTCGGGACCTGAGGCAGGATGGACCCATGACCGCCCCTGGCCCTCCTCACCCCCCGCGGGACGAGCAGCGGTGGCGCGACCCCCACCCAGGCGAAGGCCTCGACGGAGCAGGGCCGGAGGGGGCAGCGACCGGCACGAAGGCCGCCGACGCGGCCAAGAAGGGCGCCCAGGCCACCGCCAAGGGCGCCCGGGCGATGGCACGCGGAACCGCCCGCTTCGGGGCCTACTCGGTGCGTCAGGCCCGGCGCGCCTCGCATGCCGAAGGAGCCGGAGACTCCGGCCTGTCGCGGCTGATCGAGCTGCATGCCTTCAACGCCGCCGGCGACGCGGCCGTCGCGATCTCGCTGGCCGGCACCCTGTTCTTCCAGGTCCCCACCGGCGAGGCCCGCGGCCAGGTGGCACTCTTCCTGGGGCTCACGATGCTGCCCTTCGCAGTCGTGGCCCCCCTGATCGGGCCGTTCCTCGACCGGTTCAGCCACGGCCGCCGCTGGGCGATCGGATCGACCATGGCGATCCGCGCGTTCCTGGTCTGGGTGCTGGCCACTGCGGTCGTCACCGAGTCCACCTGGATGTTCCCGGCCGCCCTCGGCGTACTCGTGGCCTCCAAGGCTTACGGCGTGACGCGTTCGGCAGCCGTCCCCCGGCTGCTGCCTCGCGACCTCACCCTCGTCAAGGCCAATGCGCGCACCTCCCTGGCGGGCATCGTTGGAGCCGGGATCTCGGCGCCCATCGCCGGACTCGCGGCCACCTTCGGCCCCGAGTGGTCCCTGCGCTATGCGTTCCTGATCTTCGTGGTCGCCACCGTGCTGGCCATCCTGCTGCCACCCCGGGTCGACTCCAGCCACGGCGAGAAGCAGATGTCGCTGCGCCCGCGGCAGGACCCCGCGACCGGGAGGAGACGACGCTTCGGAATGCCGGCGCCGGTCGCGCACGCGCTGCGGAGCAACTGTGGGCCACGCTGGCTGTCGGGGTTCCTGACCATGTTCATGGCGTTCCTCCTGCGCGAGAACCCCATCGGCGGATGGAGCACCGGAGCACTGCTCGCGGTGGTCATCGGCGGGGCCGGCCTGGGCAACACCCTCGGCATCGCCCTGGGCTCGCTTCTCAAACGGCTGAATCCCGCCATCACCGTGGTGCTGGCGCTGGCTGCCGGAGCGTCGATGTCGCTGGTGGCAGCCCTGTTCTACGGCGTGCTGAGCGTCGGGCTGCTCGGCTTCGTCGCCGGGTTGGCGCAGTCGTTGGCCAAGCTGAGCCTCGACTCGACCATTCAGGCCCACGTGCCCGAGCGGGTGCAGACGAGCGCGTTCGCCCGCTCGGACACGGTGCTGCAGATGGCCTGGGTCATCGGCGGTTTCGTCGGCATCGCGATGCCCCTGAACCCTCGACTCGGGCTCGGGGTCGCCGCAGCAGTGCTGACCGGCTGGCTGGTGCTGGTGCTGGTGGCCCGCAGGCCGACGCGACCGGCCGTCTAGTCCATCCCTCGCAGGTTCATCAAGGTATGCAGGGCGGGCTGCACTTCCCATGATGTATTCACCGTGGGGAGTGCAGGTTGACCGACGTACCTTGATGAACCCACGACGGCAGGCGAGCCTAGGAGTCGAGCTCGTCGGCCAGTGCGCGCAGCAGCTTGGAGACCGGCGCGGCCATCTTGGAGTCGGGCGAGTGACCCCGGCGGTATCCCTCGCCGATGCCGTCGAGCAGCCGGATCAGGTCCTCGACGATGGTCACCATCTCCTCCGGCTTCTTCTTGGCCGGACGGGAGGCGGCGCGCTGGGCCCGGGCGACGCTGGGCGGGGTGTCGAGCACCCGCACCTGCAGGGCCTGGTCACCCTTGCGGCCCTGAGCGATGCCGAACTCCACGCGGGTGCCGTTCTTGAGCGCGGTGACGCCGTCGGGCAGCGCCTCGGCGCGCACGTAGACGTCGGGCCCGTTCTCCTGGGACAGGAACCCGAATCCCTTGTCGGCGTCGTACCACTTCACCTTGCCACTGGGCACCGCGATGACCTCTTCTTGCTCAACGCAACGCGACCCGTGCCGCGTGCAGTGGGCAAGCCTATGTGGCGCGGGTCCAGTTCGCTAACGCTTAGCGATATCGGTCGGGGTCCGCGAGGCGCTCGTTCATCGATCCGGACCTGAACCCGTGCGGATCCAGGGTCGCCGCGGCGAAACCCTCCCGGCGCACGGCGTGCTCCACCTCGCGACGACGGCCCTCCCCCAGCTCGGCCAGCGCCCGACCGTCGACCTCGATCGACGCCGCGTCACCCAGGTCACGTACACGCAGGTCGCGCACCGCGGGCACGAGTCGGCGAACGACGGCCTCCGCCCGCTCGACCCGGGCGAGGCGGTGCGGAGTCACCTCGATGCCGTAGGCCACCCGTGACGAGAGACAGGCAGCCGCCGGCTTGTCCCAGGTGGGCAGCCCCCAGGCCCTCGAGGAGGACCGGATCTGCTCCTTGGTCAGCCCGGCGTCCAGCAGAGGAGTGATCGCACCCCGTTCGGACGCAGCTCTGATGCCGGGCCGGAATCCGGCCACGCCGTCGTCGGCGTTCGTGCCGGTGGCGACGTACGTCAGAGCGTGGGCCTCGGCGAGGGGGCCCAGGACGTCGAGCAGCTCGGCCTTGCAGAAGTAGCAACGGTCGCCGGCGTTGGCCCGATAGCCCTCACGCTCCATCTCGTGGGTGGTCGGGGTGAGCACCCGTACGCCGAGGGACTCCGCGAAGGCTCGCGCAGGGTCACGCTCGGCGGCCGGCAGCGAGTCGCTGTACGCCGTGGCTGCGGCGACGCGGTCCGGGCCCAGGGCACGGACGGCGGCCGCGAGGAGGAACGCGCTGTCCGCGCCACCACTGAAGGCGACCAGGACGCTCCCTCGTGCCTGGAGGTCGCGGGCGAGCCGGGAGAGTCGAGCCTCCAGGATGTGCCGGTCCAGCCAGGCCGGGAACTGGGTGAGGTCATCGAGCACCACCTGGGTGCCGGCCGCCTCGAGCTCCTCCCTCGTGCAGCCACCGGTCAGCACGGACACACTCACCGCCCCGGCCGCCCGCGCCCCCTCGACATCGTGGACATGGTCACCGACGTAGATGGAGGCGCCCTCCTCTCGCAGGACGTTCGCCTTGCCGACCCCCCAGACCCAGCCCTCGACCCGGTCCACATCGAGGCCGAGGTGGTCGACGTGACGTTGGGCGTTGGCGGGGAACTTGCCGGTGACCAGCACGATCCGGCCCCGGTGCCTGCGCACGGCGGCCAGGGCCTCGTGAGCTCCGTCGAAGGCTGGGACCCCGGCGATCGCGTGGTCGGGGTAGAGCGCGCGGAAGCGGTCCCCGGCTGCGGCGACGTCCGACTGCGGCAGGTGGTCACCGAGCAGATGGTCGAGCGGTGGACCCAGTCGAGCGGTCATCTCCTCGAGGGGGAACGCCACCCCGAGCTCAGCGCCCAGGGCACCGAGGGTGGCTGCGAATCCGGGCACCGTGTCGATCAAGGTCATGTCGAGGTCGAAGCCGACGACCAGGTCGGCAGGCAGCTCTACGGGGGGCACCTGCTCAGCCTACGAGCACCCCGAGCGCAAAGATTTGTGGATACCACTGTCATCATGGACGGCTCGGCGTGACAATTGTGGCGGGAGAGTAGGGAGTTCACCGATGCAACGGTCGACTGTGGTCGGATCGCTGCGGCGCTGGTGCGCCGTCGTGGCCCTGACCGCTGTCCTCGTGACGCTCACCACGACCGTCGCCCAGGGCTCGGAGTCCGCCTCCGCCGATTCCCCCCAGGCGCTCTACCTCGTGACGCTCGACGGGGTGGCCACCACGGCGTACGCCGGTCCGCTGAGCAGCGCCGCGCACGCCGATCGCCTGCTCGAGCGCCAGGACCGCGTGCTGCGCCGCGTCGGCGCCCGCGAACCGGTCTACCGCTGGACCACCGCTCTCGACGGCTTCGCCGTCACCTTGACCGGGAGCCAGGCCCGGGCGCTGGCAGCGACCCGCGGAGTGGTCTCGGTGGAGCCCAACACAGTGCGCCGACTCACCGCCATGCCCGCGGGCGCCTCCCGCGCTCTCTCGGCCCCCTCCGGCGACCCCCGGGCCGGCGCCGGCGTCGTCATCGGCGTGATCGACTCCGGCATCGACGCCGGCAACCCCCTGTTCGCGCCGACCCGCGCCACGGCCAAGCTCTCGCGGTTCCGTGGTGGATGTGAGGTGGCAGCCGACTGGCCCGCGGGTTCGTGCAGCGACAAGATCGTCGGCGCCCGCTGGTTCATCCAGGGCTTCGGCAGCGACAACGTCCGCTCCAGCTCGTCACTCTCGCCTGCCGACGACAACGGTCACGGCACCCTGGTCGCCTCGGTCGCAGCGGGCAATGCGGGCATCTCGGTGAAGGTCGGCGCCGAGTCTTTCGGGCGCTACGCCGGCACAGCCCCCCGCGCCCGTCTCGCCGTCTACAAGGCGTGCTGGACGGCCCCCGACCCGTCCCACGACGGCTGCGCCACCGCCGATCTCGTGACCGCCATCGACCGCGCCACCGCCGACCATGTCGACGTGCTCAACCTGTCCGTCGCCGGACCGGACTCCCTCGACACGGTCGATCGGGCCCTGCTGGGAGCCACCGAGGGTGGCGTGTTCGTGGCAGCGGCCGCCGGCAACGACCGCCTGCGTGCCTACGCGGGACACGCGGTCCCGTGGGTGACCAGCGTCGGTGCCCTGCGCGGACGGATCCCCGGCGGCACCCTGCGCTGGCCGGGCGGATCGGTCGCCGGAGCCATGAGCTCCCAGCGCAGCGTGACGGCCCGAGTCGTCGACGGGGCCGCGATCGCGGCCCCGGGATCCACGTCCGAGGCCGCTGCGGCCTGTCTGCCCGGATCGCTCGACGCGGGCAGGGCGGCCGGCCGGATCGTGATCTGTGCTCGCGGAGCCATCGGTCGCGTCGACAAGTCCGCGACCGTGGCGCTGGCCGACGGTGCCGCGATGGTGCTCGCCGACGCGCACGGGACCGACCTGCATGCCGACTTCCAGCGGGTGCCGACCCTGCACGTCAGCGCCGCCTCCGCGCGCAGCCTGAGGAGTCGCCTGCACAGCCACCCGGTCACCGTGGCGACCTTGCGGCCCGGTCGCCCGGTCGGCGGTCCGGCCAGCGTCGCGCGCTGGTCGGCCACCGGCGATCCGCGCGGCGACCTGGTCAAGCCGGACCTGACCGCTCCCGGCGTCGACGTGCTCGCAGCCCTCCCCCCTCAAGCGGCTGGTGCCCACTGGACGCTGTTCTCCGGCACCTCGGTGTCCACCGCACGGGTGTCGGGCGAAGCAGCGGCACTGCTCGCCCGGCGGCCGGGGTGGCAGCCTGCCCGGGTTCGATCGGCGCTGATGACGACCACCCGGACGACGGTGCGCGACACCTCATCGCTCGAGCAGGGCGCGGGGCGGCTGCGTGCCGGGGTCGCGCAGCGGCCGGGACTGGTCTACGACCTCGACCCGCACGACTATCGGCGCTACCTCGCCGGCCGGATCGAGGGCCGCGATCTGAACCTCCCGTCGATCAAGACCGTCGGCCCGGTCACGGTGCGCCGTACGGTGACCAACGTGGGTCGAGCCGCGATGTACTACTCGGTGCGGGCGCGTGGGTTCACCAGCCATCGGGTCTCGGTCACCCCGGTGGCCCTGCGCCTCAGCCCGGGCGAGAGCCGCACCTTCAAGGTCACCGTCAGTGGCGTCGCCGAGCGACGCGTCGACAGCGGGTGGATCACCTGGCGCGGCGCCAACGGGATCTCGGTCCGGATCCCCGTGGTCATCTCCGACTGACCGTCCACCTGGGCCTCGCGCCCGCGTGGAGTGCCCCGTGGAGGACAATGGGGCCCATGCCCATCACGCGAGGCTTCACGGGCCGTCGCCGCGCAGAGAAGAACGCGCGTGCCGACCGCCTGCCGCCAGGACAGTACGACGCCGGCCGCGACTGGCCCTCACTGACCGCCGAGGTCACCCCGCACCTGGACGCGGAGCAGTGGACCATGACCGTCGACGGCCTGGTCGAGACTCCCCAGTCGTGGACGTGGCGCGAGATCCATGCGCTTCCGCCGTCCACCTTCTTCGGCGACATCCACTGCGTCACCACGTGGAGCAAGTTCGACACCACGTTCGCCGGGGTCAGCGTCGACACGCTGCTCGAGCTGGCCGGACCGCTGCCCGAGGCGGTGTACGTGATGGCCCACTCGACCACCGGCTACACGACCAACCTGCCCCTCGCGGATGTCACCGGCGGCAAGGCCTGGGTGGTCTGGGAGTACGACGGCAAGCCGCTGCCGGTCGACCATGGCGGCCCCGTACGGCTGCTGGTGCCGCACCTCTACTTCTGGAAGTCCGCGAAGTGGGTCAGCCGCCTCGAGCTGATGGCGAAGGACCGGCCGGGCTTCTGGGAGCAGAACGGCTACCACGACCGCGGGGACCCGTGGCTTGAGCAGCGCTACCAGGGTGATCCGTGACGGCGCCCACGGGTCACTGGACGACCGGCCGTCTGGCCGAGGTCAGCAGGCCCACCGACAAGCTCGTGCGGCTCCGCTTCGACGTCGCCGACCGGATCGACCACCTGCCGGGACAGCACTACGTGCTGCGCCTGCGCGCGCCGGACGACTACACGGCCCAGCGCTCCTACTCGATCGCCTCCGACCCGGGCGACGAGCTGGTCGAGCTGATGGTCGAGTGCCTCCCCGACGGCGAGGTCTCCGGGTTCCTGCACGACGAGGCGAGGATCGGCGACGAGTTCGAGCTCCGCGGACCGATCGGCGGCTGGTTCACCTGGGCCGGCGAGGTGCCGATCGTCTGCGTGGCCGGCGGATCCGGCGTCGTGCCCATCGTGTCCATGCTGCGCCATGCCCGGCGTTCGGGGTTCGAGGACCTCCTCCGGATCGTGGTGGTCGCCCGCACCCGGACAGACCTCCCCTACGCCGACGAGCTCCTCGCCGGGGGCGCCTTCGTGGCACTGACCCGGGAGAACCTGAACGGTCGGGTGGCGGCACCGCCCTATCTGGAGGAGCTGGCACCCCTGACCGAGAGCGCGGAGCGGGCCTATGTGTGCGGTTCGGTCGGCTTCGCCTCCTTCGCCACCCGACTGCTCGGCGAGGCCGGCGTACGCGCGGACACGATCCGCGTGGAACAGTTCGGAGCCTCGGGCTGAGGGCAGCCGCCGGCCTAGTTCGTGCTCCCGGCGAGCTCCTCCGCCGACAGCGCCCGCAGGATGCAGAACTCGTTCCCTTCGGGGTCCGCCAGCACCACCCAGGTCTCGTCCTTGCTCTGGCCGATGTCGGCAGGAGACGCTCCGAGGGCGATCACCCGGGCGACCTCGGCAGCCTGGTCCTCAGGCCGCAGGTCGAGGTGCAGACGGTTCTTCCCGACCTTCTCGTCCGAGCTCCGCCCGAACAGCAGGTCGGGCGAGACTCCGTCCTCCGGGCTGCCCGACGGCGGCTCGAGCACCCACTCGTCGTCGGTCTCGTAGGTCACTCGCCAGCCGAGGACCTGCTGCCAGAACCTCGCCAGCCTGGCGGGGTCGTGGCAGTCGATGACGAGGCACTGGATCCGGAGGCTCATCCCTCCATGCTGCCGCTCACCTGTCGCAGATGTACATCGATTTCCCGTCGTCCGGGCAAGGACGAGAGACCGGCCGCTCAGAGGCCGAGGCTCTTGGCAGCCTCCTCACGCATCTGCACCTTGCGGATCTTGCCCGTCACCGTCATCGGGAAGTCCTCGACGATCATCACGTAGCGCGGGATCTTGTAGTGGGCCAGCCTGCCGGTCGCGAACTCGCGCACTGCCGCAGCATCCAGTCGCTCGGCTCCGGCCTTCAGCTTCACCCAGGCACAGAGCTCCTCGCCGTACTTCTCATCCGGCACCCCGATCACCTGGACGTCCTCGATGTCGGGGTGGGTGTAGAGGAACTCCTCGATCTCGCGCGGGTAGATGTTCTCCCCGCCGCGGATCACCATGTCCTTGATCCGCCCGACGATGTTGCAGTAGCCGTCCTCGCGCATCTCGGCGAGATCGCCGGTGTGCATCCAGCCCTCCGGGTCGATCGCCTCTGCGGTCTTCGCGGGGTCGTCCCAGTAGCCCAGCATCACCGAGTAGCCGCGGGTGCAGAACTCACCGGTCTCACCGCGCTGCACGGTCTGACCGGTGGCTGGGTCGACGACCTTGATCTCGACGTGCGGTGCGGCGCGGCCGATGGTGGCGGTACGCCGTTCCAGGTCGTCGTCGTCGCGGGTCTGGCACGACACCGGCGAGGTCTCGGTCATGCCGTAGGCGATCGACACCTCGGCCATGTTCATATCGTCGATGCAGTGCTTCATCACCTCGACCGGGCAGATCGAGCCAGCCATGATCCCGGTGCGCAGCGACGACAGGTCGTAGGAGGCGAAGTCAGGCACGTTCTGCATCGCAATGAACATCGTGGGCACCCCGTAGACCGCCGTACACCGCTCCTCGGCCACGGCCTCCAGCGTCAGGGCGGGGTCGAATCCCGGCGCCGGGATCACCATGGTCGCGCCGTGGGTGGTGCAGCCGAGGTTGGCCATCACCATGCCGAAGCAGTGGTAGAACGGCACCGGGATGCACAGCCGGTCCTCGCCGTGGAGGTTGATGAGCTCGGTCACGAAGTAGCCGTTGTTGAGGATGTTGCGGTGGCTGAGCGTCGCGCCCTTGGGGTAGCCCGTCGTACCCGAGGTGTATTGGATGTTGATCGGGTCGTGCGCGTCCAGCGTGGCCAGCCGATCCGCGACCGCGGTCGCCGGCAGGCCACTTCCGGCCGACAGGAGCGCTGACCAGTCGTCGGTGTCGAGGTAGACGGTGCGTTCCAGGTCGGGGCACTGTCCGGCCGTCTCCTCGACCATGGAGCGGTAGTCGCTGGTCTTGAACCGGGAGGCCGCGATCAGCAGGCGCATGCCGCTCTGGTTGACGGCGTAGGCGAACTCGTGGGTGCGGTAGGCCGGGTTCACGTTGACCAGCACGGCGCCGATCTTCGCCGTGGCGTATTGCGTGATGGTCCACTCGGCACAGTTCGGCGCCCAGATCCCGACCCGGTCACCCTTCGCGATCCCTGCGGCGAGCAGCCCGCGGGCGCATGCGTCGACGTCGGCGTCCAGTTCGGTCCACGACCATCGGCGGCCAGAGGCTCTCTCGACGAGCGCCTCGGCTGCCCCTCGCTCGGCCACGGTCCGCTCGAAGTTGGCCCCGATGGTCTCCTCCAGCAACGGCTGCGTGGTCTCGCCTGCGGCGTACGACTCCATGCCTCGCACCCTAGGTCAGATGCGTGGTGGAGAACCAGGACGCCGACCCGTCGAAGATGTACGACGAGTCGGCGTCCGGGCGATGAGCCTGCCAGCGTGGGCAGGTCAGCAGATGTGCGGGGACTCCGGCATCAGTGCCTTGAACCGACCGAACTTGACCTTGTCGTTCAACGACCAGTCCGCCACCGAGTTGGCGTTGGAGTCGTAGTAGGACAGGCCGATCCCTCCGGCCGCGATCATGTCGTGGTAGGTCCGGTCGAGCCACGTCGGGTCGAGCGCGGACGCCTTGGCTGTCTGTCCGGTCTCACCGATGGCGAACCTGGTCCCGTGCGCCTTCGACCATGCCGCCATCTTGGCGTAGTAGGTCTTCAGCTCCAGGACCTTCGTGCCCTCCTTGCCGTTGCGGACGGCGCCGAAGTCGTTGTAGGCGTCGATGGCGAGGATGTCCACGTTGGCGTCACCGGGCCACTTGGTGGCGACCGTGTTCGTGTCACCGCCGAAGGTGTTCCACCCGCTGTAGATCACCGAGTAGGCCACGTTGTTGGTCCGCGCGTGGATGATCGGCGCGATCCGGGCCTGCATCTTGGTCCACAGCGCCATGTCACCGTCGTTCTCCGGCTCGTGGTGCACGGCGAGCCACACGGGACCGTTCACCGTCGCCAGCGCATCGGCCAGCTGGGTCGCCCACGCATCTCCGGCACCGCTGGCCATCTGCGACCACGACAACGGCTCCTTGAAGCTGATCCACGGGAGTCGTCCGGCTGCCAGGTCCGCATTGGCCTGCTTCACCGCGCCGGCGATCCGGTCGGCTGAGAAGTAGCTGCGGTGCAGGGCCATCGTGCCGCCCAGTTGGGTCTCACGCTGCTCGATGGTGCTCACCCCGTTCACCACGGCACCGAGGTAGGTCCCCGTGGCGGGGATCCCCATGGCGTTGCTGACGCAGCCCTTCGACGGGGGCGGCGCGCTGGGCGTCGAGGTCGGGCTCGACGTCGGCGTCGAGGTCGGGGTGGAGGTCGGGCTCGACGTCGGGCTCGACGTCGGAGTCGACGTCGGGCTCTTGGTCGGCGTGCTCGTCGGGCTCGATGACGGTGAGATCGACGGGCTCGAGGAGGTCGGTGCGGACGTCGGAGCGCTCGGCGGCGTCGAGATGGTCTCCATGGCGACCATGGAGACGCTGTCGACCAGGAGACCGACACCGGCGGGCACCTTGAGCCCGACGACGTTCAGGTCGAGGGCCGCATTGTTGCTGGTGGTGGTGTAGGCGAGCTCGATGCGCGACCACGAAGATCCGGTGGCCCGGAACACAGCGCGAGCCGTGGCGATCTGAGCCCCGCCACGCACCTCGCGGATGCGCAGCAGACCCTTCAGGTCCGGGCCCGAGGACCGGACGTAGGCGCTGACGTTGTAGGTGCGACCCACGGTGGTCGAGGCCACGGTCGGGACCTCGTCGTTGAGCATCACGGTTCCGGCGGTCGAGCTGGTGAGCGCGGCCGCCGCCGCGCCGTTGGCGGCAGGGCGCGCCGCCTGGATCTGCTGACGGGCCGGAGCGTTGACCTTCCAGCCGGTGGTTCCGTTCTCGAAGTCTCCGTTGACGACGAGCTCCATGCTCCGCAAGGAGATCTTGCCGGTCTTGAGGCCGCCGGTCATGGCCAGCGCAGCAGGAACGGCCACGAGCATGGCGACCAGGGTGCCGATCAGGATCACTGTGCGGCGAGGCGTTCGCGTCCTGGTGGCGAGATCCAGGCTTGCGCGGTGTCTCGGGGGGGATAGTCGATGGGCAGGTTCGGGATTGTTCTCGGACCTGAAGTTCATAAAACCTCCGGGCACAGGGCGGGGGAACCCGATGCACAAACATCTGTCATGTCGCTGATACAGCCCGAGATCCGCACCCTGTACCAGCATGGCAAGTCAACGAAAGTAGTAGAACCGTTATCAAAGCGCAAATCTCAGAACCACGAGGTGAAACCAGGAAACTGCACGAATCGTGACCTTTCGAGTGCACCGAAATAGGCCGTGCCGCAGCGCAGAACCGGGGGTTGCCTGACTGCGGAGCGTGGCCGAAAGGCCAGAGTCGTGGCGCGCGATGCCGACGGAGCCGAAGGCCAGCGCCGCACCCGGCCGGTGGTGGAAGGCCACGGGTCGGGCGACTTTCTGGGGTTCGAGCAGCTTTCTACTGGGGTTCGACTTCCGCAGGATCCGCCCGCCGGCGCGGATCGCAGTCAGGTGGCGGAGGCGACCGACAGGGTGATGCCATCGCCGAGGTCGACCATCGCTCCCAGCAGCAGTCGCACGGGGACGCCCGGTTGCAGGTCCTCGGGGCCCTGGCCGGGTTGGACCAGGACCGTCCCGTTGGTCGAGCCCATGTCGGTCACGATGGCGTGGCCCTGGTCGACGCCGGATCCCGGACGGATCTCGAGGTGTGTCGAGGAGATCTCGTGGTTGCGGCTGAGCACCGTGACCAGCATCGGCTCCTCCGTCAGCGCGAAGCGGCGCGCCTCGGGCGCGCGGCCCACCAGGATCGGCCGATCCACCTCGATGACCTCGCCGCTCGAGAACGTCAGCACCGCCACCGAGCGGGAGCTCCCCGCCGGCTCGGCAGGGACGACCGCCCCCGGTCCATGGCCCCAGACCGGAGCCGCAGGAGTGACTGGCTCGGCCGGTTGCTCCGCCGGTTGCTCCGCCGGTTGCTCGGCCGGTTGCTCGGCCGGTTGCTCGGCTGGCGGGGCGGCGAACATCTCCGTGGGAACCTCGTGCGGCTCGGGTTCCGGCTCGGGTTCCGGCTCGGGCTCGGGCTCGGCTCCGCTCGGGCTCCGGCTGAGGCTCGGGCTCGGGCTCCGGCTGAGGGACGGGTTCCGGCTCGTGTGGCGGCAGGTCGATTCGGGCAACCCGGACCAAGCCCGTGGAGACCAGGCGATCGGTCTCCTCAGAGTCCTCCACGAGCACCGACATCCGCATCACCCCCGAGGCGCGTCGCTCCACCCAGGTCTGGGCCACGGCGCCGTCGATCTCCTGCACCGACCCGTCCCGCGTGGTGAGCACGACCACGGCCGGTCCACGCACGATCACCTGGGTCTCGTCGAAGCGGCGGCCGATCAGCACCACTCCCGACAGGCTGCTGAGGCCACCGGACAGCAGGGTGTCGAGGACCTCGTCGCGGGTGGCGCCGCCGTCCACCAGCTCCCAGAGGGATCCGACCCGGTGCCTCTCGGCCGCCGGCAGGACGACCGTGAGGTCGTCCCCGAGTACGGCGTACCAACTCCCGGGTCGGTACGACTTGAGCGCGGTGGTCATGTCGGCCATCCCACCACATCCACCACCACCGCGGTCGCGTTGTCTGAGCCACCTGCGGACAGTGCGGCCGCCACGATCCGGTCGGCAGCCGCCACCGGGTCGGCCTGTGCTGCGAGCACCGCCTCGATCTCGCCATCGCCGAGCAACCCGTTGATGCCGTCGGAGCACAGCAGCAGGCGCTCGGCCTCCGAGAGAGGGACCTCGAAGAAGTCCGGGCGCGGAAGGTCGGGCCCACCGAGGGCCTTGGTGATCACATGCCTCTCGGGGTGGCTGGCCGCCTCCACCTCGTCGATCAGGCCGGCGTCGAGCAGTTCCTGCACGACCGAATGGTCCGTGCTGACCTGCGTGAGCCGCCCGCCGTGAAGTCGGTAGCAGCGCGAGTCCCCGAGGTTCATCACCAGCCAGCGTGGGGCCGCCACCTCGTCCACCAGCAGTGCAGCGGTGACGGTGGTGCCGGCGTACCACTGCCCCGGACCCGCCGCGCCCTGCTGCACGGCGTACTCCAGGATGCGGCGCTGGCACGCCTCGAGAGCCTCGGTCAGTGCGGCGACGCCCTCGGTGAGCTTGCCGGAGAAGCCCGCCAACGAGCCGAGCTGGTCGACCACGATGCCGCTGGCGACGTCTCCACCGTGATGCCCGCCCATTCCGTCGGCGACGACGAAGACCGGCGGCGCGACGAGGTAGGAGTCCTCGTTGTGGGTGCGCACGAGACCCACGTCGGTGGCACCAGCATGGCTGAGTCGGACACCGCCCATGGCGACGACGCCACCGCCTTCCTGCTCCGTTCCCGACACCCCCGCAGGGGCACCCTAGTAGCGTTGTCCTGATGGCCGCCTCCCCACCTCGCTCGCTTGCGGACCAGTTGCGCGGCTGGCCGGAGGCCCGGTTGCTGCGCCTGCTGCGCGACCGGCCCGATCTCGCGACCCCGGCGCCGCAGGACTCAGCGCAGCTCGCCTCACGTGCCGCGACGCGTTCCTCGCTGCTGCGGGCGCTGGACCAGCTGACCCGCGGCGAGCTCTTGGTCCTCGACGCCCTCGCGATCCTGGGTCAGACCAACCGTGCGGACGCGGCCTCGGTCCTGTCGGCCGACCGGGCCTGGGTGGAGTCCGCAGTGACCCGGCTGATCGATCTCGCTGTCGCGTGGGAGAGCGGTGCCGAAGTCCGCGCCCTGACCGGCGTCGCCGACATACTCCGCTCCAGCGGCAGCGGACTCCAACCCTTCGCGGCCGGTGATCTCGACGTGCCCGCAGCCACCGCGCTGCTCGACGAGCTCAGCCCCGCGGCGCGCGCCCTCCTGGACCACGTGGACGGTGCCGGTGGGGAAGGCCGCACCGAGTCGGCGCGGCGCGGCATCCACCCGGACCAGGCTCGCACGCCCGTGGAGGAGGCGCTTTCGCGCCGGCTGCTCCTGCCTCGCGAGGGCGGCAGCGTCTACCTGCCGGGAGAGGTGGGGATCGCGTTGCGAGGCGGACACACCACCCGCGAGCGGGTCGACGTCGTTCCGGAGATCGCGACCTCCGAACGGGACTCCGCCCTCATCGACCGGGCGGCAGCCGGCGCCGCGTTCGAGGCGGTACGCCGGGTGGAGCTGCTGCTCGACCGCTGGAGCTCGTCCCCGCCCCTCGCCCTGCGCACGGGCGGGCTGGGCGTGCGCGATCTTCGACAGGCCGCAGCCGAGACGAACACCGATGAGACGACGACGGCGCTTCTGGTCGAGATCGCCGCGGCCGCCAACCTCGTGACCCAGGCCGCGCTGCCCGACGGCACCGCGGGCTGGCTGCCGACCGATGCGTACGACGCCTGGTCCACCCAACCCGCCGCCGAGCGCTGGCACCTGCTCGCCTCGACCTGGCTGACCAGCCCACGCATGCCCGGCCTGGTCGGCAGCCGCGACCAGGCCGACAAGCCCGTGAACGCGCTGACCCCCGAGTTGTCGAGCATGCTGGCGGTCGAGACCCGTCGACTGGTCCTCGAGCAGCTCGCCGAGCTTCCCCACGGATCGGTGCTGGCGACCGGTACCGGCTCCCCCAGCCTGATCGAACGGCTGTCGTGGCTGCGCCCACGTCGTCCCCCGACGCGCGACGACCTGGCGGTCTGGACGCTCCGGGAGGCCGCCACCTTGGGCCTGCTGGGCATCGGCGGTCTGTCGACCTACGCCCGAGCCCTGCTCGACCCGGAGACCGAGCTCTCGGCCGTGGATGCGCTCACCCCTCTCATCCCGCAGCCGATCGACCATGTCCTGCTCCAGGCCGACCTCACCGCCGTCGCGCCGGGGCCGCTCGAGCCGCTTCTCGCGCGCCAGCTGCAGCTCATCGCCGACGTCGAGTCCCGAGGCGGTGCCACCGTCTACCGCTTCACCACCCAGTCCGTACGCCGTGCCTTCGACGCCGGCTGGTCGGCCGTCGAGCTGCACGACTTCGTCGGGTCGGTGTCCCGCACCCCGGTGCCGCAGCCCCTGAGCTATCTGATCGACGACTCCTCGCGGACGTTCGGCGCGGTCCGGGTCGGAGCGGCCGAGTCCTTCCTGCGAGCCGACGACGAGACCGTGCTGTCCGAGCTGCTGCATCACCCCAAGGCAGCCTCCCTGGGGCTGCGCCGGATCGCCCCGACGGTGCTGGTCAGCGACACCCCGGTCGACGTCCTGCTGCCCCGACTGCGCGAGCTCGGCAGCGCCCCGGTCCTCGAGGCGGCTGACGGCACGGTCCGGATCGCACGCCGCGACCTGCTGCGCGCCCGCACCCCGCGCGCGGCTCGCCCGGCGGGGCTGGTGTCGGCCCGCGAGACGGCCCAGCTGGTCCAGGCCGTGCGGGCGGTCCGCGCTGGTGACCGGGTGGAGGCTACCCGGCCGGCTGCCGTCGACCTGCTCACCCCGTCGAGCTCCCTGTCGGCTCTTCGCACCGCCGTGGAGACCGGTCGGTCGGTGTTGATCGGCTACGTCGACAACCACGGGACCACCACCGAGCGCGTCGTCGACCCTCTGCAGGTGGAGGGCGGCTGGCTGACCGCCCGCGACCATCGAACCGAGGAGACCCGCACCTTCGCGGTCCACCGGATCACTGCGGTCCGACCGCTGGAAGACCGCACGTAGGATTCACCCGTGGATTTTGTCCGTTATGCGGAGTCGGGTGCGGCCCTGGTCAACGCCGACGTCGCCGACCTCGACGCCCTGGTGGCGTTCCTCGGCGAGCGAGAGTCGCTTCGGTCCCAGTGCGACGATCGCGATCCCGGCGTGCTCCAGAAGTTCCAGGGCGAGCTCCGCGCTGTCTTCGAGGCCTCCGATGCCGGTGACTCCGGCGCCATCGTGAGCGGACTCAACGACCTGCTTGCCCGACATCCGCTCACCCCGATGATCAGCGACCACGACCCGGACAACCTGCATCTGCACGTCGCCCACGGTGGAACTCCCGTCAGCGATCTGCTCATCTCCGAGTCGTTGCTCGGCCTCGCGGCCGTGGTCTGCGACCTCGGACCGCACCGCATGGGGGTGTGCAGTTCGAGCCCGTGCACCAATGTCTATGTCGACACCTCCCCCAACCAGTCCCGCCGCTACTGCTCGGACCGCTGCTCCTCGCGGGCCAACGTCGCCGCCTTCCGGGCCCGCCAGAAGGCTGGTCTGGACACCTGAGCCCTCCTGCGTCGGACTGCACGCCACTCAGCGCGGCCAACGCACCATCCGTAGACTCGGTGGGTGAACGAAGGCCCTCTGATCGTCCAGTCCGACAAGACCCTGCTGCTGGAGATCGACCACGAGCTCGCGCAGGAGTGCCGCAAGGCCATCGCGCCGTTCGCCGAGCTCGAACGCTCCCCTGAACACATCCACACCTACCGGCTCACCCCGCTCGGTCTCTGGAACGCCCGCGCCGCGGGACACGACGCGGAGCAGGTGGTGGACACCCTGCTCACCTACAGCCGGTACGCCGTGCCGCACTCCCTGCTCGTCGACATCGCCGAGACGATGGCCCGCTACGGGCGGCTTCGTCTCGACAAGCATCCCGTCCACGGGCTCGTGCTGGCCAGCAACGACCGGCCCGTGCTCGAGGAGGTGCTGCGCGCCAAGAAGGTCGCCGGCATGATCGGTGCCCGCCTCGACGAGGACACGGTGGCCATCCACCCCAGCGAGCGCGGGAACCTGAAGCAGGCGCTGCTCAAGCTCGGTTGGCCGGCCGAGGACTTCGCGGGCTACGTCGACGGAGAGGCGCACGCCATCGAGCTCGATGAGTCGGAGTGGCACCTGCGCGGCTACCAGCGCGATGCCGCCGACTCGTTCTGGCACGGCGGCTCCGGCGTCGTCGTACTCCCGTGCGGAGCTGGGAAGACCCTGGTGGGCGCGGCCGCCATGGCACACGCGAAGGCGACCACGCTGATCCTGGTCACCAACACGGTCAGCGCTCGGCAGTGGAAGGAGGAGCTGATCAAGCGCACCTCGCTCACCGAGGACGAGATCGGCGAATACTCCGGAGCGGTCAAGGAGGTCCGGCCCGTCACGATCGCGACGTACCAGGTGCTCACCACCCGACGAAACGGCGCCTACACCCACCTCGAGCTCCTCGACGCCCGCGACTGGGGTCTGGTCATCTACGACGAGGTCCATCTGCTGCCGGCGCCGATCTTCCGGATGACCGCCAACCTGCAGGCCCGTCGGCGGATCGGCCTGACCGCGACGCTCGTGCGCGAGGACGGCCGCGAGGGGGACGTGTTCTCGCTGATCGGCCCGAAGCGGTATGACGCACCGTGGAAGGACATCGAGGCGCAAGGATGGATCGCCCCCGCGGACTGTGTCGAGGTGAGGGTGACCCTGCCCAACAACGAGCGACTGGCCTACGCGACGGCCGAGCCCGAGGAGCGCTACCGGCTCGCCTCGTGCACCCACCACAAGGTCGACGTGGTCAGGCAGCTGGTGAAGCAGCACCAGGGCCAGCCCACGCTGGTGATCGGGCAGTACATCGACCAGCTCGACGAGTTGGCCGCCATCCTCGATGCGCCCGTCATCAAGGGCGACACCCCGGTGAAGGAACGTCAGCGGCTGTTCGAGGCCTTCCGAACCGGCGAGGTCGGCCTGCTCGTCGTCTCGAAGGTGGCGAACTTCTCGATCGATCTGCCCTCGGCGGAGGTCGCGATCCAGGTCTCGGGGTCGTTCGGTTCCCGCCAGGAGGAGGCCCAGCGACTCGGCCGTCTGCTGCGCCCGAAGGCCGAGGGCAAGAGCGCTCACTTCTACACGATCGTGTCCCGTGACACCGTCGACGCCGACTTCGCCCAGAACCGGCAGCGCTTCCTCGCCGAGCAGGGCTACGCCTATCGGATCGTCGACGCGGACGACCTCTGAGTCGGGCCACACCAGCCCCTTGAGCGCGGCCTGTCAGGCCTTGTCGGTGGTTGTCGGCTGTTGCAACGGCTGACAACCGCGAGTTTCCCCGGATATCCGGGGAAACCTGAGGCGCCCGGTCTAGACGGGGGGGTGCCGACCCATCCGCGCCACGAGGGGCTCCGAATCCCTGACAGTTGAAGGGTTCGGAATCCCGGCAGCCCCCGCCGCGGAGACCGGGCACCAACGGGCGCGTCTACGGGGACGCCTGTGCAGGTGGGCTCGTCCTCGGTTCCCTTGTGGGAGGGGAACCGAGGACGAGCCCGTTGCGCTGATGTCCCCTCAGCGCGAGGCGGCCACCCTGATGGTTCGGGTGACGGTGCGGCGGTTGATGTGGAAGTCCACCGTCAACGCCTCACGGCGCTCCTTCGCCCCGTCCTTGCGGATCGGGACCGAGATCGTCGCTGTCGTCCTCCCTCGCTTCACCGCGGTGTAGACCCAGGCTCCCGAGCGCCACATCGGCCATGCGCGGTGCCGGGTGGAACCGTGGTCACGAAGCCACGAGAGTGGTACGTCGAAACCCTTCAGCGCCGGCTTGGGTCCGCGCGCCACCTGCCCGTCGATGTAGAGGTCGTAGTCGACCGGGTCCGAGAGTGTGATCCGCCAGGTGGCGTTCTGGCCCTCCTTGACGGTCCGCGAGACCGGCGTGATGGTGATGGTGGGGCTGGGGTCGTCGTCCACGACCACCAGCCGGCCCAGGTAGTCGTCGGTCATGGCCTCCTTGGTCGCCCAGGCCGCCACCAGCGTGTAGGTGCGCGGGTAGTCGTCGGCGGTGTCCGCCTGGTAGTCGATCGGGATGCTCCCCGAGGTCTGTCCCGGCGCCAGGTCGATCGCGAACCGGTGCGTGTTGCCACGCTCCTCTCCGGCGACCACCGCGACCAGACGGGCGGGGTGATCCACGGAACCTTGGATCGTGAACGGGACTCGCGCGGTGACCGTCCCGGGCCCGTCACCCTCCTGCTGGCGCAGGCTGCCGATGCTGACCAGCGGCAACCGCTCCTCGGGCACCGGGGCCAGACGGGACGGAGCGGCCGCCAGGTCCTCGACCCAGATCCGGCCGTCGGGGCTGTCGCCGATCAGGTCGACCTGGCTGATGCGGGTGAGGTCGACCCCGGTCGCGGTGGACGTGTCGACCAGCAGGGTCTGCGCCCAGCGCTTCGACAGCCCGCGACCCCGCAGCAGCGCCGGCAGCTGGCCGCCGCCCGCCGGCGTGAGTGTCGAGCTCCCCCCGTCGGCGTCGGTGACCCGCACGCGCAGTCGTACGCCGCCCAGGGGCGGGTCGACGACGGTGCGCAGCTCGAGCCGTCCCCCGCTGAGGTCCAGAGGATGGGCGAACACCAGTCCACCGGACTGACCCGGGGCGCTCCAGGACATCTCGAAGGCCCGACGGGTGGGCACCTGCTCGTAGGAGGCGGGCCAGTGCGGCGTGACGTAGCTGTCCCGGATGGTGCGTCCACAGATGTTGTGAGCGCCACCGAACTCGTTGATCCCACGGCAGAACTGCGTCTCGGCACCATCTGCCAGCGACAACCCCGTGCCGAGCCCGGGGCGCCGCAGCACGCGACCGCCGCCGAGTGCGTGGGAGCGGACGTCGGCATCGCCGACCGAGGCCACGGTGGCACCGGAACCGTCGAACATCGGCAGGAACTGCTCGGCGTCGTCGGCGAACAGGTGGACCGCGCCGGCCACCCAGGCCTTGCCGACGTCCTGCTGCTCCGCCGGACTGAGCCGTGCCGGGGTCGCGGTCCCGCAGGCACCTGCCTCGGGGCCGAACCAGTCGTCGAAGGCAGGGGCCGCAGCGATGCCGGGGGTCCACTCGGTGTTGAAGAAGTTGTGGTTGGCCCCCATCACCATCACCGAGCTCTTCAGCGCGGTGTCCCGGACGCTCAGGTCGCGGGCGGTGTCGGTGAAGCGCTGACCCTGCAGGTCGATCACGTCGCCGTCGCAGTAGGGCAGCAGCGTCACCGTGGGGACGTAGGGGGCGGTCTGGGTGCCGAAGTCGGTCGGGGCGATGAGGACCTGCCCGACGACGCGGTAGGGCGCGTCGAGCGGGATCTGGATGGAGGCGCGATCCACCCCCTCACCTCCGCGACTGTGCCCCACGAGCACCACCCGTGAGAGGTCGACCTGATGGTCGGCGGCGAGGGAGACCCAGTGGTCGAGGTGCTCGCGGATGATCCGGGCGCGCGCACCCGCACCACCGTCGTCGAGGGCGTAGTCCTGAGCATTGATCCCGTTGACGCGGATGGAGACCGTCGCGTAACCCTGGGAGGCCAGCAGCTTCTGGATGTAGTCGTAGCCGAGCTGGCTCGGGATCTCCTCGAACGGACTCCGACACGGCCATTCCCAGCCGTCGTCGCCGTTGGCCGGGTTGTAGCAGTAGCTGTGCCGCCCGTGCAGGAACAGGACCAGCGGCCGGGCGCCGGTGACGGCGTCCGGGGCGGGCTCGACGATGTGGCCGACCATCTCGATCGGCTCGGGCATGCCCGCCAGCTTCACAGCGGGCAGTTCGTAGTCGCTGGTGACGACGTCGTAGGGCCCGGGGGTTGCCGGGTCCTCGCCGAGGACGGTTTGCGCCACTCGACCGGTGGTCGCCGGAGCGGTGCCCTTCAGATCGTCGCCGATGCTGTCGAGACGGTCCCCGGACAGGACGACGTCCAGGTCCAGCGGATCCGGTGCGACGTCCGACCGTACGGTCACCTGCACCGTCCGACCGTCGTCGGCGATGGTCGGCACCCCCAGGGACCGGGTGTCCTCGACGATCGTGGGTCGGTCGGAGGTCACCGGCAGGAGCGACGGCGAACGCCAGGTCACCTGCCACGTCCCGTCGTCGATCCTGGAGACCTGCCAGACTCCTCGATCGCCGTCTCCCGGGGCCGGCGCGCCGGCAGGAGCGGCCCCTGCCGTGACCGGGGCCATCACGGTGAGTACGCCGAGGGTGACGCTCCCCACCCAGCAGGCGACTCTTCGGCTCGACTTCGTCATCGACATGGGTGGTCCGTTCTCTTCTCAGCGGCACTCTCAGCCGTAGGACGCGCCACGGGGTCGTGAGGTTGCCTACGGGGTCCCGAAAGTTTCCACCCCGGTCACCCATCCGTCGAGCCCGGGGCTCCGAACCACCTGTGGCGCGCCTCACATCGAGGCCGCCCATCCCAGGAGGCACAACAGATGAGCGAAACGAACAGAAGGAAGTTCCTCGCCGTGGCCGGCGCGGGAGCCGCAGCAGGGACGGTCGGACTGGCCGGTCTCGGGTCGCCGGCTGCAGCCGAGGCGGGCGACACCAAGCGCAAGCCCGGAAGTGCAGAGGAGACCGTGGTGGCCTACGTGAAGGACCACCGCTCCAGCAAGCTGCGGCTGATGGTCGGTGAGCGCGAAGTGATAGTGCACGACGCCGACCTCGTCAACCGCATCCTCAACGCAGCAGGAGGCAACTGATGTCCTCGCACCGCGAAGCACCCGAGATCAGCAAGGACCCCGTCGCCGACGGCACCGACGTCTACGCGTTCGTCAGCCCCCGACGACCCGGCACCGTGACGCTCATCGCCAACTTCATCCCTCTCCAGAAGCCGGACGGAGGACCCAACTTCTACGAGTTCGGTGACGACGTCCTCTACGAGATCCACGTGTCCAACAAGGGCAAGGGCACCTCGGACCTGAAGTACCAGTTCCGGTTCCACACCAAGATCCGCAACGCCAAGACGTTCCTCTACAACACCGGGCCGATCACCAAGATCGACGACGAGACCTGGAACCGTCCGCAGTACTACTCGGTGACCCGAGTACGCGGTGGCGTCTCTAAGGTGATCGCCCGCAACGTTCCCTGTCCCCCGGTGAACGTCGGGCCGCGGAGCACCCCGAACTACGTCGAGCTGTCCAAGCAGGCCATCAAGAAGCTGGCCGGCGGTCGGCAGGTCTTCGCAGGTCAGCGGGCGGACGCGTTCCACGTGGACCTGGGGAGCATCTTCGACCTCGGCGCACTGCGACCGTTCAACGAGGCGCACCTCATCTCGATGCCGAACATGAACGGGGTCAACTCGGTTCAGTCCTACAACGTGCACACCATCGCGTTGCAGGTCCCGATCACCGAGGTCACCCGGAACCGCGACCGACCCACGGACGCCTCCAAGCCGGGCGCGGTGATCGGCGTCTGGGCCACGGCCAGCCGTCGCAAGTCGCGGATCTTCGACCAGGCCAAGGGCAAGTTCGTCGGCCACGGCCCCTGGGAGCAGGTCTCCCGTCTCGGCAACCCGCTGTTCAACGAGGTCATCGTGCCGATGGCCGAGAAGGACGAGTGGAACGCTCGCCAGCCGAGTGGTGACAGCCGCTACGCCAAGTACGTCAACAAGCCCGAGCTGGCCGGCCTGCTGCCGGTCCTCTACCCGGGCGTGTTCCCGAAGCTGGCGGCGTACAAGAAGCCACGTGCCGACCTCAACGCGATCCTGCTCACGGGCATCCCGTCGGGTGTCGTCGCGGGCTTCCAGAACTACACCGGCCCGGTGGCCTCCGACATGCTGCGCCTCAACGTGGCCATCCCGCCGAGCGCCAAGCCGAACAGTCTCGGGCTGGTGGCCGGCGACCCGGCCGGGTTCCCGAACGGCCGTCGGATCATCGACGACGTGGTGACGATCGAGTTGCGGGCCGTGGCCGGTCTGACGATCCCGTTGGTCGACCCGAGCTTCACCCCGGACGGCGCAGCCAGCGCGGTCCAGGACGGCACGAGCGACACCAACGCGCCGACCTGGGAGCTGTTCCCGTACCTCGGTACGCCGGGCGGTGGTTACCAGACGACCCCGGGCACGACGAAGGCGTCATGAGCGCCGACCAGGTCGACGCCGAGAATCCCTTCGCCGGCCAGGGCTCGGTCCTGCTCGACATCGGCGGGGACGTCGGAGCCCTGGTGGTCACCATGCCACCGGAGCTCGACGGACTGGAGGTGGAGATCCGTCCGGTCGGAGGCCCCGACCTGCGGCACGATCCTCGGGCGTCGCACAACCAGGGGGAACATCACGTGCACGAGCACGCGCATCCGCACGACCACACGCATGCGCACGACCACACGCATGCGCACGACGACGGCGTGCATCCGCACGTCGCCGTGGTGAGCCGGCCGATCGGTTCAGGTGCCGTGCCCTCCCTGGTGTTCCCAGAGCTTCTCGAGGGCTCCTATGAGCTCTACGAGAAGGGGACCCTCGAGGTCCTGCTCACCGTTCAGGTATCGGGGGGCGACGTGGCCACGGCCACGTGGCCGGTCTGAGCGGACAGCGGCACGCAACACCGACACGGGGTGGCCCCGCTGCGTAAGACGCGGCGGGGTCACCCCGATCCGAGCGCCTAGGCTGGCGCTGTGAAGGTGCTGCTGCTCGAGAACATCCACCCGCTGGCCGTCGACCTCCTCGAGGGCGAGGGATTCGAGGTCGAGCTCCGGCCAGGCTCGCTGTCCGAGGACGACCTGATCGCCGCACTGCCGGGGGTGCACCTGCTCGGCATCCGCTCGAACACCACGATCACCGACAAGGTTCTCGACTCCGCTCCCGACCTGCTGGCTGTCGGCTGCTTCTGCATCGGCACCAACCAGGTCGACCTGGTCGCCGCCGCCGCCCGCGGGGTCGCGGTCTTCAACGCGCCCTACTCGAACACGCGCAGTGTCGTCGAGCTCGTGATCGGCGAGATCATCGCGCTGGCCCGGCGGCTGCCCGACAAGACCCACAAGATGCACAACGGGGTCTGGGACAAGTCGGCCAACGGGAGTCACGAGGTGCGCGGCCGGACCCTCGGCATCGTGGGCTACGGCAACATCGGAACCCAGCTGTCCAACCTGGCCGAAGCGCTCGGTTTCCGGGTGATCTTCTTCGACACCGCCGACCGGCTCGCTCACGGCAACGCTCGCCGGGTGCTCACTCTCGACGAGCTGCTCGAGAGGTCTGACGTCGTCAGCCTGCACGTCGACGGGAGGCCTGGCAACGCCGGGCTCTTCGGCGCGGAGCAGTTCGCGAAGATGAAGCCGCGGGCCATGTTCATCAACGCCTCGCGCGGAATGGTCGTCGACGACATGGCCCTGCGCGACAACATCCTGTCGGGCCACATCAGCGGTGCAGCGCTCGATGTGTTCCCGGTGGAGCCGAAGCGGCAGGGCGACCCGTTCGAGTCGGCCCTGCGCGGCCTCGACAACGTGATCCTGACCCCCCACGTCGGTGGCTCCACCCAGGAGGCCCAGGAGGAGATCGGCTACTTCGTGGCCGGCAAGTTCGTGGGATTCGCCCACCACGGCTCGACGGCCCTGTCGGTCAACCTCCCCGAGGTCCAGGCGCCCGTCACGCACGGGGCCTTCCGAGTCGGCTACCTGCACGTGAACGTGCCCGGCGTACTGGCAGGCATCAATCAGGTGCTGGCCGAGAACGACGACAACGTCACCGCACAGTTCCTCTCGACCCGCGGCGAGCAGGGGTACGTCGTCACCGATGCCGACGCACCCCTGTCCGAAGCCGCCCTGGAGAAGCTCAGGCAGTCCGAGCACACCATCTGGTTGCGCACCTGGACCACCTGAGGTCTCAGGCTCCCGGGTGCCAGACCCTGGCCAGGAACGGCACCGGGGTCAGGCTGGTGCCGGGGACACCGTCGGCGAAGAAGGTGTCACTGGCGCCGCCCGGGCCGAAGTAGTCGACCACGGCGCGGGGGCGCACCCACGTCGGTGACCCCAAGCAGGCGCGCGGAACAGTGATCGTGATCGTGTCGTGGCGATAGGACAGGTGGTGGCTCATGCCGGCGCAGGAGTCCTGCCCACCCCCGTCGAAGCTCTGCTGCAGCCGGCGCCCGGGCAGGAACCTGAAGACGACGGCCGAGTAGGTCGCCCTCGAGGTGCGCAACTGGACCGCTGCGCCGAAGAACCGGTCGTCACGAGTGAGTCGCCGCATCGTGACGCGGGTGACGACCGAACCAGCCCGGTGCGAGACCCGGAGGGCGACGATGTCGCCGTGGCGGCGGTTGGGTGCCGGGGTGAACGCGTCCTTGCCGGCCCGCTCCGTGACGCTGACGACATCGCGGCGCGGGTCGTGCACGGTCCGGACGCTCGGGTGGGCTGGTTGCGCCGATGGCACGGGTGCGGCGGGGGTGGCACTGCTGGGGCCTGTCAGCAGCAGGAGGGCTGCTGCGGCGATGGTGGCGACGAGTAGGTGCGACTTCATGTTGTTCTCCCGGGGTCTCGAGTCGATCGACCGCACGAGGTGGCGGCACCACTGATGCTCGTTCGGATCCTCCGGATGCGCCTGGGCCCTGCTACTCAGTACGAGGCCTGCGGATACTGCTCGCCTGCTCCTGCGTCATGGAGATCGTTGCTTCCCACCCATCCCGGTCCCCGCGGACGACCGTCGCAACAGCGACTTCGACGCCGGCTACGTCTCGGACCACCGCACAGGCCCGTCGGCAGCCGAGGAGCTGCGGGACATCGCGCTCCCGGCGCGTCCAGAACAGCGAGGCGTTCAGCGCACGACTCACCCGCGAGCCAGGTTTCACGATCCTTCACGAGGAGGAGGGCACCGGCCTGTCGCCCTATCGGGGAGAGGACCCGGTGCTCTATCCGGTCCGCGCCCGACGCTGATCGCTCTGCTGCCCCCTCAGCTGGGGCCGTCGGCGCGTGCGGTGGCGACCACGTCGAGGGCCTCGCGCAGCTGCTTGATCCAGTCCTCCTGGTTGCGGCCGACCAGCTTGACGCACCAGGACAGCGCCTCGGAGCGGGAGCGGGCGACGCCGGCCTCGACCAGGGTGTCGAGGACCAGGCGCTCGGGCTGCCGCAGCCGGGTCATCACCGGGACGGCCAGGGAGGTGAACACGTGGGACCGGTCACCCAGGGCGGCGCCCCAGGCGACCTTGCGACCGAACCGGGCCTCGGCCTCGTCGGCGATCTTCATGCGCGCGCCGCGGGTCTCCTCGCGGTATCGCTGGATCCGGCCGTCGGCCTCGGGCGGGCTCACCGTCTCGCCGGACTGCCGAAGGGCGCCCACCACGAGGATCTCCTCGCGGTCGACCGTGATCTGCGCAGCGCCGTCGAACCACTCCTCGGGGAGCCGTCCTGCGAACCATTCATTGATTTCATTCATGCTCTGATTACACAGTTACATCATTACCCAGTCAAGAGTGTTCGCCGTCGGCGGAAACCCGGATGACAGTGCCCCGGAGGCGGCGTAGAGTCACCCGGCTTCCAGTCCCCACCTCCGGTTCGAAGGAGGAGTCTCCCGCGTGCCTACTCCCACGCAACCTGATCTCGATCTCGATCTCGACGGCGAACGCCACCACCACTCCCAGGCCAGACATCAGCTGACCCGCATGCGCGAGCGGACCGCCTCCATGGACTCCGCCGCGGCGGGCGACTGGGTGAGTCGTGCCTATCTCGACTCGACGTTCGCGCTGCGCATGCAGCAACTGGCCGACGACCCGACCATCCCTCTCTTCTTCGGGCGCATCACCTACGCGCCGACCGCCGACGGCTCGAGCGGAGAGGCGTTCCACATCGGGCGCCGGCACATCTCCGATCCCGACGGCGATCCCCTGGTGATCGACTGGCGGGCACCGGTGAGCCTGCCCTTCTACCGCGCCAGCCGGACCGAGCCGCTCGGACTCGAGCGGCGCCGCCGCTTCGGCTTCCAGGCCGGCATCCTCACGGCGTACGAGGACGAGGACCTGGCGACCGGCGCAGAGGACGACTACTCCGAGCTGCTCGAGGCCGAGATCGAGCGGCCACGCGTTGGCCCGATGCGCGACATCGTCGCCACCATCCAGCCCGAGCAGGACGTGATCGTCCGGGCGGCCCTGGGCGAGACCATCTGTGTCCAGGGAGCACCCGGGACCGGGAAGACGGCGGTCGGCCTCCACCGCGCGGCGTACCTCCTCTATGCCCACCGTGAGCAGCTCTCGCGCCAGGGCGTGCTCGTTGTCGGGCCCAACGCGAGCTTCCTGCGCTACATCGCCGATGTCCTGCCGGCGCTCGGCGAGATAGACGCGACTCAGACGACGATCGAGCAGCTGGTCGG
Organism: uncultured Actinomycetota bacterium; assembly: GCA_963837595.1. Taxonomy (GTDB): domain Bacteria; phylum Actinomycetota; class Actinomycetes; order Propionibacteriales; family Nocardioidaceae; genus Nocardioides. The sequence goes on along the minus strand of CAWIOB010000011.1, from coordinate 45,931 downwards.
CAGATCGACGCCCATTCGCGGCGAGGAGCCGCCGCCAGTCGCCACCCTCAAGGGCGACGCCCGCCTCGCCCTGGTGATCGAGCGGGCCCTCTGGTCACACCTGACCACTCCCGACGAGGCGCTCGTGGTGCCGCGCGGCTCGAGCCGGTGGCGGGTGGCGGCCTACGAGGCAGAGGACATCGTCGCCGAGCTCCGCACCCGGGGAGTGAGGTACGGCGCGGCGCGGGCCATGCTGCCCCAGGCACTCGCCCACCGGATCCTGGTGAAGATGGAGAACGGCGGCGACTCCCCCGACGACCGGGTTCAGAACGCCGTCGCCCGCAGCGCCCCGGTGAAGTCCTACGCCAAGCGCCTGTGGCCTGAGGTCGACCCCGCCAGACTGGTGCACCGGCTGCTGTCCGAACCGGGGTTCCTGGCCTCGGCTGCGCAGGGGGTCCTGCAGCCAGAGGAACAGGACCTGCTCCTCTGGGACCGTCCGCCACGCTCGGCCGGCACCACGCGGTGGAGCCTCGCCGATGCGGTCCTCATCGACGAGGCCACCGACCTCGTCGAGCGGACCGGCTCTTTGGCGCATCTGGTCCTCGACGAGGCTCAGGACCTCTCCGCAATGATGCTGCGCGCCCTGGGACGACGCTGCTCGACGGGGTCGATGACCATCCTCGGCGACCTGGCCCAGGCCACCACACCCTGGGGCAGCCGTTCCTGGGCTGACGCGCTCAACCATCTGGGCAAGCCCGGCGCCCACGTGGAGCAGCTGACCCGGGGGTTCCGGGTGCCCGGCCAGGTCATCGAGTACGCCGCGACCCTGCTTCCCCATATCGCCGCCGACCTCGAGCCGCCGACATCCGTACGCCGCAGCCGGGGCGAGCTCGAGTTCGGTGCGGTGAGCGAGCTGCGCGACCGACTCGACTCCATCGCCCGGCGCGAGGGGTCGATCGGCCTGATCGTCCCCGACAGCCTGAGAGCGGCCGTGACCTCGGAGCTCAAGGGACTGCAGGTGGCGTTCGTGGGCACGGACGAGGTGGCCGATCCGTTCTGGGCCCACCTCGACCTCGTGCCGGCGTCCCTGGCCAAGGGACTGGAGTACGACCACGTCGTGCTGGTCGAGCCCGAGGCCGTCGTGTCCGGCGAGCCGGACCGCGTGACGGGACTGAGGCGGCTCTACGTGTGCCTCACGCGGGCCGTCAGCTCCCTGGTGGTGCTGCACGATCTTCCTCTGCCCGGCGAGCTGGATGCCAGACTCGTCGCATGATCGACCTGTCGCCGTGGTGGCCCCTGCCTGATCACGAGGACCTGCGGGGCGAGCTGGAGGCGGCCTACGCCGATCCGTCGCGGGGCTACCACGACACCCGGCACCTGGCAGAGGTCTTCGAGCGGCTGGTCGATCTCGCGCCGAGCACCGCGTTCGACCGAGAGCCCGTGCTGCTCGCCGCCTGGTTCCACGACGCGGTGTACGACGCACGGCCGGAGGCGGAGGAGCGGTCTGCGCGGTGGGCAGAGGCCGCACTCGCCGGGCATCCGCAGGTCGGCGAGGTCGCCCGGCTGGTCCGCCTGACCGAGCACCACCGCCCCGTGGAGACCGACGTCAACGGATGCGCACTGAGCGATGCCGACCTCGGCATCCTGGCCGCCTCACCGCAGCGATATGCGGACTACGTCGCCAGCGTGCGACGGGAGTACGCGCACGTCGCCGACGCCGACTTCGCAGCCGGCCGGGCAGCGATCCTTGCGGATCTGCTGGCCAAGCCGGCCATCTTCCACACCCACTACGCCCGTGCCGCCTGGGAAGCGGCGGCCCGGGCGCGGGTCGAGGACGAGATCAGCCGACTGCATCGACCCTGAGCCGACCGTCGCCGAGCTGAGCGCGCACGCCCAGCGGGATCGCGATGTTGCTGTCGCCGTGCCCGATCGGGGCGCCGGCCAGCAGGGGTACGCCGAGCGGACGGAGGCGTGCCGTCAGCAGATCCGCCACCGTCGCCGGATCCCCACAGTCGCTGAACTCACCCAGCACGATGCCCCGAGCACCGTCGAACCACCCTGATCGCAGGAGCTGGGTGAGCGAACGGTCGAGGCGGTAGGGGCTCTCGCCCACATCCTCGAGAACCACGATCGAGTCGGCGGCCGGGTGGGTCAGCGAGGTCCCCGCCGAACTCGCGAGCACCGTGAGATTGCCACCGACGAGGACGCCGGTCGCCTCGCCCGGCGCCAGCTCCAGTCCGGTGATCTCGGCTGTCACGCCCTCCATGACGAGCGAGCGCAGCGCCGCCCGCGTCGCCGGGAGCCGGTCCTCGATGCTGCTCAGAACGGGACCGTGGACGGTGGACACGCCGAGGCGCGCCGCAAAGGCCTGGTGCAGGGCCGTCACGTCGGAGAAGCCGACGAGCAGCTTGGGGTTGGCCGAGGCCATCGCCCGCCAGTCGAGGAGATCCAGGATCCGGTGCGACCCGAATCCGCCACGCGTGCACCAGACGGCCGAGACCGCAGGATCGAGCCAGGCGTCCTGCAGAGCCGCGGCGCGCACCTCGTCGGGCGCGGCCAGCCAGGCGAAGCCAGCCTCGAGCTGATCTGCGACCGGGCGCAACTCCAGGCCCCACCCCCGCAGCACGTCGGCTCCGGCAGCGACCCTCGCGGCCTCGGCCGGCCCGGCCGGCGCGACCACGGCCACGGTGTCACCGCGCCTGAGCAACGGTGGGCGCAACAGCCCCCGACCAGCTCTGCGTGGACGCAGGGACTCGGTCTTGCGACGGCGTAGCCCGGCGGCCCGGATCCGGACGATCAGCTCGCGCGACGACACCGGGGTCGCGCCCGCCGCCACCACCCGGTCGTACCACTCGGCCGGCACGTCGTAGTGGTCGCGGTCGAAGCCACGCTCGGGGACACCGATGATACGGGCGAACACATGCAGCTCGTCGTACGACGAATCGCTGGCGAGGTGGGACCACAGCCGGCCGTGCCCCGCTGCGTTGGGCGGGTCGATGAGGATCATGCGGTCCCGTCGAGCAGGAGTCGCCAGGACCGGACGTGACCGGCGTCGACGTATGCCTTCTCGGTTGCGCCCGGGCGCACCTGGTTGTCCACGTGGAACCGGGTCACCCCGGCGCGCACGAACCACGGCACCATCTCCGCGCGCAGCCCACCCGAGGGCACGAGCAGTGACGAGACCGACGGTTCGGACTCGGCCAGGGCCAGCAGCTCGTCGTACCCTCCGTCGAGGCCGCGCGGAGAGCCTGCCGAATGCACCGCGTCGAGGCCGGGCAGGCCGGTGAGGCGTCGCCAGGACCGCTGGGGTTCCAGGGTGTCGTCGATGGCGCGACTGAGCGTCCAGGGCACGCCCGGAAGGGCGTCGGCAAGTGCACGACAGGTGCCGACGTCGACCTGAAGGTCGGTGTCGAGGAAGCCGAAGCTGACTCCCTCGGCCCCCAGCGCGACGTACTCCTCGGCGAGCGCCACCAGGCGAGCGAACTCGCCGCCGTCGGTGGTGCGGTGGTCGGAGAGACGCAGCATCACCCGTAGCGGAAGGTCGGACTCGCGCACCGCGGCGCTGACCTCCGCCGGCGTGGGAGACATCCCTGCCGACGACATCAGGAACAGCCGGTCGGCCCCGCCCTCCGCGGCCCCTGCGACGTCGCGCGGATGCAGGACCGTCACCTCGAGCGAGGGCTCGGGGGTCGAGGTCATGGGGAGACTCTACGGCGCCGGTTTGGCCGATCGCGGCAGGATGAACCTGTGGATGAGTCAGCGGTGTACGTCGCGCGCGCACTGGTGCTGCGCGACCTGCAGGCCACCAGGGTCGCGGATGCCGAGGTCGTGTCCTTGCTCGAGGAGGCTGTCACCACCCGACGCTGGTGGGTGGAGCAGTGGCCAGAAGGCGGCACGTACGTGGCCGGACTGGTCGCCCAGGACATCCAGGACATGCTCCTCGAACGGGTCGGACGCTGGCCCCTGTGCTCCGCCTGCGACACCGACGAGCCCCACGCCATCTACATCCATCCGGAGCTGGGTGGACCGGACCCGATGTGGGTGTGCGAGGAGTCCGGCGCGACGGTCGCGGCTCTCGGCTCCCTGCCCTGAGGTGCCGCTAGCCCCAGTTCGCGGCATCGGTCAGGCAGAACGGATGACCAGCGGGGTCGAGGAGCACACGCCAGGTGTCTCCCGGCTGCTCGTCGGGGCGGGTGGCGCCGAGCTCGAGGGCGATGCGCTCGGCCTCGTCGAGGTCTGCGACGGCGAGATCGAAGTGGAACTGCTTGCTTCCACCCTGGTTCGGCCAGGCCGGCGCCACATAGTCCTCGACGCGACCGAACCCCAACGCATGGTCCGGCCCCGTGAGCATCGCGTAGTCGCGCTCCGCGTGGGCGATCTCCCAGCCCAGCAGGCCCGACCAGAAGGTGGCGGAGACCTCTGGGTCGGCGCAGTCCAGGGTGACCATGGCAAGGCGGGCGGCCGGGGTGCTCATCGCTGACTCCTCTGTCGTGGTGGATCGTGTCCCACCAGCCTCCTACGATGGCTGTCGTGGAGGCTTGGAGAAACGCGTCAGAGGCCACCACGACGGGCGCGGGTGTGCTGCGGCCCGACGAGTTCGCGCGCTATGTCGAGCTCGAGCGCGCCGACTGTGGGCCGAGCTTGTCGCCGTGGGTGGAGAACTACTGGATGCTCAGGTGGGACCTCCCGGCAGGCACGTCGTACCTCAGCTCGACGCTTCCGCACCCGGCGTGCACCCTCAGCGTCGAACGGGGCCATCGACGAGCGGGCGTCGGCCGGGAGCACGTGGTCGTGACCGGGGTGCTCACCCGGCGCTTCGACGTGGATGTTGCGGGCGTCGGCTGGGTGTTCGGGGTGAAGTTCCGCCCCGGTGGCCTCGCCAGTCTGACCGGCACCAGCGCCCGGACGCTGAGAGACCTCACCGTGCCGGCGCTCGGGGTGGTGGGCGCCTCCACCCACGCGACCCTCGACGCACTGGGGCCACCCCTCGACATGGACACCTGTCGGCGGCGGGTCGATGCGGTGCTCGCCCAGGACGGAACCACCCCCGAGGCCGACTACCAGTTCGTGCTCCAGATCATCGGCGAGATGCTCGACGACCCTTCTCTCGTCAGGGTGGCGCAGCTGGAGGATCGGTTCGCGACGACCGCTCGGCGGCTCCAGCGGCTGTTCGCCCACTATGTGGGCGTAAGTCCCAAGTGGGTGCTCGCCCGCTATCGGATGCACGACGTCGTCACCGAGCTCGATCATGGCTACGACGGCTCCCTGGCCGATCTGGCCGCCCGCCACGGCTGGTTCGACCAGGCACACTTCGCCCGCGAGTTCAGCCGCCTGGTCGGCTGCCCACCCAGCGCCTACCAACGCCCCCGCCGTTGATGCGGACCCCTGAGGGAACCGTCGAACTGCACCCAGAGGGTGTAGCGGTCCCCTCGGAGGACGGCCCGGGAGACCTCGATGGGTCGATCGTCGACCAAGGCACGGCGGGCGACACGGAGTACGGCGGTCCCGGGGTCGACCTCGAGGTGGGCGGCCTCCTCTGCAGTGGCGAGATCGGCCGACACTGAGTCCTCTGCCCACGTGGGTCGCAGGCCGCGCGCATCGAGGGCCTCGTAGAGGCTGGTCGGCATGCCACTCTGCAGGAAGCCCGGCAGCAGCACCTCATTGAGGTAGGCGTCCTCCACGCAGACCGGTGAACTGTCCGCCCGACGCAGCCGCTTCCAGTGGATGACCGGGTCGCCCTCGGTGAGGCTCAGGGCCTTGGCGACCCCCGGACCGGCCTTCTCCCGGCGGGCGATGAGTGTCTGCGACTCGGGCAGAAGACCGCGCTGGGTCATCTCCTGGGAGAAGCTCAGCAGCTTGCCCGGCTGCGTGCGCGGCTGGGCGACGAAGGTCCCGCGCCCCGGGACCCGGACGAGCAGGCCTTCCCCGACGAGGGCGTCCATGGCCTGCCGAACGGTCATCCGTGCGACACCGAAGCGCTGCACCAGCTCGCGCTCCGAGGGCGCAGAGGCTCCCGGCTCGCAACCGTCCACAAGGCCACGCACGTATTCCCTCACCTGGATGTGCTTCAAGGCGGGGAGGGCGCCTGACTCCGTGTTCGAGACCACCTCCATCATGGGTCGATTGTAGGGATGCGGCTCGGCGGAGTCTCCAAATCTGGACATTTCACCCTGGCAGCCGGTTGCGGGGCTACTCGGTCGAGATGGCTCGCAGCACGTCGAGCTTCGCTGCTCGTCGAGCCGGGAAGTAGGCCGCGAGAACGCCGACGACCGCTGCCGCGACCACGAAGATCACCAGTCGGATCCAGGGGATCGACAGCTCGGTCAGGCCCTGATCGCGCAGGGCGAAGATGAGTCCGGCCCCGAACGCCAGGCCAAGGGCCATGCCCAGCAGGGCGCCGAAGACGGCCACCACGACGGACTCGAGCCGGATCATCCGCCGCAGCTGTCGACGGCTCATCCCGATCGCTCGGAGCAGGCCGATCTCGCGGGTCCGTTCGATGACCGAGAGGCTGAGGGTGTTGATCACACCGAGGATAGCGATCACGACCGACAGCCCGAGCAGCCCGTAGATGAGGTTGAGGAAGGTGTTGACCTGCTTCTGCTGCTCGGCGGCGAGACCCTCCGGGTCCTTGACCGTCACGGTCGGCAGATCCTTGGTGATCGCCTCGATGTCGTCGCGCACCGTCGCCGTGTCGGCTCCTGGGTCCTTGGTCACGAGGACCAGGGAGTCCAGCGGCGCCAGGCCCCCCTTGGTCAGGGTGTCGAAGGTGACCAGGGCCTCCGCCGGCACCACCGCTGTGGTCGCCAGCACGCCGGCCACGGTCAACGGCACGCTGCCGCCCTGCATCTTCAGGGTCGTGGTGTCACCGACCGAGACACCGAGGCTCTCGGCGCGTCCCTTGCTGAGGATGACGGTGCCGGATCTGAGGTCCGAGACGGCCCCGGTGGCCATCGGCAAGGCCAACGCCTGCGCGAACACGGCAGGATCGATGGCACCCACCTGCACCCCGGCGCCGTCGAGCTCCACGTAGGCCGAGCGCAGGCTGGCGACGCTGGCCACCCCGTCGACCTTGCGGATCTCGGCGGCCACGTCGGTGGAGAACGGTTGCTGCACCACGTTGGAGACGATGAACTGCGAGGTCAGGTTCTCCTTCAGGGCGGCCTCGGTCGAGGCAGATGCCGAACGGCCCAGGATCGAGATCATCGCCACCAGGGCGAGCCCGACCATCAGAGCGCTCGCGGTGGCCGCCGTCCGTCGTGGATTGCGCAGGGAGTTCTGGGTGGCGAGCTGCCCCACCGTGCCGAAGACCCGGTAGGGCGCCGAGAAGGCACTGATCACCGGGACCGCCGCGATCGGGCTGATCAGGGCGACCCCGACGAGGACGAGGAGCATCCCGAGTCCGATCAGGCTCAGGCCGAGCGCGCCGTCACGGGCGAATCCCGCGACCAGGCTGCCGAGCCCGGCGAGGATCGACACCCCTCCGATGATCAGGCGGCGGCGCAGCGCCGTCTCGGGCAGCGAGCCGTCGTCGCGCAGAGCCTGGATGGGGGCGATCGTCGAGGCGCGGCGGGCCGGAAGGTAGGCAGCGATGACCGTCACCAGGATGCCGACGACGTAGGACCAGACCACGGTCGGCACGGTGATCGGATAGCTGGCGTTGCCGAGGTCGAGGCCGAGCAGGCCGAAGATCGCCGCGAGACCCCGGGCCAGCAGATAGCCCACACCCAGGCCGATCGTGGAGCCGACGATCCCGACCGCGAGTGCCTCCAGGACGACCGACACGGTGACCTGGCGCTTCGAGGCGCCCAAGGTTCGCAGGAGCGCCAGCTCGCGACTGCGCTGGGCCACCAGGATCGAGAAGGTGTTGATGATCATGAACACGCCGACCACCAGCGAGACCCCCGCGAACACCAGGAGGAAGGTCTGGATGAAGCCGAGGATCTCGTCGAGCGCGTCCTGGTTGGTCTTCACGTATTCGTCGCCGGTGCGAGCCTGGACGCCGTTGGGCAGCACGGTCTGCGCGGCTGCACGCAGCTCCTCCTGGCTGACGCCGTCGGCCGCATTGAGGGAGATGGTGGAGTAGACGTCCTTGCCCCCGAAGAACTGGTCCTGCATGAACCGGCTCTCGAACAGGGTCAGCGTCGCCCCGTTGAGCCCGCTGCCGTTGCCGAACTCGACCAGGCCGGTGAGTGTCGCCTCCATGGTCGGCGGCGTGCCTGGCGTGACCAGCTTGACCGTGTCTCCCACGTCGTAGCCGCCCTTGTCGGCCGTCGCCTCGTCGAGGGCGATCTGGAAGGGTCCGGACGGAAGCTCGCCCTCGGTGACCTCGATGATCGGGTTGCCGGTCAACGACGTCGCGCCACTCGGGTTGAACGCCAGGCCCGGCGGCCCGTTGCCGCCGACCACCTTGCCGTCACTGCCGATCACGAACACCGTCTGCAGCCCGTTCTGGGGGTGGACCGAACCCACCTCGGGGAGGGCCTCGAGATCGGCCACCACCGAGGCCGGGATGGTGCGCGAGTCCTGGACCGAGTCGAAGTCGTTCGCGCCGGCGGGAGCGATCTCCACGTCGGCGGTCGAGCCCTCGATGATGTCGTCGAAGGCCCCACCCAGGGAGTCGGTGAAGATGAACGATCCGGCGACGAAGGCGACGCCGATCACGATCGCCATGCCGGACAGGAGCAGCCGGACCTTGCGGGCGATCAGGTTGCGCCAGGTGACCTTGAGCATGATCAGCCCCTCGCGGTCATCTCGGACATGGTCTCGAGGATCTGCTCCCGGCTCGGCTGACGCAGCTCGTGGACGACCCGCCCGTCGGCCAGGAACACCACCCGGTCGGTGTAGGCCGCAGCCACCGGATCGTGTGTCACCATCACGATGGTCTGTCCGTGCTGCTTGACGCTGTCGCGGAGCAGGCCGAGGACCTCGGCACCGCTGTGGCTGTCGAGGTTGCCGGTCGGTTCGTCGGCGAAGACGATGCGGGGGCGGCTGACGAGCGCCCGGGCGACCGCGACTCGCTGCTGCTGTCCCCCGGAGAGCTCGTTGGGCTTGTGGTGCAACCGGTCTCCGAGGTCCACGGTGTCGATCACGCTGCGGAACCAGTCGGGGTCGGGCTTGCGACCCGCGATCGACAGCGGCAGCAGGATGTTCTCCTGAGCCGTGAGGGTGGGCACGAGGTTGAAGGACTGGAAGACGAAGCCGATCGCGTCGCGCCGCAAGGCGGTGAGCGCCTTGTCCTTCATGCCGACGAGGTTCTGATCACCGATGTAGACGGCACCAGTGTCACCGGTGTCGAGGGCCGCACAACAGTGCATGAGCGTCGACTTCCCCGAACCGCTCGGCCCCATCACGGCGGTGAACTCGCCAGCGTTGATGGCCAAGGTGACGTCGTCGAGCGCGACCACTCGCGCTTCGCCGGTGCCGTAGGTCTTGGTCAGGTGCTCGACCCGGGCTGCAGGGCCGACAGTCAACGTGGTGGTCATGGCACCACTCTGCCCGGAGCCGTCGACACTCGGCTACCGGGATTCCCCTGAGGCGACCCCGAGATGACCTGTCTCGAACACCTGTTCGATTCGCGTGGTAGTCTCGACGCGTGACCGTCGAGATCCAGGGCAACCTCTTCGACACCGCACCGGCCGTGTCCATCCGGTCGATGGCCGGCGTCCAGCGCACGCCGCTGACGCGCGGCGCCTGGATCGACGTACGCCCCAACTGGGTGTCGGGTGCCGACGATCTGTTCTCCACCCTGGTCAACGACGTGCCGTGGCGCGCCGAACGGCGTGAGATGTACGACCGGGTGGTCGATGTTCCGCGCCTGGTGCACACCTACGGCGCGAACGACTCACTTCCCCATCCTGGGCTGGTCACCGCCCGGGACGTCCTGTCACGTCACTACCTGCCCACGTTGGGCGAGCCGTTCGTGACCGCCGGCTGCTGCTACTACCGCGACGGCCGAGACAGCGTCGCCTGGCACGGCGACACGATCGGTCGCGGCCGCAGCGAGGACACCCTGGTCGCGATCGTGTCGTTCGGCGATCCTCGCCGACTGCTGCTGCGACCCCGAGCCGGCGGCTCGTCGGTCGCTTTCACGATGGGCCACGGCGACCTGCTCGTGATGGGAGGTTCGTGCCAGCGCACCTGGGAGCACGCTGTGCCCAAGACCGCGCACAGCGGGCCCCGGGTCTCGGTGCAGTTCCGTCCCCTCAACGTCTTCTGATCGAGCCCCTCGCCTGCGAGCCGGTCAGCGGATCAGCCTCCACAGGATCACCAGCACCGCGACGATGCCGACCCCGGCTGCGATCTGCTTGCCATAGCTCTTGATCAGGATCGGGATCACGGTCGCCCCCAGGTCCAGGGCGTCGTCCTCAGTCGCAGGCGGCGGCGCGGCGACCGATCGCGCCGTGGGAGCCGGAGTGGGGGTGGGCGCAGGGGCGGCGGCAGCCGTCTCCGGCTCGCCCACGGCTTCTGGTGCCGTGGGCGCGTCCTCGACGGAATCGCCGACCTTGGTCTTGAGACACTCGACGAACTGCCCGAGCAGCTTGTCGCTCACATCCTGCATGACGCCCCGCCCGAACTGGGCCGGCTTGCCGGTGATCGCCAGGTCTGTCACCACCTTGACGGTGGTGCCGTCCCCGGAGTCGACCATCGTCGCCACCACGTCGGCGCCTGCGGTGCCGTTGCCGCGCTTGTCCTTGCCCTTGGCCTGGATCTTCATCGTGTGGGACGACTCGTCCTTCTCGATGAAGGTGCCCGTGCCGTTGTAGACCAACGCGATCGGACCCAGCTTGACCTTGCAGGAGCCTTGGAACGTGTCGCCCTCGACCGAGGTGACGACAGCACCCGGGAAGCATCCACCGACCGACTCGATGTCGTTGAAGGCCGCCCAGGTCTCGTCGAGTGAGGCCGGAACCGTGAACTCGTGGGTCAGCTCCACCCGCTCACGCTCCTGCCGCCGCGAGCACGGCACGACGGGTCAGGACGGTGGCCAGGTGTTTGCGGTAGTCGCTGTCACCGTTGAGGTCGGATGGCGGGTTGGTGCCGTCGGCCGCCGCCGCAGCCGCTGCCCGCACCGCCTCGTCGGTGGCCGGCTGACCCACCAGGGCCCGCTCCACCACGGCCGCGCGCAACGGCGTCGAACCCATGTTGGTCAGGCCGATCCGCGCCTCGGCGATGGTGCCACCCTCCGAGCGGATCGTCGCCGCCACGGCCACGATCGGCCACTGGTGGGCGACGCGTACGAACTTCTCGTAGTGGGCACCCCACCCGGTGTGCTTGGGGATCCGGATCTCGGTGAGCAGCTCACCCTCCCCGATCGCCGTCTCGAAGAGGTCGACGAAGAAGTCGTCCGCCGAGACGGTGCGGGTCCCGCCCTGACCAGCGATCACGAACTCTGCGCCGAGGGCCAGCGCTGGCGCTCCGAGGTCACCGGCAGGGTCGGCGTGCGCGAGCGCTCCGCCGAAGGTGCCGCGATGCCTGATCTGGTTGTCGGCGAGGTGCGCGACCGCCTTGGTGATCAGCGCCGCGTGCTCGGCCACGAGTTCGCTGCTGCCCACGTCGGAGTGGATGGTCATGGCGCCGATGACGATGGCGTCGCCGTCGTCGCGGATGCCACGCAAGGAGTCGATCTTGGCGAGGTCCACGACCATCTCCGGCGCATTCAGCCGCATCCTGAGCACGGGGAGGAGGCTCTGGCCTCCGGCGATGACCTTGGCGTCGTCACCGTGCTCGGCAAGGACGGCGAGCGCCTCCTCCACCGACGCCGGCGCCACGTAGTCGAACTGTGCGGGGATCACTGGACCCCTCCTTCTGACTCGTCGAAGTGCGGCATGGCATCACCGGTGGTCGCATCTGCGCCTCCGTCACCGGAGGCATGGATGGCCTTCCAGACCCGTTCGGGAGTGCAGGGCATCTGGATGTCCTTCACCCCGAACTGACGCACCGCGTCGAGCACGGCATTCACGACAGCGGGTGTCGAAGCGATGGTGCCTGCCTCGCCGACCCCCTTGGTGCCCAGGGTGTTGGTCAGCGACGCGGTGCTGCGGTGGTCGATGTCGAAGCTGATCGTGTCGGCGGCGGTGGGGACCAGGTAGTCGACGAACGACCCCGACACCAGCGTGCCCGCACTGTCGTAGACGGCCTCCTCCCACAGCGCCTGGGCGATGCCCTGCACCAGCCCCCCATGCACCTGACCGGCCACGATGAGCGGGTTGATGATGTTGCCGATGTCGTCGACGCAGGTGTACTTGCGCATCTTCACAGCGCCGGTCTCGGTGTCGACCTCCATGGCGCAGAGGTGGGTGCCGTGCGGGTAGTTGAAGTTGATCGGGTCGTAGGTCGCCGACGAGTCGAGGTTGGCCTCCACACCGTCCGGCAGGTTGTGGGCTGCGAAGGTCGCCAGCGCCACCTCGCCGATGGCCATGCCCTTGTCGGTTCCGCGTACGCCGAGCCGACCAGCAGCGAACTCGATGTCGTCGACCGAGGCCTCGAGGAGGTGGGCCGCGATCGGCTTGGCCTTCTCGATCACCTTGTCGACCGCTTTCACCAGCGCCTCGCCACCGACCACGAGCGATCGTGATCCGTAGGTGTCGAGACCCTTGGGTGCCACCTGGGTGTCACCGTGCAGGACCTCCACGTCCTCGAACGCGACCCCCAGCCGGTCGGCGACGATCTGGCTGAACGCCGTCTCGTGGCCCTGGCCGTGAGCGGAGGCTCCGGTGACGACCTCGACCTTGCCGGTGGGCAGCATCCGGACCTCGGCGTGCTCCCAGCCGCCGGCGCCGTAGTCGAGCGAGCCGAGCACCCGGGAGGGCGCGAGACCACACATCTCGGTGAACGTGGAGATGCCGATGCCCAGCTGGACCGGATCGCCGGACTCACGACGCGTCTTCTGCTCCGCCCGCAGCTCGTCGTAGCCGAAGTGCTCCTTGGCGAGCGCGGTCGCCTCCTCGTAGTTGCCGGAGTCGTACTCGAGCCCGGCCACCGTGGTGAAGGGGAACTCGGTGTTGGTGATCCAGTTCTTGGCGCGCAGCTCCAGGGGCTCCATGTCGAGCTCCACGGCCAGCTCGTCCATCATCCGCTCGATCCCGAACGTCGCCTCCGGGCGACCGGCACCGCGGTAGGCATCGGTCCAGGTCTTGTTGGTCAACACCGTCTGGCAGCTGAAGTGGTAGGCCGGGAACTTGTAGATCGAGTTGAACATGAAGGCGCCCAGCACCGGGACGCCGCCACCCACCAAGGAGACGTACGAGCCCAGGTCGGCGAGCAGCTCGACCTTGAACCCGGTGACCGTGCCGTCCTTCTCGGCCGACAGCGTCAGCTTCTGCCACTGGTCCCGGCCGTGGTGACCAGCCACGAGCGACTCGGAACGGGTCTCGGTGTACTTCACCGGCTTGCCCAGGCGGCGAGCCAGCACCATGGCGATGAACTCCTCGGGTGTGGTCTGCAGCTTGCCGCCGAACCCACCACCGACGTCGGGCGCGATCACCCGGATCTTCTGCTCCGGGATGCCCAGGACAGCGGCCAGCAGGAACCGCAGGATGTGCGGGATCTGCGTCGCGGACCACATGGTGATCTGTTCACCGGTGGGGTCGACGACGACGGAGCGTGGCTCCATGAACGCCGGGATCAGCCGCTGTTGACGGAACTCCCGCTCGACGACGATGCCGTCGCCGCGGGCCTTCTCGATGGCCGCATTGACGTCACCGCCCGTGCCTGCGGCAGCGGAGTCGAACTGCCACAGTGCGGACTTGTTGGTGCCGAGGTCGGGGTGCGCGAGCACCTTGTCCTCCGCGGACTCCCTCAGGTCGAGCGCGGCCGGCAACTCTTCGTAGTCGACGTCCACCAGCTCGGCGGCGTCGCGGGCCTCCGCGGCCGTCCGGGCGACCACGACAGCGACGATCTCGCCGGCGAAGGTGACCCGGTCGACGGCCACCGGGGGGTGGGCCGGGGTCACCTGGTCGGGGGTGATCGGCCAGGCGTTGGGCAGCGAGCCCTGCTCCTCGGCGACGTCACGTCCCGTGATCACGGTGACGACGTTGGTCGCTGCCTTGGCGTCGTCGGTGTTGATCGCGGTGATCATGGCGTGCGCGAAGGGGCTGCGCACCATGGCGAGGTGCAGCATGCCGGGCAGCGTGATGTTGTCGGTCCAGCGGGTGCGACCGGTGATCAGCCGCTGGTCCTCCTTGCGGCGGCGCTCGCGGCCGATCTCCTTGGCTGCGACGGGTTCCTGGACGGCGGTCACTTGGCACCTCCCGCGGCGTGCTCCACGGCCTTGACGATGTTGTGGTAACCGGTGCACCGGCACAGGTTGCCCTCGATGCCTTCCCGGATCTCGGCCTCGGTCGGGTGTGGGTTCTCCTTGAGGAGATCGACGCACTGCATGATCATGCCCGGCGTACAGAATCCGCACTGGAGGGCGTGACACTCATGGAAGGCGGCTTGGACGGGGTGCAGCTCGCCGTCCTGGGCGAGCCCCTCGATGGTGGTGACCTCGTGACCGTCGGCCTGGACGGCCAGCACGTTGCAGGACTTCACGCTCCTGCCGTCGAGGTGCACGGTGCAGGCGCCACAGTTGCTGGTGTCGCAACCGATGACGGTGCCGGTCTTGCCGAGCTTCTCGCGCAGGTACTGCACGAGGAGCATGCGGGGCTCGACGTCGTCGGAGACCGACGCTCCGTCGACGGTGAGTTGGATCTTGGTCATGAACGCTCCTGGAGGGCATGCAAACGACGGCTGAACCTGTGACCCGCCTCACGCTAGGTCGGCGAGGTTGGCCAAAGGTTGGCCTGCCCGGGGCTGGAGCGCGCGAGTCTCAGCGATCGCGGGAATGCCTGACGCTTGGATGGTTGATCGCAGCCACCTGGTGACTGCGTTCAACCACTTAGCCACGACTGACTCAGGTCGAGAATCGTCAGCGCCACAGCCGCGGCCACCGACATCACCACGACGGCCCAGCTGAGCCGTCCGGTCCGCGTGCGGAGCGATGTGAAGAGCCAACTGACCACCCTCAATGGTCTCCCTCCGTTTCAGCACCAACGGTGCGATTCAGCCATTCCGATCAGGTCCCCGGCGATCACGCCTGCGATGATCCACATGATGATCCTTCGTTTCGTGTTGAGGGAACGCATGCGTCACCTCTCTAACGGAAGTCGGGTTGGCCCTTCGAGCCAGGAAAGGGCCCGTGGCAGTCGGGACTGCTCAGCAGCGTCAAGTGCACCAGCACCGATCCGCGGCGCCCATCACCGTCCTCGTAGGTCACCCTGAGGGGGCCGGCGGAGCCCCGGACAGCGGAGAACCCGATGATGAATCCGGTGTACTCGTCCCCGGCCTGGGGTGGAATGACGGCGCCCTGAGCCGGCGCGGAGCGGTCCCAGGCCCTTCGCCAGGCGGGTGGAAGCCCGCGTGGCGGAAAGCCCTCCCAGGATCCGAAGCCGCCGAAGGCTCTGCGAGCCGGGTAGTTCAGCGCGCTGATTCCGAGGACTCGGATCCCTGTGGCCCGCAGCAGCTCGACGCTCAGGATCCTCACCGGCTGATCGCTCCGGTTGCGCACGTCCTCGATGCTGGTCGTGACGCCCCGAGCGGTCCCGGGAGAAGGCATGCACATGGCGTTCAAGCCATCGGCACCCACCAGGGCCGTGGATGGGGGCGACCTGACCACCCAGTAGGCGGGCGCGAGCGCCGGGCCCAGCAGGCCGCACACCGTGGCCGCCGCCCATCGGGGCAGCGGTCTGACGAAGAGCATGCCGGGCCTACTTTCCGAAGCCCTGGTAGCCCGGGAACGGGCCGTGGCAGTGTGGGCTTGTCACCAAGATCGTGGACATCTCCGCGGACCCTTGACGACCTTCGCCGTCTTCGTAGGTGATCCGCAGCGGTCCGGCCGAGCCGCGGACAGCGGCATAGCCGATGATGAACCCGGTGAACTCGTACTGGCCGTGTTGGGGTGGAATCACGGCACCCTCAGCCGGCTCCCGACGCTCCCAAGCGGCCTTCCAGGCCGGCGGCAACTTTCGAGGTGGATAACCGTCCCACGAGCCGAATCCACCGAAGCCTGTCGTCGAATCCTGATCCAGCGCATCGATCCCGAGCACTCGGACGTCAACTGCTCGCGTCAACTCCGCCTTGAGTACCTTGACAGGCTTGTTGCTGAGGTTTCGCACCCCTTCGATGCTGACGGTCATGCCCGAGGAGGTCCCAACGGTAGGACTGCACTCCGTGGTCGGGTCGTCTCCGAGCGCGACAAGGGCCGTAGAACGCGCGCCAACGTGCGAGCGGCCAACAGGGATCGCGAGAACCATCGCCAAGAGACCCACACCTGCGAGCGGTAGCCATCTTCGCCTCACCGTGGACGTCGCGCAATGAGTGCACCCGGACGACCCGTCAGGCGATCGTGCCAGCCGCACAGCCGCGCCTTCTTGGCAAAGGTCACGTGGTTGTGCGCAAGCCGACTGAAACCACTGCTCGACGAGAGCGAGAGACTGCCCAATACCCCCTTCATTCCTGCCGTGAGGTCCACACCGTTCGACCAGGTCATCGCATGCGTGGTTCCGGAGTTCCAGTACCCGCCCCTTTTGAACGGCTTGCAGAAGTCCGCGGACGAAGTAGGCGTTGACGGACCGGCAAGAGATCCCTGCCCCCCCTCCCAACGAATCCGGCGCACGATGTGGCCCACCGTGTTCCATTTCCCGGCGAGGTAGTTGTAGACCTGATAGGCGAACTTCCCGTAGGAGAAGTAGGTCCGGTAGATGCGATGCGCCTTGCCCCTGGCCACGGGGAACCCCATCGAGTTGTCCGTCGCGGTGGTCCAGGTCTGGCTGGCGCTGTAGGAGCCGTTGGCACCGCTCACCGACCACGCGGCCCCCAGGCTGGACGTCGCTCCGCCGGCGTAGACGTAACGCTCCCTGGCTCGCTTGGTGTTGCTCCAGTATTGGCCGACGGCGGCCGGACGGTCACGGAACCTGCGCTCGAGGACATAGCGGACTCCGCTCGGCGCTCGCGCAGTCAGCTCTCGTGGCAGCGTCGCCACATCGGACGTGCTCACCGCCACGGCTGCCGTTCGACCACGCAGCGACGTGGCGTCGACTCTCGCCGGCCACGCGCCCGCACTGGCGAAGGACTCAGTCAGCTCTCCCTCGACGCTCGACTGCTCCGCCGAAATGGCGCGACCCAAGGCAGCAACGGACGCGGCGCCGGATCCGCTTCGCATCGTGAAGCCGGCGGCAGACCTGGTGAGGAAGCCCGGGAACACCCGCATCTGCAGCTGGCCGCTGCGCTGCACCACGAGGCGGAGGTTGAGCACGCCGTGGGAGTCGGCGGCCCGACGCATCACCGTGGCCGAGGGCCAGGGCACTGCGTAGCAGCCGTCCTTCGTGACCTGACTCGACCCGAGGTGTCTCGGGTAGGACGCGTCGCCCACCTTCAGGCTGGACGGCTCCGGCTTCGGCTCCGCATAGAGATCGACCCTCGTCTCGACGGCGACGCGCCCGACCGAGCCCGATACGCCTCTGCTGGTCGGACACGAGGTCGTGGCACGCGAACTCGCTGACGCCAGGTGTGGGCCTCCCCCAGCCAGCGTGGTCGCGAGCACTCCACCAGCAAGCAGAAATGCACCAGTATGTATGAATGTCATTGTTGTTCCCCCGAAGTACGTTTTTCTAGACGTAGGTACGGGTAGAAACATTTACATAGATAGTGACACTCGTCAACGTGGTCATCCACAAGCGACGAGGAGCGGGATCAGCTCCTGGTGGTGGCGGCGAGCCGGCCCTTCAGCAGCGGCTTGGCCGGGTGGGAGCGGTCGCCCAGCGACAGCAGGCAGACCTCGAGCACCTCGACGTCGTACGGCGCCAGCTCGCTGTAGTGCACGACGGCCGCAGGATCGGGATTGGCGAGCAGGGCCTCGCGAACCGCCACTGCGACGTAGTCGGCGAGCTCGTTGAGCGCCGGCGAGTCGGTGCCGGGCATCAGGTCGCCGCCATAGGCGTCGACGGCTGCAGCCACCTCGCCCCGCCGCAACAGCTCGAGCACGGTCTCGACGTCGGTCTGCACCGGCATGGTGAGCCGGTAGGGCCGCGACGACAGCTGACCGGACAAGGCGCGTCGCAGGTGGGACACCTCCGCCTTGAGGGTGGACAGGGTGACCGAGGACTCGCCGTACAGCAGCGCGTGCAGATGGTCGACCGACAGCCCCTCAGGGTGGATGGCGAGCAGCGCGAGGATCTCGGTCTGCCGACGGTTGAGCAGCAGCCGGACACCGTCGAGACGGGCCTCTGCGGTGCCGAGGAGGGTGAGGCTCAGGCCGGGCTCGCCGCTGTCGATGTTGCCGGTGACCAGACCGCTGCCGGAGACGGGCATCGCGGTCTCGATCAGTCGTGCCAGCACGCGAGCGGTCGCGAGCCCGATGGGGTGGGTGCGGTCCCAGGTCGTCGACAGGTCGAGTACGCCGAGCTGCTCGCCGGTCGCGGGGTCGTGGACGGGCGCGGCCCAGCAGACCCAGTTGTGCACGATCGGGGCGTAGTGCTCGGCACTGAACACCATGCTCGGCGTGTCCAGCCGGTTGGCCAGGTCGAGGGCGTTGGTCCCGACGCTCTCGTCGTCCCAGCGCCCGCCGGCCACGAAGTTGACCGTCTCGGCCTTGCGCCGCATCACGCGGCCGCCGTACGTCCAGAGGATCCGCGTCTCGGGGTCGGTCACGGCGAGCACCAGGTCGCCGTCCTCGGCGGTGCGGCGCAGCTCGGCCTCGACGCGTTCGACGGCCGTCTGCAGCTGGGAGCCCTGCCAGATCGCGTGGGTGTCGGACTCGTCTGCGAGCGGAGCCTCGGTCACCTCCAGCGCCCGGGCCGCCTCCGATCGCGTCCAGCTGCTCAGGATCTCGGGTCGCACGAGATCCTCGGCCTCGTCACCGTGCTCGACGAAGGATGACCAGGCGCGCGTGGCAGCGACCCGACGGTCCTGCAGACTCCTGCGGTTGACGTGCACCCACCCTCCTCCGGCGTGACGTGCGCCACGTTAGCCCAGGGGTGGGGAAGAGCGACACCGGTTCACCGGATTCGCGTGAATCCGTGGAACTTCGGCACCAGGGCGCGCAGCGAACGCTCGCGCCACGCCCCTTGCCAGAGGCCGGTGCCGTAGGCGAGATCGTCGAGCCGATGGGCCAGGAGATACCGTGCCGGATCCAGGCCGGGACGGGTCCGGCGACGGTCGGCGAGACCCTCGGCGACCGCAGCGACCAGCAGCGCCCGCCGGGCCCTGCGCGACAGCACCGCGGCGCCTGCAGCCACCGGCCAGTAGTGCCGGGTCAGCGCGGATGCGGTCTGCCACCAGGTGGCGACGGCACCCTCGACGGTGAGGACGGCGGCGGCGCGGAACGGATGCTCGCTCCTGGTCAGCTTGCGACTGACCCCGAGAGTCGCCGCACCGGCCGCGGCCAGGGCGACCGGGACCGACCAGCGACGCTGCGCAAGCAGCGAGGCCGCGAAGACCAGCGACCAGGGCGTGAGGACCATCGGCGCCACCGCGCTGTCGTGCCGCGCGGCGAGCGGTGCGGCCGACGTACCGTAGAAGGCCTTGCGCGCCCACCACTCGCCGAACCGTGCCAGGTGCTCGTGGCGCGCGGAGGCGGCCGGCTCGTAGCGGACCCGCCAGCCGTCGGCCAGCAGCCGCCACACGAGGTCCACGTCCTCACCGGCACGAAGGTCCTCGTCGAAGCCGGCAGCAAGAGCCTCGACGCGGGCGACCAGGCATGCGCTGGGCAGGTAGGACACGGCCCCACCGGCCTTCACCGCAGCCGGCCGGGTCCCCAGGTCGAGAGAGGATCGCGCCTGCTCGTAGCGTTCGAGCCAGGTGTCGCCGTCGCGAGCCTCAGGCCCGAGGATCCGCGGCGCCACCACCGCGACCGCGGGATCGTCGAGGTGCCGTCGCAGCATGCCGAGCCAGCCGGGCGACGGCAGCACATCTGAGTCGCAGAAGGCGACGTACGGCGTCCGGACCTCCCGCAGGCCCGTGTTGCGGGCGGCAGCCGGTCCGCGGTTCACCGCATGGCACACCAGCCTCGCGTCGTACGCCGAGCAGACAGCCGCCACCGCGGCCGGGTCGCGGGAGCCGTCGTCGACCACGACGACCGGGAGACCCGACGCCAAGCCGGCAAGCAGCCGCTGCAGAGCAGCCGGACGGTCCTGGATCGGCACCACCACGGTGACGTCGGTGACGTGTGTGTCGTCGACGGGTGGTTCGGCCCAGACCGGGTCGGCGAAGCCCCGGTCGAGCAGCAGGCGGACCAGCCTGGCCGCCGTCCCGGGCTCGGCGTACACCGGGCCGGCGCCGATCAGGGAGGCGGCCTCGGGAGCGAGGTAGAGCACCGAGCCTGCCGACCCGCCCACCAGGGTGCGCCCACCGTCGCGCACCTTGACGTGATGCGAGAGCGCGACGGCGAAGCCCACTGGGAGCACGGTGTCCCTCGGCGCACTCACGCCAGCGAACCTACGCCGTCGACCTGTCGCAGATGTACATGTCCACACGTACATCTGCGACGGGTCGACGCAATTTCGATGTACATCTGCGACAGGTCGCGGTCATCGAGGGGCGGTGTGATGGATGCGCCCCTCGCGCCCACCGAGGCGATCCCCGGTGCCACCCCAGCGCAGGGCGATGATCTCAGCCGCGATGCTGACGGCGGTCTCCTCCGGAGTGCGGGCACCGAGGTCGAGGCCGATCGGGCTGGAGAGCCGACCCAGCTCCTCCTCGGTCAGTCCCGCCTCCCTCAACCGAGCCATCCGGTCGTCGTGGGTGCGCCGCGAGCCCATGGCGCCGACGTACGCCACGTCGGGAACGCGGAGGGCGACCTCCAGGAGGGGTACGTCGAACTTCGGGTCGTGGGTGAGCACCGCGATGATCGTGCGCCGATCCACCCGCCCCGCGGCCACCTCGGCACCCAGGTAGCGGTGGGGCCAGTCGACGACGACCTCATCGGCCTCCGGGAATCGGGTGTTGGTGGCGAAGACGGGGCGCGCGTCGCACACGGTGACGTGATAGCCGAGGAAGCTGCCCACCCGGGCCACGGCGGCCGCGAAGTCGATGGCGCCGAACACGAGCATCCGCGGCTTGGGTGCGAAGCCCCAGACGAACACCCGCATGCCCTCACCCCGGCGCTCACCGTCGGGGCCGTATTCGAGCGTGCCGTTGTGCCCGGACGCGAGCAGGCCGAGCGCATCGTCGTGCACGGCGGCGTCCGCGCGTGAGCTGCCCAACGACGCCCCCGAGGGTCCGTTCCCATCCGGGTGGATGACCAGGCGCCGGCCCACCCGGGCCGGATCCGGATGGTCGACCACGGTGGCCACCGCGACCGGGCGCCCGGCGGCCAGGTCGTCGGCGATCGCCTCAAGCTCGGGGAAGGTCTGCCGATCCACCTTCTCGACGTAGACGTCGAGGATGCCCCCGCAGGTCAGACCCACGGCGAACGCGTCGTCGTCGCTGATGCCGTATCGCTGCAGCACCGGCTCGCCGGTGCCGATGATCTCCTGTCCGAGCTCGTAGACGGCTCCCTCGACACAGCCACCCGACACCGAGCCGACGGCCTCACCCGTCGGGCCCACGATCATCGAGGCGCCGGCCGGCCGGGGCGCGGACTGGAACGTCGCGACCACCGTGCCCAAGGCGACCGTGTCGCCGGCTCGCCACCAGGTCATCAGCTCGTCGAGCACCTCACGCACGGGCCACCACCTCCACCAGGTCGGCGTACGTCGCCATCGAATGCCCGGCCACGAAGTGGTCAACGTGTGGGAGCACCGCCACGATTCCCTGCTGGACGGGGGTGTAGCCGCTCTTGCCGCGGTGGGGGTTGACCCAGACCACACGGTGGGCGAGTCGGCTGAGCCGCTCGGCCTGCTCAGCCAGCAGTGCCGCGTCGCCGCGCTCCCAACCGTCGCTGAAGATCACCACGACGGCCCCGCGGGCGAGCCCGCGCTGACCCCAGCGGTCCAGGAACATCTTGAGCGTCTCCCCCAACCTGGTGCCACCCGACCAGTCCGGGACCGTGCGACCGGCGGCCACGATCGCTCGCTCGGGATCGCGCAGGCGCATCGCTCGGGTGATGTGGGTGAGCCGGGTGCCGACGGTGAACACCTCCGTCGAGCCGCCCCCGCCGGTCGAGGCCGTGGACACCACGAAGCGATGCGCCAACCGCAGGAGGGCGTCGGCGTAGGCGCTCATCGAGCCGGACACATCGATGAGGAGCACCACCCGGCGAGGGCGGGTGCCCCGCCGACGCCAGGCCACCCGGTCGGACTCGCCGAGCCGGCTGACCATCCGCCGCATCGTGCGGGAGGCGTCGACCTCGCCCCGGTGCCACGGCGTACGTCGCAGCGCCCGCCGCTGCGGCGAGCGGCACGGGAGGACGGAGAACATCCGCGCCAGGCGAGCCCGGTCCGACGCGGACAGTCCGGCGACATCGCGGTCGCGCAGGATCTCCTCGTCGCTGGCCGCTACTCGCAGCACCTCGTCGTCCAGGACGCCCTCGCCCTCGGCCTCGGTGGGCAGTTGCGCCACCGGCGATGCGGACTCCTGGGCGGCCACCGTGCGGGGCAACCCCTCTCGGGCCAGGAACCAGGCCTCGAAGATCTGGTCGTAGCGAGCCAGGTCCTCCGGGCCACCGCACAGGGTCGCCCGGCCTGCCAGCCAGGTGCCCTGTCGGGAGTCGGCGCCCAGCAGCGCGACGGCCTCCAGGAAGTGGTGGGTGCGGTCCGCGGTGACGGGCACGCCGGCTGCGCGCACCGCCGCGGCGAATGCGAGCAGCACCTCGTCCGCGGCGTAGCGGCTCATCCCGCCATCATCCGGTCCAGCGCGTGCTTCACCCGCTCGGTGTCCTCGCGGTACTTCACCAGCGCCCCCAAGGTCGCCGCCGCGGTCTCGAGGTCGAGCTCGCTGGCGCCGAGGCGGTCGAGCGCCCGAGCCCAGTCGAGCGTCTCGGCAACCCCGGGCGGCTTGACCAGGTCGTCGCGGTCGCGCAACTGCTGGACGATCGTCACGACCTGTTCGCCGAGCAGCTGCGACACCTCGGGCGCACGGGACCTGACGATCTCCAGCTCGCGCTGGAGGCCGGGGTGGTCGATCCAGTGATAGAGACAGCGCCGCTTGAGCGCGTCGTGCACCTCGCGGGTGCGGTTGGAGGTGAGGACGACGAAGGGCGGGGTCGCCGCCTTGACGGTGCCGAACTCGGGGATCGTGACCTGCCAGGTCGACAGCACCTCGAGCAGGAAGGCCTCGAACTCGTCGTCGGCCCGATCGACCTCGTCGATGAGAAGCACCGCAGGGCTCTGCTGAAGGGCGGCCAGGATCGGACGGGCCAGCAGGAAGCGGGCGTCGTACAGGCTCTTCTCCGCCTCCTCCAAGCCCGCACCGCCAGCGGCCTCGAGCGCCCTGAGGTGCAGGATCTGGCGCGGGAAGTCCCAGTCGTAGAGAGCCTGGGAGGCGTCGATGCCCTCGTAGCACTGCAACCGGATCAGCGGAAGGTCGAGCGACTCGGCCACGGCCTCGGCGAGGGCCGTCTTGCCGGTGCCCGGCTCCCCCTCGAGCAGCAGCGGTCGCTGCATCTCCTGGGCGAGGTAGACCATGGTCGCCAGTGACTCGTCGCAGACGTAGCCTGTGGCCCGCAGGCGAGCGGCGATCTCCTCCATGCGGGCAAGGCTACGTGGGCAGGCGTTGGTCGAAGGTTGGTCAGCGGCGGTCGACGTCGACGCCGGTGGCCAGATCACCGCACTCGACCAGTTCGTGCGGGTGGGCGCCGAGGTAGGCACGAGCCCCCTGATCACCCTCGGCGGTCGCGATCACCCCCGGCACGTGGTCGCGTCCGATCAGCACCGGGTGACCCGGGTGCCCGGCGTACGACGCACGCGCGAGCGTGGAGGCGTCGACCTCGCGCTCGAGCAGTCGGGTCACCACCGCCCCGCCGACATCGGGCAGGTCCACCAGCGTGACGACGACCGCGAGCGCTTCCGGCCCCAGCGACGACAGGCCCGCCCGGAGCGAGGCCGCCATGCCGTCAGCCCAGTCCTCAGCGACCACCACGGGGGTCCCGGGCACCAGCAGCGCCGCCTGGGGAGCGGCGCCCAGCACCACGCTGACCTGGTCGCACCCACCCTCGCGCAGCGTCGCCACGGCACGGGGCAGCCATGGTCCGGACTCGTCCTCGACCAGCGCCTTGGGCAGTCCCATGCGGCTGCCGGCACCGGCGGCGAGGACGAGTCCGGCGATCATCGGATCACCCGGGGAACGCCTCGCCGTAGACCGAGGCGAGCGAGGCGTCATACGGCGCGCTGAAGCCGCACACCATCACGTTGCCGTCGTGGGCGGCGACGAGGTAGCGCTGGCCGTCCTCGAAGGAGACGGCACTGAGCAGTGCCTGCAGGTCGGCCGGGGTCGCGGTGACGACGACCTGGTCGGTCGGACCGCCGAGGTACCAAAAGTCGGCATCCAGGGTGACCTGGTCGCCGTCGATGGCCGACACCGTGCCGGCGAAGGCGAGGTCGGCGATCTTCAGAGTGGTGGCGTTGGGCACCATGCACTTCGCGTCGGTCGCCGGCGGGGCCTGCAGCTGGGTCGTCGTGGGTCCGCTGCTGGAGGCGGCGATCGGCGGCGGGACGATCCCGGTGCCGTTCGTGCGGCTGGTCAGTGCATAGCCGCCGATGCCGGCGATGATCACTGCCGCGGCCACGGCGAGCAGCCAGACTCCCCGACGTGCGCCGGGTTCGCTCGGGGTGGTGGAGCTCTCGGTCATGGTGGCCTCCGTCAGGTCCTGGATCCAGCGCTCGGGGGCTGCCGGGGCGCGGTCGGCGGGATCGGCTGCGCGCAGCCGGGCCAGCAGTTCGTCGTCGTTCATGGCGTGCTCCCTTCATCTGGTCTGTGTCCGGAGACGGGCTCGTTCTTTCGTGTCGGGTCCAGCAGGTCGGCGAGCCTCTGCCGAGCGCGGGTCAGGCGGATGCTCACGGCATTGGGCGTCAGGTCGAGCACCACCGCGATCTCGCGGGGCGCGAGCTGCTCCCAGGCCCACAGCCGGAGCAGTTCGCGTTCGGGTTCCTCGAGGCGGCCCAGCGCGTCGTGCAGCTCGTCGTAGGACTCGGTGGGGGCGAAGTGCCGTGGCCGGTCGAGGCGGGTCACCTTGTCGAGCAGCTCGAGGTTGCGGCGGTTCGCGCGCCGCGCGTTGTTGAGACAGTTGCGAGCCACGCCGTACGCCCAGGGCAGCTCGTTCTCGGGGGGTACGTCGTCCAGCCGGCGCCACAGCACCAGGAAGACGTCGGCCAGGACGTCGTCGACCTCTCCGGCGCTCACGCGACGGGCGACGTAGCGTCGGACCGGCGGGCCAACGCGTCCAGCCAGGTCGACGAAGCGCTGCTCGTCGGTCGTAGGTTCACTCACGGTCTCCACACTTTCATCTGTCCGGCCGGCGCGGCTTCCTTTCGGGGCCATTTCGGTGCCCTCTCGATGCCTGGCGACCCCAGCACGGGTTGGGAGCGAGGAACCACCCCGTCGAGCCATGCCGGGAACTCGCACCGAGCCATACCGTTCAGCCATGGAGTCGCGCGAAGGTACCTGGTTGGCCGTCGCGCTGGCGATGGTCCTGATCGTCTATGGCGTGGTCGCCATCCACAGTCACCGTGACGACTCGTTGCGCAGCCACCTGCTCTGGGTGTTCTCACTGTTGGGCAGCGCGGGCCTCGTGCTCGCGGGAGTCGCTCTTCGCGCGAGCCATCTCCACGCCGGCACGGCACTGCTGATCGTCGGCGCGGTCCTCGCGGTCATCCCGACGATGTGGACGCTTGTGCTTCCGCTGCTGGCGCTCGGGGTGATCGTGCTGGCGCTCCGCGACCACCAGCGAGAGTCCCCGCTCGTCCACTGACCTGTCGCAGATGTACGCCTGAAATGCATCGACCCGTCGCAGATGTGCGTACATCTGCGACGGGTCGATGGTTTGGGACTCAGAAGTCCATGCCACCCATGCCACCGGAGGGGTCGCCGCCCATGGCGGGCGCCTTCTCCGGCTTGTCGGCGACGACGACCTCGGTCGTCAGGAACAGCGCCGCGATGGAGGCGGCGTTCTGCAGTGCCGAGCGGGTCACCTTGGCGGGGTCGATGATGCCTTCGGCGATCATGTCGACGTAGTCGCCGGTGGCCGCGTTGAGACCGTGACCGGCCGTCAGGTTGCGCACCTTCTCCGCCACGACGCCGCCCTCGAGGCCGGCGTTGATGGCGATCTGCTTGAGGGGGGCGTCGGTCGCGAAGCGCACGATCTGTGCACCCGTGGCCTCGTCACCCTCGAGCTCGAGCTTGGCGAAGGCAGCGTCGGCAGCCTGCACCAGGGCCACGCCGCCACCGGCGACGATGCCCTCTTCGACGGCGGCCTTCGCGTTGCGAACGGCGTCCTCGATGCGGTGCTTGCGCTCCTTCAGCTCGACCTCGGTGGCCGCGCCGACCTTGATGACTGCAACGCCGCCGGCCAGCTTGGCCAGGCGCTCCTGCAGCTTCTCGCGGTCGTAGTCGGAGTCCGACTTCTCGATCTCGGCACGGATCTGGTTGACCCGACCCTCGATCTGGGCCGTGTCGCCAGCACCCTCGACGATGGTGGTCTCGTCCTTGGTGATGGTGACCTTGCGGGCCTGGCCGAGGAGCTCGATGCCGGTCGACTCCAGCTTGAGGCCGACCTCCTCGGAGATGACCTGGCCACCGGTCAGGATCGCGATGTCCTGCAGCATGGCCTTGCGGCGGTCGCCGAAGCCGGGAGCCTTGACGGCGACCGACTTGAAGGTGCCGCGGATCTTGTTGACGACCAGCGTGGACAGGGCCTCGCCGTCGACGTCCTCGGAGAGGATCAGCAGCGGCTTGCCGGACTGCATGACCTTCTCGAGCAGCGGCAGGAGGTCCTTGACGCTGGAGATCTTCTGGTTGGCGATCAGGATGTAGGGGTCCTCCAGGACCGTCTCCATCCGCTCGGGGTCGGTCACGAAGTAGGCCGAGATGTAGCCCTTGTCGAACCGCATGCCCTCGGTGAGCTCGAGGTCCAGCCCGAAGGTGTTGGACTCCTCGACCGTGATGACGCCTTCCTTGCCGACCTTGTCCATGGCCTCGGCGATGATCTCGCCGACCGTGGAGTCAGCCGCGGAGATGCTCGCGGTGGCCGCGATCTGCTCCTTGGTCTCGATGTCGATCGCCATGTTGGACAGCTGCTCCGACACGGCGGCGACGGCGGCCTCGATGCCACGCTTGAGACCCATCGGGTTCGCACCCGCGGCCACGTTGCGCAGACCCTCGCGGACCATTGCCTGGGCGAGGACCGTGGCGGTCGTGGTGCCGTCACCGGCCACGTCGTCGGTCTTCTTGGCAACTTCCTTGACGAGCTCGGCCCCGATCTTCTCGTAGGGGTCCTCCAGCTCGATCTCCTTGGCGATCGACACACCATCGTTGGTGATGGTGGGCGCTCCCCACTTCTTCTCGAGAACGACGTTGCGGCCCTTGGGACCAAGAGTCACCTTGACGGCGTCCGCGAGCGTGTTCATGCCACGCTCGAGTCCGCGCCGGGCCTCTTCGTTGAAAGCAATAAGCTTCGCCATAACTCCTGCGATTCCTTCACGCTAGAGAGTTCAGAACCGGTTCGCTGCCCGCGACGGACGACCTGGCCGTACCGGCGGACCCTTCCCGCCGACGCTGCAGACCTCAACTCACCGGTCCCAATGTCTTGTCACTCTCGTGATGAGAGTGCCAGCCTCATGTTTAGCACTCGACCCCCGCGAGTGCAAACGGTCCCCCCGCTATCTCTCGGCCGCAAGGTCGGCCCAGCTGGCCGTGTAGGACTCCAGACCCGCCGTGAAGCCGGTGATCGTGGTGACGGTGTGGAAGTCATGGGTGCCGATTCGCCAGGCGATCAGCTGCGGCACCGCCTTGCGGGACTCGTAGACGACCGTGTCGTCGTCGAGCCAGCCGACGGCCGGGCAGCACTGCTTCCAGCGGACCGGCTGCCCGCTGCTGCTCCCGGGGAGCGCCAGGATCAGCGACGGGTCACCAGGGGTGACGACCAGGACCTCGGGATCCTGGAAGGCGTCGGGCGGGGCGGGCGCGTGCGCACCGACGGACCAGCTCTGCGCGACGACGCTCCGCTCCGGGTTCGCCCTCATCAGGCCGAACGGCTCGGCCTGTCCCAGCGGCAGACCCTGGGTGACGGGGTGGAGGTCCATCGACCCGACCAGGTGGCCGTCGAGGTCGAGGACCGGCCCCGACCCGCCCGCACTCGTGCGGGGGAGGTGGATCTGCTCGGAGCTGACCCAGGTCGCGAACGCCGTCACCCGGGAACCGGTCTCGACCCGGCGCCACTCGTTGCTGGGGAGCTCGTAGAGCTCCAGATGACCGTCCTGGGGGAACAGCAGCGTCCGACCGTCGGGGGACAGCATCGAGACGGACTCCGGATCCAGCCGGTAGCCGTTCGGCTTCGTCACCTGGTCGAGTCCCGAGACGTCCAGCGCCCGGTAGGACCCGTCGGTGCCGACCAGCAGCAGGCGCTGAACGCCCTCGTCGTCGAGGACGGCGAACGCCGCGAGCGCCTGGTCCAACGGCGTGGCTGCGATGTCGGGCGCGTCCGCCGACAGGTCGATCGTCTCGGGCAGCCGGGTCAGGGAACGGTCGATGGCTGGCAGGGCGGCCTCGTCGGCTCCCGCCGGAGCCCACCAGACCGGCGTACCGTCCAGGTCGGCGTCGGGACTGCCGGACTGCGAGTTGGCACCAGGCGCCGGCATCGGCCTCGGGACCGAGTCGGGCCGCTGCAGCACCGAGAACCCGCCGACGAGGACGACGACCGCTGCGACCGAACCGGCCACCACCGCGAACCGCGAGCGGCGCCGCGAGCGCTGCGCCCGCTCCCACGCGGCATCGGCCAGATCGGGGCCGGACTCGTGCTGCACCGACTCGTGCAACAGCTCGCGCAACCTCTGCTCGGACATCAGGACTCCTCTCTGAGCAGCTCGGCCAGCTCGGGCATCGCCTCGCGCAGCCGCCGCAGTGCCAGATGGGTCTGGCTCTTCACCGTTCCCGTGCTCACTCCCATGGCCGTCGCCGTGTCCTCGACGCTCAGGTCGTCGTAGTAGCGCAGTACGACGACCGTGCGCTGCCGGGTCGTCAACCGCGCCAGCGCCGCCTGCAGCATCAGGTGTCGGTCCGGATCGGCGTGGGTGCCCGCCGTGTCGGCGACCTCCGCGACCACCTCGCTGCGGCGCTTGCGCCACCATGAGATGTTGTCGCGGGCCATCACCTGGCGCGCATAGGCCTCGGGATGACCGGGCTCCAGACGGCTCCAGCGCAGGGCCACCTTGGCCAGTGCCTCCTGCACGAGGTCCTCGGCGCGATGGTGGTCACCGGTCAGGAGGATCGCGGTGCGCAGCAATGCGACCTGACGACCGCGCGCCCACTCGGTGAACGCCTCCCGCTCACTCATCGCAGCACCACCTCTCACCGTGTCAACGCGTGCCGGGCGGGTTTGGTTGGAGGGTGGACGAAACCGTGTCGCGACCCGCGCTGAGCGTTCAGAGGTGCGTGAGCACCATGTCGACGAAGGGGCCGGCATTGAGGTCGTTGACATCGAGGTAGAGGCCAGGCTCGACCAGCTCGAGCTCACTGACCACGAGCCGCCCGTCGTCGAGGCGCATCATGTCGACCCGCGCATAGGCCAGATCCCGCTCGAGCAGGTCGGAGGCTCCCTCGACCGCGCGGATCGCCAGGTCGGTCGACTCGGCGTCGAGCGGCACGGCGTAGGTGGTGCCACCCAAGTGCTCGTGCACGAGGATCGACCCGTTCGGCGGGACCTTCCTGTACTGACTGATCGCCTGGCCCCCGAACACGAACAGGGACGTCTCCCCCTCGGTCCGGACCGACTCGACCAGCGGCTGAACGATCCATGGACCTGGCCCGTCGACCGAGGGCGTCGACCCACCCTCGACGATCTGCACGCCACGACCGCCTGCCCCGACGGTCGGCTTCACCACCGCAACGGCGTGCGCCGCCGCCTCGTCCACCACGGTGTCCGGCGTCGCCACCGCGGTGGGTACGACGGGCACCCCTGCCTCGGCCAGCTGCCTGAGGTAGGACTTGTCGATGTTCCAGGCGAACACCGCTGCGCCGTTCAGGAGCCGGGGCACCGAGCGCACCCAGGTCAGGAACTCGGCCAGCCGGAGGTCGTAGTCCCAGGTGGCCCGGACGACCACCAGTCCGCTGTTCCAGTCGACCGAGGGGTCGTCCCACCTCACCCAGCGCGCGTCGACCCCGCGCGCCGCGAACTCCGCGTCGAGGGATTCGTGTCCGGGCTCGCCTTCCGGCATCGCCTCGAACGTCGCCAGCAGCACCAGGTCGTCCACGCCGGTCAGGCTAACGGGTCGGTCAGCTGCTCCCCCGCACCACGAGGTGGGTGGGCAGCATCCGGCCGTGGGTCGGCTGCTCGGGGTTGGCCATGATCTCGAGCAGCAGGTCGACCATCTCCCGCCCCATCCGCTCCGGCGACTGATGCACGGTGGTCAGCGGTGGGTGGGTCGTCAGCGCCAGTGGTGCGTCGTCGAAGCCGACCACCGAGACGTCCTCCGGCACCATCCTGCCGGCCTCCCGCAGCACGCGCAGAGCGCCCGCGGCCATCAGGTCGTTGGCGCAGGAGACCGCGTCGAGGTCGGGGAACCGGATCAACAGCTCGCGCATCGCCGCCTCACCGCTCTCCTGGCTGAAGTCGCCGTGGGACACCAGGCGCTCGTCGACCTCCCGACCGGCGGCGACGAGACCGGCGACGTACCCCTCGTGGCGGGTGCGGCCGGCGACCATGTCGAGGGGGCCGGAGATGGCCGCGATGTGCCGACGCCCCCGGTGGACCAGGTGGTCGACGGCCAGGCGGGCGCCGAGGAGGTTGTCGACGTCGACGTAGGCCCCCGGCTCGGTGTCGTTGACCCGCCCGCCGAGCACCACGGGCAGGCCGCGCGAGCGCAGCCGTTGAGGCAGCTCGTCGTCGTCGTGCAGCGAGAGGAGGAGTACGCCGTCCACGTGCTGGCGAGTGAGGTAGTCGGCGAGGTGCCCGGTGCGGTGCCCTGCCTGCGCGATGAGCAGGACGAGCTGCCGGTTGGCCTCGCTCAGGGCCGACCCGATCCCGCGGACGACGCCGGCGAAGAACGGCTCCCCGAAGATCCGCTCCTCCGACTCGGCGATCACCAGTGCGACCGCGTCGGTGCGCTGGGTGACCAGGGTCCGGGCGGCCGGGTTCGGCACGTAGCCCAGCTCGGCGATGGCCTCCTCGACGGCCAGCCTGGCTCGCGGCGAGACCTTCGCCCCCCCGTTGATGACCCGGGAGGCGGTGCCGCGACCCACTCCGGCCAGGGCGGCCACCTGCTCGAGGGTCGGCCGCGTGCTGGGCGGTCGGCTCATGGCGTCAGTATGCCGTTGCCGTGCTCCCGGATGAATCCTGCATACCAGCGTCCGCTCGTCTTCACCGTCCGGGCCTGGGTCTCGTAGTCGACGTAGACGAGACCGAACCGGGTCGCGAACCCCTCGGCCCATTCGAAGTTGTCCAGCAGCGACCAGGCGAAGTAGCCCGCCAGGTTGGCCCCCTGCTCGCGAGCCTCCACGCAGGCCTGGAGGTGGGAGGAGAGGTAGGCGGTGCGCTCCAGGTCGTCGACGGAGCCGTCGGGCGCCACGTCGTCCTCCCAGGCCGACCCGTTCTCGGTGACGTAGAGCGGCAGCGGCGTGTAGTCGCGCGTCACCCGCGTCAGCACCTCGGTGAGCCCCTCGGGGTCGACCTCCCAGCCGTTGGCGGCTCGGGTCAGGTGGCGCCCGGAGAACTCCGCGAGGTTGGTGCCCGGGTAGGGCGAGGACCGCACGTTGTGACGCGTGTAGTAGTTGACGCCGAGGAAGTCGAGGGGCGCGGAGATGACCTCGAGATCACCGTCCTGCACCAGGTCCCGGTCGAGGACTGGGGCGAGGTCGGCGAGCACGTCCTCGGGATAGCTCCCCCGGAAGATCGGGTCGAGGAACCAGCGGTTGTGCAGGCCGTCGAGGCGCCGGGCGAGATCGAGGGAGGCGGGCTGGTCGTCGGCGGGCGTGACCGGATAGAGGTTCAGCGTGATCCCGACCCGGGCCTCGGGAGTCTCGGCGCGGATCGCCTGGACGGCCTTGCCGTGCGCCAGCAGGAGGTGGTGGGAGGACCGCACCGCGGCGACAGGGTCGACCCGCCCCGGCGCGTGGATGCCCGAGCCGTAGCCGAGGAAGGCCGAGCACCAGGGCTCGTTGAGGGTGATCCAGTCGTGGACCCGGTCGCCCAGCGCGGCTGCCGCGGTGGCGGCGTACGTCGCGAACCGGTCGCTCACCTCGCGACCCGGCCAGCCACCCGCGTCTTCGAGGGGCTGCGGGAGGTCCCAGTGATAGAGGGTGACCCACGGGGTGATCCCGGCCTCGAGCAGCTCGTCGACGAGCCGGTCGTAGAAGGCGATGCCCGCTGGGTTCGCGACGTCACCGCCGTGGGGCAGGAGCCTCGGCCAGGCCAAGGACAGTCGGTAGGCGCCGATCCCCAGCTCGCGCATCAGCGCGACGTCCTCGCGGTAGCGGTGGTAGTGGTCGCACGCCACCAGCCCGGTGTCACCGCCACGGACCCGACCGGGAAGTGAGCTGAAGGTGTCCCAGATCGACGGCGTGCGGCCGTCCTCGGTGACGGCACCCTCGATCTGGTACGACGCGGTGGCCGCACCGAACAGGAAGTCGGCGGGGAAGTCAGTGGGGCGGGGACCGGTGCCGACGAGCCCCGACGGGTGGGTCGTGGTCATGACTTGATGCTGCCTTCCATGATGCCGCCGACGATCTGTCGGCCGAAGAGGATGAAGACCACCAGCAGGGGCAGGACCCCCAGGAGCGTTCCGGCCATCACCAGCGACTGGTCGGTGTAGTAGCCCCCCGCGAGCCGGGACAGGGCCACCTGGACGGTGGGGTGGTCGAGGTCGAGCACGAGATAGGGCCAGAGGAAGTCGTTCCACCGCTCCATGAACGTGAGCAGGGCCAGGACGGCCGCAGCAGGTCGCAGCACGGGCATCACGACGTACCAGAAGGTCCGCCAGGTCGAGGCGCCGTCGATCCGGGCCGCGGAGAGCAGCTCGTCGGGCACGGCCTGGGCCACGAACTGGCGCATCATGAACACGCCGAACCCGGAGACCAGGAACGGGAGCATCACCGACGGGAGCGTGCCGGCCAGGTGCAGCTTGGTCATCAGCATGTAGAGCGGGATCAGGCCGAGCTGGATGGGCACCATCATCGTGGCGAGCACGAACGCCAGCAGCGGCTGCCGGCCGACGAAGCGCAGCTTGGCGAAGGCGAATCCGGCCATCGAGGAGAACAGCACGACCGCCAGGGTCGTGACCGACGCGACGATCAGGCTGTTCACGATGGCCCGGGCGAAGGTGACGTCGGGGTTCGCCAGGACCCGGTCGATGTTGGTCCACAGCTGGCCGCCCGGGAGCAGCGGCGGCGGGACCGAGGTGATGTCCTCGTTGCGCCGCGAGGCCATCACGACCATGAAGTAGAGGGGGAACGCCGAGACCACGGAGACGAAGGCGAGGATCACCAGAGTCGGATTGAGGGTCGGGCTGAGTCGTCTGGACATGTCAGGCCGCCGATCGCAGGCGTCGCAGGAGCAGGAAGTTGATGAGCCCGACGAGCGCGATGACCAGGAACATGACCCAGGCGATGGAGGAGGCGTAGCCGAACTCCTGGCCGGTGAAGGCCTTCTCGTAGAGGTACATCGTGAGCGTCTGGAACTGCCGCGTGGTCCCGCCGGTGATGGCGTTGGCCCCGGAGTTGAACAGCAGCGGCTCGGTGAAGAGCTGGATCCCGCCGATCGTCGAGATGAGGCTGACGAAGACCAGCGTGGGACGCAGCATCGGGATGGTGATCGCCCAGAACTGCCGGCGTGGCGTGGCCCCGTCGATCGCCGCAGCCTCGTAGAGATCCTTGGGCACCGCCTGCAGCGCCGCCAGGAAGATCAGCGCGTTGTAGCCGGTCCAGCGCCAGTCGACCATGATCGAGATCGCCAGCCACGACGACCAGCGGTGGTCCTGCCACCCGATCGGGTCGACGCCGACGTGGCCCAGCAGCCAGTTGACCAGCCCGAAGTCCCGGGCGAACAGCAGCGTGAAGATGATCCCGACCGCAGCCACCGAGGTGATGTTGGGGAGCAGGACGCCCATCCGCCACAGGGTGCGCCCCCGGATGCTCTGGTTGAGCAGCTGCGCGAGAGCCAGCGCGATGAGCAGCTGGGGGACGGTCGCGAGCACGAAGATGCCCAGGGTGTTGACCAGTGCGTTCCAGAAGTTCGGGTCGCCCACCAGGTCGGTGTAGTTGGCCAAGCCGATCCAGGAGTGCTCCCCCAGCAGGTTCCAGTCGTGCAGTGAGACCCAGAACGTGAACACGATCGGGAAGAGCCCGAAGATCGCGAAGACGATGAAGAACGGCGACACGAACGCATAGCCGGTGACCTTCTCGTCCAGCGGTACGGCCGAATCGGGCCGGTTCCCGTTGCTTGTCCTCGGGCGGGTCATGTCACTCCTGGCAGTTCGCAGTGGTGGGCGGCGGCATACCGATGGGTCCGGGAGTGCAAGGAGGTGTCCCCCGGACCCATCGGCGCATCTGGGGTCAGCCCGCGGCTGCCTGGGCGTCCGACACCGCGGTGTCCCACGCGTCGGCTGAGGACTTCTGCCCGTTCTCGACGCTGCGCAGCGCGTTCTCGACCGCGTCCCGGACGGGCTGGTTCTTCGCCCCGAGGTAGACCGGCGTCAGGTTCTTGGCTCCGGCCACGAAGATCTGGCCGACCGGTGCGTTGCTGAAGAACTCGTTGACCGCACCCTTGAGCTCCGGGGTGTCGTAGAGCGTGGGGTTCGAGGGGAGGTTGCCCACCTTGTTGAAGGCGGACATCTGCCCGTCGGCACTGGACAGGAAGAACGCCAGCTTGATGGCGAGGTCCTGGTGGTCGCTCGAGGTGGGCACGGCGAGGAACGAGCCGCCCCAGTTGCCGCCGCCGCCGGGGACCGAGGCGATGTCCCACTTCCCGGTGTTGGCCTCGCCGGCCTGCTCCTTGATGTAGCCGGTCATCCAGGCTGGGCAGGCGATGGTCGCGAAGCTGCCGTTCTTGAAACCGGCGTTCCACTCGTTGGAGAAGGACTTGAGGCGGGCGGTGATGCCGTCGTCGACCATCTGCACCGAGGTGTCCCAGGCGTCCTTGACGGCCGGGTTCGAGTCGATGACCAGGCTGCCGTCGGTGTCGAAGTAGGTGTGGTCGGAGGACTGCATCAGGATCGAGTTGTAGGTGTTGGTCGCGGAGTCGACGAAGTGCACCTTGTCGTCGCCGATGCCGTCCTGGAACTGCTGACCGGTGGCGATGTAGTCGTCCCAGGTCGGCCACAGCGCACTGACCGCGTCCCGGTCGGTGGGCAGCCCCGCCTTCTCGAAGAGGTCCTTGCGGTAGCACATGGCGAGGCCACCGACGTCGGTCCCGAGGCCGATGGTGTCCTTGCCGTCGGCGGTGGTGGCCTGGGCGTACTTCCAGTCGAGCCACTGGTCCTTCTTGTCGTTCGACCCGTGGTCCTGCATGTTCACGAAGTTGTCGGGCTTCTGGAGGAAGTTGACGATCTGACCCTCCTCGATCGCCACGACGTCCCCGGCCCCGCTGCCGGCCGCGATCTTCTGGGTCAGCTGGGTGTTGTACTGCCCGAGGTCACCCTCGGCGGCCTCGACGATCGTGACACCGGGGTTGTCCTTCTCGAACTGCTTGTAGAGGTCCTCGTAGCCGAAGTTGCCGAAGACGGACACCCGCAGGGTCACGTCCTCGCCGGCCTTGTCGTCACCACCCCCGCCACAGGCTGCCAGGGTTGCTGAGGTCGCCAGGGTGAGCGCCACAAGGGCTGCCAGCCTGGTGCGGTTCATGTGCATTTTCATCGTCTGTCACCCGTTCTCGGCGGATAAGTGGGAGCGTTCCCACGCAACTGTGACCGCGATCACCTCGCGTGTCAAGGGATTCGTGGGAACGCTCCCACTTTGGGGATCCTCCGGCCCTGTCGATTTCCGCATACCGTGCCCGTCATCTCGGTGTCAGACTCCACTCACGAGGGAAGGATCGCACCATGACCGAGTACGTCGTACTGATTCCGGACAACGAGGACGCCTGGGCCGCAGCATCGGTCGAGCAGAAGGCCGAGATGTACGCCAAGCACAATGCTTTCGCGGCGGTGCTCGCGGAGCGCGGCCACCGGGTCACCGCCGGCGCCGAGCTCACCCACTCCAAGACAGCCCGGGTGGTGTCCGGTGCGCTGGACTCCGTCACCGTCACGGCCGGCCCCTATGCGGAGTCGGTCGAACAGCTCACCGGCTTCTACCTCGTCGAGTCCGACGACCTCGACGACCTGCTCAACTGCGTCGGCAAGCTGACCGAGGGTGAGGGCGCCGTCGAGGTCCGCGAGTGCGTGGACCACTCCTCCGACATGTGACCCGACGTGTGACCACACTCGAGGAGATCCATCGCGACGAGTGGGGCCGACTGTTGGCCCTGCTCGTCGCGCGGTTCCGCCGGCTGGACGTCGCCGAGGACGGCCTGGCCGACGCCTTCGAGGCGGCGGCGCGGACCTGGCGAGCGGACGGCACGCCCCACAACCCGAGCGCCTGGCTGCTGACGGTCGCGCGGCGCCGGGTCCTCGATCGTCTGAGATCCGAAGCCGTGGTGGCTCGCAAGGAGCCCCTGCTGGTCGTCGACGCCCGCACCCGAGAGGAGGCGCAGCGATCCATGGCGGACCCCGGCAACACCATCACCGACGAACGCCTGAGACTCGTCCTCCTGTGCGCTCATCCCTCCCTGCCCCTGGAGTCCGCGGCCGCCCTGACGCTGCGTCTGGTGCTCGGAGTGCCGACCCAGGAGATCGCCTCCCTGTTCCTGGTGCCCCGCGCCACGATGGCGGCTCGGCTGACCCGGGCCCGCCAGCGCCTGGCCGGTCAGTCCTTCGAGGTCCCTGCCGCCGACGACCTCGACGCCCGCGTCGACACCCTCGCCACCATCTCCTATCTCGCCTTCACCCACGGCTACCTTCCGGGCCGCAGCCCCGACCTCGCCGCGGAGGGCGTCCGGCTGACCCGCCTCCTGCACCACCTCCTGCCCGACAACGCGGTCCTCACCGCCCTGCTCGCCCTCGTGCTCCTGCAGCACTCCCGCCGCGATGCCCGCGTCGTCGACGGGCTGCCGGTGCTGCTTCCGGACCAGGACCGCGGCGCCTGGCACCGCTACGAGATCGACGAGGCGCTCGACCTGCTCCGGCCGCTCGTCCACCACCCGGCCGAGCCCTATCTGCTCCAGGCGCTGATCGCGGCCGAGCACGCCATCGCACCTCGTGCCGAGGACACCGACTGGCCGCGCATCGTCAGCCGCTACGACGAGCTGGTGGCCTGCGCCGACTCCCCCGTCGTACGCCTCAATCGGGCGGTGGCCGTGGCCGAGGCCGACGGCCCGCTCGCCGGCCTGTCCGCACTGCACGGAGTCGAGCTCCCGGGCCACCGGCTGCCGGGCGTGCGCGCGGAGCTTCTCGCGCGGGCCGGCCGCCCGGACGAGGCGAGGGCGGCGTACGACCAGGCCATCGCGCTGTGCGACAACGAGCCGGAGCGTCTGCTGCTCGTCCACCTCGCTGACGTCATCACTCCTGGTCATCGGAGCGAGCAAGAGCAATGACGTTGGACTGGTGATCAGCCTCCGGCTACTGCGGGGATGACGGAGATCTGGATGCCGTCGGGGGTCGGGGTCGCCAGACTGTCCAGGAACCGCACGTCGTCGTTGCCGACGTAGACGTTCACGAACCGGCGCAGCTCGCCGGACTCGTCGAGGATCCGGCCCTTGATCCCGGAGTATGACGCGTCGAGATCTTCGAGCACCTCAGCGAGGGTGGAGCCGCTCGCGCTCACCTCGGACTCACCCCCGGTGTAGGTGCGCAGGATGGTCGGGATGCGGACGCTGACGCTCATGCTTCTCCTCGATCTGGGTGTGGTTCAGGCGATTCCGGTCGCGGCGAACGCAGCGTACGACGGCTCGATGACGGCCGCAGCCCCGACCTGGCCGGAGATGGCGTCCAGGGTCTTGAGTCCGTGGCCGGTGTTGATCACGACGGTGTCGAGGGTGGTGTCGAGCTGTCCGGTCTCCACCAGCTTCTTGAGTACGCCGACCGTGGTTCCGCCCGCCGTCTCGGTGAAGATGCCTTCGGTGCGAGCCAGCAGGACGATGCCGTCGCGGACCTCGTCGTCGGTGATGTCCTCGACGGCGCCACCGGTCTCGCGACAGATGTCGAGGACGTAGATGCCGTCGGCGGGGTTGCCGATGGCCAGGCTCTTGGCGATCGTGTCGGGCTTCACCGGCCGGATCGCGTCGACCCCGGCCTTGTAGGCCACCGACACCGGTGAGCATCCGGTCGCCTGGGCTCCGAAGACCCGGTAGGGCTTGTCCGCCACCAGGCCGAGCTTGATCAGCTCCTGGAACGCCTTGTGCACCTTGGTCAGCTGGGAGCCGGAGGCGACCGGGATGACGATCTGGTCGGGCAGTCTCCACCCGAGCTGCTCGGCGATCTCGTAGCCCAGCGTCTTGGAGCCCTCGGCGTAGAACGGGCGGACGTTGACGTTGACGAAGGCCCAGCCCTCCTCTTCGCCCGCGATCTCCGAGGCGAGACGGTTCACGTCGTCGTAGTTGCCGTTCACCGCCACCAGGGAGTCGGTGTAGATGGCGGAGTTGACCTGCTTGGGCTGCTCGAGGTCGGCCGGGATGAACACGACCGTCTTGATGCCGGCGCGGGCCCCGGCCGCGGCGACCGCGTTGGCCAGGTTGCCGGTCGAGGGGCAGGCGAAGACCTTGCTGTGGAACTCGGTGGCCGCGCTGAGCGCACAGGCCACGACCCGGTCCTTGAAGGAGTTGGTCGGGTTGGTGGAGTCGTCCTTCACCCAGAGGTTGTCGATGCCGAGGGCCGCGCCGAGGTTGGTTGCCTTCAGCAGCCGTGTGAAGCCGGGCTCCATGTTGGGGCTCTGCTCGATGTCGTCCGGCACCGGAAGCAGGGCCTTGTAGCGCCAGATGTTGGCCGGCCCGGCCTCGATCTGCTCGCGGGTGATGGCGGGGAAGTCGTAGGCGATCTCGAGGGGGCCGAAACACTCGGGACAGGCGTAGTGCGGGCCGAGCGCGATCTCGTGGCCGCACTCCCGGCAGGCCAGTCCCGTGGCGTAGCCGAAGGCGCCCTCACGCAGCGTGGCCGGGGCCGGGGCCGTGAGGGAATCTATGGCGCTCATGCAGTCCTCCTTCTCATCTTCCCCGCGACGTATCTCGTCCCAGGCCGGAATTAGCACCGTTTCCGCGACCGTCAGCTTCGACGGGGGGTTCGCGGCGGTTGCCGGGACTTCAACGGGCCGTTCCCTCAGTCCCTCTCGATGAGCTGTCGCCAGCCTACGCAACACGTCTCACAATGTGTACACCAGTCCCGGCATCTGGACGCGGGGTCGGGTTGCTCAGGCTCGGATCGAGGCAGCGTCGTCGGTGTACTGGGAGAGCAGGTCGAGCACACCCTCGGGCCCGTCGACCACGACGTCGGCCAGGTCCATCAGCGCGCTCTGCTCGGCCGAGGCCGAGCAGACGAGCAGGGTGGCGAGCCCGGTGTCCCGCAGGT
The DNA here is from genome assembly GCA_963837595.1 of uncultured Actinomycetota bacterium. Taxonomy (GTDB): domain Bacteria; phylum Actinomycetota; class Actinomycetes; order Propionibacteriales; family Nocardioidaceae; genus Nocardioides. The sequence goes on along the minus strand of CAWIOB010000011.1, from coordinate 6,239 downwards.
GGAGCACCGCCTTGAACGCCTCGAGGTCACCCAGGTCGTCGCCGGCGAACATGAAGCCGCCCGCGGACAGGTCGGACGAGAGCTTGTGCACGGCCTCGCCCTTGTCCATCCCCGGCGCACGCACCTCGATCACGTTGCGCCCGGGCTCGACCACGAGGTCGTAGTGGTGCGCCAGGTCGGCGACCAACGGCAGCAGCCGGTCGTACGCCGCGTCGGGATCCTCGAGTCGGCGGGTGTGCACCGCCACTGCCAGGCCCTTCTCCTCGATGTGCGCCTCGCCGACCCCGGCACGGCGAATGACCGAACGGACCTCGCGCAGGAAGGAGGCCACACCGTGGGGCGGCCGCGGCGAGATCACCCGGCGGTCGGTGGATGACCAGCGCTCGTTGCCGTACTGGCCGTAGACGAAGAGCTCGCGCCCCTGCTCACCGATGGCGTCGCCCACCTCATCGAGCCCTCCGAGTGCCAGCGCCTGGCGGGCGGGCCGCCCGGTGATCACGGCCACCGCACGCACCTGGGCGGAGAGAGCCACGAGGACCTCGGCGGCTGCGGGGTGGATGTGAGCCTCAGCGGGATCCGCCACGATCGGCGACAGGGTGCCGTCGAAGTCGAGGCCGACGATCGTCTCGGCGGAGGACCGCACCAGCGCGGCATAGCGCTGCTCGGCCTCAGGGGAGGTGAACTCCATGAGTCCAGCCAACCATGAACCTCAGGAGTAGTCGGAGGTCAGGATCACGGTGAGACGGTCGAACCGCATCGGGTCGACGGCCGGCAGCAGGCGCGAGATGCCCAGATCCTTGGCCAGGGCCTTGGCTGCGGTCTCCAGTCTGCGCGGGTAGTAGACCGTGGAGGCCGGGATGGTGCCGTACCAGTTGTCGGACCCCACGACGTTCCACCCGGCGCCACGGGCGCGCGCCGCGGTGGTGCCGGCCAGCCCGGAGATGCCGGAGTTGTTGTAGACCTCGACGAAGATCTCACCGCGCTTGATCGTCGGCTTCTTGACGATCTTCGGGGGCTTCGGTGCCGGGGTCCGGGTCGGCGACGCCGACGGCTCGACCACGGTCTGAGCCTGCTGGGTGGGCTTGTCAGACCCCTGGGTGGCGACGAACGCCAACCCGGCCATGGCGACGGCGACGATGCTGAGGATCACCAGTGGAGAGGGGAACGCCACCCCACGCTCGTCGCGAGGACGCACGGCTCAGACCTCGAAGCCGAGCCGACGGGCCGAGCGCTGGCGCTGGCGCGCGGCGCGCAAGCGGCGCAGTCGGCGTACGAGAAGCGGGTCGGCCTCCAGGGCCTCGGGCTTGTCGATCAGCGAGTTGAGGACCTGGTAGTAGCGCGTGGAGGACATGTCGAACTTCTCGCGCACCGCCTGCTCCTTCGCGCCGGCGTACTTCCACCACTGGCGCTCGAACTCCAGGATCTCGCGGTCGCGATCAGACAGCAGCGGCGCGCCGGAAGCGGCCTCACTGCCTTCGAAGGCGTTCGCGGCGTCCATCCCAAGTCTCCCGTCAGTGCACGTGTGCTCCCACTGTAGGCGACAAACCACATCGATGTCATTCGGATGACGGCGAGTCGCCGACTAGGGTGGGGCGTGTGACGAACAAGGGCTCGGCCGACCTCGTCGTCGTCGCCAATCGACTTCCCGTCGACCGGGTCACCGACCCGGACGGATCGATCGGCTGGCGGCGTTCTCCGGGAGGTCTCGTGACCGCCCTCGAGCCCGTGCTGCGCGCCAACGAGGGTGCCTGGATCGGGTGGCCCGGAAGCACCGGTGACGACCTGGACCCGTTCGAGCAGGACGGCCTGCACCTGGTGCCGATGACGTTGTCGGACCAGGAGGTGGAGTACTTCTACGAGGGCTTCTCCAACGGCACTCTCTGGCCGCTCTACCACGACGTGGTGGCCAAGCCGGAGTTCCACCGCGACTGGTGGATCGACTACGTCAAGGTCAACCAGCGCTTCGCCGAGAAGGCCGCCGAGATCGCGTCCGAGGGCGCCCTGGTCTGGGTGCAGGACTACCAGATGCAACTGGTCCCGCAGATGCTGCGCGAGCTGCGACCCGACCTCCGGATCGGGTTCTTCCTCCACATCCCGTTTCCCGCCGGCCGAGCTGTTCCAGCAGCTCCCGTGGCGGCGCCAGATCCTGGAGGGGCTGCTCGGGGCCGACCTGGTCGGCTTCCAGCTGGCCGGCGGCGCAGCGAACTTCGTGCGCCTGGTGCGGCAGCGCGTCGGGCACAAGACCCACCGCGACATGGTCTACCTCCCCGACGGGCGCACGGTGCAGGCGAAGGCGTTCCCGATCTCGATCGACACAGCCGTCTTCCAGAAGCTGGCCGAGTCGGACTCGGTGGCCGAGCGCGCCGCCGAGATCCGCACCGAGCTCGGCAGCCCGCGCACGATCTTCCTCGGCATCGACCGCCTCGACTACACGAAGGGCATCTACGCCCGCCTGCGCGCTTACAGCGAGCTGGTGCGCGACGGCTACTTCGACGTCGAGGACACCGTGTTCGTGCAGGTGGCGACGCCCTCTCGCGAGCGCGTCGAGCAGTACCGCATGCTGCGCGACGACATCGACCGGCTGGTCGGCCGGATCAACGGCGACCTGGGCCGGATCGGCAAGCCGGTGATCTCCTACCTGCACTCGTCCTACCCCCAGCGACGAGATGGCCGCGCTCTACCGCGCCGCCGACATCATGGTGGTCACGCCGCTGCGCGACGGGATGAACCTCGTGGCCAAGGAGTACGTCGCCTGCCGGCTCGAGGAGGACGGCGCACTGGTGCTCTCCGAGTTCGCCGGGGCGGCCGACGAGCTGCGTCAGGCCTGGCTGGTGAACCCCTACGACATCAACGGGATGAAGTCGGCACTGCGGGAGGCGTTCGACGCGGAGCCGCGCGAGATCAGCCGGCGGATGCGCACCATGCGCAAGACCGTGCTCGAGAACGACGTGACCCGGTGGGCCCAGCGCTTCCTGGAGGAGCTCGCGGCGACGCGCCCCGACCACGGCAAGGTCGTCCGCGACGCCACCCGCGACTGAGGTCTCACTGTGTAGATGCAGGCAGGATTGGCGCCGCGCCGGTGTTGGACACCGACCAGGGGGCGCAGGCGCGCTGGCGTGCGTCGTTCCCGTGGGAGGTTTGACATGCGCACGCCGACGGGAAGGCAGGAGACTCGCTGCCTAGCGCCGCGTATGCCTGTCACGCCCCGGCCCCCCGGGCCATCCGTCCCGTAGACGATCCCGCTGTGGGGAGATCCGAAGGTGCACTGCGGCAATGCCCTGTTCTGTCGGACCGCTGCTACGGGTCGCCGCCGCAGTCGATAATGGACGCATGGACATGACGGAACTCGAACGTGCCGAGGTCGAGCTCGGCTCGCTCCTTCGAAAGTGCGAAGCCGTGGTTCACCGCAGCACACTCAGTCCTTCTCGGCAAACGCTCATGACCAACCGCGTCGCCGCACTGCGGACGGCTCTTGAGCTGGTGGCCAAGGCCAAGTCGCACCCTCAGACCTGACGTCAGGCGATGCTGACGCTCAGCGGGTGGGAGGTTGCTCGCGGGGAGGCTCGGCGGCCGACATGATCCCGGCGATCCGGGCAGTCAGGTCGGGCGAGAGCCTCGGCCAGGAAGCGTCATAGCCATAGAGCTCGCCGATCGGGGTCGCGCTGCGCAGTCCCGTCGAGTACGTCGACGTCGGTGACGCTCAGCAGCCCCGGGTGGGGTACGCCGACCGCCTCCGAGACCTTGAGGAGGTCACGGCGCAGCGAGCGGATGTAGTTGGCGACCCGGACGCTCTTGAGGGTGACGTCGAGCCCCCGGACGTAGCGGGGGTTCTGGGTGGCCACCCCCACCGGGCAGTGGTCGGTGTGGCACTTCTGGGCCTGGATGCAGCCCAACGCCAGCATGGCCTCCCGCCCGACGTTGACGAGGTCGACTCCGAGCGCGAACGCGACCACGGCGTTCTCCGGGATCCCGAGCTTTCCGGCGCCGATGAACGTGACGTCGTCCGCCAGTCCGGCGGCCGCGAAGCGCCGGTAGACCTGGGCGAACCCGATCCGGAAGGGGTAGGCCACCGCGTCGGAGAAGATCATCGGCGCGGCCCCGGTGCCACCTTCACCGCCGTCGATGTTGACGAAGTCGACGCCGCGCTGCCGAGGCAGCATCGCCTCCACGAGCTGGTCCCAGAACTCCAGATGACCGACCGCGGACTTGATCCCGACCGGCAGTCCGGTCTCGGAGGCGACCAGCTCCACGAAGTCGAGCATCGAGTCGACGTCGTGGAAGACCTGGTGCCGAGACGGCGACGCGCAGTCCTCACCCACCGGGATGCCCCGGATCTCAGCGATCTCGGCGCTGACCTTCTCGCCCGGCAGCATGCCCCCGAGTCCCGGCTTGGCGCCCTGGGACAGCTTGATCTCGATGGCCTTCACCGGCGCACCGGCGACCAGCTCCTTGAGTCGTCCCAGGTCGAAGTGTCCGGCATCGTCGCGGCAGCCGAAGTACGACGTACCGATCTGGAAGACGAGCCCACCGCCTCGGCGGTGGTAGGGCGACAGCGCACCCTCCCCGGTGTTGTGCAGGCAGTCGGCCGCATGCGCGCCCTCGTTCAGGGCCGTGATCGCGTTGGCCGACAGCGCCCCGAAGCTCATCCCGGAGATGTTCACGACCGACGCGGGGCGGAAGGCGGCGCCCGGCCGCGCGGTCCGCCCAGGATCTTGGCCGACGGCAGCGCGACCTCCTCGCCGGCATGCGGCTTGGTCGCCGCCTCGACCGGGGCGAAGGTGCGGTGCTTGATGATCGGGTAGCCGTCGAGGTGCTCGACGTCGTTGTCGGTGCCGAAACCGAAGTAGTTGTTCTCCAGCTTGGAGGAGGCGTAGACCCACCGCCGTTGGTCGCGGTTGAACGGACGCTCCTCCTCGTTGGAGGTCACGATGTACTGCCGCAGCTCCGGGCCGACCTTCTCGAGCATGAACCGGCCGTGGCCGATCACCGGGAAGTTGCGCAGGATCGCGTGCTTCCTCTGCACCAGGTCGTGAGCGGCGACAGCACCCACGGCGGCGGTGACGGCGGCGGCCGCCGTGGTCCACTTCATGCAAGGTGTCTACCGCCACCGGGTCCCGCTGTCGAGATCAGGTAATTTCAGGTCATGGATCTGATCCCGAAGCCCGATCAGGTCGTCTCCGCTGTCGGCAACGTCGCGCACCTGGTGATGTACGGCGGCCTGGCCGATCTTCGTCCGATGCCACGCACCCTGATCGATGAGGGCAACCTGCGCGAGGTCTACCACTACCGGCCCGCGCTCGAGGTCCCGCGACAGGCGACCCCGTGCTGCTGGTGACCCCCCTGGCGGCCCCCTCCTCCTGCTACGACCTGCGGCGCGGCTGTTCGCTGGTGGAGCACCTGGTCACGCAGGGGCGGCCCACCTACCTGGTCGAATACGGCCAGGTCTCCTTCAAGGACCGCGACCTGGGCATGGAGCACTGGATCGACGAGGTGGTGCCGACGGCGATCCGCGAGGTGTCCGCACATGCCGGGGGCGCCCGGTCCACGTGGTCGGCTGGAGCCTCGGCGGCGTGTTCGCCGCACTCGCCGCAGCCGACCAGCCGGGATCTGCCGATCGCCTCCCTGACCCTGCTGGGCACCCCGTTCGACGTCAGCCAGGTGCCGATGGTGGCCCCCCTGCGACCCCTGCTCAATCTCGAGCTGCCGGCGGCTCTCAGCCCGATCACCCGGCTCTACCAGGCGATCGGGGGTGCGCCGCAGCCCCTGGTGCGCTGGGCGTTCCAGCTGTCGTCGGTGCAGAAGCTGGTCACCAGGCCGATCGCCCTCGCGACCCACCTCGACGACCGTGAGTACCTCTCCCAGATCGAGGCCGTCGATGCGTTCACCGCGGGGATGATCGCCTATCCCGGCCGGGCCTTCGGGCAGCTCTACCACCGGTTCGTGCGGGCCAACGACTTCCTGCAGCGGATCGATCCACTTCGGGAACCGCACCATCCAGATGTCCTCGATCGCTGCACCCGTGCTGGTCTTCGGGGGCGCCACCGACGGCATCGCGCCGGTCGGCTGCGGTGCGGGCCGTGCTGCCACTGCTGACCGGCTCGGAAGAGGTCCGCTTCGAGATCGTGCCGGGCGGCCACCTCGGCATGCTCGCCGGCCGCGCGGCTCGGCGACGACCTGGGAGGTGCTCGACGAGTGGCTGACCCAGTGGTCCGCGAAGCGGAGCCGAAACCGAAGAGGGC
>CAWIOB010000010.1:0-279698 GCA_963837595.1 uncultured Actinomycetota bacterium | reverse complement strand
CTGGCCTATCTTCATGCGCAGCTCGGCGCCTACGGCAGCACGATCTGACTGATGGAGCCGATTGCCGTGAGGGAGTACGAACGCTGCTTCACACCCGACGCGATCCACGCGATGTGCGAGGACTATCGCGCCGGAGCCTCCGTCGATCTGGATCACGATCGAGAGAGCCGGAGACTGAGGCGCCGCATCGAGTGCGAGATGCTCGTGATCTGCGGAGCGAGGGGGGTCGTCGACAGCATGTTCGCGACCCGCGACCTGTGGCAGGCGCAGTGCAGCCGACGGGTCTACAGCCGATCCGTCGATGCCGGGCACTTCCTGGTCGAAGAGGCTCCAGACGAAGTGGCGGAATACAGTGGGCCGTTCTGAATTTCTCCACCATGCCATAGGCCCTCTGTGAGCTGCGACCGCCTCAATCCTCGCTGTCTGGACCCGTGGGTGGCTCTAGCAGGGTGTGGTTGGCGTCACACCCTGGCCCTACGTTCGTGACCTAGATCGCAACGGATCACGGCGTGGTCCGAGGAAGGTGCATTCGCATGGGAAGAGTCGACGGGAAGGTCGCACTGATCACCGGCGCGGCACGCGGTCAGGGGCGGGCGCACGCGAAGCGGCTGGCCGAGGAGGGCGCCGACATCGTCATGCTCGACCTCTGCCGCCCGGTGACCGGCGTCCGGTACCCAGCGGCCACGGAGGACGACTTCGCCGAAACCATCGATCTCGTCAAGAGCATCGGTCGCGGGTCATGTCCCACGTCGGCGATGTGCGCAGCGGGAGGACGTCGACAAGGTGGTCGCGGACGGACTCCAGGCGTTCGGTCACATCGATGTGGTCGTGGGCAATGCGGGCGTGACGTTGCTCGCGCCCGGTTGGGAGATCACGGAGGCCGACTGGCAGACGCAGATCGACATCAACCTGACCGGCAGCTGGCGCGTCGCCAAAGCCGTCATTCCTTCGATGATCGAGGCGGGTAAAGGCGGTTCGATCATGTTCACCACTTCGGGCGTGGTCGCGGGCGGAGTCGGGAACATGGCGCACTACTCGGCCACCAAGCACGGTCTCATCGGCATGACCAAGGAGCTCGCGCTCGAGCTTGGACCGTACGGCATTCGTGTCAACACTCTGCAGCCGACGGCCGTCAACACGCACATGATGGACAACGAGGTCATGTGGAACCTGTTCACGCCCGGCCAGGAGGATGCGACCCCCGAGGTACGGCGGCAAGGGATGCTCGACATCCTCACGCAGACCCACCCGCAAGCCGTGCCATGGGTCGAGCCGGAGGACCTCGCGAACGGGGCCCTCTGGCTGGCCTCTGACGAGTCTCGACGCGTCACCGGCACCGCTCTCATCATCGACGCGGGGCTTTCGGGCCACTAGCAGACCGGTCGACGGCCGAACGACGGCATCCGAACCAGGGAAGACAATCAGCGAAGGTGGCGACATGAGCAGCAACACGCACGACGAGACAGCGAGGAGATGCGCGAGCAGTCTGGTTCGTCGCGCCTCAGGAGGTCGAGCTCGAGCCGAGCGGATCGGCTCACCGGGACCGGAGGAGATCAGCGTCCGCGCGATCACTTCCCTGGTCAGTTCCGGCACCGAGATGAACGTCTACCACGGGACCGCGGGCTCGGCCGACGCCGTCGACCTGCCCACGACCGGCGGCACCTACCCCTTCCCCCTCAAGTTCGCCTACCAGATCGTCGGCGAGGTGGAGGAGGCCGGTGAGCAGTCGGGCTTCTCCGTCGGTGACCGCGTGTTTGCCTACCACCCCCACCAGGAGCGATTCATCATCGGCGGGAAGTCAGGTTCGTCTTCCCGGTGCTCGGCGACGCAAGTGCCGAGCAGGCGGCCTTCACCAACCTGTTCAGCGTCGCGTACACCGCCTTCTGGACACGCCGGTACGGATCGGCGACGTGGTCGTCGTTTCTGGGCTCGGGGTGATCGGCACCTTCCTTGCGCATCTTTGCCGGGAGCCCGCCAGCAAGCTGATCCTCGTTGATCCGATGCCCCATCGCCGTGAGCGTGCGGCGTGGATCGGTGCCGATGCGGTCGTCGCGCCCGACGACGCCGCGGCCGCGATCGACGAGCTCTCCGCGGGAGAGGGAACGATCTCTGGTTCGAGGCCAGCGGAGCACCCCCCGCGCTGCAGTCGGCGATCGACAACACGGGTCAGGAGGGGACCATCACGTCCTGTCGTTCTACGGGAACAAGCCCGTGACCCTGCAGCTCGGCCTGCAGTTCCACTTCCGTCGCCAGCGGATCGTGAGCAGCCAGATCAGCTCGATCGGCTCGGGGTTGCAGCCGCGCTGGGACTGGGTGCGGCGATACGACGTCGCCCAGTCCAGGCTCGCGACGTTCGATGTCGACAGGCTGGTCACCCATCGAGTTCCGTTCGGGAGTGCGCCGGACGCCTACCGACTGATCGACCAGCACGCCGACGAGACTCTTGCGGTGCTGCTCGACTACTCCGACATTCCGGCGTCCTAGGCAGCGCCTCGTGTTGCTTCAGAAACCATCCGCTGCCGCCACCTCTGCATCTTTCATCCAAGGAGCATGACCCATGACGATCACCACCCCGCAGTACTCCGTGTGTCCTCTGACGATGCCCGACACGACGTTCGAGGAGGATCTCGAACTGGTGCTTGCCTCAGGCGCCTCGGGAATCGGGATCGCCGAGGGCAAGCTGCGTGACGGCGAGGACCAGGCGCAGCTGGCCGCGTTGAAGGCCTCCGGCCTGAAGGTGGCCGGCGGCATCCCGGCCAATCTTGCTCCGCTCCCACTGCGGCCTCCGGTCATGTACCCAGGTCCCGACGATCCGGCGGTTCGCATCGAACTGATGCGTGAATCGGTCAAGCGACTCGCACCCTTCGATCCTGACTGCATCATCGTGACGACCGGCTCGTCCGAGGGCTACTCGAAGGACGAGGCGTGGAGCATCGCGGCAGACGGCATTCGTGAGGTTGCCCTGCTTGCCGCGGACCTCGGGACGAGGCTCGCGGTGGAGGTCGTCCGGGGCGACCTCGGGTTCGACGCGTCCTTCGTGCGCACCCTTCCGGAGGCCGCCGAGTTCATCGAGCTGGTGGGTGAAGCCAACGTCGGACTGTGCTACGACGTCTATCACGTCTGGGACTCTCCCGAGATCCTGCAGAACACCGAGCGACTCGCTGCTCAGACCTTCGTCGTCCAGATCAGCGACTGGCCGGATCCGCCGCGCTCGCTTGCGGATCGCCGCATCCCTGGCGAAGGGATCATCGATCTGGCAGGCATCTTCGGCGCGCTCGACCGTGGTGGGTACGACGGCTGGTACGAGCTCGAGATCTTCTCCGACGATGGCCGGTGGGGCAGTGACTTCCCAGACTCCCTGTGGAAGCTGCCGCCGTCGGATCTGCTGGCGCGCAGCCGTGAGGCGTTTGATCAGCTGTGGCAGAAGCGGACGCTGTGAGTTTCCCATTCTGAGGACGCTGCTTCCTCGGGTGCATACTGACTCGATGGAGCGAACGGACGTCGCGAAGGAGCTGGGACACTTCCTGCGCACCCGTCGCGAACGCCTTGGCCCAGACAACGAATTCGGCAGTCGGCGGACCCAGGGGCTGCGCCGCGAGGAGGTTGCGGAGAAGGCCGCAGTCAGTCGCGAGTACTACACCAAGCTCGAGCAGGGGCGCGCCCTCAATCCATCGTCGGAAGTGCTTGAGGCGGTAGCTACGGCGCTCCTCCTGTCGAGCGACGAGGTCATGTACGTCCAGGATCTGGCTGCGCTGTTAAGGGGAGGGAGTCTCCTCGACGACGCGGACGATTCGCCCGATCGAGTCGGTGGGCGCTTGGTCGAGGCCATCAGTGACCGCCCCGCATTCGTGATTGACCAGCGACTCGACATCACCTCGTGGAACGACATGACGTGCGAGCTCTTGGTCGACCTCGAGTCCCTGCCTCCGCACCACCGCAACCTCTCCTGGCTGCTGTTCACCAACCCGGAGGTGAGATCACGCTGCGTGGAGTGGGGCGATGTCGCACGGCAGAACGTCGCCCTCCTCAGGGGTGGGGCCGGACGGCACCCGAACGATCGTCGGATCGTGCAGCTTGTCGGCGAGCTGTCCGAGCGAAGCAGCTCGTTTGCCCGCCTCTGGGCCTCCCACGACGTGATGGGCAGGAACTCACGGCTCCCGAATCTTCGAGCATCCCCGCGCGGGCCGGTTCGAAGTCCACTATGACGCCCTTCACCTCCCAGGTCCTTCCGATCGTCATCTCACGGTCTACTCGGCACATGACTCCGTCGGAGAGCAGGCGCTGAGGCTGATGAGATCTATCTGCGAGGCCCGACGACAGCGGGGCATGCGGCAGGGTCGCCACATGCCGTTGAGCCTCACCTGACCCACACCGGTGGTGGACCTGGGTGGCCCCAGCAGGGTGTGGCTCACGTCTCGAAGGCGGATTACGTTGGCGCCTGGTTGAGATCGAATCTTCCACAGTTGTTCATCCAGATCCGATGTAGGTCAACGAACGCGAGTGGCTGATGCGATTTCGCAACGTGCGACTCCATGGTGCTTCGTGACCTGCTCGCCAAAGCCACAGAGGACAGTCTCTCCATGGTTCAACGTGCAGAATCAGCTCGCGAGAATGACCCAAGGGTCACGCATTCCGAGGGCATGCTCGTCGAGTACGACGTGCCCCTCACGATGTCCGATGGGACGATCCTGCGTGCCAATGTGTTCCGGCCGACCGGTGGAGGTCAGCATCCGGTTCTCATCAGCTACGGGCCCTATGGCAAGGACCTGAGCTTTCAGGACGCCTATCCGAGGCAGTTCGATGCGATGGTGAAGGCGCACCCGGAGATCCTCGTGGGAACGAGTGGCAAACATCAGGTCTGGGAGCTCGCAGACCCCGAACGCTGGGTGCCTTTCGGCTACGCGCTGGTGCGAGTGGATGCTCGAGGGTCGGGCCGCTCGCCCGGGTTCGTCGACAGCTTCGCGTCACAGGAGACCCGCGATTTCTACGAGTGCATCGAGTGGGCCGGGACCCAGCCCTGGTCCAACGGCAAGGTAGGTCTGAGCGGGATCTCGTACTACGCGATCAACCAGTGGGCTGTCGCGGCTCTCCAGCCGCCGCACCTGGCGGCGATCTGCCCGTGGGAAGGGATGGTGGACTGGTATCGGGACGCCAACTACCACGGCGGCATCCCCAGCTCGTTCTTCCCTCGCCTATACGGCGTCCAGATCGAGACGGTGCAGCACGGACTGGGTTCTCGAGGGCAGAGGAACGTTCATTCGGGGGTACTGGTGTCGGGCGACGTCGACCTCAGCGAGGACGAGCTCACGGCCAACCGGGCCGACGTCGCCGAGGAGCTTCGTCAGCATCCCTTCTTCGACTCCTATTGGCAGGACCGGAGCGCCCCGCTGCCGAAGGTCGAGGTCCCCGTGCTGTCGGCCGGCAACTGGGGCGGTCAGGCCCTCCACCTGCGCGGCAACATCGAGGGTTACCTGCAGTCCGCCTCGAAGCAGAAGTGGCTGGAAGTGCACGGAGAGGCGCACTGGACCCTCTACTACTCCGACTATGGAGTCGACCTGCAGAAGCGGTTCTTCGACTACTTCCTCAAAGGGGTGGGGGACTGGCCGAACGAGCAGCCACCGGTCTCGCTCAACATCCGTCATCCGGGCGGCGGGTTCGACCTCCGGGGGGAGAACGAGTGGCCACTGGCCCGGACCGACTGGACCAGGTTCTACCTCGACGTGGCGGGACACGCACTCTCCCGCGAACCCAGTGCTCAGGCATCCCAGACGACGTACGAGCCGTTCGGTTCCGGCGTCACCTTGATGTCTCCTGCGTTCAGCGAAAAGGCGGAGATCACCGGACCCATCGCCGCGAAGGTGTTCATCACTCCGTCGAGCGAGGACGTCGACTTGTTCCTCGTGCTCAATCTCTACGACCCCGACGGGCTCGAGGTGCTCTTCGAGGGTGCCACCGAGCCCAGGCATCCGCTCTCGCAGGGCTGGCTCCGCGCTTCTCACCGAGAGCTCGACGCGGCGAGGAGCTTGCCCTACAGGCCGGTGCACCCCCATCACCGGGCCGTACCCCTCGTGCCCGGGGAAACCTACGAGCTCGACGTGGAGATCTGGCCAACGTGTGTCGTCGTGCCTGCCGGCTACCGGATCGGTCTCAGCGTCCTCGGGCACGACTACGACCACGGCCGCGAAGGCCTCCCCACGGCCTACGGTGTCGAGATGCGGGGGTCGGGTGTGAACGTCCACGACGACCCGGTGGCACGGACTGCGGACGTCTACGGCCAACCAGTGACCCTCCACTCGGGAGGGGACTACGAGTCGTACCTGCTTCTTCCGGTGATTCCGCCCGCCTGATCGGCTGTGGGCGAAAAGGCGTTTCGAGGGTGCCCGTCCCTGGCATCACACCTGTGGTTTTGGGTGGCTCTCGCAGAGAATGGTTGCCATCACATCGAAGGCCTAGCGTCCGTGTGACGAGTTCACCAGCGGTTTCGGCTTTGGCGTGGCCATCGATGTCTGCCGGCGCGAGCGCGGACGACCTGCCGCAGGGCTGCGGACTGCCGCCCGAGTTCGACGACCACGACTGACCCCGAACGAGAGAAGACCATGACCGTCACCGACCCGATCGGCCCGAACGCCGTCGACACCGAGCGCCTGTTGCGTGAGATCGCCCAGAAGGTGCTGTGGCTGTCGACCTCGATCGTCGACTCCGCAAACCACAGCCGGCCGAACCCCAGCGGCGTCAAGGTCGGCGGGCACCAGGCCTCGAGCGCGTCAATGGTCGACATCATGGTGTCGCTGTGGTTCTCCGAGCTGACCCGTCACGACCGTGTGTCGGTCAAGCCGCACGCGTCGCCGGTCCTGCACGCGATCAACTACCTGATAGGCGACCTGGACGGGAAGTACCTCACGACGTTGCGCGCCAAGGGCGGCCTGCAGTCGTACCCAAGCCGGCTTAAAGACCCCGACACGGTCGACTTCTCGACCGGCTCGGTGGGCATCGGCGCGACCGCGGCGCTGTGGGCGGCGATGTCGCACCGCTACCTCGCGTCGCACTTCGACACGACACCCGAGGCCGGTCGGTTCGTGAGCCTGCTGGGCGATGCCGAGCTCGACGAGGGCGCCATCTGGGAGGCAGTCGCCGATCCCTCGGTAGCTCGCATGGGGGAGCTGCTGTGGATCGTCGACCTCAACCGCCAATCGCTCGACCGGATCGTCCCGGACATGCAGATCCACCGGCTGATGGGCATGTTCGAGGCCGCCGGCTGGCAGGTCATGACCCTCAAGTGGGGGCGCATCATCACGGCGCTGTTCGAGCAGCCCGGCGGCGACGAGCTGCGCGAGCGGCTCGAGGCGATGCCCAACGAGGAGTACCAGCGCATGTTGCGGGTCGACACGGCCCAGGTGGCCGACCGCATCGTCGGCGACGATGGCTCGGACCGGCTCCGCGAGCTCGTAACCTCCATCCCCGCCGCCGACCTTGCAGCAGCGATCCGCGACCTTGGTGGCCACGACATCGGGTTGCTCCTCGACACCTATAGCAAGGTCGACCCGACGCGGCCGAGCATTGTTTTCGCCTACACCGTCAAGGGGCGAGGGCTACCGACCGAGGGCCACCCCAACAACCACTCGGTGCTGCTGTCGGACGTGCAGATGGCGACTCTCGCGGAGACCGTCGGCGCCGACCAGGCTGACCCCTGGCGCACGTTCGAGCCCGGATCCGCCCCGTACGCACTTTGCGCCGAACGGGGCGCCGCCCTCCGGCGCGAACCGGTACGCGAAAAACGTCCCGACACGGTGCCGGCATCGCTGTCGCGCAGCCACCGCGCGCCCATCTCGACGCAGGCCTCCCTGGGTCGCCTCCTGGCCGACCTCACGCGTGAGGCACCCGACGCGGCACGACGCGTCGTGACCTGCAGCCCCGACGTCGCGTCCTCGACCAACCTCGGTGGCTGGATCAACAAGACCGGCGTCTGGTCCGCGCACGAGCGCCCGGACTGGTTCGCCGACGACACCGAGCGCGTCCTCAAGTGGGCGGAGGGCACGCACGGCCAGCACATCGAGCTCGGCATCGCCGAGGTCAACCTGGTGGGCTTGCTCAGCGAGCTCGGTGCGACATGGTCACGTTGGGGCGAGCGGCTGATCCCGATCGCAACGCTCTACGACCCGTTCATCTCGCGGGCCCTCGAGCCGTGGTCCTACGGCATCTATGCCGGCGGCCAGTCGATCATCGTCGGCACACCGTCCGGTGTGACCCTGGCCTCTGAGGGCGGAGCGCACCAGTCGATCACAACGCCATCCATCGGGCTAGAGCAGCCCGGCTGCGTCGCATGGGAGCCTGCGTTCGCCCAGGACCTCGAGTGGTGCCTTCTCGATGCGATGAACCACGTCGGCATCCCCGGCGGGACGTCAGCCTACTTCCGCCTCTCGACGCGGCCCGTCGACCAGGCCATGGCGGCACTGCCCGAGGACGAGCTGTTGCTCGAGCGCCGGCGCCGGCACTCGATCGCGGGCGGTTACCGCATCACGACGCATGCGCTCGAGGACGAGCAGGTCACCCTCGTCGGCGTCGGTGCTCTGATGCCTGAGGTGCTTGCGGCCGCCGAGACGCTCGCGGCCCATGGGGTCATTGCCGGTGTCGTGTGCCTGACGAGTCCTGACCTGGTGTTCCGCTCGGCGCAAGGCCGGGGCTCCGACATTGTCGCGACCTTGTTCCCCGACGAGCATCCAGCCCCGCTCGTCACGGTCATGGACGGTCACCCGCACACCATGGCCTTCCTTGCTGGTCTGCGCGGCGACCGCAGTCGCAACCTCGGCGTCAGCGAGTTCGGCCAGTCGTCGGACCTGCACGACGCCTACCGCATCCACGGCATCGACACCGCCTCGATCGTCGACGCCGCCATGACGCTGGCCGGCTGGTGACCGCCCCGTGACCTGGGAAGCCACGGTCGACCTGCTCCATCGGGCTCTGCGGTCCGCAAACAGTCCGCAAGAAGTCCGTTTGAGGCCGACAGAGGCCCATCACGCCCAACCACTAGAATTCAGCGTTTGTGCAGGTCAAATGCCCTTTCGGCAGATTCAACGGCCCCAGACGACTGCCAAGAATCGCCATTTTCGTTCCGCTTCAACGTGTGAATCGGCGCGTTTGTGCAGGTCAGAGCACTGTGGGGTGATCTCAGTCTTGTCTAGGACGACAGCTGTCCAAACGTTCGGATCGGTCTCGGCAACGAGCTCGACGGGGATACCGGCGTCCCGGAGTTGCTCGAGCGTTGGCGTCCCGATCAACGACCGGACCTTTGATCGCTCATGACTGCCATGTGGGCGACCGCTCAGGCTGCCGTGGCCGGGATCGGGGCGCCAGCGGGCGCTACCTGTGGGGCACGCGTGGTGGTCCGCGGATCTACAGGACCTGCGTTGCACGTGGGTCGAAACGGCTCGCGCGCAAGGTTGCAGGAGGGTAAATATTGCCGTCCCACCTGCCTCAGCCGGACACGCAGCCTCGAATTGTGGTTGGGTGTTGAAGATGACAGCGACGCAAGAGCAGCCCGCAAAAGGGGTCCAGTCGGATGCGTTGGTGGTGCTTGAGCACGTCGACAAGTGGTTCGGCGAGTTGCATGTGCTGCGCGATATCGACGTCACCGTCACCCGTGGTGAGGTGGTCGTCGTCATCGGCCCGTCGGGCTCCGGAAAGTCGACGCTGTGCCGAGCCATCAACCGTCTCGAGACCATCGACAAGGGCTCGATCAGCCTCGACGGCAAACCGCTGCCGGCCGAAGGCAAGGCGTTGGCCAACCTGCGCGCCGAAGTCGGCATGGTGTTCCAGAGCTTCAACCTCTTCGCTCACAAGACGATCCTGGAGAACGTGACCCTCGGCCCGATCAAGGTCCGCAAGCAGGACAAGGCAACCGCCGAGAAGAAGGCCCGGGAGCTCCTCGATCGCGTCGGCGTCGGCCACCAGGCCGACAAATACCCCGCCCAGCTCTCCGGAGGACAGCAGCAGCGCGTGGCCATCGCGCGAGCGCTGGCGATGGAGCCCAAGGTGATGCTCTTCGACGAGCCGACCTCAGCACTCGACCCGGAGATGATCAAAGAGGTCCTCGACGTCATGGTCGACCTCGCCGAGGGCGGCATGACCATGGTGGTGGTCACCCACGAGATGGGATTCGCCCGCACCGCCGCCGACCGGGTCCTGTTCATGGCCGACGGCGCCGTCGTCGAGGAGAACACCCCGGAAGAGTTCTTCACCAATCCGCGCAGTGAGCGCGCCAAGGACTTCCTGGGCAAGATCCTCAAGCACTGATTCGCACAGCCGCCCGACCAACTCGGAGGAGAAGAAGGAGACATGATGCGACACACAAGCACTCTGCGCAGGACCGGGGCCGCGATCGCGGGCCTGGGGCTCGCGCTCGGACTCGCCGCCTGCGGGGACGCGGGCAGTGACAGCGAAGGACGAGACGTCAAGGCAGAGGACGTCTCCGCCGACAAGTTCGAGGACGGTTCCTACATGAAGGAGCTGGCGGACGCCGGCAAGATCACCGTCGGCGTGAAGTACGACCAACCCGGCCTCGGCTTCAAGGGAGCCGCCGACGACATCCCATCCGGCTTCGACGTCGAGATCGCCAAGCTCCTGGTCGCGGACCTCGGCATAGATCCCTCCGACACCAGCGTCGTCACCTACGAGGAGACCATCTCCGACAACCGGGAGCCGTTCCTGGTGTCCGGCAAGGTCGACCTGGTGCTCGCGTCGTACTCCATCACCGATGACCGCCGCAAGATCGTCGGCCAGACCGGGCCCTACTTCCTCACCGGACAGCAATTGCTGGTCCCCGAGTCCAGCGACGTCGCGAGCATCGACGACCTGGCCGGCGAGGAGATCTGCTCGGTGACCGGATCCACCTCGATCGACCGGATCAACGAGAAGGGCGCCAAGGGGGTCGGCTTCGACAGCTACTCCGAGTGCGTGCAGAAGGTGCTGGACGGCACCGTGAAGGGCATGTCCACCGACGGCTCCATCCTCGCCGGCTTCGCGGCCGAGAACGAGGGCGAGCTCAAGGTCGTCGGAGACCCGTTCTCCGAGGAGCGCATCGGCGTCGGATACTCCCTGGACCACCCCGAGATGTGCGACTGGATCAACGGGGTCCTCACCGACTCGTTCGATGACGGCTCCTGGGCCGATGCCTTCGAGCTCACCCTCGGCCCGTCCGGTGTCGAGACGCCGGACCCGCCGGAGCTGGACGCCTGCGCCTGATCCTGGCCACCGACGATTGAGCCCCGGGGTGGCTCCGCGAGGAGCCCCCCGGGTGCCCCCATAGAGAAGGAGGAGGGACGCCCGTGAGTGCAGTGCTCGACAACTTCGACGTCTTTCTGCGGGCGTTCGGCTACACGATCGCGCTCTTCATCGTGGCCGGGCTGCTGTCCCTGGTGCTGGGCACGATCCTGGTGGCGTTCCGGGTCGGACCGATCGCCATCCTGCAGCGGGCTGGCGCGGCCTACGTCACGATCGTGCGCAACACCCCCCTCGTCATCGTCTTCGCGTTCTTCGCCTTCGTGGCACCGATCTTCTCGATCACGTTCAACTGGCTGCAGATCCAGATCGGATCCTTCAGCTTCACGGCGTTCTTCGGAGCCGCCGTCGTCTCCCTGACCCTCTACACCTCGACCTTCGTGTGCGAGGCGCTCCGCTCCGGGATCAATGCGGTGCCCCTCGGTCAGGCGGAGGCCGCACGGGCCATCGGGCTGCCGTTCACCGGCGTGATGACCCAGGTGGTGTTGCCCCAGGCGTTCCGAGCCTCCCTGCCGCCGCTCGCCAGCGTCCAGATCGCCCTGATCAAGAACACCTCGGTCGCGGCCGTGTTCGGCGTCGCGGAGGCGACGAGCCGGATGCGCAGCTTCACCAACGACTTCTCCTCCCAACGGGTCGGCATCTTCGTCTGCTTCGCGCTCGGCTACATCGTGATCGTCGAAGTGTTCTCCCTGCTGGCCAGCAGGCTCGAGCGTCGCTGGAGGGTGGTCACATGAGCAGCGGCAGCGTGCTCTTCGACGCGCCCGGACCCAAGACCATCGCCCGACACCGGATCTACTCGATCGTGGGCACCGTCGGTCTGGTCCTCGTCCTGGGGTTGGCCGTGTGGAGGCTCTATCAGGACGGCCAGTTCGAAGGGAGCAAGTGGGAGGTCTTCGCGACACCGAAGTACATCAAGGTGCTCCTCGTCGACGGCCTGCTCAACACCCTCAAGATGGCGGGTGCGGCGATCCTCGCCGCCGTGGTGCTCGGCTTCCTGCTCGGCGTCGGCAAGATGTCCGAACACGGCTGGGTGCGGTGGCCGGCCTGGCTGGTGGTCGAGCTGTTCCGGGCGATTCCGGTCCTGCTGCTGATGGTCTTCGTCTGGTATGCGCTGGGCATCAAGAACGACGCCTCGTCCTTCTGGGCGGTCGTCATCGCCTTGACGATGTACAACGGGTCGGTGCTCGCCGAAGTGCTCCGCGCCGGAGTCAACGCCGTGCCCAAGGGCCAGCGCGAGGCTGCCTACGCGCTCGGCTTGCGCAAAACCCAGGTGATGACCATCATCCAGCTCCCGCAGGCCGTGAAGATCATGCTGCCCGCGATCATCAGCCAGTGCGTCGTGGCCCTCAAGGACACCGCGCTCGGGGTCTTCGTGCTGGCCCCGGGCCTGACCAAGGTCTACAAGCAGATCTACCTCGAGTTCCACAACCGGGTGCCGACCATGATCGTGGTCGCGACGATCTACATCTTGGTAAACCTGCTGCTCACCCGGCTGGCGACCTACGCCCAGCGGCGATTCGTCGGCGAGAAGAAGCCGATCGAGGTCAGCGCCGCGGGCGACCTCGGCGGCGCCAAGGTCTGATCACGGCTTCGCGACCAGCCGGCGAGGACGGGCCAGAGGTCCGGGCATCGGGTGCACGCCGGCGGCCAGCCAGCCCATCGCAAGCGCCGTCATACCCCAGGCAACGAGGTCGACCCAGGGGAGCCCAAGGAACACGGTGGTGGCAAAGTGCAGGGGCTGAGAGATCGTCAGTGCCCAGGCGACCGAGGCCGGCAGGACGTGGGTCCGCAGGCAGAGCACGCCGAGCAGCACCGTGCCGATGACGTGAGCCGCGACGAAGACGCCCAGTCCGGTGCCGTAGGCAGGGTGCAGCCCGTCGAGCAGCCGGCCGGCCGTCACGGGATCGAGACCCACGTTCGCAGCCGTCCAGAGCACCATGTCGCCGACGAGCACGACCGGGAGGCTGAGGTAGCCGACCAGGGTGAGTCCGAACGCCCAAGACCGCAGGGGCCCGGCCGGCAACCTGTCACGTACGGCGTACAGGCCGGGGGCGAGCGTGAGCGTGGCCACCAGGCCGAGCCAGAGCACCGCACTCTCCTGCCCCGGGTGGGCTGCCACGGCGCGAGCCGACCCGGCGCTGTCCTGGGCGGTGTAGTAGGGGAGTAGGAAGCGCAGGATCGCGACGCACGCCGGCCCGAGAACGGCCAGCCCGACCGTCGCCGCCCGGTTCATCAGGACACCCTGACGCTGGTCATCGGACGGGCGACCAAGACGATGGCGACGATGGTCAGAGCCACGATCACGGCAGCGAGAGCGAGTGCGGCCGCTGGGACTCCGCCGACCACGAATGCGGGCACCGCACTCAGTGCCGAAATCGAGCGGAGTACCACGAGCGGGGCGACCGCCCAGCGGAGTCCACGCCAGCACAGCGCCACAAGAACGAGCGAGACGAACCCGAGCGCGGCGCCGGCAACGGCGATGGTGTACGGCGGGTGCTTGCCGTCGGTCACAGCCAGATCGACGATGTCGACCAGGGAGAGGACGGCCAGGATCACGAGGCCGGTGGTTCTGTTCATGACTTCCTCCTTCAGTGTGGGTGTCCTCAGCCTCGGGTTCGGGGCCGCCCGGAGGTCAGGCCGACGGGCCCGACTCATCCGGGAAGCTGCCCGGATGGCAGGGGAAGATCACCCGAGACAAGGAGGCTTGGAAGGGGCGAGACTCGGAATGTGCAGTCCAAGGTCCTCGTCGGCGTGCTTGCAGGAGGCTGTGCGCTGCTAGCTGCGGTCGCCGGGATCTCCTGGGCCTTGGTTGGATGGTCCTTTCACGAGGCGGTCGACGCGTTCGTCGTGAGCAATCTGGTGATCGGCCTGAGCTTCGGCGCCTGTGGAGCCCTCGTAGCGTGGTACCGCCCTTCGCATCCGGTCGGTTGGCTCTACCTCGTGGGAGGGCTGTGCCAGGCGCTGAGCGCGGCGTCGGCGTGCCTGGCCGAGCTGACAGTCGTCCAAGGCGACCCGCTGTGGTCGACCCGGTTGCTGGTGACGATCTTCGCGTTGGCCTGGCCCGTACACATCGGGATCTGTCTCCCGCTGTCCCTCTACCTGCTGCCCGACGGCAGACTGCCGTCACCACGATGGCGACCGTGGTTCGTGCTGTTCGCCGTGACCTCGCCGTTGTTCGTGCTCGAGAACGGCAACAGTCACTCCGATGGAACCTTCCCCGACGGCTTCCTGCTCCTTCCCCTCGACGCCTGGTGGTCGGTGCTCTGGTCGGCCAGTGAGGTGCGTTGGGTGCTGTCGATGCTCGTCGGACTCGCCGCGGTCGCCACGCGCTACATCACCGGACGGGAGGTGGTGCGCCGACAACTGCTGTGGGTGGTTCTTGCAGCGGGGTTGGTGCTCGCAGCCGTCATCCCCTGGGCTCTGGTGTCCGGCACGCCGATCATCGTGCTGTTCGCGATCCCTGTGCTTCCCGCTGGCATCGCGGTCGCGGTCCTCCGGCATGGACTGCTCGACATCCGTCTCGTGATCGCGCGGAGCGTCGCCTACCTTCTGTTGTCGAGTCTGGTGCTCGCTGGTTACGCCATCCTCGTCCTCGTGCTCTCAGGCGTCGCCTCGGCACTTCTCGTGTCCATGCTGGCATTGCCGCTGCGGGCGCGCCTGCAAACCGCGGTCGAGCGGGTTCTCTACGGGAATCGGGGCGACCCCGCTCGCGTCGCAGCCGAGGTGGGCGGTGCGCTGCTGGACCTGTCCGAGGGCTTGGTCGCGGTGCGCGCCAGCATGCGGTTGCCCTACGTCGCCATCCGTGACGAACAGAACCGCATCCTCGGGTCGTCGGGCAGCCCCGCCACGGAGGTGGTCGAGCTGGCGCTCGGTGATCGCGCAACGCTCGAGATCGGGCTGCGGGCAGGCGAGCGGCGCCTCGCCTCTGCCGATGCAGGCGTGCTCTCCATGCTGGCGGGACCCTTGACCGTCGCAGTGTCGGCGACCTGCGCGGCTCGTGACGTGCAGCTCGCCCGCGAAAGGCTGGTCAACGCCCGCGAGGAGGAACGGCGCCGGCTGCGGCGCGACCTGCACGACGGGTTGGGAACGCTCCTGACCGGAGTCGTCCTGTCCGCGGATGCGGCAGCGAACACCGCGTCCTCCCAGCCTGGCGAGTCGGCCGCACTCCTCGCAACAGTGCGGACGGACCTGCGCGCCGCCGTGCACGAGGTACGACGTCTCGTGGACGACTTGCGCCCCGTCGCTGTCGACGACCTGGGTTTGGTGGCCGCCCTGGAGGTGCGGGCGGCACAGGCCGTGCGGCTGGCTGACGGAGCTCCCCTGGAGGTGACGGTCGAGACAGATCTCGACGGTCCCCTGCCGGCCGCCCTCGAGGTCGCCGCCTACCGCATCGCGACCGAGGCGTTGACCAACATCGTGCGGCACTCCACGGCCTCCAGGGCGAGGATCAGGGTCGGCGTTCGCGACGGAGCCCTCGAGGTCGAGGTGCGCGACGACGGCACGACACAGCAGTGGGGGAGCGGCGTCGGCACCATGAGCATGCGTGAGCGGGCCGAGGAGCTCGGCGGCACCTGCGAGCGCGGGCCGGGCCCGGGCGGCGGCCTCGTACGCGCGGTCATCCCGATCGGGGCATCATGATCCGAGTCGTGATTGCCGACGATCACCCCGTCATGCGTGACGGGCTTGCGGCGCTGCTCGGTTCCCTGGGAGGAATCGAGGTTGTCGCCCGCGCAGCCGATGGCCGGGCGGCGCTGAGAGAGGCGGTACTCCACCGACCCGATGTGGTGCTTCTCGACCTCCAGATGCCCGGAACCGATGGCTTCCAGGCACTCCGCGAGCTGTCCCGCTCCCTGCCGGGCACAGCTGTGTGTGTCCTGACGATGTTCAACGACGACGACTCGCTGTTCGCCGCGATGCGTGCCGGGGCACGAGGCTACGTCCTCAAGGGGGCCGAGCAGGACGAGATCGAACGAGCGGTTCGCGGCGTTGCGGCCGGCGAAGCCATCTTCGGACCCAGCGTTGCCCAGCGAGTACTGTCCCAGCTCACCAAGCCGCCGCAGCCGGCAGACCCGTTCCCCCAGCTCACTCCGCGGGAGAGGGAGATCCTCGACCTGATGGCATCCGGCCGGTCTCCCCGAGAGGTGGCCGATCACCTCGGACTGGCCACCAAGACGGTGGGCAACGTGGTCTCCACCATCCTGAACAAGCTCCAGCTCACCGACCGTGCACAGGCCGCGATCGTGGCCAGAGAAGCCGGAATGGGCGGGTCGCCGTCGGGGACCTAGCCTGGGGGGGACGACGAGCCGAGCACGATCACCAGCGAGGATCGGTTCGTCCTCGAGAACGGCCGGCTGAAGGTCCAGGAGCACCGATGGACCGGCGATCTGCTGGAGGGCGAGTAGGGCCGTCATCTCGTGCCGCCTCTGGCCCCGGCCTCAGCTCACGTGGGGCGCCTGCGACACGGTGAGGCCGAGCCATCGCGCCAGGTCCGCGATCCTGAGCTCGACAGTGGAACGCAGGTCGGCGTGGAACGGCTGATCCTCATGGATCGCGTGCACGCGCAGCTCGCCCGCCTCCTGGTCGGCGCTGGCGTCGACCTTGCCCACCAGCTGGTCGCCGTGCAGGACAGGCAGGGCGTAGTAGCCCCAGCGGCGCTTCTCCTGGGGCTTGTACATCTCCAAGGTGTAGTCGAAGCCGAGCAGGCCGCTCATCCGTTTGCGATCATGCAGCAGGAGGTCGAAGGGCGCGAGCAGCTCGGTGCAGTCAGCCGCGGGACGGTCGATCGCCTCGAGGGCGAGGGGATCGACGCGCCATCTGCCTCGTACGTTCTCGATCTCCGCCGGCTCACCGGCCTCGCCGGCGCCGACCGGTTCGCCCTGCTGGTAGACGGCACCGGAGCGGGCGAGACCGAAGGCGCGCAGGCGTCGGCGGTCGAGCTCGGCCTCCGCCTCGGCGAGCGGGGGGACTGGGTCATCGGGGTAGACGCGCTCGGCGAGGTCGTAGATGCGTTCCCGGTTCTCACGACCCGCGACGGCCACCTCCCCCCGCTGCACGAGCTGGGCGAGGAGCATGCGGGTGTTCTTCCCGTCGTTCCACCCGGACGACCGCCACGGGCGCACGCAGGTGTCGGGCAGCGAGCCGATCGGCAGCGGTCCCTCCTGACGCAGTCGCTCGAGTACGTCGCGCCGGCCGGCCTCGTTGGCCTCCATCCAGTCGCTCAACCGGTGGTGCCACTCCTTCCAGGGCCCCGGCGTGGGCCAGGCCGCCATCTCGGCGCGGTAGAGGGCGACGTCGTCGATGGAGCGCAGCTGGCCGGCGACCTCGACGACCTGCTGTGAGGCGATCGCGTCGTCGAGATCGCCGCGCCGGTGATCGTTCCCGAGCCTGCTCCAGAGCACCAGCTCCGCCGCCGGCGCCACCGCCCGGGTCTGGTCCAAGGGGAGCATCGTGAGCCGCTCAGCGGCGTCGAGCAGGTGGGCCGGACGGTCGTCGGCCAGCAGAGCCGACCGGACGGCGATCCGCTGCGCCTGGGGTTGGGTCAGCCGGTGCGGCGAATCCGTGGTCACCCCAGGACGATCTCATGCGGGCATGGACCATACCCAGACAGTCTTGGTAACGTCTCGGTCATGGCGACCGATCAGCTACGAGGACATCTGGAGGGGCTGCTCCTGGCGGTCCTTGCGGCCGAACCCGGCCACGGCTACGCATTGTGTCAGCGACTCACCGACAGCAGCGGCGGCGAGCTCACGGTTCCCGAGGGGTCGCTCTATCCAGCCCTACGCAGGCTCGAGGGCCGCGGACTGGTCACCAGCTCGTGGGTCACCGAGGGCGGCCGACGACGCAGGGTCTACCGGCTCGCGGCCTCGGGTCGGCGCGAGGCGTCGGCGTCCGCGCGCGAGTGGCGCCGCTTCTCCACAGCGGTCGAGCGGGTGGTCGGAGGTCTCGCATGAGTGCCGTCGACGACTTCATGAGCGAGCTGGCCAGCCTCCTGCACGTGCGCGGGTCGGCGCGGCGCCGGCTGCTTCGTGAGTGTCGCGACCACCTGGAGGAGTCCACCGCGCACGTCGGACCGGACGAGGCCGTCCGCCGGTTCGGCAGCGCATCGGCGCTCGCGGCGTCGATCGACACCGAGGCGTCCGTGCGGCGCACCCGGTTCTCGACGCTCGCCACGAGCGCGGGCGTGCTCGCAGTCGGCGCCTCGACCCTGGCACTCGTCACCGCGGCCGACAGCGAGGCTTCGGCAGTGGTCGGCTGGGCGGTCGCCTTCTTCGCCGCCGCGCAGACCGCGGCCGTGTGCGCGGTGCTCGGTGCGCTGCAGGCGGCCACCCTCCGCCGGGCTCCGGCGACGGCCTCCGACCTCGCCCTGCTGTGTCGCCGCAACAGCTGCGCGCTTGTCTTCGCAGGGCTGGCGATGTTCTGCGCGGGTGGAGCCGTGCCTGGGAACGCCTCGGCCGTGGTGCTGCTCGCCGGCCCGGCGGTCGCTCTTCTAGCAGGGGTGGGAGTGCTGCGCGCGCGCTCGCTCGTCCGACGCCTCGAGCCTGGCCGGTCCCGGGCGACTCGTTCCCCGCTCGAGGACCTCGGTGAGCTGGTTCACCTCTCGCTCCCCACACTCAGGCCTACCGCACTGCTCGCCGCCGCTGCCGTAGGCGCTGCCGGGGCTGCTTTCGTCTGGGATCGTGCGGAGCAGGCGACGGCGTCCTCCGCGCTGGCTGCCTCCGGGATCGAGGTTGCCCTCGTCGTGGCCGGTTTCCTGCTGCTCGGCCCGGTGCTGGGGCTGAGACCCGGTCGAGCTCGGGGTCAGGCATGGAAGCTGGCCCGGTAGTCGGTCGGCGTACGCCCGGTGAGGTCGCGGAAGGCGGCGTTGAACGCCGAGAGCGAGGTGTAGCCCACGGCGTGGGCGATGGTCGTGACCGACTGCTCGCCGGCCGCCAGCATCGAGATAGCCTCCAGCACGCGCATCCGGCGCAGCACCGCCCGCCACGTCATCTGACACTCGGCCTCGAACCGCCGGGCCAACGACCGCGGCGCCAGCCCCACCTCCCGGGCGATCTCGGCGAACGCGGCGTCGTCGTCGATCCGCTCGCCGGTCAGCGCCAGTGCCCGTCGCAGCTCGGGCGACGAGCCGGCCGGGACGGAGACCGGGCTGGGCTGCTCGGCCAATCTCCAGGCCACCGCCGCCAACGCCCCGAAGAGGCTGCGTGCGTACGACGGCAGCGGCTCGGCCGCCTCGGGCCAGGCGACGCACTCGGACACGAGGGCGCGGGCCAGCGGGCTGAGGTCGAAGACGGTGAGGACCCCCGGTGGAGGGGGAGCGAAGCCGGTGTCGAAGAGCACCGACGAGGTGATCACCGGCTGCGGGATGGCGACCTGGATCGGCTCATCGGCCGTGATCAGCGCGGCTCGTGCCGGCGGCAGCAGCCAAGACCTGCCCTGCGCCTCCAATCGCAGCGCGCCCTTCGAGGCGCAGAGCAGGTAGTGCCGGTCCACGCACAGCTCCGATGATGGCGCCGCCGCGAACTCCCGGGCGAACGCGAAGGCTTCACGGCTCACTCGATGAGTATCGCCCGGAAGCGGCGGCTCACGGGGGGAGTGGTGGCCAGCGGGCGAAGGATGGCGTTCGAGCGCGTGAACGCCTCTGACGCGAGGTACTCCGCGAACGACGGCTCGTCGGCCCACTCGTGGAGCACGGTGACGGCCTCCTCATCGGTCCGGTCGGCGTACACCCGGAAGTCGAGGTTCCCCGGCATGGCCCGGATCTCCTCCTGTTCGGTGTCGAGCTGAGCCAGAGCCGCAGGGCGGTCGGCGGCGGTGGTGCGAAGGTCGAGGACGGCGATAAGCATGTGACTCTCCTGGGGATCGAGGCGACCACGGTGGTCGCACCCCTTGATCCTGCAACCCGGAGGCACTGTCCGGCTCGCGTCGGTCGGACACGTTCACGCTTCCAGCGGACAGCCTGCTCAGCGCCCGACCGGATGGAACGAGTAGCGGGCGACCCTGCTCAGCCAGTCGGTGATCACGTCCGGCGTGAGCAGCTCCAGCGGCAGAGCCTGGCAGGCGAGCGCGACCGGAGCCCACGCGTTGGCGTCAGAGGTCCGGGCGGCGAGGAAGGCGGCGAAGTCACCCTCCGTCGTCCGGCTCAGCTGCTCGACCATCCTGTGGTCGACCAGGCCAGTGCCGGTGACCAGGGCGAGAAGCAGCAGCACCGGCTTGTACTCCTCCCTCGCCAGGTAGCCCTCGAGGTCCGGGATGCCGGACCTCAGCAGCTGGTAGGTGTTGAGGAACCGCTTCGTTGCACGAGGCGTGGTCACCAGTTCGTGGAACCCGCCGAGGTAGTCGCGCTCGTGTGCGGTGAGTCGCAGAGCGGCCGGGTTGAGGTCGACCTCGGGAACCGAGTCCTCGGCATCAGGGGCGCTCGCCGGCACGGGGTCGAGGTCCGAAGTCGCGTCATCGGGCACGACGGGCGCCGACGACGGAGGCCGATCGTCGTGGAACGGTCCGTGCGAGAGCACCTGGTCGCCCGACCGGGTCCCCTCGTCGTCGGCCCCGCCGGTGGTGCGGTCGTCTGCCCGGACCGGCGGTGGTCGGTCGTCCTCGACGTCGCCCACCAGGCTGGTCACCAGCTTCCCGAAGGCGTCCTTGTTCACGGGCTGCAGCCAGAACGGGATCTGGATGATCTTCTCCAGGTAGTTCTGGGGAGTCGGAGCCTGGGTGTCGTCACGCGTGAAGACCTCGCTGAACTCGCTCTTGAGCGACTCGATCAGCCACCGGGAGTCGACCGCCACCACGACCACGAACAGCTCGTGGGCGAAGAGCAGGTTCACCGCCTCCAGCACGCGCACCACGTCCTTGGCAGGACAGCGGTCGAGGTCGTCGATGAAGATCACGATCCTGTCGATCGTCGCCTCGCCCTCGGAGGCCAGGGACGCCAGCCGGGCCAGGTCCTCCCGGATCATCGGGCCGACACCCAGATGCTGTCGGTAGTCAGCCGCGACGCTCCGGTCGCTCACGTAGCCGTAGAGCGCTGCCGGCCCGTGGCTGCGTGCCATCACCAGTGCGTCCGCAGCGTCGTCGCGGCGACGCCTCGCCTCGTCGTACCGTCGTCGATCCGCCTCCAGGATCTCGACCCCTGCGCCGAGGGCGAGGCGGGCGGGCTTGATGATCGCGGTGAGCGCTGCGATCAGGGGGACGGCGGCCGCGACCGTGGATACGGCGTCCTGGTCGGCGATCAGACCCCACACCACCAGTGCCCCGGCCGCTGCGGCGAGCCCGGACACGGCCGCTCGCCGCACCGGCGACGCCCCCCGCCATCCCTTGCGGAGCTTGCCGCTGACGGTGCGCAGCTCGAGGACCTCGGTGCGCAGCTCTCGGATAGCGGTCGAGGCGGGGTCGAGGTCGATGGTCCGCTTCAGGGTGGCTGCGCTCCACTCCAGCTGGGGGTCGTCGGCGGCGAGGCTGGCCACGTCACGCGCCTCGGCGTTCGTGGAGCTCGCCCGCAGGTCGTTCTCCGCCGCATCGAGCTCGTGCTGGGCCGAGGCGACGTCGGTGCTTCGCTCGCGGATGTCCTTCCACAGCTGCTGGTAGGCCTCGGTCGTGGCCAGCTGGTCGCGCAGACCCTCGAAGACCTTGCTGACCAGGCTGGCCCACAGGTCGACGCCGTGGACGTACTGCCAGGCGTTGAAGTCGACCGTCACCAGCTTGGAGCAGTAGGCACTCGATCGACCCTCAGGCAGCCGGGTGGAGCGATCCGCGAGGTCCAGGGCGCCGAGCTTGATCTGGTGCATCAGGAAGCTCTTGCCCGAGCCCCACGGCCCGAACAGTCCCACGGACAGCGGGGGCACCACCTGCCGGGAGGCCACCAGCGACGCCAGCATCCGCACGTCCGGCTCGATGTCGAGCGCGTCGTTCTGCGCGGTCACCCGGCCGTAGGCGTCGTAGGAGTCGGCGAGGTACGCCGCCTGCCCGACGCGGCGGGGCCGAGACGCCGCGACGACCTCGTCGATGGTCGTCAGGGTCCGTCCGAACCGTTGCTGGGACGCCTCCCGCTCGGCCACGGTCAGCTCGCTGCGCATCTCGACACGGACCGCGTCGAGGCCGAGCTCGCTCGCCACGCCTTGGTCCTCGGGCCGCACCACCGCCACGAGAGTGGCCCGCAGCAGGTCCCGGCGGCGTGAGAACCAGTCCCGGAGCATCGAGCTGCGGGCCAGGTCCCCCAGGTCGGGGATCCAGACGAGTCGAGCACCGCTGAGCAGCAGCCTCTCCGCCTGCGCCTCGTCGGTGGTCTCCAGGCCTTTGGCCAGCACGAGGCGATCATCGGCACAGGTGCGTCGCAGGGCCTCGTAGACCGTACGCACGGCACCGCTCATCGCTGGCGCGATGACCACGACGGCAGGCGGTCGGGAGGCCAGCAGCTCGTCCAGCCGGTCGTCGACGTCGCGACGGAAGTACGCCGGCATCGAGCCGTCGTCCGGCACCGCCACCCCGAACTCCTCAGGGGTGACGTCCCGGACGAGGGGCGCGAGGCTGGCGGCCGACGGGCTGCGCAGGTTCTCCAGCAGGCGGGCGGGGTCGATTCGCAGCTCTCGGAGCCTGCCCTCCAGCAGACCCGGAACGCCGTCGACGACCGAGCGGACCAGCGCCTCCGCCAGTCGTCGGCCGGTGATCACCTCGCCGTGTCGCCGATCCGCGAGGCCCCGCCGCAGGGCCTCCTGCAGGTTGCTGTCGATCTGGAACAGGCCGACCAGAGGTGCGACCCGATCGGGCAGCCCGAGGATCTCGGCCAGGTCCTGTGGCTGACTGCGAAACCCGGCGAAGGCGCTCTCCACGTCGGGATCGTTCGCCCACAGTGCCCACAGCAGCGTCGATCTGATGAGCTGGTGCCGATCACTCGAGCCGCGGTCGGCGAGAAGCCGCTGCGCCCCGGCAGCGAGTTGGGTGACCTCCTCAAGTCCGGCCACGGGGGTGAGGTCGGCCTCGCCGATCATCGTCAGGACGGGATTGCCGCCGCGAGGGCCGGACCCGGGAGGCTCGGGGACGTACGACGTCTTCACACCAGCTCCCTTCGCGGCGGCTGCGAACGCCTGGCCAGTCTCATCCGGGATGAGCATCACGCTACTCCGGTGATACGTCGGCGGACACTGGCGCCGTCCAGGCGGAAGGGCGACCGCCGCGGGGGCTGGCGTTCCTCTCTACGAGGGCCGCCCCCAGCGCCGGAGGTCCAGCAGGGTGCTCACGGCTACGACGCCGCCACCGTGCGAGGGGCAGCGGACTCCCCGGCGCGACGGCGGGCCCTGCAGGCTGAACTGGTGCGCGCGATCGTCGCCACGATCGGTCAGGTCGAGAGGAGCGACGCGAGCCAGGCGAGCTGACGCGACCGGTGGAAGGCACCGCCGCCCTCGTGGTCGTTGAACTCGTAGACCTCCATGTCCTTGGGGCCGGCATACCAGTTGTACGCCGCGAACACCGTCGAGGGTGGGCACACGACGTCCATCAGGGCGACCGACCACAGCGCAGGAGCCGTCGCGAGTCGGCCCAGAACGGCCGCATCGACGTAGGACAGCGTGGTGAACGCCTGCTCGACCCGGTCCCGGTGGGCGGCCAGGTAGCGGACCAGCTCGCCGTAGGGATCCGTCGGGGACATCGCGACGGCGCGGCGGAAGTCGCACAGGAACGGCACGTCGCACAGCAGGGCGGCCACGGACTGCGGAGCCAGAGCCGCGACGGCGGTCGCGATCCCGCCGCCCTGGCTCGTTCCTGCCACCGCCACCCGGGCGTCGTCGACCAGGTCGTGACCGCGCATCACCTCCAGAGCGGCCACGGCGTCGGCGAAGGCACGCCGGTAGTAGTAGCCCTGCGGGTCCTCGATCCCACGGGTGAGGAAGCCGGGCTGTGCTGCGCCGGACCCAGCCGGGTCGCCGGTCGCGCCGGTCGTCCAGCCACTTCCCTGGCCACGGGTGTCGACGACGAGGTGGGCGTAGCCGGCGTTCGCCCAGAAGACCTCCTCGTGCGGCAGCCCTCGCCCGCCGTTGTAGCCCTGATACTGCACCACGCCGGGCAGTGGTGCGGTCCGCAACGGCGCGGCCGGCAGGTGCAGCCAGGCACGCACGGGGTCGCCGTCGAAGCCGGCCAGGGTGACGTCGTACGTCTCGACCGAGATCAGCCCGGACTCGACCCGGTCCAGTCTCGGGGCGGCCCGGCCGATGCGGGCGAGCGAGCCGGACCAGAAGTCGTCCAGGTCGTCGGGCACGGCGAGAGCCGGCCGATAGGTCCGCGCCTCGTGGAGTGGAAGGTCGTAGCGCATCAGTCGATCTCGACGGTGACGAGCGGCTCCAGTGTGCGGTCGACGTCGAGGACCCGGGTCGAGCCGGCGAGCTCGAGTGGGAGCGTCGCCCGGATGTCGGTGCTCGAGGCACCTACCCACAGCTCCACCCCGCCGGGCTCGACGACGCGCACCAGGTCGCGCCCGGTGAAGGACGTCAGGTCGGCGTGCAGCACGAACCGGACCTGCGCCTGCCCGCCCGGTGGCGAGGTCGACGCGAGCGACGCCGAGAAGCTGCTGCACAGGTCGCACGACCGAGGCCGATCGGTCGTGGAGATAGACCTGCACCACCTCGGACACCTCCCGTTCGGCCCGTTCGCGAGCGGCACCACGAGTTCGCAGGTGCCGTCGGTCTCCCATCGTGGGCCCGAGGTCACGGCGGGCGCACCCCAGGTGGCGTCGGCGAAGGAGAGGCCGTGTCCGAACGCGAACAGGGGGGTCGGGTCGACCATGCTCACCTCGTTGCGCCGTCCGAGCACGGGGGCGAGGTAGGTCGAGGGGTGGGTCGAGCCCGCGCCGGGGAAGCTCACGGGCAGTCGGCCGGACGGGTTGACCCGGCCACTGATCACGTCTGCGATCGCCTGCGCGCCCTCCTCACCCGGGAAGAAGCCGCACACCAGCCCGGCCAACCGGTCGACCTGGCGGCTCAGGTCGTACGGACGCCCGACGAGAAGCACGGCGACGACCGGCGTACCGGTCGCGAGGAGGGCCTCCAGGAGCTCCTCCTGACGGCCCGGCAGGCGCAGGTCGGGGACGTCGCAGCCCTCGCCCGACGTTCCCCTGCCGAAGAGCCCGGCTTGATCGCCGAGCACGACGACGCAGACCTCGGCGTCTGCGGCAGCCCTCGCCGCGGCCTCGATGTCGGCGTCCTCGCCGCCGAGCACCGGGCAGCCCAGTGCGTAGGTGACCTGGAAGGTGTCGGCGAGGGCCTCTCGCACGGTGCGGACCCGCACGCCGGCCTCCGTGTCGGGGTGGTGCACGAGCACGTGCATCGGGAACGAGTAGCAGCCGAGCATCGCCTCGGCGGTGTCCGCCCTGCGGTCCGACGACAGCGACCTGCGTCGCCCGCGGCCAGCGGGAGGGTGCCGTCGTTGGCGAGCAGGACGACGGACCGGCGGGCGAGCTCGAGGGCGAGCGCCCGCGACTCGGGGTCGTCCAGGTCGACCTCGGCCGGCTCGAGGGGCGCCCAGTCGTCGTCGAGCAGTCCCAGCTCGCACTTCTGCCGGAGCACCCGCGACACCGCGCGGTCGATCAGCTTCTCATCGACGGTCCCGTCGGCGACGGCAGCCAGGAGCGGCGCGCCGTACGCGTTGGCCGACGGCAGTTCGATGTCGATCCCCGCGTTCAGCGCCAGTGCGGCAGCTTCGCCCAACGACCCGGCGACACCGTGCAACGACTCCAGGAATGCCACCGAGAAGTAGTCGGCCGCGACGGTGCCCGTCGAACCCGAGCTGGTCGCGGAGCAGGTCCGAGAGCAGGTGCGGGTCGGCGGCGACGGGCACGCCGTCGAGATCCGTGTAGGAGTTCATCACCGACCTGGCCCCTGCCCGCAGCGCCATCTCGAACGGCGGCAGGATCACGTCGGCCAGCTCGCGCGGACCGATGGAGACCGGCGCGAGGTTGCGAGCGGCGCGTGAGGCGGAGTAACCGAGGAAGTGCTTGAGCGTGGACACCGTGCCGCCCTCCTCCAGCCCGCGCACGTAGGCACTGCCGACCAGCCCGACCAGGAACGGATCTTCGCCCAGCGTCTCCTCCACGCGCCCCCAGCGGTGGTCGCGCACGACGTCCAGCACCGGGGCGAGACCCTGGTGGATGCCCAGCTGCCTCATGGACCGGGCGATCCGCGCTGCCATCCGCTCGACCAGCGCAGGGTCGAACGACGCCGCCCAGGACAACGGAGCCGGATAGATCGTCGCGCCCCACACGGCCAGCCCGGTGAGCACCTCCTCGTGCGCCTGGGCCGGGATGCCGAACCGGTTGCCGGCCATGACGTCGCGCTGGCGCTCGGCGAGGATGCGCATGCCCTCGGCCGGTGCGAGCGGTGCTGTGCCGAAGGTCCGGGTCAGCTGTCCGAGGCCGTCCTGCGACGACCTCCCGCCAGGGCGGCATCGGCCCCAGGGTCTGGCTCAGCATGGGCGCCATGCCGCCGGCCGCCGGGTCGATCCACCAGATCGAGCCGAGCTGGCCGATCTTCTCCTCGACGCTCATCCGGGCGACGAGGTCGGCGACCCGCGCCTCGACCGGCTCCGTCGGGTCACTCCAGAGTTCCCTCACGACACAGTCTCCCGGGATCGCGGTCGTCTTCGCGACGCACCAAGGTGGTCTCGAGCGTCACGTGGGTCGCGTCGAGCTGCTCGCCGGCGATGAGCGTGATCAGCATCGAGATCGCGTCGTGCCCGAGCTGACGCATCGGCTGCTGGACCGTCGTCAGCGGCGGGTGTGCCAGAGCCGACTCCGGGATGTTGTCGAAGCCCACCACCGACAGCTGCCCAGGAACGTCCACCCCCAGCTCGGCGGCCACCTCCAGGATCGCCAGAGCCGAGATGTCGTTCGCGGCGAAGATCGCGGTGGGCGGCTCGGGCAGCCTCAGCAGCGAGTGGGCGGCTTCGCGTGCCTGCTCAGGGTCGAACTCCCCAGGCGCCAGAAGGCCCTCGTCCAGGTGGATCCCGGCAGCCGCATGCGCCTCGCGGTAGCCGCGCTCGCGCAGCTGCGCGGAAAGCAGATCGGCACGACCGGTGACCATGCCGATGCGCCGGTGTCCGAGGCTCACCAGATGGTCCACGCCGATGCGCGCCCCCTGGAGGTTGTCGGCGGCGACCGTGGGCAGGTTGGAGGGCCCGGTGTGCGGGTCCACGGCGACGATCGGGCCGTCGTACTGGACGTCGGTCACGGTCGGGGTCACCAGGACCGCTCCGTCCACCAGGGTGCCCATCACCCGCGACAGGTAGCGGCGCTCCCACCCGACATGCTCGTCGAACCGGCCGGCGGCGGAGTAGGCGACCAGCTCGTAGCCGGTCTTGCGGATCGCGTCTGCCGCGCCCTTGAGCACTTCGGTGCTGAACGGCTCGAAGTCCGCGACCAGGACGCCGATCACGTTCGTCCGGGTGTTGCGCAGGCTCCGGGCCACCAGGCTCGTCTCGTAGCCCAGGCGGTTGATCACCTCGGTGACGTGGTCGAGGGTCTGTCCGGAGACTCCGTATCGGCCGTTCATCACCTTGGACACGGTCGAGACCGACACACCCGCCTCGGCCGCCACCTGCTGCATCGTGACCCGGCTGTTGGTCCTGGGCACGTTCGGCTCGACCACCCCATCCTCCTTCACGTTCCGCCGTCCCGTCATCCCTTCACCGCGCCCTGCAGACCGCTCACGATGCGGCGCTGCATCGCCAGGAACAACAACAGGGCGGGGATCATCGCGAGCGTCGTGAACGCCAGCACCCCCGCGGTGTCGGACGAGTGCTCGCTGGAGTAGTCGGCGACACCGAGTGGAAGCGTACGCATGTCGTCCTGCAGCAGCAGCAGGGGCAGCAGGTAGGCGTTCCAGGACACCACGAACGCAAGCACCCCGA
The DNA here is from genome assembly GCA_963837595.1 of uncultured Actinomycetota bacterium. Taxonomy (GTDB): domain Bacteria; phylum Actinomycetota; class Actinomycetes; order Propionibacteriales; family Nocardioidaceae; genus Nocardioides. The sequence continues at coordinate 251,540 of CAWIOB010000010.1, read as the reverse complement.
CCGTGACCAGAGCGGGGGTGCTCAGCGGCAGCACCAGCCGCCAGAAGATCCCCACACGCGATGCGCCGTCGATCATGGCTGCCTCCTCCAGTTCACGCGGGATCGCCATCAGGAACGGCCGCAGGATGACCACCGTGACCGGCAGTGCGAACGCGGCCTGCGGCAGGGCCACCCCCCACCAGGAGTTCGCCAGGTGAAGGTTCTGCGAGACCAGGATGAAGAGCGGGATGATCGCCACGGCCGCAGGGAAGAGCAGCCCGAGGACGAACACCATGAACAGCGTCTCGCGGCCCTTGAACTGATAGCGAGCCAGCGGGTATGCGGCCATCACGCCGAACAGCACCGCGATGATCGTGGTGACTCCCGCGATGATCGTGGAGTTCAGGGCGTAGCGCCAGAACGCCTCGTTGTTCAGCACTGCGGTGTAGTTGGACAACACCCACGGATCGGGTAGACCCGACGGGTCTCTGACGAGCTGCTCGTTGCTCCGGAACCCGCCGAGGGCGCCGTACACCACGGGTCCCAGGGTGATGAGGACGACCACCAGGGCGAGCAGATAGACCAGTGGCCCACCAGAGCCGAACGGCCGAGCACGTCGGATCATGGGTGGCTCACCTCTCCACAGTCGTGTCGCGTCGCAGCACGAACACCTGGTAGACCAACGCCATCAGGAAGCTGATCACGAACAGGATCACCGACGCCGAGCCGGCGATGCCGTAGTTGTGCCGGCTGGTGCCCTGGTTGACCAGGTAGGTCGCCATCGTGGTGGTCGCGTTCGCCGGGCCCCCACCGGTCAGGATCCAGACCATGTCGAAGAGCTGGAGCGAGCCGATCATGGACAGGAAGCACCAGGTCCGGATGGTCGGTGCGAGCAGGGGGATCGCGATGCGACGCTGGGTCTGCCACCAGGTCGCGCCGTCGAGCTGAGCCGCCTCGAAGAGGTCGCTCGACACCCCCTGCAGGCCGGCGAGCAGGAGCAGGATGGCCAGGCCGAGGTACTTCCAGGTGAGCACCACGAAGACCGTGGCAAGCGCGAGGTGTGGCGTTCCGAGGAACCCTTGCTCGGGTGGAGTGAGCCCTGCCGCAGTGATCAGTCCGTCGACGACACCGGACTCGGGCTGGAGCAGCTGATACCAGACGACGCCCGCGATGACCTCTGCCAGCACGTACGGGACGAACACGATCGTGCGGAGTACGCCGCGCCCACGGATGCGGCGGTTGAGCAGCAGCGCGAGGGCCAGTCCCAGCGGCAGCTGCAACAGGATCGAGGCGAACACGATGATGAAGTTGTGCGTCACCGCGCCCCGGAACACCTCGTCCGACAGCACGTAGCGGTAGTTGTCGAGCCCGATGAAGTCGTCCATCGGGCCGAAGCCCTTCCAGCGGTAGAACGACATCCGGACCGCCGACGCGACCGGCCACACCACGAAGACCCCCATCAACACCAGGGCAGGCGTGACGAAGAACGTGATCTCCAGCCGCTGACGCCAGCCCGCGCCCACGGGCCGAGAGGCCACCCGACGCTCGTCGCGCCGGGTGGCCTGGGCGAGTGGCACGGGCGTCGCGGACTTCTCGGCACCCTTCTCGGTCACGGTCAGATCACTGCTCCAGGTCCGCCGCCTGCTGCGTCGCATCGACGACGTCCTGGGGAGTGGCGTCACCCGCGAACAGCAGTGCGATCTCGTCGTTCATCGCTCCTCCCACGGAGGCCCCGAAGGCGGTGTCGAAGTAGAGCTGGACGTAGGGCGCGTCATCACGTGCCTTGAGCACCCCGGCAAGCGCCGGGTCCGAGACCGAGCCGTTGGCTGCCGGGTTGGTCGGGAGTCCCATGTCGTTCTCTGCGAACCCCTGCTGGACCTTGTCGGAGAGCATGTACTTGACGAAGTCGACCGCCTCGTCGGGGGCCTCCTGTGAGACCGCCCAGGCGTCGCCGCCGCCGAGCTCGTCGGCCGGATCGCCCTGACCGTCCTGGACTGCGGGGAAGGGGAACCAGCCGGTCTTGTCGCCCAGGCCCTTGCCGTCATCGGTGAGGCCCTGCATGACGCCAGGCTCCCAGTGCCCCTGCATCTCCATCGCGACCTTGCCGGTTGCCAGCAGACCCGAGGCGGAGGTCGCCCCCTCCTGCGCCTTGGTGGACAGGAAGCCCTTGTTGAAGGGGTCGGTCGCCAGCATCTCCTGAAGCACCTCGCCCGCCTTGACGAAGCAGGGGTCGGAGAAGTCGAGGCTGGTGACGGCGTCCTTGAGGACGTCCTCGGGGCACGAGCGGAGGGCGGTGTAGTACCAGTAGTGCGCCGCCGGCCATTTGTCGCCGGCCCCCACGGAGATCGGCGTGATCCCGGCGTCCTTGAGCTTCGCGATGTCGGCGTACCAGTCCTCCATCGTCGTCGGCGTGCTGGTGATGCCCGCCTGGTCGAAGAGGTCGGTGTTGTACCAGACGCCGACCACCCCCAGCGAGAAGGGGAGTGCGTAGGTCTTGCCGTCGATCTGCCAGCCACCCACCGAGCCGCCGATCGTGTCGATCTCGTCGGCTGCGTCGTCGGAGATGTCGCGCACCAGGCCCGCATCGACGTGGTCGGCGAGCTCGCCGCCGCCGCGCTCCATGTAGATGTCGGGGACGTCGCCGCTCTGGAACGCGGCATCGAGCTTGTCCACCATGTCCTCGTGCGCCATGGCGCTGATCTCGATCTTCACGCCAGGGTGGTCGGCCTCGAAGTCCTTGGCCACCTGCTCGTAGTAGCCCATGCCGGGCTCGTTGTTCGAGTTGTGCCACCACGTGATCGTGGTGTCGCCACTCGCGTTCGACGAACTGTCGTCGCCACAGCCGGCGACCGTCAACACGGTGGCGCAGAGCACGGCGAGCGCCGCGCTGCGAGTCTTCGACCTCATTGGGAACACCTCTCGCTCATCAGGGAACCACCTTGTGTCCGGCGACGCCGGGTGCGACGTACGTCACACCGACACCGAAAAAGATGTCACTGTGCGATCGGCTCTGTCAATCGTTATCGATAACGATTTCCAACGACTGTGCATCGACGGCTCAGGGCGCGGGGCCCGGTTCTCGGGGGTCCGTGCCGGCGAGCTGGTCGGAGCGTCGTGGGTCGCGACACGTCCGGTCAGGCGGGTTGCGTCGCGGTGTCGATCTGGGTCTGGGCGTCGGCGATCAGCTCCACGATCCGAGCGCCGAACTCGACGTCCACGTCGTGCGGCCGGTCCTCGGCGACCGCAGCCATCAGCTCCTGGGCGGCGATGCCGAGCAGGTCCGCGGCGCTCTCCGGACGCGGTGGCATCGTGGAGAACCCGCTCTCGCCCCACACGGTCGTCTCGACCATCGCCGCGGCCGGCGGCGCGAACTGGGTCAGGCTGATCGTGCTGCTGGCACCCGACTCGTGTTGGAGGCACAGGGTGACCAGGTCGCCCTCACCCGCAGTCGCCCGCAACGCCGACACCGGGCCCAGGGCGGTGATGAGGTTGGAGAGAGCGTGGGGACCGGTGTCCCACAGCGCACCGCGCTCGTGTCGCCACGGTGAGTCGCCGAAGGGGTTCCCGGGCTCCTGGAGCGCGCTGAACCACCGCATCCACCCGCCCTTCCAGCCGCCGGTGCGAGCAACGTCGGCCCACCAGTCGCGTGAGTCGGCGAAGAACCGGTCGGTGAAGAACACGACCGAGCCGACCCGGTGCTCGCGCACCGCCTCGGCGAGGGCCTGCGCCGCCTCGACCGTGATGGCGATCGGCTTGTCGAGCAGGAGGTGCTTGCCGGCCCGAGCCGCCTCGAGGGCCAGCGTCGCCTGGGCGTCGGGGGGTACGGCGAAGGCAACGGCGTCGACGTCGCCGAGAAGCTCGGCATACCCGGAGTACGCCGTGACGCCGAGCTCGCGCGCGAGCAGTCCTGCCTTCTCCTGGCTGCGGCCCCACACCCCGACGAGGTCCACGCCCTGTGCGGCCACCAACCCGGGACCGTGGGCGATGTGCGCCCAGGGGCCGGTTCCCACCAGACCGAACCGCATGCTGTGCCTCCTGTGTCGTCCGCTGCTGCCTGTGTGGTGCCATTCTGCTTGAATCGAGGCCCACCCCTCGAGGAGGCCCACATGAGCGACACCCAGCCGTCCGGTGACCAGCTGGCCGCCCTGCACCAGCGCCGGGCCGAGCTGCGTGAGCAGCACCTCGCCGCCGCCCCGGATCGCCCGGCCTCGACAGCGCGCGGGCTGCATCACACGGCCCTGATCAGCAGCGACGTCGAGACCACGATCGGGTTCTACCAGGGCGTCCTCGGGTTCCCGCTCACCGAGCTGATCGAGAACCGCGACTACCCGGGCTCGTCCCACTTCTTCTTCGACATCGGCAACCAGAACCTGCTGGCCTTCTTCGACTTCCCGGGCCTCGACGTCGGGCCGTACGCCGAGGTCCTCGGGGGACTGCACCACTGTGCGATCTCCGTCGACCCGACCCGGTGGGGGGAGCTTGTCGAGCGGCTCGAAGCCGCCGGGGTGGACCATGAGGTGCACAGCGGCGTCTCGGTCTACTTCCGTGATCCCGACGGTGCCCGCATCGAGCTGATCGCCGACCCGTTGGGGGAGATGTACGGCGAGATCGTCCTCTGAGCATGTCGAGGGACCCGCTCGATCTCGTCGTGGTGGGCAGCGCCAACCTCGACCTCGCGATCGGCGTCCGCCTTCCGCCGGCCCGGGGAGAGACCGTCATCGGCTCCGACCCCCTGCGCGGGCCCGGCGGGAAGGGGCTCAACCAGGCGGTGGCCGCGGCCCGGCTCGGACTTCGCACGGGGTTCGTGGGAGCAGTCGGCGACGACGAGGCGGGGGAGCGGCTGGTGAGCGTGTTGCGCGCCGAGGGCGTCTCGACCTTCGTGCGCATCGCTTCGACCCCCACCGGACTCGCGGTCGTGCTCACCGATGAGCAGGGGGACTCCACGATCACGGTGAGTCCCGGCGCCAACGGGCTGGTCGATGCCGCCTGGGTCCAGGGGACCGAGGCCGTGGCCTCGGCGCGTGCGGTCCTCGTCCAGCACGAGATCCCGGTGGAGGCCGTCCGGGCGGCCGCCGAGCGCTGCAGCGGCCTGTTCGTCCTCAATCCGGCGCCGGGACGACTCGTGGCCACCGACATCCTGGCCCGAGTCGACGTCCTGGTCCCCAATCGGCATGAGCTCGCCGTCCTGGCTGGGGCCTCGGCGACACCACCGGATGCCGAGAGCGCGGTGGGGCTGGCGCGGGGGCTCCGGGTGCCGGGCACTGTCGTGGTCACCCTGGGCGCGCAAGGATGCGTCGTCGTCGAGCCCGACGGATCGTCGTACGCCGTGCCCGCCCGGCCGGTGAGCGTCGTCGACACCACCGCGGCGGGGGACACGTTCTGTGCCGCACTGGTGCACGGGCTGCTCGAAGGCCGCGACATGCTCGAGGCGGTGCGCTGGGCCACCCGGGTCGCGGGCCGCACGGTCGCAGTGAACGGCGCAGCCCTGTCGGCGCCCCGTCTCGACGAGGTGCCGATCGACGATTGACCCCAGTGTTTGCGAGATTTGCCGGATCTGCCGTAAGCAACTGGCGGGACGTGCGTCTTTCACGCGTCAGTAGACACCGGCGTCTGCACGGCCGGTGACTTTTCGTGCACAGAGAAAGGCCGCCATTGACCCGGGCGACGTCGCGTGAGCGTGGATGAGTGTCGTCAGCGACGCCGACCTGATCGTGTCCGTCCGGGACCGCGACGAAGCGGCCGCAGCGGAGCTGTTCGCGCGCCATCGCGATGCCGGACTTCGGCTCGCGACGGCCCTCACCGGACGGGCGCGCGCCGACGACCTGGTCTCGGAGGCCTATCTCCGGATCCTGACCTCATTGCACGACGGGCGCGGTCCGGCACGCGCCTTCCGTCCCTACCTGCTGTCCACGATCCGCAACCTGTTCATCGACGAGCTGCGCAGCACCGGGCGCGAGATCCCCGTCGACGACTTCAGCTTCGACGCCCCCGAGCTCGTCCAGCCCGATGACTTCGAGGGTCGCTTCGACACCTCAGCCATGGCGCGGGCCTTCGAGTCGCTGCCGGTGCGGTGGCGTGAGGTGCTCTGGCACACCTCCGTCGAGGATGAGCCGCTCTCGGTGGTGGCCAAGCACCTCGGGATGAACGCCAACTCGGTGGCCGCGCTCAGCTTCCGTGCTCGCGAGGGGCTGCGTCGCGCCTACCTCGCGCAGCACCTGGCCGAGGGGGAGGACCCGGCGTGTGCCTGGGTGGTCGAACGGCTGCCACGGCGCGCCCGGGGGTCCCTGTCGGCCACGGAGGAGGCGCGCATCGACGAGCACCTCAAGACCTGTGACCGCTGCTCGGCAGGGGTGTTCGAGCTCGAGGCGATCAACAGCCATCTGGGTGCGATGGTGTTCCCGGCGATGGTGGGTGCGGGAGTGAGCCTGCGTGCCTATCGCCCGCTGCCGGGGTGGACGGGCATCTCCGCAGGCGTGAGCGCCGTGGGTGTCTCCGTGGTGTCCGTCATCGCGCTCGTCGCCCTCGCCCTGGGCGTGACCAGTGCCGAGCCGGCCCGGCTGCACGGGCCCCAGGCCGCGCCGACCGCGGCCCTGCCGAGTCGACAGGCGATCCAGCCCGCCGTGACCCTCCCCCCTCGATCCCCGCGGCCAGGCACCCCCCACACCCCCGCGAGGGACGACTCGTCGACCCTGCCTGCTCCGGGCGCCCGCGACCACGTCGCCGACGCGACCCAGCACCTCACCCCGCACCCCAGCCCGGCTCCGCAAACCAGCCCCAGCACCGGCCCCAGCACCGGCCCCAGCACCGGCCCCAGCCCGGACCCCACCGTCCAGCCCACTCCCGACGACGTCGATGTCTCCTTGGGGCGGGCGTGGCAGCGCGGCACCGGCACCTTCCGTGACGGCGTCCACGTCCAGATCCCGGTGACGGGTCGAGGGGCCGCACTCGCGCTGCGCATCACGATGAGCGGAGTCGACGACTTCGAGGTGCACCGCAACGGCGAGTTCGGCCGCTGGACCTGCCGCCCGGAGGATGGGGTGCTGGCCTGCGCCCTACCGGCTGGGAGCCCCGAGGTCGCTCCTCTTGCCGTCGACCTCAGTGTCCTCGCCGGCCACCGGGGGGTGCTGGTGTTCGAGCTCGAGGTGCCCGGCCAGCTCGATCCCGACCCGTCCGACAACCGCCTGGTCGTCACCGTCGAGCCCCACCGAGTCAGCCCGCGAAGCCCCCGTCGGCCTGAATGACCGACCCGTTCAGGACCGCGCCCGCGGGTGAGGCGCAGAACCCGATGGTGGCGGCGATCTCCTCAGGCTCGATCAGTCGCCGCAGCAGCTGGGAGGTGGCGAAGTCCTCGGGGTCACTCAGGTCGTACGCCGCCGCGGTCGCCCGCAGCATCTCGGTGCGGGTCGACCCGGGGGAGACCGCGCAGGCCGTGACGCCGGTGCCGACCAGGTCCGCAGCCAGCCCCTTCACGAGCCCGATCACCGCGTGCTTGGCAGCGTTGTAGGCGGCCAGGTGGAAGAGGCCGTGGGAGCCTGCCGCCGAGGCGACCGCGATGAAGCGGCAGTTCGACGGGTCGGGTCCGGCGAGCATGGCGGGGACCGTGGTGGCCGCCGTGTTCCACACGCCCCGCACGTCGACCTCCCAGAGCAGGTCGAGATCGTCGGGCGGGGTGTCCCACAGCGGCGTGCCACCTGCCATCACCGCAGCGGCGGCGACGGCCACATCGAGTCGGCCCCAGCGTCCGACGGCGTCGGCCACCGCCTCCTGCACCGCGACGCGGTGCCGGACGTCGGCCACCGCCGGCACGATCCGGTCCGGTGCCTCCTCGGCAAGGGCCGACAAGGCGGCCGGCTCGGCCATCGGGTACGTCGCAGGATTCGCCTCGCTCGAGCCGACGCACCAGTCCAGCGCGACCACCCGGTAGCCGTCCGCGACCAGACGGCGGACCGTCGCAGCCCCGATCCCGCGGGCTGCGCCGGTCACCAGCGCGACTCGCTGCGGGGAGGTCCGGCTCACCGGAGCCGTCCGTGCTCGTCGGGAAGTCCCTCGGCGACAGGTCGCGACAGCCGGTCGATCATCGCGTCGAGCACCCGGGCGCCCTCCTGCGCCGTGGCGCCGGCAGGGTCGCCCAGCACCCCGTTGGGCGACACCGCGATCACGCCGCCCTCGATGAGGGCCGGCAGCAGCGCAGCCACCGGGGAGGTGTTGCCCGCCACCGCCCGCTCGATCCGGACCGAGCCGGGGCGCAGGTGCAGCATCAGCGAGGTCTCGGTGAAACCCGCGTGCGCGTCCACCTCCTCCGTGGCGCAGGCCACCCACCCGACCTCGTGGCCCTCGTCGAGCAACTGCCGCACCGCTCGTTTGAGTGCGAGCAGGTTCCCGCCATGCGCGTTGACGAACACCACTCGTCCGGCCCAGGTCCGCATGGAGCGCACCAGCTCGACGACCACCAGTCCCAGGGTGTCCGTCCCGATCGAGCTCGTGCCCGCGAAGTGCTGGTGCTCGCCACTTGACCCGTAGGCCAGCGGAGGTGCCACCAGCACGTCCCCGGGTCCCCTCTCAGCCGCCCGGCCAGCCCGCCGGCCACCGCGACGGCGATCGCCGTGTCGGTGTCGAGGGGGAGGTGCGGCCCGTGCTGCTCGATCGAGCCGACGGGCACGAGCACAAGGGTCCCCGCGGTGATCTGCGGGGACGTCAGTTCGGCCAACCGTCGAGTCACACGGGCACTCCGAGTGCGCGTTGGAAGCCCGGCGGGATCACGAGGTGCTCGGGGGTGAGCTCGTCGATGTCGGCCACACCCATGCCGAGCAGGGCTGAGTCGAGGCCGCTGCGCAGGATGTCCAGCACGTTGCCCACACCCTGCTCTCCGTTGGCGGCGAGGCCCCAGAGATAGGCGCGACCGATCATCACGGCGCGAGCACCGAGAGCCAGGGCCTTCGCCACGTCCGAACCGCGCCGGATCCCGCCGTCGAGCACCACCTCGAGGTCGTGGCCGACCGCGTCGGCGATCGGCTGCAGGACCCGGATGGAGGCCGGGGTGCCGTCGAGGTTGTTGCCGCCATGGTTGGACACGGAGATCGCAGTGACCCCCGCGTCGAGGGCACGCCGGGCGTCATCGACCCGGCAGACGCCTTTGAGCATGAACGGCATCCCACTGATCTCGTCCCATTGCCTGCGCATCCACGCCACGTCGTCCCAGGACGGGGGCGGCGTGGTCATCCACTCGTAGTAGGCGCCGAAGAACGTCGGCGCAGAGCCGCCGGGTGGGGCGAGGTTGGGGGCGGTCAGGTCGGGAATGGCCCCGGACCTCGCCCACTGGGCCATCCAACGGGGCCGCCTGGCCACCTGTGGGGCGAACCGCAGCATCGTCTTCAGGTCGACCTTCTCCGGGATCTCCGGGCTGCCCCAGTCGCGACCCATCGAGAACGACCAGTCCAGCGTCGCGATGAGGCCCCGGGAACCTGCCGCATGGGCACGCTCCATGCGCTGGATCATCACGTCGCGGTCGCCGGTCCAGTACATCTGGAAGAACGTCGTGGCGCCGGTGGCGCAGACGTCCTCCACCGAGCGGCTGGCGAAGTTGCTCAGACCCATCACCGTGCCACGGGAGGCGGCTGCCCTCGCGACGGCGACCTCACCGTCGGGGTGGACGGCCTGGACTCCGGTGGGGGAGATCAGGACGGGCAGCGAGATGTCCTGGCCCATCACCGAGGTGGCCATCGACCGCTGCGCGTGATGTCCGGCCACGTGGGGGGCCAGCCCCAGCTCACCGAAGGCGGCCTGGTTGTCGGCGATCGTGAGCCCCTGCTCCGAACCCGCCACCAGCGCGCCGTACACCGACGAGGGCAGCCGTTTCCTCGCCCGCGCCTGAGCCACGGCCACCGTCTCGAACCACGGGTTCGCAGCCCAGGGGTTGGCGAGCCAGTCTGGTTTGCTGGGGCTCATCGGACGAACCCCGCGAGGGGGTTCTCGGCGCAGGCCGACACCGGGGGTGCGCTCAGGTCTTCCCGGCGAGACAGGGTCAGCATCACCGGCTGGTTGCGCGCCGGCGTGGTCCGGGAGTGGTCCTGGCTGGCGGCTGGGATGGTCCGGTCGCCCGCGAGCGCGGACTCGCCGTACCCCTGCACGCACTCCGGGTCGGGGCCGTCCATCGGGAGGCCGGTGAAGAACTTCGCAGCCATGCAGCCACCTCGGCAGGAGTCGAAGAACTCGCAGCTGGTGCAGGCCCCCGAGGTCTGGGGGGAGCGCAGCTCCTGGAACAGCTCCGAGGTCTGCCAGACCTGCTGGAAACCACCGTCGGCGAGGAGGTTGCCGGCATGGAAGTTGTCGTGGATGGCGAACGGGCAGGCGTAGACGTCGCCGATCGGGTCGATCAGGCACACCACCCGGCCCGCGCCGCACAGGTTGAGTCCGGGCAGGGCCTCGCCGAACGCAGCGAGGTGGAAGAACGAGTCGCCGGTCAGCACGTTCTCACCGTTCGCCATCAGCCAGTCGTAGAGGGTGCGCTGCTGCTCGGGCAGCGGGTGCAGCTCGTCCCAGACGTCTGCGCCACGGCCGGAGGGGCGCAGCCGGGTGAGCCGCAGGGTGGCGCCGTAGGAGTCGGCGAGCGCCTTGAACTCGTCCAGCTGGTCGACATTCTGCCGAGTCACGACCACCGAGATCTTGGCGTCCTCGAACCCCGCCTCTGCGAGGTTCTTCAGCGCCTTGATTGCGGTGTCGTAGGAGCCGGGGCCGCGCACGTAGTCGTTGACCTCGGCCGTCGCGCCGTCCAAGGAGATCTGTACGTCGACATAGTCGGTGGAGGCCAGGAACCTGGCCCGCTCCGGAGTGATCCGGACACCGTTGGTGGAGAACTTCACGCCGACCTGGTGGTCCACGGCGTACTCCAGCAGGTGCCAGAAGTCGGGCCGGATGGTGGGTTCGCCGCCACCGATGTTCACGTAGAACACCTGCATCCGCTGCAGCTCGTCGATCACCGCTTCGCACTGCTCGGTCGAGAGCTCGCGCGGGTCTCGCTTGCCCGACGAGGAGAGGCAGTGGGCGCACGACAGGTTGCAGGCGTACGTCAGCTCCCAGGTCAGGCAGATGGGCGCGTCGAGGCCGTACTCGAACTGCTCGACAAGCGAGCCGCCCAGCGGGCGCTCACGGTTCTCCGGACGGGTCTCCAGCAGGGTCATGCGACAGCTCCAACGTCTCGGGGACGAATCATGTCGGTCCTGGCCAACCCGGTCAGGGCAGCCTCATAGGCCGGCCAGTCACGGGCCGGGATGCCCGCTGCCGTCAGCGCGGACTGCACGTCGGCGTGGTCACCCAGAGTGGTGACCACCGTGACGAGCTCGGGCCGCTTCAGGAAGCTCAGCTTGCGGTTCCCGAAGTGGTAGGCGAGCGCTCCGAAAGGCTCGGGGCGCAGCGCCACAGACGGCGACAGGCCCCAGGCCTCGTTCAGGAAAGTCATGTCGGCAGACTCAGTAGACGCCGCACATGCCGTCGATGGAGACCTCTTCGACGAGGGCCTCACCGCTCAGCACGGGGGTCTCGTCGATCTCGCTCAGCTGCGGGTCGGGAACGGACATCAGGGGCTCCTTCAAGAGGTAGGTGTGTTCCCAGACACATTAATGGCACTCAGCGCCAAAAGTAACCCCCCGGTTGGATGGTTGCTAGATTGCCGTCGTGGGCGCACCGGATACCAGCTCTCGACGGTCGCTCCAGGGCAGACCGGTCGCGACCAACCATGCCGCGATCGAGGAGGCGGCGTTCCGCCTGTTCGCCGAACGCGGCTTCGAGGGCACCACCCTCGACGCCATCGCTGCCGAGGTCGGCGTGGGTCGCCGGACCCTGTTCCGCTACTTCGACTCCAAGAACGACATCCCCTGGGGTCGTTTCGACCTCACCCTGGCCGCGTTCCGCGACCTCCTGGACGGTCTGGACGACCTGCCGATCGCGGAGGCCGTGCATCGCGGGGTCCGCGCGTTCAACGAGTTTCCCGCCCGACGCGAGCCCCCACCACGCCGACCGGATGCGGTTGATCCTGGAGACGCCGACGCTGCAGGCGCACTCCGTGCTGAGGTATGCCGAGTGGCGGTCCGTGATCGCTGCCTACGTGGCGCGTCGCACCGGCGCCGAGCCGACCGACCTGATGCCCCAGACCGTCGGCCAGGTCAGCCTGGCGTTGGCGCTGTCGGCGTACACGGTCTGGCTCGAGGACACCTCGGCCTCCCTGCTCGACCTGATCGACGAGGCCATGGCAGCCCTGCGCGCGCACCTGGCAGACGTCAGCCCTTGAGGAGTTGGCGGGCCATGACGATGCGTTGGATCTGGTTGGTGCCTTCGTAGATCTGGGTGATCTTGGCGTCGCGCATCATGCGTTCGGCGGGGAAGTCGGTGGTGTAGCCGGCGCCGCCGAGGAGTTGGACTGCGTCGGTGGTCACGTGCATGGCGGTGTCGGAGGCGTAGCACTTTGCTGCGGCTCCGTAGAAGGGGAGGTCGGGGTCGTTGCGTTCGGATTTGGCGGCGGCGACGTAGACGAGTTGTCGGGCTGCTTCGAGGGTCATGGCCATGTCGGCGAGCATGAACTGGATGCCTTGGAACTCGGCGATCTTCTTGCCGAACTGGGCGCGTTGCTTGACGTAGTCGAGGGCGAGGTCGAGGGCGCCTTGGGCGATGCCGACGGCTTGGGCGCCGATGGTGACGCGGGTGTGGTCCAGGGTGCGTAGTGCGAGTTTGAGTCCGGTGCCGGGGTCGCCGATCATGCGGTCGCCGGGGATCGGGACGTGGTCGAAGATGAGTTCGCGGGTGGGGGAGCCTTTGATGCCGAGTTTGCGTTCTTTGGTGCCGAAGGTGAAGCCCTGGTCGGTCTTCTCGACGATGAAGGCGCTGACGCCGGTGCCGCGGGCTGCGTCGGGGTCGGTGACGGCCAGGACGGTGTAGAAGTCGGAGAACCCGGCGTTGGTGATCCAGGACTTCTGTCCGGTGAGGACCCAGTCGTCGCCGTCGGGGGTGGCCTTGCATTTCATGGCGGCGGTGTCTGAGCCGGCCTCGCGTTCGGAGAGGCCGTAGGAGAAGCCGGCCTCGCCGCGGGCCAGTGGCGGTAGGTAGCGTTGTTTGAGGTCGTCGGATCCGTTGAGGATGAGCGGGAGGCTGCCGAGCTTGTTGACGGCGGGGATCAGGGAGGAGGAGGCGCAGGCGCGGGCGACTTCCTCGATCACGATGCAGGTGGCCAGCGCGTCGGCGCCCATGCCGTCGTAGGCCTCGGGCACGTGCGGGGCGTGGAAGTCTCCGGCGACCAGGGCGTCGTAGGCCTCCTGGGGGAAGCGGCTCTCGGCGTCGACGTCGGCGGCGTAGGGCGCGATCTTGTCCCTTGCCAGGTCCCGTACGGCGGCACGCAGGGCCTCGTGGTCCTCGGAGACGCGGAACAGGTCGAAGTCGATCGGTGCTCATCTGGGATCTCCCGGGACGTCAGTAGGTGTAGAAGCCACGGCCGGTCTTGCGGCCGAGCAGGCCCGCCTCGACCATCCGGGCGAGCAGGGGCGGCGGAGCGTAGAGCTGTTCACGGAACTCCTGGTAGAGCGACTCGGCGACCGCCTTGGTGGTGTCCAGTCCGATCAGGTCGGCCAGTGCCAGCGGGCCCTGCGGATGGGCGGCACCCTGGACGAGCCCCTGGTCGATGTCCTCGGCGGTGGCGAACCCGGACTCCAGCATCCGGATCGCGGAGAGGATGAAGGGGATCAGCAGGGCGTTGACCACGAAGCCGGCGCGGTCCTGGCAGTCGATGGCGTGCTTGCCGAGGTCGCCCTCCACGAAGGACCGCGCACGCTCGGTCGTCTCGGGGGCGGTGAGCAGGCTGGGCACCAGCTCGACGAGCGAGAGCACGGGCACGGGGTTGAAGAAGTGCACCCCGAGGACGTGTGTTGGCCGGCCCGTCGCGACCGCCAGCTTCATGATCGGGATGGACGACGTGTTGGAGGCCAGGATCGCGTCGGGTGAGGCGACGATCGCGTCGAGCCTGCCGAACAGCTCGACCTTGAGCGCCTCGTCCTCCACGATCGCCTCCACCACCAGGTCGCGGTCGGCCAGGGGGTCGAGAGAGTCGACGACCGTGATCCGAGCCAGCACCTCGGCGGCACTGGTGATCCGGCCCCGTTCCTCGGCGCGGCGCAGCGAGGTCTCGAGCCGCTTGAGTCCGGCGGCGACGGCCGCCGGGCTGGACTCGGACACGACCACGTCCTTGCCTGCCCGGGCACTGACCTCGGCGATTCCGGCCCCCATGAGCCCACAGCCGACTACTCCGACCTTCTCCACCATGTGTCGCTCCTTGATCAGATCGGAATGCAGTACCATTCGGATGGTACTCAGTCCCACCCGATCAGGCAACCGGAGTCTGCACATGGTGAAGCGCACGGTCCACGAGCGACTGTCCGAGGCGGCCTTCTCGCTCTTCGAGGAGCGGGGGTACGACGCCACGACGGTCGACGCCATCGCTGAGCGCGCCGGGGTGGGGCGTACGACGTTCTTCCGGGCCTTCTCGACCAAGGAGGACGTGATCTTCCCCGATCACCGCGCCGTGCTGGCCAAGGTGCAGGCGCGCTTGGCGACCACCTCGCCAGGCACGACCCTGGTGGCGCTCGCCGAGGCCTCGCGGCTCGTGCTGGGCCACTACCTGGCAGAGGGCGACCTGGCGCGCAGTCGCTACCGGCTGACGAGCTCGGTCCCGGCGCTTCGCGAGCGCGAGCTCACCAGCCGGGAGCAGTACCAGCGGGTCTTTCGCGAGTTCCTGCGGGGCAGCTCGGCCGGCGACCGCAGTGCGGAGCTGCGCGCGGACCTGCTGGCGGCAGCGGTCGTGACGGCGCACAACCACGTGCTGCGGCGCTGGCTGCGCGATCTGACGCAGCAGCCGGAGGTCGAGTTCGACCTGGCGATGGCGGAGGTGGTCGCGCTGTTCTCGCACGACCCCTCCGACGCCGTCTCCGATGAGGTCGCTCATCGTCCCGGCTCGGCCACCTCGGTCATCGTGCTGACGTCCTCGACCGACCTGGACACGACCGTGGCCCGGGTCCGCGCCGCCCTGACCTCCTGAGATCACACGTTTCGGCGATACTGCCCGCCCACCTCGAAGAACGCCTCGGTGACCTGCTGCAGCGAGCACACGCGGGCAGCGTCCATCAGGACGGCGAACACGTTCTCTCCACCGATGGCAGCCTCCTTCAACCGGGCCAGGGCCTCGGTCGCCTCGTCGGCGTGCACGCTGCGGAACTCGCGGACCCTGGCGAGCTGGGACTCCTTCTCGGACTCCGTGGCGCGGGCGAGCTCGACGTGCGCCGGAGTGCCGCCGGAGTCGGGGGCCCGGAACGTGTTCACGCCGATGATCGGCAGGCTGCCGTCGTGCTTGCGGTGCTCGTAGAGCATCGACTCGTCCTGGATCCGCCCGCGCTGGTAGCCCGTCTCCATGGCGCCGAGCACCCCGCCGCGTTCGTTGATGGCGTCGAACTCGGCGAGCACGGCCGTCTCGACCAGATCGGTGAGCTCGTCGATGATGAACGAACCCTGGAGCGGGTTCTCGTTCATCGCCAGACCCCACTCCTTGTTGATGATCATCTGGATCGCCAGGGCTCGGCGCACCGACTCCTCGCCCGGCGTCGTGACGGCCTCGTCGAAGGCGTTGGTGTGCAGGCTGTTGGCGTTGTCGTAGATCGCGATCAGGGCCTGCAGCGTGGTGCGGATGTCGTTGAAGTCCATCTCCTGCGCGTGCAGGGAGCGCCCGGACGTCTGCACGTGGTACTTCAGCTTCTGGGAGCGCTCCGAGGCGCCGTAGCGGTCGCGCAGCGCGATCGCCCAGATCCGGCGCGCGACCCGGCCCAGCACGGAGTACTCGGGGTCCATCCCGTTGGAGAAGAAGAAGGACAGGTTGGGGGCGAAGTCGTCGATGTCCATGCCCCGGGCGAGGTAGGCCTCGACGTAGGTGAAGCCGTTGGCCAGGGTGAAGGCCAGCTGGCTGATCGGGTTCGCCCCGGCCTCGGCGATGTGGTAGCCCGAGATGGAGACGGAGTAGAAGTTGCGCACCTTCTTCTCGATGAACCACTCGGCGATGTCGGCCATCATGCGCAGCGAGAACTCGGTGGAGAACAGGCAGGTGTTCTGGCCCTGGTCCTCCTTGAGGATGTCCGCCTGGACCGTGCCGCGCACAGACTGCAGGGCCAGAGCGGGGTCCATGCCCGACTCCCGGGCCTGGTCGATCACGGTGTTGAGGAAGAACGCCAGCACGGTCGGCGCCGGGCCGTTGATGGTCATCGACACGCTGGTGGTGGGGGAGACCAGGTCGAAGCCGTCGTAGAGCGCCTTCATGTCGTCGAGCGTGGCGACCGAGACGCCGGAGGTGCCGACCTTGCCGTAGACGTCCGGGCGCGGGTCGGGATCACGGCCGTAGAGCGTGACCGAGTCGAACGCCGTCGACAGTCGGGTGGCCTCGCTGTCGGCCGAGAGCATCCGGAAGCGCCGGTTGGTGCGGAACGGGTCGCCCTCCCCGGCGAACATCCGGGCGGGGTCCTCGCCGTCGCGCTTGAACACGAACACGCCCGCGGTGAACGGGAAGTAGCCCGGTAGGTTCTCGCGACGCCAGAAGCGAACCAGCTCCCCGTGGTCGGTGAGACGCGGCAGTGAGACCCGGGGGATCTTGTTGCCCGACAGGGACTCGCGAGTCAGCCGGGTGACGATCTCCCGTCCGCGCACCACGACGGTCTGCTCGTCACCGGAGTACGACGCCACGACGGACGGCCAGGCCTCCACCTGGTCGACCACCTCGTGCGGAAGCTCCTTGCGTGCGGACTCCAGCAGGGGAGTGACCTGGGTCTGGGGGTCCGAGCCGGTCGAGAGCAGCTCCGCCTCCACGAGCTCCAGCCGCTGCACCCGGCTCGCGGCCGCTGCCAACCGGTCGGTCTCAGCGTGATAGTCACGCACAGCCTCGGAGATCTCGGCGAGGTAGCGGACCCGATCGGTCGGCAGCACCTGCCGGATCCTCGAGGAGTGTCGGACATCGGTGTGGGGCAGCGTGCCCTCGTCCACGCGCAGGCCGTGCTCGAGGAGGCCATCGCGAAGGTGCTGGTAGAGCGCGGTCACTCCGTCGTCGTTGAAGGTGGCCGCCGACGTGCCGAAGACCGGCATGTCCTGCGGCTGCTTGCCGAACGCCTCCCGGTTGCGGACCAGCTGTCGGCCGACGTCGCGCATCGCGTCGAGTGCGCCCCGTCGTTCGAACTTGTTGATCACCACCGTGTCGGCGAAGTCGAGCATGTCGATCTTCTCGAGCTGGGAGGCGGCACCGAACTCCGGCGTCATCACATACATCGAGGAGTCCACGAACGGGACGATGGCCGCGTCACCCTGGCCGATGCCGGGAGTCTCCACGATGACCAGGTCGTAGCCGGCGGCCTTCAGGACCGTGATCACCTGGTCGAGGTGCTCCGGCAGCTCGTGCGCGCCACGGGTGGCGAGGCTGCGGAAGAAGACGCGCTCCCCGTCGAGGGAGTTCATCCGGATCCGGTCGCCGAGCAGGGCGCCGCCACCGCGACGGCGGGTCGGGTCGACCGCCAGGACCGCGATCCGGAGCTTGTCCTGCTGGTCGACCCTGAACCGGCGTACGAGCTCGTCGGTCAGGGACGACTTGCCCGACCCTCCCGTGCCGGTGATCCCGAGCACCGGCGAGACATGGGCCTGTGCGGCCGCCTGCAGCCGCTGCACCAGCTCAGGGGAGAGGTCGCCCTGCTCGGCCCCGGTGATGGCCCTGGCGATCGCGAACCGATCACCGGAGATCACGGCGTCAGCTTGGACGGGACGGGCCGCCCACAGGTCGAAGTCGCACTTCTCGACGATGGAGTTGACCATGCCGACCAGGCCCATGCGCTGGCCGTCCTCAGGGGAGAAGATCGTCACCCCGCTGGCTCGCAGGCGGGCGATCTCGTCGGCCACGATGACCCCGCCACCACCACCCACGACCTGGATGTGGTCGGCGCCCTGGGCGCGAAGCAGCTCCACAAGATATTCGAAGTACTCCACATGGCCGCCCTGGTAGGACGAGACCGCGACTCCCTGGACATCCTCCTCGAGGGCCGCGTCCACGACCTCCTGGACCGACCGGTTGTGGCCGAGGTGGATCACCTCGGCCCCTTGCGACTGCAGGATGCGCCGCATGATGTTGATGGAGGCATCGTGACCGTCGAACAGGCTCGAGGCAGTCACGAGGCGCACCGGGTTCGTGGGGCGGTGGAGGTCGCTCATCAGGGGCTCCAGACAAATATGTGGACGTCCTAGTATCTAGATACTAGGACGTCCAACTAAATTCGTCTGCATCCTGTGCCACATTTCCGGGACGTAGGCTCCTGTCATGCGCACCCCTCGTGAGATCGCTCGTGCGTTGGCGCGGGCGGAGTCGGGCAGGTCGATCGATGTGGTGGAGGCCTCGGCGTTGTTGGAGGCGCGTGGTGGTGAGCTGGACCGGTTGATGGTGGTGGCGCGTCGGGTGCGTGATGCGGGTCTGGCTGATGCGGGCCTGGTCGGCTCGTCGGGGGCCGGGGTCGTGACCTACTCGCGCAAGGTGTTCATCGCATTGACGCGGTTGTGTCGGGACCGGTGTCACTACTGCACGTTCGTGACGGTGCCGGGGAAGCTGTCGGCTGCGGGTGAGGGGATGTTCCTTAGCCCCGATGAGGTGGTGGCGATCGCCCGGGAGGGTGCGGCGCTGGGCTGCAAGGAGGCCTTGTTCACGTTGGGGGACCGGCCTGAGGGCCGGTGGCCGGAGGCGCAGGGGTGGTTGGAGGCGGCGGGGTATGCCTCGACGTTGGAGTATCTGCGGGCGATGGCGATCGTGGTGTTGGAGGAGACCGGGTTGTTGCCGCACCTGAATCCGGGGGTGATGAGCTGGGCGGAGCTGAGCCGGTTGAAGCCGGTGGCACCGTCGATGGGGATGATGCTGGAGACCACGTCTGGGCGTCTGTTCACCGAGCCGGGTCTGGCGCACTACAAGTCGCCTGACAAGGACCCGGCGGTGCGGGTGCGGGTGCTGGAGGATGCGGGCCGGTTGAACGTGCCGTTCACGACCGGGCTGCTCATCGGGATCGGCGAGACGGTCACGGAGCGGGCCGAGAGCATTCTGGAGCTGCGCCGGGTCGCTCGGGCCTATGGCGGGATCCAGGAGGTGATCGTGCAGAACTTCCGGGCGAAGCCGGACACTGCGATGCGTCACGTGGACGATCTGGGGTTGGAGGAGTATCTGGCTGCGATCGCTGTCACCCGGGTCCTGATGGGGCCCTCGATGCGGGTTCAGGCGCCGCCGAACCTGGTGGATCTGGGCGAGTGCCGGGCGTTGCTGGATGCGGGGGTCGATGACTTCGGGGGGATCAGCCCGTTGACCCCGGATCATGTGAACCCCGAGCGACCGTGGCCGGCGGTCGACAAGCTGGCGGCGTTGTGTGCGGATGCGGGGTTCGTGTTGGCCGAGCGGCTGACCGCGCACCCGGGCTACCTGGACGTGCCGTGGCTTGACCCGCGCCTGCGCGCGCATGTGGAGGCGCTGGTCGGTCCGGACGGGCTCGCTGACGAGTCCGTGATGCCGGTGGGTCTGCCGTGGCAGGAGCCTGACGGCGGGTTCGAGTCATCGGGCCGCACCGACCTGCACGCGAGCATCGACACCACCGGTCGCACCGAGGAGAAGCGGTCCGACTTCGAGGACGTGTACGGCGACTGGCAGGTCCTGCGCGACCAGGTGAGCCGCGAGCAGGTGAGCCGCGAGCAGGGCAGGGACTCGTCTGCGCCGGAGCGTCTGGACGGCGAGGTGAAGGCTGCGCTGCGTGCCGCTCACGCCGACCCGTCGCAGATGTACACGGCCGAGAACACCGCGCAGGCGTTGGCGTTGATGACCGCCGGTGAGGGGCCCGCGTTGGAGGCGGTGTGTGCCCTGGCTGACGACCTGCGCCGGGAGGCGGTCGGGGAGACGGTGACCTATGTGGTGAACCGGAACATCAACTTCACCAACATCTGCTACACCGGGTGCCGGTTCTGTGCGTTCGCGCAGCGCAAGAGCGACGCGGATGCCTACTCGCTGTCACTCGAGCAGGTCGCCGAACGTGCGGTGGAGGCGGTCGCGGTGGGGGCGACCGAGGTGTGCATGCAGGGCGGGATCGATCCCGAGCTGCCCGGTACGGCGTACTTCGACCTCGCCGCCGTAGTCAAGCAGGCGGCACCGGGTCTGCACGTGCACGCGTTCAGCCCGATGGAGGTCATGAACGGGGTGACCCGCACCGGGATGAGCGTCCGGGAGTTCCTGCTCGCGGCCAAACAGGCGGGTGTGGACTCGCTGCCCGGTACGGCGGCGGAGATCCTCGATGACGACGTGCGGTGGATCCTGACCAAGGGCAAGCTCCCCACCAGCCAGTGGGTCGAGGTGATCACCACCGCCCACGAGGTCGGCCTGCCGACCACGTCCACGATGATGTACGGCCATGTCGACCACCCCGGCCACTGGGTCACCCACCTGCAGACGCTCGCGAACATCCAGCGGCAGACCGGTGGGTTCACCGAGTTCGTGCCGCTGCCGTTCGTGCACCAGTCGTCCCCGATCTACCTCGCCGGGGTCGCCCGCCCCGGCCCCACTGTGCGGGACAACCGGGCCGTGCACGCGGTCGCCCGGATCATGCTGCACGGGCTGATCGACAACATCCAGTGCTCCTGGGTCAAGCTTGGACCCGACCAGTGCACCCAGGTGTTGAACGGCGGCGTCAACGACCTCGGCGGCACCCTGATGGAGGAGACCATCAGCCGGATGGCCGGCTCCACCCACGGCTCGGCCAAGGACACCACCGAGCTCCGGGCCATGGCCACCACAGCCGGACGACCCGCCCGCCAACGCACCACGCTCTACGGGTACGTCGCCGAACGGGCCGACCGGTCTACTGCCTGAGGCTCAGCCGAGGGCCTTCGCCTTGAGGGATTCGTACTCCGCCGCGGTGATCGTGCCGGCGTCGAGCAGTCCCTTCGCCTTGGCGATCTCCTCGGAGGGCGACGAGCCGCCGCCCGCCACGGACTGGATGTAGCGCTCGGTGTCGCGCTGAGCTGCCTGCACCGACGACATCTGGCGCTGCGCCATGCCGCCACCGCGCGTGATCAGGTACGCGAGTGCGGTGAGCAGCGGCAGGATGATCAGGCCGAAGACCCACACCGCCTTCGCCATGCCGCTGACCGTGTGGTCACGGAAGAGGTCGATGATGATCTGGAAGAGCACGATCAGGTAGCCGAAGAACAAGAAGGTTGAAATCATCAACCAGAAGAAGTCCCAGAAGCTGTCCACGTTTGTCCCTTTTCATGTGATTTGTTCGCCTTTGCGAATCAGCACTCAGACAATAGCGCCTCTCCGACCCCTTCTGGCGCACCGGGGAAGGGGGTCGGTGGCATCCACGCCACCGACCCCCCAGCCCGTGTGATCCGACCTACGGGAAGCCGACCCGCACCTCACAGGTGGTGGCGGTGTCCGTCCCGGGACCACCGAGGCAGCGGTCCCTGGCAGGACCGCCGATGACCCTGTCGTTGCCGCCCTGACCGCGCACCACGTCCTTGCCGGAGCCGCCGTTGACGACGTCGTTGCCGCCGCGGCCGTTCACGATGTCGTTGCCCACCGCGCCGTTGATCAGGTTCCGTTCCGAGTTGCCGTTCAGCACGTCCTTGAACGCCGACCCGGTGAGGTTCTCGACCAGGACGAGGGTGTCGTTGCCACCACCTCCGGTGGCCACGCCGGTTGCGAGGTTCGCCTTGACCGGCCCGGTCGCCGTCGAGTAGACGACTCGGTCGTTGCCGGCCTCGCCGCGAATCTCGTCGTTGCCCAGACCGCCGTCGAGGGTGTCGTTGCCGAACCATCCGTCGATGAAGTCGTTTCCGGTCCCGCCGCTGATGGTGTCACCACCGTCATCGTTGCTGCCCGATCCGGGGTTGCCGACCAGGGTGTCGTTCCCCGAACCACCGACGATGGTGTCCGAGCCGGAGCCACCGAGCACGAAGTCCGCGCCCGGGCCCCCACGGATCGAGTCGTCGCCGGCATCGCCGCAGACCCGGTCGTTGCCGAGCCCGGCGTACACGTCGTCGTCACCGTCGCCGAGCACGATCACGTCGTCCCCATCGGTGCCGACCAGGGTGTCGTTGCCGCTGGTGCCGACGATCGTGGCCGGCACCCCGAAGCAGGTGGGCGGCGGGCCGTTCTGGATGTGCAGGTTGAGCAGACCTGTCTGAGCGCCGAATATCCGTCGACCTTGATCCGGTACGTCGTCCCGCCGTTCACCGGGAAGGTGACCAGGGAGCGCGACCCGGTCCCACTGTCGTCATCTGCTGCGATCGTGGTCAGCGAGCCGATCGAGTTGCCCGTGTAGACCGCCAGGGTGGTGTCGAAGGTGGTCGAGTAGCCACCGCCGTCCTCGGTGGAGATGGTGGCGGTTCCCGTGGTCGCCGGCGTCCACTTCCACCAGATCCCGTTGTCCAGGCTGAACGGTCCCGGCTCACCGGGCTCGGTGTCCGAGCACACGTTGAAGTCGAAGTCGTTGATCGGCCCGTCCCCGGCGAAGACCTCCGCGTTCGCGAAGTCGTTGTTGTTGACCGTCCGGGTGGCGGCGTCGAGCACGTTGATCCGCTTGCGGGTCACCCCGTTGCGGGTCACATTCACGCCGGTGGCGTCCAGGTTGGCCGCCACGGCGGCGTTGGTGATGGGCGTGCCGTTCCAGTCGACGCACTCACGCAGCAGCGCGAAGGCACCGGTCACGTGCGGCGTGGCCATCGACGTGCCGTCCTTGGAGCCATGGCTGTTGCCGGTCGGGACCGCGGCGTCGATGGCGACACCCGGGGCCCACCAGCGCAGGCCCGAGCTCGAGTTGGTGAAGCTGGCCGGCACGTCGCTGTCGTCGGTGGCACCGATCGCCATCGCGTTGGGAGCACAGCCGGGAAAGCTCATCGAGTTGTTCGAGCCGTTGTTGCCGGCGGCCACCAGCACAGCCACACCGGCCGCCTGGAGCTGTCCGAACAGGGCGCCCGTGGTGGGGTCGACGGCGTTGCAGGCCGCGTCGCCCGGCAGGAAGGTCGTGCTCGTGCCGATGCTGAGGTTGACCGACGCCAGCCGTGGGAACGCGCCGTTTCGCAGGTTCAGCACGTGCTGGAGGGCGGTGTCGATCGCGGAGAACTGAGCCGTCCAGCGGGCGCTGGTCGGGTTGTCCTGCGCGACCTTGACGGCCACGATCCCAGCCCCCCGCGCCACACCCTCGTGGCCGCCGGTGAACGCGCCGCCGGCGGCGATGCTGCCGACGTGGGTGCCGTGGTCGCAGTCGGTCGAGTGCGTGCACTCGTCGCCGCTGCCCGCCACCGTGGTGAAGTTGGTGCCGCCCAGGCAGGAGTTGTCGGTGACCGAGCAGGCCTGCGACACGATCCGTCCGGTGAACGCGTTGTGCTGGTTGTCCACGCCGGAGTCGATGATGGCGACCTGGTAGCCGCCGGCGCCGCCCTCGAAACCGTTGCCGAGGACGCCGGCCGCGTTGAGCTGGGTCGACTCGATCACCTGGGTGCTGCTGGCCAGCTCGCTGTGCACCTCACCGTCCAAGGCGACGGACACGACGTCGGGGTTGGCGAGCAGCGCGTCGAGCCCGGCGTGGGTGACCTCATAGACGGCGCTGGGCACCGAGGTCAGCTCGCTCACCTTCGTGGAGCCGGTGCCGGCCAGACTGCTCTGCAACGCGTCGAGCGACCGGGCGATGCCGGTGCGCTGTGAGCGCAGGGCCGCGCCCTGCAGCTTGGCCTCGAGACGTTGGGTCGCGTTGGTCATCACGATCACCCGTGCCGTCTGGCCGCCGTCGATCGCGGCCGAGACCTGGTCGACCTTGGTCGGGCTGGGAGCGGTGGGGAGAGCGAGGGACGCGAGTCCGAGGTCGGACACCGGCGTGACCGACTCGCCCTCCACGTCGGGACCGTGGGCCTGGCTGGGATCGCCGAGGGTCGGGTCGGCCGGCTTCGCCCGGTCGTGGGTGACGGCGGCCCCTGAGCTGGCGCTGTCGTCTCCGAGGTAGCCGACGTAGCCGCCGAACTCCGGTCGCGTTGATCCGCCCTGCGGGTCGAACCCTGTCGTGCTGCCTGCCTGGGCCGCGGTCAGCGCCACCGGAGCGGAGAGTACGCCGCCCATCGCGAGCAGCACGGCGGTGACCACCCCCGTCCCACTGGCGACCCGCAGGCCTCGTCGAGTGTTGGTGCGCATCGTCAGATGCCCCCTTCGGTCGTTGGATGAGTCACGACGAAGAGGAGAGGGGAGCCGACGGTCGGATACCCCGACTTGTCGGCTGGCCCCGGCGGGGTCAGCGCAGGCGACCGCGGCGCACGGCGTACACCCATCGGCGGTGGGGATGCTCGGAGACCGACCAGAAGGTGTCGAGCGAGGGCCAGTAGGCGATGTCCTCCGGGCCCATCGGGAGTGCCCAGCGGTGCTCGCGGAACGAGCCGGGGCGGCCCGTCCAGAGCGATCCGGGGCCCCAGGCGCCATGGCTCTGGGTCGCATACCAGTGCCCTCGACCAGCGTCGCACCCTGCATGCCCGGGCTCGCCGTCGGCGAGGTCGTCGGGTCGTGACAGTCCATGGTCGTCGACGACGAGGTGAGAGGTCTCCCGGTCGAGGAGGAAGCCGCCCAGTCGCCTGGTCTGCTGGGCGCGGCCGTACTCACCCGCGATCAGGCGGGGCTGTGGCCCGGTGCGGTCCAGGGAGAGGAACGAGTAGCGCAACGGCGGCGTGCCCGGATCCACACTGGCCTCGTAGGTGAACCGGACCGGCAGCACGTAGCGGTACCCGTGCGTGGCCAGGCGCCCGTCGTCCTGCCGTCCGATGCGGGCCCGATCGGGATCGAGGAGCTGGTCCGGGATCCGCAGCAGGTCGTCCAGACGGCAGCTGAACAGTCCCTTCGCGGTGCCGGCCACATGGAGGTAGGGGCCTGCCCACACGAGGCCGCCCGCATGCACCGCCAGCGGCTCGAGGTCGACCTCGCCGTGCCTCAGCACGGGCTGCACGAGCAGGACGTGGCGGTAGCGCAGCTCGTGAAGGTCGACGAAGCTGAGGCGCGAGCCCTGGCCATGCTTGGCATACCAGCTCACGGCGAGCACCTTGCGACCGGCGATTTCCTCGGTGTCCCTGGCATCGGCGCTGGTGGTGATGCCCTGCGGCCACCAGTCCGGGGAGACCCGGTCCTCGCGCTCCCAGGTGAAGCCATGGCTCACCGCCAGCCCGGGCACCCAGGTGCTGTGGGCGCGGCCGATCGAGGTCGCCCAGGACCTGGTCGATGCCGGCCCGGCCACCGACCAGGCCGGCCAGTGCGTCGACCGCGTCGCCCTGCTCAGCGGTGCGCCGCAGGTGCACCCCCACGGGCCGCAGTGGAGCAGACATGGACCCACCGTATTAGGTTCGGGTGATGCGGACAGTCGTCGGTGCGGCCATCGTGAGGCGCGGCCAGGTGCTCGCAGCCCGGCGTACGACGCCCTCCGCGGCAGCGGGACGCTGGGAGCTCCCCGGCGGGAAGGTCGAGGCGGGGGAGTCCGACGCCGAGGCCCTGGTCCGTGAGATCGCCGAGGAGCTGCACTGCGCGATCGCCGTCCGGAGCTGGCTCCAGGGGGCGGTCCGTCATCGGCGACACGCACGAGCTGCGGATCGCCCTCGTCGACCTGGTCGACAGCGAGCCGAGGGCGACCGAGCACGACCGGCTGAGGTGGCTGAGCGGTGCCGACCTCGACGACGTCGACTGGCTCGCACCCGACCGCCCGTTCCTCCCCGAGCTGCGGCTCCATCTTGAGAGGATGACCCCGTGAGGGGGATCTTCTTCGAGGAGGAGCATGCGCGGGCAGTCGCCGCCCGACTGCTGCGCGACGGCTACGACGCCTCCGTCCACCGCGAGCGCCTCGCCGGTGAGGACGATGACGAGGACCACCCGTGGGCGGTCCTGACCGATGCCCCGGGCATCGCGTTCGAGCTCCTCATCGATCAGTACGACGGCTGGTTCGACCAGGACGAGCCGCAGGGCCCGCCGGCCCGGCAGACCCATCGGCCCCTGCCCGCTCCGGTGGACCTCCCGACCGCGCCTCGTCGGACTACGAGGCCCTGACTACGCTTGTCGTCATGACTGCTGACAGGCGCCTGCTGCTGGTGCACGCCCACCCCGACGACGAGACCATCGGCCAGGGAGCGACGATGGCCCGGTATGTCGCGGAGGG
Source organism: uncultured Actinomycetota bacterium (assembly GCA_963837595.1). GTDB lineage: Bacteria > Actinomycetota > Actinomycetes > Propionibacteriales > Nocardioidaceae > Nocardioides. The sequence continues at coordinate 225,309 of CAWIOB010000010.1, read as the reverse complement.
CGTCGAGGTGACCCTGGTGACCTGCACCGCCGGCGAGATGGGCGAGATCCTGGTCCCCGAGCTCGAACACCTCGCCGCCGACCGGGACGACGGCCTCGGCGCACACCGTCGCGGCGAGCTCGAGGCCGCCATGAAGGTGCTCGGGGTCACCGACCACCGCTTCCTGGGCGGTTTCGGGACCTACCGCGACTCCGGGATGAAGTGGCACGAGGACGGCCATGCGATCGCCGCCGACGACGTCCACGAGAACGCCTTCTGGCTCGCCGACCTCACCGAGGCCGCCGACCATCTCGTCGAGGTGATCCGGGAGGTCCGTCCTCAGGTGCTGGTGACCTATGACCCGTTCGGCGGCTACGGCCACCCCGACCACATCAAGGCCCACCGGGTCGCGATGTACGGCGCGCAGCTGGCGGCGGTGCCGTCCTACCGTCGCGAGCTCGGTGCCGCCTGGGACGTCGCGAAGATCTACTGGGGCGCCATGTCGGAGAACACCATGCGTGCCAGCCTGCGGGCGCTGCGTGAAGCGGGCGACACCACCACGTTCGAGGGCATGGATCCCGACGGCCCGCTGCCGCCCTTCGTGACCGCCGACGAGAACCTCGCCGCCGGGGTGGACGGCTCGGCCCATCTGGAGAAGAAGATGGATGCGCTCAAGGCCCACGCCAGCCAGATCACGGTCGACGGACCCTTCTTCGCGTTGTCCAACAACTCCGGCAACTCGGTCTGGGGCACGGAGTTCTACCGGATCGTGAAGGGCACGCCGAGCCCCGAGGGCGACGACCGGCTGGAGACCGACCTCTTCGCCGGCCTCTGATGCGTCGCACGGCGTTCGCGCTGGGGCTGGTCCCGGCGGGCGCCTGGGTCTGCCTGTGCCTGATCGTGCTCAGCACCCGGTGGTGGGGGCTGCCCCTGGGGGTCATGGCCTCCCTGCTGGCCGCCTTCACCCTGTCGCCGGGTCTGCCCCGGGTCGGGTTCACCCTCGGCTGGGTCGGGCTCCTGGGATATGTCGTGCTGGGCCGGCCGGAGGGCGACTGGGCGATCGCCGCCGACTGGCGGGGCTACGGGCTGCTCGGCTGCGGCCTGCTCCTGCTCGCGTTCGCGGTCTCGACCCTGCCCGGACAGGCCCGCGCGGGCGAGGAAGCCGGGGAATCGGCTGACGTCAACTTAGGATGACCAGCGTGTCCCCGACCTCTCCCCAGCCGAAGCGCGAGGACAGCGGCGGCCGGGTCGTCCTGGCTCTCATCGTCGGTCTCGCGCTGCTGTTCGGCGGCGGCTACTACGCGGCGCACGCCTTCGCGGGTGACAACGTCCCGCGCGGTACGACGGTCGCCGGCGTCGAGGTCGGCGGCCACGGCGCGGATGAGGCCGAGGCGCTGCTGCGCGAAGGCCTGGCCGACCGGGAGGCCCAGCCCCTCGAGGTGACGGTGGGGACCAGGACCATCGAGGTGACGCCCGAGGAGGCCGGCATCACCGTCGACTACCCAGCCTCCATCCAGGCAGCCGGCAGTGGCGGCAGCTGGTCGCCCCTCGACCTGTGGGACTACTGGACCGGCGGGTCGCGGCTCGACCCGGTCGTGACCCTTGACGAGGGCAGGCTGGGCGCGACCCTCGACAGGCTGCAGAAGCGGGGTGGCACGGCCCCCGTCGATGCCACGGTCAGGTTCGTGCGCGGAAAGGTCCGAACGACGCCGGCGGCAGACGGCCGGGGCATCGACCCGCGACGCAGCACAGGCCGCGTTCACCGCTGCCTTCGTCGGCGGCGACGAGCAGGTCGAGCTCACGCTCGAGCCGATGGCGGCCGACATCGACGACACCGACCTCCAGAGCGCCCTCGACGATTTCGCCAACCCGGCGGTCTCCGGACCCCTCACGCTGGTGTTCGACACCACGCCGGTCAAGCTCACGCCGGTGGAGTTCGGCAGGGTGTTGAGCATGGAGCCGCAGGACGGTGCCCTCGCGCCTGCACTCGACGCACCCCGGCTGGCGAGGCTGGTCTCGAAGCGCACCGTCGCGAAGGGGGAGCCGGTCGACGCCACCGTGAAGCTGATCGACGGCAGGCCGAAGGTCGTGCCCGCCAAGCCCGGCGTGCAGTACGACGAGCAGGACATCTCCGACGGCGTTCCTCGACGTGGTGGTCAGGCAACCGGGGAAGCGCGAGCTGAAGGTGAAGGCCACCGTCGCCGACGCCGCGTTCACCACGAAGGACGCCAGGGACCTCAGGATCCGCCGCAAGGTGTCGACGTTCACGACCTACTACCCCTACGCCGAATACCGCAACGTCAACATCGGTCGTGCTGCCGAGCTCGTGAACGGCACCGTTCTCAAGCCGGGTGAGACCTTCTCGCTCAACCGAACCGTCGGCGAGCGGACCCGCGAGAACGGTTTCACCGAGGGCTTCATCATCAGCAACGGGATCTTCGCCGAGGACCTGGGAGGGGGCGTGTCGCAGATGGCGACGACCACCTTCAACGCGATGTTCTTCGCCGGCCTGAAGGACATCGAGCACAAGCCCCACTCGTTCTACATCGATCGCTATCCGGTCGGTCGCGAGGCGACGGTGGCGTGGGGCTCGGTCGATCTTCGCTTCAAGAACGACACTCCCTACGGTGTCCTGATCCAGGCCCAGGTCACCCCCGCCACCGCGTCGACCCAAGGTGTGGTGACCGTGTCGATGTGGTCCACCAAGGTCTGGGACATCACCACAGACACCTCGGCCCGCTATGCCTACACGTCACCGAAGACCAGGACCCTGACCACCGCGGACTGCTACCCCAACACGGGCTACAGCGGATTCCAGGTCGACGTGACCCGGTTCTTCCGCAAGGTCGGCCAGAGCGCCCTGGATCACAAGGAGGTCATGCACACGGTGTACACGCCCTCCGACACGGTGATCTGCAAGTCACCGCCCCCGGCGCCCTCCGCGACTCCGTCGGGCCGGTAGGCCCAACCATGCTGCTCCACGTGCGTCTCAACGTGCCGGTCGACCTGGCCGCCCAGGTGCGTGACCTGCTCGTGTCCGACGACCACGTGACCAACGTGGTGTCGGTGCCGGGGGCGTCCCTGGCCCCGGTCGGGGACCTGGTCATGTGCGATGTGGCCCGGGAGAGCGCCGGGACGCTGATCGGGACCCTCTCGGACCTGGGGCTGCAGGCGCGTGGCGGGATCGTGGTGTCCACCCCCACCGCGACGCCGTTCGAGGCCGCCCTCCGTCTCGAGGAGGCCGCGCCCGGGCATCCGGACGACGCGGTGATCTGGGAGGCCGTCCTGGCCCGGGCCGAGGGCGCAAGTCGGCCGACCGTCTCGTTCCACCTGTTCCTGGTGCTGGCCACCATCCTGGCTGCGATCGCGGTCCTCACCGACTCGACCATCCTCGTCATCGGCGCCATGGTGGTGGGGCCGGAGTTCGGCGTGATCGCCGCCATCTGCACGGGCATGGTCTTCGGCCGCTGGGGGCTGGTGCTCAGGAGCCTGCGTCTGCTCGTGCTCAGCTTCGTGTTCGCGATCATCGTGGTCGCGCTGCTCGGCCTGGTGGGGGCAGCGATCGGCGACGTCACCGCCGAGATGGTGGCCCGCCCACGACCGCAGACCGGCTTCATCTGGCATCCCGACAGATGGTCCTTCATCGTGGCCCTGGTGGCCGGATCAGCCGGCGTCCTGGCGATGTCGACCAACAAGGCCGATGCGCTGGTCGGCGTCTTCATCTCGGTCACCACCGTGCCGGCGGCGGGAAACCTGGCTCTTGCCCTGGCCACCTGGGAGACCACCGAGATGCGGGGCGCGCTGGCCCAGCTCGGCATCAACGTGCTCGGCATGGTCGTGGCGGGCACGCTCGTCCTGGCCCTGCAGCGGCTGCTCTGGGACCGGGTCATGGCCGGCAGTGAGCGCCTGTTCGGCGTCCACCCGAAGGGTGCGACGAGATCGGTTCAGCGCGGCGGTGCCAGGTAGCGGTAGGCGTGGTGGGTGCTGAACCCGATGCGTTCGTAGAGAGCCAGGGCGGCCGTGTTGTGGCCGAGCACCTGGAGGTACGCCGTGGTCGCGCCCCGCTCGGCCCCCCAGTCCAGCAGGGCCGCCATCACCGCCAGTCCGAGGCCCTGCCGTCGGTGCGACGGGGCAACCTCGACGCCCCGGACACCCACCCAGTCGTCCGCACAGGCCGCGACTCCGGTGGCGAGGACCGGCGAGCCGTCGTCGTCGATCGACACCGTGACGAGGTCACGGTCGGGTTCCCACCTGGTGGCGAGCGCAGGCGTGGGAAGACCACGCAGCAGGCGGAGCGCTCGGGCCACGGGGGCGATCTGGAACAGGGTGTCCGCGTCGTGGCTCTCCGGCACCCAACCGGCGGACGAGAAGAGCCCGGACTCAGGGGAGTCCGCGACCACGGAGGCGATCGGTCGACGACCCCGTGCGAGGTAGTAGGCGGCGACCTCGGCGACCGGATCCTCCAGCCCCGACTCGCCGATGGCCAGCACCGAGTTGGCGCGCCGAGCGCTGGACGTCTCGGACAGTCTCAGGAGCCAGTCCCCGCGTGGCTCGGTGACCAGGTCCGGCCACAGGGCCAGGGCTCGCCGCTGGGCTTCGGCGGCACCGACCCGCAGCCGGGGTGAGCGCCGGGGCGGGACGGGCTTGCCGGAGACGATGTCGGCGAGGTCGATCACGACCCGGCCGCCCTCTGCCTCGACCACGCACCGCCCTTCACCCCAGGCGGCACACACGCCGAGGACATCGGTCATGGCCGGCCCACCCGACGGTCCGCGGAGGCCCCGCAGGACGCGACGCACCACGATCCGCTGGCCCACGACGTGCGGACCGAGCAGGTGTCTGCCCACGTCCGGAGAGCCGGTGTCGGAATCCATGGCGGGGATACTAGGCTGTGGCCGTTCCCGCAACGCTCAGGAGGATCAGTTGACCTACGTCATCGCCCAGCCGTGTGTCGATCTCAAGGACCGTGCCTGCGTCGACGAGTGTCCGGTCGACTGCATCTACGAAGGCAAGCGGATGCTCTACATCCACCCCGACGAGTGTGTCGACTGTGGGGCCTGCGAACCCGTCTGCCCGGTCGAGGCGATCTTCTACGAAGACGACACTCCGGAGCAGTGGAAGGACTACTACACCGCCAACGTCGCCTTCTTCGAGGACCTCGGCTCGCCCGGGGGAGCAGCCAAGATGGGCGTCATCGACAAGGATCACCCCTTCATCGAGGCCCTGCCACCGCAGAACCAGGAGTGACCTCCGCGCACGTGTCGTCCAGGCTCCCGGATTTCCCCTGGGACCAGTTGGCGCAGCACGCCCAGCGCGCCCGCTCCCACCCGGACGGCATCGTCGACCTTTCCATCGGCACGCCGGTGGACCCGACTCCCGCCGTGGTCCAGCGGGCGCTGTGTGACGCAGCGGACTCCCACGGCTATCCCGTCACCATCGGGCTGACCGAGACTCGCCAGGCATGCATCGACTGGCTCGCGCGCAACCACGGCGTGAGCGGTCTCGGCCTCGACGGGGTCCTGCCGGTGATCGGCTCGAAGGAGCTCATCGCCTCCCTGGCCGTCCACCTCGGCCTCGGTGCCGGCGACCTGGTGGTCCACCCCGCGTTGGCCTACCCGACCTACGAGGTGGGTGCGCGCCTGGCCGGGGCCCGCAGCTTCGCGACCGACTCGCTGACGTCCCTCGGACCCGAGACTCCGCGCCTGCTCTGGCTGAACTCGCCGTCCAACCCGACCGGCCGTGTGCTGCCTCCCGACCACCTGCGCAAGGTCGTCGCCTGGTGCCGGGAACGGGGGGTGCTCCTGGTCAGCGACGAGTGCTACATCGAGTGCTGCTGGGACACCTCGTCGTTCTCGGTGCTGCATCCCTCGATCTCGGGGGGGTCGCACGAGGGCCTCCTGGCCGTGCACTCGCTCTCGAAGCGCTCCAACCTGGCCGGCTACCGCTGCGCCTTCGTGGCCGGCGACCCCACCGTCATCGGCGAGCTCCTGGCGGTGCGCAAGAACCTCGGGCTGATGATGCCCGGGCCTCAGCAGCACGCCATGATCGCCGCCCTCGACGACGATCGACACGTCGAGGAGCAGCACGCGCGCTACGCGGCCCGGCGTACGGCGCTGCGCACCGCCTTCGAGGCCGCGGGCTTCCGCATCGACCATCTCCGAGGCCTCGCTCTACCTCTGGGCGACCCGCGACGAGGCCTGCTGGGACACCGTCTCCTGGCTCGCCGAACGAGGCATCCTGGTGGCGCCCGGGACGTTCTACGGCCGGACCGGAGTCCAGCACGTCCGGATCGCCTTCACCGCGACCGACGAGCGGGTGGCGAGCGGCGGTCGGACGCCTCACGTCCTGAGGTCAGTACGACGCGCCGGAGATGGCGAGCACGATCTCGTGGCGCTCGACCGGGGCATGGCGCGGCCCGGGCATCGGGTGGACCTTCTGCGGGCTCGGTGGGTCTGCGCCTGGGCGTCCTGGGACGACTCGTAGGGCTCCTGGTAGGCGGGCTGGGGCCGGCTCTTGACCGCGCTCAGCACGCGAACCGCCGAGATGCTGGCCATCCGCACCACCGACTGCTCGCGGGCTTCGTTGGTCAGCACCAGGCCGTGGCCGTCGGAGGCGGACACCTCGCCGCTGAGCCACTGGCCCTCGACCAGCACCTCGACCGGCAGGTCCTGGTCCTTGGCCCGGCTCAGTGCGGTGCCGATCGTGTAGACGGTTGAGTCGCTCATGACGGTTCTGCCCCCCATTTCTCCCTCGCGACCGCGAGGATCCCCACGACCCAATCTAGGCGGGAGACGCTCATCGGAGGCATCGTTGGACCGGATCAGAACTCCTGGTCCTTTAGGGCCAGGGGCAGCGCGCCGATCGGTCTGGTCATGCCACGTCGACGTGCACGTGGTCGCGGTGCTCGAGGATCGCGATCGTGTCCTCGGACTTGCCCGAGGTGTCGCCCGGATCGTAGTCGCGCCAGCCCGACTCGGAGCGCCGTCCCGAGGTCCAGATCCGGTCGTCGAAGATGACGTGGTCGATGTCGAGCCGATCCGCCTGCGCGACCAGATAGCTCGCGATCGACCAGCCCAGTCGCCTGTTGTCGGCGTTGATCGGGCGCACGAACACGTCGAGCGCCCGCCCCTCGTAGTGCGCGGAGCCCTCCATGTGGCCGCTCGTGACGCCTCCGGGGGCGAAGCCGCCGAGGGAGAGCGCGCCGTAGGCCGCCTTGAGGTCGCGGCGCACGGCGGCCGCCGGCTTGGTCAGTCCGGCCGGGTTGAGCTTGGTCGGACCGGTCCGGGGCAGCGTCGGTCACACAGGTGAACCTGCCCGGCGAATAGCCGGTCAGTGCCGAGGCCAGCACCCGGGCGTCCTCGGCGTGGTCCTGGTAGGCCTCGGGGAAGCCGGAGCGCTGCACCTCCTGGGCCGCCTCGGTGATCCGCATCTGCTCGTAGCCGTCGATGCGGACCAGGGCGTCGTAGAACGCGTTGATCGAGTAGTAGGGGTTCAGGATCTCCCCCCGCGTGCCCCACCCCTGCGAGGGGCGCTGCTGGAAGATGCCCAGAGAGTCGCGGTCGCCGGTCTCGAGGTTGACGATCTTGCTCTCCTGATAGGCCGTGGCGAGCGCGATGCTCACCGCCCGGGCCGGCAGCCCACGGCGTACGCCGACCGCCGCGATCAGAGCGGCGTTCTCGGCCTGCTCGGTCGACAGCGACACCTCCCGGCCGTCTACGGTGGCCGTGCAGCCGGGCGGATCGGCCAGTGGTCCGACGCCGGTCCACAGGGCGACACCCGCGGCGGCGACGACGCCGAGCGAGACCACGGCGATCAGCACCGTCCTGGTGCCGCGCCCCATCAGGCGCCCATCAGTTGGCGTGCAGGGCGGCGTTCAGTTCGATCCCTTCGCCCTTCCAGGGGACCGCCTCGATCGCGCCAGTGACCGAGTTGCGCCTGAAGAGGACGTTGCTCGCGCCCGAGAGCGTCGCCGCCTTGACCACCGAGCCGTCCTGAAGTGTGACCTTGGTCCCTGCGGTGACGTAGCAACCGGCCTCCACCACACAGTCATCGCCCAGCGAGATCCCGATGCCGGCGTTGGCGCCGAGCAGACACCGCTCGCCGATCGAGACGACCTCCTTGCCGCCTCCCGACAGGGTGCCCATGATGGAGGAACCGCCCCCGATGTCGGAGCCGTCTCCCACCACGACGCCGCCGGAGATGCGGCCCTCGACCATCGAGACCCCGAGAGTCCCGGCGTTGAAGTTCACGAACCCCTCGTGCATCACCGTGGTGCCCTCGGCGAGATGAGCGCCCAGGCGCACGCGGTCGGCGTCGCCGATGCGCACCCCGGACGGCACGACGTAGTCGACCATCCGCGGGAACTTGTCGATGCCGAACACGCTCACGTGCTGTCCGAGGGCCTGCAGGCGTGCACGGGTGAGCTCGAAGCCCTCGACCGCGCAGGGGCCCGCCGAGGTCCACACCACGTTGGTGAGCAGTCCGAAGATCCCGTCGAGGTTGAGTCCGTGAGGCCGCACCGCTCGCGTGCTCAACAGGTGCAGCCTCAACCAGGCGTCCTGGGTCGACAGCGGTGCTGCGGCCAGATCGGCCACGACCACCAGCTCCACCGTCCGGCGTACGCCGCGAGCCACGTCGCGACCCTCGAGCGGGTTCAGGTCGGCCGGGGCGGTCGCGTCCTCGGGGGCATCGCCCAGGGTGGGCGTCGGGAACCAGACGTCCAGCACGTTGCCGTCGGCGTCGAAGGTGGTGAGGCCGAAGCCCCAGGCAGAGTTGCTCACGGGAGCCAACTCTACGGAGTCGTCGCAGCGCTCACTGACCAGTCCGTCCATCGATGCACTCGCGCAGGAGGTCGGCATGTCCGACGTGGCGTGCATACTCCTCGATCATGTGCACCAGCACCTCCCGCAGGGCGATCGGGCCGTCGTGGTGTGCTCCCTCGATGTCGAGCGTGGCTGCTGAGGCGACGTACTCCTCGGCGTGCGCAACCTCGCGTCGCCAGGACTCCCAGGCGTCCTCGAGCACCGCCGGGTCCGCCAGGGCCCCGTTGAAGTCGAGGTCGCGGTCGGCCTCGCTCCAGTAGAGCCGGGGGAGGTCCTTGCCCTCCATCACCCTGCGGAACCAGCTGTGCTCGACCTTGGCGAGGTGGCGCACGAGCCCCAGCAGTGACAGGGTCGAGGGTGGCACGGATCGCTGTGCCATCTGCTCGGCGTCGAGCCCCTCGCACTTCATCGCCAACGTCAGCCGGTAGTGGCGCAGGTAGTCGACGAGCGTGGCACGCTCGCCGCTCGGGCTGGTCTCGGTATGGCGGGGGTCGTCCTGGGGATCAACCCAGAGGTCCGGGTACTTTCGCTCGGTCATCCCCCCACCGTAATGATTGGCGACCCGGGGGGCCCACGCATTACGCTGTCCACAACAGCGTTCGAGCCGTCATCAGCGGTGAGCTTCCGGAAGAACAGGACCCAGGTCCTCAGTAGAACCGGACGGTTGGGCCCGTCAGAGCCTTCGATGAAGCGGTCCTGGACTCGACAAGCTCGACCACCGAGAGCAGGGCAAGCGAGGTGGTACCGCGGCTCCCGAGATCGGGGAGGTCGTCCTCGTGGATGTCACAGCCCACGAGCGCAGGAGAGCCACCGATGACCTATCCCAAGGTCTCCACCGATCCCGACCAGTCCGGCGTCCCGTCGAGCCCGTCCTTCCCGCGGCTCGAGGAGCGGGTGCTCGACTACTGGAAGCATGACGACACCTTCGTGGCGAGTGTCGAGCAGCGTGATGCCGGGCTCGACGGGGAGAACGAGTTCGTCTTCTACGACGGCCCCCCGTTCGCCAACGGGCTGCCCCACTACGGCCACCTGCTGACCGGCTACGTCAAGGACCTGATCCCGCGCTACCAGACGATGCGCGGCAAGCGCGTCGAGCGCCGGTTCGGCTGGGACACCCACGGGCTGCCGGCCGAGCTCGAGGCCATGCGCCAGCTCGGCCTCAAGACCACCGACGAGATCCACGAGCTCGGCATCGAGAAGTTCAACGAGGCCTGTCGTGCGTCGGTGATGAAGTACACCGACGAGTGGCGCGAATACGTCACCCGCCAGGCACGCTGGGTCGACTTCGAGCACGACTACCGCACCATGAACCCCGACTACATGGAGTCGGTGATGTGGGCCTTCGGGCAGCTCTACGACAAGGGCCTGGTCTACGAGGGCTTCCGGGTGCTGCCCTACTGCTGGAACGACGAGACGCCCCTGTCCAACCACGAGCTGCGGATGGACGACGACGTCTACAAGACGGTCACCGACCCTGCGGTCACCGTCGGCCTGCGATTGGACGACCGGGGCGACGACCTCGACGGCGTCCTCGCCCTCGTCTGGACGACCACGCCGTGGACCCTGCCGAGCAACCTGGCGATCATGGTGGGCTCCGACATCGAGTACGTCGTCGTTCAGGCGCCGGTCCCCGGCACGGACCGGACCGCCCGCTACCTGCTCGCCGCCGCCCGGCTCGGCGCCTACGCCCGCGAGCTGGGTGAGGACCCGACGATCCTGGCGACCTACCGTGGCGCTGACCTCGTCGACCGCGGATACACCCCGCCGTTCTCCTACTACCTGGGTCGCGACCGGGCCTTCCGGGTGGTCGCCGCCGACGACGCGGTGACCACCACGGACGGGTCCGGACTCGTCCACACCGCCGGTGCCTTCGGTGAGGTCGACAAGGAGATCACCGACCGTGAGGGCATCGAGCCCGTCATGCCGGTGGGCAAGGACGGGCGATTCACCTCGCCGGTCGATGAGTACGCCGGGATGCTCGTCTTCGACGCCAACCTGCCGATCATCGACGACCTGAAGGCCACCACCCGCGCCCTGGAGGGCACCGGCTCGGTCACCGCGGGCACCGTGCTCCTGCGTCGCGAGTCCTACGAGCACTCCTACCCGCACTGCTGGCGCTGTCGGGAGCCCCTGATCTACAAGGGCGTCTCCTCCTGGTTCGTGGAGGTCACCGCGATCAAGCAGCGGATGCTCGAGCTGAACCGCCAGATCCGGTGGGTTCCCGAGCACATCCAGGACGGCCAGTTCGGGAAGTGGCTCGAGAACGCCCGCGACTGGTCGATCACCCGCAACCGGTTCTGGGGCTCGCCCGTCCCGGTCTGGAAGAGCGACGACCCGGCCTACCCCCGCATCGACGTCTACAGCAGCTTCGCGCAGCTGGAGGCCGACTTCGGGGTCACCGTGACCGACCTGCACCGCCCCTACGTCGACGACCTGGTCCGCCCCAACCCCGACGACCCGACCGGGGTATCGATGATGCGCCGGGTGCCCGACGTCCTCGACGTGTGGTTCGACTCCGGCTCCATGAGCTTCGCGCAGGTCCACTACCCCTTCGAGAACGCCGACTGGTTCGACCACCACTTCCCGGGTGACTTCATCGTGGAGTACATCGGCCAGACCCGAGGCTGGTTCTACACGCTGCACGTGCTGGCCACCGCAATCTTCGACAAGCCGGCGTTCGAGACGTGCCTCAGCCACGGCATCGTCCTGGGCTCCGACGGCAACAAGATGTCGAAGTCGCTGCGCAACTACCCCGACGTCCGCGAGGTCTTCGACCGTGACGGCGCCGACGCCATGCGCTGGTTCCTGATGTCCTCCCCGATCTTGCGGGGCGGCAACCTGGTCGTCACCGAGCAGGGCATCCGCGACTCGGTGCGGCAGGTGATGATCCCGCTCTGGAACAGCTGGTACTTCTTCTCCCTCTACGCCAACGCCGCCCGCTACGAGGCACGCTGGTCGACCGACTCCACCGACCCACTGGACCGCTACCTGCTGGCCAAGTGCCGCCAGTACGTCGAGCAGATGACCGAGCAGTTGGACAACTACGCGGTAGCGGAGGCCTGCGACTCCACGAGGGCGTTCCTCGACGTACTGACCAACTGGTACATCAGGCGCTCCCGGGAGCGCTTCTGGGCGGCCGAGGGCGTGGTCGACGAGGGCGCCTTCGACACGCTCCACACCGTCCTGGAGGTCGTCACTCGGGCGACGGCGCCGCTGCTGCCCTTGACCACCGAGGAGATCTGGCGCGGTCTCACCGGCGGGCGCTCGGTCCACCTGGCCGACTGGCCGCTCGCGGCCGACCTGCCCTCGAACGACGGCCTGGTGGCCGCGATGGACGTGGTCCGGGAGGCCTGCTCGGCTGGTTCGGCGCTGCGCAAGAGCGCCGGGCTTCGCAACCGGCTGCCGTTGTCCGATCTGAGCGTGGTGGTCTCGGGCGCGTCCAGACTCTCGGGCTTCGAGGGCATCATCGCCGACGAGCTGAACCTGAAGTCGGTGCATCTGCTCGATGCCGACGCACCCGAGGCCGCGACGTACGGCGTGTCGCAGAAGCTCACCGTCAACGCCCGGGCGGCGGGTCCGCGGCTCGGGAAGGACGTCCAGCTGGCCATCAAGGGCTCGAAGTCGGGCGACTGGTCGGTCGACGCGGACGGCGCCGTGACGGCCGGGGGACTGGTCCTGGTCGAGGGTGAGTTCGCCCTCGAGACCGTCGCCGGTGGTTCCGGCGACACGGCCACCGGGATGCTGCCGCAGGGCGGGTTCGTGGTGCTGAACACCGCAGTGACCCCGGAGCTGGAGGCCGAGGGGGTGGCTCGCGACCTCGTCCGCCAGATCCAGCAGGCACGTCGCGACGCCGGGCTCGACGTCTCCGACCGGATCGAGCTGCTGGTCGGCGGAACCCCCGAGGTCCTCGCCGCGGCCCGCGCCCATGAGGAGCTCATCGCCGGGGAGACCCTCGCCACCCGAGTCGCCTTCAGGGACGCATCCGAGACGACACTCGAGGTCGTCGTGGCCTGAGACGGGGTGCCCCGGGGGTCGGCTGACAAGATGGGCTCATGAGCCTGGATCTGAGCGTCGATGCGATCACGCTGACCGCGCACCTGGTCGACATCGAGTCGGTGAGCCGCAACGAGGAGCGGATCGCCGACGCGATCGAGGCGGCCCTCACCCCCCTGGCACACCTCGAGGTGATCCGGCGCGGCCACACCATCGTGGCGCGCACCGCGCTCGGCCGCCCCGAGCGTGTCGTCATCGCCGGGCACATCGACACCGTCCCGCTCAACGACAACCTCCCGTCGCGCAACGACGGCACCCACCTGCACGGCCTCGGCACCTGTGACATGAAGGGAGGGGTGGCGGTGGCATTGAAGCTGGCCGCCGACCTCACCGAGCCCAACCGCGACCTCACCTTCCTGTTCTACGAGGCCGAGGAGATCGAGGCGGAGTTCAACGGTCTCTCCCACCTGGTCGACAGCGACCCTGACCTGATGAGGGCCGACTTCGCGATCCTGATGGAGCCCTCGAACGCCTCGGTCGAGGCCGGCTGCCAGGGCACCATGCGCGTCGAGGTACGCCTGAGCGGCGAGCGCGCCCACTCCGCCCGCAGCTGGAAGGGCGTCAATGCGATCCACCGTGCCGCGCCCGTGCTGACGCGCCTCAACGAGTACGTCGCCCGCAGGCCGGTGATCGACGGGCTGGAATATCACGAGGGCCTCAACGCCGTCTTCATCAGCGGGGGAGTGGCCGGCAACGTGCTGCCCGACGAGTGCGTGGTGACGGTCAACCATCGCTTCGCCCCCGACCGGAGCGAGGCCCAGGCGGCTGCCTACCTGCAGGAGTTCTTCGACGGCTTCGAGCTCACCATCTCCGACTCCGCGCCGGGTGCGCTGCCAGGTCTCGACCAGCCCGCCGCCCAGGCGTTCCTGCAAGCGGTCGGGGGCGGGGCCAACCCGAAGTTCGGGTGGACCGACGTCGCGCGCTTCACCGCCCTGGGAGTTCCGGCGGTCAACTTCGGTCCCGGAGACCCGATGCTCGCGCACAAGCAGGAGGAGTTCGTGCCCCTGGAGCACATCGAACGCTGCGAACGTCAGCTGCGCGACTGGCTGACCCGGTCATGAACGACCGCCAGCGCTACAAGGGCCCGGTGCTGATGCGCCGCGACCAGATCGACCAGAGCACCACCGACCAGCGCCTGCTCGACTCTCGCGGCGACTCCGACTGGGTGCACACCGACCCGTGGCGGGTGCTGCGGATCCAGGCGGAGTTCGTCGAGGGATTCGGCACCCTGACCGAGCTGGGTCCCGCGATCGGGGTGTTCGGCTCGGCGCAGGACCTCTCGCGAGGACCACTACTATGCCAAGGGGGAGGAGCTCGGGCGCAAGCTCGTCCAGGCCGGTTTCGCGGTGATGACCGGTGGCGGCCCCGGGGCCATGGAGGCGGCCAACAAGGGTGCCAGCGAGGCCGGCGGCACGAGCGTCGGGCTCGGCATCGAGCTGCCGTTCGAGTCCGGCCTCAACGAATGGGTCGAGCTCGGCATCAACTTCCGCTACTTCTTCGCTCGCAAGACCATGTTCGTGAAGTACTCCCGTGGATTCGCGGTGCTGCCTGGTGGTCTCGGCACTTTCGACGAGCTCTTCGAGGCGCTCACCCTGGTGCAGACCAAGAAGGTGACGTCGTTCCCGGTCGCCCTGATCGGCGTCGACTACTGGAGCGGACTGATCGGCTGGCTCAAGGACACGGTGCTGGCCGACGGCAAGATCTCCGCGGCCGATCTCGACCTGCTCACCCTCACCGACGACATCGACCAGGTCGTCGAGATGATGGTGGAGGCCCAGGCCGACCACGGCCTGACCGTGGTGGCCCAGCACGAGGAGGGCGGTCGCCGATGATGTGGTTCTTCGCGATCCTGGTCGTGCTGGCGCTCGGTGGGGTCGCTGCGGTGGCCGCCGGGCGCGGCACACCCCTGGCGACCGAGTACGACGACCGGCCCGATGCGCTGGTGCCCGCCGACCGGCCACTGGAGTCCCAGGACCTGCGCGAGGTGCGGTTCTCCACCGCCCTGATCGGCTACCGGGTGTCCGAGGTCGATGCCCTGCTCGACCGGCTGGCGAACGAGCTCGCCGTCGAACGCGCCCGTCACGTGGCACCTCGTGGCGACGACGAGTCGGTCTAGGGCACACTGCCTGTCGTGTCCGCCCTCGCCAACGTCGTCTACGTGCTGACCGCGCTGGCTGCGCTGGTCGTCGTACTCACCCGGCTCCGGTTGGCCCGTGACGAGGCAGCCGGCACCTTCCGGGTCGGCCACGGCCTCGTCAACCTGCACACCGTCACCGGGGTGCTCGGGATGGTCGTGTGGATCGTGTTCCTCGTGGCCGGGGAGGACACCACGGCCGGCAGTTCGTTGGTCGGCATCGTCGGACTGTTCTTCTGGTGGGTCACCGCCCTGTTGGGGGTGCTGGTGCTGATGCGCTGGCTGCCGACCCGGGGACGACACGCGGACGACCGCACGGGTCGGTCCGCGATGAGCTGGATCACCGGCCCCGGATTCTCGCTGCTCGCCCACCTGGGGGTGCTCCTCGGTGTCGGGGTGGCGACCTGGGCCTATCTCACACAGGCGGTATGACGATGCGACGCTCACTTCCCTGGGCCCTCGGGCTGTTGCTCGGGGCCACCCTGCTCGCCGCTCCGACGAGCCAGGCCCAGCCCGTCGCCGCGCTCGCGGGGGGTCCGGCCGCCCAGGCGCGGAAGGCCGTCATCGAGAAACGGGTGATCGGCCGCACCGTGAAGGGCCGGCGCATCCTGGCCTACCGCCTGGGGAAGCCAGGCAGGAGGGTGGTGCTCGCCATCGCGGGCATGCACGGTGACGAGGGCGCCCCCAGCCAGATCCTCAGGTCGCTGCGCGACGGTCGGCCGGTCCGGGGCATCGACCTGTGGGTCGTGCCGACCTACAACCCCGACGGACTGGCCCGCCGCACCCGGAAGAACGCCCACGGGGTCGACCTCAATCGGAACTATCCCTACAGCTGGCGCAACCTCGACGGCCGCTACGAGTCCGGCCCCAGGGCCGGCTCCGAGCCCGAGACAAGGGCGATGATGACGTTCCTCCGCGACATCCGGCCACGCCGGATCGTCAGCTTCCACCAGCCCCTCAACGGGGTGGACACCGACACCAAGCTGCGCTCGTTCTCACGGCGACTCTCACGCTTCCTCCACCTGCCGCTGAAGGACTTCAACTGCAGCGGCGTGTGCCACGGCACCATGACAGGGTGGTACAACCACCACTTCCCCGGAGCTGCGGTGACGGTGGAGTATGGCGCCCACCCCGGGCGGCATCGCATGCGGGTCACCGCCCCCCGACAGCTCCTTCGAGCGCTCGGCGGGCGTCGCTGAGCCCTGTCAACGGCCCTTGAAGACCGGGCGCTGCTTGGCCACGAAGGACGTCACGGCGTCGCGATGGTCCTGGGTGGCTCCGGTGGCCGCCATCATCTTCGCCTCGAAGGCCAGGGAGTCCTCGAGACTGTGACCGGCGGCGTAGGCGACCGATCGCCTGATGGCGCCGTAGGACACCGTCGGGCCCTGGGCGAGCCGACCGGCCAGCTCCTCGACAGCGTCCGCGAAGTCCTCTTCGGGCACGACACGAGTGGCCAGGCCCAGAGCCAGAGCGTCCTGGGCGGACATCGTGCTGGGGTTGTAGAGCAGCTCGATGGCCTTCGCATGGCCGACCAGGCGCTGCAGCGTCCACGACGATCCCGTGTCACAGGACAGGGCCACGCCGGTGAAGGCCAGGTTGAACCCGGCGGAGTCGAGGAGGATCCGGAAGTCGCAGGCGAAGGCTAGGGAGGCGCCTGCTCCGGCAGCGACCCCGTTGACTGCGGCTATGACGGGCTTGTCCATGGTCGCGATGGCGGTCACGATCGGGTTGTAGTGCTCCTCGACCGTGGAGGACAACGCCCCTTCGGGGTCCGCGGCCAGCAGGGCGATGTGCTCCTTGAGGTCCTGGCCGACGCAGAAGGCCCGACCGGAGCCGGTGAGGACGACGCACCGCGCCGCAGGGTCGCCCGCTGCGCGCTGGACTGCTGCGAGGAGTGCCTCCTTGGTGGCGATGTCGAGGCTGTTCATCGCCTCGGGACGGTTGAGGGTGAGGGTGGCGACACCGTTGGAGATGTCGTACCTCACTGGCTGTTCAGTCATCTGTAGCCTCTCGAAGAGCGGGTTGGTTCAGGGTAGTGGTCAGGCAGTGTCCCCCGATGAGGGATAATGGTCGCTGCGTACTGCGCCGACCGGCGCGTGACGACGAAAGAAGAGGTGCGCGCATGGCGGCGATGAAGCCGCGGACGGGCGACGGTCCGCTGGAAGTCACCAAGGAAGGACGCGGCATCGTCATGCGCGTCCCGCTCGAGGGCGGTGGCCGTCTGGTCGTGGAGTTGAACGCCGACGAGGCCTCCGCGTTGGGTGATGCGCTCAAGGACGTCGTCGGCTGACGGGCGTGGTCATCTCGGAGACGCGCGCCGCCACCCTGCCCTCACAGGTTTCCCCGCCTGAGTTCGCGCTCAGCGGTCTGCTTCCGCATGCCCTGCGCGGGGTCGAGGCGGCGGCGGTGCCGGTGTTGCCAGGTGAGAGCCTGACGCTGGGCCCCGGGGCCGAGGAGTTGCTCGAGATCCTCGGGCTCGACGGCTTCGCGCTGCTCGAGCACCACGCAGCAACGGGTGCCGCCGGTGAGGTGACCACCCATCCCGTTCTCGACCACGACGACCTCAGGCTCGTCGCGTTCGTCGGCGTGGGCGAGCAGACCAGCGCCGACCTGCGTCGCGCAGGTGCTGCGTTGGCTCGGGCCATGGTGGGTCGGCCCAGCGTGGCCACCACGGTGGCCTCGGTGGCCGACGACGACGGGTTCGAGGCGTTCGTCGTCGGCGCGATGCTGGGCTCGTTCGGGTTCGCGTGGCGCCAGCACGGCTCGATCACCACACCTGTGGCCCAGATCGTTCTCGCCGGTGCCGATGCGAGCCGGGGGAGACCGCTCGCGCGGGCCCTCGCCATCGGTGGCGCCGGCTGGCGCGCGCGGGTGCTCGCGACCGTGCCGTCCAATGTCAAGAATCCTCAGTGGCTGGCCGATCAGGCGCAGTCCGTCGCCGACGCTGCCGGGCTGGGGTTCAAGGTCTGGGACGAGACCGCTCTCGAGGTCGGCGGTTTCGGTGGACTGGTGGCGGTCGGCCGTGCCTCGGCGACGCCTCCTCGGCTCATCCGACTCGACTACACACCGCGCGACGTCTCGGCCTCGACCCCGCGTCTCGTCCTAGTCGGCAAGGGCATCACGTTCGACTCCGGTGGACTGTCGATCAAGCCGGGCGAGGCGATGACCACCATGAAGCGCGACATGACCGGTGGTGGGGTCGTGATCGCCACCCTGGGGGCGCTCGCCGACGTCGGCTGCCCGATCAGTGTGACCGGTCTGATCGCGGCTGCGGAGAACGCCGTCGGTGGAGACGCGCTCCGCCCGGGCGACGTGATCCGGCAGTACGGCGGTCGCACGACCGAGGTCACCAACACCGACGCGGAAGGGCGGTTGGTGCTGGCCGACGCCCTGGCCTACGCCGTCGCAGAGCTCGAGCCCGCCGCGATCGTCGACATCGCCACCCTCACCGGAGCCGTGAAGATCGCCCTCGGTCTGCGGACCGGTGGCTACTTCGCCAATGACGAGGCTCTCTCGACCTTGATCAGCGACGCCGGCGCAGCCGCCGGCGAGCCGTTGTGGCGGCTGCCGCTGGCCAGCGCCTACGAGGAACGGCTGGCCTCCAAGGTCGCCGACGCCGACAACGCCGCCGGCAGCCCGGGAGCGATCACGGCTGCGCTCTTCCTGCAGCACTTCGTGGGTGACGTGCCCTGGGCGCATCTCGACGTGGCGTCCTTCGGTGACTCCCCGACCGAGAACCACGAATGGACCACTGGACCGACCGGTTTCGGTGCACGCGCTCTCCTGGCGTGGCTTCGCCAGGAGCAGCCCCTGAAGGGAGTCGGCTCGTGAAGGGTCTCACGGTCCGCTGGTCACTCGAATCCTCGCCCGACGGCGTCGAGGACGCTCTCGCGGCTTACGTCGCAGACACCTCGCACGCCCGGTTCACCGGCATGGCGGGGTTGCGTTTCAAGACCTGGCGAGTGCGCCCGGGCGAGTGGTTCGAGGGGTGCTACGTGTTCGTCTCCGACGAGGCCAGGGCGGCGTTCCAGGAGACCTTCACCGCCGGGGCTGCGCAGGCGCCCGGCTCCCAACTGGTCGGCTCGGCGCCGATCCTGATCGAGCCGTGCGACATCGTGGCCGTGGCCGAGGGCTGGGACGGCTTCGAGGCCACCCCTCGCGCCTGAGGCCTCAGTCGGTCTCGGGGGTCCATTCCTTCTTGGCGACCAGCAGCCCGTCACCGACCGGAAGCAGCACCGGAACCAGCCCCTCGGACTCGGCCACCTCGCGAACGAGGGACCTGATCGCGGTGGTCTCCTCGTCCCGCTGAGCGGGGTCGGCGACGCGGTCGTGCCACAGGGCGTTGTCGAACGCCACGATCCCACCCGGCCGCAGCAGCCTCAGCGCCTCGCGCAGGTAGGCGTCGTACTCGCGCTTGTCGCCGTCGCAGAAGACCAGGTCGTAGTGGCCGTCGGTGAGGCGGGGCAGCACCTCCAGTGCGGCTCCGGAGATCGTGCGGGCCCGCTGGCTCGCGATCCCGCCCTCGGCGAAGGTCTGCTTGGCGAGTCGCTGGTGCTCGGTCTCGATGTCGACCGTGGTGAGCACGCCGTCGGGGCGCATGCCTCGCAGCAGCCACAGGCCCGAGACTCCCGTGCCGGTGCCGATCTCGACGACGGCCCTGGCCTCCAGGACAGAGGCCAGGAAGCGCAGGGCTGCCCCGGCGCCGTTCCCGATCGGCGTGACGCCGACCTCCTCGGCGCGGGCACGCGCAGCCAGGAGGACGTCGTCCTCGACGACGTACTGCTCGGCGTAGTTCCAGCTGGCGGGTTTGATCGGGCTGGTGATGAGAGCCTCCTGAGTCGGTAACGGCTCGACGATACCGCGATCTCCTCACCCGATTCAGGAACAGACCCGGGGTCTGCTTCGTTGTTTCACACAGTGGATCAGGTGGTTTCACAGGGTCCTCTCAGAACCCGTCTCTAGCGTGAGAGGTCAGATGCTGATCCGCACCACATCGCAGGAGCCCGACATGGAGAGCACGACGGCCGACATCCCCACCTGGGACGAGATCGTCGAACAGCACTCCGGCCGGGTCTACCGGCTCGCCTACCGGTTGACGGGCAACCGTCCCGACGCCGAGGACCTCACCCAGGAGGTGTTCGTGCGGGTCTTCCGTTCGTTGTCGACCTATACCCCGGGCACCTTCGAGGGCTGGCTGCACCGGATCACCACCAACCTCTTCCTCGACCAGGCGCGCCGCAGGCAGCGCATCCGCTTCGACGCGCTCTCCGACGAGCGTGAGGCCCGCCTGGAGAGTTCCGACCTCTCGCCCGCCGACGAGTACGCCGACCGCACGTTCGACGACGACGTGGAGCGCGCCCTGGCCCAGCTCCCGCCCGACTTCCGTGCCGCGGTCGTGCTGTGCGATGTCGAGGGTCTCAGCTATGAGGAGATCGCCGAGATCATGGATGCCAAGCTCGGCACCATCCGGTCCCGGATCCACCGCGGTCGCGCGATGCTGCGCGATGCCCTCGCGCACCGTGCCCCGGTCGAGGGGAGGACCCGTTACTCGGGCCCCCGACTCCCGCGTCCCCGACTTGCTCGGGCGGCCACCTCATGATGCATCTCGGCCCCCGGGTGGGCGCACTGGTCGATGGCCAACTGGGCGACGCCGAGTCCGAGCGAGCCTGGTCCCACGTCCACACCTGCGCGACCTGCCGCGCAGCGGTCGAGCGCGAGGGGTGGATCAAGCGGCAGCTGGTCGGGCTGGCCCTCGCCGACGACGGTGAGGCACCGGCGGCCCTCAAGGGTTCGCTGTGCAGTCCGGGCGTCTTCGCACGCTATCCCGACCACTCCGACTTCGACGGCCACGAGGCTCGTGGTCGTCGCTTCGGTGGGCTCGCCGCCATCGGCGCCGGCACCGTGGGAGCGGCGATGTTCGGAGTGCTCGCCTTCAGTGCCGCTCCCGCGCAGGCGCCGACGATCGAGCGACGGGTCCCGCCAGCCAGCCTGCTCAGCACGCAGGCCGCGACCCCGACCAGCCGCCCCACCAACGTCCGGGTGACCAACCGTGAGGTCGCTCACGTGATGGAGAGCGTCCTGGCCCCGTGGAAGTTGGGTCTGTGACCGACGAGCAGCATCCAGAGGGCCAGGCGGAGCACACGCAGCCTCTCCACGACCTCCCCGCGCCGTACGCCGGGTCGGCCTACCCCTCCGCGCAGACGCCCTACGAGCAGGAGCCTGCGGCCCCGTCGCCCAATCCGACGGCGAGCTATCCGGTGGCCGACCCACACCTGAACACTCCGCAGCCCGTCAGGGGCCGGGTCTCGGGCTGGGTCTGGCCCGGCGTGGCTGCGCTCGCCCTGGTGGTCGGGCTCGTCGGTGGTGCCGTGGGCGGGATCGCCGTGCAGGCCTGGCAGGACTCGGATGACGGCGGGACGATCAGCAACGGCGTCGAGGGCGTCGACACGGTCTCGGTGCCACCGATCGAGGCAGGGAACCAGTCCGTGGCAGCCGTGGCCAAGGCCCTGCTTCCGAGCACGGTGCAGATCCTGGCCGACATCGACGGTCAGCCACTGGGTGCGACCGGATCGGGTTGGGTCTTCGACAAGCAGGGCCACATCATCACGAACAACCACGTGATCGCCGGGGCTGCCGAGGGTGGCGACATCGAGATCGTCGACCACAGCGGGCAGCAGCACACCGCGAAGCTGATCGGTCGTAGTTCCGTCTACGACATCGCGGTCCTCTACGTTCCCGAGGCCAAGAAGCTGGAGCCGGTCTCACTGGGTGCCTCCAGGGCCTTGAACGTCGGCGACGAGGTGGTCGCCATCGGATCGCCCCTGGGCCTCAACGAGACCGTGACCTCCGGCATCGTCAGCGCCCTCAATCGGCCCGTCACCACGGGAGACACCGCGGACGACACGTCCTACATCAACGCAGTGCAGACCGACGCGGCGATCAACCCCGGCAACTCCGGGGGACCGCTAGTGAACATGCAAGGACAGGTGATCGGCGTGAACTCGGCGATCGCGACGACGGGAGGCTCCTCGACAGGCGCCCAGTCAGGCAACATCGGCGTCGGCTTCGCCATCCCCGTCGAGCAGGTCGTGACCACGGCCGACCAGATCCTCAAGACGGGCAAGGCGCAATACCCCGTCATCGGTGCCAAGGTGCTCACCGGCGATCAGCAGGGCAAGCGCGGAGCGGTCATCGAGACCGTGCTGCCCAATACGCCGGCCTCGGACGCGGGCCTGGAGAAGGGCGATCTGGTCACCGCCGTCGACTCCCAGAGCATCACCGACGGGGCCTCGCTGATCGTGCAGATCCGGACCCACCTGCCCGGCGACACCATCACACTCGTCGTTGATCGCGACGGCGACCAGCGACGGGTCGAGGTCACACTCGCGGGCGAGGACGGCTGATCCCTACGGTGAGTCGGCGACGCCTTCCGCCTCGAGGAACGGGTGCTCGGCGACGAACGTCGCTGCCTCGGCATAGGCACGCTCGATGTAGGCCTCGAGCTGACTCGCCTCCACGCGCCACTGGCCACGGCCGCCGATCTTGATAGCGACGAGGTCGCCACGTCGCACCAGGGCGTAGACCTGAGCGCTGGAGGTGCTGAGGACCTCGGCCACGTCGGCCAGGGTCAAGAAGCGCGGCGAACCTGACATGTCTCCAACTCTGCCATGGGGTGGGCAACGATACGTGGGCGAAACCTCTCATTGTGGACAGAGCCCTCGGGTGCCTGTGGATAGCGGGGTGACCAACGGGCTCACACCTTGCATGATGCTGCCGTGAGCACGCATCCCGGGTCCCTCCTCGTCCCGCCCGCTGCCCAGCGGCCGACCCCTCCCGGGTGGCGCGACCCGCGCCTGTGGGTCGGAGTGGCCATCGTCGCGGCCTGTGTTGTGCTGGGGGCCAAGGTGCTGGCCGGCGCCGATGACACGGTGCCGGTCTGGTCGCTGGCCACTGATCTGGCGGCCGGGGACGCCGTGGAGCCCGGAGACCTCGTGATCCGCAAGGTCCGGTTCGTGCACGCCGAGGACGCCGAGCCCTACCTCGGCGGCACCGAGGACGTGCCTGAGGGCCTCACACTCAGCCGGGACGTCGGTGCCGGTGAGCTACTGCCCCGCGCGGCGCTCGGCGACACCGACCGCGGGCCGCTGCGCACCCTGACCTTCGATTTCAGCGGTCCAGGGGTGCCTGCCGGGCTCGCCCGCGGCGACCGCGTCCAGGTCTTCGTGACCTCGCAGGATCGCGCGCGGATGGTGCTGGGTGGACTGGTCGTCACCGGCCTGAGCCGGGCCGCCGACAGCCTGGCCGGGGGCGGCGCGGTTGCGGTGTCGGTCGGCATTCCCGACGACACGCCCACGACAGAGCTGGGCGAGGTAGTCCAGGCCGCCAAGACCGATCACGTGTTCCTGATCGAGCAGGGCTGAGACGAGCGTGGACACCGTGTGCGTCCTGATGGTCGCCTCGGGAGCCGGGTGGGAGTCCGCAGCCTTCGCGCTGCTCAACCAGCGGCCCGGGGTCGTCGTCCTCAAGCGCTGCGTCGACGTCACCGACCTGCTGGCGGTGGCGACGACCGGGCAGGCCGAGGTCGCGGTCCTCGCGCTCGACGCCCATGGTCTCGATCGCGCCGCAGTCGAGCACCTCACCCGTCACGGCGTTCGGTCGGTGGCCGTGACCACCGACCTGGAGGCCGGCACCGTCGCCAGGGCCAACCGCCTGGGAGTCGCCTCGCTCGTCGACCACGACGACCCGGCCGGACTGGTCGATGCCGTTCTCGACGCGGTGGTCGACGGCGCTGCACCTGAGGAACCTGACGACCAGCAGGGCTCCGTGGACACCGGAGCAGTCGACGGCCACTCCCCGGCGCCCGGCCGGGTCGTGGCGGTGTGGGGGCCTACCGGAGCACCAGGGCGCACCACGCTCACGCTCGCGCTCGCCGCGGTGATCGCCGGGCGCCTGGCCGAGGCGCTCGTCGTCGACGCCGACCCCTACGGAGGCTCGGTCGCCCAGCAGCTGGGGATCACCGACGAGGTGTCCGGGGTGCTGTCGGCGGCCCGGCTCATCGCCAACGGCGACCTGGAGCCGCGGTTCGCCAGCGTGCAGCGGGCCGTCTCCCCGCACCTGCGGGTCGTCACGGGGCTGCCTCGACCGGATCGCTGGAGCGAGCTGCGCTCGGGCTGCATCGAGCAGATCCTCGAGCTCGGTCGCTCCCGGGGTCACGTGGTCGTCGACACCGGCTTCTCGCTGGAGGTTGAGGTCGGTGGTGACTTCCCGGCCCTGCCCGGACGCAACTCGATGACCCTGGGCGCCCTCGAGGCAGCCGACGAGATCGTTGTGGTCGGGAGCGCGGACCCAGTCGGTCTCGCCCGCCTGGCTCGCGGACTGGTCGACCTCAAGGAGGTCACTCGGGGGGCACCGGTGCGAGTGGTTGTCAACCGGATGCGGGCCAGCCTCGGATGGTCCGAGGCCGACATCACGGGCATGGTGGAGGGCTTCTCGACGGTCCTCGGCCTGCACTTCGTGCCCGAGGACCGAATCACGGTCGATGCGTGCCTGATCGCCGGCCAGACATTGGTGGAGGTCGGAGACTCGGCCCTGCTGCGGGCAGTCGGGACGATCGCCGAGGCAGTCTTCTCCGACCTGGCACCTGCCCCGACACGGCAGGGCCGACGGGCGATCAGGCGGCGAACAGCAGGTAGAGGCCGGAGACGGTGAAGCAGACCATCACGATGAGCAGGGGCAGCTGGCCGGTCAGCTGATGGCGCTTGGGCAGCAGCTCGATGGCCCGGTCGTGTGCGGCCACGACTCCCAGCACATGCCCGGCGACGACCGCGACGACCTTCGACGACGCCAGCAGCCCAGGTCGGTTGGACAACCAGTAGTTGATCGACCAGTCACCGGTGCCGAGCAGGTTGTCGCCCCGGCTGAACGGGTCACTCATCTGGATCAGGGTGCCCTGTCCGACCTCGACCAGGTAGGTCAGGTAGTGGGCGGCGATGTAGCCCACCACGATCGGCACCATGGAGTGCGCGAACAGTGCGGGCAAGCGGCTGCGGCGTTGGTCGGGGCCGACCCCGGTGGCGGCGGTCGCGAGCGAGAACAGGCCCCCGACCAGCAGGCAGAAGCCCACCAGCATGAGGTTGTTCTGCACGAACGGTGACACCGAGGAGTCCTGGATGTGCCGGACCCAGACATTGGAGTCCTTGAACGAGTCGAACGCCGTACTCCCGAACAGCACGGCGACGACGGCGACCAGGCCCGGCAGCGCCGGCACCCGGGCCAGGTTGGCCATCGGCGTGCGCAGGACGAGCGCTCCGTCGTCGTCGCGGCTCCAGATCGACAGGTGTCCCACGAGGGTGGAGTAGACCTCGAACGGGTCTGCCCGCTCATAGAAGCGGTTGCCGAACAGGGCGCCGCCGATCAGCATCGCGGCGACGTACAGAGCGAACCAGAGGCGCACCGGCCCCAGTTGGGTGGAGGAGGGGTAGACCAGCTCCATCCACACGAACGCGAACAGACCGAACGCCGCCGGCCACTGGCCGAGCCGCTCGGGGTAGCGGTAGAGACCCTCCTCGGGGCTGCCCCCCGACACCTTCGCGAACAGCAGGTTGATCGTGCGCACGGGACTCACGGCCCGGTAGAACGGGCCGAGCAGCAACGACAGCGGCACGATCGCGACCCAGAGCAGGACGTAGAACATGCCCAGGAACGGGTTCGTAGCCAGGTTCTGGCCGAATACGGCGGCCATCAGGGCCCACGCGAAGACCGCGAACCCCAAGGCGCGGGCCGCGACGCCGAACGCCGTGGAGTCGACCGCGCCCGCCAGCCAACGGGGTGCGCGAGCGGACCGCGAGGTCCTGAAGCGCGGCCTGCGCCACGCCACCGCGAGCACCGTGAAGGACACGGTCAGTGCCACGACAGCACCAGTGATGGCCAGTTCGGGCGAGATCGGGAGATCCTTCGCCCCACCGATGCCGTGAGCGAGCAGTCGGTCGGCGTTGGTGCTCACGAGACCTCGAGCTGGACGATCACCTTGTCCAGGCTGTGGGACTCCACGTCGACCACGCCTGGCTTCTCGATCGTGAACGCCTGGGTGGAGGTGCCGGCGTCGTACGTGAGCTCCTGCTCGGGAGAGGAGTGCACGTGGATCTCACCGCCTTCGTCTGCGGTGACCACGAGCTCGATGCGCTGGCCCGTCCGGACGGCGATCCGGTCACCGTTCGGGGTCACCGTGTCACCTGTGATGCTGACCTCGATCGTCTTCGGCGCAGCGTCGCTCCCCGGATCGCCGCCGTCGTCAGCGCTGCAGGACGTCGCAGTGAGGGCGGCGATCAGAGCGACCAGGGTGGCAACGAGTGTGCCCGGACGTGTCACGATCTCTCCTTGCGGGGAACTGGTTCGATTTCTCTGCCAGAATCCCATGACGAGCAAATGGGCGACGCACCGGTTCGGTGCGCTGCGAGAACCGAACAGGGGGGGCATGAGCGAACGACTCAGGCGACGTGACCTGGCCCTGCTTGCAGCAGAGTCGCCGACGACCCCCCTGCACAACGCCACCGTGGAGATCTTCGACCCGGGCACCTCGGGCTTCGACCACGACTCCCTGATGGCGCTCATCGACGACCGTATCGCCTTCGTGCCCCGTTACCGGCAACGTCTCCAGTTCGTGCCGGCCCGGCTCGCGAACCCGGTGTGGGTCGACGACCCCGACTTCGACCTGGCCTTCCACGTCCGCCGCTCCGCGCTGCCGAAGCCGGGATCGATGGACCAGCTGCGCGACCTGGTGGGCCGCATCGTCTCGCGACCGCTGGATCGCCATCGCCCCCTGTGGGAGGTCTACTTCATCGAGGGCCTCGCCGACGGCCGGGTCGCACTGCTCTCGAAGTCCCACGAGATCCTCGTCGACGGGGTCGAGACCGTCGACCTGGGGCAGGTGCTGCTCGACGTCGCGCCGGAGCCCAAGGAGATGCTGACCGACGACTGGCGTCCGCGTGGGCTCCCCTCCGCGACCTCGCTGGTCATCGACGCGGTGCTCGAGTCGATCGAGCAGCCGCGCATGGCTCTCCGGACCGCACGCAGCAACATCGACTCCGCGCTTCGGAACCTCCCGCTGCCGCAGTTCGCACCCCTGCCGCTGGGCCCTTCGCGACGCCCCGTGCCGGAGTCCCCGCTGAATCGGGAGCTCTCCGAGCAACGCCGGTTCGTGGCCGTCCGCACCTCTCTCGACGACTACCGCGCGGTGCGCACCGAACACGGTGGCACCGTCAACGACGTCATCCTCGCCACCGTGACGGGTGCGTTGCGCGCCTGGCTCATGACGCGCGGCCAGTCCGTCGGCGCTCACCGCTCCCTGCGGGCGATGGTGCCGATGTCGGTGATCGACGACGAGCTCGAGCCCACCTCCCTGGGATCGCAGATCACCGGCCATCTGGTGGACCTGCCGATCGGCGAGGTGAGCCCGGTGATCCGGCTCCACCAGGTGTCCTATGCGTTCAAGGCGCACGCCGAGACGGGTCGCGCGGTCGCGGCCAACCGGCTCGCAGGGATCGCAGGCTTCGCCCCGACGACCTTCCACGCACTCGGCTCCCGGGTTGCGTTCACCCAGTTCCGCCGTGGCTACAACCTCTCCATCACCAACGTCCCGGGGCCTCAGTTCCCGCTCTACGCCGCCGGCGCGGAGATGGTCGAGACCTACCCCGTGCAGCCGCTCCTGCCGGGGCAGGCGATGGCGATCGGGGTGACCTCCTACGACGGGAGCGTGTTCTACGGCATCACGGCCGACCGCGACGCGCTTCCCGACATCGAGGTGTTCGGCTCCTGCCTGACCGAGGCGCTCGACGAGCTCGTCGACTCCTCCAGCAGCACCCGACCGCGAGCTCCCCGTGGTCGCAAGAAGCCACCCCGGGACAAGGAGTGAGCGTCCGCTGCT
Organism: uncultured Actinomycetota bacterium; assembly: GCA_963837595.1. Lineage (GTDB taxonomy): Bacteria > Actinomycetota > Actinomycetes > Propionibacteriales > Nocardioidaceae > Nocardioides. The sequence continues at coordinate 197,399 of CAWIOB010000010.1, read as the reverse complement.
ATCTGCCTGGCACCCTCGATGACCTGGCTGCCCTCCTGGCCGGCGAGGGTGTCGGCCTGTCCGGGGCGCTCGAGGCACCCGACGACAGCGAGGAGGGTGAGTACGCCGCCCTGATGGCTGCGGCCGAGGCGGCAGCACCGCTGGTGGCCGGCGCAGCACGGCATCGACGTCGCCGGGTGGTGATCGTCGCCGAGGTGGACGGCTCGAGCCTCGTCGTGGACGGAGGCGCTGTGTCGCTGGCCGAGGTCGTCGCCGTCCATGTCGACACCCACGACGACGCGGCGCTCGACGAGGACCTTGCCTGGTTCGCCACCCAGGAGATCTCCAGCCTCCTGTGACCTGCCCGGCATTTGAGGGCGGGCGGTGTGTCTGACACGATCCGAGGATGGACGCGATCTCCTTCCCCCCGGTCCCTGTCAACGAGCCCAACCTGACCTACGCCCCCGGCAGCCGGGAGCGAGCCGAGCTGGTCACCGAGATCGCCACGCTCGAGCGCAGGCAACACACGTTCAAGGCCCACATCGGGGGCCGGCGCAAGGCCGGCGGAGGCACGGAGATCACGGTCGTCCAGCCGCATGATCATCACCACGTGCTGGGGACGCTGAAGAACTCCACCCAGGCCGATGCGAAGGCTGCCATCGCCGCTGCGGCCGAAGCCGCCCCGGCCTGGCGGGCGCTGGCGTTCGACGAGAAGTGCGCCATCATGCTCAAGGCGGCCGACCTGCTGGCCGGCCCTTGGCGGCAGCGCATCAACGCGGCCACGATGCTGGGTCAGTCCAAGACGGCCTTCCAGGCCGAGATCGACTCGGCCTGCGAGCTGATCGACTTCTGGCGCTTCAACGTGCACTACGCCAAGCAGATCCACACCGACCAGCCGATCGCGAACAGCCCCGGGATCTGGAACCGCACCGACCACCGCCCACTCGAGGGCTTCGTCTATGCGATCACGCCCTTCAACTTCACCGCGATCGCGGGCAACCTGCCGACCGCCCCGGCTCTGATGGGCAACACGGTGATCTGGAAGCCGTCGCCGACCCAGCAGCTGGCGGCCAGCCTGACCATGGAGCTGTTGGAGGAGGCCGGGATGCCGCCCGGGGTGATCAACATGCTGCCGGGCGACGGGCTGGAGGTCTCGAAGGTGGCGATGACCCACCCCGACCTCGCGGGCATCCACTTCACCGGTTCGACGCCGACGTTCCAGCACCTCTGGGCGACAGTGGGGGCGAACATCACGAAGTACCGGTCCTATCCGCGGATCGTGGGGGAGACCGGGGGCAAGGACTTCATCGTCGCCCACCCCAGCGCCGACCCGGACGTGACCCGGGTCGCGATGATCCGGGGAGCGTTCGAGTTCCAGGGCCAGAAGTGCTCCGCGGCCTCGCGGGCCTACGTCGCGCGCTCGGTGTGGAACAAGCTCAAGGACGACTTCCTGGCCGAGGTCGAGGCGATCTCGATGGGCGACGTCAGGGACTTCTCGCACTTCATGGGGGCCGTCATCGACGACCGGGCGTTCGCGAAGCACAAGGCGGCGATCACCCGCGCCAAGCGCAACAAGCACCTCACCGTGCTGGCCGGGGGACAGGTCGACGACTCGGTCGGCTACTTCGTTCGCCCGACGGTGGTGGAGTCCACAGACCCGACCGACCAGATGTTCAGCACCGAGTATTTCGGGCCGATCCTCGCGGTCCACGTCTACGAGGACCGCGACTTCGAGCGGGTCGTCGCCCAGCTGGAGGGCTTCGCCCCCTACGCCCTGACCGGGGCGATCATCGCCCAGGACCGGGGTGCGATCGCCTGGGCCCGACAGACCCTGCGTTTCGCGGCCGGCAACTTCTACATCAACGACAAGCCGACCGGGGCTGTCGTGGGTCAGCAGCCGTTCGGCGGCGGTCGCGCCTCGGGCACGAACGACAAGGCCGGAGCGGCCGTCAACCTGCTGCGGTGGACCAGTCCCCGCTCGATCAAGGAGACCTTCGTGCCGCCCAAGGACTACCGCTACCCGTACATGAACCAGGACTGACGGTGATCGCGCCCCTGCACCTCGGTGCGCTGCACCCCTTCGAGCAGATCGTGGTGTTCCTGCTGGCGTTCGGGCCGTTCGTGGTGCTCGGGCTCGTGATCCACCGTCAGCGCAAGCGCTCGCAGGACGAGGAGGACGAGCCGGGCGACCTCAGCTAGCCAGCCACTGCCGGCCGGTCTGCTGCTCGCGCTTCAGTGCTGCGCCCATCAGGTCCGCCAGGAGACCTTCGATCTTTCCGCCCACGAACGGGATGCCCACGCTGATCTCGAGGGTGACCGTCTCGGTGACACCGTCGCCGGACTCCACCAGGGTGAGGTCGCCGGTCATCTCGGCGGGCTTCCCGGGCAGGGTGACCTGAACTGCCGCGGCGTTGTCGGAGGACCAGGACTCCTCCGAGACGATGGTGATCTCGTCGCCGACCAGCTTCTTGGCGAAGCCGGGGATCCCGGTGCTCGCCTGCACCTGCTCCTGCCTCACCTGCATGCCGGCCCCTGCCCCGGTGATCGTCACGGTGCGGCGCAGCACCCGCTGGGCGTCGCAGACCGCCTCGCGGAACGCCGGGTCCGCCAGCATCGCTCGCCACCTGCTCGAGGCTGGTGCCGGGGTAGGTCAGCTCGTGGGTCAGCTTCTTCATCAGTGCGGGTCCCTTCCAGGCGTGGTCTGTCCGGCGCCATCATGCCGTGTCGGTTCCCAACCGGGAACCTGGTGTGAAACGGTGCCCAACATGACCCAGGAAGAGACCTTCGTTTCCTTCGGCGAGCAGGGTGCGCAACTGACCTACGGTTCCTACCTGCGGTTGTCGCACCTGCTGGACTCCCAGCACCTCGAGTCCGACCCGCCGGCGCATGACGAACTGCTGTTCATCACCATCCACCAGGTCTACGAGCTCTGGTTCAAACAGCTGCTGCACGAGGCGGGCGCAGCCCGAGACGCCATGATGGCCGCGACCGGGGCATCGACCGACCGGGTCTGGTGGGCCCAACACCTGCTCAACCGGGTGCACGTGATCGAGCGGGTGCTGGTGCACCAGGTCGACGTACTGGAGACGATGACGCCGCAGGACTTCCTGGAGTTCCGCCAGCGCTTGGCGCCGGCCAGCGGCTTCCAGTCGGTTCAGTTCCGCGAGCTGGAGTTCCTCTCCGGCGCCAAGGATGCCTCCTACGTCGACCGCTTCCGCGGCATCACGGCACTGGAGCGGGAGCATCTCGACGCCCGCCTGGCCGAACCGAGCCTTTGGGACGGCTTCTGGCATGTCCTTGAGGTGCGCGGGCTCGCCGCCGGGAGCGACGACGAGATCCGCGACTCCATGCGCACGGCCGCCCACGACCGGTCGTCGTACGCCGACCTGTGGGCCCTCTCCGAAGCGCTCCTGCAGCACGACGAGCTGGCCGCCAGCTGGCGGGCCCGCCACGTGGTGATGGTCGAGCGAATGATCGGGGCCAAGTCCGGCACGGGCGGCTCCAGCGGTGCGACCTACCTGCGCAGCCGTTTGCCGATGCAGTACTACCCCCTGTTGTGGGAACTGCGATCGGCGCTGTGAGGCCCCCGGTGTTGTGGTCCTCACACCGCCGGATCTAGTGTCGCAATGTGTCCTCAATGCTCGAAGACAACAAGTCCGACCTGATCGCGCGCGCCACTGATCTGGCCACCCATCGAGAGGGCAGCGGCGGACCTCCGCATGCCATCGTGGGGGCGCTGCTGAGGGCCTACTACCGCCATGTGGCTCCGGAGGACGTGTGCGACCGCTCCGAGGTCGATCTCTACGGCGCGCTGGCTTCCCACTACCGCTTGGCCGGGTCCCGCCCGCAGGGGACGGCCCAGGTGCGGGTCTTCACCCCGACCGTCGCGGCCAACGGCTGGTCCGCCGGTGGCCACTCGGTGGTCGAGGTCGTCACCGACGATATGCCGTTCCTGGTCGACTCGCTGACGATGGCGCTGGCAGACGACCACCGCAATGTGCACGTGGTGGTGCACCCGCAGTTCGACGTCGAGCGCGACATCACCGGTGAGTTGTCCGATGTCCGGCCCGCCGACGAGGGCCGCCCGAGCGACGAGCGGCGTCCTGCCCTTGCGCGAGTCGTGGATGCACATCGAGATCGACCGGGTCCCCGACACCGCCGAGTTCGCCGAGCTGGAGGCGGCGCTCCAGCTCGTCCTGCGCGACGTCCGCGAGAGCGTCGAGGACTGGGACCGGATGCAGGCGGTGATCCGCAGCATCGTCGACGGGCTCGATTCCAGCCCTCCGCCGCTCTCGGAGACCGAGCTCGACCAGGGCAAGGAGCTGCTCTGCTGGCTGGCCGACGACCACTTCACGTTCCTGGGCTACCGCGAGTACAAGCTCGAACGCGAGGGCGAGGACGACTACCTGCGCGGCGTGCCCGGCACCGGCCTGGGCATCCTGCGCGCCGACCAGGACATGTCCGCCGGCGTTCGGCAAGCTGCCACCCCTGGTGAAGGCGAAGGCCCGCGAGAAGACCCTGCTGGTGCTGGCGAAGGCCAACTCGCGCTCCACGGTGCACCGGCCCGCCTACCTCGACTACGTCGGCGTGAAGTCGTTCGACGAGTCCGGCGAGGTGGTGGGGGAGCGACGCTTCCTCGGGCTGTTCTCGAGTGCCGCCTACACCGAGTCGCTGACCAGGATCCCGCTGCTGCGGGAGAAGGCCGCCGACGTGCAGCGGTTGGTCGGCTTCGACGCCAACAGCCATGCCGGCAAGGCGTTGATGGACACCCTGGAGAACTACCCGCGCGACGAGCTCTTCCAGACCCCCCTCGCCGAGCTGGCCCCGATCGCCGAGGCGGTGATGTACACCCGGGAGCGTCGACAGCTGCGGCTGTTCATCCGGCGCGACGCCTACGGCCGCTATCTCTCCTGCCTTGTCTACCTGCCGCGGGAGCGCTACAACACCGCAGTTCGCGAACGCATCAGCGCGATCCTCAAGGATCGGTTGAGCGGGGAGACGGTCGACTTCACCACCCGCATCAACGAGTCCACCACCGCCCGGGTGCACTTCGTCGTACGACCGCCCAAGGGCGAGGTGATCCCCGAGGTCGACATCGAGGACCTGGAGCGACGGCTGACCGACGCGGCCCGCTCCTGGCGCGAGGACTTCGCCGCCGCCGTCACCGCGGAGTACGGCGAGGAGGCCGGTGCCCGGCTGACCAGGACGCTACGCCGACTCGTTCCCCGAGGCCTACAAGGAGGACTTCGCGCCGCGTACCGGCTCGGTCGACCTCGGTCGGCTCGAGGCGATCAGTGGCGACCTCGGCATCGATCTCGCCCTCTACGAGCAGCTCGACGCGGCTCGTGGCGAGGCCCGGCTGAAGGTCTACCGGATCGGCACACCGCTCTCCCTGAGCGAAGTGCTGCCGATGCTGTCCTCGATGGGGGTCGAGGTCGTCGACGAACGGCCCTACCGGCTGGAGAACCTGCCCCGGCCGAGCCGCATCTACGAGTTCGGTCTGCGCTACGGCCGCTCGCTGCCAGCCGACTCCCGGGTTCGTTTCCAGGACGGCCTGCGGGCGATCTGGGACGGCCACAACGAGATCGACGGCTTCAACTCCCTCGTGCTGGCAGCCGGGCTGACCTGGCGTCAGGCGACGGTGCTGCGGGCCTACGCGAAGTACATGCGCCAGGGCGGAACCCCCTTCGCGCAGGACTACATCGAGGATGCACTGCGCAACAACGTGGACATCACGCGGCTGCTGGTGACGCTGTTCGAGGCACGCTTCGACCCGGCGTACGACGATCGCGAGAAGCGCTGTGACGACGCGGAGAAGCGGATCGCTCGCGCGCTGGACGACGTCGCCAGCCTCGACCACGACCGGATCCTGCGCTCCTACCTCACCATCATCCAGGCCACCCTGCGCACCAACTACTTCCAGCGCGCCGGCAGCGGTGACGTGCACTCCTACATGTCCTTCAAGCTCGAGCCCTCGCACATCCCCGACCTGCCCGAGCCACGGCCGAAGTACGAGATCTTCGTCTACTCGCCGCGCGTCGAGGGCGTCCACCTGCGATTCGGTGCCGTCGCCCGCGGAGGCCTGCGCTGGTCGGATCGCCGCGACGACTTCCGCACCGAGGTGCTCGGCCTGGTCAAGGCCCAGATGGTCAAGAACACCGTGATCGTGCCCGTGGGGGCCAAGGGCGGCTTCTTCGCCAAGCAGCTGCCCGACTCCTCCGACCGCGAGGCGTGGATGGCCGAGGGGATCGCGAGCTACACGACCTTCATCTCGGGGCTGCTCGACATCACCGACAACCTGGTCGAGGGGCAGACCGTGCCCCCGAAGGACGTGGTGCGCCACGACGGTGACGACTCCTACCTCGTGGTGGCTGCCGACAAGGGCACCGCGACGTTCTCGGACATCGCCAACGGTGTCGCCCAGGACTACGGCTTCTGGCTCGGCGACGCCTTCGCCTCCGGCGGATCGGTGGGCTACGACCACAAGGCGATGGGCATCACCGCCAGGGGTGCCTGGGTGTCGGTGCAACGGCACTTCCGTGAGCGCGGCATCGACTGCCAGAGCGAGGACTTCACCGCAGCCGGCATCGGCGACATGTCAGGTGACGTGTTCGGCAACGGGATGCTCTGCTCCGAGCACATCCGACTGGTGGCCGCCTTCGACCATCGCGACATCTTCCTCGACCCCGACCCCGACGCCGCGAGCTCCTTCGCGGAGCGCAAGCGACTGTTCGAGCTGCCGCGCTCGTCGTGGCAGGACTACGACAAGGCCCTGATCTCGGCCGGCGGGGGCGTGTTCTCGCGCTCGCTGAAGTCGATCCCCCTCAACGACGCCATCCGCGACGCGCTCGGCATCGATGCCGAGCAGGCCAGCATGACGCCCGCCGAGCTGATGCGCGCGATCCTGATGGCCCCGGTCGACCTCCTCTGGAACGGCGGAATCGGCACCTACGTGAAGGCGGCCGACGAGACCCACGCGGAGGCCGGGGACAAGGCGAACGACGCGATCCGGATCAACGGCAGAGACCTGCGCGCCACCTGCGTCGGCGAGGGTGGAAACCTCGGTCTGACCCAGTTGGGCCGCATCGAGTACGCCGAGCGCGGCGGCCGGATGAACACCGACTTCATCGACAACTCGGCCGGCGTCGACACCTCCGACCACGAGGTGAACATCAAGATCCTGCTCGACCGCGTGGTGGCCGAGGGTGACCTGACCGGCAAGCAACGCAACCGCCTGCTCGCCTCGATGACCGACGAGGTCGCCGCCCTGGTGCTGCGCGACAACTACGAGCAGAACCTCGCCCTGGCCAATGCGGCCGCCAACGCCTCCTCGCTGCTGCACGTGCACGAGGACTGGATGAAGCAGCTGGAGCGACGCGGAGTGCTCAACCGCGAGCTGGAGGGCCTGCCGACCTCCCGTCAGGTACGCCGGCGGCTGGAGCGCGGGGTCGGTCTCACCACCCCCGAGCTGTCGGTGCTGCTGGCGTGGACGAAGATCGTGCTGGCCGACGAGCTTCTTCGACTCCGACCTTCCCGACGACCCCTACCTGCGCAGCGACCTGTTCGCCTACTTCCCCGCCGGGATGCGCCAGGACTACCGCGCGGCGATGGAGGACCATCCGCTACGCCGCCAGATCATCGTCACCCAGGTCGTCAACGACTTCATCAACGGCGCCGGCATGACCTTCTGGCCGCGGCTGGCCGGGCGAGACCGGGGCCAGTCCCGCCGAGCTCACCCGGGCCAACTTCGTGGCCCGGGAGATCTTCGGCTCCCTGGCCATGCGTGAGGAGCTCTCGACCTGGGACAACAAGATCCCGGCCGAGCTGCTCACCCGGATGCGGATCGAGATGCGCACGCTGGTGGAGCGGGCGAGCAGGTGGCTGGTGAACAACCGCCGCCCGCCACTCGACAGCGAGGGCACGGTCGAGTTCTTCACCGTGCGGGCCCAGCGGGTGATGGCGGAGCTGCCCGAGCTGATGGGCGGGCGGGAGCAAGCAGCGTTCACGCAGCGTCGCGACGACCTGGTCGAGCTCGGCGTGCCGGAGGAGCTGGCGAGCAAGGTGGCCGTGCTGCCCGCGTCCTACGCGACCCTCGGCATCATCGAGACCGCCGACCGCGAGGGCCTCGATCCGGTGGAGGTCACCCGTGTGCACTTCGCGCTCGGCGAACGGCTCGGGCTGCCCGCGCTGGTGGCCCGCATCCTGGGGCTGCCGCGAGACGACCGGTGGCAGACGATGGCTAGCGCGGCGCTGCGTGACGACCTGCACGGGGTCCATGCCCAGCTGACTGCACAGGTGCTCGCCAGCACCTCCTCCGACGACCTGGCTCCGGCCCGGATCGCGGCCTGGGAGAACGACGACGAGCTGGTGGTCAGCCGGGCCGCCGCAACCCTGCAGGAGATCTGCGCGGAGGAGAATCCCGACCTGGCCAGGATGTCGGTGGGCCTGCGCGTGGTGCGGGGGCTGCTGGCCTAGGGCCTGTCGGCCCGCGTCGATGCAACGCCTTGCTGAGCAGGTTGACCAGGGCCCCGCCGAGCAGGACCCACAGCAGCCCAGGCACGCCGACGATCCGCGGGGCAGGTGACGCAGGTGCCTTCCCCTTCGATCGGGATGCCTGCGCAAGGCTACCTGTGGCGCCCGCTAGCGTGGCCACATGGGAGCTATCGAGGTCACCGACCTCCGGCTGGCCTACGGGGACCTGAGAGCGGTCGACGGGGTGAGCTTCGAGTGTCGCCGAAGGAGAGTTCTTCGGGATCCTCGGCCCGAACGGGGCGGGCAAGACCACCATCCTGGAGATGATCGAAGGTCTGCGCAAGCCAGACTCGGGGGAGATCCGCCTGCTGGGTGAGCGCCCCTGGCCGCGCAACGACCGCCTGTTGCCGCGGATCGGCGTACAGCTCCAGGCGTCGGCCTTCTTCGAGCGGCTGAGCGCGCGTGAGCAGATCCGGACCTTCGCGGCCCTGTACGGCGTGGGCCGTCGGTCGCCGACGACTGGCTGGAGCGGGTCGGGCTCACCGACAAGGCAGGCACCCGCACCGAGCGGCTCTCGGGCGGGCAGTCGCAGCGCCTGTCGATCGCCTGCGCACTCGTGCACGGCCCCGAGGTGGTGTTCCTCGACGAGCCCACCGGGGCCCTCGACCCACAGGCACGGCGCAACCTGTGGGACCTCTTGTGCTCGCTCAACGACTCCGGTCGCACCGTGGTGCTCACCACGCACTCCATGGAGGAGGCCGAGGCGCTCTGCGACCGGGTGGCGATCCTCGACCACGGCCAGACTGCTCAAGCTCGACAGCCCCGCAGCGCTGGTGCGCGACCTCGACGCTCCGGTGCGGATCTCCGTCGGGAGCGGACAGGTCTCGCTCGCCGAGGCGGCAGCACTTCCGGGAGTCGACTCGGTCGAGGAGGAGAGCGGTGGTCTGGTGCTCACCACCCGCGCAGCCGGCTGACGTCCTGACGCGACTGGCGGCCGACAACCGTCTCGGCGGGCTGCGGGTCGCCGCAGCCACCCTCGAGGACGTGTTCCTCGACGTCACCGGACGGGAGTACCGCGCATGACGGCCTTCCTTGCCCTGGCCGCCGCGATCCTGCGCGGCTTCATCCGAGACAAGGCCTCGGTCTTCTTCGCGCTCGTCTTCCCCCTGATGTTCCTGGTGCTGTTCGGGGCGATCTTCACCGACACCGGTGCCTCCAAGATCGACCTCGTCCAGGTGGGCGACGGTGCCACTCGTGGACGAGCCTGTCGCCCGGCGCCAAGCAGGCGTGGGACGAGACCTTCGACGTCACCACCTCCGATGACCTCGACGCTGCGGTCGCCCAGGTCCGCAAGGGCGACGCGGATGTGGCGATCGAGCAGCAGGGCGACACCCTCGTGGTCCACTACACCCAGACCGATCAGGTGAAGGCGGCCATGACCCAGGGGGCCCTGAACGCCTTCGTGAACGGGGCGAACATCGACGCCACTGGCCAACCGCCGAAGTACTCACTGCAGGTCGAGCGGGTCGAGGACCAGTCGCTGAAGGTCATCGACTTCGTCACGCCGGGTCTGCTCGGCTGGGCGATCGCGATGAGTGCGGCCTTCGGTGCGGCGGCCACCCTGCAGGGTTGGCGGCAGTCGAAGCTGCTGCGACGGCTCCAGCTATCGCCGGTGCCGACCCGGACCGATCGTCGGGGCCCGGATCGTCGCGACCCTGGTGATCGCGTTCGTCCAGACCGCGATCTTCCTGGGGCTCGGGACCGCGGCCTTCGGCCTCACCCTGACGGGATCGTGGTGGATGGCCGTTCCCCTGGTCGCCTGCGGCACGCTCTGCTTCATGTCGTTGGGCCTCTTCGCCGGCTCGGTGGCCAAGACCACCGAGGGCGCCGTGAACATGGCCAACTTCCTGGTGCTGCCGATGGCGTTCCTGAGTGGGTCGTTCTTCCCGTTGGAGGGCGCTCCGCAGTGGCTCCAGGTCATCTCGCACGCGATGCCGTTGCGACATCTCAACGACGCCATGCTCGATGTGATGGTCCGCGGGGAGGGCCCCGGATCGGCCGTCGTACCGATGCTCATCCTCCTGGCCTTCGCGGCCACCCTGACCCTGATCTCAGCCCGGATCTTCCGTTGGGACACTGCCTGAGCCCAGGTCAGCTGGCCTTCTTCTTGGCGACGGGCTTCTTGGCTGCCTTCTTCGCCGGCTTCTTGGCCGCTGCCTTCTTCGTGGGGACTTCTGGGCCGGCCTCTGTGCCGGGGCGGTCTCGCCACGAGCCGTCTTCGCGGCCTCGACGGAGCGCTGCAGGGCGGCCAGCAGATCGACCACCTCGCCGGAGGACTTCGCGGCGGTCTCGGTCTTCTTGACCTCGCCCCCGTCGACCTTCGCCTTGACCAGGGCCTCGACGGCCTCGGCGTAGTCGTCGTCGTACTCACTCGCGTCGAAGTCGCCGGCCAGAGTCTCGACGAGCATCTGGGCCATCTTGACCTCGGTGTCCTTGATCTCACCCGTCTCGATGGTGAAGTCTGGCTGGCGGACCTCGTCTGGCCACATCATCGTCTGGAGGACGATGACGTCGTCGCGCACCCGCAGCACGGCCACGGAGGTGCGCTGACGCAGCGCGACGGTCACGACCGCCATCCGGTCGGCGTCGAGCAGCGCTTGGCGCAGCAGGGCGTAGGGCTTGGCCCCGGTCTTCTCGGGCTCCAGGTAGTAGGACTTCTCGAAGAGCATCGGGTCGATCTGGTCGGTCGGCACGAACTTCTCCACTGCGATCTCGCGGCTCGACGTGATCGGCAGCTCGGCCATGTCCTCGTCGGTCAGGATCACCATCTCGCCGTGCTCTGTCTCGTAGCCCTTGGCGATGTCGGCGTAGGCGACCTCCTCGCCGTCGATGGCACAGACCCGCTGGTATTTGATCCGACCGCCGTCCTTGGCGTGCACCTGCCGGAACGACACGTCGTGGCTCTCGGTCGCCGAATAGAGCTTCACGGGCACGCTGACCAGCCCGAAGGAGACCGCACCCTTCCAGATCGCACGCATGGAACGCCTTTCTCGTCGGTCGGCCACCGGCCCCGTTGTCACTCCCAGTATCGCCGCAGGACCGGCGTTCGCGCATCTGGCCGTGGCCTCAGAAGCGCTCGGTGAGGTGCTCGCGTCCCGTGGGTGGGTCGTAGGGCTCGGGCCAGAAGTCATCGACGGACACGATCAGCCCCGCCTCGTCGAAGGTGAAGAAGCTGATGCCGGTCATCGTCTCCTCGCCGACGGTGAAGTCGAGCCAGCTCGCTCCGCCTCCCGAGTCTGCGACGACGCGTCGGGTCTGCAGGTGCCAGTCGCCGGGGAACTCGCGGTTGAACCGGAGATAGGCCTCGCGACCGGTCACGCGCTCGTGGGTCTGGGACACCTCGTAGACGACGTCCGGCGCCAGGAGGGCGGCGAAGGTGTCCCAGTCGCGGGCCTCGGCGGCGGCCCAGTAGGCACCGATGGTGGTGGCGTGATCGGTCATGCCGGCACGCTAGCCGCGGCCACCGACATCTAGATTGGTCGCCATGCGTCCGATGCTGGCCACTCGCGGCAGTCATGTCCCTGCCGGCTCGGAGTGGCTGCACGAGGTGAAGTGGGACGGGATGCGGGTCCTGGCCGACGTGTCGACGGGCACCCGGTTGACCAGCCGCAACGAGAACGACGTGAGCGTCTCCTTTCCGGAGCTGGCCGGGCTGGGCCGGGCGGTGCGTCGTGACCTCCTCCTGGACGGCGAGATCGTGGCCTTCGACCCCCAGGACGGTGGGCGACCCAGCTTCGCCCGCCTCGCCGAGCGGATGCATGTCTCCAGCCCGCGGCGTGCGGCCGCGCTGGCCGACGTCACCCCGGTCACGTTCCTGATCTTCGACCTGCTCCGGCTCGACGGTCGTGACCTTGCCGCGGACCCGCTCCTGCAGCGGCGCGGGCTGCTCGAATCGTTGGGGCTCGCCGACGTGCACTGGCAGGTGCCGACGTCGTACGACGACGGGGCGATGCTGCTCCAGGCGACCCGCGAGCAAGGACTCGAGGGCGTGGTCAGCAAGCGCCTCACCTCCCGCTACACCTTCGGGGCCCGGAGCAAGGACTGGCTGAAGTTCCCCCACCGGCAGCGCAGCAGCTGGGTCGTGGGGGGCTGGCGGACCGAGGTCGGCTCCGACTCCCGCCTGGGGGCGATCCTTGTCGGTGAGCCGACTGCGGAGGGGCTGCTGTACCGGGGTCGGGTGGGAAGCGGGATCGCCGGCCGGGTGGGGCCGCTGCTGCGTGACCTGCTGGCGCCGTTGGCCCGAGCCGACAACCCGTTCACCGACGAGGTGCCCCGCTCGGACGCGCTCGGCACCCACTGGGTGGAGCCGGTGCTGGTGGTCGACGTGGAGTCGCTCGGGTTCTCCGGTCAGGGTCGCCTTCGTCAACCGTCGTACCGTGGCCAGCGCAGCGACCTCACGCCCGACGACCTCAAGGAGCAGTCATGAAGCGAGTCCCTGCCGCCGCCCTGGTGCTGATGGTCGCGCTGGCGCTCCCGGCGCCCGCCCGCGTCCGCGGCCGCCGTCTCGGCTGGCACCACGACCCTGGGCGGTGTCACGATCCACCTCAAGGCCGGCACCACCCAGGTGGTGACGGTCAACCACACGCGTGGCTCGCGGGCCAGGCTCGTGCTGTGGCGCAAGGGGGCTGACGGCTGGCAACGACGTCTCCAGGCGAGCGGCCGGATCGGCTACGGCGGTCTCGTGGTCGCCGGCAAGCGCAAGCAGGGCACCGGCACGACCCCGCTCGGCACCTACCGCCTGCTGTCGAGCTTCGGCACGCACGCGAGGCGGCCCGCCTGGGACCTGTCGCACCGGGTCATCCGGGCGGGGGACTACTGGGTGCAGGACAACCGGTCGGCCTTCTACAACCGCTATCGGAACAAGGCCGCGGGCGGGTTCCGCTGGTGGCTGCCCAGCAGCGACGTCAACTCCAGCGAGCGGCTGCGCGACTACCGCCAGCAGTACGAATACTCCATCGTCACCGGCTTCAACCACGTCGCTCAGGTGCGCCACCGTGGCTCCGGGATCTTCCTGCACGTCAACGGCAGTGGTGCCACCGCCGGCTGCGTGAGCGGGCCCCGAGGCTTCCTCAGGGCGTTGATGAACCGGCTCGATCCCGACCGGGCACCGGTGATCGCGATCGGCCGCTGAGGCGATGAACGAGATCCAGGTCGACGTCGAGGGCCGCACCCTGCGACTGAGCAACCTCGACAAGGTGCTCTATCCGCAGACCGGCACGACCAAGGGCGAGGTGCTCAACTACTACGCACGGATCGCTCCCGTCCTGCTGCCGCACCTCGCCGACCGGGCGGTGACCCGGATCCGGTGGCCGCACGGCGTTCAGGGACAGTCGTTCTACGAGAAGAACGTGCCGTCGGGCTGCCCACGGTGGGTGCGGACCGCCGAGGTGCCGACGACGGGCTCCCGCGCCACCGCCCACGAGTCCGACCACCTGGTGTTCCCGATCGTGGACGACCTGGCCACGCTCACCTACCTCGCGAACCTGGCCAGCCTCGAGCTGCACGTGCACCAGTGGACGGTGACCAAGCAGGGCCGGCCCCGCAAACCCGATCGACTGGTCATCGACCTGGACCCGGGCGAGCCCGCCGGCCTGCACGAGTGTGCCCAGGTCGCGCTGCTGGTGCGTGACAAGCTGGCCGAGCGCGGCCTGGCGGCCTTCCCGGTGACCAGCGGCAGCAAGGGACTCCACCTCTACGCCCACCTCTCGACGCGACTCGACGCCGAGCAGACGACCGCCCTGGCGAAGACGGTCGCCGAGGAGCTGCAGGGCGAGCACCCGAAGCTCGTGACCGCCACCATGACCAAGTCGAAGCGCTCGGGCAAGGTGTTCCTCGACTGGTCGCAGAACTCGGGCAGCAAGACGACGATCTCGCCCTACTCCCTGCGCGGCCGCGAGAAGCCGTGGGTGGCGACGCCTCGAAGCTGGGCCGAGGTCGAGACGGGGTCCGAGGACGAGTTCGGCCTCGAGCAGGCTCGCTTCGAGGAAGTGCTCGACCGCGTCGACGAGCACGGTGACCTGTTCTCCTGAAACAATGGCGCCATGACGACTCCCCGCCCCGTCGAGACCTGGCTCACCGACATGGACGGCGTCCTGGTGCACGAGGAGGACCCGATCCCCGGTGCGGCCGAGTTCGTCGACAAGCTCAAGGCCTCCGGGCGCCCGTTCCTGGTGCTGACCAACAACTCGATCTACACCCCGCGCGACCTGCGTGCCCGGCTGCTGCGCAGCGGCATCGACGTGCCCGAGGACGCCATCTGGACCTCCGCGCTGGCCACCGCGAAGTTCATGGACGACCAGCGCCCGCACGGGTCGGCGTACGTCGTGGGGGAAGCGGGGCTCACCACCGCGCTGCACGACATCGGCTATGTGATGACCGACCGCGACCCCGACTACGTGGTGCTCGGGGAGACCCGCACCTACTCGTTCGAGGCGATCACGCGGGCCATCCGCCTCGTCGATGCCGGGGCGCGGTTCCTGGCGACCAACCCCGACCCGAGCGGCCCCAGCCATCAGGGCAAGCTGCCGGCCACGGGTTCGGTGGCGGCCCTGATCAGCACCGCGACCGGGCGCAAGCCCTATTTCATCGGCAAGCCCAACGCGCTGATGATGCGAAGTGCCCTCAATCGGCTGCAGGCCCATTCGGAGACCACTGTGATGATCGGTGACCGCATGGACACTGACATCATCAGCGGGCTGGAGGCCGGGCTGCGCACGGTGTTGGTCACCACGGGTTCGACGCGACCCGAGCAGATCGAGACCTTCCCCTACCGCCCGACCAGGGTCGTCGACTCGATCGCGGACCTGATCGACCTGATCGACGAGACGTCGCTCTAGCGACCGGATCCGCCGAATCTTTGACCTCGTGTGGGTCTCCCGTGGCCGTCGTGTGCCACGCCTGTGGATGGCCCGGACCTAGCGTGGTCGCAGGCCCGAACTCGCCGTTCCCATCCGGCGAGCGTCCGCCGCTCCGAGCGACCACCCGGTCCGGTTTCCCACGGACTCGACCAGTGAAGGGCGGCCTCTGTCCCCCCTTCCCCCGAGGGGGGACAGTTCGCCCGGCGTGGGTGGGCTACGTCGGGCGGACCGGGCCTTCTATGCTTCGAGACCATGGAGCCCCAGGTCCTGTTGGTCGAGGACGACGAAGACATCGCGATGCTCCTGACGAGCACCCTGCGACGCGAGGGGTACGCCGTGACCCGCACCGCCGAGGGCGAGAAGGCCCTCGAGCTGATCGCGGCCACGGCGCCGCACGTGGTGATCCTCGACGTGGGACTGCCCGGCATCGACGGCTTCGAGGTGTGCCGGCGCGCCCGGGTCGGCGGCTTCGAGGGCGGCATCATCATCGTCACGGCGCGCGGCGGAGAGCTCGACCGGGTGGTGGGGCTCGACCACGGGGCCGACGACTACCTGCCCAAGCCGTTCGGGGTCGCTGAGCTGCACGCGCGGGTCAGGGCCCTCATGCGACGTACCGGGCCGAGGACCCCCTCCGCCCCGCCGGAGGGCGTCGTGCTGGTCGACCCGGCATCCCGCCGGACCTTCGTGGGGGATCTCGAGGTCAGCCTGACGGTCAAGGAGTTCGATGTGCTCGCGCTGCTCGCCCTGGAGCGGGGCACTGTGGTGACCCGCGAGCACCTCATCGCCCGGGTGTGGGACGAGAACCACCACGGCTCGACGAAGACCCTCGACGTCACGATCGGCCGGTTGCGCGCGAAGCTCGACCAGGCAGGCAGCGTGGACCGGATCGTCGCGGTGCGCGGTGTCGGTTTCAGGCTCGAGGTGGGCGGAGCAGCGCGCTGACTTCTCGGGTGTGCCTAGGGTGGGGACAAACCCGACGAGAGGCACCTCAGATGAGCGATCTCCATGTTGTTGCGACCATCCCCGCCAAGCCCGGCTCCGAAGCCGTGGTCCGGGACGCGTTGATCGCACTCGCAGCCG
Source organism: uncultured Actinomycetota bacterium (assembly GCA_963837595.1). Taxonomy (GTDB): domain Bacteria; phylum Actinomycetota; class Actinomycetes; order Propionibacteriales; family Nocardioidaceae; genus Nocardioides. The sequence continues at coordinate 180,951 of CAWIOB010000010.1, read as the reverse complement.
CCACCCGCGACGAGTCGGGGTGCGTGGCCTACGACCTGTTCGAGTCCGCCTCCACGCCGGGCACGTTCGTGACCCTCGAAGTGTGGAGCGGTCAGGCCGACCTCGACGCCCACATGCAGTCGCCGCACATCGCGGCCGCCCTGGGTGCGACCGCCGAGCACCTGGGTGGCGAGATCGCGATCCACCCGTTGGCTCCCGTCGGCTGAGGCGACGTCCTGGTGGCCCCTCGGGGTGGTCGCGATACCGTCAGGGCATGAGTGACTCGGAACAGATCGACGCGACCGTCGGTCCGAGCGGGACCGGATGCGCAGACTGCGAGCCCCTGGGCGGCTGGTGGGTGCACCTGAGGCGCTGCGCGGCGTGTGGGCACGTGGGCTGCTGTGACTCCTCACCCGGACAGCACGGCAGCGCACACTTCGCGTCGTCCGGTCATCGCTACATGCAGAGCTTCGAGCCCGGAGAGGACTGGTTCTGGGACTTCGAGGACAGCGTTGCCATCGATGGCCCGCCCCTCGCCGAGCCGACCAGTCACCCGGAGGACCAGGGAGTGCCCGGGCCGGTGGGCCGGGTCCCGGCCGACTGGATGGAGCACATCCACAGGTGACACGGTCCCTGACCGCCGTCGTGTGCCTGGTCCTCGTTGCCGGAGCCGGCTGCTCGGCCGACGAGAGGACCTCGGTGGCCGGCGTGCCCTCGGCCACTGTGACGCGCACCGAGCCGGCGACCGCGACCCGGGCCGCCAAGCCTCGCCGGATCGTGGTCGCGATCTCGGTCGACGGCTTCAATCCGCGCTCCCTGGGCGTGTTGGGTGCGGCCAGGACGCCCGGTTTCCAACGGCTCAAGCGGCAGGGTGCCACCACGCGGCAGGCGCGCACGGCGTACGAGATCACCAAGACGCTGCCCAACCACACCGGGATGATGACCGGTCGGCGCATCCTGAGCGCCACGGGGCATCGGGTCACCTTCAACGAGGACAACGGAGGCACCCTGCGTGCCACGGCGGGTCACTACGTCGCGGGCATCTTCGACGTGGCCCACGACCGTGGTCGCTCCACGGCGCTCTACACCTCCAAGGACAAGTTCCGGTTCCTGGTGCGCTCGTGGGACGCCAAGCATGGAGCGAAGGATCGGGTCGGGGTCGACAACGGCCGCAACAAGCTGACCCGGTTCGACTTCGCGGACCCGGACGTCCTGGTGTCCGATCTCGTGGCGCAGCTCCGCAAGGACCCCGACGATCTCAGCTTCCTGCACCTGGCGCTGCCTGATGCCGCGGGCCACGAGTTCGGCTGGATGTCTGCGGACTACCTCGACGCGGTGCAGCAGACCGACTCCCAGGTGCGCCGGGTGCTGAGCGCGATCGCGGGTGATCCCTGGTTGAAGGCGCACACGACGGTCGTGCTGACCGCCGACCACGGCGGCAGGAAGGGCGCGTTCAACCACGAGGACCCGACCCTGCCGGCCGACTACCGGGTGCCCTTCATGGTCTGGGGTGTCGGGGTGGCCAAGGGGGTGGGGCTCTACGGTCTCAACCCCACCCGGAAGTCGCCGGGGTCCACGCGGCCGACGTATGCCGGTCGGCAGCCGATCCGAAACATCGATGTGGCCGGGCTGGCGATGAGGCTGCTCGGTCTCCCGCAGGTGCCCGGTGGGCGGTTGCCGCGGATGAGGCCGCTCCACGTCTCCTAGGCCGTCGCTCGCTGGCGGGCGCGGTAGGCGCGGGTCTTGACCTTGTTGCCGCAGCCGTATTCGCACCAGGTGCGGGAACGGTTCCTGGAGTGGTCGTAGTAGGCCCAGGCGCAGTCGTCGGCCGCACAGATCTTGAGCCGCCACCACTGGTCGTCGGCGGCGGCCCGGTGGGCGGCCAGGCCGATGATCACCAGGGCGCCGCGGACGCCGTCTGCGGTGCTCTGCAGTGACGGACCGTCGACGGTCCAGGTGAGTGCGATCGGGAGCTCGCCGAGGACTGCTGCGAGGTCTGGGTCGGGGCCTGCCTGCCCGTCGTGGTTGCGCTCGAGAGCGCGGCGCAGCCCCGCACGCAGTCGGTGGGCGAGCTCGAGGTCGTCGTCGGTGGCCGCGGCGCGGCGCCGCAGGTGGCCTTCGGTGCGAAGCCACTCGGCGAGCTGGGACGCGGTGGCGAGGTCGTCGGCGCCGGTCTCGTGGTCGGTGGTGTTCACGAAGTCGCGGATGGTCGCGACGGGCTGCGGCACGTCGGGACGGGGGAGGTCTGCGCTCGTCATGTCACCAGTGTAATCGTTTTGGTGGTTGCACTCCCATGCGACACCACTGTAGCGTTATTGATGGTGTCGATCAGAGGTGGTCGGCGGCTGGGACGGAGGTCATGATGAGTCACTGGGGCTATGTGGTGGAGCAGTTCATCCGGATCGACGAGGAGTCGATCGAGCGTGAGCGGCGGCGGTTGCTCAGGCGTGCGCCCCGGCCGCCGGCACCGCTGACGTCGTACGAGATCACGTGCCGGCGTGCGGCAGGTGTGAGTCGGAGGTTGGCATGATCCGGGTGTCGGCCGTGGTGCTCGATGTCAACGATCTGGCGGCGGAGACGGCCTTCTGGGCCGGCCTGCTGGATTCGCGAGCGGAGCCGTCCACCGACGAGGGCTGGGTCGATGTCGCCCGGTTGTCCGCCGGGGGAGCGATGCTCGGGCTTCAGGTGGTGGGGGAGTCGAAGGCGATCAAGAACCGACTGCACCTTGATCTCGAGGTGACCGACTTCCCTCAGGCCCGCGATCTGGCCCTGCGACTCGGCGCCACTGCGGTCTCGGACGTGCACGAACCCGCGCTGCCGTGGCAGGTGTTCGCCGATCCCGAGGGAAACGAGTTCTGCTTGATCAGCGTGAGCTGAACGGCGGCAGCACCGCAGCAGGAACAAACCAGGAGGTATCCGGACGAAGTCTGTCGTCCCGGTGCCGGTTGTCCACAGGCCCCGGTTTTGCCTGTTTCGCGTTGGCCATCGGTTGGTTTAGATGAACCCCGCGAGCCTCGATTCGGGACAGGGGGAGGCAATGACGCTCACGTCTGTGGATGCGCACGAAGCTCTGGTCGAGCGCCTTGATGAGGCAGTGCGCGAACTCGTCCGCCGCGAGGGAGTGGACCCGCAGCACGACTCCGGACTGGTTCGTCGGATCGCCGAGGATGTGGTTCGCGATCATGACGAGCGCAGCCTCACCGGAGTGGTTCTCCCGGTCCAAGACCCCGCGTGCATGGTCGACGACCTGGTGGCCCGGGTGAGCGGCTTCGGTGCCCTGCAGCCGTTCCTGGACGATCCGGAGATCGAGGAGATCTGGATCAACGACCCGTCACGGGTTTTCGTGGCTCGCAACGGCCGCCACGAGCTGACCAACCTGATGCTCTCGGCAGCGCAGGTCAACGAGCTAACCGAGCGGATGTTGAAGTCGAGCGGCCGGCGCATCGACATCAGTCAGCCCTTCGTCGACGCGATGCTGCCCGAGGGGCACCGACTCCACGTGGTGCTCGAGGGCATCAGCCGTGGGTTCACCGCAGTGAACATTCGCAAGTTCGTGCTGAAGGCGGCACGCCTCCAGGACCTGGTCGAGCTCGGCAGCCTCACCCAGCAGGCAGCCCACTTCCTCGATGCCAGCGTCCGTGCCGGACTCAACATCCTCGTCGCCGGTGGCACGCAGGCAGGCAAGACGACGATGCTCAACTGCCTGGCCGCCGCCGTCCCAGGAGGTGAGCGGGTGGTGTCCGCAGAGGAGGTCTTCGAGCTTCGATTCCCCCACCCCGACTGGGTCCCCCTGCAGACCCGTCAATCCGGCCTCGAGGGGACAGGCGAGATCAGGCTGCGCGACCTCGTCAAGGAGAGTCTTCGGATGAGACCCAGTCGGGTGATAGTCGGCGAGGTCAGATCGGAGGAGTGTCTCGATCTGCTCCTGGCTCTCAACTCGGGCCTCCCCGGCATGTGCACGCTGCACGCCAACAGTGCCCGAGAGGCGCTCGTCAAGATGTGCACGCTGCCGCTGTTGGCGGGGGAGAACATCTCGGCCCGGTTCGTGGTGCCCACGGTGGCGTCCTCGGTCGACCTCGTGGTGCACCTGGGCATCGACACGCACGGGGTGCGTCGAGTCAACGAGATCGTGGCGGTGCCCGGGCGGGTCGAGAACGACATCATCGAGGCCGAACCCGTCTTCAGTCGTTCGGGCCATGAACTGCGGCGCCGGAGCGGGATCCCCCCACGCCCAGATCGTTACGAGCGGATCGGCGTCGACGTGCACGAGATCCTCAACCGGGACCGCTGATGGGTTCCTTGATCGGGTTGGGTCTCGGCATCGGCTCGATGCTGATCTGGTCGGCATTCTTCCTCCCCCGCCCGCGGCCGAGGCCAGGGCGTCGAGGGCGCCGTACGGCGGATCTGCTGGCGCGGGCAGGGATGCGTCAGGTGTCGGTGCGGAGCTTCTGGGCCTTGTGCACGGTCTGTGGGCTGCTGAGCGGTGTGGTCATCCAGGTGGCGTCCGGCACCCCTCCGGTGGCCATGTCCTTCGCTGCCGTGGGTGGCTACCTGCCCTGGGCCGTCGTGGGCGGCAGGGGCAAGACCCGACAGCGTGAGTTCGCGGAAGTCTGGCCCGAGGCTGTCGACAACCTGGCCTCCGCAGTGCGCGCGGGGCTGTCACTTCCCGAAGCGCTCACCGGGCTGGGATTGCGCGGACCTGGACCGCTGAGGGACCCGTTCGTCCAGTTCGGGCTCGACTATCAGGTGACCGGTCGTTTCGGAGACTGCCTCGACCGGCTCAAGGAGCGGCTCGCCGACCCTGTCGGCGACCGGGTCGTGGAGGGCCTGCGGATCGCTCGAGAGGTGGGTGGGGGTGACCTCGGGCGGCTGCTGCGCAACCTGTCCGGCTACCTCCGCGACGACGCCCGCACCCGATCGGAGATGGAGTCACGGCAGGCCTGGACGGTCAACGGCGCACGCCTCGCGGTCGCCGCACCCTGGTTGGTGCTGCTCCTCATGTGCTTCCAGAGCGACGTCATCGAACGCTACTCGGCTGCGGCAGGCGTCGCCCTCCTCGGGTGCGGGGCGGGCGCGTGCGTCCTCGCCTATCGGCTGATGATGCGGATCGGGCGGCTGCCGGTCGAACGCCGGATCCTGTCATGACCCCGGCGATGTGGGGGGTGATGTGCGGTGCCGGTGTCGGCTCCGGACTGTTGCTCGTCGCGGCTCGGGTGAGCATCATCCGCCGCCCGCTCCTCTCCTTGCGGGTGCTGCCCTACGTCCGCGACCTCACTCAGACCACCGCACAGGCCACCGCTCGACCGACCGAAAGGAGGGCGTCGGCCACGTCGTCGGTGTTCGGCCCCTCGCTGGCGAGTGCCGCGCGCAGCGTGGAGCGGGTGCTGGGCGGCTCATCCTCCGTGCGCCGACGACTTGAGCGCGCCGGGCTCGACCAGTCGGTGCACGAGTTTCGGATCGAACAGGTGCACTGGGGGGTCATCGGCTTCGGAATGCTTGCGGCCTATGGCGTTCTCCGCGCCGTCACCGGCCCCGGAAGCGCCGTGATGAGCCTGGTGCTCTGCCTGATCGCCTTCGCGGGCGGCGTACTGCTCCGCGAGAACCGCCTGACCGCACAGGCCGTGACTCGCGAACGTCGGATCCTGGCGGAGTTCCCGACCGTCTCCGAACTGCTGGCCCTCGCGGTGGCGGCCGGCGAGAGTCCGGTCTCGGCTCTGACCCGGGTCGTGGAACGAAGCAGCGGCGAGCTCTCGTCCGATCTCGAGCGAGTCCTGGCCCAGATCCGCACCGGGGTGCCGGTCGGTCGGGCGTTCGATGCCCTGGCAGCGCGCTCCGGGCTCCCGGTGGTCGCCCGCTTCGCTGAGGGCATCGCGGTCGCCATCGAGCGCGGCACGCCGCTGGCCGACGTCCTCCACGCACAGGCCGCCGATGTCCGCGAGGCCAGCCGCCGCGACCTCATCGAGACCGCCGCGCGCAAGGAGGTCCTGATGATGGTGCCCGTCGTCTTCCTCGTGCTGCCGGTGACCGTGGCCTTCGCCTTCTGGCCCGGTCTCGTCGGCCTCAACCTGTCAAGCCCCTGAACCGAGAAGAGGAAGCATGAGATCTCTCGACCACCAGCTGATCCGGCTCCATGTGATGCTGACCGTGCGACGCGACGAGCGCGGCGACGTACCAGGCTGGGTGCTGATCACCGTCATGACCGCCGGCCTGGTCACCCTGATCTACGCACTGGCCAAGGACCAGCTCAGAGCACTGCTGACCGACGCCCTCAGCGGCATCACCGGATGACCACGCGCACGCGGCGCCGTGACGATCGAGGCTCGGCCGTCGTCGACTTCGTGCTCGTCATGGTGATCCTGGTGCCGCTCTTCCTGGGCATCCTGCAGGTGGCCCTGGTGCTGCACGTGCGAAACACCCTGACCGCGGCGGCAGCCGAGGGAGCGCGCTACGGTGCCACGGCGGGTCACACGCCGGAGAACGGCGCCACACGCACGCGCTCGCAGGTGACCGGCACCCTGTCCGGAAGGTTCGCCGACCGGGTGTCAGCCGCCCACACCGTGCTCGACGGGGCACCGGCCGTCGTGATCCACGTCGAGGCAGACGTGCCACCCCTGGGTCTCTGGGGTCCCCGGGTGCACCTCGAGGTCGACGGCCACGCCATCGCGGAGCCAGGCCATGAGAGCTGACGAGCGTGGAAGTGCGCTGATCGAGTTCACCTGGCTTGCCCTGCTCCTCCTGGTCCCCCTGGTCTACGTCGTCCTGTCCGTGTTCGAGGTCCAACGCAGTGCCTACGCCGTGAGTACGGCGTCCCGCTCGGCCGCGCGCGCCTACGCGCTCGCCCCGAGCGAGGAGCAGGGCCTCGCCCGCGCCCGGGAGTCGGTGCGCGTCGCGCTCGCCGACCAGGGTCTGGACGGCCAGCGATTCGAGCTGGCGATCAGCTGCACACCACTCGGCGGCTGCCTGCGACCCGGCTCCACCATCACGGTCCGCTTGCGGGCGCAGGTCGGCCTGCCACTGCTTCCCGACTCCCTCGGCGAGAACCGTCCCGGCCTCCGGCTCGACTCGGTGCAGGAGATCCCCTACGGCACCTACCTGCAGGCGCCCGATGACTCATGACCCAGATGAGCACGGCCAGGTCTCGCTGATGATCATCGGCTTCCTGCTCGTGCTGACGATGGCCATCGCTGCGATCACCGACGCCACGGCGGCCTACCTCCAGCACTCCGACCTCGACACCGTCGCCGACGGCGCCGCCCTGGCCGGAGCCGATGCCCTCGACGAGCAGGTCGCCTATGGGTTCGGTGTCGGCGGCACCCCGGCCCTCGACCCGGCGCTCGCTGAAATCAGGATCCGCGACTACCTGCGCTCGACCGGGGCACAGGAGCGCTTCGACCGACTGACCCTGCAGTCCCAGATCAGCGACAACCGGATCATCGTCCGGGTGCAGGCACGGCTCCACCTGCCACTCCGCCTGCCCGGCAGCGCGGGTGCGGCCACCATCACCTCCACCGGAGCCGCGGAGCTCGACCCGCTCGAACCGAGATGAGTGGCCACATCGCGGGTCGGTCCTATGCGGCACCGCACCGGGTGCGATTGAATTCACAGATGGTTGCCCCCGACGACGTGCAGGCCCAGGCTGCCCGCCACCTGTCCGCCCTCACAGCTGGGCAGCAGCAGACGTTCGCCCTCCGCCTAGACCGCTGGTGGGAGGACCTCTACACAGGCGTCGCGGCCCTCTACTCCCAGCCCGACACCGTCGCCCTGCGGCTCGTCGAGAGCGCAGCGGCGGCCTATGCCGATCGTCCCGACGACCTGCACGCGCTCGACGAGCAACGGCTGCTCACTCCCGACTGGCTCCAGCAACCGCGGATGTTCGGCTACGCCTGCTACACCGAACGATTCGCCCACGACCTGCCCGGCATCGCCGACCGGCTCGACTACCTCGAGGAGCTGGGCGTCACCTACCTCCACCTGATGCCCCTGCTGCAGCCCCGCGACGGCGACAACGACGGCGGCTACGCGGTCGCCGACTACCGCAGCGTGCGCCCCGACCTGGGCACCACCGCAGACCTGCGCGAGCTCACCACCACCCTGCGCCACCGTGGCATCAGCCTGGTCATCGACCTCGTGCTCAACCACGTCGCCCGCGAGCACGCCTGGGCAGCCAAGGCACGGGCCGGCGACCCGAAGTATCGCGACTACTTCATGATCCACCCCGACCGCACCCTGCCCGACGCCTACGAGGCCACCCTGCCCGAGGTGTTCCCCGACTTCGCCCCCGGCAACTTCACCTTCGACGACGAGGCAGGCGGCTGGGTCTGGACCACCTTCAACGAATGGCAGTGGGACCTCAGCTGGGCCAACCCCGACGTCACCGTCGAGTTCGCCGACATCATCCTGTTCCTGGCCAACCTCGGGGTGGAAGTGCTCCGCCTCGACGCGATCGCGTTCCTGTGGAAGCGGCTGGGGACCAACTGCCAGAACCAGCCCGAGGTGCACGCCATCACCCAGGTGCTGCGCACCGTCGCCAAGATCGCCGCCCCGGCCCTCACCTTCAAGGCCGAGGCGATCGTCGGCCCCCGCGACCTCGTCCAATACCTCGGGCTCGGCTCGCACACCGGTCGCGTCAGCGATCTGGCCTACCACAACAGCCTGATGGTGCAGGTGTGGTCGATGCTGGCCACCGGCAACACCGTCCTGGCCCGCCAGGCCCTCGGCGCCCTCCCACCCACACCGACCACCGGCACCTGGATCACCTACGTCCGCTGCCACGACGACATCGGCTGGGCGATCGACGACGGCGACGCAGCATCGGTCGGCCTCAACGGCTACGACCACCGTCGCTTCCTCGCCGACTGGTACGACGGTGACTTCCCCGGCTCCTGGGCCGACGGGCTGGTGTTCCAACACAACGCGGACACCGGTGACAAGCGGATCAGCGGCACCGCGGCCTCCCTGATCGGGCTCGCCCATCCGTCGTACGCCGCGCTCGGACGGATGTACCTCGCCCACGCCCTCATCGCCGGGTGGGGTGGGGTGCCGGTGATCTGGAGCGGCGACGAGCTCGCCCAGCCCAACGACCCCTTCTGGCCAGACGAACCCGGCCACGAGGACGACAACCGCTGGGCGCACCGCCCCCGCCTCGACTGGGAACGCGCCAAGGAGCGGACCGACCACGGCACCCTGACCGGCAAGGTCTTCCAGGGCATCTCCCACATCGCAAGAGCCCGAGCCACGTTGCCCCAGCTGCATGCGTCGGCGTCGAGCCAGGTGCTGCCCGACACCGATGACCACGTCCTGGCCACCGTGCGCCGGCACGCCAGCGGCACCCTGGTCGGGCTCTACAACGTCAGCGGCGAGTCCCGACCGTTCCCCCTGCAGCGCCTCCACGACCTCGGCCTCTTCACCCCCTATGACGCCCTCGGCGGCCACCACGTCACCGCCGGGGCCGACGGCATCATCTGGCTCCCCTCGTACGCCGCCTGGTGGGTCATCGAGGGCTGATCCACATTTCGGCCCGCGAAGCCGCCCACAGGTTTAGGGTGAAATCACCCCAAACCCCAGGGAGTGTCATGCAGTTCCGTGCGATCTCGGCCGTCACCCTGCTGACGGTGCTCCTGCTCACCCTGTCGGCCGCCCCCTCCGGCGCCACCCGTCCGGCGCTCGCGCGCAGCGCGGCCACCTATGCGCAGTCGGCCTTCGACGCGACCAACGCCCAGCGCACCCGGCACGATCGACGGGCGCTGGCGCGCGGCACCTGCCTGCAGCGCTACGCCGTACGCCAGGCCAAGCGCCAGGCCAACCAGAAGCGGATGTTCCACCAGGACCTCGGCGCCATCCAGAAGGCCTGCCACGTCGGCTGGGTGGGCGAGAACGTCGCCATGGGCTACCCCAGCGGCCGCTCGTTGGTCAACCAGGGCTGGATGAAGTCGGCCGGCCACCGCGCCAACATCCTCAACCGGCACTACCGGCTGATGGGGCTCGCGGCCCGGCAGAGCTCCAACGGCACCTGGTACGCCGCCCAGGTGTTCGGACGCCGCATGTAGCCTTGCTCCTTGTGGCAGGCCCCGTTTTCGAACACGACATCAAGCAGCTCCAGGCGACGATGCACACCATCGAGCAGGTGCTCGACCTCGACACCATGCGCGCCGACATCGCCGACCTCAGCGAGCAGGTGGCCGCTCCCGACCTGTGGGACGACCAGGAGAACGCGACGCGGGTGACCGGACGGCTGTCCCTGCTCCAGGGCGAGGTCGACCGGTTCATGGCGCTCTCCGGCCGCATCGACGACCTCGCGATCATGGTCGAGCTCAGCCAGGAGGAAGGCGACGCCGACGCACTGGCCGATGCCGAGCGCGAGCTCGTGCGGATCAAGAAGGCCGTCGAGTCCCTCGAGATCCGCACCCTGCTGTCGGGGGAGTACGACATCCGCGACGCCCTGGTCACCATCCGCTCCGGAGCCGGGGGAGTGGATGCCGCCGACTTCGCCGAGATGCTGATGCGGATGTACGTCCGGTGGGCCGAGCAGCACAACTATGGCGTCGAGGTCTTCGACACCTCCTACGCCGAGGAGGCCGGGCTCAAGTCGGCCACCTTCGCGATCAAGGCGCCCTATGCCTACGGCACCCTCAGCGTCGAGGCCGGCACCCACCGCCTGGTGCGGATCAGCCCCTTCGACAACCAGGGCCGGCGCCAGACCAGCTTCGCCGCCGTCGAGGTGGTGCCGGTGCTGGAGCAGACCGACGAGATCGACATCCCCGACGAGGACATCCGCACCGACGTCTACCGCTCCGGTGGCCCCGGCGGCCAGTCGGTCAACACGACCGACTCGGCTGTCCGCCTCACCCACATCCCGACGGGCACCGTGGTGACCTGCCAGAACGAGAAGAGCCAGCTGCAGAACAAGGCCAGCGCGATGGTGATCCTCAAGGCCAAGCTCCTGGCACTGAAGAAGGCCGAGGAGAAGGCTCACCTCGACGGCATGCGCGGCGACGTCCAGGCGTCGTGGGGCGACCAGATGCGCAACTACGTGCTGAACCCCTACCAGATCGTCAAGGACCTGCGGACGTCGTACGAGTCCGGCAACCCCTCCGCGGTCTTCGACGGCGACCTCGACGGCTTCATCGAGGCCGGCATCCGCTGGCGGCGGGGCTCCGACAGCGCAGACTGAGCCGGCGCCGGGCTCGGCCCTCAGAACCCCGGAAGCGCGTCGCCGAGCCGGATGACGTCGACGCCCACGTCCAGGGTGCTCTTCTTGCCCTCGGTGAAGATCACGCCCTTCATCGGAGTGACGTCGGCATAGTCGCGGCCCCACGCAGCCACCACATAGCGGGAGTCGGGCTGCTGATCGTTGGTCGGGTCGAGGTCGTGCCACCCGCCGTCGGGTGACAGGACCGACAGCCACGCATGAGACGCGTCGGCGCCCTGCAGTCGCGGGGCGCCGGCCGGCGGCTCGGTCTCCAGATAGCCGCTCACATAACGCGCCGGCAGCCCCACTGCGCGCAGGCAGCCGATCGCCAGGTGGGCGAAGTCCTGGCACACCCCGGCCCGGTCCTCCAGCAGCTCGTCGAGGGTGGTCGACACCGACGTCGCTCCGCTCTCGTAGGCGAACCCGTCATGGATGCCGTGAACGAGGGCAGTCAGCGCCTGCCCGAGCGGGCGGTCCTCGTCCAGGATCGACCGGGCGTACGCCGACACGGCCGGGGTGGGTGCCACGAGGCGAGAGGGCAGGGCGTAGGTGACCGCGTCGACCCGGTCCGCGGCCCCGTTCAACGCCACCCCTGCGGACCCCACCGTCCACTCGTCGAGCCTGCCCAGGTCGGGCACCGGGCGATGCACGGTGACGGTGCTGATCGAGGTGATCACGAGCTCGGTGTGCGGCGAGCGGACCTCCACGTAGTGGCTGGAGTTGCCGAAGTGGTCGATGTGCGAGCTGGTCAGGTCGGGCACCGGCTGGATCTCCAAGGTCGCCGTCGCGCAGCTCTGGGTCGGCAGGTCACGTGGGGTCAGATGGGTCCGTCCGTACGAACCCGTGACCACGCCGTCGTAGCGGTAGTGGGTGCGATGCCTCACCTCGTAGGTGCGGGCGGCCTCGAACCGGTCCTGGGGTGTCGTCACGACGGGACCCAGGTCGTCGCCCAGTGCGGACCCCAGGAACCGGAGAGGGACTGCTGCGGCGCCTTGTGGACGAAGTGGGACTGTTCGAGGAGCTGGGCGAGCTGTCGCAGCTCGGTCTCCAGGCTCACGTACCACTCGAGCGCCACGGGCTGAGTGAGGTCGAGTGCCGCCAGCCGATCGGTCAGGTCCCGCGCGAGCGACGCCACCTGCTCCGTGGCGCCGGTGAGCGGCAGGTGGACCAGGTCGGCGCCGAGGCGCTCGAGCTGGAAGGCCAGCCCGCGGGGGTTGCCGGCGTCGAGCAGCAGCAGGTCCAGCACCGACGCCAGCGGCGACAGCCCCGCCGGGGCCGCAGCCTCCCGGCGCCGGTGGGTGATCACGCTCTCGCCGACCATCAGCACCGCCTCCAGCACTCGTCGATCGACGGCCGACGTGCGGGCGGACGAGAGGCGGTCGGGGTGGGCGAGCGTGTGGCGCAGCAGCCCTGCCAGGTTCTGGGCACGCTCGAGGCGGCGACCGGCGTCCAGGAAGTGCCAGCCCTGGTCGCGCATCAGGCTCTCACCGGTGAGTCCGGAGAAGGCCAGAAGGGACTCGACGGTCTGGGCCAGCAGCGGCTGGAGCGCCGTCTCGTCGTCGGAGCTGTCGAAGGCGCGCTCCAACCTGCCGAGGACCAGCCAGGTGTCGAGGGAGAGCTGTTCGCGCAGCGACTGGGCCAGCGAGATCGTACGTCTGGCGGCGAACAGCACACTGCCGGGCAGCTCGGGCTCGGTGGCGAGGGTGCGCAGCAGCTGATCCGGCGCGACTGCGTCTCGGGTGCCGGTCAGGCGCCTCACCGCGTCCAGGAGCACTGCCAGGGTGGCATGGCCGATGGTGCCGGGCCGGCCCGAGTAGTCCTCGGCCAGGTCGTCGGCGACGCGCAGCAGGCGCGCCGTGCCCTCCGCGCGCTCGGCGTACCGGCCGAGCCAGAACAGGTCCTCGGCGACCCGAGCCGACAGTCCGCTGGGGGTCGCCGGGACGGCGAACGCCGGGGGCTCGAGCGTCAGGTCGGTGGCCCAGCCGTCCGGCTGTGCCCCCTCCGGTGCGAGGACCCAGACGTCCTTGGTGAGTGCGCCCGTGAGGTTGGAGACCAGCTGCGAACCCGCTGTGGGCGCCACCCGTGCCAGCCCGCCCCGCATCAGCGTGTAGGAGCCCCCGAGGGCCACCCCGAACGTGCGGAGCACGACGTCTCGCGGTTCCACGCCCAGGGGTGTGACGACGGGAGTGGTCGACTTCTCGAGCAGCTCCTGGGCCGCCCAGGCCCAGGGCTGGGCCTCGATCGAGGCTCGCAGCTCGTCGGTGTCGCCGGCGCTGAGCTCGCTGCCGAACCGTGCGGTGACCCGCACCCCCCGCGTGATGGGCTTGATCACCAGGTTCGAGAGGTTGGCGAGCACATGGGCGCGCTGGAGCGGGTCACCGCACCACCAGGTCGCGACCGAGGGCAGCAGCAGATCGGTGCCGAGCAGCGCACGGGCGGCGGCGGGCAGGTAGGGAAGCAGGCCCGGGTTCTCCAGCACGCCGGTGCCGAAGGAGTTCACCACGGTCACCGCGCCCCGACGGCTCGCCTCCAGCAGGCCCGGAACACCCAGCCGGGACTCGGCACGGAGCTCGAGCGGGTCGGTGTAGTCGGCGTCGACCCGTCGCAGGAGCACGTCGACCGGTTCCAGGCGACCGAGACTGCGCATGAAGACCTGGCCGCCCTGCACGATGAGGTCCTCGGCCTCGACCAGGGGGAAGCCCAGCAGCGTGGACAGGTAGGCCTGGTCGAAGGCGGTCTCGCTCTCCGGGCCCGGTGTGAGAAGCACGATGCGGGGCGCCTCGGCCTGGGTGGGCGCCACCTCGTGCAGCGCCACCCGCACGCTGTGGAAGAAGTCGCGCAGTGCCGAGACGTCCGTGCTCCGGCGCAGCCCCGGGAACACCTTGGCCACGACTCGGCGGTTCTCCATCGCGTAGCCGGCGCCGGAGGGGGCCTGCGTACGGTCGCTCAACACGTGCCAGCGGCCGTCGCGGTGCCGGGCGAGGTCGGTGGCGGTGAGGAAGAGCTGACGACGACCGGGCACCCGGATGCCGTCGGCCTGGTGCACGAAGCCGCCGTGACCGAGCACCACCTCCGGTGGGATCACTCCGCGGCGCAGCAGGTCGCGCGCTCCGTAGAGGTCGCTGAGCACCAGGTCGAGTAGCTCGGCTCGCTGCACCAGCCCGCGCTCCAGGCTGGCCCAGTCGTCGGCCGAGATCATCATGGGCAGCGGGTCGAGCCGCCAGGTGGCCGACGCGGAGCCGCCATACGTCACGCCGTCGTCCTGCACGAACCGCCGCGCCTTGGTGCGCCGGTCGAGCAGCCCGCGCAGGCCGATGTGGTCCATCCGGGAGGCCAGCTCGGCACTCGCCGGTCGTACGCCGTCAGCGTCCACCAGCTCGTCGTAGCCGTGACCCTCGTCGAACTGGGCCCGGTAGTCGTCGAGTAGCCCGGGCAGTTCGCTCACTGCCCCATCCTGCCCGATCGACGCAGGTCGAGGGTGCAGGGGTAGTCACCGCCGGACGGTCCTCGGGCGATGTCGAGCGCCGACCAGGCCGAGACGTCCACCGGTCCGGGCGTGTGACCATCGGCGACGAAGCGGCCGGCACGCCGGGCCTCGGCCTCCATGGCGTTGATCGGGTAGCGGTCGTAGGACCGGCCGCCGGGGTGGACGACGTGGTAGGTGCAGCCGCCCAGCGATCGCTCGTTCCATAGGTCGACGACGTCGACGACGAGCGGCGACTGCACGCCGATCGTGGGGTGCAGGGCCGACCACGGCGCCCAGGCGCGGTAGCGGACGCCACCGACGAAGCTCACGCCGCCGGCCAGCGGCACCATCGGCATCGGCACGCCGTTGCAGGTGATCACGTGCCGACCCTCGACGAGCCCCGCTGCTGCCACCTCGATCTTCTCGACCGAGGAGTCGACGTAGCGCGCCGTCCCTCCCAGGGCGACCTCCTCGCCGAGCACGTGCCACGGCTCCACCGCGGAACGCAGCTCCAGGTGGACTCCGGCGACATCGGTCTCGCCGATGCGGGGGAACCGGAACTCCAGGAACGGGTCAAGCCAGGCAGCCTCGAAGGCGATGCCGTGGTCGTTGAGATCAGCCACCACCTCGCGCAGGTCGGCCGCGGCGAACGAGGGGAGCAGGTAACGGTCGTGCAGTCGGCTGCCCCAGCGGGCGAGCGGCCCCTGGTAGGGCGACTCCCAGAACCGGGCGACCAGGGCCCGCACCAGGAGTCCCTGCACGAGCGCCATCCGGGCGTGCGGCGGCATCTCGAAGCCCCGCATCTCCAGCAGTCCCAGACGGCCGCGGTCGGAGTCGGGGCTGTAGAGCTTGTCGATGCAGAACTCGGAGCGGTGGGTGTTGCCGGTGATGTCGGTCAGCAGGTGGCGCAGCAGCCGGTCGACCAGCCACGGCCCGGGAGTGAGCGGTGTCCCGTCGACCCCGAGCACCTCCGCGGTGCCGTCGATGACCCGGTCGAGCTCGGCGAACGCGATCTCGAGCTCGTAGAGCGTCTCGTGGCGGCCCTCGTCGACGCGGGGCGACTGGCTGGTCGGGCCGATGAAGCGCCCGGAGAAGACGTAGGACAGGGCTGGATGGTGCTGCCAGAACGTGATCAGGCTGCGCAGCAGGTCGGGGCGTCGCAGCAGCGGCGAGTCGGCCGGGGTGGTGCCCCCCAGGGTCAGGTGGTTGCCACCGCCGGTGCCCGTGTGCAGGCCGTCGAGGTCGAACTTCTCGGTGGCGAGGCGGGTGGCGCGCGCGTCCTCGTACAACGTGGTGACCAAGTGGGTGAGGTCGGGCCAGCTGCTCACCGGCTGCACGTTGACCTCGATCACGCCGGGGTCGGGCGTGACGGTGAGAGTCTGGGTGCGGGGATCGCCAGGCAGCGAGTAGCCCTCCAGCACGACGGGTACGCCGACCTCGGCTGCCGACTGCTCCACCACCCTGAGCAGCTCGACGGCGTGGTCCAGGTGGGTCAGCGGGGGGAGGAAGACGAACACGTGGCCGTCGCGCTCCTCCACCGACAGGCACGTGCGAGGAGAGTCGTCGATGTCGAGCTCGGTGGCCGGCTCGACGTGCGCGTCACCGTCACCCAGGTCGTCGCGGGGCTCGAAGGGCGACCGGTCCGGCTCGTAGGGCGCACCCTCCCAGGCCAACGACGACAGGGGCAGGCGCAGGCCCATCGGGGAGGTGCCCGGGGTGAGGAACAGGTGGGCGCGGCGCAGCCGCCACCGTGCCGTGCCCCAGCCCGCCAGGTCGGGGAGTCGGAACATCGGCACGACCCACCCCCTCGGATCGCCCTCGAACCTGGCGTCCGGGTCGCCGTCCTCGGTCGGTGCCTCGCCGACCGGCTGCGAGGCCTCGGTCCAGGCGGCGTACAGGCGGTCCTCGTAGGCGGGCAGGCACAGGTCGTCGGCGATCCCGAGCCGGGCCGCGACAGCCCGGGCGAGCTCCTCGACGACGGCGGGTGCCCGCGAGGCCTCCAGCGTGCCCTCGGACCACGGGGTGTCCAGGAGCGACTGGTCACGCCAGAGCGGCTTGCCGTCGTTGCGCCAGGTCAGGCCGATCTGCCAGCGCGGCAGCGGTTCGCCGGGGTACCACTTCCCCTGGCCGTGCTGCACGACCCCGTCGGGTGCCCATCTCTTCCTCAGGGTGTCGGCCAGCGACATGGCCAGTGCGCGCTTCTCGTCGCCGTCGGCGTCGGTGTTCCACTGGGCGCTCGAGGTGTCCCCGGCCGAGACGAAGGTGGGCTCGCCACCCATCGTGAGGCGTACGTCGCCCGCGGTGAGCAGCTCGTCGACGTGGTGCCCGAGGGCGTCGATCCGGGCCCACTGCTCCTCGGAGTAGGGCTTGGTGACCCGGATGTCCTCATGGACCCGGGTCACGGTGTTGGAGAAGGAGAACTCGACGACCGCCGGGTCGATCGCCCCGGCGATGGGGGCCGAGGTCGCCGGGTGGGGTGTCGCCGACAGGGGGATGTGTCCCTCGCCGGCGAGCAGGCCCGAGGTGGCGTCGAGGCCGACCCACCCGGCGCCGGGGATGTAGACCTCGGCCCAGGCGTGCAGATCGGTGAAGTCGGAGGCCGGTCCGGCAGGCCCGTCCAGAGGCTTCTCGTCGGGGGCCAGCTGCACCAGGTAGCCGGACACGAACCGGGCTGCCAGACCCAGCTCGCGCAGGATCGAGACGAGCAGCCAGGCGCTGTCGCGACATGAGCCGAGCGCCCGCTGCAGGGTGGCGTCGGGAGTCTGGACGCCGGCCTCCATCCGCACGGTGTAGTCGACGCTGTCGCGCACCGCCTGGTTGATGAACACCAGGAAGTCGACGATCGGCAGCCCTTCGGCGGGCAGCACCGCCCGGGTGGCCAGCCAGTCGCGCAGCACCGGCCCGATGCCGCCGCCCGGGGTCTCGTCGACCGTTCGCAGGTAGGGCTCCAGATCCGACCTCGTGCCGGCGGGGTAGGTGAAGGGGAACCGCTCGGCGTAGTCCTCGACGAAGAAGTCGAACGGGTTGATCACCGTCATGTCGGCGACGAGGTCGACGGTGATGTCGAGCTCGGTCACCGGCTCGGGGAAGACCAGACGGGCCAGGTAGTTGCCGAAGGCGTCCTGCTGCCAGTTGATGAAGTGGTTCGCCGGCGAGATGTTCAGGGAGTACGAGGGGATGGGGGTCCGCGAATGAGGCGCGGGTCGGAGCCGCACGATGTGCGGGTGCACGGTGATCGGCCGGTCGAAGCTGGTACGTCGTCCGGTGCTCGATGGCGACCTTGATCGTCATGAGGCCCGAGCGTAGGGACGCTGTGAGTCGGGAGTGTTACGGCGTCCGGTGGGCAGGACGGGATCAGCCATCGCCGAGCCCCGGACTGGTGTCGACTGCCTTGGCGACCTGCACGCACCACAGCCCGGCACGATCGAGCAGCTCGTCGTCGCTGCCGGACTGCTGGGTCAGCGAGCAGCTGAGCCAGGCGTCCACGAACAACCCGTGGTACGCCGCCTCAGTCCCCGACTGGGTGGCGCACACGGTGGCCACCGACGGCGCACCGAAGTCGGGTGCATCAGGGGTGGTGCAGTCCTCCTGCACCGACAACCGGGCCACCATGGCACGAGCCGACCTCGTGGTGACGCGGGGAGCGAACACCCAGGCTCGCGCGGTGGTGCCGTCGTCGGACACCCAGGTGCAGCTGAACTCGTGTGCGACGTCGCGCACCCCGGGGGCGATCTCGGCCCGCTCGCCGTTGACGTAGTCGGTCGTGGAGGTGAACTCGGCCCCCAGGGCCTGGTTGACGGCCGACTCGGGCACGAGGCTGCAGAAGTCGGCGCGAGCGACGATCACCGTGCCGGTGTCGAAGGCCGTGAGCGGCGTCGGCGTCGTGCGCACCTTCGCTGCGGGCAGTTCGGCCGCAGGGTCCTCGTCGCCCGAGCAGCCGGCCGACCCGGCCAGCACGAGCAGCAGCGTTGCCGCAGCGGTGAGACGCATGCGCCGAGGGTATGCCACCTCGCGATCGGTCACGCGGCACGACCGGACACGCCACGTCCCCGCAGCGTGACCACCTGTCGACTAACCTCACTCCAGTGATTCGCTTCGAAAAGGTCACCAAGACCTATCCCGGCCAGGCCCGGGCCGCGCTCGACCAGGTGTCGGTGGACATCGAGAAGGGCGACTTCGTCTTCCTCGTCGGCACCTCCGGCTCCGGCAAGTCGACCTTCCTGCGTCTGGTGCTGCGGGAATACCGCCCCAGCACGGGCCGGGTCTACGTCGCGGGCAAGGAGATCAACCGCCTCGCCGGTTGGAAGGTGCCGGGACTGCGTCGCCAGATCGGCACCGTCTTCCAGGACTTCCGCCTGCTGCCCAACAAGACGGTCAGTGAGAACGTCGCGTTCGCGCTCCAGGTGATCGGCAAGCCCCGCTCCCACATCAACGCCATCGTGCCCGAGACCCTCGAGCTCGTCGGTCTCGACGGCAAGGGCGACCGCATGCCCGACGAGCTCTCGGGCGGCGAGCAGCAGCGCGTCGCGATCGCCCGCGCCTTCGTCAACCGGCCCATGATCCTGATCGCCGACGAGCCGACAGGGAACCTCGACCCCACCACCTCGGTGGGCATCATGAAGCTCCTGGACCGGATCAACCGCACCGGCACCACGGTGCTGATGGCAACCCACGACTCCTCCATCGTCGACCAGATGCGCAAGCGCGTCATCGAGCTCGAGGACGGTCGCGTCATCCGAGACCAGACCCAGGGCGTCTACGGCTTCCAGAAGTGACGCTCCTTCCCCGATAGCAAGAGGTTCACATGCAGTTGCGTTATGTCTTCTCCGAGCTCGGTCAGGGGCTGCGGCGAAACCTGTCCATGCACGTCGCGGTGATCCTGACCCTGTTCGTCTCGCTCACGCTCGTCGGCACCGGGGTGTTGCTCCAGCAGCAGGCGAAGAAGGCGGAGGAGAACTGGGGCAGTCAGCTCCAGATCACGGTCTTCCTGTGCAAGGACAAGGACGACAACCCGCGTTGCGCGGGGGAGGTCACCGACGCCCAGCGAAGCGCCATCGAGAACGTCGTCGACGAGAACCCCGAGGTCGCCAACTGGCACGTCGAGTCCAAGGAGGAGGCCTTCGCGAAGGTCAAGGCCCTCTTCGAGCCCGGCAAGTTCGACGGCCCGAACTCGCCCGTCACCGCCGACGCCATGCCCGAGTCGGTCTGGATCACCCTGAAGGACCCTCGCCAGTTCGAGGGCGTCCTCAGTGCCGTGGTCGGGCTCGACGGCGTCTCCGGCACCCGCGACCTGCGCGACGTGCTCAAGCCGATCTACGACTCCATCAGTGTGCTGAAGTACGGCGCCTGGTTCATCTCGGGGTTCCTGGTGGTCGCGGCGCTGCTGCTGGTCGGCAACACGATCCGGCTGGCGGCGTTCGCCCGCCGTCGCGAGATCGGCATCATGCGCCTGGTCGGGGCCTCGACCCTCTACATCGCGCTGCCGTTCCTGATGGAGGCGCTGGTGACAGCGGCACTCGGTGTGCTCCTGGCTGCCGGGGCGTTGGGTGCCCTGTGGGCCTTCGGCGTCCGCGACCTGCTGGCCAGCAGCCTGGGCTTCATGCCGTGGATCGGAGTGGAGTCGTATGTGCTCTCGGTCATCGTGATCGCGATCCTCGGCCCGCTGCTGACCTTGTTGCCGACCTTGGTGCTGACCCGCAAGTACCTCAAGGTCTGATCCCACCCGTCACATCCGACACTCCTGACTCGCGCCCAAATGCCCGGATGTGGCGAGCCACTCGGTTAACGTCGAGGTGTTCACTTCCCCGAACAACCAAAGGCAGACCCGGTGCGCTTCTTCCCCCGCGCCCATCGACGCCATGCTGCTGTTGTCACCGTTGCCGGTGCTCTGGCGCTCGCGTTGCTGGCGAACCCCTTAGCGTCCGCACAGGACGACGGCCACCTCAAGGCCCAGAAGCATCAGGTCGAGCACGACCTCAAGGCCGCCCACGGCGACCTCGACGAGTCGAGCTGGCGCACTGCGGGCCGCGACCAGCAGGCTGGTGGCGGCACGTGCGAAGCTGGTTGCCGCCCAGGGCGTGCTCGCCTCGGCCCGCGCCCAGGTGGCGGCTGCCAAGGCGCTCGACGAGCAGATGCAGCAGCGGCTGGTGGAGGCCGAGGCTCGCCTCGAGCGGGCCCGCCACGACCTGGTCGTCGGCCGGCAGCAGGTCGAGGACCAGCGCACGGACGTGGTCGACCAGGTCACCGACTACTACGAGCAGGGCGATCCCCGCCTGCTCGGGCTCGCCTCGGTGCTCGACTCCCAGGAGCCCAGTGACATCACCCGGCGGCTGTCCCTCATGGACACCGTCGTGGGCGAGCAGAACGCGGCGTACGACGACCTGCACGCCGCCGAGGTCCTGCTGACGGTGCGCGAGACCCAGATCGAGGGCGCCAAGCGGGACGTGGCTCAACGACGCCGGGAGGCCGCCGCACACCTCACCGAGATGCAGGGTCTCGAGGCGGCTGCGCAGGACGCGGCCGCCTCGGTCCGGTCACTGGTCGGCGACCGGGCCGACGCCATGACGCACGCGCGAGCCGTGCGCCGAGCGGACCAGGCCAAGCTCGACGCCCTGAAGGCCCGTGAGGACCGGATCAAGCAGCGCATCCTCGCCGCGGCGCGCGCCGCCGCCCGCAAGGGGTCGGGTCACAGCGGTCGGACGACCGGGGTGTTCAACAAGCCGGTCGATGGTCCGATCACCTCGCCCTACGGCTATCGCGTGCACCCGATCTACGGTTACTACAGCCTGCACGACGGCACCGACTTCGGCGCAGGCTGCGGTCAGAGCCTGTGGGCCGTCGCAGCAGGCACCGTGACCGACGAGTACTACTCCGACGTCTGGGGCAACCGGCTCTACGTGAGCCTGGGCAACTACAACGGCAAGAACGTGACCGTGATCTACAACCACCTCAGCGGCTACAAGGCGTCCGTGGGTGAGCGGGTGTCTCGCGGCGAGACCATCGGCTACGCCGGCACCACAGGCTGGTCGACCGGCTGCCACCTGCACTTCACGGTGATGGTCAACGGCACCCCCGTCGATCCGATGAACTGGATCGGCTCCTAGGCCTCCCGACTGCGTGGACCCGTTGTCGCGCCTGAGAGACTGGGCGACATGGTGAAGGAGAAGGGTCGCAAGCTCGTGGCGCAGAACAAGAAGGCGCGCCACGACTATCACATCGACGACACGTGGGAAGCCGGCATGGTGCTGATGGGCACCGAGGTGAAGTCACTGCGTGCCGGTCGGGCATCCCTTGTCGATGGCTTCGCCGAGATCGACGACCACGAGGTGTGGCTGCTCGGCGTACACATCCCGGAGTACACCCAGGGCACCTGGACCAACCACTCCGCGCGGCGCAAGCGCAAGCTCCTGCTCAACCGCGCCGAGATCGACAAGATCGAGCGCAAGATCGGCGACAAGGGCTACACGTTGGTGCCGCTGTCGATCTACTTCAACGACGGGCGCGCGAAGGTCGAGATCGCGCTGGCCCGCGGCAAGAAGTCCTGGGACAAGCGCCACTCGCTGGCCGAGCGTCAAGCCACCCGCGAGACCCAGCAGGCCATCGGCAGGCGTCTGAAGGGCATGGACTGATCGGGCAGGATGTCCCGTATGTCTCTCGGATCCCGCCTTGCCGCCCTCATCCTTCCGTTCCTGCTGGCGCTCGGCGCCGGTCTCCCGGCGTACGCCGCGGATCCCGTCGCGACGACGCTCGCCCTGAGCGCGACGACGGCGTACGCCGACCAGGAGAGCCAGGTCGAGGTGGGGCTGCGCGGGGCCGGTGGAGCACCCGTGCCGGATGCCGCGGTCACCATCGAGCGACGAACCGCAGGTGAGTGGGCGGTGGCCGGCACGGTGATGACGGACGCGAGCGGCGCTGCCGTGCTGACGGCAACGCTGGCGCGCAGTGCGGCCGACAACGCGTTCCGGGCCTCGTACGCCGGTGACGCGACGCACGGCGCCTCGGCGACCGCACCGGTGACCGCCTCGCTGACCAGGCGGGGGAGCGTGCTGACCCTCACGGTGCCGACCTCGGTCGTCGATGAGCGCTCGGTGACCCTCCGGGTGCGCTGGAACACCCGCAACGGACTCCCCGTCTCCGGTCCGGTCGGGCTCTTTCGCCGCACTCCCGGGCACGCGTGGGTGCGGGTTCGGACGATCCCCACCGGCGCGGCCGGCCGGGCCAGCCTGGTCGTCCGGCCGCGCGTCGACACGCGCTGGCGGGCCCGTGCGGCGGCCCTCGACTGGGTCGCCGGAGCGCGCACCCCGGCGTACTCACTGGACAACCTGCCGCCGAACCGACCGGTGAGGTTGCCGAAGGCCGCGCCGAGGCCCCGGGTCTCGGTGCCGAGCCAGCCCCGCGCCGTGGGGGAGGGGGCCAATGCCCGGATCACCCGGCTCCCGGACCCGGTCTGGCGTCGGATGACCGGCATCTCCTGGCACTCCGGGTGCCCGGTCGGTCGCTCGGGCCTTCGCTACCTCTCGATCAACTACTGGGACTACTCCGGCTACCGGCGTCGCGGTGCCCTGGTGGCGAACAAGGACGCCGTGAAGCAGATGTCCGGTGCCCTCACCGACCTGTACGCCCGGGGCCTGCCGATCCGCTCGCTCTACCCGGTGGACCGCTTCGGCTACTCCTCCCGGCTGCGGGGCGGCAACGACTACCGCTCCATGGCGGCCGGCAACACCTCCGCGTTCAACTGCCGCAGCGTCGTCAACAAGCCCGGCGTCCGCTCACCGCACAGCTATGGGAGGTCTCTGGACCTGAACACCTGGGAGAACCCCTACCGCTCGGCCAGCGGACTGGTGCCCAACACCTGGTGGCAGTCCCGTTCCCACCCGCGGGTGGCGTGGCGTTCCCGCTCACACGCGGTGGTCCGGATCATGGCCGCCCACGGGCTGCGGTGGACCTACGGGCTGGGTGACACCCAGCACTTCGACGCTGCGGCGCCGCAACGGCCGTGTGCTGGTGGTCCCCGACTGCGCGTGCGACTGATGTCGACGCTGGGAGTCATCGAGCAGCTGGGACTGCCCGGGCTCTTCGACGTGCACGTGCACTTCCTGCCCGAGCCGGTGCAGCGCAAGGTCTACGCAGTGTTCGACTCGGCGGGGGAGAAGATCGGTCGGCCCTGGCCGATCCGCTACCGGGGCAGCCGTGCCGAGCGCGTGGAGCAGCTGCGTGGCCTCGGCGTACGCCGCTTCACCGCACTGCCCTACGCCCACCGCCCCGGCATCGCTGGCTACCTCAATGACTGGGCACGGGAGTTCGCGGCGCCGATCCCCGAGTGCCTGTGGTCGGCGACGTTCTACCCCGAGCCGTCGGCGGCCACCTACGTCGCGGACCTCGTGGAGGCCGGCGTCGAGGTGTTCAAGGTGCACGTCCAGGTGGGCGAGTTCCTGCTCGACGACCCGCTGCTCGACGACGTGTGGGGCGTCCTGGCCGACGCAGGCACACCGATCGTGATCCACGCAGGCTCCGGACCTGTCGGCAACGCGTTCACCGGTCCCGACCCCCTGCGCCGGGTGCTGGAGCGACACCCCCGGCTGACGGCGATCGTGGCCCACCTCGGGGCTCCCGAGTACGCCGAGTTCCTCACCCTGGCCGAGACCTTCGAGCGGACCCAGCTCGACACCACGATGATCTTCACCGACTTCTTCGAACAGGAGGCACCGTTCCCTCGTGACCTGCTGCCCCGGTTGCGCGACCTGGAGCAGAAGGTCCTGTTCGGCAGCGACTTCCCGACGATTCCCTATCCCTACGAGCACCAGCTCGAGTCCCTGGTGCGCCTCGAGCTGGGCGACGACTGGCTACGGGCGGTGTGTTGGGAGAACGCCGCGGCGCTCTTCGCGGAATAACCGATGCGGGCTGTGGGGTTCGACCCACTAGACTGCGAGAGCAGAACAATTCAAGAGGGGCTGATCGGTTTCGACTTGGGACGATCTGTTCCAGGGGAAGCGGGTCGAGAAGCCAACGTCATCTCGTAAACGATCGTTGGAAACTACAAGTGCCAACTCTAAGCGCACTGACTTCGCTCTCGCTGCCTGAGCAGTGATCGAAGGGTCAGACCGGGCATCTGCCTTCGTCCCGGATCCTGGCCTCATCTAGAAGGCTTGCTGATCAATCCGCGTCGCGGAGGTTGATCGGGACTTTTCCGTGACTGGGCCTGTCGGCGACGTGTCAGTGCGAGCGCCGGGGCCGAGAAAACGACATCACCGACTGCACCCGGAGAAGACCTGGCTCGACGCTCGAGGACGCGGGTTCGATTCCCGCCAGCTCCACCTGATCACCTCGTGAAGACATGATGGTTGATCGCAGTCACCCAGTGACCGCGATCGACCATCATGTGCGTCCGGGCCGCCACCACCACCCACGCGGCCACCAGGACGGCGTACAGGAGTCCCGCGGAGACCTGGAGGAACACCGCACCGGTGACGGCAGCCAGCGCGGAGGTGCCGGTGACGAACGTGCCGATCGGGAAGGTGAAGGACCACCATGTCGGGGAGAAGGGCAGCCCGGTGCGCGCCGTTGTGATGGTCAGCGTCGTCGCCAGCGTGAACCACAGCGCCGCGAAGCCCCAGACCGGCACTCCGTAGACCAGACCCATCGCCTCGAAGGCGCCGCCGTAGGGCGCCGGGAGCACCTGCACCGCGCTGGCGCCGAGGTGCTGCCCGGCGGTGATGGACTGCCCGAGCGGCCCGAGCACGATCCAGAGGGTGGGTACGGCGGCCGCCGAGCCCACCTTGTGGTGGACCAGCCTGCTCCAGATCATCGTGATGATGATGAGGCTCGCCAGCAGGCTGAGCCCGAACATCATCGAGCAGACCAGCTGCAGGGTGAGCTGCCACTGTCCCGGTGGGAGGTGGCCGATCAGCATCGGTCCGGTGGCCGCCGACACCATCGGCGGGACGACGGGCATCAGCCACCCGCCGAATGCCGAGTCGGGCGCCACCTGGTGGGCGATGAAGGCCCGGCTCGGGACCAGCACGGCAGTCAGGAGCCCGGCTGCGCTCCCGGCCACCCAGAGGACCGAGGCGACCACGACGGCAAGATGCTGACCCAGCACCGGAACCCCGGTGAGCAGGGCACCGGCACCGACGGTCAGGAGAGCCATGGCGGGTGCCCCGTAGAAGTGGCCGAGCACCGGGTTGTCGAGATGGCTGCGCGCGATCGCGGGGTGGAAGGCCCACTGCAGCGCCGTGGCCGCACCGCACGACCACGCAGCACCGACGCCGCGAGCAGCCACATGGACGTGGTGAACACTGTGAGTCCGGGCACCTGGAAGGGCAGGCTGGCACCGGCGACCGCGACGATCCCGGTGCCCATCACTGAGGCGAACCAGTTCGGTCCGACGGAGGCGAAGGCGTCCGCTGGTGCGGTGCTCGGGGCTGCATACGTGGTCACCTGCCCAGCCTCCCGGGGTCCAGACGGGCGCGGTAGAGCCTTCGCTCCTGTGAATGCACAGGTGAAACTTGTGGCCAGCGTAAGGTTCTGCCTGTGACCACTCACGTGCCCGACCTGCCAGCGCTGCGCCTGCTGGTCGGCGTGGCTCGGCTCGGGAGCATCGGCGCGGCCGCGCGAGCCGCTGGCATCACCCAGCAGGCGGCCTCCGAGCGCTGCGCGCGGTCGAGGCCCAGGTGGGACTCAGCCTCCTTCGGCGCGGGGCCCGCGGCTCGAACCTGACCTCTGCCGGGGTCGTGCTCGTGGAGTGGGCGGCCCAGCTGCTGGCCACCGCCGACGAGCTCGACGCCGCCATCGAGGGGCTGCGGGCCGATCGTGGGCGCGGACTCAACGTCCACGCCAGCATGACGATCGCCGAGACCCTCCTGCCACGGTGGCTGGTCCGGTTGCGGCAGCGCCAGGAGTCCGCAGGCTTCCGGCCGACCGCGGTGAGCCTCACGGCGACCAACAGCCTGCAGGTGGCGACCGCGGTGCTGGAGGGCAGTGCGCACGTCGGGTTCGTCGAAGGACTCGACGTGCCCGGTCAGCTGGGCTCGGCCAGGATCGCGGTCGACGAGCTGGTCCTGGTGGCCACCGCCGGCAGCCCGCTGGCGCGGCGTCGAACCGCCGTGACCCCTGCCGAGGTCGCCGGGTTGGCGCTCACCAGCCGCGAGGCCGGCTCCGGCACCAGGCAGGTCGTTGAGGCCGCGCTGGCCGGGCACGGCCTCACCATGCCCGAGTCGACGGTCGAGCTCACGACCGCGACGGCAGTCCGCGAGGCGGTCCGAGCCGGAAGCGCCCCGGCATTCCTCAGTCGGCGCGTGGTCGAGCGCGACCTAGCGGCCGGCCGACTGGTCGAGGTCCCGACCACCGGGCTCGAGCTCACCCGCACCTTCCGGGCGGTCTGGGTCGGCACGGCCAGCCCTCCTGCCGGCCCGGCGCGCGACCTCGTCGCGATCGCTCGTGGCGATGTCCGGACCACCCTCTAGCCTCGGCCCATGAGCGAGTGTGTCTTCTGTGCGATCGCCTCCGGGGAGGCCCCTGCCGACCGGGTCCTCGAGAACGACGACTTCGTGGGCTTCCTCGACCAGCGGCCGGTGTTCAAGGGCCATGTGCTGCTGATCCCGCGCGAGCACGTGGTCACCTTGCCGGACCTGCCCGCCGGACTGCGTGACGGATTCATGGAGGCCGGTCAGCGACTGGCCACCGCCATGATCGTCGCGCTCGGTGCGCAAGGCTCCTTCGTGGCCATCAACAACACCGTCAGCCAGTCGGTGCCCCACCTGCACCTGCACGTCGTACCACGCACCAAGGGCGACGGACTGCGCGGCTTCTTCTGGCCGCGAACGAAGTACGTGGACGCGGAGTCGGCCGCCTATGCCGAGAGGTTGCGCTCGGCCCTGGACTGATCGACGAGGGCCGGCCGATCCTCGGAGCGTACGACGAGCCTCGGCCACCCGCGCTCGTGGTTGCCGGTCGCGATGGCGGCCATCCACACGGTCACCGCGCCGAGCACGGCACCGGCGATGGTGTCGACGAAGAAGTGCCAGCCGAGGTAGACGGTGGCCAGCACCGTCAGGGCGAGGAAGACCCAGCTCACCAGCCTGAGCCAGCGGGGCAGGCCGATGAGGTGCACGATCAGGCAGATCGTCACCATGATCCCGACGTGCAAGGAGGCGAAGGCGGCGATCGTCTGCACGACCTGGGCGTGGTGCGGGTCGGCGAGCACTTCGATCCGGTCGTTGATCATCGACTCCTGGAGTCCTGACGACCGCCGTGTGTCGCAGGCCGGTGAACAGCGTGGGGTCGGAGTAGACCGGCCCCACGGTCGGCACGGCGAAGTAGACCGCAACGCCGAGCACCCAGTCGAGAGTGACCGCGGTGACGTACCACGCGCCGGCACTCACGTGACGGGTCCACATCAGGGCCACGGCCAGCGTGACCGGGACCAGCACGATCCAGGCGATGTAGATGAGGGAGAAGAACTCAGCCGCCCAGCCGGTCCCGAACAGTCGGTGCAGCACGGTTGCCGGGTCGTTGCCCAGCCACAGCACGCGGTCGTAGCGCGCCAGGGTGGTGTCCCAGAGGGTGTCGTTGACCGCCGGGACGATAGCTCTTCAGGTTGCGGAACGCCACGTAGGCGAGGTACCACACTCCCAGGCCGGAGAAGGCGAAGATCAGGTGACGCGCACCCCAGCGCTCGCGAGTGACACTGAGGCAGCCACGCAGCATCTCGAGCGGCGACGGCCAGTGGCGTGCGATCGCCCGAGGGACCACGTCGACGAGGACGGCGAGCAGCAGGATCGCGGGGAGGCGGACGTAGGTGGGGATGCCGCCGGCCCCGTCGGGATCACGGATCGGAAGATCGTAGGCGAACGCCACCATCGCGGTGGCCACGGCCAGAAGCGCGGCAGCCAGACCTGCGAAGAGGAAGTTCGGCTTGCCCATTGCACCGATGTTAGTTCCCCTTAGGCCCGGACGCCGAACCCATTCCCGTCCCTGCCTAGGGTCATGCCTAGAGTGGAGCGTCATCCACGCGGGCCCGAGGCCCGCCCGAGCTTGCAGAGGACACGAGAAATGGGTCGTTTCGACGGTCGAGTCGCAGTCGTCACCGGAGCCGCCCGCGGCATCGGCTTCGCCACCGCCCAGCGCTTCGCCGCGGAGGGTGCCACGGTCGCGATCCTGGACCTCGACGAGGCCCAGGCGGGCGAGGCCGCCGGGCGCCTCGAGGGGACGGCGATCGGCATCGGCTGCGACGTGAGCGACGCCGCGAGTGTCGACGCGGCGGTCGAACGAGTGGTCGCCGAGCTCGGCGGCATCCACATCCTGGTGAACAATGCCGGCATCACCCGCGACAACCTCCTCTTCAAGATGACCGAGGACGACTGGGACCTGGTGATCGGGCGTGCACCTCAAGGGCGCGTTCCTGATGACCAAGGCCGCGCAGAAGCACTTCGTGGCCCAGAAGTACGGCAAGATCGTCAACCTCTCCAGCGTCTCCGCCCTCGGCAACCGCGGCCAGGCCAACTACTCCGCCGCCAAGATGGGCATCCAGGGCTTCACCCGCACGCTCGGCATCGAGCTCGGCCCCTACGGCGTGAACGCCAACGCGGTCGCGCCCGGGTTCATCGCCACGGACATGACCGACGCCACCGCCGCCCGGGTCGGGATGAGCGTGGAGGACTTCCGCGCGGCAGCCGCCGAGCGCAATCCCGTCCGCCGGGTGGGCTTCCCCGAGGACATCGCCGCGGCGGCCGCGTTCCTGGCCAGCGACGAGGCGTCCTACGTCACCGGCCAGACGTTGTACGTCGACGGCGGCGCCACGCTCTGAGTGAGGCGCGCCTCCCCAGATTCGACCGGCGCGCCTTCACCATGTGTTGAAGTAGACCGATTCACTCGACGTTGGGAGTCTCCCGTGCGCCGCGCCCGCCTGTCCGT
The DNA here is from genome assembly GCA_963837595.1 of uncultured Actinomycetota bacterium. Classification (GTDB taxonomy): domain Bacteria; phylum Actinomycetota; class Actinomycetes; order Propionibacteriales; family Nocardioidaceae; genus Nocardioides. Next base: position 151,408 of record CAWIOB010000010.1, on the reverse strand, counting down.
TGCCGCCACGGTGTCCGGGCCTGCTCGCCGCCAGCCTCCTGCTGGCTGCCTGCGGTGGGGACAAGAAGGAGTCCGCTGACGGCCCCGCGGACCAGGAGACGGCCGGCGGCCAGACGTTCGAGAGCACCTGGCCGCTCACGGGCCTGCCCGTCGAGGCCGGCGAGGACTCCGCGCTCGACCACCCCGTCGTCGTGGCCAAGGTCGACAACTCCGGCTCCGAGCCCCAGGCCGGTGTCGGCAAGGCCGATCTGGTCGTCGAGGAGCTGGTCGAGGGCGGGATCACCCGGCTCGCGGCCTTCTTCTACTCCGACCTCCCGGCCCAGGTGGGTCCGATGCGGTCGATGCGGTTCAGCGACATCGGCATCGTGACCCCGGTCGACGCCGTGATCGCCACCTCCGGCGCAGCGCCGGTCACGATCCGCAAGATCCAGGACGCCGGCATCACGTTCTTCGGTGAGGGCGCGAAGGGCTTCAGCCGCGACAGCACTCGCTCGGCCCCCTACAACCTGATGGCCGACCTCGGCGCCGTCGTCGGTGGCATCAAGCAGAAGCCCACGCCGCCCTGCCGACTACCTCACCTGGGGTGCCGCGGACGACGCGTGGGCGGCCAGAAGGCGAAGAGGCTCGAGGCCACCTTCTCCGGGGCGCACACCTCGGAGTGGAAGCTACGCCCGCGGCCACTACAAGCTGCTCAACGGCAACTCTCCGGAGAACGACAGCTTCTCTCCCGACACGGTGCTGGTGCTCCGGGTGCAGACCAGCGATGCGGGCTACAAGGACCCGGCCGGCAACCCGGTCCCGGAGACCCACTTCACCGGCAAGGGCGCCGCGATGGTGTTCCATGGCGGCAAGCTCCTGCGCGCCACCTGGACCAAGGACGGCCTGGACGCGCCGCTCACCCTGTCCACCAAGAGCGGCGAGGTGAAGATCCCTGCCGGGCACGTCTGGATCGAGCTCGTCCCCGCCGACGGCGGAGACGTGAGCTTCAAGTAGGCCGTTCACGCAGGATCGGGGCACGCTGCTCGGGGCATGATGGACACATGAGCGGCGTTCGGTTCGACATCCGTCCGGGGATCCTGCTGGTCGCCGCGCCGACCCTGATCGACCCCAACTTCGCCGACACCGTCGTACTCATCCTGGACACCGACACCAATGGTGCCCTCGGCGTCGTGCTCAACCGGCCCTCGCCGGTGCCGGTGATCGAGGTGCTGGGGGACTGGTGCGACGTCGTGACGGATCCGGTCGTCCTCTATCGCGGCGGTCCGGTCAGCACCGACGGAGCCTTGGCCGTCGGCCTCCTCGCCGATCCCGACGAGGAGCCGATGGGGTGGCGCGCGGTCGTCGGCGGCCTCGGCATCGTCGACCTCGACACCCCGGTCGAGCTGATCGACGGCACCCTGGACGGACTGCGGATCTTCGCCGGTTACGCAGGCTGGGGGGCCGGCCAGCTCGAGGGTGAGATCGACGAGGGCAGCTGGTACGTCGTCGACTCCGAGCCGGGCGACGTGTTCGGTGAGGACGTGAGCGAGCTGTGGCGGGTGGTGCTGCGCCGTCAGCCCGGTGAGCTCGCCTGGATCTCCACACGCCCGGCCGACCCTGCGCTGAACTGATCCGAGATCTGAACTAAACTCGCAGCCATCATGAGCAACCCCATCGGATTCACCGACACCGACGTCCTCGAAGACCGTCAGACGGTTCCCACGGACGAGGGCGACCATGAGCGCTTCAGCCACTATGTGCCGAAGGACAAGCTCACCGAGGCGATGGTGATGGGCACGCCGGTGGTCGCCCTGTGCGGCAAGGTGTGGGTGCCGAGCCGGGCACCGGAGAAGTTCCCGGTCTGCCCCGACTGCAAGGAGATCTGGGAGTCGATCAAACCGGGCGGACCCGGCAAGGGAGACGACGAGTGAGCGGACGGCCGCCCGCCGATCAGCTCGACCTCACCCCCGCCCTCTCGCCGGCCTGGCCGGACCGAGCCGCCTGGGGAACGGCGCCCGCTGCTGCGGGCCTGGCAGACCGGTGCGCTGCCGCAGTACCTCGCAGACTCGCCCGCGCGACTTCCTCACCGTGGCGACGCCGGGGCAGGCAAGACGACCTTCGCCCTCACCGTGGCGGCCGAGCTCCTGGGTCGCCGGATCGTCGACCGGATCACCGATCGTGGCGCCGACCGAGCACCTCAAGACCCAGTGGGCCGAGGCAGCGGCCCGCGCCGGCATCCCGATCGACCCGACGTACTCCTCCGGCTCCGGCAAGATCTCGAAGGACTTCGTGGGCATCGCGGTCACCTACGCCGGGATCGCGGTCAACCCGCTTGGCGATGCGGATCCGGACCGAGAGGTTCAAGACGCTGGTCATCCTCGACGAGGTGCACCACGCGGGAGACGCCCTGTCGTGGGGCGAAGGCGTCCGCGAGGCCTTCGATCCGGCCACCCGGCGGCTGGCCCTGACCGGCACCCCGTTCCGCTCCGACGTCAACCCGATCCCGTTCGTCACCTACGCCCCGGGTGACGACGGTATCCCGCGCTCGGTGGCCGACTACACCTACGGCTACGCCCACGCGCTTGTCGGACCACGTCGTCCGCCCGGTGATGTTCCTGGCCTACTCCGGCGAGATGCAGTGGCGCACCCGGGCCGGTGACGAGATCGCCGCCCGGCTCGGCGAGCCCCTCACCAAGGACCTGACCGCGCAGGCGCTACGCACCGCACTGGACCCCACGGGGTCCTGGATGCCGGCGGTGCTGGCTGCCGCCGACAAGCGGCTCGAGGAGGTACGCCGACATGTCCCCGACGCCGGTGGGATGGTGATCGCGAGCGACCAGGACTCCGCCCGCGCCTACGCCAGGCTGTTGAAGGTCGATCACCGGCGAGTCGGCGACCCTGGTGCTCTCCGACGAGAAGGGCGCCTCGAAGAAGATCAACACCTTCAGTGCGGGGGAGTCCCGCTGGATGGTGGCGGTGCGCATGGTCTCCGAGGGTGTCGACGTGCCCCGCCTGGCGGTCGGGGTCTATGCCACGGTCACCTCGACGCCGCTCTTCTTCGCCCAGGCCGTGGGTCGCTTCGTCCGCGCCCGCAAGCGCGGCGAGACTGCGTCGGTGTTCCTGCCCTCGGTGCCGTCGCTGCTCGGGCTTCGCCTCCGAGATGGAGGTCGAGCGCGACCACGTGCTCGGGCGCCGGATCACCGACGAGAACGACATCTTCGCCGCCGAGAACGACCTGCTCGCCCAGGCCAACGCGGGAGAGTCGGCCAGCGGCGAGCTGGAGATGTCCTTCGAGGCGCTCGGCTCCGAGGCGACCTTCGACCACGTGCTGTTCGACGGCTCGACCTTCGGTCACTCCGGCGAGGTGCACGTCGGCTCGGAGGAGGAGATGGACTTCCTCGGCATCCCCGGCCTGCTCGAGCCCGACCAGGTCCGCGAGCTGCTGCACACCCGTCAGAGTGAGCGCGCGCGCAAACAGAAGCGCGAGCGCCCGGAGCCGAGGGTCGCGCAGGTGACCACGCACGAGCAGCTCGCAGTCCTGCGGCGCGAGCTCAACGGGCTCGTCGCGGCCTGGAACCACCGCACCGGCCAGCCGCACGGGGTGACCCACGCCGCACTTCGCAAGGAGTGCGGCGGGCCCGCCGCAGCCGTTGCGACCGCGGAGCAGCTGCACGCCCGGGTCGACAAGATCCGGGAGTGGGCGGTCAAGCCCTCCGCCTAGGTCCCCTCGGCGGCTTTCGCGGCCAGCGGCAGCGTCCGGTAGGGCACCTGCTCGGCGAGCGCGATCACTGTGGTCGATCGCTCGATCGCCGAGAACCCCAGCACCAGGTCGATGACCCGTTGAAGGTCCGTGTTCGACCGTCGCCACCACCCGGCACCACATGTCGCCGGCACCGGTGATCGTGAAGGCCTCCAGCACCTCGGGCACCTGGGCCAGATGGCCCGCTACGACGTCGTGGCCGCTGCCCTGCCGGATCTCGAGGGTCAGGAACGCCGTGACCGGGAAGCCGATCGCGTGCGGGGACAGCTCGGGTCCCCAGCCACGGATCACGCCGGTTGCGCTCATGCGGTCGAGCCGGGCCTGCACGGTGCCGCGCGCCACCCCCATGCGACGTGATGCCTCGAGGATGCCGATGCGCGGCTCGGTGGCGAACACGTCGATCAATCTGCCGTCCAGAGCATCCATGATGGCTCCCTCACTAGACATGTTGCACAGTATATTGAGCCACTGTTGCACATCTTGTCCTACCCTCGGCACAGTAGGGCCATGACGACCGACATCGCCTCGCACGGCGGCGCCCTGACCGAAGACGAACTCAAGGCCGATCTCACCCTCGACCAGCTCCACCAGCTGGTCGGTCTGGTGGAGTACGACGCCGATCACGACCCGTTCCCTGTCACCGGCTGGGACGCCATCGTGTTCGTCGTCGGAAACGCCACCCAGACGGCCCACTACTACGCCAGCGCCTGGGGCATGGAGCTGGTCGCCTACTCCGGCCCGGAGACCGGCAACCGCGACCACAAGTCGTTCGTGCTGCGATCGGGCTCGATCCGGTTCGTCATCAACGGAGCCGTCAGCCCTGACAGCCCGCTGGTCGACCACCACGCCAGGCACGGCGACGGAGTCGTCGACATCGCCCTGGAGGTTCCCGACGTCGACCAGTGCATCCGGCAGGCGTTCGCTGCCGGTGCGAGCGTCGTACGTCCGGTGGAGACGCTCAGCGACGAGCACGGCTCCGTGCGGATCGCCGCCATCGCGACCTACGGCGAGACCCGCCACACCCTCGTGCAGCGCACCGTCGACGGGCGAGACCTATGCGGGTCCCTACCTCCCGGGCTACGCCGCGTCAGAGCCGCGCTGGACCAAGCGCGACGGCGAGCCGAAGCGGCTCTTCCAGGCCCTCGACCACATCGTCGGCAACGTCGAGCTCGGCAAGATGGACGAGTGGGTCGGGTTCTACAACCGGGTCATGGGCTTCGTGAACATGGCCGAGTTCATCGGCGACGACATCGCCACCGACTACTCCGCGCTGATGTCGAAGGTGGTCGCCAACGGCAACCACCGGGTCAAGTTCCCCCTCAACGAGCCGGCGATCGCGGCCAGCAAGTCGCAGATCGACGAATACCTCGACTTCTACCGCAGGCCCGGAGCGCCAGCACCTCGCGGTGGCGACGGGCGACATCCTGGCGTCGGTGGACGCGCTGCGCGCCAACGGTGTCGAGTTCCTCCTCACGCCCGACTCCTACTACGAGGACCCCGAGCTGCGGGAGCGGATCGGCAATGTCCGGGTCCCGATCGAGGAGCTGCAGCGGCGCGGCATCCTCGTCGACCGCGACGAGGACGGCTACCTCCTGCAGATCTTCACCAAGCCGCTCGGCGACCGGCCCACGGTGTTCTTCGAGCTGATCGAGCGGCACGGTTCGCTGGGGTTCGGCAAGGGCAACTTCAAGGCCCTCTTCGAGGCGATCGAGCGCGAGCAGGACAAGCGCGGCAACCTCTGGAAATGCCTGCGGCGAGGGCCGTGTCGGGAGAGGATGGGCGCCATGAGCCCGAGCCCTGCCGGTTGGTACCCCGACCCGTCCACCACCCCTCCAGGAACGCAGCCAGGTCTGCGCTGGTGGGACGGTGCCACCTGGACCGCGCACACGCAGGCGGTGCCCGACCAGGCTCCCGCCGCGCCGCCGCCGTACCAGGGCTACTACCCCTACGGCCAGTCGGCGCTGGCGGCCACCAACAAGAACCTGACGCCCGACGGCCAGTCGATCGCCTCCTGGGGTCGCCGGCTGGCGGCGTACCTCCTCGACGGCATCCTCACCTTCCTGCTGACGCTGGTGGCCTCCGCCCCGTTCCTGGGCCAGGTCGTGGACTACGTCCGGTCGGTGGTCGACGACGTGAGTGCGCAGCTGGACGCCGGCGTGCAGGAACCCGTGCTCCCGACGGAGACGGACATGATGTCCGCGCTCTGGCAGCCGTTCCTCGCCATCACGATCATCGGGCTCCTGGTGAGCCTCGTCTACCACTCCGGCTTCCTGAAGTGGCAGGCCGCCACGCCCGGCAAGATGGCGTTGGGCATGCAGGTCCGTCTGCGTGAGCAGCCCGGGCCGCTCTCCTGGGGCACGGTGCTGATCCGCTGGGCCGGCCAGTTCGGTGTCGGAATCGTGCAGCTGGTGCCGGGAGTCGGCGTGATCGCCGGCTTCTACCCGTTGCTGGACGGCCTCTGGCCGCTGTGGGACGGCAAGAAGCAGGCGTTGCACGACAAGCTGGCCTCGACGAACGTCGTCCGCACCGGCTGATCCTCAGGCTGCGTCCGCTGCGGCGAGCGCCTCGGCCTCCGACCGGCTGTGTGCGCTGGGCGAATGCAGGCCGGTGAGGTGCTTGCGTCCGAGGGTCAGGACCGCGATCCCGATCAGGACGGCACCGGCGCCCATCCAGAACGGCGCATGGATGCTGACCTGCTCACCCAGTCGCCCTGCGACATAGGGGGCGATGGCGCCGCCCGAGAACCGGACGAACGAGTAGGCGGCCGAGGCGACGGGGCGCTCCACGGGGGCCGCTCCCATCACGGCTTCGGTGATCAACGTGTTGTTGACGCCCAGGAAGGCGCCGGCGAGCACCACGCCGAGCACCAGCACGGCCCGTGAGTCGGTGAAGACGGCCATCATCACCAGGTCGAGGGCAAAGAGGGTGAGTGCGCCCAACACGGTCGGCACGGTGCCGAGGCGACGCTGCAGCGCCGGGGCGGTCCACACCGACGTGACGGCGAGCAGGATGCCCCAGCCGAAGAACACCCAGCCCACCTGGGAGGCCGTCATCGCGAGCGGGAAGGGGGTGAACGCGAGCAGGGTGAAGAACCCCATGTTGTAGAACAGCGCTGTCAGGGCGATGGTCAGCAGGCCGGGGTAGCGCAGGGCTTTGAACGGCTCCACGATCGAGGTACGCCGGGCGGCGACCGGCGTACGCGGTAGGAAGAGGGCGGTGGCGACCAGCGCCAGGCTCATCAGCACCGCCACCCCGAAGAACGGAGCTCGCCAGGAGAGGGAGCCCAGCTGCCCGCCCACGATCGGGCCCATGGCGATCCCGAGCCCGAGTGCGGCCTCGAACAGGATGACCGCCTGCGCGGTGGAGCCTCGCGCCGACATCACGATGGTCGAGAGCGCAGTGGCGATGAACAGCGCATTGCCCAGCCCCCAACCGGCCCTGAAGCCGACGATGGCCCCGATGGAGCCGGAGGCGCCGGCGAGGCTCGAGAAGACGATGATCAGCGCGAGCCCGACCAGGAGGGTGTGCTTGGCGCCGATCCGGCTGGAGACGACGCCGGTGATCAGCATGGCCACGCCCATCACGGCCATATAGCTGGTGAACAGCAGGGAGACCTGACTGGGTGAGGCTCCGAGCTCGTCGGCGATCGGCTTCAGGATGGGGTCCACGAGCCCGATGCCCATGAAGGCGATGACGCAGGCGAAGGCGACCGCCCACACCGCCCGGGGCTGATCGAAGAAGGACGGCTTCTCGGCGGTGCTCACAGGGTTCCTTTCGAGGGATGGGACATCAGGTCGCGCAGGACGGACACCGTGGTGGCCAGGTCGGCGAGGTCGTGGTCGTCGAGCGCCTCGAAGCGGGCGGCGACTGCGTCGGCGTTGTGGCTGCGGACCCTGGCCAGTTCGGCCCGGCCGGCTGGGCTGAGGCTGACCACCGAGGACCGGGCGTCATCGGGATCGGGTGTCTTCACCACCCAGTCGCGCTGCACCAGGGAGCTGACGGCCCCCGACATGGTCGGCTGGCTGCAGCGATCCAGCCGGGCCAGCTCGGAGACCCGAGCGGGCCGTGCTCGTCGAGCAGCGAGACGACCCTGATCGCGGCCCCGGGGGAGTCGCTCAGTCGACGGGCTGCCCGCACGAGACGTGCGGCGTAGACCACCAGCTCTCCGCTGAGCTCATGCAGTTCGTCGGTCACGGCCCGACATTACATCGGAAACCTATCTAAATTCCAGCAGAGAACAGCCCGTGTGGGCCACCTCACGGTGGGCACACGGGCTGGTGAAGCTCAGAGCACCTTGGAGAGGAACAGCTGCGTGCGTTCGTGCTGCGGGTTGCCCAGCACCTCGGTGGGCAGGCCCTCCTCGACGATCACGCCGCCGTCCATGAAGACCAGGTTGTCGCCGACCTCGCGGGCGAAACCCATCTCGTGGGTCACCACCATCATCGTCATGCCCTCGGTGGCGAGGTCCTTCATCACCTGGAGGACGTCGCCGACCAGCTCGGGGTCGAGGGCCGACGTCGGCTCGTCGAAGAGCATCATGTCGGGCTCCATCGACAATGCCCGTGCGATGGCGATGCGTTGCTGCTGCCCGCCGGAGAGGTGGGCCGGATAGGCGTCCTCCCGGTGGGCCAGACCCGACCTTCTCGAGGTTCTTGCGGGCGATCTCGACGGCCTCGCCCTTGTTGCGGCCCTTGACCTTCAGCTGCGCGATGGTCAGGTTGTTGAGGACGCTGAGGTGCGGGAAGAGATTGAACTGCTGGAAGACCATCCCGATCCGGCTGCGGAGCGAGTCGACGTTGACGTCGGGGTCGGTGATCTCGATGCCCTCCACGAAGATCTTGCCCTCCGTGGGTTGCTCGAGCAGGTTCACGCAGCGCAGCAGCGTGGACTTGCCGGAACCGGAGGGCCCGATCACGCAGACCACCTGACCCCGGTCCACGTGGAAGTCGATGCCCTTGAGCACCTGGTTGTCGCCGAAGTACTTGTGCAGCTGCTGAACGTCGATGGCGGGTGCGTTCTCGTCGAGCGTGATCTCGGACATCAGCGGGCCCTCTCGGCTCGGGCTTCCATGCGCCTCACGACGATGGACAGGGGAACGGTGATGATCAGGTAGCACATGGCGGACAGGAAGAGAGGAGTCAGGCTGACGTAGGTGCTCAGCCCGTCCTTGCCGAACGAGGTGAGCTCGTACTCGTTCAGGCTGAGCCCCAGCACGTAGACCAGCGAGGAGTCCTTGGTCAGCAGGATCAGCTCGTTGGTCAACGGCGGCAGGATGATCCGGAACGCCTGTGGGATCACGATCGAGATCATGGCCCGGCCCTGGCTCATGCCCAACGACCTGGCGGCCTCCAGCTGACCCTTGGGCACCGCCTGGATGCCGGCCCGGATGGTTTCCGCCATGTAGGCGGCGCCCACGAGACCGAGGGCCACCGTCACGGTGCCGAAGATCCCCCCGGGAAGGGTGCGGCCGGTGAACGCGAGCGGGAACCCGAGCGAGAAGCCGATGAACACGATGAGGGCGGGCACACCCCGGAAGAACTCGACGACGATCGTGGCCAGCCATCGGTAGGGACCAACCGACGACAACCGCATCAGGGCGAGGATCAACCCGAAGATGAGCCCGAAGGTGAAGGCCCCGATCGTGTAGAGGATGGTGTTCTTCAGGGCGATCGTGATGACGTCCGGGAACTGCTTGTTCAGGATCTCGCCGTTGAGGAACTTGTCCTGCAGCGTCCCCCAGTCCGCGACGATGAGCACGATGACGACTGCGACGGCAAGTACGGCGTACTGGATGTAGCGACTGATCTGAGCGCGCTTGCGAGGGCTCATCGCCATGTCAGGCTCCTTGTGAAGGGATCACGGTCACGGACTGGGGACGTCAGGCCGCGGTCAGTTGGCCGGCGCGTTGCCGAACCAGGTGGTGTAGGCCTTGTCGTAGCTGCCGTCGGACTTGGAGTCGGTGATGACCTTGTTGATCGACGCGAGCAGATCGTCGTTGCCGTCCTTCTTGACGGCCATGCCGTACTGCTCGCCGGTGTCGAACTCGGCGGTCACGAACGTCTCGGGGTTGGCCTTGGCGTAGTCGAGCAGCGGGCCGTTGTCCTGGATCGCAGCGTCGACCTGGCCCGCGCTCACCGCGGCGGCCTGCAGGCCGAGGTCCTCGAAGGTCTTGATGGTCACGTTGGCAGGGGCGTTGTCCTTGGCGTAGAGCGCACCCGTCGTGCCGGCCATCACGCCCAGCGTCTTGCCGTCGAGGTCGTCGAGGCTCTTGATGCTCTCGTCGTTGGTGAGCAGTGCCTGGGTGGCGTCGAAGTAGGGATCGGAGAAGTCGATGACCTTGGCGCGGTCGTCGGTGATCGTCATGCCGGCGATCGCCATGTCGCACTTGCCGGTGTTCAGGGACTGACCGGACTGGATGCCCTCGAATGCGGTGACGACGACGTTGAGGCTCAGTTTGTTGGCGTCGGCCACCATCTTCGCGAGGTCCATGTCGAACCCGACGATGTCGGTGCCCTGCTTGAACTCGAAGGGCTTGTAGGGCAGCGACGTGCACACGGTGAGCTCGCCCTTGTTGATGACGTTCACCCCGCTATCGGTCTTCGTGGTCTCCTGAGCACAGGCAGTGAGGGTGACCGCGAGCGCGGCGACGGACAGGACAGCAGCAAGATTTCGGGTCTTCATGCGTTGCACCCTAAGCGCGCGAGAGCCCCGAGGTCACGCACAAACAGGTCTCGGTTCGGCGTCACTACGCATTTTGTCCGACAGAATGGGGTCATGCCGACCTACGTCGCGTTCCTCAGGGCGGTCAACCTGGGGGCCACCCGGAAGTTCCCGAAGGACGACATCAAGGCTGCCGTCGAGTCCCTCGGGTGCACGGGGGTGGCCACCCACATCAACACCGGTAACGTGCTGCTGAGCACTCCCAAGCGGTCCCGCACCAGGCTCGAGACCGCCCTGGAGGACGCCTTCTGCGCCGATCGAGGCTTCGAGGTGCCCACGATCGTCTACTCGCTCGCCGAGCTACGGGACCTCGCCGCCGACACCGAGCGCCTCGCACGACCCGGCAGCGATCGCCACTACGTCACCCTGCTCAAACAGGAGCCCTCGGCCGAGGCCGTCGAGGCGCTGGCCGCTCTGGAGTACGCCGGGGAGCACGCGGAGGTCTCCGGCCGTGCCGTTCACCTGAGTTTCACCGAGACCGCCTATCACTCGGTCAAGCTCAGCAATTCAACTGTCGAGAGGCTGTTCGGGGTGGCCACCACCCGGGACGCCAAGGTCATCAGAGCGCTGGCACAGAAGTGGGCCAGCGGGTAGAAAGGTCGCCGTTGTCCAGCCCGTCTCTCTCGGAGGATCCATGACGCTCAGCCAGACACCCGCCACCCGCCGCTCCGTCCTCACCGGTGCGGCAGCCCTCACCGCCGCCGGGTTCGTGGCCGCGCCGGCCGAGGCCCACACCGGCCATCACCACCATCCTCGTCGCCCGCGCACCCGGTTGACCGTGCTCGGCACCACCGACCTGCACGGCAACGTCTTCAACTGGGACTACTACAAGAACGCGGAGTTCGACAACACCGCCCATGACGACATCGGCATCGCGAAGGCGGCCACGCTGATCTCCGCCATGCGAGCCGAGCGCACGGGTGAGCCGATCCTGACCATCGACGCCGGGGACACCATCCAGGGCACCCCGCTGGCCTACTACTACGCGCGGATCGCCCCGATCACCGGCGGTGGGGTGCACCCGATGGCCAACGCGATGAACCTGGTCGGCTACGACGCCGCCGCCCTGGGCAACCACGAGTTCAACTACGGCATCGAGACCCTGCGGACCTTCGAGTCGCAGCTGAACTTCCCACTGCTCGGCGCCAACGCCGTGGACCCGGCGACCAAGCGGCCCGTGTTTCCGCCCTACCGCGTCGTGACCCTCCGGCCCCGTCGCGGACCCAAGCTGAAGGTCGGCATCCTCGGCCTCACCAATCCCGGCATCGCGATCTGGGACAAGGCCAACGTCGAGGGCCGGATGGAGTTCCCCGGTCTCGTCGAGCAGGCGCGCATCTTCGTGCCCCGGCTCAAGCGGATGGGCTGCGATGTCGTCATCGTCTCTGCTCACTCAGGCGCCACCACCTCCTCGTCGTACGGCGACGCCCTGCCGTATCCGGAGAACGCCGCCAGCCTGGTCGCCGAGCAGGTCCCGGGGATCGATGCGATCCTCGTGGGTCACGCGCACGTCGAGATCGCCCAGCAGTACGTCACCAACACCGCCACCGGTCGGCAGGTGCTGCTGTGCGAGCCGCTCTACTGGGGCATGCGCGTCGCCGTGATGGATCTCAACCTCGAGCACCGCCATGGCCGGTGGCGCGTCACCACCTCGACGTCGCAGGCCCTGAACTCCAACACCGTCGCCGGTGACCCAGCCGTGCTCGCGGCGGTTCAGGCCCAGCACGACCAGGTGGTGACCTACGTCAACTCACCCATCGGCACCTCGACGACAGCGCTGTCCGCAGCGCGCGCGGTGGTCGAGGACGTGCCGATCATCGACTTCGTCAACTTCGTGCAGGCCGATGCCGTCAAGGCCGGGCTCACCGGCGCCGACGCGGCACTGCCGGTGCTGTCGATCGCGGCGCCGTTCAACCGTGGTGCGTCCTTCCCGGCCGGCCAGGTGACCGTGCGTGACGTCGCCGGGCTCTACATCTACGACAACACCCTGCTGGGCGTGAAGGTGACCGGTGCTGACGTGCGGGCCTACCTGGAGTTCTCGGCGAACTACTTCAAGCAGGTCACCGGGCCCGGACCGTTCGCGATGGCCGACGTCACCAATGCGGTGACCGCGACCGCCCCGAACGGCACCCCCGACTACAACTTCGACTCGGTCGCCGGACTCGACCAGCCCCTGACCTACGACATCGACATCGCCCAGCCGCCGGGATCGCGCATCATGAACCTGGCCTACGGGGGGACCCCGGTCGCCGACGACCAGGAGTTCGCGATGGCGGTCAACAACTACCGCCAGTCCGGAGGCGGCGGCTTCCCGGCGGTCTCGACAGCCCCGGTCGTCTACAACCGCCAGAACGAGATCCGGCAGCTGCTCATCGACTGGGTGAGCGCCAACGGCACCATCGACCCCGCCACGTTCGCCTCCACCGACTGGCGACTCGTGTCCGGCGGTCAGCCGATCATCGTCACCTGACTGCGTAGACGCTCACTCCGGCCGTGCCCGGCAGGGTGACCTGGTCATCGACGACCGAGGCTGTGCTGCCGAGCACGGTCGGCAGCACGGCGACCCCCGGCCCCAGGGCGGGCGAGGGCAGCGACACCGGGTCGGTGTCGGTCCGGTTGGCGTGCACCAACACGACCTCGTCCGCATGCTCGCGCAGGAAGGTCAGGGAGTCTCCCGACGCGTGCAACCAGCGCATGCCGCCTCGTCGAGCGCCACATGCCGCGTTGCGCAGCGCGATCCAGTCGCGGTAGGCGTCCAGCGTGGGGGAGTCCCAGCTCTCGGGGTGAGACCACGGGTAGGGCGTGCGTGAGTGCTCGCCATCGAGGCCCGTGAGACCCAGCTCGTCGCCCATGAACACCACCGGTACGCCGGGCATCGTCATCTGCAGCCCGAGCCCCACCAGGTGACGGGCGCGGCCGCGTCCTTCGCTGTCGATCCCGCCGTCGATTCCGCCGCCGGCGACGGTGCGGAAGCGGGGGACGTCGTGGGAGTCGAGATGCATCGTGGAGCCCATCCACGAAGCCCACGGCATCGCGCCGTGGACCTCTCGCATGGTGGCCACCGCCGCCTCGGCGTCCAGGACCGGGATGTCGACGGGCAGGCCGAGATAGGTCAGCCCGTGCTCGATCGCGCCGTGTTCCGCAGACCCGAGGGCCCCACCGTTGAGCCAGCACCAGAGTGGTCGGGTGAACCCCGCGTAGTCCATGGTTCCGTGCCAGCCGGCACCTGTCAGGTCGTGGGTGGCGTCGTGCCCGTGCTCGGCCAGCAGCCACCCGTCTGGCCGGATCGTCGCGATGGTGCTCCGGATGTCCTCGCGCGACCTGGTGCGCCAGGTCGTCGGCGCCCAGTCGGCCGGTCATGTTGGCCACGTCGACGCGCCAGCCGTCGAGCCCGTGCTCCAGCCAGCTGCGCCACGACCGACCCGGGGCCGTCGTACAGCCGGGCGGCCAGCTCGCGGGAGGTGTGGTCGAGCTTGGGCAGGCGAGGAGATGCCGAGCCAGCTCGACGTAGTCGTCGCCGTCGAAGCGGTAGAAGGCGCGCTCCGACGCTGGTCGGGGTCGGCGCGGGCGTGAGGAACCAGTCGTGGAAGTCGCCGGTGTGGTTGGTCGTGAGGTCACCGACCACCCGCAGGCCCCGCTCGTGGGCGGCGACCGAGCAGCCGGTCGAGAGCCGCGTCGCCGCCCAGCAGGGGGTCGACGCGGTCGAAGGAGACGGCGTCGTAGCGGTGGTTGGAGTGCGCCTCGAACACGGGCGTCAGGTAGAGCAGCGTCGCCCCGAGCCCGGTGAGGTGGTCGAGCTGCGCGGCGACGCCGTCCAGCGTGCCGCCGTAGACCTGGAAGGGCACGTCCGGGTCCTCGGTGCACGACGGGGTCGTCCCAGTCGCGCGGCTTCGGCCCAGTCGGGCAGCTCGACCCCCGTCTCGGTCTTCTCGAAGCGGTCGGGGAAGACCTGGTAGCCGACCTGGTCCGGCACCCAGTCCGGCAGCCGGTGCACGCGTGCTGATCTTGAAGTCGCCGGCATCGGTGACGTCGCGGTCGTGCACCCCCGTCGCCGTCAGCCACCGATAGTCGTCTGGTGCCCGAGAGACCAGGAATCGGTACGACGTCAGCGGGTTGACCAGCTCGACGTCGACCTCCCACCACGCACCGGCGCCGTCGACCGCTACCTCGGTGGCCTGTCGGACCGCGGGCTCGCCGTCGCCACCGCGCGCAGCACCACCTCGCGGGCGCCCGGGCTCCCGTCCAGGTGGTGCGGCACCCGCACCCGGAGCCGCACACGCTCACCGAGGACAGGGACCTCGGTGAGCGTGTAGAGCGGGGAACCGTCGTGGTGCGGGTCGAGCGGGTCGATCGCGGGGGTCATCCCTTGACGCCGCCCGCGGTGATGCCACCGACGATGAACTTCTGCAGGTAGAGGAACAGCAGGACCACGGGGATCGCGGTCAGCACTGCCCCGGCGGCGAAGACTCCGAGGTTGTTGGAGCGGTCACCGTCGATCAGGCCGTAGAGCCCGGTGGCCAGAGTCTTGTTGCCTTCGTCTCGGAGGAAGATCGAGGCCATCAGGAACTCGGCGATCACCCCCACGAAGACCAGCAGCCCGCAGACCGCCAGGATCGGTCGGACCAGGGGCAGGATGATCCGGAAGAACACCTGCACGTGGCTCGCGCCGTCGATGCGTGGCCGCCTCGTCCAGCGACATCGGGATCGAGTCGAAGAACCCCTTGATCAGCCACACCTGTCCCAGTGAGCCGCCGCACATCATGATGATGTAGCCCAGCAGGGTGTCGAGACCGATCGCGGGGATCACCTCGCCGATCTGGGTGAACATCAGGTACAGCGCCACCGCAGCCAGGAACTGCGGGAACATCTGGACCAGCAGCAGCGCCAGCAGACCGCCGCGACGGCCCGTGAACCGGAAGCGGGAGAAGGCGAAGGCACCCATGGCGCTGAAGAGCAGCTGTACGAACACCACCACGACGCAGACGATGAGGCTGTTGCGCACCCAGGTGCCGAAGGGGTAGGTGTCGCAGCAGCTTGGGGTAGTTGGCGAGGCTGAAGGAGTGCGGGATCATCGTTGTCGTCACCACGTTGCCCAGCGGGTTCAGCGAGGCAGAGACGACGTAGGACACCGGGAACAGGGCCCAGAGGACGGCGATGATGCCGACCGCGTGGCGCCACCCGACCTCGCGGAACCAGCGGTTGAACCCCATCTTGACCTTGGGGGCGGCTTCGGCCTTCCTGCCGGCCTTGCGGGTAGGTGTCTGCGTCTGCCATGTCAGTTCACATCCTCAAGCGAACGGGTGGCGCGGAACTGGATCGCGGCGATGAGCCCGTGACGACGAACAGCACGACTGATACGGCGGAGGCGAAGCCGATCTGGGCCCCGCCGGCACCGAACGCCAGCCGGTAGGTGTAGCTGATCAGGATGTCGGTGCCGCCGGCCGTCGGGTTGTCCGGGCTGAACGGCCCGCCCTCGGTCAGCAGGTAGATCGCTCGAAGTTGTTGAAGTTGAAGGCGAAGGTCGCCACCAGCAGCGGCGCCACCGTCACCAGCAGCAACGGGAAGGTGATCTTGCGTGAAGTCCTTCGAACCGCTGGCCCCGTCGATCCTGGCAGCCTCCTGGAGGTCCTCGGGGATCGCCTGAAGGGCGCCGGTCGAGACCAGGAACATGTAGGGGAAGCCCATCCAGAGGTTCGTCACGAGGACGGCGATCTTGGCGGTCGTCGAGCCGCCCGAACCAGTTGACGTTGAGCCCGGTCAGGTCGTTGATGAGGCCGAAGTCCTGGTTGTAGAAGCTGGACCACAGCAGGAGCGAGATGAAGCCGGGGATCGCGTAGGGGAGGATCAGCAGAGCGCGGTAGATCTTCTGTCCCCGCATCCGCGGGTCGTTGAGGATCATGGCGAACAGCAGTCCGAGCAGGAACGTGGAGGCCACCGAGACGGTGGCGAAGACCAGGGTCCAGATGAAGATCCTGAAGAAGTCGGAGCTGATCCGGCTGTCGGTGAAGATCCTCTTGTAGTTGCGCAGCCCCGACGTTGGCCGTCCAGGACTGGTCCGAGATCCGCTCGCCGGCGTCGTCGACGAAGTACTCCCGGTCACCTTGCTGCTGGACGGTGTAGACGGTGTCCGTGGTGGTGTCGGTGATGGTGTCGTTGCCCTCGTCGTAGGTCAGGGTGGGCGCCCCCTCGAAAGCCTCGCTGGTACCGGACCGGACGATGAACGCGCCGCTATCGGTCGGGACCGCGATCTCGTCCAGGGCGTCGGCTG
The DNA here is from genome assembly GCA_963837595.1 of uncultured Actinomycetota bacterium. Lineage (GTDB taxonomy): Bacteria > Actinomycetota > Actinomycetes > Propionibacteriales > Nocardioidaceae > Nocardioides. Next base: position 134,684 of record CAWIOB010000010.1, on the reverse strand, counting down.
CGGCGCTGACCTGCTTGATGTTCAGGATGGTGTAGCCGTCGGCCGCAGTGACCCGACCGTCGTCGAGGGTGACGTCGGACGCCGAGATTTCCTCGAGCCCGTCGGCCTGGTGCCCTTGAAGACCTTCGACTCGTCGTCCTGGGGGACCAGGAAGTACGTGAAAGGCCCTGTGGCCAGGTCGCCGTCGGTGGCGATGGTCAGGCTGTACTGCGGCGAGTCGTCGGAGCGCACGACCGAGGCGCCGACGATCTGGCTGATGGTGTCTGCCTTCGGGCTCCGGGTGCCGTCGCCGTAGTTCGTGAACGAGGTCTTGGCCGTCAGGAAGATCGGGTAGACCACGAACAGGGTGAGCATCAGCATGCCCGGGCACGAGGTACTTGGCCGGCAGCGCGCGTCCGGTCGCGTAGGTCGCAGTCAGGACCGCGGCGATCAGCCAGATGGCGACCAGGAAGACCCAGGACTTCTCGCCGACGAGAGTCGGCGTCAAGGCGATCGCCACCCCGATCACGGCACCGAGGAAGAGCACCTTGACGAGCAGCGCCGATATGCCATCGCGTCCAGGCTTGGTGAATCTGTGGCGGGCGGCTTGGTCGGGGTTGGCTGGGAGAGATCCACGTCCGTCACGGCACTGTTCCCTTTGTCAGGTGGGCTTTCGAGCAGGGGGCAGGCGGACAGGTGCGGCGGGTGGGAACCGCCGCACCTGGTCCGCGATACGCGAGGTAGCCGGCCGGGGGTCTAGCCCGGCGTCCTCGATCGCCTTGTTGATCGTTTCGCCGGCCGCCTTGATGGTGGAGGTCGGCGTCCTTGCCGCTGACGATGGCCGAGTAGGCCTTGCCGAGCGGCTCCCAGACCGACGCCATCGCCGGGATTGCGGGCATCGGGTCGCCGCGTTGGCTGCCGCTGTGAAGACCGTGAGGTCAGGGTCGGCGACTGTCTCCTGGACCGAGGTCATTGCCGGGAGCAGTTGCGTCTCATCGAAGAGCGTCTGCATGGCCTCCTCGCTGTTGACACCGTTGTTGACGAACTCCTGGGCGATGTCCTTGTTCGCGCCGTTCGCGGCCACCATGAAGGCCTGGGCGCCCATGAAGGCTCGGCCGGGCCCTGTCCGGCGAAGCCGGGCACGGGCTGGATGGCGTAGTTGAAGCCGGCCTTCTTGATGTCGGGAGGGCCCACGGGCCGGAGACCAGGAAGGCGGCCTTGCCGCTGGTGAACAGGGCGATGGAGTTGTCGCCGCTGATCGAGGTGCGCAGCACCTTGGCCTTCGCGAGGCTGGCGATCTCCTCGGCGGCCGCGACGGACCCGTCCTTGCCGATGCCCACGTCGTCGGGCATGTAGGCCCCGTCCTCGTCCTGGGCGAAGATGTAGCCGCCGAAGCGAGGTCAGGATCGGCTCCATGTGGTAGGCGTCGCCGGTGTCGCCGACCGGAAGGTTGAGGGCGGAGTCGACCTTTCCGGCCTTCACAGCGGCTTCTGTCCGGCCGCGATGGCGTCGTCCATCGTCTTCGGCTCGTCGGGGACGACATCGGTGTTGCGGTAGAGCGCCGAGCGCCTCGATGCCGTAGGGAACGCCGTACAGCTTGCCGTCGTACGTCGTCGCCTGGACGGCTTTCGGCGAGTAGCCGGAGAGGTCCTCAGGGGACAGCTGGAGCGGTTCGATGGCGCCGTTCTGCACCAGGTTGCCGATCCAGTCGTGGGCACCGACGACCACGTCGGGACCGTTGCCAGCGGAGTCGGCGGTGACGAAGCTGCCCTGCAGGTCGGCTGAGATGGCCTGGACCTTGACGGTGATGCCGTTGGCGGCGGCGAATGTGTCGGCCACCTTCTTGACAGCGGGAGCTTGAGCGAGTCGGTCCAGATCACCAGGTCGGCGTCTCCGCCACCGTCACCCGCCGGCGCCGATGACTCGCCGGCGCTTGGATCGGCGCTGGGGGCGGGGTCGCCACCGCCGCAAGCGGCGGCGATGAAAGCGATTGCAATGATTGCCGGCGCAAGTTTGCGCGAGAGCTTGAGCATGGGTGGGAATCCTCCTCGAGGGGGCCAGGTGTGAGGCGCGCCACACGCTAGCAGGGAACTTGCAAGAGAGAAAGATCAGTGCAAAAAGTTTCCAAAAGTGATACGAATCACTGCTATGACTGCTTTGCCAGTACCCGCCACGATGTTCGCGATGCGTGCCCATGCGTCCGCAAAGCGCGCGTTCTCACTAAGATCAGGACCATGAAGGTGCGTCTCACGGAGATCGCCCAACGTGCGGGCGTGAGCGTGAGCACGGTGAGCCGAGTCCTCAACGAGAAACCCGGTGTCAACCAGCACACCAGACGTCAGGTGCTCACCGCTCTTGACGTACTTGGCTACGACCGACCCTCACGGCTGCGTCCGCGTGTCGCGGGGCTGGTGGGCCTGATCGTGCCGGAGCTGGAGAACCCGTTCTTCCCCCGCTTCGCCCAGATGGTGGAGGCCAACCTGGCCCGGTTCGGCTACACCCCGGTGCTGTGCAGCCAAAGCCTGGGCGGGGTGCACGAGGACGACTACGTGCAGATGCTCCAGGAGCACGCGGTCTCCGGGATCATCTTCGTCTCGGGGATCCACGCGATCCAGGACACCGATCCACAGCGCTACATCAGGCTGGTGGAGATGGGGCTGCCGATCGTGCTGGTCAACGGATACCTGGCCGGCGTACCAGCGCCGTTCCTGTCCACCGACGACGCCCGTTCGGTCGAACTCGCCGTCAACCATCTCCGGCAGATGGGTCACGTCGACATCGGCATTGCGCTGGGTCAGGCGAGGTACACCCCGGTCATCCGCAAGACAGCCGCTTTCCGAGAGCTGATGAGTGGGCCCGAGGTCGTGCTCAGCGACGAGGACATCGACCAGCGCATCGCACGCACGGCGTACACGATCGAGGGCGGTGTGGCTGCCGCTCAGCAGCTGCTCGATGCCGGCGTCACCGGCATCGTCTGTGGCTCTGACGTGATGGCACTCGGGGTGATCCGGGCAATCCGGGCCACGCGGTCGACGGGTCCCGGAGGATGTCTCGGTGATTGGCAGCGACGACAGCCTGATGGCCGAGTTCACCGACCCCCCGCTCACCACCGTTCGTCAGCCAGCGGCCAACCTGGCCACCGCTGCCTGTCGCAACCTGATCGAACTCATCTCCGGCCACACCGTGGCGCACGGAGACGTCATCTTCCAGCCCGAACTCGTGGTCCGAGGATCGACGGCCAAGGTTCTCGCGCCGCTGGCCTGATCCCTCGCACCACCCCAACGGAGGACTTCCATGAAGCACCCCGCGTGGTCCCAGCACGCCGCCATCTACCAGCTGAACCAACGTCAATTCACGCCGGAGGGAACCTTCCGGGCAGCCGAGGAACATCTGCCCCGCATCCGTGATCTCGGGGTAGAGATCATCTGGCTGATGCCGGTCCATCCGATCGGCGAAGTGAACCGCAAGGGCCGGCTCGGCAGCCCGTACGCCGTGCGCGACTACCTCGCCGTCAACCCCGAGTTCGGCACCATCGATGATCTACGGCATTTCGTGGCAGCCGCTCACGCACTCGGCCTGAAGGTCATCCTGGACTGGGTCGCGAACCACACCGCCTGGGACAACGTGCTCGTCCAGGAGCACCCGGAGTGGTACGCCCGTGACTGGAAGGGCGACCTCCGACCCACCCCGTGGTGGGACTGGGACGACATCATCGACCTCGACTACGACCACCCGGGCCTGCGTGACTACATGGCCGGCGCACTCGAGTTCTGGGTCCGCGAATGCGACGTCGACGGCTACCGCTGCGACGTGGCCGGGTTCGTTCCTCTTGACTTCTGGGAGCACGCCCGTGCCCAGCTCGATGTGATCAAGCCGGTCTTCATGCTGGCCGAGTGGGAGACCCGGGACCTGCACAATTCGGCCTTCGACGCCTCGTACGCCTGGTCGTGGAACGAGGCACTGCACCTCATCGCCAGCGGGGAGGTGGCGAGCATCGAGCCCCTGCGGGTCTACTACGCCTGGAACGAGCGGTCCTGGTCCCACGACTCGATGCGGATGACCTTCGTGAGCAACCACGACCACAATCATGCTGCAGGCACGGAGTACGAACGGTTCGGTGAGGCGCTGCCCGCCGTCACCGTGCTGTCGGTCATCGGTGACGGCATTCCGTTGGTCTACACCGGGCAGGAACTCGGCAACCGTCGGCGCCTGGAGTTCTTCGACAAGGACGAGGTCAGCGGAGACAACGAGAGCCAAGCAGCCCTCTACCGGGCCCTGTTCCGCCTCAAGCAGCAGCAGCCCGCGCTCTGGAACGGCGGTTGGGGTGCCCGGATGGTGAGGGTGGTCAGCGACCAGGAGGACCACGTGCTCAGCTTCGTGCGCGCCACCGACGACGGGGAGAGCCGCGTCTTCGCCATCTTCAACCTCAGCCCGGTCCGGCGCACCGTCTCATTGGGTGCTGGCCCGCACCACGGTGAGTGGGCCGACGCCTTCTCCGGGCGGCGGATCACGGTATCGGCAGAGACCAAGATCGACCTCCCGGCCTGGGGCTGGCGCGTCCTTACCGGCTGAGCCGCTCACTCGCCCCGGAAGACCGGCCGACGCCGCTCGCCGAAGGCCCGTATCCCCTCCGCGGCATCCGTGGTGCGCAACAGCAGGCTCTGGCCACGACGCTCGCGGGCGAACGCGTCCTCGAGACCGCCCAGTGTCGCGGCGTTGATCGCCTTCTTGGCCGCGGCGTGGGCGAGCGGAGGCCCGGTTGCCAGACGGGCCGTCAGTGCGGTGACCTGCTCGAGGAAGTCGTCGCCAGCCAGGTGGGTGACCAGCCCGGCGGCGTACGCCTCGTCAGCGCTGAGCGCGTCCGCGAGGAGGCCCATCCGCATCGCCCGGGCACGTCCGATCGCGGCTGCGACGCTGGCCGTCGACCCGCCATCCGGCATCAGCCCGATCCGGGCGAACGACAGCAGGAAGCTCGCCCGTGGACCCGCGACGATGACGTCGCAGGCGAGCGCCACGGAACATCCCACGCCGGCCGCGACTCCCTGTACGGCGGCGAGCACCGGCTGGTCCAGGGACGTGATCGCGCGGACCATCCGGGCGGCGCGGTCGAGATCGGAGGCGTCGAGGTGCTCGTGAGCCTCGGCTCCGGCGATGTCCGCGCCGGCGCAGAAGGCGGGCCCGTTGCCCGACAGCACCACCACCCGCACGTCCTCGCGCACACCCAGCCCCTCCAAGGTGCGCGCCAACTCGTCGGCCATCGCGGCGGTGAGGGCGTTGTGCGCCGCCGGTCGGTTGAACCTCAGGTGCACCGCCGCGCCACGCTGCTCGATCTCCAGGTCAGCCAACCGTGACCCCGGCGCCCCGCAGCTCGAGCAGGGCAGCCTGCGTGCTCTCCACGGCGACCCCGGCACACAGGTCCTTGAGGACCCGAGTTTGAAAGCCGTTGCCCGCGGCGTCGAGGGCGGTTGCCTTGACGCAGTAGTCGGTGGCGATGCCGCACACCTCGACGTGGGTGACGTCGTGGCTCCGCAGCCAGTCGGCGAGGCCGATCCCGTCGGTCGGAGGTGCCTTCGAAGCCGGAGTACGCCGCCTGGTGCTCCCCCTTGAGGAACACCGCGTCGAAGGGCTGGGGGTCGAGGTTGGGATGGAACGCCTCGCCGTCGGTGCCCACCCGGCAGTGCACCGGCCACGACTGCGCGAAGTCGGGCTCGCTCGACCAGTGGTCGCCGGGGTCGATGTGGTGGTCCTTGGTGGCCAGCACATGGGCGTAGTCGGCCGCGTCCGGTGCGCCGTTCGACCATTGATGGAGGATCTCGGCGACGTCGTGCGCCACCTGGGCTCCGCCCGCCACCGGGAGCGAGCCGCCCTCGCAGAAGTCGTTCTGGACGTCGACGACGATCAGTGCGCGCACCATGTCGACCAGATTAGCGATCGGTGACGGTCCTGGGCAGCCAGTCGATGACCTCCGCGACCATCCTGTCCCACAGCCCCCACTCGTGGGCGCCGGGCGGGAAGGCCGTCGTCACGCTGGCCCCGTGGGTGGTCGCCTCGGCCGCGAACCGCCTGCTGAAGCCGACCAGCGGGTCCTCGGTGCCGCACGAGATGTGCAAGGGCGGCAGGTCGGTCGCGTCGGTCGCGGCCAGCAATGTGAACAGGTCGTCGGCTCGGCCCCGGCGTCCCGCCGAAGACCCGGTCGAAGAGCTCCGTGCGATGGCCCAGCTGGGCGAGCTCGCAGGACGTCGAGCGCGCCCGACATGCTGGCGGCGGCGGCGTAGCGCTCGGGATGGGCGAGGGCGAGCTTCAGGGCGCCGTAGCCACCCATCGACAGGCCCGCGACGAAGGTGTCCTCGCGCGCCGAGGACACCCGGAAGAACGACTCCACGACCTGGGGCAGCTCGGTCGAGACGAACTCCCAGTAGCTGTGTCCGTGGCGCCTCGTCGGCGTAGAAGCTCCGCCCCGACGGCCGGCATCACCACCGCCAGTCCGGCCGCTGCGGCGTACCTCTCGATGGAGGTGTAGCGCGACCAGGCGCTGTGATCGTCGGAGAGGCCGTGCAGGAGGTAGAGCACCGGGAACTCATCGGCCGTCCTCGGCGGCGGCGGACACCCGATCTGCGACTCGGTGGACTGCGGCAGGACGACGGTCATCGAGGTGCCGACCTCCAGCACCTCGGAGAAGAAGTCGCAGTTGAGCAGTGCCATGTCAGGCGCCTCCTTCGTTGGTTGGTCACGTGGATGGTCTCGAGGACCGGTGAGCCCTTCGACAGTTGCTGGGCGGTCAGCGGGAGCTCCGCCCGGGAGGCGGCGTGGCGGGCGCGGGCGTCGTCCAGCGGCTCGCGGCCCACGATCTCGCCGGCCTGCACCAGTGGCACCAGCAGGATCCGGTCGTCGCCGTCGTCGGCCGGGGGAGTGCCGATGCCGACGACCTCCGCCTCGGCCACGCCCCGGGCATCGCGGCGGCGCAGGGCGAACTTGCGGCCGCCGATCGAGATCTTGTCGGTGCTCCTCTTGGCCACGTCGATCATGGTGCCGGAGTCGTCGGCCCGGGAGACCAGCTTGTAGACGAAGCCGCAGGTGGGGTGGCCGCTGCCGACGACCAGCTGGGTGCCGACGCCGTAGCCGTCCACCGGTGCGGCCGCCAGGCCCGCGATGGCGAACTCGTCGAGGTCGCTGGTCACGATGATCCGGGTCCCGGTCGCGCCCAGCGCATCGAGCTGCTCGCGCACCTGGTGGGCCAACGCCCCGAGGTCGCCGGAGTCGATGCGGACCGCGCCGAGCCCGGTCCCGGCGATCTCCACGCCCAGCCGCACCGCCTCGACGATGTCGTAGGTGTCGACCAACAGGGAGGTTCCGGTGCCGAGTGAGTCGACCTGGGCGCGGAACGCGTCCTCCTCGGAATCGTGCAGCAGGGTGAAGCTGTGGGCGCTGGTGCCGTTGGTCGGCACGCCGTACCGCTGTCGCGCCGCCAGGTTGGAGGAGCTGGCGAACCCGCAGATGTACGCCGCCCGGGCCGCTGCCACCGCGGACTCCTCGTGCGTACGCCGCGAGCCCATCTCGATGCACGGCCGATCGCCGGCGACCGTCGTCATCCGCGAGGCAGCCGAGGCGATGGCGGAGTCGTGGTTGTAGATGGAGAGCAGGACCGTCTCGAGCACGACGGCCTCGGCGAAGCTCGACTCGACGATCATCAGCGGGGAGTAGGGGAAGTAGATCTCGCCCTCGGCGTAGCCCCAGACGTCACCCGAGAACCGGTAGTCGGCCAGCCACTCCACGGTCGGGCCGTCGACGATGTCGCGCAGCAGCGTCAGCGCAGTCGTCGTCGAAACGGAAGTTCTCGATCGCGTCGAGCGCCCGCCCGACGCCGGCGACGACGCCGTAGCGCCGACCCTCGGGAAGCCGTCGCGCGAAGAGCTCGAACACCGAGCGCCGGTGCGCGGTGCCGGACCGCAGCGCGGCCTGCAGCATCGTGAGCTCGTAGTGATCGGTGAGAAGGGCCGTCGAGGCTGCTCCGGGAGTCACAGGATCACTGTTTCACGAGGTGCCTGTGCCACGATGGTGACGTGTCAACAGCTTCTCCCGTGACGGCCGACCCGAGCCTCGCCCCCGACGACATCACGTTCCTGGCCAGACCCTGGGTGACGATCGTCTGGAACGACCCGGTCAACCTGATGAGCTACGTCTCCTACGTCTTCACGAAGTACTTCGGCTACGACAAGGCCAAGGCCGAGAAGCTGATGATGGAGGTCCACGAGGAGGGCAAGTCGGTGGTCAGCACCGGCACCCGCGAGGAGATGGAGCGCGACGTCCAGGCCATGCACGAATACGGGCTCTGGGCCACCATGGAGAAGTCGACGTGAGTGCTTTCGAGAGGCATCGCCCCAGTGGTGCGGTGATCGCGAACTTCACCGGCTTCGAGGCCGACCTGTTGCGCTCGCTGGCGTCCCAGATCGTCGAGCTCCTGCGCAACGAGCGCGCGGTCCCCGATGACGGTCGCGACCCGTTCGAGGCGCTGATGGACTTCTCCGGCCCCACCTCCGAACCGGAGGATCCCGTGCTCGCGCGTCTGTTCCCCACGGCGTACGCCGACGACGAGGAGGCTGCTGCTGAGTTCCGACGGTTCACCGAAGGTGGTCTTCGCGACGGCAAGGCTGCTGCGGCCGCCTCCATCATCGACTGTCTCGAGGATGCCGGGCTCCCGACGCAGCTCACCGAGGACGGTCTCTATGTCGACGTCGAGCTGAGCGAGCCTGAGGCAGAGACCTGGATGCGGTCCTTCACCGACATCCGGCTGGCGCTGGCGACTCGCCTGGAGATCACCGAGGGCGACGAGGACTACTGGTACTCCCTGCCCGACGAGGACCCGCGCTCGCAGGCACACGACATCTACGAGTGGGTCGGCTATCTCCAGGAGACGCTGATCTCGTCGCTGATCGCCTAGGCCCGGCTCTCGCGGTGCCACATCTTGGCCACCACCCGGAAGCGGTCCCCGTCGCGCATGAGCGAGAGGTGGTCGACGAAGACCTCGTCGAGGATCCGCAGCCGGACGTGCACGGTGGCGCTGTCGGCCGAGAGCCAGGTGATGTTCACCACCTCGTCCTGACGGGCCTGCCCGATGCTCGCGGGGGAGGTGCGAGTCGCCACGACCTGGCGCCACGCCTGGTAGGGGTCGACCCGCAGGGCGCCCTCGTCGACGTCGAACAGGGACGAGACCGGGTGGAACACGGTGTCCAGGAGCAGGGCGTCGCAGGCATGCAGCGCCCGGAAGTAGGCATCGACGGTGTGCAGCAGGCTCACGTCGTCAGTCATGGACACCATGCTGGGGGAGCGCGGATCCGGGTGGAACCGGCCCCATCGACAGGCGTCCACGATTTCCTGCCAGTTCTTCGCCCCACGCCTCAAACCCCTAGGCTTGAGGCGTGTTGACCATCGATCAGGCGACGTACGACGCCATCGTGGCGCATGCCAAGCGCGACCACCCCGACGAGGCCTGCGGCATCGTGGCCGGACCGGAGGGCAGTGACCGCCCCGAGCGACTCGTCGAGATGATCAACGCGGCCGGTAGCCCCACGTTCTACGAGTTCGACTCCACCGAGCTGTTGGCGCTCTACAAGCAGATGTGGGCAGCAGACGAGGAACCGGTCGTCGTCTACCACTCCCACACCGCCACCGAGGCCTACCCGAGCCGGACCGACATCGGCCTCGCCAGTGAACCGGGAGCGCACTACGTGCTGGTCAGCACACGCGAACACGGGAATACTGACGGCCCCGTGGAGTTCAGGTCCTACAGCATCATCGACGGAGAAGTGACCGAAGAAGAGGTCACCGTCGTCCCCGAACTGAGCAGGAGTATTGGCTGATGGCCATCGAGGTCCGCATCCCCACCATCCTTCGCACCTACACCGACGGCGAGAAGGCCGTCTCGGCGCAGGGTGCCACCCTGACGGCTCTGATCGACGACCTGGAGGCCAACCACCCCGGACTCAAGGGCCGCCTGATCGAGGGTGAGGACCTGCGCCGCTTCGTCAACGTCTACATCAACGACGAGGATGTCCGGTTCATCGGTGGACTCCAGGCGACTCTCAACGACGGTGACCAGGTCGTCGTACTGCCCGCGGTCGCCGGCGGCTGACGATGCGTTACGACAGCCTGCTCGCCTCCGTCGGCAACACGCCGTTGGTCGGCCTGCCGAGGCTGTCGCCCAGTCCCGACGTTCGCCTGTGGGCGAAGCTCGAGGACCGCAACCCGACCGGTTCCATCAAGGACCGTCCGGCGCTGAAGATGATCGAGCAGGCGGAGAAGGACGGGCTGCTCCGGCCAGGCCAGACGATCCTCGAGCCCACCTCCGGCAACACCGGCATCTCGCTGGCGATGGCTGCGAAGCTCAAGGGCTACCGGATCGTCTGCGTGATGCCGGAGAACACCTCCGAGGAGCGCCGCCAGCTGCTGCGGATGTGGGGGGCCGAGATCGTCTCCTCGCCGGCAGCGGGTGGCTCCAACGAGGCCGTCCGCGTGGCCAAGCGCGTCGCCGCCGAGCACCCCGATTGGGTGATGCTCTACCAATACGGCAATGCGGCCAACGCACTCTCCCACGAGGAGGGCACCGGTCCGGAGCTGCTCGCCGACCTGCCGAGCATCACGCATTTCGTCGCCGGCCTCGGCACGACCGGCACCCTGATGGGGGTGAGCCGGTTCTTCCGTACGGCGAAGCCCGACGTGCGGATCGTGGCCGCGGAGCCGCGCTACGGCGAACTCGTCTACGGACTGCGCAACCTCGATGAGGGCTTCGTCCCGGAGCTGTACGACGCCAGCCTGATCGACTCCCGGTTCTCTGTCGGTCCCCGCGACGCGGTGCGCCGGGTCCGTGAGCTGCTCGAGCTCGAGGGCATCTTCGCCGGCATCTCCACCGGCGCGATCCTGCACGCCGCCCTCGGCCAGGCAGCGAAGGCCGTGGGTGCCGGTCAGCGCGCCGACATCGCGTTCGTCGTCTGCGACGGCGGCTGGAAGTATCTCTCCACCGGCGCCTACGAGGGCACCATCGACCAGGCCGAGGACCGTCTCGAAGGGCAGCTCTGGGCATGATCTACGAGCTCGCCGCCACCGTCATCGTGCCCGCCGCCAAGGCCTACTGGCGACCGCACGTCGAGGGCTTGGACAATGTGCCCCTGACCGGCGGGGTGCTGATCGCCAGCAACCACATCGCCTTCACCGACAGCGTGGTGATCCCGATCCTCGCCCCCCGCAAGGTGGTGTTCCTGGCGAAGAAGGACTACTTCGAGGGCACCGGGATCAAGGGCAAGCTCATCAAGACCTGGTTCGAGGCCATCGACATGGTGCCGGTCGACCGCAGCGACACCAAGGCAGCCATCGACTCCCTCGACATCGCCCTCGAGGTGCTCGGCCGCGGTGATGCGTTCGGCATCTATCCCGAGGGCACCCGGTCGCGCGACGGTTTGCTCTACCGAGGTCGCACCGGGGTGGCCCACCTCGCGCTCACGGCGGGTGTGCCCGTCGTACCCGTCGGGGTGCAGGGCACCGAACACATCCAGCAACCGGGGAGCTCGCGGCTGCACCGGGCCAAGGTGACCGTGAAGTTCGGCAAGCCGATCGACTTCGCCGGACGCTTCGACGGGGTTCCCTTGGGTCGCGCCCGGCGGGAGGCCACCGACGAGATCATGGCGGCCATCCAGGAGCTCTCCGGCCAGGTCCCCGCCGGTCGCTACAACGAGCCACCGGCAAGCGCCTAGATTTGTCCCCTGTGACAGAGCGGCCGATCGGCATCTTCGACTCGGGCTTCGGTGGACTCACCGTGGCTCGATCCGTCATCGACCAACTGCCCCACGAGTCGATCCTCTACCTCGGTGACACCGCGCGGATGCCCTATGGGCCCAAGCCGATCGGCGAGGTGCGCGAATACGCCCTCGAGTGCCTCGACCACCTGGTCGCCCAAGGCGTGAAGGCCCTCGTGATCGCCTGCAACAGCGCCAGCGCGGCAATGCTGCGCGATGCGCGGGAGCGCTACGACGTACCCGTGGTCGAGGTGATCTACCCCGCCACCCGTCGTGCGGTGGCGGCGAGCCGTGAGGGTCGGATCGGTGTGATCTGCACCCAGGCGACCGCCGACTCGCAGGCGTACGACGACGCCTTCGCAGCCGCTCCCCAGGTGCGGCTCACGACCCAGCCCTGCCCGAGGTTCGTCGAGTTCGTCGAGCGGGGGATCACCGGTGGTGACGAGCTGTTGGCGGTCGCGCACGCCTACCTCGACCCGCTCGTGGCGGACGGCGTCGACACCCTGATCCTGGGCTGCACCCACTACCCGTTGCTGACCGGCGTCATCTCCTACGTGATGGGCGATGAGGTCACCCTGGTGAGCAGTGCCGAGGAGTGCGCCAAGGACGTCTACAAGATGCTGGTCCGAGAGGACCTGATGGCTGACAGCGGCCCCGCCACGTATACCTTCCAGACCACCGGGAACCCGGGAGACTTCGAGGAGATCGGCCGCCGGTTCCTGGGTCCGGAGCTGCACATGGCCAGTCAGTTCGCAGGAGGTCTCGCGTGAAGTTGACCGTGATCGGCTGCTCGGGCTCCTACCCCGGGCCCGACAGCCCCGCCAGCTGCTATCTGCTGGAGGCTGAGCAGGACGGTCGGGTGTGGAGGATCCTGCTCGACCTCGGCAACGGGGCACTGGGCGCGCTGCAGCGCTACGTCGACCCGTTGGTCATCGATGCGGTCCTGATCAGCCACCTGCACGCGGACCACTGCATGGACCTCTGCGGCTACTACGTGCTGCGCAAGTACCACCCCGCCGGTCCAGCGGCGCGGATCCCCGTCTGGGGGCCGCCGGGTGCCGCTGACCGGATGGCCCTGGCCTACGACCTCCCGTTGGACTCCGGCATGAGGGCGGAGTTCGACTTCCGCACCTTCCCGGCCGAGTCGTTCTCGGTGGGCCCGTTCACCATCGATGCAGCCCTCGTCGAGCATCCTGTCGCGGCGTACGCCGTGCGGGTCAGCGCGGACGGGAGAGTGCTGACCTACAGCGGTGACACGGGACCGTGCGACGCGCTCGACCAGGCCTCGCTGGGGGCGGACCTGTTGCTGGCGGAGGCCAGCTTCATCGATGGAGGGGACAACCCGCCATCGCTCCACCTCACCGGCAAGGACTGCGGCGAAACGGCCACCAGGGCTGCCGTCGGGAGACTGGTCCTCACGCATATCCCTCCGTGGCACGACCGGGCGGTCTGCCTCGACGAGGCGCGCTCGGTCTATGACGGCCCGATCGAGCTCGCCGCGACCGGGGCCACGTTCGTCGTCTGAGCGAGCAGTCTCTCGCCGAGTTCGGCGGGGATGGGGCTGGTGCCGTGGTGGTCGAAGTCGACCCGGTCTCGGTGTCCTGGGCTGGCGGTGTGGGGGAAGTAGTCGCCACCGCTGGTCAACCAGGCCCGGTCCTTGAGGGTCTCGGGGTGTTCGTAGGCACCGACGTGGACCTGGACCGAGGCCCTCGACCCGCGCGACCCGGCTGCGGCACCAGACACCGCGGCCTGCTGGAGGTGGAGGTAGATCACTGCACGGGGGCGCAGCCGCGCGGGGTCGGCGTGCGCAGCACGGCGAGGACCTCGCTCGGCACCGCAGTCGTGCGCGAGGTCGCCCCGGGACGTCGCGGGTCATGGCGGCGACCCGGCGCGCGACCCACACCTCGGCGGCCAACGACTCCACGACCGCCCAGGTCAACGGGAGCCGGTGCTGCAGATCCGACACGCCGGCGATCACCTTGTGACACGCCACCGGGTGGACCCGCCGCACCACCGCGAGCTCAGCGACACAGAACTCCCGCACCCGCACAGTGCCCTGCCCACCGACCAGCACGAGACGGTCACCGAACTCCGCCGGAGTCGTGGGGGTCCCCACCGTGCAGGACCGCCCACCGGGCAGCGACCCCGAGATCCTCGACCTCCACCGCACGACGACGCCCCACCAACATCTCCTGATGCGCAAGCAGACCAGCCGCGTCCAAACAGTCGAGAGGCAGCAGATCCATACCTCCATTCTCTCGAACACACGTTCGAACCGGAAGAGGCGAAACCAGATCTGTGGACGACCCGGCCTGTGGCCGGCTGCCCGCCGGGAACGGCTAGACCCAGCCGGCGTCGTGCACGCACATGGCGATCTGGACCCGGTTGGTGGCCTGCAGCTTGTCGAACAGTCGCGACACATGCGCCTTCACGGTCGGCACCGAGAGATAGAGCGACGAGGCGATGTCGGCGTTGCTGAGACCCTTCCCGACGGCGACGGCCACCTCCCGCTCTCGCTCGGTGAGTGAACCCAGGCGTCGTTCGGCCTCGCCCAGTCGGCCCTGCGACCCCGCCTGACGCACCTGACGGATCAACGTCGCCGTGGCGGTGGGGGAGAGCATCGGCTCTCCGGCGGCCACCCGCACGATCGCCTCGACGATGTGGGCCGGTTCGGTGTCCTTGAGGAGGAAGCCGTCGGCGCCGGCGGCGATCGCGTTGAGGACGTCGGCGTCCGCGTCGAACGTGGTCAGCACGATCACCCGCGGTGGCTCGGGCTCGGCATGCAGCAGCCGGGTGGCCTCCAGCCCGTTGAGCACCGGCATCCTGATGTCCATCAGCACCACGTCGGGCCGGGTCCGGCGGGCAGCCGCGACGCCGGCCTGACCGTTCGGTGCTTCGCCGACGACCTCCATCTCGCTGCGCCCGCCCAGCATCAGGCTCAGCGCCGAACGCACGAGCGGATCGTCGTCGACCAGAAGGACCCGGATGGGCGTCGGCTTCGAGGCGTGCGCGGTCATGCGGTCCACGGTATCCAGCCGTGCAGGACGAAGGTGGAGCCCTCGACGCGATGTGCGAGTCGGCCACCACGCAGCTGGGCTCGCTCCGAAAGGCCGATGAGGCCCAGGCCCGCGCCCGGGGCGGCGGGGCCCTTGTTGAATCCCACCCCGTTGCGGAGCTTCAGCTCGATGCCGTCCTCCGGCGACCCACTCAGCTGGACCCGGATCAGTGCACCCGGTGCGTGCTTGCGGGAGTTGGTGAGGCCCTCCTGGATGATCCGGTAGACGGTGCGCCCCACTGCGACCGGCACGGAGTCGCCGGCCGTGAGCCGGTCGTCGAACTCCACGTTCATGCCCGACTGACGAGCCTCGCTGATCAGGGCGGGCACGTCGTCGTACGTCGGTTGGGGTGCGTCCACCAGCTCGCCGGTCTCGGGAGCGCGCAGCACCCCCAGAACTGCGCGCAGATCGTTCAACGCCTCGTTCGCCTTCGCCTGGATGACGGCGGCGCTGCTGCGGACCTCCGCGTCGGTGAGGTTCTCGCGGAACGCCAGCGCGCCGGCGTGCAGGGAGACCTGGGAGATCCGGTGAGCCAGCACGTCGTGCATCTCTCGAGCGATCCGCCCCCGTTCGGCGTTGCGCGCGTTGGCGACCCGCAGCTGCTGCTCCGCCTCGGCCCGCTCGGCGCGCTCGCGCAGGGTCCACAGGAGCTCACGGCGCGAACCGATGTAGAGGCCCCAGCCCAGGAGGGCGGCGGTGGCGATGACGTTGATCAGGAGGCTGAACCACACCGGGTCCTGGCTGTTGAGCGGCTGGGTGTCGGCGTAGCCCTGGGCCGCGACCACCCCGATGAGGCCAGTGAGAAGCAACGGGAGGTAGCGGCGCCGGGTGGCCAGGGACACCGCGGCCAGCGTCGCCGGTCCGGCGGCAGCGCCGGAGACGAGGGTGAGCGCGCCCGTCGCGACGGCGACGGTCAGTGGCCAGCGGCGGCGGAACATGACGAGCACGAAGGCAAGCAGCCCGCCGGCCGCGTCGAGCCAGAACAGTGCCTGCTGTCCGTGCCACTGGCCCTGCCATGCCTGGCTCCAGACCATCGCGGAGATCAGCAGACTCAGGATCAGGCGCCACGCATGCGACCACCACCTCAGCCGGGGCTGGTAGGTGTCGGGCGGAGTGGGCACCGCTCAAGGCTAGGCCCAGTCCGTCTCCGACGCAGGTGCCCCCGGTCGCGGCCCGCCCCCTACTTTGGTCTCCGCGACACATCCCCAGGTTCGATGCCCGAGGGTCGCTCCGGGGGCAGAGTGTCTCCATGATCACCGTGGAAGCACTCACCAGGAAGTACGGCGACTTCACCGCCGTCGACAACGTCACCTTCACCTGCCAACCGGGCCGGGTCACCGGGTTCCTCGGTCCCAACGGCGCCGGCAAGACGACCACCATGCGGGTCATGGTCGGACTCACCTCGCCGACCTCGGGGCGGGTGACCATCGGCGGGCACCTCTACAGCGACATCCCCAACCCGGGCCGCCACGTCGGGGTGCTCCTGGACGCGTCGGCCCAGCACGCCGGGCGCAGCGGCCGGGAGATCCTCGAGCTCGGCGCCAGAACGATGGGGCTGCCCAACTCGAGGGTCGACGAGATGCTCGAGCTGGTGTCGCTGACTCCGGCCGAGGCCAAGCGACGGCTGCGCAACTACTCGCTCGGGATGAAGCAGCGCCTCGGCATCGCCCACGCACTGCTCGGCGACCCGTCGGTCCTGATCCTCGACGAGCCGGCCAACGGGCTGGACCCTGCCGGCATCAGGTGGATGCGCGGCCTGCTACGGGGGTACGCCGAGCGCGGCGGCACCGTCCTGCTGTCGAGCCACCTGCTCAACGAGGTCGAGCTGATCGCCGACGAGATGATCCTGATCGGGCACGGCCGGATCGTCGCCCAGGGCGACAAGAAGTCGCTGCTCGCGGGTGCCAAAGGATCATCGTCGAGCTTCGTCACGGCCCTCGACAATCCATCGCTGGCGGACGCACTCACGGCCAAGGGCTTCGCGGTGAGCATCGCCGGTGAGGGGCTGCGAGTGGAGACCCTGCCGGTCGAGATCGGCCGAACGGCACTCGAGAGTGGCGCCGTCCTCACCGACCTCCGGGCAGCCGACGGTGGTCTCGAGGACCTGTTCCTCGAGCTGACCTCGGACACCCAGCGTGAGGACCTCGCGGAAGGGACACCACGATGAGCACCAACCCTGCGATCCCCGCCTCGGGGCTCGGCCACGCGCTCGACATCGGCGACACCCAGAAGACCCCCTTCCTCCGGCTGGTCTCCGTCGAGCTGCGCAAGACATGGGACACCCGCGCCGGGCTGTGGCTGTTGATCTGCACGGCCCTGCTCACCGCCGCGGTGATGGCCATCCAGCTGGCCGTCGTGGTCTCCCAGGACCTGAAGGTCTCCTACAACGACTTCCTGACCTCCACGAACTTCTCCATCGGCCTGCTCCTCCCGGTCCTCGGCATCCTGCTGCTGACCAGCGAGTGGAGCCAGCGCACCGCCATGGTGACCTTCTCCCTCGAGCCCCGCCGGCCACTGGTGGTCGCTGCCAAGTTCGTCGTGGGGATCGGCCTGGCCGTCGCCGCCGTCCTCCTCGCGCTCGTCCTGGCCACGATCTGCAACCTGCTCTACGGCGCGATGTCGGGAGCCACCGTGGAATGGGATCTCGGTCTCGCCAATGTCGGCGGCTTCGTGCTGCTCCAGGTGATCGGCATGCTCACCGGCTTCGCGTTCGCCGCGCTGCTCCTCAACTCGCCGGCCGCCATCGTGCTCTACATGGTCTACGCGCTTGTGCTCCCCGGCATCTTCAGCATCGGAGCAGCCCTGATCGGGTGGTTCGCGGACCTGCAGCCCTGGATCGACTTCAACTTCGCGCAGACCCCCCTGATCGACGCCACCATGACGGGCGAGGACTGGGCCCACTTCGCCACCTCGGGCTTCATCTGGCTCGTCGTACCCCTCGCCATCGGCGTCGCGCGCGTCTTGCGAGCCGAGGTGAAGTGATGAGCACGGCGACGCCCGGCCCCGGGCTCGGACATGCGCTGGACATCTCCACCACCACCCCGATCCCGTTCCGCCGGCTGGTCCAGGTGGAGCTGCGCAAGTCCTACGACACCAGGGCGGGGTTCTGGCTGCTCGCAGTCATCGGTTTCCTCGTCCTGCTCACCGAGGGCATCGTGCTCGCGGTGACCGTCACCCAGGACGAGCCGATCCAGTTCGGCGACTTCGTCGCGGCCGCGGCGTTCGTGACCTCGGTCCTGCTGCCGGTGCTCGGGATCATGCTCGTCACCAGCGAGTGGAGCCAGCGCACCGCGATGGTGACGTTCGCCCTCGATCCGCGTCGGCCACTCGTCTTCGCCGCCAAGGCCGTCGTGGGGGTGATCCTCACCCTGGCCACGATCGCGGTGGCCATCGTGCTGGGACTGGTCTGCAACCTGCTCTACGCCGCCCTGCAGGGCGGAGCCGACTGGACGTTCGGCTGGGCCGGCTTCTTCGGGTTCCTGATCACCCAGACCCTGGCCATGCTCGGTGGGTTCGCCCTGGCCATCCTGCTGCTCAACACCCCCGCGGCCATCGTGGTGTTCTTCATCTACAAGTGGGTGCTTCCGGGGCTGATCGCGGTGGGCGCGGCACTGATCGGCTGGTTCGACAAGCTGGCGCCCTGGATCGACTTCCAGTCCGCTCAGGCCCCCCTCTACGACATGTCGTTGTCGGGCTCGGAGTGGGGCCACCTGCTCGTCTCGGGTTTCGTGTGGCTGGTCGTCCCGCTGGCCCTGGGGCTCTGGCGCGTGTTGCGGGCCGAGATCAAGTAGGTCGGCGACCCCTGGCTGCCTCCCTCCGCCGGGGAGGGGGAGGCAGCCAGATATCGTCGCGGTCATGACCCGCGCTGATGGCCGTGCCGATGACGAACTCCGACCGATCAAGATCACCCGCGACTGGCTGGACCACCCCGCCGGATCCGTGCTCGTGGAGTTCGGTCGCACCCGGGTGCTCTGCGCGGCCTCGGCCAACGAGGGCGTGCCGCGCTGGCGCAAGGGCTCGGGACTCGGCTGGGTGACCGCGGAATACGCGATGCTTCCCGCCTCGACCAACACCCGGTCCGATCGCGAGTCGGTCAAGGGCCGGATCGGTGGCCGGACCCACGAGATCTCCAGGCTGATCGGGCGATCCCTGCGGGCGATCATCGACGAGAAGGCGCTGGGCGAGAACACGATCGTCATCGACTGCGACGTGCTCCAGGCCGACGGCGGCACCAGGACCGCAGCGATCACCGGGGCCTACGTCGCGCTCGCCGACGCGTGCGCGCACCTCGGCGTACCCCAGGGCCTGCGAGGGTCCGTGGCCGCGGTGTCGGTCGGCATCATCGACGGGGTGCCGCGTCTCGACCTCCCCTACGAGGAGGACGTCCGGGCCGAGACCGATATGAACGTGGTGATGACCGGCGAGGGCAAGTTCGTGGAGGTGCAGGGCACCGCCGAGGGCGCCGCGTTCGACCGTGCGGAGCTCGACGCGCTGCTCTCGCTGGCCGAGAAGGGCATCGCCGACCTCACCGCCCTCCAGCGCGTGGCCCTCGATGGCTGAGGTCTTCCTGGCCTCGCGCAACGCCAAGAAGCTCGCCGAGATGCAGCGCATCCTGGCCGAGCACGCTCCCGGGATCGAGGTGCTCGGGCTCGATGACGTGGTGGCCTACGACGAACCGGTCGAGGACCAACCGACCTTCGAGGGCAACGCACTGCTCAAGGCTCGTGCGGGGCTGGCCGCCACGGGGCTGCCGTCCCTGGCCGACGACTCGGGCCTGTGCGTCGACGCCCTCAACTCGATGCCCGGCGTCCTGTCCGCCCGCTGGTCCGGGCCGCCGGGGACCGATCGCGTTCTGGCGGACGCCCGCAACAACGCCTTGCTGCTGGCCCAGCTCGCCGATGTCCCCGACGAGCGACGGGGTGCCCACTTCACCTGTGCCGTCGCATTCTGTCGTGCGGGCGGTGACGACATCGTCGTCCACGGGGAGATGGCCGGACGCGTGCTGCGCGAGGTCCGAGGCAGTGGCGGCTTCGGCTACGACGTACTCTTCGCGGCCGACGGCCACGAGCTCACCACCGCCGAGCTGAGCGTCGCCGAGAAGGACGCGATCTCCCACCGGGGCAAGGCGCTGCGCGAGATCGCTCCCGTGGTGGCCCGCCTGCTCAGCGGCGGCTAGGCAGCACCCAGTCACGGGCGAGCAGTCCGAACAGGGCGGTGTCGCTGACCTCGTCCCCCACCCAGAAGTTCTCCCTCTGCAGCCCCTCGCGGGCGAACCCGAGCCGTTCGAGGACCGCATTGGACGCGGCGTTGTCGGGGTGGGTCGACGCTTCGAGGCGATGGACGCCGACCACGCGGACCAGGTGGTCGCACAGACCGGCTGCCGCCTCGGTCGCGAGGCCCGCACCACGGGCCCAGGGATGCAGGGTGTAGCCGACCTCGGCCGTGCGTGCCCGGTCGCCGACGCGGGTGGCGACGTCGCCGACGGTCCTGCCGTCGGCGCGAGAGACGATCGCCAACTGCGTCCAGGCTCCGGAAGCGAACGGCTCGTGCGCACTGACCTCCTCGATCAGTGCCCTCGCCCTGTCCAGGGGGTAGGGCACCGTCCACGCCTGGTAGAGCGCCGTCTCGGGGTCGGAGCGCCGTACGGTGAGGTCGGCCGCATCGTCGGGAGTGAGTGGGCGCAGGCTGAGCCGAGCGGTCTCGATGGTGGAGAAGCTGTCGTCGATGCCACTCATGGCTGCAACCTAGCCCAGCCGACGGCCGTGCCGAGCCGCTGGTGGCAGGCGTGTCCTGCCACGGATCGACGCTGCGGGCTCTTACCCTCGAACCGGGGTCGTCGTCACGTCAGCCCCATCTTCCCCACGAGTTGCAAACGAGGGTTGCCGCAATGGCGAACAGTTTCATCGGTCGAGACATGGCCGTGGACCTCGGGACCGCCAACACGCTGGTCTACGTCCGAGGCAAGGGAGTGCTGCTCGACGAGCCGTCCGTCGTGGCCCTCAACGCCACGACCAACGAGATCCTGGCGGTCGGCCACGAGGCCAAGCGGATGATCGGTCGCACCCCCGACAACATCATCGCGATCAGGCCGCTCAAGGATGGGGTCATCGCCGACTTCGACGCCACCGAGCAGATGCTGCGCTTCTTCATCCAGCAGGTCCACCGCCGTCGCTACTTCGCCAAGCCTCGTCTGGTCATCTGCGTCCCGAGCGGCATCACGGCGGTCGAGCAGCGCGCCGTCAAGGACGCCGGCTACCAGGCCGGCGCTCGCCGGGTCTACATCGTCGAGGAGCCGATGGCAGCCGCCATCGGCGCGGGCCTGCCCGTGCACGAGGCCACCGGCAACATGGTCGTCGACGTCGGAGGCGGGACGACGGAGGTCGCGGTCATCTCCCTCGGTGGCATCGTGACCTCCATGTCGATCCGGACCGCGGGCGACGACCTCGACCAGGCGATCATCGCGTGGATGAAGAAGGAGCACTCCCTGATGCTGGGGGAGCGCACCGCCGAGGAGATCAAGATGACCCTCGGCTCGGCGTTCCCGCTGGCCGCGGAACCGGAGGCGGAGGTCCGCGGCCGCGACATGGTCTCCGGTCTGCCTCGCACCGTGACGGTGTCGGTCTCAGAGATCCGCAAGGCGCTCGAGGAGCCCGTGCACGCGATCCTCGACGCGATCCGCAGCACCCTCGACCAGACCCCTCCCGAGCTGGCGGGCGACATCATGGACCGCGGCATCGTGCTCACCGGCGGTGGAGCACTGCTGCGCGGTCTCGACGAGCGGATCCGTCACGAGACGGGAATGCCCGTGCACGTGGCCGACAGCCCGCTGACCTCGGTCGCGCTCGGCGCCGGCAAGTGCGTCGAGGAGTTCGAAGCACTGCAGCAGGTGCTCGTGAGCGACCGCCGGCGGTACTGATGGCGCAGGACAAAAGAGACAAGAAGGACGACCGACGCCCCGCGCGTTCGACCCTGGTGATGCTGCTGCTCGCCTGCGCGATCATCATCACCCTCGACTACCGAGGCGGGGCGGACTCCCCGATCGAGCCGGCACGGCGTGCGGTGGGCGAGGTTCTCGGCCCAGCCGAGTCCGCTGCCTCGAGCGTGGTGGCGCCCTTCGTGGCGATCCCCGACTGGTTCCACACGCAGAGCTCCCTGCGCGACGACGTCGCGACCCTGCAGTCCGAGAACTCCGAGCTGCGTCGTCAGGTGGAGACCGCCGACCTGGATCGCAATCGACTGGCCGGATACGACGGCCTCACCCGTGCCGCATCCGACACGGGCTACTCCCTCGTCCCGGCCCACGTGATCGCCTACGGCCCTGGGCAGTCCTTCTCGCGCACCGTCACCATCGACGCTGGTGCGCAGGCGGGCGTGCGGCCGGACCTGACCGTGATCGCGGACGACGGCCTCGTCGGTCGTGTCGTGCGGGTCACCCGGACCACCGCCACCGTCCTGCTGATCCTCGACGCCGACTCGGTCGTCGGTGGCCGGGTGGGTCGCAGCATGGAGGTCGGCTTCCTGCGTGGGCGCGGCGAGTTCGGGCACGACGGGGACCTCGATCTCGACCTGGTCGACGACTCGGTGGTGCCGGCGAAGAACGATGCGGTGGTGACCTGGGGCAGTGACGGCGGTGCTCCCTACGTGGCGGGCATCCCGATCGGTCGGGTCACGAGCGTCATCAGCTCACCGCGTGAACAGTCCCAGCACGCCGTGATCGCGCCGTACGTCGACTTCAGCGCCCTCGACCTCGTCGGCGTCGTCGTAGCGAAGGGCACGGCCAGCGACCGCACGCTGGTAGAGGCCGGCCCGATGGCCGGAGGCACCCGATGAGCGCGTGGCGAGCGATGGTGGCCGCCCTGGTGGTGTCGGCGGCCGTGGTGCTGCAGGTGACAGTCTTCCCGCACTTCTCCTGGCAGGGCATCGTGCCCAACCTCGGCCTCCTGGTCGTGGTCGGGGCCGCCCTCGTCAGGGGCCCCCAGTTCGCCTGCCTGCTGGGCTTCGCCACCGGCCTGCTCGTCGACCTGGCCCCCCCTGCGGACCACATCGCCGGGCGCTGGGCGCTGGCCTTCGTCGTCGTCGGCTACCTCGCCGGACGGATCCGCCAGGAGTCGCCGGACCAGGGACGGCCGACCCCCACGGCGGTGGTCCTCGCAGTGGCGGCCTCCAGCTTCGTGGCCTCCTCGGTCTACGCCCTCACCGGTCTCCTGCTCGGTGACCCGAGCATGGGCATCGGCGAGGTCGTGAGCACCATCCTGATCGCGCTCATCTGGGATGTCCTCCTCACCCCGTTCGTGCTGCCCGTCGTGATGCTGGTCTTCGCCCGCCTGCAGCCGAGCCGAGTTGCCTACTGATGGCCTCGCCCACCACCGGTGTGCCCGCAGCCCGCAAGAGCCGGCTGCGGCTCATCGTCGTCCAGGCGCTGGTGTTCTCACTGTTCGCCACGCTCTTCGGGCGTCTGTGGTATCTCCAGGTGCTCAGCGGGGACGACTATCAGGCGCAAGCAGCCTCGCAATCGGTGCGAGAGATCGTCGTCCAGCCCACCCGGGGGCTGATCGTCGACGCCGAGGGACGCCCGCTGGTGACCAACCGCGCCTCCTGGGTGATCTCGATCGACCGGACCCTGCTCGGCAAGCTCGACGCCGACGAGCGAGCTGCCGTCGTACGCCGGGTGGCGCGCGCCGTCGGGGTCACCCCGGCGAAGGTGCGGGCCCGCCTGCTCAACTGCGGTGACGCTGGCAGCGTGGCCGGCACCTGCTGGAACGGCTCGCCCTACCAGCCGGTGCCCGTGGCCACCGACGTCAAGCAGCGCGTGGCGCTGTCGGTGCTGGAGAGGCCCGAGGACTTCTCCGCCGTGGTGGCCGAGAAGCAGACCGCCCGCACCTACCCCCAGCCCTACGGCATCAATGCCGCACACCTCCTCGGCTATCTCAGCCCGATCACCGAGGACGAGCTCGCCGCCGCCCAGAAGTCCGAGGACACCTCGCTCAACGCGGCCTCGAGCGTCGGCCGGGCCGGCGTCGAGAAGCAGTACGACGCCTGGCTGCGCGGGATGCCCGGCTACCGCAACGTCGCGGTCGATTCGATGGGTCGGGTGCTGGGCGAGGACAGCGAGACCCTGAGCCAACCCGGAAACACCTTGGTCACCTCGATCGACGCGAAGGTCCAAGGCGTCGTCGAGCGCCAGCTGCACCAGACGATCATGACCGCCCGCCAGACCTACGACGACGTCACCCACCGCAACTACGTCGCCGACTCCGGGGCCGCGATCGTGATGGATGCCAAGACCGGACGACTTATCGCGATGGCGAGCCAGCCGACCTACGACCCCGACGTGTGGGTCGGCGGCATCAGCGAGAAGCAGTTCCGCCACCTCTACTCCAAGAAGGCCGGCACTCCACTGCTCTCGCGTGCCACCCAAGGCCAGTTCGCCCCCGGCTCGACCTGGAAGCCGATCATGGCGGTGGGAGCCCTCAACAACGGCTTCCCCGAGGACACCCGGCTCAACTGCTCGTCGGGGTTGCAGGTCGGGAACCGGTGGTTCAAGAACTACGAGAGCTCCTCAGCGGGCAACATCAGCTTCGCGCAGGCCCTCCAACTGTCCTGTGACACGTTCTTCTACCGGGTCGGGATCCACTTCTGGCTGAAGTACGGCACCGACCCCACCGACGTGAACGCCAAGGACCCGCTGATCGCCGAGGCCAAGAACTTCGGCTTCGGCTCCGAGACAGGCCTGGACCTGCCCGGCGAGGCCAGCGGTCGGATCGCCGACCGCCACTGGAAGCTCGAGTACTACAAGGCGATGAAGGGCTACTACTGCAAGCTCGACAAAGAGCCCGGCTCTGCCACTGGTAGGGACTTCCTGCATCTGTTCGCCCACGAGTTCTGCCTGGAGGGGAACTACTACCGCGAGGGCGACGCGGTCAACTTCTCCATCGGACAGGGCGACACCATCGTGACCCCGCTCCAGCTCGCGCGTGCCTACGCCGCCCTGTCCAACGGCGGGACGCTGTGGAAGCCGCAGATCGCGAAGGCGATCGTCAGCCCGAACGGCACGGTGCTCAAGCGGTTCCAGCCCAAGGCCACGGCTCACGTGAAGGCCAGCTCGGCGAGTCTGCGCTACGTCGACCAGGCGCTCCAGGGCACCCCCAAGGTTGGCACGCTGGCCTGGAAGTTCCTCGACTTCCCCCTCGACCAGGTGCACATCCGCGGCAAGACGGGCTCGGCCGAGGTCTACGGCAAGCAGTCGACGTCCTGGGTCGCGACCTACGACGAGAACTACGTGGTGATCATGATGGTCAGCCAGGCCGGCACCGGATCAGGCACCTCCGGTCCCGCGGTCCGCAAGATCTGGGAGTCGCTCTACGGCATCAAGGGCATGAACGTCGATCCCGCCAAGGCGGCGATCGCCGGGACGGTGCCGCCCACCAGGCTGCCGGTGTTCAGGCCCGACGGCTCCATCCTGCCGCCCGCCGAGGAGGGCCGATG
This sequence comes from uncultured Actinomycetota bacterium, assembly GCA_963837595.1. Lineage (GTDB taxonomy): Bacteria > Actinomycetota > Actinomycetes > Propionibacteriales > Nocardioidaceae > Nocardioides. The sequence continues at coordinate 109,378 of CAWIOB010000010.1, read as the reverse complement.
AGTCGGCTGCGTGCCCCTGGTCTGGACTGGGTGCTGTTGTTGTCGGTGTTCGCGCTGCTGGGCATCGGGTCGCTGCTCGTGTGGTCGGCCACGGCCCCGCGCGAGGCGCTAACAGGCGGGGACCCCACGGCCTACCTCACCAAGCAGCTCGTGAACGTCGCCATCGCGGTGGTGCTCATGGTGATGGTGCTCGCGACCGACCACCGCTGGGTGCGCATCCTCGCCCCGCTCGTGTACGCCGGCTCGGTCCTCGGACTCGTGCTGGTGCTGGCGATGGGCACCACGGTGAACGGCTCACGATCCTGGTTGATGCTCGGGGGCATGTCGATCCAGCCGGCCGAGTTCGCCAAGCTGGCCGTCGTGATCGGGATGGCACTGTTCCTCGCTGAACGGCTCGAAGGCACCTGGCACCGGCGGGTCGGCACCTTCGAGGTGCTGGGCATGCTCGCCATCGCCGGCCTCCCCGCCGCACTGATCCTGCTGCAGCCGGACCTGGGCACGATGCTGGTGCTGAGCGCGACCGTGTTCGGCGTCCTCTCGGTCGCGGGGGCCTCGCGCCGCTGGCTGGCGGGACTGGTGCTCACCGGCGTGGCGGCCGCGTCGGTCGCGGTCATCGGTCACGTCCTCAAGCCCTACCAGATCGATCGGTTCATGGCCTTCACCAACCCTGGTCTCGACCCGCGAGGGGCCGGTTACAACGTGGAGCAGGCCCGGATCGCGGTCGGCAACGGCGGCCTCTTCGGGCAGGGACTCTTCGACGGTTCCCAGACCCGTGCCGGGTTCGTGCCCGAGCAGCACACCGACTTCATCTTCACCGTCGCAGGGGAGGAGCTCGGCCTCGTCGGGGCCGGAGTGCTGATCGCGTTGCTCGCGGTGGTGATCTGGCGGGCGCTGTCCATCGCGCGCAACACCGACGACCTCTTCGGCCGGGTGGCTGCTGCCGGCATCGCCTGCTGGTTCGGCTTCCAGGCGTTCCAGAACATCGGCATGTGCCTGGGGATCATGCCGGTGACCGGAGTACCGCTGCCGTTCGTGTCGTACGGCGGCAGCTCGATGTTCGCCGGGATGCTGGCCATCGGCCTGCTGCAGAACATCCACCTGCGATCCAGTGCCTCACTCCCCACCCGGTTCGCGACCCCGGCCCGGACTCAGATCCGGACCCAGATACGGACGATGTCCCGATCGATGCCATAAGCAACTAATCTGGGGCCATGGCCAAGACAGACCCCGCTCCGGCGGAGACCGGCGAATACAGCCACTCCCAGATCCTCGCCATCCTCGGCGGGCTGATGCTGGGCATGTTCCTCGCCGCGTTGGATCAGACGATCGTCAGCACGGCGATCCGCACCATCTCCGACGACCTCCACGGGTTGTCGATCCAGGCCTGGGTGACCACCGCCTACCTGATCACCTCGACGATCACGACGCCGATCTACGGCAAGCTCGGCGACCTCTACGGGCGCAAGAAGCTCTTCATGTTCGCGATCACGGTGTTCATCATCGGCTCGGCGATGTGCGCCTTCGCGACCTCGATGTACATGCTGGCCGCCTTCCGGGCCGTCCAGGGCATCGGCGCCGGCGGCCTGTTCACCCTGGTCCTGGCGATCATCGGCGACCTGGTGTCGCCTCGTGAGCGCGCCAAGTACACCGGCTACTTCATGGCCACCTTCGCGACCTCGAGCGTCCTGGGCCCCCTCATCGGCGGCTTCTTCGCCGAGCAGAGCAGCATCCTGGGCGTGACCGGGTGGCGCTGGGTCTTCCTGGTCAACGTGCCCATCGGCATCGCCGCGCTGGTCGTCGTGTCCCGCACCCTGCACCTGCACCACCTGCGGCGCGAGGCGCGCATCGACTGGTGGGGCGCCTCACTGCTCGTCGTGGCTCTCGTGCCGCTGCTGACCGTGGCTGAGCAGGGCCGCACGTGGGGCTGGGACTCGGGCCGGGCCCTCACCGGGTTCGCGATCGGCGCCCTGGGCATCGTCGGCTTCCTCGAGGCGGAGCGGCGGATGGGGGACGACGCCCTGATCCCTCTGCGACTCTTCCGCATCCGGGCGGTGTCGGTCACGATCGCGGCCAGCGTGATCACCGGCATGGCGATGTTCGGTGGTCTGTTCGTCCTGCCGCTCTACATGCAGATCGTGCACGGCGCCTCGCCGATGGAGTCGGGATTCCTGATGCTGCCGATGGTCGTCGGGATGATGACCGGTTCGATCGGATCCGGCATCATCACCTCCCGCACCGGTCACATCCGGGTGTTCCCGCGCATCGGCACCCTGCTCATGGCTGCCTCCCTCCTGCTGCTGTCGACGATCGATGCCGACACCCGGCTGTGGGTGGTGATGGCGTTCATGCTCCTGCTCGGCTTCGGGCTCGGGAACTGCATGCAGCCGCTCACGCTGATCGTGCAGAACGCCGTACCCCCGCGCGAGATCGGCGTCGCCACGAGTGCCGCCACCTTCTTCCGGCAGATCGGCGGCACCGTCGGGGTCGCCATCTTCCTCTCGGTGCTCTTCGGCACGGTCGGGGGCAACATCGCGAGCTCCTTCGAGGCCGAGTCCCAGACGCCTGCCTTCCAGGCGGCCGCCGCGGACCCCGGCCTGATGGCCAACCCGGTCAACCAGGCGGTCGTGGACGCGCTCCAGGGCAAGGGTGGCGGAATCTTCGCCGAGGTCCAGGACGACTCGTCGGTGCTCGAGAAGATGGCTGACGTCTTCGCGCACCCCTTCCGTGCGGGCTTCGCCGAGTCGATGTCCACGGTGTTCCTCTACGCCGGGCTGATCGGACTGCTGGCCTTCGCGATCATGCTGCTCATGCCACCCATCGAGCTGCGCTCCCAGTCGGCGATGGCCGCGGCCAGGGCCGAGACGGTGGCCGCCACTGCGCCGCTCGAGGATCAGCTCTGAGCTGGTCGTAGCACGTTGACCACATAGTCACCGTCGGGCACGAACGGCAGCAGGTCGTAGGACGCGTGCCGGGACTCGATCGCGAGTCCGGCGGCGCGGGCGTCGGCTGCGAACTCGTCGGGGGAGTATCGCCGTGAGTTCGGCGGGAGCGCTCGGGTGTGGAAGCCGATGAGCAGTCTCCCGTCGGGCGCGACCAGGTCGACGAGGTTGCTCAGCACCCTGCGCTCGGTGTCGGGGGCCAGCAGGATCATCACGTTTCCGACGCACACGACCAGGTCGAACGGACCGGGGTGTCCCGCGTCGGCGAGGTCCTGGGGAGAGAGCGTGTCCAGCCGGCCCTCGACGACCGGCAGGTCGGGGTAGGTGGCCCTCGACTGCTCCAGCAGGTCACAGTCGAGATCGACGCCGACGACCCGGTGTCCCCGCGACTGCAGGGCCGCCCCCACGCGACCCATGCCTGATCCGGCGTCCAGGATCCGCGCTCCCCGCGGGGCGAGGGCATCGGCCAGCCGAGCCTCGCCGTCGATGTCGTCGCCGGCCGCCCGGAGCGCGGCGAAGTGCTCGCCGTAGCCGCGCCGCTGCTCGGTCTGCTCCCAGCGTGTCGGGGTGGTGTCCATGATCTGTCCTTCAGGGTCGGATGGAGAGGAACACGAAGGAGGCGAGCAGCACCAGGTGGACACCTCCGGCGAGGGGCTTCGCCCGTCCCGGTACGACGGTGAGGATGCCCACCACGACCGACACGAACAGCAGCACGATCTGGGTGTTGTCCAGCCCGAGCCGCAGTGGGCCGTCGAGCCAGATCGAGGCGACTGCGATCGTGGGGATCGTGAGTCCGATGGAGGCCATGGCCGAACCGTAGGCAAGGTTGAGGCTGATCTGGACCCGCTCGCGGGCAGCCGCGCGGACCGCGGAGATGCCCTCGGGCAGCAGCACCAGCATGGCGATGACGACACCGACCACGGCATGCGGGAAGCCCAGGGAGGCGACGGCGTCCTCGATCGCCGGGGACTCGATCTTCGCGAGTCCCACCACGGCGACGAGCGCCACGAGCAGCAGGACGAGGCTGATCCGAGTCGCCGCGTTCGTGGGCGGTGCGGCGTGCGGGGCGTGCAGCGCGTCCGGGCCCTGCTCGAGGGTGGTGCCGTCCTGGTCGACGGGCAGGAAGAAGTCGCGGTGCCGCACTGTCTGGGTGAACACGAAGAGTCCGTAGAGCACCAACGAGGCGACAGCGGCGAACGCCAGCTGCGAGGAGTCGAACTCGGGTCCGGGCTGGGAGGTGGTGAACGAGGGAAGCACCAGGCACAGCGAGGCCAGCGTGATCACCGTGGCCAGCGCCGAGCCGGTGCCCTCGGGGTTGAACACGGCCAGCCGATGCTTCAGGGCGCTCACCAGCAAGGACATTCCGGCGATGCCGTTGATGCTGATCATCACGGCTGCGAACACCGTGTCGCGCGCCAGTGCCGAGGTGTCCTTCCCGCCCGAGGCCATCAGGGTCACGATCAGCCCGACCTCGATGACGGTGACCGCCACCGCGAGGATCAGCGACCCGAACGGCTCGCCGACCCGGTGTGCGACCACCTCGGCGTGGTGCACCGCGGCCAGGACCGCGCCCACCAGGGCGATCGCCACGACGACGAGGACCACGGCACCGGGATGACGGCCCCAGGTCGCGGCGAGGAGCACGCCGGCCGACACGGGAACCACGGTGGTCCAGCTGGGTCGGCTCATGGAGCAAGCCTAGGGTGGCGACCCACCGGCGAGTCGAGGGTGGGGGTGGATCCGACGTACCCTAGGTCGGTGTCCACCCCCACCTCCGTCTTCGCGCGCCTCGAACCCAAGCTGCCGTCGGTGCAGAAGCCGATCCAGTACGTCGGCGGCGAGCTGAACTCGACCCTCAAGGACTGGGACGCGGCGCTGGAGGGGCCGACGGTCCGCTGGGCGCTGATGTATCCCGACGCCTACGAGGTCGGGCTGCCCAACCAGGGCGTCCAGATCCTCTACGAGGTGCTCAACGAACGCGACTGGATCGTCGCCGAGCGCACCTACGCCGTGTGGCCAGACATGGAGAAGGTGATGCGCGAGGGCGACGCCCTCGGCCCGATCCCACAGTTCACCGTCGATGCTCACCGGCCCGTGCGGGCCTTCGACCTGTTCGGCGTCAGCTTCTCCACCGAGCTCGGCTACACCAACATGCTCAACGCCCTCGACCTGGCCCAGATCCCGTTGCACGCCGTCGACCGGAGCGACGCCGACCCGATCGTGATCGCGGGCGGTCACGCCGCGTTCAACCCCGAGCCGATCGCCGAGTTCATCGACGCCGCGGTGCTCGGCGACGGGGAGGAGATCGTGCTCAAGATCTCCGAGGTGGTTCGTGAGTGGCGCGCCGAGGGAGAGCCGGGCGGCCGCGAGGAGGTCCTGACCCGGCTCGCTGCCAGCGGCGGCGTCTACGTGCCCAAGTTCTACGACGTCTCCTATGCCGAGGATGGTGCGATCCGCTCCGTGTCGCCCAACCGGCCAGGCACCCCCGACCGGGTGCGCAAGCACACGCTGATGGACCTCGACGCCTGGCCCTACCCCGCCAAGCCGCTCGTCCCACTCGCGGAGACGGTGCACGAGCGGTTCTCGGTGGAGATCTTCCGTGGCTGCACACGAGGATGCCGCTTCTGTCAGGCGGGCATGATCACCCGCCCGGTCCGGGAGAGGTCGATCGAGACCATCGGGGCCATGGTGGAGAACGGCATCCGTTCCTCGGGCTTCGAGGAGGTCGGGCTGCTGTCGCTCTCCAGCGCCGATCACACCGAGATCGGAGACCTCGCCAAGGGCCTCGCCGACCGCTACGAGGGCTCCAACGTGTCCCTCTCGCTGCCCAGCACGAGGGTCGACGCCTTCAACATCTCGCTGGCCAACGAGTTCTCCCGCAACGGTCGCCGCTCCGGGCTGACCTTCGCGCCGGAGGGCGGCAGCGAGCGGATGCGCAAGGTGATCAACAAGATGGTCACCGAGGAAGACCTGATCCGCACGGTCGCCGCCGCGTTCAGCCACGGCTGGCGGCAGGTGAAGCTCTACTTCATGTGTGGCCTGCCCACCGAGACCGACGAGGATGTCCTCGAGATCGCCGCCCTGGCGGCCAAGGTGATCGCGACCGGTCGTGAGGTGTCGGGTCGCAATGACATCCGGTGCACCGTCTCCATCGGCGGTTTCGTGCCCAAGCCGCACACGCCTTTCCAGTGGGCTGCCCAGCTCGACCACGAGACCACCGACCTGCGTCTGAAGAAGCTGCGCGACCTGGTGCGTCAGGACCGGAAGTACGGCCGGGCGATCGGCTTCCGCTACCACGACGGCAAGCCCGGCACCATCGAGGGACTGCTCTCTCGAGGCGACCGCCGGGTCGGGGCCGTCATCGAGCGCGTCTGGCGTGACGGTGGCCGGTTCGACGGCTGGAGTGAGCACTTCTCCTACGACCGTTGGGCAGCGGCTGCCGAGGAGGGTCTCGCCGGCACCGGCGTCGACCTCGACTGGTACACCGTTCGTGAGCGCGGCTACGACGAGGTGCTTGCCTGGGACCACCTCGACTCGGGCCTCGACAAGGACTGGCTGTGGGCCGACTGGGAGGACGCGATCGACCCGAGCACCGATGTCGAGGTCGAGGACTGCCGCTGGACCCCCTGCTACGACTGCGGGGTCTGCCCGGAGATGAACACCGAGATCCAGATCGGTCCGACGGGCCAGAGGCTGCTGCCACTCTCGGTCGTCTGACCGCGCCTGGTCGCGGGTCAGCGCCGCGACTGGCGCAGGGTTCCGGTGACCGGCCCATCTGGATCCTGCAGAGCGCAGGTCACGCGGTGCCGCTCGTCGAGGTTCCAGCGGATCTCGCTGGGGTAGTAGTAGCCGAAGGTGAGCTCGGACTGCCTGATCGGCGTGCCCACCACGGCCTTGAACTGGCGTGCGCAGCCCTGAACGGCCAACCGGCTGGCCTGCGCGTCTCCCGGGAAGGAGTCGCCGACGAGCCCGAAGACGTAGTAGGCCTCGAAGGAGTGCGGCTGCGCGCAGGGGATCGCGGTGACCCGGTCTGCCTCCGCGTCGTCGAAGCAGTCACCCACTCGCAGCTTCAGCACCGAGATCTCCGCGCGCTCGGTCACGTTGCCGGACGCGTCACGCGGCGCGTCCCTGTTCTCCCTGATGCCCGAGACGACGGCGAAGGCGATCAGTCCGCCGATGAGCAGGATCCACAGCGTGGAGATGACCAGCGCGGCGATGGCCAGACCCTTGCCGTGCTCGCGCCCGTCCTTGGACCTGACCAGCACTGCGATGGCGAGCCCGATCGACGTCACCGAGGTGATCAAGGGAGCACCCGATCAGCGACAGCCCGAGGGCCCAACCCGCCATCGCCTTCGACGCCGGTGGCTGGTATCCCGGCAGAGCCGTACGGACTCGGGGCACCGTACGGCCCGGGGGTGCCCCGTGCGGGCCGGCGGGCGCGCTGTATGGGGAGCCGTACGGGGCGGGTTCCGGAGGAGTCACGGGAGGTTGGGACACCAGCGTCCTCTCCGAGTCGGATGACGGTCGGGGAAGCGTAACCGGGCATGCTGGTGCCGTGCGCCTGTTTGACGACAACGAACGCAGGAACCGGATAGCCCAGAGCCACGGGATCGCCCCCGAGCGTCGACTGCGACGATCCGGTGGCGGCGACGCGGGCGATGACGGTGCTCCACTCGACCGAGCCGGCGAGCGTGTACCTGTCCCTGTTCGCTCGGGTCGAGCGCTCTCGGTCGCTCGACGTCGAGAAGGCGCTGTACGAGGATCGCACCCTGGTCAAACAGCTCGCCATGCGTCGGACCCTGTTCGTCTTCCCACGCGACCTGCTGCCGGCTGCCTGGGGGAGTGCGGCGGATCGCGTCGCCACCACCGAGCGCGCGCGCATGGTGAAGACTGTCACCGACTCCGGCCTGACGAGTGACGGCGCTGCCTGGCTGGAGGCTGCCTGCGCGGCGGTCTCGAGAGCTGGCGACGGGCCCGCCAACGGCACTGCGCCTGCGCGAGCAGATTCCCGAGATCGCCGGCAGGGTGAGCATCGCGCCCGGGACGAAATGGGGTGGCGAGATCCCGATCGCTCCCCGTGTCCTCACCCAGCTGGGGGCGAGAGGCAGGATCGTGCGAGGCCGTAACGCGGGGCACTGGCGGCTGTCTCGCCCTGAGTGGACGCTGATGGAGCACTGGCTGGGGACTCCCCAACCGCCGCTCTCCGCCGCTGAGGGGTACGCCGAGCTCGCCAGCCGCTGGCTGAGAACCTTCGGTCCGGCCCCGGTCAGTGATCTGAAGTGGTGGCTGGGGAGCACGCTCACGGCGGCCCGCCGGGCCATCTCAGACGTGGGAGCAGTCGAGGTGGCCACGTCCTCGGGTCCGGCCCACGTCCTGCCGGACGACCTGGAGCCGGCCCCGCCGCCTGGATCCTTGGGCGGCGCTGCTCCCCGTGCTGGACCCCACCGTGATGGGCTGGAAGCAGCGGGAGTTCTTCCTCGAGCGTCACGAGAGTGCCCTGTTCGACCGCAACGGCAATGCCGGCACGACCGCCTGGTGGGACGGGAGGGTGGTGGGGTGCTGGATCCAGGATCCCGAGGCGGTGGTGCGGGTCAGGTTCCTGTCTCGAGGACATCGGGGCGGAGGGACGCGAAGCCCTGGCGGTCGAGGCCGACAGGCTCACGCAGTGGCTGGCAGGAGAGCGTGTGGGCACCGTCTACCCCTCGGCACTCATGCGGGCGACGGACCTGACGCGCGCCGACGGTTCGCGGCGGGCTAGCGTTGCCACGTGCGCGAACAGCCTGAGCAACAAGCCCCGCCGGTGCAGCGACTGCGGATCCGCTACGCCAAGCGTGGACGCCTCCGCTTCACCAGCCACCGTGACTTCAGTCGCGCCTTCGAGCGAGCCGTCTTCCGAGCCCGGGTGCCGATGGCCTATTCGTCGGGATTCAACCCCCATCCCCGCATCTCCTATGCCGGTGCTGCGCCGACCGGCTCGGCGAGCGAGGCGGAGTACCTCGAGATCGCCCTGGCCCAGGTGGTCGATCCCGATGACGTACGAGCGCAGCTCGAGGAGGCGCTGCCCGATGGCCTGGACATCCTCGAGGTCGTCGAATCGCCGGGGCGGCTCACTCTCCGACCTCCTGCACCGCAAGCCACTGGCAGATCACGTCGGCCGGCGACCCCGTGGATGCGGCGCGGGCCGTCGACGCCTTCCTCTCGCACGAGGTGGTCACCGTCGAACGGATGACGAAGAAGGGCCTGCGGGCCTTCAACTGCCGTGCCGCGGTGATCTCCCTCACGGTCGACGGAGCCGGTCCTCGACCTGGTGCTGCGGCACGAGGTTCCGGCCGTCCGGCCCGACGACGTCCTCACCGGACTCGCCGCCACGACGGGTTCGACGCAGGCGAGGCGCCGACTCTGACGCGACTGACGCAGGGCGTGCTCGATGAGGAGACCGGCACCATCGCTGACCCGCTGGCGAGTCGGTCGCTCACCGGAAACCAGCTTGACCTGTGCGATACTGACGATTGGTTTGTGCTTCACGGCACGACCCGACGACGTTCTCGCCGGATCCGTTCGCAGGGCCCGGCTACAGAAGGTGAGAGTCTTCGCCAAACCGCGACGCGGCTGCAGCACCGATCGGTGACAGAGACGGTGGTTTCAGGGCCCGGCGACCGCGGTAGGTGACGGCTCGCACCATCTGACGCGCCCGCGGAGGGTGTCGCCGCCACCTGAAGGCTTTGCGTCGACCGACTGTTTCGCTGGTCGTCGGCGTCCGACACACCCGGCCGGCGTTCCGACGCTCCCGGGTGGCAAGGGGAGCACATGCTCGACGAAGACACGCCCAGCACCGACGACTCGGCTGCGGGCGAGACCGCCGCTCCGACGGCGAAGAAGGCCGCGGCGCGCAAGACCGCCGCGAAGAAGACCGCAGCGAAGAAGACGCCTGCCAAGAAGGCGGCTGCCAAGAAGACCGCCGCGGCGCCGCCCACCGAGGAGGATCCTCCGCGCCGCCGCCCGCCGTGAAGCGGACCACGCGCACCAGGACCGCCAAGAAGGCGGTCCCCGTCGTCGAGGCCACCCGGAGGCAGCCGCGCCCGAGCCGCAGCACCCGCCGAGCCGCCGCCCGTCGTACCGCTGTTCCAAGCGCCCGAGGCCACCGTGGTGACGACGCGACGGTACCCGCAAGCCGGTGGTGAAGGTGCAGCCCGCCGCCGAGATCGTCCGAGGCCACCGCGTCCTCAGAGCCTGCGTCCTCCGAGCCCGCGATCCGCCGACTCGTCCGCGCAGGACGAGTCGAGCGAGCGGCCCACGCGCCAGCGCAACCGCCGTGGCACCAAGAAGTCCACCTCCGGCAAGTCGCGCGCCTCCGCCGACTCGGCCAGTGACGAGCGGCTGACGACGACGCCACCGAGGACGCCGCAGATGCGGTCAACCTCGAGGCTCCGGGGACCGAGCGCGACCCAGACACGGACCCGACACGGCAACAGACACGGAAACAGACACCGACTCCGACTCCGACTCGGACTCCGATGGCGGCCCGCGCCGTCGTCGCCGCCGCGGTGGACGACGTCGTCGCCGCTCCGGTGACGACGACTCCGACTCGACTGGCGACGACGCCGATTCATCGGACTCCGAGTCCGACTCGTCCGCGGCCGAGGGCACCGATGAAGGCGGCGGTGAAGGCGGAGGAGCCCGTCGCCGTCGCCGCCGTCGTCGCCGCCGTCCTGGCGAGGACGGCCCCGAGCAGGGCGACGACCCCGACAAGACCACCACCAGAGTGCGCCGTTCCCGTACGTCCGACGACCAGATCACCGCGGTCACCGGCTCCACGCGGCTCGAGGCCAAGAAGCAGCGTCGTCGTGAAGGCCGCGAAGCAGGTCGCCGTCGCGCGCCCATCGTCAGCGAGGCCGAGTTCCTGGCCCGCCGCGAGTCCGTCGAGCGGGTGATGGTGATCCGGCAGCGCGAGGACCTCATCCAGATCGGCGTGCTCGAGGACAAGGTCCTCGTCGAGCACTACGTCGCGCGCGAGTCGCAGACATCGCTGATCGGCAACGTCTACATCGGCCGCGTCCAGAACGTGCTGCCCTCGATGGAGGCCGCCTTCGTCGACATCGGCAAGGGTCGCAACGCCGTCATCTACGCCGGTGAGGTCAACTGGTCCGTCGCTCGGCCACAAGGACGGCCAGCCCCGCAAGATCGAGTCGGTGCTGTCCTCCGGACAGTCCATCCTCGTGCAGGTCACCAAGGACCCGCTCGGACACAAGGGCGCCCGCCTCACGAGCCAGGTCAGCCTCGCCGGACGCTTCCTCGTCTACGTGCCAGACGGCACCACCAGCGGCATCTCCCGCAAGCTGCCCGACACCGAGCGCAACCGCCTCAAGTCGCTGCTGAAGGACATCGTCCCCGACACCGCCGGCGTCATCGTCAGGACCGCCGCCGAGGGCGCCTCGGAGGACGAGCTCACCCAGGACGTCGAGCGGCTCAAGGCCCGCTGGGAGGATATCGAGAAGAACTCGAAGTCCGGTGGCTCACCCGAGCTGCTCTACGGCGAGCCGGATCTGACGCTCAAGGTGGTCCGAGACCTCTTCACCGAGGACTTCTCCAAGCTCGTCATCGAGGGCGACGATGCCTGGGAGACGGTGCAACAGTACGTCGCCCACGTGGCACCGGATCTCGAGGCGCGGCTCGAGAAGTTCGACCGCAGCGAGCACGGTGCTCGACGTCTTCTCGGCCTACCGGCTGGACGAGCAGATCGCCAAGGGGCTCGACCGCAAGGTCTGGCTGCCCTCCGGTGGGTCCCTGGTGATCGACCGCACCGAGGCCATGACGGTCGTCGACGTCAACACCGGCAAGTTCACCGGCTCCGGGGGCAACCTCGAGGAGACCGTCACCAAGAACAACCTCGAAGCCGCCGAGGAGATCGTGCGTCAGCTCCGACTGCGCGACATCGGAGGCATCATCGTCGTCGACTTCATCGACATGGTGCTCGAGTCCAACCGCGACCTGGTCCTGCGACGACTGGTCGAATGTCTGGGTCGGGACCGCACCCGCCACCAGGTTGCCGAGGTCACCTCCCTGGGCCTCGTCCAGATGACGCGCAAGCGCATCGGCACCGGTCTCCTCGAGGCCTTCAGTGAGAACTGTGAGTCCTGCCAGGGTCGTGGCTTCATCACCCACGATGCTCCCATCGAGCCGAAGCAACACCGACGACGAGTCACGACGAGGTGGCAACGGAGGCGGCAACGGCGGTCGCCGTGGTCGGGGTCGTGGGCGAGACAGCGCCGGTGCCGGGACCAAGAACGGCAACGATGCACCAGCTCCTCGGGCCACGCCGTCACCGAAGGACCTCGCCGCCAGTCACCCGCCCGTCGAGCCCCAGCCAGAGCCCGAGCCCGAGCCGCTGACCGATCCACTGCCAGAGGGTTCGAACGGAGTCCGCAGAGCCCGCGACCGAGGAATCCGCGGGCCAGGAGTCCGCAGCCGCAGTCCGACGCCCGAGCCCGAGCGAGACGCCTGAGCCCGAGCCAGACGCCTGAGCCCGAGGCGACGCCTGAGCCGCGAGCCGACGCCTGAGCCGGAACCTATCGCCGAGGCGCCCCGCGTCGTCACTCGCACGCGACGGCGTAGCGCGAGCCGCCCCGCTGGGCCGCCCGTCGCCATCCCGGCGATGGGCTCCTTCAGCGGGGTCGAGGCGAACATCGGCTCGGTCGGACAGCCAGCACACGACGGCCTGGTCGAACCGGGTGCCGTCGACCTGGAGCCGGGCGCGCCGGAGGAGCACGCCGAGCTGCACGTGCCGGTGAAGAAGAAGGGCTCGCGCCGGCGCTAGGTCACTCGCCGCATTCCGTGTGGCCCGCTCCAGACGTCGTGGCCGTCCGGTCGCGTCGTAGGCCCAGCGGCGTGATCGACTCGCCTGGCCCAGGGACTGGCCGCGGCCGACCTGGGGCGTCCGGACGCCGCCCCGTTTTGCGGTGAGCGCCCTGCGTCCGTAGTATTGATTCTCGGCGTGCGTCCCGCGCGCGCATCCTGCATGGCACCTCCCCCCGGCCCAGTCGTCGGATGAAGCGTGCCGCAGACCCGGACTTACACGCAGATGGAAACGACGAAGGAGACCGCGGTGTACGCGATCGTGCGCGCAGGCGCCATTCAGCAGAAGGTGGCCGTCGGCGACGTCCTCGAGATCGACAAGATCACGACCGGTGTTGGCGAGTCCGTCAGCCTGCCCGTCCTGATGCTCGTCGATGGCGAAGCCGTCACGACCGACGCCGCGGCCCTCGGCAAGGCCTCCGTGACCGTCGAGGTCCTCGGCGCCACCAAGGGACCGAAGATCATCATCCAGAAGTACAAGAACAAGACCGGCTACAAGAAGCGCCAGGGGCACCGTCAGAAGTACACCCAGGTCAAGGTCACCGACATCACCGTCTGACCCCGTCAGATCTTTCAAGAGGGACTGAACTCATGGCACACAAAAAGGGCGCAGCCTCGACCAAGAACGGTCGCGACTCCAACTCCCAGCGCCTCGGCGTGAAGCGCTACGGCGGCCAGCTCGTCAACGCCGGCGAGATCATCATCCGCCAGCGGGGCACCCACTTCCACCCGGGCAGCGGCGTCGGGCGTGGCGGCGACGACACGCTCTTCGCACTCGTCGAGGGCGCAGTCGAGTTCGGCACCAAGCGCGGTCGCCGCGTGATCAACATCGTCCCGGGCGAGTGACGTCACTCCACCCCTAGACACACACTTCATCCGAAGGGCGTCCCTAGACTGGGGGCGCCCTTCGGCATTTGGTTTCGACCAGCTCAACCACCGATAGGAATCTCATGGCTGTACCGACCTTCGTCGACCAGGTGACGCTGCACATCGCAGCGGGCCGGGGTGGACACGGTGTCGCGTCGGTCCACCGCGAGAAGTTCAAGCCCCTCGGGGGTCCTGACGGTGGCAACGGCGGCCCGGGCGGCTCGGTGATCCTGCGGGTCGATCCCGATGTGACCACGCTGCTGGCCTATCACCACAGCCCCAAGCGCAAGGCCGAGAGTGGCGGACACGGGGCCGGCGGACACCGCAACGGCAGCCACGGCCACGACCTGGTGCTCCCGGTCCCCGACGGCACGGTCGTCTCCGATGTCCGCGGCAACCTGATCGCCGACCTCGTCGGACCCGGCACCGAGCTCGCCATCGCCAACGGCGGGCGAGGCGGCCTGGGCAACGCGGCGCTGGCCAGCTCGAAGCGCAAGGCGCCGGGGTTCGCGCTCCTCGGTGAGCCCGGCGACGAGATCGAGGTCGTGCTCGAGCTCAAGGTCGTCGCCGACATCGGGCTCGTCGGCTTCCCGAGCGCCGGAAAGTCCAGCCTGATCGCCGCGATCAGCCGGGCCAGGCCGAAGATCGCCGACTATCCGTTCACGACCCTGGTGCCCAACCTCGGCGTCGTCAGCGCCGGAGACACCACCTTCACGGTCGCTGACGTTCCTGGGCTCATCGAGGGCGCCAGTGAGGGCCGCGGGCTCGGCCACGACTTCCTGCGTCACATCGAGCGCTGCGCCGCCCTGGTGCACGTGATCGACGCCGCGAGCGTGGAGCCCGGCCGCAACCCCGTCGAGGACCTCGACATCATCGAGAACGAGCTCAGCCGGTACGGCGGCCTCGAGGACCGCCCGCGCCTGGTGGCCCTCAACAAGATCGACGTGCCCGACGGCCGCGACATCGCCTCCTTCGTCGTCGACGAGCTGCGTGAGCGTGGACTGCGGGTGATGCAGGTCAGCGCCGCGTCCGGTGAGGGCTTGCGCGAGCTCACCTTCGCGATGGCCGAGATCGTGGCCCAGGCGCGCGCGGACCGGCCCGTCGCCGAGACCCGGCGTATCGTGATCCGCCCCACGTCGGTCGACGGACACGGGGACTTCACGATCACCCAGACCGATGAGGGCTGGCGGGTCCGCGGCGAGAAGCCCGAGCGCTGGGTGCGGCAGACCGACTTCGGCAACGACGAGGCCGTCGGCTTCCTGGCCGACCGCTTCAACAGTCTCGGCGTGGAGGCCAAACTGGTGCAGCTGGGCGCCAAGGAGGGTGACGCGGTCCTGATCGGTCATCCCGACAACTCCGTGGTGTTCGACTTCAAGCCGGGCATCGACGCCGGCGTCGAGATGCTCGGCCGACGTGGCGAAGACCAGCGCTTCGATGAGCGTCGGCCCGCACACAAGCGCCGTCGCGACATCGACGAGCTGATGCCCGAGCGGGAGGAGAACGAGACTCGCGCAGACGTGGCCCGCAAGCTCGTCACCGGCCCGACGTCGTACGAGATCGGTACGGAGGCAGACCCCGACTGGCTCGCGTCTGACCCGGACTCCGGAGCATGAGCCTCGCCAAGCGCGTCGTCGTCAAGATCGGGTCGTCGTCCCTGACGACCGCCGCCGGTGGCATCGACCCCGACCGGATCCGGCACCTCGTCGACGTCCTGGCCGGCGTACGTGCTCGTGGATCGGAGGTCGTGCTGGTGTCCTCGGGGGCGATCGCGGCCGGCCTGGCGCCCCTGGGCATGAAACGCCGCCCCCGCGCTCTCCCGGCCCAGCAGGCGGCTGCGTCGGTCGGACAGGGGCTCCTGGTGCATCGCTACACCGAGGAGCTCGCCCGCCATGGCCTGGTGACCGGCCAGGTGCTGCTCACCGTCGATGACGTCGTACGCCGTGCGCACTACCGCAACGCACACCAGACCTTCGCCAAGCTCCTCGAGCTGGGGGTGCTGCCGATCGTCAACGAGAACGACACGGTCGCCACCAGCGAGATCCGCTTCGGTGACAACGACCGACTCGCGGCCCTGGTGGCCCACCTGGTGCACGCCGACCTGCTGGTGCTCCTGTCCGACGTGGAGGGGCTGTACGACGGACACCCCAGTCACGAGGGCACGGCGCTGATCGCGGAGGTCCGAGGCAACACAGACCTGCATGGCGTGCGCACCGACACCGCTGGTTCCTCCGGAATCGGCACCGGCGGAATGACCACCAAGATCGAGGCCGCGCGGATCGCCACCGGAGCCGGGATCCCGGTGATCCTCACCAGCGCCGACCAGGCGGGTGCCGCACTGGCCGGGGAGGGCGTCGGCACCCTCTTCCACGCCACGGGCAAGCGGCGCCCGACCCGTCTGCTCTGGTTGGCCCACGCCACGGAGCCCAAAGGGCAGGTCGCGCTCGACGCGGGTGCCGTCCGCGCCGTGTGCGAACGTCGTGCCTCGCTCCTGGCTGCCGGTGTCACGGGCGTGGGAGGGTCCTTCGTGGCCGGAGACCCGGTGGACCTGGTCGGTCCCGACGGGATCGCCGTGGCCAGGGGGCTGGTCAACTTCGACTCCGACGAGCTGCCGGGGCTGCTGGGGCGCTCGTCGCACGACCTGAAGCGGGAACTTGGCGCGGCCTACGAACGTGAGGTCGTCCACCGTGACGATCTCGTCGTGCTTTAGTGGGGCGATGAGGGGCGACGGTCTGGACGGCGCTCATCGCCGTGTTCCTGCTACCCGCCCTGGTGCTGAGCGTGCTGAGGGTCGTCCACCCCGAGATCGGGTTCGCGGTGCGGATGGTCTCCTTCACGCCGATGGCCCTGGTTCTGTACGGCTTCGCCGCCCTGTTGGCGATCGGGCGGCTGGTGCTGCCAGGTCGAGGAAGGTGGCAGGTCGACGCAGGCATCGTCGTACTGGCACTCCTCGGGCTGAGCCTGCACGCCTGGTGGTTGAGCCCGCAGTTCCTAGGCTCGCACCCAGAGGCCTCGCCGGACGCCCAGCCGGTGCGAGTGATGACGGTCAACCTCTTCCGCGGAGCAGCCGACGCTCCCACCGTGGTCGACAAGGCGGTGCGGCAGAAGGTCGACCTGCTCGTGCTCGAGGAGGTGAATCCCCAGGTGCTGGCCGTCATGGACGACGCCGGGCTGTCCGATGCCTTCCCCTATCGTGCCGGGAAGTCGGATCCCGACGGCGCGGGCACCATGGTGTTCGCCACCGTCCCGCTCGACGACATCACGCGGCTGTCGACGGATTTCGACTCTCTGGCGGTGACGGCAGCCCTGCCCGACGGCGACCGGCGGCTCTTCGCGGTCCACCCCCAGGTTCTCAGGGGCGACATCCGAGGCTGGGCCGACGATCTGGACGCGATCGCGAAGGCGATCGCCGATCAGCACCCCGACGTGGTGGCCGGCGACTTCAACGCCACCCACGACCACGTGGAGTTCCGACGCCTTCTCGATGCCGGCACCGTGGACGTGGCGGAGCGACTCAACGCCGGCTGGCAGCCGACGTGGCCGGCCAACGGTGAGCAGACGTTCCTGCACATCGGCCTGCCCCGACTGGTGCAGATCGACCACGTGCTGATCGGGCCCGAGATGGCGGCACTCGGCGTGCGCCGCGTCACGCTGCCCGGCACCGACCACAGCGCCGTACTCGCCGAGCTCGCGCCTCGTTGACCTCAGCGGCCGGACCTGTGACACATTGGTCTCGTCGAGAACCAACAACGGGGGAGCACCACCATGTCGAGAACTCGGGCTCGGCGGATCGCCGCCATCCTGATCACCATGTCCGCTGCGCTGTCGATGGGCGGCCCGACCCAGGCCGAACCCGGTCCGACGGTGTCGAAGCTGTGCGCCTCGAAGGGCCCCATCGCAGCCGCCGATCTCGAGGACGGGGCCGTCGGCTGCTCCCTGGTCGGCCGGGTCGTCTACGCCGGCGATGCCGCGGTCGTGGTGCCACCGGCCGGCTATGGCGTGGGTGCCGACGGTGTCGGTGCGGCCGGCAGCGGGACCGGTGGCTCCCTGCAGGTGACCAACCTCGACGGCGTCGTCCGGGTGACCGTGGGTGACCGGGCGACTGCGCCGGTCGGCAGCGCCCGTGCCGCCAAGGCGGCGGGCGCGTGCTCCGCGGCGCAGTACAAGCTCGCCTCCGGTCGGCACCCCTGGGCCAGCAAGCTCGTCTGGCGCTACCACCGGCCCTCCGAGCCGGGCCGCTACGCGACGGGCAAGGCCCTGGCCCACATCCGTGCCGGTATGACCAACATGCGCACGGCCCGCAACGACTGCGGCCGCACCAGCCACCTCAGTGCCAGGGCGTCGTACGCCGGAGTGAGCAAGACGGGGCCAGGCATCAAGGTCAAGGGCAGCCGGATCACCTGCGGCGCACTGAACAAGCGCAACGTCGTGGGCTGGGGCTCGCTGCCCAACGGACTGCTCGGCTGGACGTGCTACTGGTGGAACGGCAAGAACAAGATGATCGCGGCGGACATGCGCCTGTCCACCTCGTCCACGGTCGTGACGAAGATCCCGGCCGGCTGCACCCGGAGCTATGACCTGCAGTCGCTCGCGACCCACGAATGGGGCCACGCATGGGGCCTCGGCCATGTCTCGAACCCGAATCTGACCATGCACCACTTCCTGCCGGCCTGCTCCACCGCGTTCCGCACCCTGGGCTGGGGAGACATCAAGGGGATGCGCACGCTGTACAAGTGAGCACGGGGTTTGGGTCGGACACGGACCCCCGCCGTAGGCTGGGTAGGTCATGACCGTCTACCTCGACCATGCGGCGACAACG
The DNA here is from genome assembly GCA_963837595.1 of uncultured Actinomycetota bacterium. Taxonomy (GTDB): domain Bacteria; phylum Actinomycetota; class Actinomycetes; order Propionibacteriales; family Nocardioidaceae; genus Nocardioides. Next base: position 90,904 of record CAWIOB010000010.1, on the reverse strand, counting down.
CCGATGCTCCCCGAAGCCGTCGCTGCCCTCACGGCGCAGCTGACGTCCACCGGCAACGCGTCGTCCCTCCACGCGTCGGGTCGTCAGGCGCGCCGGATCGTCGAGGAGAGTCGCGAGACGGTGGCGCGCGCGTTGAACTGTCGCCCCGGCGAGATCGTGTTCACCTCAGGTGGAACCGAGTCCGACAACCTGGCCCTCAAGGGCATCTACTGGTCCCGGCGGGCCGAGGATCCGCGCCGCACCCGCATCCTGGCCTCGGCGATCGAGCACCATGCCGTCTTGGATCCGCTCGGCTGGCTGGCGGAGTCAGAGGGGGCCCGGATCGAGCTGATCCCGGTCGACCGGTCCGGGCGACTCGACCTCGCCGCCCTGCGCGAGGCCATCGAGCGTGAGCCCTCGACGGTCGCGCTCGTCTCGGTGATGTGGGCGAACAACGAGGTCGGCACGCTCGAGCCGCTCGACGACGTGGTGGCCGTCGCCGGAGAGCACGGCATCCCGGTGCACACCGACGCCGTCCAGGCGGTCGGTTCGGTGCCGGTCGACTTCGCCCGGTCCGGAGTCGATGCACTGAGCCTGTCGGGGCACAAGGTGGGTGGACCGTTCGGCGTCGGTGCGCTCGTCGTACGCCGTGAGCTGGCGGTCACCGCACTCGTGCACGGGGGCGGCCAGGAGCGCGACATCCGCAGCGGCACCATCGACGCCCCGGCCATCGCTGGTCTCGCGGCGGCCGTCGAGCTGTCCGTGAAGCACCAACCCGAGCATGCTGCCCGCGTGAGCGCGTTGCGCGACGACCTCGTCCGCCGCGTCCAGCAGGTGGTGCCGGATGCGATCTACAACGGCTGCACCGCGCAGCGACTGCCCGGCAATGCCCATCTGACCTTTCCCGGTTGCGAGGGTGACTCGCTGCTCATGCTGCTCGACGCCCGCGGCATCGAGTGCTCGACAGGATCAGCCTGCTCGGCCGGTGTTCCTCAGCCCTCCCACGTCCTGCTGGCGATGGGCTTCTCGGCACAGGACGCGCGCGGATCGCTGCGCTTCTCCCTGGGTCATACGAGCACCGCGGCCGACGTGGATGCGCTGGTCGAGGCGATCGCACCCTGCGTCGAGCGAGCACGGGCCGCGAACGTGCGAGGCCGCCCATGAAGGTCCTGGCTGCGATGTCGGGCGGTGTCGACTCGGCGGTGGCAGCAGCCCGTGCCGTCGAGGCGGGCCACGACGTCACCGGCATCCACCTCGCGCTCTCCCGCAACCCCAAGTCATACCGCACCGGTGCGCGCGGCTGCTGCACCATCGAGGACAGCAACGACGCCCGGCGTGCGGCCGACGTGATCGGCATCCCGTTCTATGTGTGGGACCTCAGCGAGCAGTTCCACGAGGAGGTCGTCGAGGACTTCATGAGCGAGTACGCCGCGGGGCGCACCCCCAACCCGTGCCTGCGATGCAACGAGAAGATCAAGTTCGCGGCAGTCCTGGACCGGGCCCTCGGGCTGGGCTTCGACGCGGTCGCCACGGGACACTACGCCCAGTTGCACACCGGTGCCGAGGGTCTGATCGAGATGCACCGCGCGGTCGACATGGGCAAGGACCAGTCCTATGTGCTGGGCGTGCTGACCCAGGACCAGCTCGCACACTCGATGTTCCCTCTCGGAGACTCCCCGAAGTCTGCGGTGCGCGTCGAGGCGGAGGCCCGCGGTCTGATGGTCGCCCACAAGCCCGACAGCCACGACATCTGCTTCATCGCCGACGGTGACAACGCCGGTTGGCTGGGGGAGAAGCTGGGTGACCTGGCGCCCAACCGAGGCGGCGACATCGTCGAGCATGGCACCGGTGAGGTGCTGGGGCAGCACGAGGGCACGTTCCGCTACACCATCGGGCAGCGCAAGGGGCTGCGGCTCGGGCGACCCGCTGCCGACGGCAAGCCACGCTTCGTGCTCGACATCGAGCCGGTCAGCGGCACCGTCACGGTCGGGCCCCGCCAGGAGCTTGCCGTCAACCGGATCGACGGCATCAAGGCGCGCTGGTGCGGGAGTGTGCCGGGTCGGCTGCAGGGCACCGTGCAGCTGCGCGCCCATGGCGCCGAGCACCGTGCCGTGATCTCGACCGACCCCGACTCCTCGCACGTGGCCATCGAGCTGCTCGATCCGGCCCAGGGAATCGCCCCCGGTCAGGCCGCCGTTTTCTACGACGGCAGCCGCGTGGTGGGCTCAGCCACCATCTCCGCCACCGCCCGGGTGCCCGCGTGACCCTCGCCACGGGCGTCGGCTCGATGCCCTTCGACTCGGAGCAACGCGAGGGCAGTCAGTACGCCGAGGCGACCCGGATCGTCCTGGACACCCTTCCAGGTCTTGCGCACGTCCCGGAGCTTCCCGGTCGTGGCGTGTCGGCCGCCCTGATCGGGCGGGGTCTGGCCGTGATCGCGGGACTCGGCGTCGACCTGCAGCCGGCCGGGTGGCGATTGACCGACTCCTCGGGCGTCGACCACCGGCGCGCGAGGTCGTTGCTCGCTCAGGACCTCGACACCGTCGAGGAGCTCACCCAGGGCTACGCGGGGGTGTTCAAGACCCAGGTCGCCGGGCCATGGACCCTCGCCGCCAGCGTGGAGAAGCCCCGCGGTGACAAGGTGCTCTCCGATCACGGAGCTCGCCGGGAGCTGGCGCAGGCCCTCGCGGAGGGACTCCGCTCGCATCTCGCCGACGTGCGCGGCCGGGTCCCCGGCGCGACCACCCTGCTGGTCCAGCTCGATGAGCCGTCGCTGCCGGCCGTGATGGCAGGACGAGTGCCCACGGCGTCCGGCTTCGGGCGGCACCGCACCGTGCACCCGCCCGAGATCTCCGAGGCGCTGGAGTGGGTCACGAGCGCGGTCGTCGAGGCCGGGGGAGTGCCGATCGTGCACTGCTGTGCGCCCGACTTCCCGATCTCTCTGGTCCGCGGCGCGGGCGCACAGGGCGTGAGCGTCGACCTCGACCAGCTCGATGCTGCAGGCCACGACCAGCTCGCCGAGGCGGTCGACGCGGGTGACTGGGTGCTGCTGGGCGCGGTCGCAGGTCTCGCCACGGTGCCGGCGCACACCGACACCGCGGTCACCGAACGGGTGACCAGACTGCTCGACATGCTCGGTCTGGAGCCCTCGGACCACCTGGTGATCACCCCCTCGTGCGGGTTGGCCGGAGCGACTCCCGCCTGGAGCCGCGAAGCCCTGCGCCTGGCTGCGTCTGCCGCTTCCCACCTCTAGGCCCACCGCCACGCGCCAAGGCCCGGCGGAGGCGATCCTCGGCCGGGCCCTGGTGCTGTCTGCGTTGCGGTGGTGTCAGCCGACGTGAACGCCCTCGGGGCCGTCGGTGGCGAGCTCCTGGTGCTTGACGTTGAGGAAGATCCAGACGACTGCCGAGGCTCCCAGCATCAACAGGGCGCCCACCATGAAGGCCGTGGTCGACCCCTCGGTGAAGACCTGCTGCTGCGCGATCACCTGCATGTTCGCGATCTGGTCCGGGCTCAGCGTCGGCGCGTTGGACCCGGCGGCCGCCGCGGCGGCCTCACCGGCCTTCGCCAACTCGGCTCCCCGCGTCGTGAAGACGTGGGTCGCCACGGTCGACAGGGTCGCGAGCCCGAGGGCACCGCCGACCTGTTGCATGGTGTTCAGGACTCCCGAGCCGATCCCGCTGTCCTCGTTGCGGAGGTGGTGGACCGCGGTCAAGGTCACCGGCACGAAGACCATGCCCATGCCGAGCGACATCAGCACGATGAACGGCAGAATGTCGGTGAGGTAGCTTCCCGTGACGTCGGTGGCCGGGAACTCGGTGTCGTAGGGCAGCGTCGAGAAGCCATACAGGGCCGCTGCAGCCATCAGGGTGCCGATGCCGGCCAGGTAGCGGGGGTCGACGCGGTTGATCAGGTTGGACGCGAGACCGGCCGCCACGATGATGCCCGCCGAGAACGGCAGGAACGCCACGCCGGCATGGAGCGGGGTGTAGCCCATCACGTTCTGGATGTATTGGCTCAGGTAGTAGAACATCGCGAACATGGCAGCCGGGGCCAGGAACATCGCCAGGAAGCTGGAGGCCCTGGTGCGGTTCATGAAGATGCGGAAGGGCAGCAACGGGTGGTTGACCCGGCTCTCGATGAGACCGAAGGCGACCAGCATCGCGGCACCCGCGGCCAGGCTGGCGAGGGTCCAGGTGTCGCCCCAGCCGTTCGTGCCGGCGCGCGACAGACCGTAGACGACGCCCAGGAGCCCCAGGGTGCCGGTGACGGCGCCGGGGATGTCGAGCTCACCGGGGTGGGACTCCGACTCGGGCAGGAACCGCGGGGCCAGGACTGCGGCCGCCAGACCGATCGGGACGTTGATGAGGAAGGTGAGGCGCCAGCCGTCGATGGTGATGCCGAGGATGTCCGGTGTGGTGCCGGTCAGCCAGCCACCGAGGATCAGGCCGACAGCGGCACCGGCGCCCGACATCGCGGCGTACACCGCGAAGGCGCGGTTGCGTGCCGGCCCGGCCGGGAAGGTGGTGGTGATCAGGGCCAGCGCAGCCGGGGAGGCCAAGGCAGCGCCGAGGCCCTGCAGGCCTCGCGCGGCCAGCAGTAGCGGCTCGGTCGTCGCGAGGCCGCCGAGCAGCGAGGCGACCGCGAAGATGGACAGACCGGTCATGAAGATCTTGCGGCGCCCGTAGAGGTCGCCGAGGCGACCACCCAGGAGCAGCAGGCTGCCGAAGGCGAGCGCATAACCGGTGACGATCCAGGGCAGGTTGGCCTGGGAGATGCCGAGGTCCTTCTGGATGTAGGGCAGTGCGATGTTGGCGATGGTGGCGTCGAGGACGACCATCAACTGGGCGATCGAGATGAGCACGAGCGCCCACCCCAGGTGCCGCTGCTTTCCCGTTGCTGCCGACTCCTCGGCAGTCTTCGTGATGTCAGCCATGAGCTTCTTTCGGTTTTGACGGATGGAGGTGGAACGGTGTGTTGAGGTCGTGGGTGTTCAGTCAAGCCGTGAGGACCGACAAGCCGGCATCACGATCTGGTCGATCACGGTCGTGATGATCTCGGGCGAGGCCGGTTCACCCAGAACGAAGATCCGGTGCAGGATGATTCCCGCGAACGCCGAGGCGATCAGGTCGATGTCCAGGTCCGCCCGGATCTCTCCGCGCGCCTGGGCACGTTCGTACATCAGTCGCGACTCGGCGACCTTGGGCTCGATGAACTCGCGGCGCCAGGCTTCGGCGAAGTCGGCGTCGCGGTTGATGGCGGTCATGATGCTGCCCATCAGGCCGATCGGCTTGGGGTCGGTGAACCCGCCCGAGCCGCAGGAGCTGGCGAGGAGGTCCCCGCGCAGACTGCCCGTGTCGGGGACGTGGGGAGAGCCCTTGTGGGCGACGATGGCGTCGATGACGAGCGCCACCTTGGTGTTCCAGCGCCGGTAGAGCGTGGCCTTGGAGGCCTTGGCCTTGGCCGCGACTGCGTCCATGGTCAGGCGGTCGTAGCCGACATCGCCGAGCACTTCCAGGGTCGCGGTGAGGATCTCGAGCTCACGATCACCCTCGACCCGGGGCCTGGACTCGGCGGGGAGGGAGGGGACGGCGTTCATCGGCGAGCCTCCCTGTTACATGGATGAAACGGAACGGTTCCGTTTCATGCGGGGACGCTACTCCGACTTCGCGGATGAAACAAAATGGTTTCATCCGCTGGTCTGGACCACTCAGGCGTGCGGGACTTTCAGCAGCCCCAGTGAGCGTTGAAGGGCGATTTCGTTCCAGCGCGAGGCATCGCGGAACATGTAGTGCCCGACCCGACCCATGTCGATCATCTCGGTCGACGCGGCGACCCGGGCGGCACGATCGACATACGCCCGGGTGGCCTTGGCAGACGTGATCCTGTCGGCGCTGCCGTGCGCGGCGACGAGGTGCTTGCCGCGCAGGGCGTCGACCGGCTCGTCACCGGGCAGCCAGGGAGCGAGGGCCACGACGCCCACCACCGCAGGGTCGTCGGCGACGTTGACGGCGGTGCGCCCACCCATCGAATGACCGAGGAGGACGACGGGTACGCCGACCTCCTCGAGCTGGGCGAGGGCCCACCTGGCGTCCGGGAGGGGAGAGGGCGCGGCAGGGTCGTTCCAGCCCCGGATGCCGTAGCGCAGGAGCCACACGGACACGCCGGCCTCGTGGGCTCCGCGGGCGATGGAGCGCTGCATGGCCAGCGAACGACGCCACGACGCACTGCGCCCGTTGACGGGCTGGGTCGAGCGGTCCTTGCCGCCGTGGAGCATCAGGATCACCGCCTCGGGGCGCCCGGGGGCGTCATACCTGGTCAGGGCGGGCGGGTTCGCGGTCGGGTCACCGTTCGGGGGCATGCTCAGATCGTCTCTCACACCTGGTGTTCGGTGCGGCGGAACGAACGGATGGGGTCACCTCGGGCTCGAAATGTCGGCGGCAGGCGGCAAGATGTCCCCATGGGTTCCGCTGAGGTCTCGCAGGCCACCACCGAGGCACGTGAGGCACACCGTGCGTTGTCGGAGCAGCTCGAGGACGCCAGGTGGCGCTACTACGTGCTCGACGACCCCACGCTGTCGGACGCCGACTTCGATCACCGCATGCGCGAGCTCGAGGAGCTCGAGGAGCAGTTCCCCGAGCTCCGCACCCCCGACTCGCCGAGCCAGAAGGTCGGTGGACAGGTGTCCACAGAGTTCACGGCGGTCGATCACCTGCAACGCATGGAGAGTCTCGACAACGCGTTCTCCTACGACGAGCTCGCCGCCTGGCACGCGCGCCTGGGGCGCGACGGCGTCGACGACCCGGCGCTGCTGTGCGAGCTCAAGGTGGACGGACTGGCCATCAACCTGCTCTATCAGGAGGGCCGGCTGGTCAGGGCGCTCACCCGCGGCGACGGCCGCACCGGTGAGGACGTCACCCCCAACGTGAAGACGATCGACTCGGTGCCCCACCGGCTGAGGGCCACCTCGGACTTCCCGGTGCCGCGGCTGGTGGAGGTGCGCGGCGAGGTGTTCTTGCCGGTGGAGGCCTTCGAGCGGCTCAACGAGACCATGCGCGACGCGGGCAGACCGCCGTTCGCCAACCCCCGCAACGCGGCTGCGGGGTCGCTGCGTCAGAAGGATCCGCGCGTCACCGCGACTCGCGACCTCGGCATGGTCTGCCACGGCATCGGAGCCAGGGAGGGGTTCGAGCCCACCGCCCAGTCGGCGGCGTACGCCGCTCTGCACGGCTGGGGCCTGCCCACGTCCGACCGGGTGCGGGTGCTCGACGACCTCGCCGGCGTCCAGGGCTTCATCGAGCACTACGGCGAGCACCGCCACGACGTCGAGCACGAGATCGACGGGGTCGTGGTCAAGGTCGACGAGGTCGCGCTGCAACGCCGCCTCGGGTCCACCAGTCGTGCGCCCAGATGGGCCATCGCCTTCAAATATCCGCCCGAGGAGGTCAACGCCCGGCTGCTGGCGATCGAGGTGAACACCGGCCGAACCGGTCGCGTGACCCCGTTCGGGCGCATGGAGCCGACCCGGGTGGCCGGTTCCACGGTCGAGATGGCGACCCTGCACAACGGCCACGAGGTGAAGCGCAAGGACGTCCGACCAGGTGACACCGTCATCCTGCGCAAGGCCGGCGACGTGATTCCCGAGATCGTCGGTCCGGTGCTCGCCCTGCGTCCCGAGGGTCTGCCCGAGTGGGTGATGCCCACCCAGTGCCCAGCCTGCGGCACCCCCCTCGCCCAGCAGAAGGAGGGCGACAAGGACCTGCGTTGTCCCAACCATCGCTACTGTCCGGCCCAGGTCCGTGAGCGGGTCTTCCATGTGGCGGGCCGGGGCGCGTTCGACATCGAGGGGCTGGGCTACGAAGCCGCCGTCGCCCTGCTGGACTCCGGCGTGATCGCCGACGAGGGCGACGTGTTCGACCTCGATGACGACGCAGTTCGATCGACGCCTCTGTTCACCCGGGCGCCGAAGAAGGACGAGGGCGACTCGCCGGTCATCTCGGCCAACGGACGACGGCTCCTCGACAACCTCGCCAAGGCGCGAGAGGTGCCGTTGTGGCGGGTGCTCGTCGCGCTGTCGATCCGCCATGTCGGCCCGACGGCGGCCCGAGCGCTCGCGACCGAGTTCGGCTCGATGCAGGCCATCCGCGAAGCCGACCACCAACGACTGGCGGGGGCTGAAGGGGTCGGTCCGACGATCGCCGATGCGGTGCTCGAGTGGTTCGACGTCGACTGGCATCGGGCGATCGTCGACAAGTGGGCGGCGGCCGGAGTCACGATGGCCGATGCGCGGGACGAGTCGACCCCTCGCACGCTCGAAGGTCTCACGCTGGTGGTCACCGGCTCGCTGGTCGCCTACACCCGAGACTCGATCAAGGAGGCGATCATCTCCCGCGGTGGCAAGGCGTCAGGCTCGGTGTCGAAGAAGACCGACTACGTGGTCGTGGGGGACAACGCCGGCTCGAAGGCGGAGAAGGCCGAGCAGCTGGGCGTCCCGATCCTCGACGAGGCCGGTTTCACCGTCCTGTTGGAGCACGGGCCGGCGGGGCTATGAGCCCAGCGCCGAGCTGATCAGATCGGCCACCGCAGCCTGCTCCACCGCGAAGGGGTGATAGGCCGCTGCGGTGGAGAAGTCGGTGAACCGGCCGTTGACCCAGGGCTCGTGAGAGCAGATGTCGTGGCCGGCGCTGGCCGCCCAGACGTCGACGTAGGTCGCTCCGGCGGCCACCGCTGCCCGCTCGAGGACAGAGGTGAGTCGTCGGCTCACAGTGCGGGCGTACGCGTAGTCCCCGTCGGCCAGCGGCAGGAGCCGGGGACAGGTCCCCGTTGCCGGAACGAGCTGGGGATAGCCGACCACCAACACCGTGGCCCGAGGCGAGCGCTGCTTGATCCCGGCGATCGCGGCGGTGACCCGCCGCTTCGTGTGAGCCAGCGCGGCCAGCAACCGGTCCCGGCCGTCCACCTCCATGGCGTCGCGACAGGGGCTGCCAGAGGGATCCTGGCGGCGGAGAGCCACGCAGTCGGTGACCAGGGTCGCGAACACGCTGAAGTCGTTGCCGCCCATGCCGAGTGTCACCAGGTCGGTGCGAGGAGTGAGGCTGGCGAACTGCGGCCGGACCCGTGCGGTCTCGGTGCGCTGGGCGCCCGCCAGGTCAGTGGTGTCGGCGGCACTGCAACTCCGGTCGACGAACGCCGGTGCCGCCAGCGCCTGGGCCACCAGGGAGGGATAGTTGCGATCGGACCTCAGGCAGCCGCGGGCGACGTCCATCTGCGGCACCAGGGGAGCAGCGGTATAGGAGTCTCCGAGCGCGACGTACCGCTCGAAGGTCCGGGGTGTCGAGGTCGCCGAGATGGCACCGTCGATCGAGCTCGTCGTCGTTCTTCCTGCCCCCTCGGTGCACCCCGTCATCAGGAGGAGCGCAGCGAGCACGACTGACACCGCACGCGCGATAGCGAGGCCTCGAGACACCTCCTCAGGCTACGTCGGCGCCCCCAGCGTCTGCCGCTGAGGCTTTCCGATCGGCCCCCGACCCCCCTAGGGTGTCCGGCATGCTCGATTTGCCTCGCTGGTCCTGGACCCCGCGCAGCACGGCCCTCGTGATGACGGGCGTGCTGCTGACAGCCGCCTGGGTCGCAGTGGGCGCCACCATGATGCTGTCGGGCTCGACCTCGGCGCCCGCGGCAGCCAAGCCGGCCGTCGTCACGCCGAGCGCGAAGCGGTCCGTCGCTCCCAAGCGCGAGGTCTCGGTCTCGCGATCCACCTCGCGCTACAACCCCAAGCCCTACAAGGGCCCGCTCCCCAAGTCCGTCAACAAGGCTCCCGTCGCCGTGGCGCACCCGCCGCAGGTCGAGACCACCGAGTCCCCGACGGCCGCCTCGAGCGGCACCGGGCACCGCGGGCCCAACCATGCCGGCCACGACACGGGCCACCACGGTGGCGGTCACCACCACGGTGGGCACCGCCACTGGCGCTGAGCAGGGGCCCTAGGATTGGCGGGTCTCCGCCGATCGTGAAGGACGCTGCATGCCTGAGATTTCTCGTGACGAGGTCGCCCACCTGGCGAACCTCGCGCGGATCGACCTGTCCGACGCCGAGCTGGATCACCTCGCACCGCAGCTGAGCGTGATCCTGGAGTCCGTCGCCTCGATCAGTGCAGCCGCCAGGGCGGATGTTCCACCCACCTCTCACGCGCTGCCGTTGACCAACGTGTTCCGTGCCGACGTCGTCGAGCCGTGCCTGACCGCCGAGCAGGCGCTTTCCGGCGCCCCGGCGCAGGAGCAGCAGCGCTTCTCCGTGCCCCGGATCCTGGGGGACGAACAGTGACCGACTGGACCCGGCACACAGCAGCCGCCCTCGCCACCGCCCTGGCCTCAGGGGAGGTCTCCTCCGTGGAGCTCACCCAGGCGCACCTCGACCGGATCGCCGCCGTCGACGGCGACATCCACGCCTTCCTGCACCTCGACGCCGACGGCGCACTCGCCCAGGCGGCTGCATCGGACGCGCGCCGCGCAGCCGGCGCGCCCGCCTCCCCGCTCGACGGGGTGCCGGTCGCGGTCAAGGACGTGCTCACGACCTCTGGGCTGCCCACCACCTGCGGCTCGAAGATCCTCGAGGGTTGGATCCCGCCGTACGACGCCACGGTGGTGGTGCGACTGAAGGAGGCCGGCCTGCCGATTCTCGGCAAGACCAACATGGACGAGTTCGCGATGGGCTCCTCCACCGAACACTCCGCCTACGGCCCGACGCACAACCCCTGGGACCTCGAGCGCATCCCGGGCGGATCCGGAGGTGGCTCGGCAGCCGCCGTCGCGTCCTTCGAGGCACCACTGGCCATCGGCACCGACACCGGTGGCTCCATCCGTCAGCCAGGTGCGGTCACCGGCACCGTGGGGGTCAAGCCGACGTTCGGCGGGGTCTCGCGCTATGGCCTCGTCGCGATGGCCAACTCCCTCGACCAGGCAGGCCCGGTGACCCGGACCGTGCTCGACTCAGCTCTGCTACACGAGGTCATCGGCGGCCACGACCCCCGTGACTCGACCTCGATCGACGAACCCGTGCCGGGCCTCGTCGCGGCCGCGCGCCTGGGGGCATCGGGAGACATGAGTGGGGTCCGCGTCGGGGTGATCACCGAGCTCGGAGGTGAGGGCTACCAGCCCGGCGTACTCTCGCGCTTCTCCGAGGCCCTGGATCTGCTGGTCGAGGCCGGAGCCGAGGTGGTGGAGGTGTCGTGCCCGAACTTCGTGCATGCGCTGGCCGCCTACTACCTGATCATGCCGAGTGAGGCCTCCTCGAACCTCGCGAAGTTCGACGCCATGCGCTACGGGCTGCGGGTGCTTCCCGAGGGCATCGAGGACCCCAGCGCCGAGGACGTCATGCGTGCCTCCCGCGACGCCGGCTTCGGCGACGAGGTCAAGCGCCGCATCATCCTGGGCACCTACGCCCTGTCGAGTGGCTACTACGACGCCTACTACGGCTCGGCGCAGAAGGTTCGCACGCTGATCAGCCGTGACTTCGAGGCGGCCTTCGAACGGGTCGACGTCCTGGTCTCCCCGACGGCCCCGACCACGGCGTTCAAGTTGGGGGAGAAGCTCGACGACCCCCTGGCGATGTACCTCAACGACCTGGCGACCATCCCGGCCAACCTCGCCGGCGTACCGGGCATGTCCCTTCCCAGCGGCCTGGCCGACGAGGACGGGCTCCCGGCCGGCTTCCAGATCCTCGCTCCGGCGCTGGCCGACGACCGCCTCTATCGGGTCGGAGCGGCGCTGGAGTCCTTGTTGGAGCAGAAGTGGGGCGGACCGTTGCTGGACAAGGCACCTTCCCTGGACGGAGCGCCCGCATGAGCACCGATGACCTGCTCTCCTTCGACGAGGCGCTCGCGAGCTACGACCCCGCTCTGGGGCTCGAGGTGCACGTCGAGCTGAACACCCTGACCAAGATGTTCTGCGGCTGCCCGACCGAGTTCGGCGCAGCGCCCAACACCCAGGTCTGCCCGACCTGCCTGGGGTTGCCGGGCGCGATGCCGGTGGTGAACGCCACGGCCGTCGAGTCGGCCATCCGGATCGGCCTGTCGCTCAACTGCGAGATCGCGCAGTGGTGCCGGTTCGCCCGGAAGAACTACTTCTACCCGGACATGCCGAAGAACTTCCAGACCTCGCAGTACGACGAGCCCATCGCCTTCGAGGGCTACCTCGACGTCGACGTGGAGGGAGAGATCTTCCGGGTCGAGATCGAGCGCGCCCACATGGAGGAGGACACCGGCAAGTCGCTGCACGTCGGCGGAGCCACGGGACGCATCCACGGTGCCGACTACTCGTTGGTCGACTACAACCGCGCCGGCATCCCTCTCATCGAGATCGTCACCAAGCCGATCATGGGCACCCGCGAGCAGGCGCCGCTGATAGCCAAGGCGTACGTCGCCCAGCTGCGCGAGCTGATCGTCGCGCTCGGGGTCTCCGACGCCCGGATGGACCAGGGATCGATCCGGGCCGACGTCAACCTGTCGCTGTCTCCTCGGGGTGACGGCCAGCTCGGCACCCGCACCGAGACGAAGAACGTCAACTCGCTGCGCTCGGTCGAGCGGGCCGTGCGCTTCGAGATGCAGCGGCATGCCGCCGTGCTCCAGTCCGGTGCCACGATCCTCCAGGAGACCCGGCACTGGCACGAGGACACCGGGGTCACCACGAGTGGCCGCGAGAAGTCCGATGCCGAGGACTACCGCTACTTCCCCGAGCCCGACCTCTTGCCGGTGGCGCCCTCACGCGAATGGGTGGAGGAGCTCAGGCTCACCCTGCCCGAGCCGCCGCGCGAGAAGCTGGCCAGGCTGCAGGCCGACTGGGGATTCTCCGACCTCGAGATGCGCGACACCGTCGGGGCGGGTGCGCTCGGGTTGGTCGAGGAGACCATCGCCGCAGGTGCCACGCCGCAGGCCGCCCGCAAGTGGTGGCTGTCCGAGCTGGCCCGCCGGGCGAACGAGTCGGAGACCGACATCGCCGCCCTGGGAGTGAGCCCTGCCGACGTGGCCGCCGTTCAGGCATTGGTGGACAGCGGTGCGCTCAACGACAAGCTGGCCCGTCAGGTGTTCGACGGCCTGGTCGCGGGGGAGGGGACCCCGGCGGAGATCGTGGCCGCTCGCGGACTGGCCATCGTCTCCGACGACGGTGCGCTCGGTGCCGCTGTCGACGCGGCGATCGAGGCCAACCCCGACGTGGCCGACAAGATCCGCGACGGCAAGGTGGCTGCCGCCGGGGCGCTCATCGGAGCGGTGATGAAGGAGATGCGCGGGCAGGCCGACGCCGGTCGGGTGCGCGAGCTCATCCTCGAGAAGCTCGCCTGATACATTCTTCCCGCACCATCAATCCATCAACGCCCGCAGGTGGGGGAAGCCGGTCCGAATCCGGCGCTGACCCGCAACCGTAGGCCGACCTCCTCTGGTCGGTGAGCCGGAACACCCGCTGCGATGCGTCCTGACCACACGCTGTCGAGGAAAACAGCGGGTCTCCACGGGATCGCCGTGGCCTCCCGCTGTCGAGCAGCGGGAAGGAAGATATGAAGCTCCTGCTTCGCTCTGCCGCCGTCGTGTCCGCGACCGCGCTCTGCATCACCACGTTCGCGTCCGGGGCGTTCGCCGAAAGCGATCCCCAGCCGGCCACGTCCAGTGGGACCTGGCTCGCCGGCGAGCTCACCGACGGCCTGCTCCACTACCCCGACACCGGCTTCGGGGCCTACGACGACTATGGCCTCAGCATCGATGCCGCCCTCGCACTCGCGGCCACCGACCAGCGACCCGCGGCAGTGACGGCGGTCAGTGACGCGATCGCGGGCGCCCTGAACAGCTACATCACCGGCGAGGCCTTCGGCGACGCCGGCAGCACCTACGCGGGCGCCACTGCCAAGGCAGCCGTGCTGGCGAGCACCGCCGGCGACGACCCGACGTCGTACGGCGGAGTCGACCTGGTCACCCGACTCGAGGGCAGGGTGTCGAGCACCGCGCCCATCGCCGGGCGGATCGAGGATGCCAGCAGCTTCGGCGACTACGCCAACGTGATCGGGCAGGCCTTCGCGTCCGAGGCGCTGCACCGTGCGTCCTCGGCCAAGGCCGCCGCGGTCACCGACTTCCTGCTGCAGCAGCAGTGCGCCGCGGGCTACTTCAGGGTGTCGTTCACCGCCGACAAGACTGCGAGCGACCAGTCCTGCGACGGGGGCGCCGGGGCGGCCGACACCGACGCGACCGCGCTCGTCGTGCTGGCGCTGCAGGACCAGGTCACCGATCCCGATGTGGGCGATGCTCTGGACGCGGCGACGACCTGGCTCGCCGCAGGTCAGCTCGCCGACGGCTCCTTCACCAGTGGCGACCCGCTGACCCCGGACAAGAACACCAACAGCACCGGGCTCGCAGGGTGGGCGCTGGGTGCCATGGGCGACGTCGAGGCAGCCGGCAACGCGGCGCTCTGGGTGCGCCGGAACCAGGCCGCCGACACCGCACGCTGCACCACCGGACTGACCTCTGAGCGCGGTGCGCTGGCCTACGACGGCCCAGGACTGGTCGCCGGCCGGTCGCAGGGCATCACCGATGCCACCCGCGACCAGTGGCGCCGGGCCACCGCGCAGGCACTGCCGGTTCTCCAGTGGGCCCCCGACGCGGTGGACCCCGCCGGCCTGCGTGGTCCCGCACGCTTCGTCCGAGCCAAGTCGACTCAGACGCTCACGATCACCGGGCTCGCCCCCGCGGAGCGTGGGTGCCTCTACGGACCCGGCGTGAAGAGGGTGGTCCAGGGCACCGGGGACCGTCTCACCCGCGTCGTCACGGTTCCGGCGGGCACCGCCGACAGGGTGTACGCCGTGTCGAGCATCGACGGCGTCGAGCGCACCACCGTGAAGGTGCTGGGTGCCCTCTCCGTCCCGTTCACCCTGGGTGGTCGCACCGTCGCCAAGGGTGGGGTGCAGAAGGTCAGGGTCTCCGGACTGCATGCCGACGAGAAGGTCACCATCCGCTGGCGGGGCAAGGTGGTGAGCGCCGGGACCGCTGGTGCCAAGGGCGGCTACACCGACACCTTCCGCGTGGGTCGCAAGGCCGGCGCCGGCAAGATCCGGGTCACCGGCCAGTTCGCGAACCTGCGCACTCACACGAAGTCGTTCACGGTGCGCTGATGCCCCATCGCCTCAAGGCGCTGTGCAGCGCTGTGATCAGCGCCCTCGTCGCAGTGGGAGCCGCCGTCGTGCTGACGGCGGCCCCCGCTGAGGCGGCGGGCTGCTCGGGCTCGCACGGCATCACCGTGGTCGTGGACTTCAACCAGCTCGGTGGCACGTCCCTCGCGTGTGCCGGGGGAGGGGCCCGGTCGGCCTCCTCGGCGACCACCGCCGCGGGCTTCCCGCTGACCTACGTTCAGAGAAGCCCGGGCTTCGTGTGTCGTATCGCCAAGGTCCCCGCAGATGATCCGTGCGTCAACACCCCACCGTCGACCGCCTACTGGGGCCTGTTCTGGAATGACGGCCACGGGGGCGACTGGGTCTACGCCTCGCTGGGTGCGGGATCGCTGACCGTTCCCGACGGGGGCTACGTCGGGTGGTCGTGGCAGGGCGGTGGGGCGAGAGTCTCCCCGGGAGTGACGCCGGTCGCCCGCGAGGAGCAGCCCCCCCCGCCCACCACGTCGCCGACGAAGTCGCCGACGAAGGCACCCACCAAGGCACCGACGAGGTCGCCCACCTCAGGCCCCACGAAGTCGCCCTCGTCGACCGCCGGCAGCGCGACGTCGGCACCGACCGATGGCCAGACGCCGGGAGCCTCGTCCTCGGCGGCCGCGACCCGGTCTGGCAAGCCGAGCACGACCGCGTCGCCCAGCGGATCGGTGTCACAGGAGGCGTCCGCAGCCAGCCCGACGACCACCGAGGCGGCCGTCGTCGCGGATCCTGGTGACCCGGGCAGTGGCTCGGGTGGGCTCCCCGGCTGGGCGGTCGGTGGACTCATCGCCCTCCTCCTCGGGGGAGCGGCCACGGTCACCGTCGTACGGCGACGGGCAGAGCACTCGCCATGATGCTGAGGCAGTTGCCCCGAGACCTGCACCCGGTCGCCTGGTGGATCTGGGCGATCGGGCTGGCCGCGACTGCCTCGATGACGACCAACCCTCTGCTGTTGCTACTGCTGATCGGGGTGGCCGCGCTCGTCGTCGCCGCGCGGCGCAGTGACCACCCCTGGGCCAACTCGTTCCGGCTCTACCTGCTGATGGGTGCTGCGATCGTGGTGATCAGGGTGCTGTTCCGGATCCTGCTCGGTGGAGGTGAGGGTTCGACGGTGTGGCTGGACCTGCCGCAGATTCCGCTGCCCGGCTGGGTGCTCGGCATCCAGCTCCTCGGCCCGGTGACCCGGGAGTCGGTCCTCGCCGGGCTGTACGACGGGCTGCGACTCGCGGCCATCGTGATCTGCGTCGGGGCCGCCAACTCGCTGGCCAACCCCAAGCGTCTGCTCAAGTCGGTGCCCCCGGCGCTCTACGAGATCGGCACCGCCCTGGTGGTGGCCGTGAGCGTGCTGCCGCAGCTCGCCGACAGCCTTCGCCGGGTGCGCGCCGCCCAGGAGCTGCGCGGAGGGCCGACCGGGCGGATGGTGCGGGTGCGCAGGGTGCTGATCCCGGTCCTGGAGGATGCACTGGACCGCTCCCTCAAGCTCGCCGCTGGCATGGACACGCGCGGGTACGGCCGGGCCGGTGGGCTCACGGTGGCTGACCGTCGGCGCACCGGCACCCTGATGCTGGTCGGCCTGTGCGGCGTGTGCGTCGGCGTCTACGCCGTCCTGGACAAGCAGGCACCCCGGTTGCTGGCGCTGCCGATGCTGGTGCTGGGCTGCGTCGCCGCCCTGGTCGGCATCGCGAGCGCCGGCCGCCGGGTGCAACGCAGTCGCTACCGTCCCGATCGCTGGCGGGTGCCGGAGGTCGTGGTGGCCGCCACCGGTGTCGTCGTGGCCGTCGGGTTCTGGAGCATCGCCAGGAACGACATCGCGTTGGCCTACCCCGACCTGTCGACAGCGCCGTGGGTCAGCCTGCCCGCGCTGGTCGTCATCCTGCTCGGCCTGCTGCCCGCAGCTGCTTCGCCCAGACCCCCTGCGACGGCGACCGCGCAGGCAGCGGTCCGGATCGAGCCGAGTCCGAAGGCGCTGGCGGCATGATCGAACTGCGCAACGTCAGCTTCGGCTACGCCGAGAGCACGATCCTGGACGGCGTCGACCTGGTTGTGGAGGACGGGGAGTTCGTGCTCGTCTCGGGTCGCACCGGCTCGGGCAAGTCCACGCTGCTCGGCATCGTCAACGGGCTCGTGCCCCGGTTCTCGGGTGGCGAGCTCTCCGGCGACCTCCTCATCGACGGCGTCAGCGTCCTGCACCAACCTCCGCGGGAGCGCGCCCACCTGATCGGCTACGTCGGGCAGGACCCCGCGGCCGGCTTCGTCACCGACACCGTCGAGGAGGAGCTCGCCTACGGCATGGAGCAGCTCGGCCTCACGAGCACCACCATGCGTCGGCGGGTCGAGGAGACGCTCGACCTGCTGGGCATCGCCGACCTCCGAGTCCGCGACCTGCGGACCCTGTCCGGAGGCCAGCAGCAGCGGGTCGCCATCGGCTCCGTGCTGACCATGCACCCGAGGCTCCTGGTGCTCGACGAGCCCACCTCGGCGCTGGACCCCACCGCCGCCGAGGACGTGCTGGCGACCCTGCGACGGCTGGTGGAGGACCTCGGCCTCTCGGTGCTGCTCGCCGAGCACCGTCTCGAGCGGGTGATCCCGTTCGCGGACCAGATCTGCCTGCTCGACGGCTCAGGAGGTCTCCGGGTCGGCACCCCCACCGATGTGCTGGCCGACTCGCCCGTCGTACCCCCGATCGTCGAGGTCGGCCGCCTGATCGGCTGGGATCCCCTCCCGCTCACCGTGCGCGACGCCCGCCGGGTGGCCCGGTCGGTGCACCTCAAACCCCTGCCCGAACCGGCTCGAGGCAACGCCGGGACGGCCCTGCGCGCCGACGGGCTCTCCGTCGTCCACGGCCGCACAGTGGCGCTGCGCGAGGTCGACGTACGGCTTGCCGAAGGTCGGGTGACCGCGCTGATCGGCCGCAACGGCTCCGGCAAGTCGTCGCTGCTCTGGGCGCTTCAGGGCGGTCGGCGGCGATATGCCGGCCGCGTCGACGTGGGTGGCCTCGATCCGGCCGGTCTCGACCCCGCCGAACGACGCGCGACGGTGGGCCTGGTTCCGCAGAGTGCCGCCGACCTGCTCTACCTCGAGACGGTCGGCCAGGAGTGCGCCGCGGCGGGAGAGGGGTGTCGCGACATCCTGGCGCGCCTGGCACCCGGAATCGACGACGACACCCATCCCCGCGATCTCTCCGAGGGACAGCGCCTGGCCCTGGTGCTGGCCATCGTGCTCTCGGCGCGGCCCCGGATCCTCCTGCTCGACGAGCCGACGCGCGGCCTCGACTATCCAGCGAAGGCCGAGCTGGCCCGGGTGCTGCGCGACCTCGCGAGCGACGGACATCCGGTCTTCGTCGCCACCCACGACGTCGAGTTCGTCGCGCAGGCGGCCGACGACGTGGTCGTGCTGGCCGAGGGTGAGGTGGTCTCGGCCGGTGGTGTCCACGAGGTGCTGGCCGAGTCCCCGTCCTACGCCCCGCAGGTGACCAAGATCTTCGGGGCCCCGTGGCTGCGCGTCGACGAGCTCGAGGTCCTCGCATGAACGCCTTGTTCCCGCTCGGACGCCGCTCCACCATCGTGCTGTCGGTGGCCTCGGTGGCCGGGCTCATGATGCTCGCCTGGCCGCTGCTGCTGCGCGTCCCGGTCGGCACCCGCCTCGACCCGCCCTTCGTCTTCCTGGTCCTCCTGCCCCTGGTGATCGGCGTGGTCCTCGCCGAGTTCAGCGAGGCAGGCATGGACGCCCGCGCCCTGGCGGTGCTGGGACTGCTGAGTGCCATCAACGCCCTGATGCGCGGACTGGGGGCGGGCACGGCCGGGATCGAGCTGGTGTTCTTCCTGCTGATCCTTGGGGGGCGGGTGTTCGGCCCGGGCTTCGGGTTCGTCCTGGGGTGTACGTCGATCTTCGCCTCGGCCCTGATGACAGCAGGAGTGGGCCCGTGGCTTCCCTACCAGATGATCTGCTCCGCCTGGGTCGGCCTGGGGGCCGGTCTGCTGCCACGCCGGGTCAGAGGTCGTGCCGAGCTGGGAATGCTGGTCGCCTACGGCGTCGTGGCAGCCTACGCGTTCGGAATCCTGATGAACCTGTCCAGCTGGCCGTTCCTGCTGGGCCTGCAGCTGCCTGGCCACGGCAACTCGCTGGCCTTCGTGCCCGGCGATCCGGTCCTGGAGAACCTCCGCAGATTCGGCGCCTACACCCTGATCACGTCCACAGGGAGCTGGGACACCGGCCGCGCGATCACGAACTCGATCGCCATCCTCCTGCTCGGGCCGGCTGTCCTCAGCACCCTGCGGCGCGTCTCACGGCGAGTGAGGATCAGCTCACCCGATAGAAGTACGGATCCAGTACCGACACCTCGGTGATCGAGTCGACGGGCAGGCCGGTGTCGCCGGCCGCGGCCCGGATGGCCTCCGGGGTCGGACCGTCGTAGATGCAGTAGGTGTGGCTGCGGTCCTGGGTGACATAGGAGTGGACCCACGTGACCTGGTGTCCGGCGTTGCCATCGACGACGTTGAGGCAGGCGGTGGCGCCGGAGGCGTCCTGGGGGATGTTCAGGCCGTCGGTGAAGGTCCGCTCGACGAGATAGCGCGGCATGAGGTGCTCCTTGCTGGTTGAGGTTGGAACTCGAACCTACGAACTCCTGAGCGGTCACGGATCGGGGAGCCTCACCCAGGTTGGCAGGCAGCCTCACCTAGGCCGGGACAGGCCACGACGACTGCCGGCGCCGGTCTTGGCGAGCACCGCGGAGACGTGATGCTCGACGGTCCGTCGCGAGATCACCAGCCGTTGGGCGATCTCCGGGTTCGAGAGGCCAGCGAGGAGCAGCTCGTGGATCTCGGCCTCCCGTGCGGTGAGCCCGAACCTGTGCTCGCGTGTCGTGGACCGCGGTCCCCTCGGCACACTCACACCGTGCGCTCGCAGCCGTGCCCTGGCATGCGCCGCCGCGGGGGCGGCCCCGAGGTCGTCGAGCAGCCGCGTGGCCCGCAGAACCGCGTCGTCGTCGCCGTCGTAGAGCGCCATGGCCTCCTCATAGGGACAGCCGAGCGCCTGCCACTGGGCCGCCGCCCCGGGCCAGTCACCGGCGATCTGGGCGGCATAGGGCGGCGCCGCCCGTTCGGGGGCGCTGTCCAGGTCACCGACGCGCCACAGCCAGAACGCGATCTCGCCCCTGGCCCACGAGCTGTCGGCATCCAGGGCGAGGGCGTACGCCGGGGCCAGGAGCGCCGTCGCTGCCGCGGCGTCGCCGTCGAGCCAGTGCTGCTCGGCGAGGGCGCACACGGCGGGCCACCGGTGTTGGAGCTCGAGCCCGTCCATCCCCAGCGCCTCCTCGAGAGGCTCGGTCGGGCGGGGGTCGCCTCGGCGCACCCGCAGCCGTCCCAGCACCGCCAGCGCGGTGGCACGGGTGATCGGGGCCGAGGCCACTGCCACCACGTCGGTGGCGGCTTCGGAGGCGTCGCTCCAACGACCCTGCTCGAGCAGGATGCGGGCCTGCCAGGAGCGGGCGTAGGACACCGAGTAGTCCTGGTCGCGTGCCCGGGAGGCGGCCACCAGCTCGTTCAGCCAGCCGAGCGCCGCCGTGTAGCGACGCACCTCGCCGCCGCCGCTGCCCAGCTGCATCAGGCACTCGGAGACCAGTCGCTGGTCCCCGGCGACCTGGGCCGACTCCCGAGCCTGCAGCAGCAGCTCGACCCCGCGGTCGCCGTCGCCCGTCACGAGCTGGGTAGTGCCCTCGACCATCTGGACCCGGATCCGGTCGGCCTCGCTCCCGACCTCCGCCGCCACGCGTTCGGCCTCCCGGACATGGGCGATGGCGGGGTCGTGGTGACGGGCGAGCATCAGGTGCTGCGCGGAGAGGGTCAGGGCAGTGGCGTACGCCGTGGTCGCGCCGAGGGGTCGCAAGGTGTCCCGGGCCAGACGCATCGACTCCCGGGCACTCGCGGGGTCACCACCACGCCACTCGGCCCGGCCCTTGGCGGTCAGGGCAGCGCCCACGACCAGGGCGTCACCGCTCTGCTGCGCCGCCAGCAGTGCGGCACCCGCCTCGGCGAGCGCCTCGCCCTGGCGACCTGCCAGCCCCAGGGCCTCGACCAGCTCCAGGTGCAGGCGACTGCGCTCGGCCGGATCCAGGCGCACCGCGTGGTCGCGGGCGGTGAGCAGGAAGGACACGGCTTCGGTGGTGGCGTTGCGGATGGACGCGTCCAGGCCGGCGCGGCGGGCATGGGGCAGCACCAGGGCCGGGTCTGCGGTGGCGATGGCGTGATGCGCCATCCGGGCAGCGTCAGCCGAGCCGGTGGCCACCAGCAGTTCCAGCAGGGAGCGGTGCAGTCGTAGCCGGCGGGCGCCGGGCAGGGAGTCGTAGACGGCTCGCCTGGCCAGTTCATGGGTGAACCGGATCGCGCGGCGGTCCACGGCGAGCAGCCTCGGCAGGTCAGGATCGTCGAGGGCCTCGAGCTCGAGGCCCGTCCAGGGCGTGAGCAGCTCCGGGGACAGGCCACGAGGCTCGATCGAGACCGCCTCCGCGACGGCCCTGGTCCGGCTGTCCAGGGTGGCGAGGCGACCCAGGACGGCATCGCGCACACTGGCAGGCAGACCTCCTCCGGCCGCGATGAGCTCGGTGGCGAAGAACGGGTTCCCGCCGGTGGTGGCGAAGAGGTCCTCGGCGTCCAGCCCCGACCCTGCGGTCAACTCCGCGAGCGCATCGACGCTGAGTGGCCCCACCGAGAGCCGGTGCACGACGTGCTGCTGGCGAGACAGCTCGGCCAGCACTCGCTGCAGCGGCTGATCCGGGGAGGTCTCGTCGTCGCGGAAGGTCACCACGACCAGGGAGCGGGTGCTGCCGACCCGGCGGCCGAGGAACAGCAGGAGGTCGAGGGTCGCCGCGTCGGCCCAGTGGGCGTCCTCGATCACCACCAGCACCGGGTGCGTCCGGGCCGACAGCTGCGCTAGGAGGGCGGTGTAGGCGGCGTACGGGTCGATGCCGGGCTCCAGCCCGAGCCCCGGTCCGAGGTCGGCGGCCAGGTCGATGAGCGGGCCGAGCGGCCGGGGCGTCACCAGGGGGTCGCACCAGCCGGTCCAGGTCTCGCGCCCCTCGGAGAAGGCGCCGATCAGGGCGCTCTTGCCGGCTCCAGCGGCACCTGCGAGGAGCACGATCGCACCACTGCCGGCCTCGGCATCGCTCCACCAGCGCGCCAGGTCGTCCAGCTGCTCCTCACGTTCCAGCAGGTGTGACACAGCACCGACCCTAGGGCGTGATCTCCAGGATCCGATCGTCGGAGTCGGCGGGATCTCCGCGGCCGTCACGATTGGAGGTGGTGACCCACAGGTTCCCGTCCGGCGCGAGCACGACGGTCCGCAGCCGACCGTAGTCGCCGACGAAGAAGTCGGTGGGATCGCCGGCCCTGCGCCCGTCGACGTCGACCCGCCACAGCCGCTCACCCCTCAGCGCCCCCAGCCAGAGTCGGCCGTCGGCGAAGGCCAGCCCCGACGGGGACGCCTCGGACGTGCGCCAGACGACCTCGGGTTCGGCGAAGCGGCCGTTGCCCCCGGTGCCCTCGACGAGGGGCCAGCCGTAGTTGGCGCCCTTGACGATCAGGTTGAGCTCGTCGAAGTCGCTGGCCCCGAACTCGGAGGCCCACAGCCGGCCCTCGCCGTCGAAGGCGAGGCCCTGAACGTTGCGGTGGCCCCAGCTCCACACCGGCGAGTCGTCGAACGGGTTGCCGGGAGCGGGGCTGCCGTCGGTGGTGATCCGGAGGATCTTGCCACCGAGCGAGCCGAGGTCCTGGGCCAGCTCGGGCTCGCCGGTCTCACCGGTGGAGGCGTAGAGGTAGCCGTCCGGTCCGAACACCAGCCGACCTCCGTCGTGGATGAAGCCCTGGGGGATCCCCTGCAGGATCACCTCGAGCTCACCGATCCGCTTCCCGTCGTAGGTCGTGCGGACGATGCGGTTGTCCGACCCGGTGGTGACGTAGAGGAAGATCTCGTGATCCTCGGGGTACGACGGTGAGACCGCGAGGCCCAGCAGGCCGGCCTCGCCCTGCGGTGCGGCCTCGGCCACAGTGCCGGCCTCGGTGACGCGACCCGAGCGGATCGCCAGCACGCGTCCGGAGTCACGCTCGGTGACCAGGGCGGTGCCGTCGGGCAGGAAGCCGATGCCCCAGGGAACCGCCAGATCGCTCGCGACCGTGCTGAGCACCCGGGGGCGGCCGCTCGCGGGAGGGTCGACGGATGCCGAGGTGGAGGGGGCGGGGGTGGCTGTGCTGGCCGCTCCGGTGGGGGCGCCGCTCGGCAGCGGGGCCGTCTCGTCCTCGGCTGAGCAACCGGCCAGCAGGCCGGCGCCGACGGCCAGTCCGACGAGCGGGTGGACGACCGGACGGATCGGGCGTCGTTTCATCGAGCCAGTGTGCCCGATGCCTGGTTCCTCACCCGTGGGCGGAGATCCTGGCCTGTTCCTGGATCGCGCCGGCGAGGTAGTCATCGACCTCGCGGACCTCGGCGCGGTGCTGGGCGAGTGCCGTGCAGGCCATCATGGCATTGCGACGCGCCGTCGACTGGCTGGTGGTGGGCCAGTGCCGCAGCGACTGCCAGCGAGAGGTGATTCCTACCGAGATGCGCGCCATGCACCGACCGTAGCCCCGCGGACCCGTGGGCTGAGTCAACCCCGGGTGACATCTGTGTGAACGCTGACCGGTTCAGTCGGGCACGGGCTCGTGCAGCACCTGGGCACCTCGACTCGCCCCGATGCTCGCCGCCACCACGCACGCCATGGCCAGCAGCTGCAACGCACTGAGCAGCTCCCCGAGAATGAGCAGGGCGGCAAGCGCCGCGGCTGCCGGTTCCAGGCTCATGAGGATCCCGAACGTCGCCGGCGGCAGGGTGCGCAGCGCGACCAGCTCGCAACTGTAGGGGATCACGGAGCTGAGCAGCCCGACCGAGAGCCCCAGCACCAGGATGCGCGGATCGGCCACCAGGCTGCCGCCCTCGAGCAGGACGTAGGGCATCAGGGCCGCCGCGGCGACCACGCTGGCGAGTGCGAGACCGTCGAACCCCTGCCAACGCCGGCCCGTCCGGGCGCTGAGCAGGATGTACGACGCCCAGGACGCCCCGGCCAGCAGCGCGAAGCCGACGCCGGCGATGCTCAGGTCGCCTGGCTCGATGCCGAGCAGTGCCACCCCCACTCCGGCCAGGGTGACCCAGAGCAGGTCCCGGGCGCGACGCGACCCGATCACAGCCAAGGTGAGCGGGCCGACGAACTCGATGGTGACCGCCAGGCCGAGCGGGATCCGGGCGAACGACTGGTAGATCGCCCAGTTCATCAACCCCAGGCTGAGCCCGAAGCCGACCACGACCGCCCAGTCGTCGCGGGTCCGGCCCCGCAGGCGGGGTCGGGCCACCGCCACCAGGATCGCCGCACTGGTCGCCAGCCGCAGCCACACCAGCGCCGTGGGAGAGACCTCGTCGAAGAGGTCCTTGGCCACGGCCGCACCGAACTGGACCGACAGGATGCCGATGAGCACCAGGCCGACTGCTCTGCGCACACCGCCCGACACCGGCACCACAATGCCAGTCACCTTCATGCGAGGACACCTTGACCGCGGCCGTGAGATCGGTTAGGCCTGTGCGCAGGGGTCGTCGTACCGAACGGGAGGCAGAGCCGTGCCATCTACATTGTTGCTCGTGGGCACTCGCAAGGGCCTGTGGATCGGCCGATCCGACGAGGAGCGCACCGACTGGTCCTGGAGCGGGCCGCACTTCGACATGGAGGAGGTCTACTCCGTCATGATCGACACCCGTGGGCAGACGCCACGGCTGCTGGTCGGCTCGTCGTCGAGCTGGCTGGGCCCGCAGGTCTGGCGCTCCGACGACCTGGGCGAGTCCTGGCAGGAGACCCCCAACGGTGCTGTCCGTTTCCCCGACGGCACCGACGCCACGCTGGCCCGGGTGTGGCAGCTGACGCCGGGGGCGCTGCCGGAGATCGTCTACGCCGGGACCGAGCCCGGCGCGGTCTTCCGGTCGACCGATCGCGGAGAGACGTTCACTCTCGAGCAGGCACTGTGGGACCACCCGCACCGAGAGCTCTGGCAGGCCGGCTTCGGAGGCCAGGCCTTCCACACCGTGCTGCCCCATCCGAGCGACCCCGATTCGGTCACGGTGGCGCTGTCGACGGGCGGGGTCTACCGGACCACCGACGGCGGGGCCTCGTGGGAGCCCCGCAACCAGGGCATCCGCGCCGAGTTCCTGCCCGAAGGTCAGCAGTACCCCGAGTTCGGGCAGTGCGTGCACAAGGTGGCCCGGCACCCCTCGCGACCCGAACGGCTCTACCTGCAGAACCACGGCGGCGTCTACCGCTCCGACGACGAGGGCGGCACCTGGACGTCCATCGCCGACGGACTGCCGGCGGACTTCGGCTTTCCGATGGTGGTCCACCCGCATGAGCCGGACACCATCTACGTCTTCCCGATCCAGGGTGGGGACAAGCGCTACCCGCCCGAGGCCGAGGCCCGGGTGTGGCGCTCTCAAGATGCCGGGAGCACCTGGCAGGAGCTGGGTGCCGGACTTCCCGACGGCTTCTTCGTCGCGGTGATGCGCGACGCCATGTGTGCCGACGACCATGCGTCGCCGGGCATCTACTTCGGCGCCCGCAACGGCAGTGTGTGGGGCTCCTCCGACGCGGGGGAGCACTGGGCTCCCGTGGTCAGCGACCTCCCCGACGTGATGGTCGTGCGGGCGGCGTCGCTCTAGGGAAGAGGCCGAGACGGCGTGACGGCGGCGAGCAGCTCCTCGACCGTTCGGACCGTGACCGGGTCGTCGAGGAACTCCGACACCCAGGCGGCGTTGTCCGCGCGGTCCTCTTCGCTGGCAGCGGCCAACCAGCGACGACACCCCTCCTGGGCGAGGTGCCCGAGCGTGGCGATCAGCATCGTGAGGTCGCCGGGTGCCTCGAGGCGGCCGGGTCCGCCGGCGGCGACGTAGGCGGCGTACACCGCGCGGATCCGGGCAGGCTCTCCGCAGCCGTACTCGTAGACGACCATCCCCAGCTCGTGGCTCGGATCCACGGCCCCGGCACTCTCCCAGTCGAGCACCATCAGCCTCCCTCCCGGCGTGGATCGCACGTTGTCGCTCCACAGGTCGCAGTGGCCGAGCTGTGCCTGCCCCGGGGGAGTGAGGAGCTCCTCGACGGCGAGGATCTCGGGGACCAGAGTGTGCAACCGGTCGGCGAACGGTGCCCGAGCTCTCCCCAGCTCCTCGACCAGACCCTGCCAGGCCGCCGCTCCCACCGGCTCGGTGTGCCACGGATCGACCTGCTCGTCGATCGGCACCACCACCCGGTGGATCCGAGCCGTCAGCGCACCCACGGCCGCGGGATCGAGCCGCCGGCTCCCGGGCAGGACGGCGACGAACTCGTAGACCCGCACCTGGCCGCTCCGCACTCCGGCCAGCACCCCTCCCGACGGCGTGCGCACCACCGCAGGCATGGGCACCCCGGCCGCGCGCACGCGGTCCTGATAGCCGGCATCGGTCATGGCAGCGCGAGCCGATGCCTCGGAGAACGGCTCCTTCACGGCCCACGTCCCCGAGCTCGTGGTCAGGCGCCAGACCTGCCCGACCTTGCCCGCCGCGACCGGACCGGTGAGCACGGCCGCCTCGCCGAGCCCGAAGGCCTCGGCGATCGCTGCCGCGTCACCCGGTTGCAGCACCCCGTCAGATGTCCTGAAGCCACTCGTCGGCGGGGAAGGTGGGCTCGGGAACGCTCGCGGTGATCATGGTGCCGTCGTCTCGGCGACCGCCGATGATCGGCTTGGCGCCCAGCGACCCGGACACCCGCGGACCCTGGTCGACCAGCGAGACGACCAACGGGGAGCCGACCGGCACGTCGTACGCCGTCCCGCGGACGCGGACCGGAACGCCGTCGCCATGCTCGATGGTGAACGTCAGCTCACCCTGGGTCAGCGTGACCCGAAGCCGGGAGCCCTGCCAGCGCAGCGCATAGCGGATGCTCGGCCACCCCTGCGGCAGTCGTGGGTCGAAGGACAGCACCCCGCCGTGGTCGCGCATCCCGCCGAACCCGTTGACCAGCGTGCTCCACACCCCGCCGGCGGAGGCGATGTGCAGGCCGTCGACGGTGTTGCCGTGCAGGTCGATGAGGTCGACGTACAGCGCCTGGTGGAAGTACTGCAGGGCGAGCTCGTGGTAGCCCACCTCGGCGGCGATCACCGACTGGACGACCGCGGACAGCGTGGAGTCGCCGGTGGTGATCGGGTCGTAGTACTCGAAGTCGGCGCACTTCTGCTCGGTCGTGAAGCGGTCGCCCTGGAGGAACAGCGCCAGCACCACGTCGGCCTGCTTGAGCACCTGGAAGCGGTAGATGACCAGCGGGTGGTAGTGCAGCAGCAACGGTCGAAGGTCCTCCGGCGTCTGCGACAGGTCCCAGACCTCGCGATCGAGGAAGTAGTCGTCCTGCGGGTGGATGCCCAGCGACTCGTCGAACGGGATGGCCATCCCCGCCGCGCACGCCTTCCACTCCTCGACCTCACTGTCGCCGAGGTCGAGTCGGGCCACCACGGCCCGCCAGGTCTCCGGGTTGCCGCTGCGAAGCTCCTCGACCGCCCGGGCCGCCCGTTCCAGGTTGTAGCGGGCCATCACGTTGGTGAACAGGTTGTTGTTCACGACGGTGGTGTATTCGTCCGGGCCGGTCACGCCGTGGATGTGGAAGGAGTGCTCCCCGTTGCTGCGCCAGAAGCCCAGGTCGGCCCACAGGCGGGCGGTCTCGACGAGGATGTCGATGCCGTCGCGCTCCATGAAGCCGGTGTCGCCGGTGGCATCGACGTACTTGGTCAAGGCGTAGGCCACATCGGCGTCGATGTGGACCTGGGCGGTGCCGGCTGCGTAGTAGGCCGAGGCCTCCTCGCCGTTGATGGTGCGCCACGGAAAGAGCGCCCCGTTCTGGGCCATCTCCTGCGCACGCTCGCGGGCGGCAGGCAGCATCTGGGACCGGAAGTGCAGGGTGTTGCGAGCCACCTCGGGCAACGTGTAGGTCAGGAACGGGATCACGTAGATCTCGGTGTCCCAGAAGTAGTGACCCTCGTAGCCGGAGCCACTCACACCCTTGGCCGGCACCCCCTGCTGATCGGCACGGGCGCTCGCCTGGGCGAGCTGGAAGAGGTTGTAGCGGGTCGCCTGCTGGATCGCGTCCTGACCCTCCACCTCGATGTCGGCATGCAGCCAGAAGTCGTCGAACCACGCACGCTGTTCGGCCTCGTGGTGCTCGACCCCGTTGCGTCGGGCCCGGTCCAGGGTGCGGTCGCAGCGGTCGGAGAGCTCGCGCACGGGGACGCCACGGGAGCTGTGGTAGGCCACGAACTTGCTGAGCCGCACCGTCGTGCCCTGCTTGGCCTCGACCCGGAAGACCATCTTGGCCAGGTCGTCCTCGCTGCGCACCACGGTCTCGACGGGCTCGTCGGTCTCGATGACGTGGTCGGCCGCGACCGCGATCGTCATCTTCGACTGGGCGCACTGGTAGCCGAGCAGCATCCGCTTCTCGGTCGCATAGCTGGCGCGGGGCAGCAGCACGCGCTCCTCGAAACGGGAGGCCTTGCGAGGGTCGACCCCCTCGCCCATCGCAGCGGCCCTGACGTGGTATTCGTCCTCGCCGTCCTGGCGGTTGAGCAGCTGCGACGAGATCACCAGAGGAGCGTCGCCCTCGAGCAGTGTCACCTCGAGGGTGAAGACCGCGAGATGGCGCTGAACCATCGAGACCATCCGGCTCGAGTCGACCTTGACGCGTTTGCCCGACGGCGTACGCCAGATCAGGCTCCGGCGCAGGACGCCCTCTCGGAAGTCCAGGACCCGTTCGTAGTGCTCGAGGTCGGCGCTCGCCAGGTTGAGCGGCTCGTCGTCGACGTAGAGCTTCATCACCTTGGCGTCGGGCACGTTGACGATGGTCTGGCCGGTGCGGGCGAACCCGAACGCCGACTCGGCGTGCCGGATCGACCAGGTCTCGTGGAAGCCGTTGATGAAGGTGCCGTGGGCGTAGGCGTCGCGACCCTCGGCCGGGTTGC
Source organism: uncultured Actinomycetota bacterium (assembly GCA_963837595.1). GTDB lineage: Bacteria > Actinomycetota > Actinomycetes > Propionibacteriales > Nocardioidaceae > Nocardioides. Next base: position 61,708 of record CAWIOB010000010.1, on the reverse strand, counting down.
CCCGCAAGCCCAGGTAGCCGTTGGAGACGGTGAACAGCGTCTCGCCGAGTCCCAGGTGCGACGGGTCGTGGGAGGTCTCGACCAGGCGCCAGGGATCCAGTGGGAACCTGGCGCGGTCCATCGGGTCGGCGGGGACGTTCCGGCTCACGGGACGAGCTCCTGGAGGTCTGGCACGACGAGATCGGCGCCAGCGTCGAGCAGGATCTGACTCCCCGCTCCCCGGTCCACCCCGATGACGAGCGCGAAGTCACCGGCGGCGCCGGCGCGGACACCCGAGACCGCGTCCTCGATCACGACCGAGGTGGCCGAGGTCGCCCCCACGGCCTCGGCGGCGTATTGGAACGTGTCGGGCGCGGGCTTGCCGGGCAGGCCGAGTGCGGCGGCGACCTTGCCGTCGACCACGGTCAGGAAACGGTCCGACAGCCCCGCGGCGGCGAGCACCGACGGGGCGTTCGCCGACGATGAGACCACGGCGAGCGGCATGGAGATGGCTGCGAGGTGGTCGAGGAGCTCCACCGAGCCGGGGTAGGCCGTCACGCCGTCCCGCTCGAGCACCTCGTTGAACGTCAGGTTCTTGCGATTGCCGAGACCGCAGACCGTCTCGAGGGCCGGGTCGTCCGACGGGTCGCCATCGGGCAGGCTGAGGCCGCGTGAGGCGAGGAAGTCGCGCACCCCGTCGTACCTCGGCTTGCCGTCGACGTGGGCGAAATAGTCCTCGTCGGTGTAGGGAGCCAGGTCTTCGTGGCGATCGGTGAGGAAGGCGTTGAACATCACCCCCCAGGCACGCATGTGGACCTCGGCGGTCGGTGTGATCACGCCGTCCAGATCGAACAGGACGGCGGCATAGTCGCTCCAGACCGGAGCGGCGGTTTCGTCGGGCACGGGACAAGGCTAGGGGTCGCCGGGGGCCGACCGCACCGCAGACGCGCATGTTGTTGCTCACGCGCCCGGGACTAGGCTCCAGTGCCATGAGCTCGACGGACCAGACGACCAGCACCCAAGCCGGCACCCAGCCGGACATCAAGCCCCGTTCCCGCGACGTGACCGACGGCCTGGAGAAGGCCGCGGCGAGGGGCATGCTCCGCGCGGTCGGGATGGGTGACGACGACTTCGCCAAGCCGCAGATCGGGGTCGCCAGCTCGTGGAACGAGATCACGCCCTGCAACCTGTCACTGGACCGGCTGGCCAAGGCGGCCAAGAACGGCGTCCACGCCGCGGGCGGCTACCCGCTCGAGTTCGGCACGATCTCGGTGTCCGACGGCATCTCCATGGGCCACGAGGGCATGCACTTCTCGCTGGTCTCACGCGAGGTCATCGCCGACTCGGTCGAGACCGTGATGATGGCCGAGCGCCTCGACGGCTCGGTGCTGCTGGCGGGCTGCGACAAGTCGCTGCCCGGCATGATGATGGCCGCGGCCCGCCTCGACCTCGCGTCGGTGTTCCTCTACGCCGGCTCCACGATGCCCGGTTCGGTCGACGGCAAGGACGTCACGATCATCGACGCCTTCGAGGCCGTCGGCGCCTGTCTGGCCGGCAGGATCACCCGGGAGGAGGTCGACCGCATCGAAAGGGCGATCTGTCCCGGTGAGGGTGCCTGCGGTGGCATGTACACCGCCAACACGATGGCCGCGGTCGCCGAGGCGATCGGGATGTCGCTGCCGGGCTCCGCAGCTCCGCCCGCTGTCGACCGTCGACGTGACGGCTTCGCCCACCGCTCCGGCGAGGCCGTCGTGAACATGCTGCGCCAAGGCATCACCGCCCGTCAGATCATGACCAAGCCGGCCTTCGAGAACGCCATCGCGGTCGTCATGGCGCTCGGCGGTTCGACCAACGCCGTCCTGCACCTCCTCGCGATGGCCCGCGAGGCGGACGTCGACCTCACCCTCGACGACTTCACCCGCGTCGGCTCGAAGGTGCCGCACCTCGGCGACCTCAAGCCGTTCGGCCGCTTCGTCATGAACGACGTCGACAAGATCGGCGGCATCCCGGTGGTGATGAAGCTGCTGCTCGACGCGGGTCTGATGAACGGCGACACCCTGACCGTGACCGGGCGGACGATGGCCGAGAACCTCGAGGCGCTCAACCCTCCGCGTGCCGACGGCGAGATCATCCGCTCCTTGCAGGCACCCATCCACAAGACCGGCGGCATCACCATCCTCAAGGGGTCGCTGGCGCCGGAGGGTGCCGTGGTCAAGTCGGCCGGGTTCGACGACGACATCTTCGAAGGCCCCGCGCGGGTGTTCGACGGTGAGAAGCTCGCCATGCAGGCCCTCACCGAGGGCAGCATCCAGCACGGTGACGTGGTCGTGATCCGCTACGAGGGCCCCAAGGGCGGTCCGGGCATGCGCGAGATGCTCGCCATCACCGGCGCCATCAAGGGAGCCGGCCTCGGCAAGGACGTCCTGCTCGTCACCGACGGGCGCTTCTCCGGCGGTACGACGGGCCTGTGCGTCGGCCACATCGCCCCCGAGGCCGTCGACGCCGGGCCGATCGCCTTCCTGCGCGACGGCGACCGGGTGCGTCTCGACGTGGCCGGCGGCGGACTCGACCTCCTCGTGCCCGAGGACGAGCTCGCTGCTCGCCGCGAAGGCTGGGAGCCCCATCCGCCGAAGTACACCCGCGGGGTCCTGGGCAAGTACGCCAAGGTCGTGCAGTCGGCGGCACATGGCGCGATCACCAGCTGATCTTGGTGAAGTGGGGGATCTGGCTCAGCGCGGCGGCACTCCTGTTCGCCGGCTACCTCCTCGCGCTGCCGCCCGGTCACGACTCCTCTTCGCCGGGAGCCGGCACGACCGACTCGCCGACTCCGTCGCGCAAGCCGCATCGCAAGCCCCCCGGCAAGCCCGCACGACCGAGCACGCCGCTCCCGACCGAGCTCCCGTTCGGTGGCCGGAGCATCCCACCCAACCTGCGGTTGGTGGCCTACTACGGCACCGCCGGCACCGGTTCGCTCGGCGTACTGGGGGAGCGGTCGATCCCGGTGATGACCCAGCGGCTGCGGGCGGCGGCGAAGCCGTTCGCCAGGCCGGGTCGTCCGGTGCAGATCGTCTACGAGCTGATCGTGACCGTGGCCGACGGCCAGCCGGGGCCGGGGCGCGACTACTCCCACGACATCGACCGTGCCAAGGTCCAGACCTTCATCGACGCCGCCCACCGCAACAAGGCGCTGCTCGTGCTCGACCTCCAGCCCGGCCGCGACGGCTTCCTGGACGTCGCGAAGCGCTGGGCGTGGGCGCTGCGCGACCCCTGGGTCAGCCTGGCCCTCGACCCGGAGTGGCGGATGCACGGCAAGCAGGTGCCCGCCCAGGTGGTCGGCAGCGTGTCGGCGGCCGAGGTGAACCGGGTGGGTGCCTGGCTGAACACCCTCACCGCTCGACACCAGCTGCCCGACAAGCTCTTCCTGCTGCATCAGTTCCGCACCGAGATGATCGGTGACATCGGCCGGGTGGCCGACCGGCCACGACTGGTGGAGGTGCAGCACGTCGACGGGTTCGGCAACCGCCAGCAGAAGCTCGCGACCTACCATCACGTCGAGCGTCATGAGCAGTTCCGGATGGGCTTCAAGCTGTTCTACGACGAGGACACCCGGTTGTTCCCGCCGTGGCAGGTGCTGCGGATCCGGCCCGGGGTACGTTTCGTCAGCTATCAGTGACAGGAGTTTCGACGTGACCCCAGGCAAGGCTCCAGACGCCGCCGCCCTCGACGCCGCCGACCCTCTGGGCGAGCTGCGTGCTCGCTTCGTCGGGGCCGACACGCCCCTGATCTATCTCGACGGCAACTCGTTGGGGCGCCCCCTGCATGCCACGGTCGAGCGCCTGCCGGCCTTCGTCACGCAAGCCTGGGGCGGCAGGTTGATCCGGGGTTGGGACGAGGAGTGGTTCGAGCAACCCCTCACCCTCGGTGACCGGATCGGACGTATCGCCCTGGGAGCCGCGGAGGGGCAGGTCTTCGTGGGCGACTCGACCACAGTGATGCTCTACAAGCTCGCTCGCGCCGCCGTCGACTCGGCTCCCGAGCGCACCGAGATCGTGCTGGACTCCGACAACTTCCCGACCGATCGCTACATCCTCGAGGGCATTGCCGCCGAGCGCGGACTCAGCCTGCGCTGGATCGAGGCCGACCTCTCCTCCGGTGTCACGCCGGAGCAGGTCCGCGAGGTCGTGGGGGAGCGTACGGCGCTGGTGGTGCTCAGCCACGTGGCCTACCGCTCGGCGCACCTCGCCGACGGTGCGGAGATCACCGCGATCGTGCACGAGGCCGGTGGCCTGATGCTCTGGGATCTCTCGCACTCGGTGGGATCGGTGCCGGTCGACCTCGATGCCTGGGGTGCAGACCTCGCGGTGGGCTGCACCTACAAGTACCTCAACGGTGGGCCCGGTGCCCCCGCGTTCGGCTACGTCGCCACGCGGCACCTGGAGTCGCTCTCCCAGCCCATCCAGGGCTGGATGGGTCACGCCGACCCGTTCCTGATGGGGCCGGGCTACACCCCCGCCCCGAGCGCCCGCCGGTTCCTCAGCGGCACCCCGGCGATCATCGGCATGGTGGCCATGCAGGACATGCTGGCGTTGATCGAGTCGGTCGGCATCGACGCGGTCCGAGCCAAGTCGGTCGCACTGACGTCGTACGCCGTGGAGCTCGCTGACGAGCACCTCGTCCCGCTCGGGGTCGAGCTCGCGTCACCTCGTGATCCGGCCGCTCGTGGCGGGCACGTCACGCTGCGCCACGAGCGCATGGAGGCGGTCAAGGACGCGCTGTGGGCTCTCGATGTCATCCCCGACTACCGCGACCCGCACGGCCTCCGCATCGGTCTGTCGCCCCTGTCGACGTCGTTCTCCGAGGTGAGCCGCGGCATGCTGGCGATCCGCGATCAGCTGTCCTGATCCGGCGCAGGCGAGAGGGTGCGGTCGATGGCCGCCAACACCGCGAGCACCACCAGGAAGAGCACCGTCACCCCCAGGCAGGCCACTGTGACGCTGGCGGTGCCCTTCTCGTCGATGTCGAGGAAGGGATAGGGGTACCACCCGCTGGCGGCCCCGATGACCAGGGTCCACAGCAGCCAGACGATCGGCCACAGCAGCGCCCAGGCGACGGTGCGGCCGGTGATCCGGGGTCGAGGGCCGAACGCCGCCCACCCGATCAGGGCCAGCAGGGGCACGGCCATGTGCAGCAGCTTGTCGGCGGCCCAGTTCCAGCCTTCGAGGTGGAGCAGCGGACGCAGCAGGAAGAAGTGCACCAGCCCGGTGACCGTGATCCCGGCGACGGCGCAGAGCCGCGCCACGCGCCAGCCACGGCCGTCCTGACCGGCGTTGCGGGCCAGCTGAAGCGTCGTGATCGCGACCAGCGCGTTGCTCTGGATCGTGAAGTAGGAGACGAACCGACCGAGCCGGATCCCGAGGCCGGGGCGCGCCGTCTCCGCGAGCACCGCCGCACCATCGATGACCAGCACCAGCTGGAGGACCAGGGCGAGGATCGCCACGGCTGCGGTGAGCAGGTGCCAACGGCGGGCCAGGAGGGTCACAGGCATGAGGTCCACGGGCACGAGGCTAGGGGTTGTCGGTGGCGCGTGGCAGGGTGACAGGCATGGACCCCCGGATCAGTTTCATCACCCTCGCGGTGCGTGATCTCGATGCCACCCGGGCCTTCTACCTCGGCGGGCTCGGCTGGGCGGCGGAGCTCGACGTGCCCGGCGAGGTGCTCATGATCAAGGCCGGCGACAAGCTGGTGCTCTCCTTCTGGCACGAGTCGGGCTTCGAGGCCGAGGTCGGCCCGATCAGGCGAGGTGCCGGGGTGGCGCCGATCACTCTGTCGCACAACCTGGCCACCGAGCCCGAGGTCGACGCCGTCCTGGAGACCGCTCGAGGTGCCGGCGCCGACCCCGTGGTCGCCGGCATCCGGCGTGACTGGGGCGGCTACAGCGGCTACTTCGCCGACCCCGACGGCTATCGCTGGGAGATCGCCGTCAATCCCCAACCCATCGGACAGGACGTGTTGCCATGACCGACCCGAAGCAGAAGCTCACCGGTCCGCAGATCGCGGCCGCCGACCTCACGGACTGGAGGCAGCTGCTCCGCGGGCTGCACACCAGGTTCGACGACCGGCGACTTCGTCACCGGTCTCGAGCTCGCGCGCGCGATCGGTGCAGCAGCCGAGGAGGCCAACCACCATCCTGATCTGGACCTGCGCTACCCCCACCTCGATGTCAAGCTCTCCAGCCACGACGTCGACGGCATCACCCAGCGCGACGTCGACCTGGCCCGGGTGATCAGCTCACTCGCGGCCGACCTCGGCGTGGCGGCCTCGCCTCGATCGGTGTCCACACTCGAGCTCGGTCTCGACACCGCCGACGAGGCAGCCATCAGGCCGTTCTGGCTGGCCCTGCTCGCGCTTCAGCCATCCTCCGCCGACGACGAGATCCACGACCCCTCCGGGCGACTTCCCACGATCTGGTTCCAGCCGACGGAGCCACACGAGACTCCCAAGCAGCGCCTGCACGTCGACATCACCGTGCCCCACGACGTCGCCGAGGAGCGGGTCGCCGCAGCCCTGGCCGCGGGCGGCACCCTGGTGAGTGCCGACCGGGCGCCGGCCTACTGGGTGCTCGCCGATGCCGAGGGCAACAGGGCCTGTGTCTGCACGTGGCAGGATCGAGACTGAGCTGTTGCCCCGTCCGCTGCGGGCGGTGAGGGCTGGCTTGCGTCGAGCAAGATGCGCTCTTGACGGTTTCATCAAGGTATGTCGGCCAACCCGCACTTCCCTTGGCGGGTTCATCACGGACAGTGATGGACAGCAACGGACAGCGGAGGTTGAGCATCGGGAGCTGATCAAGCTCCACGCCGGCCTACTCGCGGCCCCGGGCGGCTGTCGTCGGGACGGCTTGGATGATCGCGATCCCAGTGGGCTGGTACTTCCCACGACGAATCTGCGCTGTCCGCTGGTAATGCGCCACGGACAGCGCAGATTCGTCTGCATACCTTGATGAACCTGAGGGCGAGGCGGCCCCACCAACGGTCAGGATGTGGGATCGTCGTTCCAGATAATGGGACGCCTGACAGACTGGCTTGACGGGAACGGTGTCAGGCGGCGACCGTAGGCGCATGCGTAAAGGTCTTCTTGTATGCACCCGGCGCGTGAGCTGATCACAGGATTCAGCACACGCGTCACCCCTCGTTGCCTTCTGGCCGAGGGGTTTTTTGATGCTATGACACAGAGAGCACGAGGATGAGCGAGCAAAGCACGGCGATGACCGGGGCCCAGAGCCTGATCAGGTCGCTGGAGTGTGCCGGAACGGAGAACATCTTCGGCATCCCCGGCGGTGCGATCCTTCCCGCCTACGACCCGCTGATGGACTCCAGCATCCGACACATCCTGGTCCGCCACGAGCAGGGCGCCGGACACGCCGCGCAGGGGTACGCCGCCGCCACCGGCAAGGTGGGTGTCTGCATGGCGACGAGCGGACCCGGTGCCACCAACCTCGTCACCCCGCTCGCCGACGCCCACATGGACTCGGTGCCCATCGTCGCCATCACCGGTCAGGTCGGAGCCGCCTCGATCGGCACCGACGCCTTCCAGGAGGCCGACATCCGCGGCATCACGATGCCGATCACCAAGCACAACTTCCTGGTCACCGATCCGGCCGAGATCCCGCGCCGGGTCGCCGAGGCGTTCTACATCGCCTCCACCGGTCGGCCCGGACCGGTGCTCGTCGACATCGCCAAGTCGGCGCTGCAGGCGATGACGACCTTCTCGTGGCCGACCCAGCTGCACCTGCCCGGGTATCGCCCGGTGTCGCGGCCGCACACCAAGCAGATCCGGGAGGCCGCCAGGCTGATCCTGGAGGCGCGCCGACCCGTGCTCTACGTCGGCGGCGGCGTGATCCGCTCGGGAGCGTCTCGCGAGCTGCGGGCCCTGGCGGAGTTCACCGGCATGCCGGTGGTCACCACGTTGATGGCCCGGGGGGCCTTCCCCGACAGTCACCCCCAACACCTCGGGATGCCCGGCATGCACGGCACCGTCGCGGCGGTGGCGGGCCTGCAGCGCAGCGACCTGATGATCAGCCTCGGTGCGCGCTTCGACGACCGGGTGACCGGCAACCTCGATTCGTTCGCGCCGGGTGCGAAGGTCATCCACGCCGACATCGACCCCGCCGAGATCGGCAAGAACCGCCACGCTGAGGTCCCGATCGTGGGTGACGCACGGGAAGTCATCAACGAGCTGCTGGCTCTGCTGCGCACCGAGGCGGATGCCGGGAACACCGGCGACTACGAGGAGTGGGTGCGGTTCCTGGCCGGAGTGAAGTCGACGTACCCCCTCGGCTATGACACTCCGGCGGACGGCTCACTGGCACCCCAATACGTGATCGAGCGGCTGGGGGCCCTCGCCGGCCCCGATGCGATCTACTGCGCCGGGGTCGGCCAGCACCAGATGTGGGCGGCCCACTACGTCGGCTACGAGAAGCCCAACACCTGGATCAACTCCGGCGGGCTCGGCACGATGGGGTTCTCGGTGCCTGCCGCCATGGGAGCCAAGGTCGGTCGTCCCGACACGACCGTGTGGTCGATCGACGGCGACGGCTGCTTCCAGATGACCAACCAGGAGCTCGCGACCTGCGCGATCAACGACATCCCGATCAAGGTGGCGATCATCAACAACGAGTCGCTGGGCATGGTGCGGCAGTGGCAGACGCTCTTCTACAACGAGCGCTACTCCAACACCGACCTGCACTCGAAGCGGATCCCCGACTTCGTCAAGCTCGCCGAGGCCTACGGCTGCATCGGTCTGGCCTGCGACTCGCCGGCCGACGTCGACGCGACGATCGAGAAGGCGATGTCCATCGACGACCAGCCCGTGGTGGTCGACTTCCGGGTGCACCGCGACGCCATGGTGTGGCCGATGGTGGCCGCCGGTTCCAGCAACGATGCCATCCAGTACGCCCGGGACCTGGCGCCCAAGTTCGATGAGGACTCCGTCTGATGAGCAAGCACACCCTCTCCGTCCTCGTCGAGGACAAGCCAGGTGTCCTGGCCCGGATCGCCGGCCTGTTCTCGCGGCGCGGCTTCAACATCGAGAGTCTCGCGGTGGGCCCGACCGAGCATCGCGAGGTCTCCCGGATGACGATCGTGGTCAATGTCGAGGAGAGCCCGCTCGAGCAGGTGACCAAGCAGCTCAACAAGCTGATCGAGGTCATCAAGATCGTCGAGCTCGACGACAGCGCATCGGTCGACCGGGCATTGCTGATGGCCAAGATCAGGGCCGACGTCGACACCCGGGGCCGCGTCCTCGACGCGGTCCAGCTGTTCCGGGCGAAGGTCATCGACGTTGCCCCCGATGCGATCACCGTCGAGGTGACCGGCAACCCCGACAAGCTCTCCGACTTCCTGCGAGTCGTCGAGCCGTTCGGCATCCGCGAGCTGGTCCAGTCGGGCGTGATCGCCATCGGTCGCGGCTCGCGTTCCATCTCCGAGCGCAACCTGCGCCCGGTCCCCGTCCCTGCACCAGTCCGCTGCAGTCTGACGATCCACACAACCCGAAGGAGAGCCCCCAGTGGCTGAGATGTTCTACGACGACGACGCCGACCTTTCCCTGATCCAGGGCAAGAACGTCGCCGTGATCGGCTACGGCAGCCAGGGTCACGCCCACTCGTTGTCGCTGCGCGACTCCGGTGTCGACGTCCGGATCGGCCTACAGCCCGACTCCAGGAGCCGCGCCAAGGCCGAGGCCGAGGGGCTGCGGGTCCTGTCACCTGCCGAGGCGGTCGAGGAAGCGGACGTGATCGTCATCCTCGCCCCCGACCAGGTGCAGCGCACCCTCTACAAGAACGAGATCGAGCCCCACCTGGCCCCTGGCGACACGCTGGTGTTCGGCCACGGCTTCAACATCCGCTACGGCTACATCACGCCCCCCGAGGGTGTCGACGTCTTCATGGTCGCGCCCAAGGGCCCCGGTCACCTGGTCCGCCGTGAGTACGTCGACGGTCGTGGCGTACCCGTGCTGGTCGCGGTGGAGAAGGACCCCTCCGGCACCACCTGGCCGCTGGCCCTGTCCTACGCCAAGGCCATCGGCGGCCTGCGGGCAGGTGGCATCAAGACCACGTTCACCGAGGAGACCGAGACCGATCTGTTCGGTGAGCAGGCCGTCCTGTGCGGTGGCGCCTCCCAGCTGGTCATGTACGGCTTCGAGACGCTGATCGAGGCGGGCTACCAGCCCGAGGTGGCCTACTTCGAGTGCCTCCACGAGCTCAAGCTCATCGTCGACCTGATGTATGAGGGCGGCATCGCCAAGCAGCGTTGGTCGGTCTCCGACACCGCCGAGTACGGCGACTACGTGTCCGGCCCCCGCGTCATCGACGAGCGGGTGAAGGAGAACATGCAGGCAGTCCTGGCCGACATCCAGAACGGTGCGTTCGCGAAGCGGTTCATCGACGACCAGGACGCGGGCGGCCCGGAGTTCAAGGCGCTGCGCCAGAAGGGCGAGGTGCACCCGATCGAGGGCACCGGTCGCGAGCTGCGCAAGCTGATGGCCTGGGTGAAGAGCCACGACTCCGACTACGTCGAGGGCACTGCCACCCGCTGACCTGTCGCAGATGTACCGCCACAACACCTCGACCCGTCGCAGATGTACGTACATCTGCGACGGGTCGAGGTGATTTCGACGTACATCTGCGACAGGTCGACTACTTGACCTCGGAGCGCATCACCAGAGCGAGGCCAGCGCCGAGCGGCAGCACCAGCCAGATCAGGCTGGCCACGGCGAGGTTGGCCCACTCCTGCGAGCTGAGCATCCCGTTGAACAACGGCGCCGAGGCGAAGTTGATGTCGACCCACGGCTGCAGGTCACGGAACCATCCCTGCAGTTCGGCCAGGAGCATGAACGCGGCCGGCAGCACGAACGAGTAGACGAGGTAGGTGACCACCGCGGCCGAGGAGTTGCGCACGAGCACACCGAGCATGAATCCGATGAGCATGCCCAGCACGTTGCCCAGCACGATCAGGGCGAAGTGCTGGAGGCTCACGTCCCACACGATGTCGGTGCCGGTGACGGCCGTGCCGAGCAGGTTGCCGACCGCGCCGATGGCTGCGGCCAGGCCCATCGAGACCACCCCGACGACGAGAGAGGCGAGCGCCTTCGAGGCGATCACCCGACCGCGGTGCGGGACCATGGTGAACGTGGTCAGGCCGTTGCGCTGACTCCATTCGCTGGTGACCGACAGGATCGCGATGATCGGCAGGATCACGGCCATCGGGAAGCCGATGGCGGCCGCGAACGTGTCATAGGTGAGCTCGCTGTCGGGGGCCCACAGGATCACGGCACCGGTGGCCAGCAGGGCCGTGATCGCGATGCTCGCCATCAGCCAGAACCCCGACCGGGTGTCGAACATCTTGCGGAGCTCGACGCCGACCAGACGGGTCATCGGGATCGGGCGCGGTGTGGCTCGGCTGCTGCGGATCTCGGGTGCTGCTGCGACGGCGCTCATGCCGCTGCTCCTTCTCGTTGGGTGTCGGCGGTGAGCTCGAGGAACATCTCCTCCAGGCCCGCCCCGTCGGCGGATCGAAGTTCGGTGAGGGCGAGGCCGGCCTCGAGGGCGACCTTGCCCACGAGGGCGGGGTCGGCGTCGGTGCGCAGGGCGCCGTCGCCCGACGAGCTGGTGATGATGCCGGACTCGAACAGGGCACGCTCGAGCTCCAGCAGGTCTGCGGTGCGTACGACGGTGCCGGCGGCCGCGAGCAGGTCGGCCTTCGTGCCCTGTGCCACGATCCGGCCGTTGCCGATCACGACCAGGTCGTCGGCGATGACCTCGATCTCGTGCAACAGGTGGCTCGACAACAGCACGGTGCCGCCACGATTGGCGTAGGCGCGCAGCAGGTCGCGCATCCAGCGGATGCCGGCCGGGTCGAGACCGTTGGCCGGCTCGTCGAGGATCAGCACCTCCGGGTCGCCGATCAGGGCGTTGGCGATCCCGAGACGCTGACGCATGCCGAGGGAGTAGTTGCGGACCCGGCGGCCGGACTCCCGCTCGGTGAGGCTGACCAGGTCGAGCATCTCGTCGACCCGGTTCTTCGGCAGGCCCATGGTGCGCTGCGAGATGGTCAGGATCTCCCGGCCGGTGCGTCCCGCGTGCTGTGCCGAGGCGTCGAGCAGGACTCCCACCTCCATGCCGGGGTTGGGCAGATCGGCGAAGGATCGCCCGGCGATGGTGGCGCTGCCCGAGGTGGGGGGCGTGAGGCCGACCATGATCCGCATGGTGGTGGACTTGCCGGCACCGTTGGGTCCGAGGAACCCGGTCACGCGGCCCGCTCGAGCAGTGAACGAGACGTCGTCGACGGCGGTGAACCCGGCGTACTTCTTGGTGAGTGCTTCGACTGTGATCATGCTGAGAAGCCTCACGGTCACCGACGCCCTCGCACATCAGGGAAGCCGCTGAACCAGCCCCCGGCAGCACCCCGGAGATCAGCTCAGGGTCCACCCTGAGGGGGCAGGGCACGGAAGAGGTGCATGTCGGCGTCGTACCACCGCCTCACGACGCCCTCCTCGCTCATGCCGAGGCGGCGGCACACTCGCATCGACGGCTCGTTGCCCCGATGGGTCACCGCGAGGATCTCGGAAAGGCCTGACGCGAAGCCGTGGGCAAGGACCGCGCGGGCGGCTTCGGTGGCGTAGCCGCTACCCCAGGCATCCGGGTGGAGCCACCAGCCGATCTCGACCTCTGCGTCGGTGGCGTGGGGAAGGGGGAGCAGGAGTACGGCGCCGAGCACCCGACCGGTCGACGTCGACTCGACGGCCCAGCAGCCGAGGGGTGCGGCGATCGAGCGGGAGTTCCAGCGCTCGATGCGCTGCTGTGCCTGCTCCAGGTCGGTGACGAGGACCAGCGGCCCGTCCCCGAGCCAGCGCATCACCTCGATCCGGCCCAGGGTGTCGAGCACCCGGTCGGCGTCGGTGCGGCGCCACGACCTGATCGTGAGACGGGCGGTGTGCAGTTCCACGGGAACAGACTGGCACCGCCGAGGGTTTGCATCCACGTGAGAATCGAGATCTGGTCCGATGTGGTGTGTCCGTGGTGCTACATCGGCAAGCGCCGCCTCGAGTCCGCGCTGGCGGACTTCCCGCACGAGGTCGAGGTCGTCTGGCGGTCCTTCGAGCTGGACCCGGGTTCCCCGGCGGTCGCCACCGAGACGGTGGCCGAGCATCTCGGTCGCAAGTACGGCGGTGGCCCCGCCGCCGGACAGCGGATGATCGACGACGTCGAGGCGGTCGCCGCCGAGGTCGGGCTGATCTTCCGACTGGGTGAGGCCAAGCGGGTCAACACCGTGGACGCCCACCGACTGCTCCACCTGGCTTCGGTCGAGGGCCTGCAGGCCGGGCTCGAGGAGGCCCTCTTCTCGGCGTACTTCACCCAGGCGCTCAACGTCGGAGACCACGACGTCCTGCGCACGCTGGCCGCCGGTGTCGGGCTCGACGCCGGCCGGGTCGACGCTGTGCTGGCGGGTCAGGAGTTCCGTGATGCGGTGTACGCCGACATCGAGCAGGCGCAGGCGTACGGCGCCACCGGTGTGCCGTTCTTCGTGGTGGACCGGAAGTACGGCATCTCCGGTGCCCAACCGGTCGAGGTCTTCAGCCAGGTGCTGAACCGGGCCTGGGCCGACTCGCACCCCGTGCTGCAGATGGCCGAGCCGGCTGGTGGAGAGGTCTGCGGGCCCGACGGGTGTGCGACCTAGCTCTCCGTGAGCCGGCCCTCCTCGAGGTGCCAGCGTCGGGTGATTCCCACGGCTGCCAGGAAGGCCGCATCGTGGCTGACCACCACCAGCGTGCCGGCGTAGGCGGCAAGGGCCGCCTCCAGCTGCTCGATCGCCGCGATGTCGAGATGGTTGGTCGGCTCGTCGAGCACCAGCACGTTGACGGCCCGCGCGCTGAAGATCGCCAGCAGCGCGCGCGTCCGCTCGCCGTAGGACAACGACCGGCCCGGACGGCCCACGTGATCGGCGCCGAGCCCGAACTTGGCGAGCAGAGTGCGGGACGCGGCGGTGTCCGGGTCACCCAGTGCCTCGCCGACCACGTCGAGCACCACCTCGTCGGTCTCGAAGAGCTCCCGCTGCTGATCGAGTACGCCGAGTCTGACGCGCGTGCCGAGCGACTGCCGCCCGGTGGTCGGTGCGAGATCACCCCACAGGGCGTGCAGCAGCGTGGTCTTACCGCTGCCGTTGTCGCCGCTCACCCCCACGCGGTCGCCACGGGCGAGGGTGAGGTCCACCGGTCCGAGCCGGAAGCCGGCTCGGGTCACCTCGACTCCTGACAAGGTGGCCACCACCTCGGCCGACGCAGGCCCGCTGTCGAGGGAGAGCCGCAGCTGCCATTCCTTGCGAGGCTGCTCGACGATCTCCAGTCGATCCGCCGAGCGCTTGATCCGCGCAGCCTTGGCCGACTGCCGGTCGGCCCGTGCCTTGTCGCGTTCGCGCAGGTGCTTGTCGGGCTCGTCGCCTCGCTTCACGGCCTGCCGCCCCTTGGCCGCCCACTGGTCGCGGCGTCTCGCCTGGGCGACCAGGGAGTCGCGGTCTGCGGCGTACGTCTCGAAGGCCGCGTGTGCCTGGCGCCGCGCGAGGTCGCGGGCCAGCACATAGTCGCCATAGCTGCCGCTGTAGTGCCCGATCCGCTGCTGTGGAAGGTCCAGCTCCACCACGCTGGTCGCGACGCCGTCGAGGAAGGTGCGGTCATGGCTGGCGATCAGCACCGGCCCGTCGTGGGCGTGGACGAAGTCGGTCACGAGCGCGATCCCCCGGGCGTCGAGGTCGTTGGTGGGTTCGTCGAGGAGCACCACGTCGTAGCGACTCACCAGGACGACCACCAGTGCTGCCCTGGCCGCCTGTCCGCCGGACAGGCTGCCCAGCGGGCGGTCGAGCCCGGTCCCCAGCCCCACCTGGGCGACGATCTCGGGCAGGCGGTCCTCGAGGTCCGCCGCGCCCAGGGCCAGCCAGCGCTCCAGGGACTCGGAGTAGCGCTCCTCCGCACCACCGATACCGCTGGCGAGATCGTCGGCCGCCGACTGCAGGTCGCCGTCCGCAGCGGCCACCCCGGTGCGGCGACGTACGTGCTCCGCCAGGGTCTCGGTCGGGTCCGGCAGCACCTGGGGGAGCCATCCGATCGTGGCGGAGGCGGGGGAGAGGTGGATCGAGCCGGCGCTCGCCGGCAGGTCCCCCAGGATGCTGCGCATGAGCGTGGACTTGCCGGAGCCGTTCGGGCCGACCAGAGCCGTGACGTCGCCGTCGCTGAGCACGAGGTCGAGCCCGGTCACCAGGGTGCGAGTCCCTATGGTGAGGTCGATGCCGGTGAGGGTGAGGGTGGTGGACACGAGAAGTTCCTGACGCAGTCATGGGGACACCGCAGCGGTGTCCTGGGGCTGGGTTCGGTCAGGAGATGTCCACGCCTCAACGCTAGCGGATCGGCACAACCGAATTCATCGGCAACCGGTAAGGTGGTCGGTCGCACAGCGTCGTGCACTCGTCACCGTTTCTGCATTGAGGAACTCGCTGTGAGCAACCCCGTCGTACTCATCGCCGAAGAGCTCAGCCCTGCCACCATCGAGGCGCTCGGAGACGACTTCGAGATCCGTTCCTGCAACGGCGCCGACCGTGCCGAGTTGCTCGCCGCCATCGTCGAGGCCGACGCGCTGCTGGTGCGCTCGGCCACCAAGGTCGATGCGGAGGCCCTGGGTGCCGCCAAGCGGTTGAAGGTGGTGGCCAGGGCTGGGGTCGGCCTGGACAACGTCGACGTCCGCACCGCGACGATGAGCGGCGTTATGGTCGTGAACGCTCCGACCTCCAACATCGTCAGCGCGGCCGAGCTCGCCGTGGCCCTGATGCTGGCAGCGGCCCGCCATGTCAGCCCTGCCCACGCCGCCCTGCGCAAGGGCGAGTGGATGCGGTCGAGGTACACCGGCATCGAGCTCTACGAGAAGACCGTCGGCATTGTGGGTCTCGGACGCATCGGCGTCCTGGTGGCGCAGCGGTTGAGTGCTTTCGGCATGAAGGTGATCGCCTACGACCCCTACGTCCAGGCTGGCCGAGCCGCTCAGATGGGGGTGCGGCTGGTCGACCTCGACACGCTGCTCGAGGAGTCGGACTTCATGAGTGTCCACCTGCCGAAGACCACCGAGACGGCCGGCCTGATCGGCGTCGAGCAGCTGGTGAGGGTGAAGCCGAGCCTGGTGCTGGTCAACGCGGCGCGCGGCGGGATCGTCGACGAGGTGGCCCTGTACGCCGCGCTCAAGGAGGGCCGGGTCGCTGCGGCCGGACTCGACGTGTTCACCACGGAGCCGTGCGTCGACAGCCCGTTGTTCGAGCTCGACAACGTCGTGGCCACGCCCCACCTGGGGGCTTCCACCGACGAAGCCCAGGAGAAGGCCGGGATCGCGGTCGCCAAGTCGGTGCGTCTCGCGCTCAGCGGCGAGCTGGTCCCCGATGCGGTCAACGTTCAGGGAGGTGTGATCGCCGAGGAGGTCCGTCCCGGCATCCCGCTGACCGAGCGTCTCGGGCGGATCTTCACCGGTCTCGCCGGCGAGGTGGCCCAGTCGGTCGACGTCGAGGTGCGCGGCGAGATCACGGAGTTCGACGTGAAGGTGCTCGAGCTGGCCGCCCTCAAGGGAGTGTTCAGCGACATCGTCGAGGATCAGGTGTCCTACGTGAACGCGCCGTTGCTCGCCGCCGAGCGCGGCACCGCGGTGCGGCTCGTCTGCGAGGCCGAGAGCCCCGACCACCGCAACCTGATCACCCTGCGGGGCACCCTGGTCGACGGCTCACAGGTGTCGGTGAGCGGCACGCTGATCGGGATCGGCCAGCGCGAGCGGATCGTGGAGGTCAACGGCTTCGACGTGGATCTCGAGCCGACCGACCACCTCGCCTTCCTGACCTACGACGACCGCCCGGGGATGGTCGGCACCGTCGGCCTGATCCTGGGCGACGCCGGGGTCAACATCGCCGGTATGCAGGTCTCTCGCGACGCCAAGGGCGGCAAGGCCCTGGTGGCCCTGTCGGTGGACTCCGCCATCCCGGCGGGGTGCCTCGACGAGATCGAGGCCTCGATCGCCGCCGACTCGGTGCGGGCCGTCAACCTGACCTGAGATGGGTGCAGGACCTCAGGCGACCATGATCCGGGGTCGCGGCTGGTCGCCGGTGGTGAGCACCGACCAGGCCTCGCCCAACCGGGTGGCGGCGTCCTCGAGCCGGTCGCCGGGCAGAGTCCAGGGGATGCGGACGAACCGGTCGAGGCCGCCCTCGGCTGCGAACACGGGACCGGGCGCGAGGATCACTCCTCGGCGCTCCGCCTCGGCGACCACCGAGGTGGCGCCGGCATGCGGGAGCTCGCACCAGAGCGCCAGACCGCCGCCGGGGAGGCGGAACCGCCAGTCCGGCAGGTGGGCGGCGACCGCGGCTGCGAGTCGGTCGCGTTGGGCGCGAAGGCGCGAACGCTGCTCGGCCAGCACCGGCTCCGGGTCGCTGAGCAGCCGCGTCAGCACGAGCTGTTCGAGCACGGGAGCTCCGAGGTCGAACCCGATCCGGGCGCGGGTCAGTCCCACCATCTGCTCGTCGCTGGCCCGGATCCAGCCCAACCGCAGGCCGCCCCAGAACGACTTGCTGGCGCTGCCGATCGTGATCGCGCCGGGGGAGTAGGCAGCGAACGGCTGGGGCATGGACTGTCCCTCCAGCGGCAGCCACTGGTGGGCCTCGTCGACGACGGCGATGGTCCGGGTGGCGGCGAGATGCCCGGCGTAGGCCTCACGTTGGAGGTCGGTCATCAGGTTGCCGGTCGGGTTCTGGAAGTCGGGGATCAGGTAGGCCAGCTTCGGACGGCTCTGGTGCAGCGCGGCTCCGATCCCGGCCAGGTCCCACCCGTCCTTGTCGACCGGGGAGGGCACCAGTCTGGCGCTGCTCTGTCGGAGCGCCTGGGTGGCGTTGGGGTAGACCGGGGTCTCGACGAGCACCCGGTCGCCGGGGCCGGTCAGTGCCTGGGCGACGACGGCTGCGGCTGTCAGCGCCCCCGGAGTGACCATGATCTGCTCCGGACGGGTGGGGAGGCCCCGGGCCTGGTACGTCGCGGCGATCGCCGCCTGCAAGACCGGCAGGCCGGCCGGGAAGTAGCCGTGCCCGCCGAGGTGGGCCGGGAGCTCCTCGACCGCTTCGACGTAGGCGCGGGCCACGCCGGGCGGGGCCGAGGCGGCTGCGCAGTTGAGGTCGATGGCGTCCTCGTCGCCCGAGTAGGGCAGCAAGGCGTTGTCGAGCACCCGGCGCCGGCCGCCCGGGACGCGCGTGAAGGTGCCCGCGCCCTGCCTCGCCTCGGCGTAGCCGGTGTCGCGAAGGTCGGCATAGGCCCGGGTGATGGTGGTGCGCGAGACCCCGAGAGCCTCGGTGAGCTCGCGCTCGCTGGGGAGTCTGGTGTCCAACAGGATCCGGCCGTCGCCGATGAGGAGCCGCAGTGCCGCCGCCAAGCCGGCGTACGCCGGAGAGCGGTCGAAGTCTGCGACGAGGGTGGCTACGCGGGCAGCACTGATGGCGCGGGTCATGCAGTCCACTCTCTCACGAATGGCTATTTGTCAGCAGTCCAATCGTGGGCATCATTTCCTCATGACCACGATCGCCACCACCCGCCCGCTGCTCTCGGACCTCGGGCCGGTGGCCCAGCTCCGGGCCGGACGGCTGGTACGCCGGCTGAGCCAGCTGCTGCTCGGGCTGTACCTCTACGGCGTCTCCTTGGCCCTGATGGTGCGCGGCGCCCTCGGTCTGGCGCCGTGGGACGTGCTGCACTCGGGGCTGGTGCGCTTCCTCCCGCTGACCCTGGGCCAGATGGTCGTCGCGGTGAGCTTCGTGGTGCTGCTGCTCTGGATCCCGTTGCGCGAGAAGCCCGGCATCGGCACCCTCGGCAACGCCTTCATCGTCGGTCTGTCGGCCGACGCCACCATGTCGGTGCTGGATCGGCCCGACCTGCTCTGGGAACGGGCCGCCTTGATGGTGGCCGGTGTGCTCCTGTGCGCTCTGGCCACGGCGCTCTACATCGGCTCCCAGTTCGGGCGCGGGCCGCGCGACGGGTTGATGACCGGCCTGGCTCGGCGTACGGGCTGGTCGTTGCGCCTCGTGCGCACGGGCCTGGAGGTCGCCGTGGTCGTTCTCGGCCTGGCCCTGGGCGGTGGACTCGGGGTGGGCACGATCCTGTTCGCCCTGACGATCGGGCCGCTCGCCCAGCTGATGCTGCCGTGGTTCACGGTCGACCTCGACCCGGCCGCCGCCTGACTAGCGGCGCGTCGCGATCAGCGCCGACGCGTCCGGTGCCACCAGCACCTCGACGGTGGTGAACCGCTCGTCGGTGAGCCAGGACTCCCGCAGGGTGTCGACCCGCCCACCGCTGATCGGCGGCCACTGCGCACAGGGCACGAAGTCGTCGAGTACGACGAGGCCTCCGGGCTCGACGAGGTCGGCAATGGCCTCGACCCGCACCTCCTCGGGTGAACCGGAGTCGAGGAACAGCAGCGAGAAGGGTCCGCGGTCGTGCAGCGTGGCCCAGTCGGCGGCGAGCACCTCGACGTCCGGGTCCTCGACGAAGATCTGCTGGGCGGCCTTCGCCAGCCGGGGGTCGAGCTCGGCGGTGAGGATCCTGGCGCCCCCACGGACTCCGGACCGCAGCCAGGCCGTGCCGACGCCGCACCCCGTGCCGAACTCCGCCAGGGTGCCCGATCGGGTCGCTGCCAGCGTTGCGAGCAGGCGGCCGGTCTCGTTTCGGCAGAAGGAGACATAGCCGGCGCGCCGACACACGTCGAAGGCGCGTGTCACGATCTCAGGCAGGTCGGGAGGGGCGCTCATGGCTGGAGTCTTGCACCGGTGAGACGGTGGTCTCGACATGTGAACTCTTCAACCAAATCCGATGCGCTCGGCGGGGGCGCGACGTACCGTGGGACCCATCATGCGGAGCGTCAACGTACTTATCGTTCGCCGCGGCGAGGCCTGTTGAGTGAGGCCACCTCGTCGCGGTGTTCGGCGTTGACGGTCTCACGGCACATCTGAAGATGCCTCCGCGGCGGGTTCTCCGCCAGTCACCTGCGCGATCCGCACACACCTGGAACATCCATCTCACGTGATCCGTGAGTCGTTTCCCGGACCCTGCCGTGGAGGCAGTCCCGAACGACCACCTTGCGATTTTCCAGGAGTGAGTAGAGATGTACGACATGTATCCCGAGTGGGGCCCCGCTGCGCACGACCCCGAGCACCCGCTGCACGGCGGCTCGACGTCGACCGCGCTGCAGACCTCGCTTGACCTGCGAGACAACGGCGGCGAACGCCCCGACGACAACTAGCCTCGACGCCATGACTGACACTGGTTCGCTCAGGCTCGCCGTCGTTCCCGGAGACGGGATCGGTCCGGAGGTGACCGCGGAGGCCCTCAAGGTCCTCGAGGTGGCGGCGCCGACCGGGGTGAAGTTCGAACAGACCCGTTACGACCTCGGCGCCGAGCGCTACCTCGCCACCGGTGAGGTCCTGCCGGACAGTGTGCTGGCAGAGATCCGCGAGCACGACGCGATCCTGCTGGGCGCCGTCGGCGGCAAGCCTGGAGACCCCAACCTGCCGCCCGGCATCCTGGAGCGCGGACTGCTGCTGCGGCTCCGGTTCGAGCTCGACCACTACGTCAACCTGCGTCCCTCGCGGATCTTCCCCGGCGTCACCTCGCCACTGGCGGATCCCGGCGAGGTCGACTTCGTGGTGGTGAGAGAGGGCACCGAGGGCCCCTACACCGGCAACGGTGGCTCCATCCGCGTCGGCACCGCGGCCGAGGTCGCCACCGAGGTCTCCCTCAACACCGCCTTCGGCGTGGAGCGCGTCGTGCGGGATGCCTTCGCCCGGGCCATGCGCCGTCGCAAGAAGCTCACCCTGGTCCACAAGACCAACGTGCTGGTCCACGCCGGGGCCGTCTGGTCGCGTCTGGTGGCCGAGGTGGGCCAGGAGTTCCCCGAGGTCGCCGTGGACTACCTCCACATCGACGCGGCCACGATCTTCATGACCACCGACCCGTCCCGCTTCGACGTGATCGTCACCGACAACCTCTTCGGCGACATCATCACCGACCTGGCCGCTGCCATCACGGGCGGGATCGGGTTGGCGGCCTCCGGCAACATCAACCCGGACCGCACCGCACCGTCGATGTTCGAGCCAGTGCACGGGTCGGCGCCCGACATCGCCGGCCAGCAGGTGGCCGACCCGACCGCCGCGATCCTGTCCGCCTCCCTGCTGCTCGACCACCTCGGCTACGCCGAGCAGGCGAACGCCGTCGAGACCGCCGTACTCTCCGATCTGGCCGCCCGGACGCCGGGCTCCTCCCGGCGTACCTCCGAGATCGGCGACGCCATCGCCACCCGAGTAACCGGTTGAGAGTTTCCCCGGATATCCGGGGAAACTGTCGGTTGTCAGGTGTTGCAACCCCTGACAACCGAAGCAAGAGCCTGACCACCCCACCGGAATTGTCGTACGACGAGTCCGGCGACCCGACGTGAAAGGTCGGCTAACGTGACTTCCATGGACATCAGCACCACCCTGTCGACCAACCCTGTCAGCGATGCGCGCCTGGCCGAGATCCTGGCCAACCCGGGGTTCGGCACCCACTTCACCGATCACATGTTCACCGTGGAGTGGACCCCCGAGAAGGGCTGGTACGACGCCCGCATCACGCCCTACGGTCCCCTCACGATGGATCCCGCGAGTGCCGTGCTGCACTATGCGCAGGAGACCTTCGAGGGCATGAAGGCCTACCGGCATGAGGACGGGACGGTGTGGACCTTCCGTCCCGAGGAGAACGCGAAGCGGATGGCGCGCTCCAGTCACCGCCTGGCGTTCCCGGTGCTCGATCCGGAGGAGTTCGTGGCCGCCGTCGACGCGCTGGTCGCAGTGGACGAGCGCTGGGTGCCCGACGCCGCGGGGGAGAAGAGCCTCTACATCCGGCCGTTCATGATCGCCACCGAGGTCTTCCTGGGCGTTCGTCCGGCGCACCACGTCACGTTCATGATCATCGCAAGTCCCGCCGGCGCCTACTTCAGCAAGGGCGTCAAGCCGATCACCCTGTGGCTCACCGAGGACTACACGCGCGCGGGGCGCGGTGGGATGGGTGCCGCGAAGACCGGTGGCAACTATGCCAGCTCGCTCGTCGCGCAGCAGGAGGCGAGCTCGCACGGCTGCGACCAGGTCGTCTTCCTCGATGCCCAGGAAGGGCGCTATGTCGAGGAGCTCGGCGGCATGAACATGTACTTCGTCCACGACGACGGCTCCATCGTCACCCCCGAGACCGGGACGATTCTGGAGGGCATCACGCGTTCCGCGATCATCGAGCTCGCCGGCAAGATGGGCCACCAGATCGTGGAACGCAAGGTAGACATCGACGAGTGGCGCCAGGGGGTCGCCAGTGGGCGGATCACCGAGGTGTTCGCGTGTGGGACCGCAGCGGTGGTGACACCGGTCGGGCAGTTGAAGTGGGACGGCGGCGACGTCGGCGACGCCGACGCCGACGCGGGCGAGCTGACCATGAAGATCCGCCGGGCGCTGGTCGACATCCAGTTCGGCAGGGCAGAGGACACCTTCGGCTGGATGCACCGGGCCCACTAGGTCCACGGGATTGGCGGTCCATCGGTCTACCCTTCTCTGGTGACCGCCATCCCTCGAGCGCAGCCGCCGGGCTCGATCCAGGTCGGCCCCTTCACGCTGCTCTCGCGCATCGGCGAGGGCGGGATGGGCGTGGTCCATCTGGCCCGGCGCAGCAGCGACGGCCACCGGGTGGCGCTCGAAGGTCCTGCGACCCCACATCGTGGGGGACGACGAGGCCCGTGAGCGACTGGCCCGCGAGGTCAGCTCGCTGAGCCTGATCCGCAGTCGCTGGGTCGCCGAGATCGAGGACTCCGACCCCTGGGGGCCGATCCCCTACGTCGCGACTCGCTATGTGCCCGGTCTGTCGCTGCACGACCACGTGCGCCAGGAGGGTCCGGTCGAGGACCTGCGTTGGTTCGCCGCGCGGCTGGCCGACGGGCTGCACGCCGTGCACTCCGTCGGAGTGCTGCATCGCGACGTCAAGCCCTCCAACGTGCTGATGGAGGGCCGGGCACCGATCCTGATCGACTTCGGGCTGGCCCGTGTGGCCGATGACCCGCGGTTGACCCACACGGGCTGGCTGCTCGGCACCCCGGGCTACCTCGCTCCCGAGATCCTCCACGGCGAGGACGCGAGTGCCGCCTCGGACATCCACTCCTGGGCTGCCACGGTCGCGTTCGCCGGCACCGGCAACCCTCCCTTCGGTCGTGGGCCGTCGATGGCGATCATGGACCGCGTACGCCGCGGAGAGCATCAGCTGGACGGGGTGCCGGCCGACCTGCGCGAGCTCGTGGACGCGGCCCTGAGCCCGGATGCCGCGGACCGGCCATCGCTGAGCGAGCTGCGGGCTGCCCTCGCCGGCGAGACGATGCTGGTTCCGGTCCGCACGCCGCCGCCTGTCGAGCAACCACCTCTGACCCTGCCGTACGCCGCCCTCGAACCCGTCGATGCTGCTGCAGCCACGGCGCCGGTGGAGGATCCCACCACGGTCCTGCCCGACGAGGATCCGACCGAGGTTCTCTCCGACCCGGACCCGTTGGCGGCCCAGGACCTCGAATACTCCGCTCGGCTGCGCCGAGGTCTGCTGACGCTCTCGCTCCTTGCGCTGGCGACCTGCGCGGTCGGGTTGGCTCCGTACGTCGCGACCGGCGCGCTGCTCGCCCTCGCGTGGCTGTTGCGCGCCGGCTCCCTCGCCGGCACCCGCCACCAGGAGCGCCGCTCACGCCGTGGCCGCAAGTGGTACGACGCGCTCACGTTGCCGTTCAGCTATCCCTGGTGTCTCGTGGTGGCGCTGCCCGGTGCCCTGCTCCTGGCGCTGTGGTCCCTCGGGCTCGCTCTGGCGGCCGCTCTCGTGAGCTTCGCGTTCAACGCGCCCATCCAGGTCACGCTGAGTCTGTCCGGGGCGGCGCTGAGCACGGCACTGTGGTGGGGTCCTGGAGGCTCGCGCTTCCGCGGTCCGGTCCGCAGGGTGGTGACGGCAGCCAGCGGGAATGTGGCCGGGTGGGCAGTGCTCACCGCCGTGGTGCTCGCGGTCACCGCAGGCGGGTGGCTGATGCTCAGCGGTGGCGGGGTTGACTGGGCGCCGGCCCAGGCCGGTCCGTTCGCGGGAGGATCGTTCCTGGGCGGTCTGTTCTAGCTCGTCAGGTCGCGGTGGGCTCGTCGTGCGGCGGAGCGCCGATCTCGCCCTCGTGCGCACCGAGGTTGCGCAGCGCCATGGTCATCTCGCCGAACTGACGCCGGGAGACCTCCTCGCCCGCCAGCACACGTAGGGCCCCCAGGACCGACCCCCAGAGCACCGAGCTCCCGATCGCGTGGAGCACGGTCCGGTCGCTGTCCGCGTCCATGACCCAGTCGATGTCGTCCTCGGCGGCGAGGAGCGCCGCAGCGCCATAGACCTGCATGCGCTCGTGCGTGGGTGGCAGCCCGATGCTCTCGAGCGCACTGATGGCCCGTGCCAGCCACGCGAGGTGGGGACTCTCGGGGTCGATCGACCACCCCAGATCCTTGACCGTGCTCAGAGCCGCCGTGAGGTCGGTCTCGTCATAGCGGGAGGCCTTCGCGGCTGCGTCGTACACCTGGACCAGGGCCTCGACGAGTTGGCTCGGGGGCTTCTCGAGGGCCTCGAGGATTCCCTGGATCTCGGCGTGTGAGAGATGGCCGACCTCGAGCAGGGCACGCACCAGCCGGAGTCGCTCGAGGTGCGACTCGTCGTACTCGGCCTGGGTCGCGCTGACCAGCTGACCTTGGTGGAGGAGCCCCGAGCGCAGGTAGAACTTGACGGTGCCGACAGGAAGCCCCGCCTTTTCGCTGAGTTCGCTGATGCGCATTTCGTCCTGAATATGGGGAGTGTAAAGATTGACAAGAGGTAGAAGTGATCCTAGATAAGCACTCTTCGACAGTGGCATGCAGCCCCCGGTCTAGTTGACTTCGGGCGTTCGCATCCCGGAACGGGTGAACGGTGCAGACGGCTTCCGTGGCAAGATTCCCTCATGCAGATGTCGGAGATCGTCATTCCTTAGCGCGTCAGGCTCCCTGACGCGCAAACCTCTCGTCCACGAGAGGTTTTTTTGTGCCCTCTCCGACCTAGATGCCACGACCGCGAGACGAGATGACTACCGAGATGAACGACCAGTTGGACCTGCACGGGACCTTCCACGTCTACGACACGACTCTGCGCGACGGTGCGCAGCAGGAGGGGCTGAACCTCTCTGTGGCCGACAAGCTGGGCATCGCGCGCCAGCTCGACCAGCTCGGGGTCGGCTACATCGAAGGGGGGTGGCCGGGGGCCAACCCGAAGGACACGGAGTTCTTCCGGCGGGCCGCCTCCGAGCTCGACCTTCGCCACGCCCGGCTCGCTGCCTTCGGGGCCACTCGCCGGGCGGGCAGCAAGGCTGCCGACGACCCGCTGGTGGCAGCCCTTCGGGAGAGCGGGGCATCGGTGGTGACGCTGGTGGCGAAGTCGCATGACCGTCACGTCGAGCTGGCCCTGCGCACGACCCTGGCCGAGAACCTCGAGATGATTCGCGACACGGTGACCCACCTGCGCGCGGAGGGTCAGAGCGTCTTCCTCGACGCGGAGCACTTCTTCGACGGCTACCGCGACAACCGCGACTACGCGCTGGAGGTGCTGCGCACGGCGTACGCCGCAGGGGCCGAGGTGATCGCGCTGTGCGACACCAACGGCGGCATGCTGCCGACCCGGGTCTCGGATGTGGTGCACGACGTCGTCGAGGCGACCGGCGTCCGCGTCGGGATCCACTGCCACAACGACACCGGTTGCGCGGTCGCGAACACCCTGGCCGCGGTGGCGGCCGGAGCCACCCACGTCCAGGGCACCATCAACGGCTACGGCGAGCGAACCGGCAACGCCGACCTGGTCTCGGTGATCGCCAACCTCGAGCTCAAGCTGGACCGACGAGTGCTTCCCGCCGGACTCCTCAAGGATGCGACCCGGATCGCCCATGCCGTGGCCGAGGTGACGAACTTCCCGCCCGCCTCACGCCAGCCGTACGTCGGCACCTCGGCGTTCACCCACAAGGCCGGTCTGCATGCCAGTGCGATCAAGATCGACCCCAACCTCTACCAGCACATGGACCCGGTCGGCGTGGGCAACGACATGCGCCTGCTGGTGTCCGACATGGCGGGCAGGGCCAGCATCGAGCTGAAGGGCCGTGAGCTCGGCTTCGAACTCGACCAGGAGCTCGTCGCCCGGGTGACCAAGCGGGTCAAGGAGCAGGAGCTGCGCGGCTACACGTTCGAGGCCGCCGACGCATCGTTCGAGCTGATGCTCATCGAGGAGGTCTCCGGGACGCGGCTGTCCTACTTCGATGTCGAGAGCTGGCGGGTGATCACCGAGACCAGGCCCGGCGACGAGGCCGTCTCCGAGGCGACGGTGAAGATCCACGCGGCGGGCGAGCGGTTCGTCGTCACAGCCGAGGGGAACGGCCCCGTGAACGCGTTGGACGCTGCGCTGCGCTCGGCGATCGGTCAGGCCTACCCGGAGGTCGTGAGGTTCGAGCTCATCGACTACAAGGTGCGCATCCTCGACCAGGGCCACGGCACCGACGCCATCACGCGGGTGTTGATCGAGACCTCCGACGGCGAATCGTCCTGGGTCACCGTCGGCGTCGGACACAACGTCATCGAGGCGTCCTGGGGTGCTCTCGTCGATGGGTTGACCTTCGGCCTGCGCCGCCAGCAGGCGGCCCACTGACGGGACGCTAACCGGCGACGATCCGACGTACGAGGTCATCCCAGCCGGCCTTCACCCGATCGAGTCCCATGCCCTCGATCTGGGTCTGCTGCTCGAGGATGACGACCTCGAGGGGGGCGAGCAGGGCGATCGCGAGCAGCGCGATGTCTCCGCGGACGCCCAGCTGGCCGAGCAGGTAGCGTACGTGGGTCGCTGCGAACGAGTAGGCGGCGTAGGAGCGGGCTCCCGCCTGGCCCGCCTCCCGGATCAGGTCGGCATGGCTCAGGTTGGTCTCCATCCGCGACGGCCCGAAGGCCAGCAGTCGTGCGAGCGGCTCGGCGCCCGGCCCGAGTGGCGGGGGACCGCTCATCACTTGGCGCTGCCAGTCGGCCTCGGAGTGGTTGAGGAGTGCGGCCATCAGGCCGGAGCGGCTCTCGAAGCGCCGGAACACGGTCCCCTTGCCGACACCGGCCTCGAAGGCGACCGCCTCCATCGTCACGGCGTGCGGGCCGCACTGCTGGACCAGGCGCTTGGCGGCCTGAAGGAGCATCTCGCGGTTGCGGGCGGCATCGCGTCGTTCCGGCTGGACGCCGAGCATCGGAAGAAGGGGGCGCTCGCTCATGACGAGGGTCACTCTAGTGCCAGGAATGTAAACGGACTGCGGTCCGTTTAGTTGGTGAAAGGCAACCGTTGTCGCACTCAAGGAGATCGCTCGCATGACTGAGACCCGCATCCTCATCCTCGTCGGCAGCCTGCGCGCCGACTCGCTCAACCGACGGCTCGCCGAGGCCGTGCGTGCCCAGGCTCCCGTCGGCGTCACGGTCGACATCGCCACCGGGCTCGGTGAGGTGCCCTTCTACAACGAGGACCTCGACGGCTCCAGCGCTCCCGCGTCGGTCACCAGCCTCCGGGACCAGGTCGCTGCCGCCGATCGGGTGCTGGTGGTCACCCCTGAGTACAACGGCACGATGCCCGCCGTCCTGAACAATGCGCTCGACTGGACCTCGCGGCCCTTCGGTCAGGGCTCGATCAAGGGCAAGCCGCTGGCGGTGGTCGGCGCCTCCGTCGGTCAGTACGGCGGCAAGTGGGCGCACGACGACACCCGCCGCTCGGCCACGGTGGCCGGTGCGTCGGTGGTCGAGGACATCGTGATCAACCACCGCTACGCCTGGGGCGAGGACCCGGTGGCGGACGCCGAGACCGTCCAGGCCTTCGTGGACGCCGTCGCCAAGCTGGCTGCCTACGAGGTCGCTGCCTGATCGAACCAGCCCGGGGCAGCCGCCAGGAACTCCTCGCGACTGAGTCGTCCTGCGCCCTGCGGGAGCACCCCGACCAGGGGTACGCCGGTCTGCGCCGGCAGGTCGGCTCGGTTCGTCGTCTCGGCCAGCTCGGGAGTGGCGGGCCAGGATCCGATGACGAGGGCTCGCGGCTCGATGCCGCGGGCCCTCAGCGCTGCCACCGTCAGCGCCGTGTGGTTGAGGGTGCCCAGCCCGGCCCGCGTGACGACGTAGACGTCGGCATCGAGCAGCTCGGCCAGGTCGAGCAGGGTGCCACCGTCGGTGTCCAGGCGAACGAGCAGGCCGCCGGCGCCCTCGACGATGACCAGGTCGTGGAACTCGGTCAGGACCCGGATGCGGTCGGCGTACTCCGCCACCGGCGGTATGCGGACCTCACGGAGCCGCGCTGCGGTGTCGGGCGCGAGCGGGTCCGGCAGCGTCGTGAACTCCTGGCAGGCGCGGCCGGTGAGCCGGTGGATCTCGTCGACGTCGCCGGTCTCGTCACCGGTGATGCCGGTCTGCACGGGCTTGACCACGATCACGCTTCCGCTCGCCCGGGCCGCGAGGGCGGCAGTCGTGACGGTCTTGCCGACACCGGTGTCGGTGCCGGTGACCACGATGATCATCGGTGCTCGGCGATCACGTCGACGAGCACGTCGACGGCCCGGCGCCACTGAGCTTCCTCGACGCCGGCGTTGATCGTCACCCGCAGTCTCGAGATGCCGTCCGGCACCGATGGCGGTCGGAAGCAGCCGATGGCCACGCGCCGTGCCCGGGCCGCTGTCTGGGCGGCGACCGCGACCTGTGGCGTGGGCATGGGCACGGACATCACCCAACCGTCGGGCACGTCGATGTCGAGCGCGGTGGCCAGCTCCTGGGCCCGCTTGGCGCCGAGCTCGACCCGCTCCGGATGGGCCTCGATGAAGTCGAGGGAGGCCCGGGCCGCTGCCGCCGCGGCCGGGGCGAGCCCGGTGTCGAAGATGAAGGGTCGTGCGGCGTTCACCAGATGATCGATGAGGCCCGGTGAACCCAGCACGGCACCACCCTGCGCGCCCAGCGACTTGGACAGGGTGCAGGTGAGCACGAGATTCGGGTGGCCGGTGAGACCCAGCTCGTGCACCAGCCCTCGTCCCGCCCCCCGCACACCGATCCCATGAGCCTCGTCGACGACCAGCAACGCGCCATGGCTGGCACAGACCTCGAGCAGGTCTGCGAGCGGAGCGGCGTCGCCGAAGACCGAGTAGATCGACTCGACGAGCACGAGGGCGCGGCGCCCTTTGCGACTGGACAGCGATGCTGCGACGGCAGGCACGTCGCCGTGCGGCGTGACCAGCACGGCGGCGCGGGAGAGCCGAGCGCCGTCGATCAGCGAGGCGTGGATATGCCCGTCGCTGACGATGAGGGACTCGCGATCCGCCAGCGCCGTCAGCACCGACAGATTCGCCTGGTAGCCGGTCGAGAAGCAGAGGGCGGCCGGCATCCCGGTGAACTCGGCCAGGGTCGACTCCAGCTCTGCGTGGAGCGCGGTGGTGCCCGTGACGAGGCGAGAGGCCGCGGAGCCGGCCCCCCACGACTGCGCCGCCTCGGCGGCG
This sequence comes from uncultured Actinomycetota bacterium, assembly GCA_963837595.1. Taxonomy (GTDB): domain Bacteria; phylum Actinomycetota; class Actinomycetes; order Propionibacteriales; family Nocardioidaceae; genus Nocardioides. The sequence continues at coordinate 32,049 of CAWIOB010000010.1, read as the reverse complement.
GCGGCGGTGATCGTCGGGTGCCGGCTCAAGCCGAGGTAGTCGTTGCCGGCCAGGTCGATCAGGTCGTCGTCGGCTCGACGCACCCGGAGCTGTCGCTGGAGCCCGGCGTTCTCACGCCTCTCCCGGTGACCGGCCAGCCAGTCGTTCCACTGTGTGCTCATCAGGCCACCTCCGCCGCGGCGCGCATCGCGACCGTGATCGTGTCGATCTCTTCGTCCGTGCAGATGTAGGGCGGCATCGTGTAGATCAGGTCGCGAAACGGTCGCAGCCACACACCATGCTCGAGCCCGACGTCGGTGGCCCTGGCCACGTCCACCGGGTGGTCGAGCTGGAGGACGCCGACCGCACCCAGGACGCGGCCCCGGGGCAGGCCGGCCGACAGCCGCGCGCTGATCCTGGCCACCTCGCCCTGCCAGTCCTGTCCGAGCAGGAGGTCGATGCTGGCGCTGGCGATCGCACAGGCCAGAGGATTGCCCATGAAGGTCGGTCCGTGCATCAGGACGCCGGACTCGCTGGCAGACAGGCCCGCGTGCGACGTCCGTCGTACACAGCACCGCGGCAAGACTGAGGTAGCCGCCGGTCAGCGCCTTGCCCACGCACATGATGTCGGGCGCCACCCCGCCTGCCTCGGCGGCGAACAGGGTGCCGGTGCGTCCGAAACCGGTCGCGATCTCGTCGAACACGAGGACGAAGCCGTGTTCGTCGGCGACTTCGCGAAACACCCTGAGGCAGGCGGCCGGGTAGGGGTGCATGCCGCCGGCCCCTTGCAGGAGGGGCTCGACGATCAGCGCGGCGACCTCGTCGGCGCGCTCCGCGGCCAGCGTCCTGAATCCCGCCTCCCAGGTCCCGATGTCCTCGCCGAGGGGCGGTGGCCGTTCGCCGAAGACCTGCCGAGGAAGGACGTCGGCGAACATCGAGTGCATGCCGCCGATCGGGTCGCAGACGCTCATCGCGTCGAAGGTGTCGCCGTGGTAGCCGCCGAGGACGGTGAGGAAGCGGGAGCGTGCAGGGCCGCCCGAGGCCGCGCTGGTGCTGGAGGGCCATCTTCATCGCCACCTCGACGCTGACCGAGCCGCTGTCGGCCAGGAAGACGTGCTCGAGACCGGCCGGGGCGATGTCGATCAGCTGGCGCGCCAGCCGGAGCGCGGGTTCGTGGGTGAGCCCCCCGAACATCACGTGCGCGAAGTCGCCGAGCTGTCGCGCGGCGGCGGCATCCAGGCGCGGGATGCCGGTAGCCGTGGATGGCGGCCCACCACGACGACATCGCGTCGATGACGTCGGTCCCGTCGGAGAGCGAGAGGCGTACGCCGTGCGCGCCGGTCACCAACCGCGTGGAACCGGGCCGGGTCATCGAGGTGTAGGGGTGCCAGAGGTGCTCGCGATCGAAGGCTCAGCAGCTCGGACTCATCGGTGGGGGTCATCGTGCCCGAGTCTAAGGAGCAGGCGGCCCCGAGCCTGGCGTGGGCCCGCGAACCGTCCACGAAGCGACCTCGGGGGTCGTCCCTGGGCGAGGGCCCACTAGATTGGGCAACTGTGACTGACATTCTCGAGCGCGCCCGGGTCCAGGTCCTCGACGACGGCGCAGGCCTGTCGTACGACGAGCTGGTGGAGGTGCTGCAGCTGCCCGACGACCAGATCCCCGAGCTGTTGCAGCTGGCACACGACGTCCGGATGAAGCACTGCGGACCCGAGGTCGAGGTCGAGGGCATCATCTCGCTGAAGACCGGCGGTTGCCCGGAGGACTGTCACTTCTGCTCGCAGTCGGGGCAGTTCACCTCGCCGGTGCGTTCGGTGTGGCTCGACATCCCGCAGCTGGTGAAGGCCGCGGAGGAGACCGCCGCGACCGGGGCGACGGAGTTCTGCATCGTGGCGGCGGTGCGCGGCCCCGACGAGCGGTTGATGAGCCAGGTCCGCGACGGCATCAAGGCGATCCAGGCCGCGGTCGACATCAACGTCGCGTGCTCGCTGGGGATGTTGACCCAGGAGCAGGTGGACGATCTCAAGGCCATGGGGGTGCACCGCTACAACCACAATCTCGAGGCTGCGAGTTCCTACTTCCCCTCGGTGGTGACCACGCACTCCTATGAGGAGCGCTGGGAGACCTGCGAGATGGTCCGTGAGGCGGGAATGGAGCTGTGCTGCGGCGGTCTTGTCGGGATGGGGGAGTCGCTGGAGCAGCGTGCCGAGCTGGCCTCGCAGCTGGCCCAGCTCGACCCGCACGAGGTGCCGCTGAACTTCCTGAACCCGCGCCCGGGGACCCCGTTCGGGGACCAGCCGATCATGGACTCCACCGATGCGCTGCGCACGATCGCGGCGTTCCGGTTGGCGATGCCGCGCACCGTGCTGCGCTACGCAGGCGGGCGGGAGCTGACCCTGGGCGACCTCGGCACCCGCGAGGGTCTGCTCGGCGGCATCAACGCGGTGATCGTCGGCAACTACCTGACCACGCTGGGTCGGGCTGCGGACGCCGACCTCGACCTGCTCTCGGAGCTGAAGATGCCGATCAAGGAACTCGCGAAGACGCTGTGAGATGAGCGAGTCGACCTACTGCGGTCAGTGCGGCGGGTCGCTCGCCGACGGCGACCACCACCGCTGCGCCAGCCTGCTGAGGATGGAGCCCCCACGGTTCTGCGCCGCCTGCGCGCGCCGGATGAAGGTCCAGGTGCACCCGCTGGGCTGGTCCGCGGTCTGCGTCGAGCACGGGACCCTCAGCTCCTGAGGCCGAGCAGCGGTCTCGGGAACCGAGCCGTGCTCAGACCACCGCCGAGCGCGCGCACCTCGAAGTGGAGATGGCACCCGTCGGGGGCTCCGTTGTCGGAGACCCGGGCGATCAGGTCGCCCTTGCGGATCCGGTCGCCCGGATGGGCGTAGACCCGGCGGGTGTGACCGATCACGATGTCGACGCCCAGCGAGCGGTTGCGGATGAGCATCGGGTTGGTGCCGTACGCCGCTCCGAGGCTCGAGTGGTCGACCACCCGGCCCTTCACCCCGGCGAACAGTCGCCCGCCACATCCGATCGCGATGTCGATGCCATGGTGGAAGCCGCGCTGGTGCCCACAGCGCGGATCGGGCGAGTAGTAGGGCGCGGGCGTGCACCCGTAGCGGATCATGATCCGGTGGGCGTTGCCGAACCACGGTGAGGTGTAGCGCGTCGTGTCCTTGGTGTAGAACACCCAGCGTGGATCGGGCTGCGCCGCCGGCTGGGCCGGCACAGGTCAGCATGAGCAGGGACAGCGACAGCAGCAGGCTCGAGCCGTTTCATGGGCCCACGCTAGACGACGACCGTGCCGCCCGAACGCCAGTAGACGCCGTCCTCGCGGGTCAGGAAGGCGTCGTCGACCAGATAGCGACGCAGCGCGGCGTAGTCGGGATGGAAGCGTTCGAGGATGGTGTTCACCTCGGCCTCCGGGTAGGTCCGTCCGAGGTCGAACTCCTGGGCCAGATGGTCCAGGACGATGAGCCGCTTCGCGCGTCTGGTCGGGATGGTGTGCAGGCTCCCGTCCGCGTTCAGGAAGTTGTCGAGCACGTTCATGGCTCCACGGTAGCGCCGTGGAGCTCGGCCAGCAGCACGGCGCCGCGCAGGTCGAGGCGCGTGCCGCCGAGCTGCGCCTCGCGCAGATCGACCCCGTCCAGGTCCGCGGCCCGCAGGTCCGCCTCGCGCAGGATCGTGCCGCGCACCGTGGCGCCCTGCAACCGCGCTCCGGCGAGACTGCTGTGGCTGAGGTCGCTGAGGGACAGGTCGGCCTCACGAAGGTCGAGACCCCCGAGATCGAGGCGACTCAGGTTCGTGCCGCGGATGGTGACCCCTCGCCACTGGCCGCCGAGGACCTTGATCGGTCGCATGGTGCAGCGCTCGAACACCGTGCCCAGCAGCTTGCACCCGATGAACGAGGCATCGAAGAAGTTGGTGCGGCGGAAGTCGCAGGCGATGAACGCGGAGCTGTCGTGCGAGCTCGCGTTGAACCGGCAGTTGTGGAAGGTGCAGGACTCGAACATGGCGCCGCTCGTGGTCGCCTCGCTGAAGTCGACATCGATGAACGTGGTCCCGGTGTGCTGGACCGGCCCGAGCGACTCGCCGTACCAGTCCTCGCGCCTGATCTCGACCATGGCTCCAGCCTCACACACCCGACGACACTCCCAGGGGCCAGGACCTGATCAGGTGGCAGTCGCCCGCTTCGTACCACGCGAGGTCGAGCCGATCGGCCCGCGTCCACACCGGGATCGTGGCACCCAGCAGGGCCCGCGTGGACTGCTCGCTCACCGTCTCGGAGCGCGCGTCGAGCGTCAGGTGCGGGCGGGTGTCCGAGAACTCGCCGGCGTACGGCGGGCACTGTGGGAACGCCGTCGCGAGGCGCGTGGTGAGCTCGCGGAACGGTCCGTCGGGCTCTGGCACCAGGTGGATGATGCCGTTGGGGAAGGTGGCGATCTGGGCCAGGTCGAAGTCGAACGCCGGGGTGCTGCTGGCGACCTCGGCGATCCGGGCCGCAGCGACCTCGTCGGTGTGGCGCAGGAACGGACCGAGCGCGGTGATGTGCGCGTGGATGAACCGCGGGTCGCTGGAGAGGTAGTCGGTGTCGTAGTGCGCCGTGCGCTCACGGATGAATGGCTCCAGTGCCGGCACCGGCACGAGCAGCACGCTGTGTCCCATGGCCTCAGACCCAGCTCACGGGTGCGCACGCGGCCGACGAGAGGAGCCCCACCTCCGCAGGAGATGCACCACGACCGTGAGCAGCGCAATGGCAACGACCAGCACGACCAGCGTCGTGCTGCCCTCCCTGGGCGTCGGTGCGATCGCCGACAGGTCGTTGCCGCCGTCCGCTTCTCCCGCCAACGGCACCACGAGTGCGGGTGTCAACGTGATGGCCAGACCAAGAGCCACCGCGATGGCGAACGAGGTCCAGAGCCGCGGGTGTGACCGCCGCAGATCGCCCGACATGTCCTGGCCAGCTCCACCCGTCAACGAATGCGTCATGAACGACTCACGACGTCGATGCCGCCACCGTAGTGCAACAGCAGACGAAGACGATGCCAGGTCCATCCAGTGCAGAGCTGCAGGCCAGCGGGGCCGGGCGTGCAGTTGCGTGATTGGAACCAACCCCACACGTTGACGTCGTTCCGCGCTGACCGATAGCTCAGCGCTATGGGCGAGCGCGTGGAGTTTGCCGGACCAACCGCGTTGGTGACCTGGTACGTGTTGTGTGCCCAGGCCCGCGATTGACCGGAGATGTGGTGGATCCGGGAGTCTGCACCTCCCCTCGTCCAGCAAAACCGGATGCTGAACTCGTGGTCGTACGCCGGCAGCGGTCCAATTTTGTAGGGCTGGTGATACACATCGCTCTTGCAGCCGGCTGCTCTGATGGGGTCAGCGGCTGCAGGCGCCGCGACGAGTCCAGCGAGCACGGCTGCACCTACAGCAAGTCCGGCCAACCTCCGAAGAACCCGCTGAGTCCGGGACCAGTACCACATAGTTCCCCCTTGCTCGTTTGCCGCTGGCGTTGAGCGCCTTGGCCTATGAGTAAGTACGGGAAGAGTTGCGATCGCTTACGTTCGTTCTGCCATGTTCTTTGACAAGTCTATGTAAATACAAACAACTTAACGCACACAGTCAGTCGCTGAGGATGACCCGGCAGAAGGTGTCGAGCCTATGTCGCAAGCAGACGCTCGCACTCATCGATCAGCCGCTGCCGAAGTGGTGCCCCTCGTTCGGCGAACCTGCGCTGCGCGGCGGCGTACTCCTGCTTTCCCTCGGCGGTCTCGATGCGAACGGGGGAGTAGCCCAGGTCGGTGAGGTCGTACGGCGCCGCGCGCATGTCGAGCACCCGGATGTCCAGCGCGAGGTCGAAGCAGTCGGCGACGAGGTCGGAGCAGATCATCGGGGTCAGGCGGAAGGCGTGCTTGTAGAGGTCCATGCCGGCATGCAGGCATCCCGGCTGCTCGAACTCGACCCGGTCCGACGCGGCGGGCTGGAGCACGTTGAGCGGACGCGCCGCCGGTGTGAAGAACCGGAAGGCGTCGAAGTGCGAGCAGGCGATCCGGTGTGACTCGACCACCGCGTCGGTGCCCGCCGGCCCCAGCCGCAACGGCCAGTCGTGGCGGGTCTCCTCAGACTTGTGGACCATCGCCCACTCGTGGAGGCCGAAGCAGCCCACGTGCGGGGGCCGCGAGGCGGTCGCCCGGAGCAGTGCCTCCAGCGAGCGGAGCAGCAGCTGCTGCGACTCGACGTACGCAGCGCAGACGGCGACCGTCTCGGGAGCCGGACCCGTCGAGACCACATACCCCTTGAGCGCGGAGTACGCCGCGCTGCCGCCCGCCAGGGCGGTGCGGTAGCCGGGGTGCCAGCGGCGCAGCTGCCCTGGCCGCTGGGAGTAGTAGGTGAACAGGAAGTCGTGGACGGGGTGCTTGACCTTGTCCTCGCGACGGGCCAGGTGAGGAGCGATGAACGCATCGACCCGGGCGGCGTGTGCCGCAGCGCGCGCCCTCCACTCGTCCTCGTCCAGCACCGTGTACTCCACGGGGTGAGGGTAGCCAGCGGCTGCCCGATAGGCTCGGGTCCGTGCGCATCTGCAGATTCACCACCGGTGACGACCCCCTCTACGGCGTCCTGACGGGCGAGCTCGACCAGTTCGGCCAGCCGGACGAGGAGGCCAGGATCGTTGCGCTCGCGGGCGACCCGCTGTATGTCGGGATCAAGCTCCTCGAGGAGGAGTACGTGCCGGCCGACGTCCGGTTGCTGGCGCCGGTCCTGCCGCGCTCCAAGGTGGTCGGAATCGGCAAGAACTACGCCGCCCACGCCGCCGAGATGGGTGGTGAGGTGCCGAGCGAGCCGCTGATGTTCCTCAAGCCCAACACCAGCGTCGTCGGCCCCGGGGACCCGATCTTCTATCCTCGCCAGACCCAGAACCTGCACTTCGAGGGCGAGCTCGCCGTCGTCATCGGCCGGATCTGTCGTGACGTGCCTCCGGAGCAGGCAACCGATGTCATCCACGGCTACACGATCGCCAACGACGTGACGGCCCGAGACCTGCAGAAGAGTGACGTGCAGTTCACCCGGGCCAAGGGCTTCGACTCCTTCTGCCCGCTCGGTCCCTGGATCGAGACCGATCTGGACCCCCAGCACTTCGCCGACGGCGTCAGCATCCAGACGCACCTGAACGGCGACCTCAAGCAGGACGGATCCACCAAGGACCTGATCTTCGACATCCCCACCCTGATCGCCCACGTCAGCAGCGTGATGACCCTGCTTCCCGGCGACGTGATCCTCACCGGCACCCCCGAGGGTGTCGGCCCCATGGACGTCGGCGACGAGGTGGAGATCTCCATCGCCGGCCTCGGCACCCTGACCAACAAAGTGAGCTCCCGTGTCTGACCCCCTGACTCAGGTAAGAGTCCGCTTCTGCCCCTCGCCCACCGGGGCGCCCCACGTCGGCATGGCCCGCACGGCCCTGTTCAACTGGGCGTTCGCACGTCATCACGGCGGCACCTTCGTGTTCCGCATCGAGGACACCGACGCCGCCCGCGACAGCACCGAGTCCTACGACACCATCCTCGAGGTGATGCGCTGGCTCGGTCTCGACTGGGACGAGGGACCCGAGGTCGGTGGTCCGCACGCGCCGTACCGCCAGTCCGAGCGCACCCACCTCTACACCGACGCCCTCGCGAAGCTCGCCGATGCCGGCCGCACCTACGCCTGCTACTGCACCAACGACGAGGTCGAGGCCCGGCGCAAGGCCTCCGGCTCCACCCTCATGGGCTACGACGGCTTCTGCCGTGAGCTCTCGGACGAGCAGGTGGCTGCCTTCGAGGCCGAGGGTCGTGCGCCGGTGGTCCGGTTCCGGATGCCCGACGGCGAGATCACCTTCGACGACCTGGTGCGCGGCGAGATCACCTTCCAGACCGAGCACGTGCCGGACTTCGCCGTCGCCCGGGCCAACGGAGCTCCGCTCTACACCCTCGTGAACCCCGTCGACGACGCCCTCATGAAGATCACCCACGTGCTGCGCGGTGAGGACCTGCTGTCCAGCACTCCGCGCCAGATCGCCCTGTACGACGCCCTGCGCGAGATCGGCATCGCCGACGCGACCCCCCGGTTCGGCCACCTGCCCTACGTGATGGGGCAGGGCAACAAGAAGCTCTCCAAGCGCGACCCCGAGGCCAACCTGCTGGGCTACCGGGACCAGGGCTTCCTCCCCGAGGGGCTGCTCAACTACCTGGCCCTGCTCGGATGGGCGATCGCAGCCGATCGCGACATCTTCTCGATGGCCGAGATGGTCGAGGCGTTCGACATCGCCGACGTCAACCCCAACCCGGCGCGCTTCGACCTCAAGAAGGCCGACGCGATCAACGCCTCCCAGATGCGGCTGCTCCCGGTCGAGGACATCACCCACCGGGTGCTGCCGTTCCTCAAGGCAGCCGGCGTCGTGGGCGATCCGGTGGCGGACGCCGACGCACAGCTTCTCGAGCTCGCGATGCCCCTGATCAGCGAGCGCATCAACAAGCTGGCCGAGGCGCCTGACATGCTGGGGTTCCTGTTCGTCGCCGAGAGCGCGTTCACCCGCGACCCGGTCGATGTCGAGAAGGTGCTCGACGAGGACGGGCGTGCGGTGGTCCGGGCATCCTTCGACGCGCTCTCCACGGTGACCACCTGGAGCACGGCGGCCATCGAGGCAGCGCTGCGCGCAGCGCTGATCGACGGGATGGGGCTCAAGCCCCGCAACGCCTTCGGACCGGTGCGCGTCGCGGTCACGGGCAAGCGGATCAGTCCGCCACTCTTCGAGTCGCTCGAGCTGCTCGGGCGCGAGCGGGGACTGGCGCGCCTGCAGAGCGCCCTGGCTTGATGGGGGTCTGATGGAATACCACCTGCTCCACCGGGCGGGGCGACCCGGAGCGTGGCGCCCGATCCTCGGGACCGTGGCCCTGGTGGCGTGGATGTATCTGTTCGCCTCACTCGTGGTGGTCGCCCCGTTCCTGCTGGTGGCCCTGCTTCGGGGGAAGGAGGTCGGGGACACCTTCTCCACGCTCGTCGACCTGGACAACCCGACACCGGGGAGTCTGGCCTATCTCAATCTCGCGCTCGCGTCGCTGATCCCTGCCACCTTCGTGGTGTCCTGGCTGCTGCACCGACTCACGCCCGGCTGGCTGACCTCGGTGATGCCACGGATGCGGTGGCGGTTCTTCGTGGCCTGCCTGGGCCTCGCCGTGGTTGCACTGTTCGCCACGCTCGTCGTCTCGGCGATGCTGCCCGACGCCGGGGCAGCGGACGGGGCCGAGATCTCCGGCGACCTCAATGCCTGGACGAGTACGACGCGCGACTTCGCCCTGGTCGTGCTGTTGCTCACGCCGCTCCAGGCGGCGGGGGAGGAGTACCTCTTCCGGGGCTACCTCACCCAGGCGTTCGGCGGGCTCTTCGGCAGCCGGGTGGTCGCGGTCGTCGTCCCTGCCCTGCTGTTCGCGCTCGCACACGGGATCGGTCAGAGCCTGCCGGTGTTCTTCGACAGATTCGCGTTCGGACTGGTCGCCGGCGTGCTCGTGATCGTCACCGGTGGGCTGGAGGCCGGCATCGCCATGCACGTCCTGAACAACTGGTTGGCCTTCGGGCTGGCCCTCGCGTACGGCGACCTGGCGTCCAGCCTGAACCCGACCGGGGGCAGCTGGTGGTCGATCCCCTCGACGCTCACCCAGTCGCTGGTGTTCCTCGGGCTGGTCTGGTGGGTGAGCCGTCGACGGGGGCTGAGAACAACGGCCGACCCACTCGTTTTGGAGCCCTCGGCAGGTCGCGTGTAGGGTTTCTCCTCGGCTCATCCCGTGCTTGCGGGGCGGGCCGAACCATTGGGATATGGTGTAATTGGCAGCACGACTGATTCTGGTTCAGTTAGTCAAGGTTCGAGTCCTTGTATCCCAGCGAAGTCGCGGCTCAGGCCGCGATTTGCTCGACCAGGCGGGCGTGACTACAGTTTCGCTCGGCTGAGCTTGCCCCCGTTGTGTAGTGGCCTAGCACGCCGCCCTCTCACGGCGGTAGCGCCGGTTCGAATCCGGTCGGGGGTACCAGCAACCAAGACCTCCTGACCTGCGGAAACGCAGGACAGGGGGTCTTCGTCTTTCCTCGGCCGACCGACGAGTGCACGCATGAAGCGAGTTGCTCGGGGGTACGGATGCGTGGTCCGTACGTCGACGACCGAGGTGCCCAGTGCTGCGATTCTTCGTTCTGGGGCTGTTGCTCCTGGTGGGAGCGGCGTGCCTGTTCGCCGCCGTCCTCGGGGGGGACGGCTGGTGGATCCTGCTCGTGCTCGTCGTGGTGCTGATCGGTGTCGCGATCCATGACGTGGTGCAGAAGAAGCACTCGATCCTGCGCAACTACCCGGTGCTGGGGCACATGCGGTATCTCATGGAGGGCATCCGTCCAGAGCTGCAGCAATACTTCATCGAGCGCAACTGGGACGGGCGCCCGTTCGACCGGGACACCCGCTCGTCGATCTATCAACGGGCGAAGAACGCCAAGGAGGAGCAGCCCTTCGGCACCGAGCGTGACGTCGATGCGCCGGGGTACGAGTATCTGGTGCACTCGACGAGTCCCGTCGATCCCGCCCCCGAGCCACCTCGTGTCCGCATCGGTGGACCTGACTGTGCGCATCCCTATGACATGGCTCTGATGAACGTGTCGGCGATGAGCTTCGGTGCCCTCAGCGGCAATGCGATCAAGGCCCTGAACACCGGAGCCTCGCTGGGTGGGTTCGCTCACGACACCGGGGAGGGTGGTCTCAGTGACTACCACCGCAACGGCGGGGATCTGGTGTGGGAGATCGGGTCGGGCTACTTCGGCTGCCGTCGGGAGGATGGCGGGTTCGATCCTGAGCAGTTCGCGCAGACTGCCACCGACGACCAGGTGAAGATGGTCTCCCTGAAGCTCAGCCAGGGTGCGAAGCCCGGCATCGGCGGGGTGCTGCCCGGAGCCAAGGTGACGCAGGAGATCGCCGATGCCAGAGGGGTGCCCGCGGGCCAGAAGTGCGTGTCACCGCCCGGCCACCGCGTCTTCGACACGCCCCGCGAGCTGATCCACTTCATCGCCCGGATGCGCGAGCTCAGCGGAGGCAAGCCCGCCGGGTTCAAGCTGTGCCTCGGCTCCCGGGCCGATCTCCTCGGCGTCTGCAAGGCCATGGTGGCCGAGGGGATCACCCCGGACTTCGTCATCGTCGACGGTGGCGAGGGTGGCACCGGTGCAGCCCCACTCGAGTATGAGGACCACGTCGGTACACCGCTGACCGAAGGTCTCCTCACCGTGCACAACGCCCTTGTGGGGGTCGGGCTGCGCGACCAGGTGAAGGTCGGCGCCAGCGGCAAGGTCGCCAGCGGCATCGACATCGTCAAGCGGCTCGTGCAGGGAGCCGACTACACCAACTCCGCGCGCTCGATGATGATGGCCCTCGGCTGCATCCAGGCCAAGACCTGTCACACCAACACCTGCCCCGTCGGCGTCGCCACCCAGGATCCTCGGCGGGCCCGGGCCCTCGACGTCCCCACGAAGGCCGAGCGGGTGCACCACTACCAGGAGCAATGCGTCCAGCAGGCCTTGCAGGTCATGGGCTCGATGGGCGTGCGAGAGCCGGCCGACCTCGCGCCGCACATGCTGCGGCGTCGGATCAACCACGACACGGTCAGCAGCTATGCCGAGATGTTCCACCACCTGCAGAGCGGCGAACTGTTGGCCGAGGCCCCCCAGGGACGATGGGCCCGTGACTGGGCGCTGGCCGACCCCGACCGTTTCATTCCCTGATCACACCCAGGAGCACTATGACGACCATCGCTGAACTGATCATCGACTCCCTCGCCGAGCACGGGGTCACCACCATCTGGGGCGTTGTCGGCGACGCTCTCAACCCGGTCACCGATGCCATCCGCCGCGACGACCGTCTCGAGTGGATCGGCGTTCGCCATGAGGAGGTCGGTGCCTTTGCGGCGAGCGCGCAGGCACAGCTGACGGGCACCCTCGCAGTGTGCATGGGTACGGTCGGCCCCGGTGCGATCCACCTGCTCAACGGGCTCTACGACGCCAAGAAGTCGCATGCCCCGGTCCTCGCCATCTGCGGACAGGTGCCTCGCGAGGACATGGGCAGTGACTTCTTCCAGGAGGTCGACAACGACTCGGTCTTCGCCGACGTGGCGGTCTTCACCCAGACGATCACGAGCGCCGAGCAGGCCCAGCCCCTGCTCGAGCAGGCCGTGAATGCGGCCGTCACCGAGCAGGGCGTCGCGGTGCTGTCGATCCCTGGAGACGTCGGCGGGCTCGACGTTCCCCGCCACACGCGCACACCGCGGTTCGTGCGCGCCTCGCCACCTGCGACCGCGGATGCAGAGGACCTCCGAGCGGCGGCGAAGGTGCTCAACGACGCGAAGAAGGTGACGCTGCTCGTCGGGCAAGGAGCCCGTGCGGCGCGCTCCGAGACGATCGAGCTGGCCGGGCTGCTCGCTGCCCCGATGGTCCTCACGCTCAAGGCCAAGGAGGGATTCGATGAGCACAACCCGTACGAGATCGGGCAGTCCGGCCTGATCGGGAACCCGGCGACCGAGACCGCGTTCAGCGACTGCGACGTCCTGTTCCTGGTGGGCACCGACTTTCCCTACCGAAACTTCTACCCGCAGGGGAAGACGGTGATCCAGCTCGACGCGCGAGGCCAGCACATCGGGCGCCGTACGCCCGTCCAGCACGCGCTCGTCGGCGACGCCCAGGGGACCATGCGAGCGCTGCTCCCGCTGCTCACCCAGAAGGAGCACAGGTCGCATCTGGACTCCGCGCGCGAGCAGTACTCGACCTGGCAGGAGCGCCAGTCGCGTCTGACCGACCCGGCCTACGACAGCAAGCCCGTCGGATTGTTGCGCCGCAAGATCGACAACCCCGATGTGCGGATCCGGCCCGAGCTCCTGGCCGCCGCCGTCGACCGGCACGCAGCGAGCGATGCGATCTTCACCAGCGACACCGGGATGGCGACGGTGTGGCTCTCACGCTTCGTCCGGATGACGGGGGATCGCCGGTTGGTCGGATCCTTCAATCTCGGGTCCATGGCGAACGCGATGCCGATGGCGCTCGGGGCCAGCGCCCTCGACCGGCAGCGGCAGGTTGTCGCCTTCTGTGGCGACGGAGGATTGTCGATGCTGCTGGGTGACCTGATCACCGCGGTCACCCAGGACCTACCGGTCAAGCTCGTGGTCTTCGACAACGGCCGCCTCGGCATGGTGAAGCTGGAGATGGAGCAGGTCGGGCTGCCTGAGTTCGGCACGGTGCTCGACAATCCCGACTTCTCGGCTGTGGCTCGCGCGATCGGGTTGAGCGGGATCCGGGTGACTGCGCCGGAGGAGGTGGACGAGGCGGTGCGGCAGGCCCTGTCGACCCCGGGACCCGTGCTGCTCGACGTCGTCACCAACCCGGACGAGATCGCGGTGCCGCCCAAGCCGACCCTCGAGCAGGGCTGGGGCTTTGCGATCGCCAAGTCCAAAGAGGTCATCCTGAGTCGCGAATGACCTGTCGAACGTCGATACTCGTGTCTGATTTCCGCTAGATCGAGCGTCCGAAATCCGCCAGACTCGACTCATGCAGCACATCGAGCGACTCGACCGGGAGTCCTGCTATCGCGCGGTCAAGAGCCGGGACCGGCGCTTCGACGGCATCTTCTACACCGCTGTGCACACGACCGGGATCTACTGCCGCCCGAGCTGCCCGGCGCGAACACCGGGCCTGGCCAACGTGAGCTTCTTCGCCACCGCCGCTGCTGCCCAAGGCGCCGGCTTCCGGGCCTGCAAGCGGTGTCTGCCCGACGCCACCCCAGGCAGCCCCGACTGGGACGTCGCGGCCGACGCGGCCGGTCGGGCCATGCGGCTCATCGCCGACGGGGTCATCGACCGGGACGGAGTCGAGGGGCTGGCGAGGAGAGTCGGCTACACCGCGCGTCACCTCACCCGCCTCCTGACCGCCGAGCTGGGGGCCGGACCGCTCGCCCTCGCACGTGCTCGGCGCGCCCAGACCGCTCGCGTGCTCATCGAGACGACCGACCTGACCTTCGCCGACGTCGCCTTCGCCAGTGGGTTCGCGAGCATCCGGCAGTTCAACGACACCATCCGCGAGGTCTACGCGAGCTCACCCACCGAGCTGCGCGGGCGGCGTACCCACCGCTCCGCGGCTGCCCCGACGACCGGGACCGTGAGCATGAGGCTCGCGGTGCGGACCCCGTTCGCCGGCCGGGCCCTGCTGGCCTTCCTGGCGCACCACCTGATCACCGGGGTGGAGACAGTCGGCCCCGGCTGGTACGCCCGGACCCTCGATCTTCCGCACGGCTACGGCACCGTGCGACTCGACCTCGCGGACACGACGTCCGCCGGTGACGTCGCCTTCGTGAACGCCACGTTCGCACTCACCGATCTGCGGGACACCTCCGCCGCGCTCGAGCGCACCAGGCGGTTGGTCGACGCCGACTGCGATCCTCTCGCGGTCGACGGTCACTTCGCGGGCGATCGGGTCGTCGGCCCGCTGGCGCGGACCACCCCGGGGCTCCGGGTGCCGGGGCAGGTCGATGGCAACGAGACCGCAATCCGCACGGTGATCGGTCAGCAGGTCAGTGTCGTCGGCGCCTGTACGGTGACCGCACGGCTGGTGCAGACGCACGGCCGAAGGGTGGCCACCACCGTCCCCGGCCTCACCCACCTGTTCCCCGACGTGGGCACGCTGGCGACCCTCGACGCGGAGCAGCTCGCGATGCCTCGCTCGCGCGGTCGCGCGTTGATCACCCTGAGTGCCGCGCTGGCAGCCGGCGAGGTCGCCCTGGACCGCGGCCCGGACCGCGACGACGTACGCCGCGCGCTCATCGGCCTGCCCGGTATCGGCCCGTGGACCGCCGACTACCTCGCTCTGCGGGCCCTGGCGCACCCCGACGTCTTCCTGCCGACCGACGTCGGCGTGCGCAACGCCCTGACCGGCCTCGGTCACGACCCGGTCGCGGTGATCGCGACCAGTGACACCTGGCGGCCGTGGCGCTCCTACGCCCTGATGCACCTGTGGAACACCCTGATGCCTGCCGAGACCAAGGAGAACTGACATGTGGACCGTGATGGAGTCACCGATCGGCGAGCTTCGCATCGTCGAGCAGAACGGTGCGATCACTGCGATCGAGTTCACCCCGTTCCGTTCCGCGACCGGCCGCCCGTTGGGCCTCGAGGCTCCGAGCCAACCGGTGCTGGCCGAGGCCGTGCGGCAGCTGCGCGCCTACTTCGGGCGTGACCTCAAGGAGTTCGACCTCCCGCTCGCTCCCGCAGGCACGGAGTTCCAACAGCGGGTCTGGGCCCAGCTGCGGGGGATCGGCTTCGGTGAGACCGCGTCGTACGGCGAGATCGCCCTCCGCCTCGGCAAGACCAATGCGGCCTCGCGGGCCGTGGGCCTGGCCAACGGCCGCAACCCGATCCCGATCGTGATCCCCTGCCACCGCGTGATCGGTGCCAACGGGACCCTCACGGGCTATGCGGGCGGGCTCGAGCGAAAGCAGCTGCTGCTCGAACTCGAGCAGGACGCCCTCTTCTGAGCCCTACTCGGCGGCTGCGCGACGCAGTGACTCGCTGAGTCGCTCCGCGGCGGCGAGCACCGCCGGCGCGTGCATGCGACCCGGCTGGCGCGAGAGGCGCTCGAGCGGGCCCGACACCGAGACCGCCGCGATGATCTTGCCGCTGGGGGAGCGCACCGGGGCCGAGACCGAGGCGACACCCTGCTCGCGCTCACCGACCGACTGCGCCCAGCCGCGTCGCCGGATGCCCGACAGGGCGGTGGCTGAGAAGGCGGCGTTCTGGAGGCCCCGGTGCATGCGCTCGGGGTCCTCCCAGGCGAGCAGCACCTGCGCGGCCGAACCCGCTCGCATGGTGAGCTGGGAGCCGACCGGGATCGTGTCGCGAAGCCCGCTCGGCCGCTCCGCAGCGGCGACACAGACCCGGTGCTCGCCCTGGCGTCGCCACAGCTGCGCCGACTCGCCGGTGATGTCGCGCAGCCTGGCCAGGACCGGGCCGGCAGCGGCCAGCAGACGGTCCTCGCCGGCAGCCGCCGAAAGCTCGGAGAGCCGGGGACCGAGCACGAAGCGGCCCTGCATGTCCCGGGCGACGAGGCGGTGGTGCTCCAGGGCGACGGCCAGGCGGTGGGCCGTCGGCCGGGCGAGCCCGGTGCCGGCGACGAGTCCGGCCAGGGTGGCCGGGCCGGACTCGAGCGCGGTGAGCACGAGGGCCGCCTTGTCGAGTACGCCGACACCAGATCCGTTGTCCATATGGCGATACTCTCATCTCAGAGAATGGGATGCAAGCGTAAGGTCTACGGTGAAATGATCGATGTGGCCCCCTGGGCCACCGGCACGAGGAGGAAGAGTCGTGGGCAAGACCCTGGCCGAGAAGGTGTGGGACGAGCACGTCGTGCGAAGTGCCGACGGCGAACCCGACCTGCTCTTCATCGATCTCCACCTCATCCACGAGGTCACCTCACCGCAGGCCTTCGACGGGTTGCGACTCGCCGGTCGCCAGGTGCGCCGCCCCGACCTGACGCTGGCCACCGAGGACCACAACGTCCCCACGATCGACTGGGACAAGCCGATCGCCGACCCGGTCAGCAAGACCCAGGTCGACACCCTGCGGCGCAACGCGGAGGAGTTCGGCGTACGCCTTCACCCGCTGGGCGACATCGAGCAGGGCATCGTGCACGTGGTCGGTCCACAGCTCGGGCTGACGCAGCCGGGGATGACCATCGTCTGCGGCGACTCCCACACCAGCACCCATGGCGCGTTCGGCGCGATCGCCTTCGGGATCGGCACCTCCGAGGTCGAGCACGTGCTCGCCACCCAGACTCTGATGCAGGCCAGGCCGAAGACGATGGGGGTCACCATCGAGGGCAGCCTTCCTGCCGGCGTGACTGCCAAGGACATGGTGCTCACCCTGATCGCCCACACCGGCACCGGTGGCGGGCAGGGCTACATCGTCGAATACCGCGGCCAGGCCATCGAGGAGCTCTCGATGGAGGGCCGGATGACGGTGTGCAACATGTCGATCGAATGGGGCGCGAAGGCCGGTCTGATCGCCCCCGACCAGACCACGTTCGACTACATCGAGGGCAAGCCCGAGGCCCCGAAGGGCGCCGACTGGGATGCCGCGGTCAGCCACTGGAAGACCCTCGTCACCGACGACGACGCGCAGTTCGACAAGGAGATCGTCCTCGACGCCAGCACGATGACGCCCTTCGTCACCTGGGGCACCAACCCCGGCCAGGGCGTTCCGCTGGGTGGCACCGTCCCAAGCCCGGACGACTTCGAGGAGGCCAACGACAAGCTCGCGACCGAGAAGGCGCTGGAGTACATGGCCCTCCAGGCCGGCACGCCGATGCGTGAGGTCAAGGTCGACACCGTCTTCGTCGGCTCCTGCACCAACGGGCGGATCGAGGACCTGCGACTCGCCGCCAGCATCATCGAAGGGCATCAGGTGGCGCCCGAGACGCGGCTGCTCGTCGTACCCGGCTCGGTGCGGGTCCGCCTGCAGGCCGAGCAGGAGGGGCTGGACGTCATCTTCAAGGACGCCGGAGCCGAGTGGCGGGGGGCGGGATGCTCGATGTGCCTGGGCATGAACCCTGACCAGCTGGCTCCCGGCGAGCGCAGCGCCTCGACGTCGAATCGCAACTTCGAGGGCCGCCAGGGCAAGGGCGGCCGGACCCATCTGGTCTCGATCCCCGTCGCAGCCGCCACCGCGGTGCGTGGCACCTTGTCGTCCCCCGCAGATCTGGAGGCCTGAGCCATGGACAAGTTCACCACCCACACCGGTGTGGCTGTGCCGCTTCGGCGCAGCAACGTCGACACCGACCAGATCATCCCGGCCGTCTACCTCAAGCGGGTGACGCGCACCGGTTTCGAGGACGGGCTGTTCGCCGCCTGGCGCAATGACCCCGCCTTCGTGCTCAACCGACCCGAGTACGCCGCCGCGTCGGTGCTGGTCGCCGGTCCCGACTTCGGCACCGGCTCGTCGCGCGAGCACGCCGTCTGGGCTTTGCAGAACTATGGCTTCAGGGCTGTCATCTCCTCCCGATTCGCTGACATCTTCCGCGGCAACTCCGGCAAGGCCGGACTGCTCGCTGCGGAGGTGGACGAGAAGGTGGTCCAGCGCATCTGGGACCACCTCGAGGACCACCCGGGCGCCACCGTCACTGTCGACCTGGAGACCCGGACCGTGCGTGCCGGAGAGGGCCCGGACGCGATCGAGGACTCCTTCGACATCGACGACTACACCCGCTGGCGCCTGCTGGAGGGTCTCGACGACATCGGTATCACGCTGGGGCGTGAAGCTGAGATCTCGGCGTACGAGGCCCGCCGACCCAGCTGGAAGCCCGCCACCCAGCACGCCTGATTGAGCGCCGGAGGACTCGGCCGGTGATTTTGGACGCCCCAAATGCCCCCGCGGTGATTGTGGTGGCGGGTCGGACTACCTAGCGTGCCTAGGAACAGCGACGGGCGCATGCTCGCTCGCGCAGTTCATGGAAGGGAAGCCAGTGAACAAGTCTCAGCTCATCGATGCGCTCGCCGCCCGCTACGAGGGGAACCGCAAGGCGGCCGCTCACGCACTCGAGTCCGTGCTCGACACCATCACCCGTGAGGTCGCCAAGGGGGAGAAGGTCGCCATCACGGGTTTCGGCTCCTTCGAGAAGCGCATCCGGCCTGCTCGCTGGGTGCGCAATCCCCAGACGGGCGAGAAGCTGAAGGCGAAGAAGACCGCCGTGCCGAAGTTCAATCCCGGCGCTGATCTGAAGAACGTGATCTCGGGTGCCAAGAAGCTTCCAGCGCTGACCCTGGCCAGTCTGCCTGCTGTCCCCGGGATGTCGAAGAAGCCTGCGGCCCCGGCGAAGCCCACGGCGACTCCGTCGGCCCCGGCGCCAGCCAAGGCACCAGCCACGAAGACCACGGCCAAGAAGGCACCCGCGAAGAAGGCCCCCGCCAAGACCACGGCGGCGTCGAAGGCGCCGGCCAAGAAGACGACAGCCACCAAGGCACCCGCAAAGAAGGCGCCCGCCAAGAAGACGCCCGCCAAGAAGACGACGACCAAGAAGACGACAGCCACGAAGGCGCCCGCAAAGAAGACGACAGCCACCAAGGCACCCGCAAAGAAGGCGCCCACCAAGAAGACAGCCTCGACGGACTCCTGAGTCAGCGGCCGCTGGCTGCTCGGGTGTGCACGCCGACCCCGAGCAGCAGGGCCCTGCCCAGGTCTCCGAGCTGGTCGACGTCCTGTCTCAGCGTCGGCCAGTCGCCTGCCAGCACCTGAGCCCCCTCGTGCTCATGACGTGCAGCGGACCCCGGCCCGAACGAGGGCCGGAAGTCGGCCAGGGTCCGGGCGGCGTACATGGTCGTGCCCTCTCCCAGCGCATCGACGACGAAGGCCGCGCCGACCTCCGGCACCAGCCCCAGGGCCAGGTCGAGCTCGGCACTGCTGAGCGCTGGCAGGTCGGCGCACACGGCCACCAGTCCTGCTGTGGGCCACCGGCGCTCCACCTCCCGCGCGGCCTGGCTGAGATTGAGGTTGAGGTCATCGCTCACTGCATCGGGGAGTACGACGCAGCCGACGGCGCCCAGCTCAGCTGCCAGCCGGAAGTCGTCGGTGATGGCGAGAACAGCGCACACGCCCTCGGCTCCGAGCACCGCCGCCACGGTGTCGAGGGCGAACGCCCGGGCGAGCTCGGTGCGCTCCGTGTCGGGCAGAGGGGCCAATCGGCTCTTCCCCTGAGCGGGCGGCTTGATCGGGACAACAGCGACGAACCGGAACCGCGCGACCTCCATGACGGCGATCCTGCCAGAGAGCAGGTAGCCTGCTTCTCGGTCGGGCAACCCATGAGAAGGCAGGAAATGGCAGGGTGAACCACAGTCGCGAGAAGCGTGGTTGGGCGATACTGACCGCTGTCGCGATTCTGAAGCCGCCGCTGTTCGCCTTCACCAAGCGTGACTGGATCGATGCTCACAAGATCCCCGCGACCGGCGGTTGCGTGATCGTGTTCAACCACATCTCCCACCTCGACCCGTTCACCTCGGCACATCTCGTCAACGACGCGGGCCGCACTCCGCGCTATCTCGCCAAGGCCGGCCTGTTCGCCAACAGGGCGCTGGGCGGCTTCCTCCGGTCTGCGGGCCAGATCCCCGTCGAGCGGATGAGCTCCGACGCGGTCGGCGCCTTCGACGCCGCCGTTCAGGGCATCCGCGAGGGGAACGCGATCATCGTCTACCCCGAGGGCACCCTGACGCGCGACCCGGCCGGCTGGCCGATGCGCGGCAAGTCCGGCGCCGCCCGGATCGCGCTGGAGACCGCTTGCCCGGTGATCCCGGTGGGCCAGTGGGGCGTGCAGGACATCCTTCCGGCCTACACCAGGACGCCCCACCTGCTGCCCCGCAAGACCGTCCACCTCAAGGTGGGCGACCCCGTCGAGCTCGGCGACCTGGTGGGCAAGGAGCACAGCACGGCGGTCGTCGCCGAGGCCACCGAGCGGATCATGTCCGCCGTCACCGGGTTGGTCGCCGAGCTGCGCGACGAGCAGCCCCCTGAAGTCCGCTTCGATCCCCGGGGCTCCGGGGTCTCCGAGGTCGGCAACCCCCACCGCAAGAAGAAGGACGGATCATGACCAAGGTCGCCGTGTTCGGTGCAGGCTCGTGGGGTACGGCGTTCTCGCTGGTGCTCGCCGACGGAGGCGCCGACGTCACGTTGTGGGCGCGCCGCGAGGACGTGTGCACGACGATCAACGAGCGGCACGAGAACACCGACTACCTTCCCGGGATCGCGCTCCCGCCCACCATCTCGGCCACCCACGACCCGGAGCAGGCGTTGGCCGGCGCCGACCTGATGGTGCTGGCCGTGCCGTCGCAGACACTGCGTGGCAACCTCGTCGACTGGGCGGACCACATCAGCGACGACGTGGTCATGGTGTCGCTCATGAAGGGCGTCGAGCTCGGCACCACCAGACGGATGAGCGAGGTGATCGCCGAGGTGACCGGGGCGGGCCCGGAGCGCATCGCGGTGGTCAGCGGACCCAACCTGTCCCACGAGATCGCGATGCGCGAGCCGGCGGCGTCGGTCATCGCGTGCGCCGATGAGGCGGTGGCAAAGCGGGTGCAGGCCATCTGTCACTCACCGGCGTTCCGGCCCTACACGTCCGTCGACGTGCTCGGCTGCGAGCTGGGCGGCGCCTACAAGAACGTCGTCGCCCTCAGCGTCGGGATGGCGGTGGGGCTGGGGTTCGGCGACAACACCACTGCCTCGGTGATCACCCGCGGCCTTGCCGAGACGGCCCGCCTGGCGATGGCACTTGGCGCCAACCCGCTGACGTTGATGGGACTGGCCGGACTCGGGGACCTGGTCGCGACCTGCTCGTCCCCGCTGTCGCGCAACCGCACCTTCGGCGAGAAGCTCGGTCAGGGGATGACCACCGAGGACATCTACGCCTCGACCCGGCAGGTCGCCGAGGGTGCGAAGTCGTGCTCCTCGCTGCTCGACCTGGCCAACGCGACCGGGGTCGACGCACCGATCGCCCAGCACGTGAAGGCCGTCGTCGACGGGCGGATGACTGCCCCTGAGATGATGAATGCGTTCATCGCCCGCGACACCAAGGCCGAGACCGACTGAGCAGGCTCAGGTGAGGTCGTCGAGCGCCGTGCGGAGATCGGCCCAGAGGTCTTCGACGTCCTCGATGCCCACCGACATCCGGACCAGGGCGTCGGGGATGGTGGCGGGCTCGGTCTTCCAGCGCCGACGCCGCTCGAACGTCGACTCGACGCCACCCAGCGAGGTGGCATGGACCCAGAGCCGGGTCTTGTGCGTGAGCAGGTCCGCCGCGATCGCCCCCTGGGTGAGCACGACGCTGATGATGCCGCCGAACCCCGGGTAGCGGACCTCACCGATCGCCGGGTGCTCCGCGAGTCGCCGCACGAGCTCCTGGGCGTTGGCCTGGGCCCGTTCGACGCGCAGGTGCAGGGTGCGCAGGCCCCGCAGCGCCAGGAACGCCTCCATGGGGCCGGGTACGGCGCCGATCAGGTCGCGCCGCTTCTTGAGGACGTCGAACAGCTCGTCGTCCTGGGTCACCAGCGCACCCATCAGCACATCGCTGTGACCGGCGAGGTATTTCGTGGCCGAGTGGACGACGAGGTCGGCCCCGAGAGCGAGCGGCTGCTGGAGCAGGGGAGTGGCGAAGGTGTTGTCGACGACCAGATAGGCGCCGGCCTCGTGGGCGGCCGCCACGATGGCGGGGATGTCGGCGATCTCGAGCGCCGGGTTCGTCGGTGACTCGACGAAGACCAGTGAGGCACCGTCACAGGCCTTGACCACCGCGTCGGTGTCGGTGATGTCGACAAGGTCCACCACGATGCGACCGCGTGCCTCCAGGTCCGCCAGCTGCAGGACGGTGCCGTTGTAGGAGTGTCGGGGCGCCACCACGCGCTGGCCCAGCCCGACGAGGTCGAACAGCGTCGAGACTGCCGCCAGCCCGGACGCGAACGACAGGCACCGCCCGCCCTCCAGCTGGCCGAGAGCCTCCTCGAAGGCGGTCCAGGAGGGGTTGGCGTACCGCCCGTACTCCAGGTCGCCGCCGGCGACGTACGTCGAGGCGAACGTCACCGGAGTGCTGAAGGGCTGATCCGGCACGTGCGCGGGACGCCCGGCGTGCACCGCGATGGTGGCCGGTCTCAGGGCTGAGCCCGGCTCGGTCGAGCCGTCGGCCGGGGGTGTCGGGGCGGTCATGCCCCCAGCCTAGGCGCAGCTTCTACGACGGGATGACGTCCAGCTGATAACTGGCGATGGCGGGACGGTGGTCGGAGTAGCCCATGTCGAACGCGACCGTGGACGAGGAGGCCTTGGTGGTGGAGAACACCTGGTCGATCAGCGCGTTCTCGTGCGTGCCGCGGTTGGCATTGGGGCGTTGGGTGGCCCACATCGACGGCATGGACTGACGACGGAAGGTCATGAACGGCATCCGGCGCAGGCGCTCGCGCTCGTCGGCGACCCACCCGATGTTGAAGTCGCCCATCACGAACGTCCGGCCCCAGGACCGCTCAGCGGCAGCGACTACGGCGACGTTGTGGACCTGCCTGCGGTAGACCTTGAAGAGGCGCGGGCGACCGGGCGTCTTCCGGCCGGCCTTGATGGCACCCGGTACGAGGTGCACGTTGACGATCGACACCTTCTGTCCGGTGGCCGTGTCGTTCAGGCGCACCACGGAGGCGTACATCCTGTTCACCGAGTGGCGTCCCGGCAGCTCGTTGCCGATCCAGGTGGTGTCGTTCAGCTTCACCTGGCGCCCGCTGATGAAGCGGAACCGGTTGCTGTTCCAGATCACCGGGTTCTGCACGGCGTACTGCACCTTGGAGCGCCAGTAGGCCCAACCGCTGCCGCTCAAGGAGGCCAGCACCGCCTCCTTGTCCTTGCTGTTGACCTCTTGAAGGCCGGCGACGTCGACACGGGTGACGAGGTCCTCGACCGCAGCGCGGAACGTGGCCGTCCCCACCGTGCAGAGGATGTTGTAGGAGGCGATCCGAACTCCGGCTGTCTGCTTTGCGGCCGAGAAACCCAGGGAGGTCGCCGGCGTGGCGGGCGCAGGTGCAGCCCCGACCACGGATAAACTTGCGGTGGCAAGAATGCAGGCGATCACAGTGCGAGGGCGCGCAAGAGGCATAGGTCTACTCCGCGGAGGTTGGGGGACTTCTCTTCGGACGGTGCACGACCTGAGGACCCGCCATTGGGCCCCGAGGCTCGTCCGGTCGACACTAGGTGCTCGGCTCCGGACGCGTGGCGGAATCGAACATTTTACTTTGACGGGCCTAGCAGGTCGAATCCTCGCAGGCTTTGGCATGATGACGGCCGTGACCTCCGATCCTGACCAGCTGACCGCGCTCGCCCGCGACATCGATGCAACCTGTCGCCTCACCGGGGAGTTCACCCTCCGGTCCGGGCAGGTCGCGAGCGAGTATTTCGACAAGTACCTCTTCGAGGCCCAGCCGCTGTTGCTCGCCCGGGTCGTCGAGCAGATGGTCCCCCTGGTGCCCGAAGGCACTGAGATGCTGGGTGGACTCGAGTTGGGTGGGGTCCCCATCGCCGCCGTCCTCAGTGCCCGCACCGGACTGCCGGGGCTCTTCGTCCGCAAGCAGGCCAAGGCCTACGGCACCTGCAAGCTCGCCGAGGGCGGTGCAGTGGCGGGACGGCGGATCACCCTGGTGGAGGACGTGATCACCACCGGCGGAGCCGTGCGCGACGCCACGAACGCCCTGAGGGCCGAGGGCGCGATCGTGGAGGTCGTCATCTGTGCCATCGACCGAAGTCCTGCCGGCGGCAACCCCTTGGCCGACGTGGGGCTCGAGGTGCGCGCCGTGCTGACCAAGACACTTCTCGACGCGGTCAACGCCGAAGCGAGCGCGTGAGCACGCCGCAGGGTGTGGCCAGGCCTCGCGTCGCCGTCGTGTTCGGCGGCAGGTCGAGCGAGCA
Source organism: uncultured Actinomycetota bacterium (assembly GCA_963837595.1). Taxonomy (GTDB): domain Bacteria; phylum Actinomycetota; class Actinomycetes; order Propionibacteriales; family Nocardioidaceae; genus Nocardioides. The sequence continues at coordinate 7,551 of CAWIOB010000010.1, read as the reverse complement.
CGCCATCTCCTGCATCTCCGCGGGCAGCGTGCTCAAGGCCATCGACCAGGAGAAGTACGACGTGATCCCGATCGGGATCACCTCCGAAGGTCGCTGGGTCCTGGAGAACCCGGGCATCAACCGGCTCGAGCTCGGCCCCGACGGGCAACTGCCCACCGTGACCGGCTCCACCGAGGTCGCGATCGGATCCGGGCAGGAGCTCGTCGTCCTCGAGCCCGGATCGTTCCCCGAGACGCTGGGGCACGTCGACGTCGTATTCCCCGTCATGCACGGCCCGTGGGGCCAGGACGGCACGCTGCAGGGCCTCTTGGAGATGGCCGGGGTCCGCTACGTCGGAGCCGGCGTACTCTCCTCGGCGGTCGGCACCGACAAGGTCTTCATGAAGCGCCTGTTCGAGGCCCAGGGCCTGCCCGTCCTGCCCTACGTCGTTGTCACGCAGCGTTCCTGGGCCATCGACCAGCGCGCGGTGCGGGACCGGATCGACGCCCTCGGCCTGCCGGTGTTCGTGAAGCCGGCGAGGGCGGGATCCTCGTTCGGCATCAGCCGGGTCGACAGGCCCGAGCACGTGGACGACGCGCTGGCCGAGGCACGTCGATTCGATCCCAAGGTCATCATCGAGGCCGCCGCCGTGGGCGCTCGAGAGATCGAGTGCGGCGTGCTCCAGGGACTGGGACTCGAGCCGCACGCCACCAGCGAGCTGGCCGAGATCCGGATCGACCCGCACCACCAGTTCTACGACTTCGAGGCCAAGTACCTCCCCGAGGAGAACACCGCGCTCGACGTGCCCGCCGACCTCGAACCCGAGTTGGCCGCGACCATCAGGGCGACCGCCGCCCTGGCGTTCGATGCTCTCGACTGTGAGGGACTGGCCCGGGTGGACTTCTTCGTCTTTCCCGACGGCCGCGTGGTTCTCAACGAGGTCGAGACCATGCCCGGGTTCACGAGTCTGTCGATGTTCCCCAGGATGTGGGCGGCCAGCGGTGTCGACTACCCCGAACTGGTCGACCGACTGATCAGGCTCGCGCTGGCTCGCGAGACCGGCCTGCGCTGAGCCGACAGCGTCAAGAGCAGGGAGTGGTGACCTTCAGGGACTTCTTGATCGCAGGTGCGAGCTCGACCATCGCGCTTGCAGGTGGCCGGTAGTCGGCCGGCAGCTCCACCTGGACGACGGGCTCGAAGCCGATGGAGGTCATCAGGACATCGGCGGACTGGTCGTCGAAGGCATCCTCGGGGACGTACCAGCCCACTCCGTCGACCTCCTGGCAGGCTGCGGTCGCCGGGATCGGCCAGTCGCCTCCGCACGTGAGCACGATCGGGGGATCGCCCCACGCGGCTCCGAGCGCCGCGGCAGGGGACACGAGGCGACGATCCTGGTCGCTCAGGGCGTCCGGCAGCGCCTTCACCAGTGCCTGGCACCGGGCCGCGTCCTCGGGCGACGGGGCGGTGTGCTCGATCGACACCGGCTCCTTGCCACAGCCCGCGAGCAGGAGCAGCAGCGCGCACACGACGACGCCCCGGAGCACAACGGCTCCGGGGCGTCGAGGCGTCGACCTGCTCAGATGTGCACGACCGGGCAGGTCAGGGTGCGGGTGATGCCGTCGAGGTTCTGGACCTTCGAGACCACGAGCTTGCCGAGTTCGTCGACGTTGCGGGCTTCGGCGCGCACGATCACGTCGTAGGGTCCGGTCACGTCTTCAGCCAGGGTGACGCCCTTGATCTGGGCGATCGCCTTGGCCACATCGGCAGCCTTGCCGACATCTGTCTGGATCAGGATGTAGGCCTGGACGACCATCGTGACTCCCTCGCTCTGGTTGTGGAGATGTGACTTCCGGCTCAACCTATCGCGCCCGACCGAGTGTCGGTAGGCGCGGGGTCAACCAACCCCGCTGGGCTTCTGGTGGGATGGGGCCATGTCCTTTGCCCCAGACGCCACGCTTGCCGACGTGGGCGAGTTCGGTCTCATCAAGGCCCTCACCGCGATGTTCCCCCAAGGCGACCAGGTTCTCATCGGGCCCGGCGACGACGCGGCCGTGCTTCGCGTCCGCACCGGTCACGTGGTCGTCTCGACCGACCTGATGGTCGAGGGGCGTCACTTCCGGCGTGACTGGGCCACTGCCGAGGACGTCGGCCATCGGGCGGCCGCCCAGAACCTCTCGGACGTCAACGCGATGGGCGGACGTGGATCGGCGCTCACCGTCGGCCTCGCGGCACCAGCGGACCTCCCAGTGCAGTGGGCGCTCGAGTTCGCCCAGGGCTTCGCCGACGAGTGTGCGCTGGTCGGGGCGAGCATCGTGGGGGGCGACCTCACCCGGGCCGAGCAGGTCATGATCGCGGTGACCGTGCTGGGGGCCTGCACCATCGCACCCGTCGTACGCTCCGGCGCCGAGCCGGGGGACGTCCTGGCCCTGGCCGGACGACAGGGCTGGGCTGCCGGCGGGCTCGCGGTGCTCGGGCGGGGGTTTCGCTCGCCCCGGGTGCTGGTCGAGGCCTATCGCCGACCCCAGCCGCCCTACGAGCAGGGTCAGGTGGCGGCCGAGGCCGGCGCGACGTCGATGATCGACATCTCCGACGGTCTGCTCGCCGAGGCCGGTCACCTGGCTCACGACTCAGGGGTGGCCATCGACGTCCGCACGTCGGCCTTCGAGATCGCCGAGCCGTTGCAGGCGGTGGGCGCCGCCCTGGGTGCCGACCCGATGCAGTTCATCCTGGGCGGAGGGGACGACCATGCCCTGCTGGCGACCTTCCCCGACCTCGCGGCGGTGCCTGACGGCTGGCTGGTGATCGGACGTGTGAGCGACGGTGAGGGGATCACTGTGGACGGGGCGGACTACGACGGCCCGACCGGCTGGACGCACTTCTGAGACAGCGAGAGGGCCGCCACCAACGGTGACGGCCCTCTCGAGAAGTGTGAGCTAGCGGGTGACCTTGCCGGCCTTCAGGCAACCGGTGCACACGTTGAGGCGCTTGGGCGTGCCGTTGACGGTCGCGCGCACCCGCTGGATGTTGGGGTCGAAACGACGCTTGGTGATCTTGCGCGACCACGGGCGGTTGTTGCCGAAGCCGGGCTTCTTCGCGCAGATGTCACAGACGGCAGCCACCGGGAACTCCTGGAATGATCGTTGATTCTGGTCTGGATGTGCCCGGGGACCGCCGAGGATCTCGACGCTGTCCCTCAGCGGGCAACCGCACAAGAGTATCCGATGCCCGACGTACGACGCGAATCGTGGTCGAGCCACTAACCTGACACCTCGCGGAGACACGTTCGTGAGCCGAGCCGGTAGGGGAGCACATGACCGACGAGCAGGTGGCGACGTTCGATCTCGCCGTCCTCCTCCGCCTCGCCGATCTTGCCACCACCCGTCTCGGCGAGGCGCGCGAGGAGATCGACGCCCTCAATGTCTACCCGGTCCCGGACGGGGACACCGGCACCAACATGTTCCTGACCATGTCGGCCGCCCGAGATGCGCTCCAGGAGGCCACCGGGGGTGATCCCGGAGCCGACCTCCGCGCCGCGCTGACGGCCTTCGCTCGAGGGGCGCTGCTCGGGGCGCGGGGCAACTCCGGGGTGATCCTGTCCCAGCTGCTCGGAGCGATGGCAGTCCGGATCGCGCGATCACGCCCGGAGGATCGCAGCGCCCTCGTGTTCGCCCAGGCGCTCGCGGAGGCCACTGACGCGAGCTACGCCGCGGTGGGGGTGCCCGTCGAGGGCACCATCCTCACCGTCGCCCGCTCGGCGAGTGACGCGGCACTCGCTGCGGCGGAGCAGCCGCAGCGCCGCCTCGGCTACATCGTGGAGCGGGCCTCGGCCGAGGCCCGCGCGGCCCTGGAGCGGACCCCCGACCAGTTGCCGATGCTCAAGCAGGCCGGTGTCGTCGATGCCGGGGGCCGTGGCCTGTGCGTGATCCTCGATGCGGCCGAGACGGTGCTCACCGGCCGGGTCCCGATCGACGCCAAGAGCGCCCGTCGCCCGATCCCGATGCCCCTGCTGACCGGCGATCTGACCGCGGAGGGGCCGGCCTATGAGGTGATGTACCTCCTCGACGCCGATGACGACCGCATCCAGGCCCTGCGGGCCAAGCTCGGCCCACTCGGTGACTCGCTCGTGGTGGTCGGCGGCGAGGGTCTGTGGAACGTGCACGTCCACGTGGACGACGTAGGGGCTGCGATCGAGGCCGGGATCGAGACCGGGCGGCCGCACCGGGTGCGGGTCACTCACTTCGCGGACCAGGTGGCGGGCGGTCGCAGTCGCTCAGTGGTGCGCCGGGGCCGCAGGGTCGTCGCGGTCGCCGCGGGCCCCGGGCTGGGACAGATCTTCGGCGAGGCAGGAGCCCTGGTGGTCGGCGCCGCCCCGGGCCAGCGCCCCAGTGTCGGGATGCTGCTCGCGGCGATCACCGAGTCGGCCGCCGCGGAGGTCGTGGTTCTGCCCAACGATCCCGACACCCGGCGCAGTGCCGAGATCGCGGCGCGGACCGCCGAGGAGGGCGGTGAGGTGAAGGTGGCCGTGATCGCCACCGAAGCCCAGGTGCAGGGACTTGCGGCCCTGGCCGTGCACGAGCCCGGCCGGAGCTTCGACCAGGACGTCCTGGAGATGACCGCTACTGCGCGTCATGCCCGGCACGGTGCGATCACGGTGGCGGCCCGACGGGCCATCACCAGCGGCGGCCCGTGCGAGCCCGGTGACATCCTCGGCGTGGTCGACGGAGACTTCGTCGCGGTCGGACACGATCTCCAGGCGGTGGCCATCGACATCATCGAGCGCCTGATCCGCGGCGGTGGCGATCTCGTCACCCTGGTCCAGGGTGTCGAGAGTCCCGGGCTCGCCGGTCACTGCGCGGCGTACATGGAGGAACAGCACCCACTTGTCGATGTCGTGGTGTACGACGGTGGGCAGGAGCGCTATCCGCTCCTGTTGTCCGTCGAATAGTCAGGAGGGCCGATGATCACCCCGGATTCACCCATCACCACGGTCCTGGGAGACAGCAAGAAGGCCGGCAAGGTCGACAAGCTGGGCCTGCGCACGGTGGGTGACCTGTTGGATCACTTCCCCCGGCGCTACCTCAAGACCGGTGAGCTCACCGAGGTGGACAGCCTGCAGTCGGGCCAGCAGCTCACGGTGGTGGGACGGATCGCGCGCTGCGACGTGCGGACCTACATCGACCGCCGCAGCCATCGGCCGGCCTTCCGGGTCGACGTGGTCCTCGCCACCAACGGCCCCTCGCTGCGGATGAGCTTCTTCGCCAAGCACCAGGGCACCGCCGACTGGCAGCAGAAGCGGCTCCCGGTGGGAGTGGAGGGCGTCTTCACCGGCAAGGTCACTCTCTTCCGAGACGAGTGGCAGCTGACGAACCCCGAGATGGTGATGTTCAACCGGCCCGATGAGGAGACCGACGCCGCCCGCGTCGCCGTCGAGCGGCTGAAGGGACTGTTCCCCGTCTACAAGTCCACCAAGGGCCTGGAGTCGTGGGACCTGCAGAAGGCGATCGCCTTCGCCCTCACCGTCCTCGACGACGTCGAGGACCTCCTGCCCGCCGCGCTGCGCGCCGAGTGGTCCCTCATCGACAGCCGCACTGCCCTGGACTGGATCCACAGTCCCGAGGACTACGCCCAGGTCGGGGCGGCACAGCGGCGTTTCCGCTTCGAGGAGGCATTGGTCACCCAACTGGTGCTGGCGAGGCGGCGTGCGGCCAATCGGCTGCTCGGCACCCAGGCCCGCGCCGGCGGGGGCGGGCTCCTGGCGGCGTTCGACGCCCGACTGCCGTTCGCCCTCACCCAGGGGCAGGTCGACGTCGGTCACCAGCTCGAGGAGGACCTCGCCCAGCCCCATCCGATGAATCGGCTGCTCCAAGGGGAGGTCGGCTCCGGCAAGACGCTGGTGGCCCTGCGAGCCATGCTGCGGGTGATCGACTCCGGAGGACAGGCGGCTCTGCTCGCTCCCACCGAGGTGCTCGCCCAGCAACACCTGCGCTCGATCTCCGCCGTGCTCGGCGACCTCGCCTCCACAGGCATGCTGGGCGGGGCCGAGGACGGCACCTCGGTGGCGCTGCTCACCGGCTCGATGGGCAAGTCGTCCCGGCAGGAGAACATGCTCCGGATAGCCAGCGGTGAGGCGGGCATCGTGATCGGCACTCACGCCCTGCTGGAGGACCGGGTGACCTTCGCCGACCTGGGCCTGGTGGTGATCGACGAACAGCACCGCTTCGGGGTCGAGCAGCGCGCGGCACTGACCGGCAAGGCGTCCTCGCCACCTCATGTCCTCGTGATGACCGCGACCCCGATCCCGCGCACCGTCGCCATGACGGTCTTCGGTGACCTGGAGACCTCGGTGCTCACCGAGCTTCCTGCCGGGCGCGCGCCGATCACGACCAACCTGGTGCCGCTCGACGTCCAGCCCCATTGGATCGACCGGGTCTGGGCGAGGGTCCGGGAGGAGGCGGAGAAGGGACACCAGGTCTACGTCGTCTGCCCGCGGATCGGGGGCGACGTGCTCGAGGAAGGAGAGGCCGACCAGCTCGACTACGACGAGGACGGTCAGCAGGTCGCCGCCGTCGCGCCGGCCACCTTGGCGGCCGTGGAGGAGGTCGCGCCCGAGCTCGTGGCCGGACCGCTGGCCGGACTCTCGGTGGCCATGCTGCACGGCCGGCTGGCGCCCGACGAGAAGGAGCGCACCATGCGGTCCTTCGCGTCGGGTCAGATCGACGTCCTGGTCTCGACCACCGTGATCGAGGTCGGCGTCGACGTCGCCAACGCGACGATGATGGTGCTCCTCGACGCCGACCGGTTCGGGGTCTCCCAGCTCCACCAGCTGCGGGGCCGGGTCGGTCGCGGTGGCCTTCCCGGGCTCTGCCTTCTGGTCACCCGGGCCCAGGACGGCAGCCCGGCGCTGGCCCGACTCGATGCCGTGGCCGCGACGACCGACGGGTTCGAGCTGTCCCGGGTCGACCTGGAGACCAGGCGGGAGGGCGACGTCCTGGGCGCCTCCCAGTCCGGTTTCCGCTCGAGCCTGCAGCAGCTGCGGGTGCTGCGCGACGAGAAGACCATAGTGGCCGCACGCGAGGCGGCCGAGCAGCTCCTCGTGACCGATCCCACCCTGGGATCCGCACCTCGTCTGGCCGCTGCCGTAGACGCGATGGAGGATTCCGGCAAGTCTGGGTTCATGGAGAAGGCATGACCCGGATCATCGGTGGCTCCGCGGGGGGACGACGACTGAGCACTCCGCGCGGGGTCAACACGCGACCGACCAGCGACCGGGTCCGCGAAGCGCTCTTCTCCGCGATCGAGTCCTGGTGCGGCTCCTTGTCAGGACTCCGGGTCCTCGATCTGTACGCCGGCTCGGGCGCGGTCGGACTCGAGGCCCGCTCGCGGGGCGCCGGGGTCGTGACCCTCGTCGAGCACGATCGCCGCACGGCCGCCCACATCAGCGACAACATCAAGGCGCTGGGTTTCCACAAGCAGGTCGAGGTCATCGTCGGGGCGGTCTCGGCCACGCTGGCGCGCACGCCACGCGCGCCGTACGACCTGGTGTTCTCCGATCCGCCCTACCCGCTCGCCGCT
>CAWIOB010000009.1:0-86295 GCA_963837595.1 uncultured Actinomycetota bacterium | reverse complement strand
AGGTGCACGTCGACCTCGTGATGGGTGTGCCTGGCGGCATGAACGGCACGACGGACGCCTGGTCGCCGCCGTCAGCGATCTCCCCGCCGCGACCACCAGCTGGTCGGCCACCGGGATCGGCCGCTCCACCCTCGCGGTGATGCTGGCCTCCCTCTCGAAAGGCGGGCACCTGCGGGTCGGCATGGAGGACGTGCTGACGATCAGCCGCGGCGTGCCCGTCGAGTCCAACGCCCAGCTCGTGGAGCGTGCCGTCGAGATCGCGCGGATGGCCCAGCGGGTGCCGATGACCCCGGCCGAGGCGCGCACCACCCTGGGTCTCGACGCCCTTTAGTAGACGAGTGCCTGGACATCGCCACCGAGAATCTCCTCGGTGAACACTGCAGCGCCGGCGATCCGGACCCCGGGGATCAGGTCGTCGGCGGTGATGCCTCGTCGCTCCGCGCACTGGGTGCACACGGTGACCTGACCGCCGGCCACGACAGCCGCCAGCAGGTCGGCGAGGGGAGGGGCGAGGGCGAGCGAGAACTCCTCAGCCCGACCCGGTACGCCGTACCACGCGGCCTCGCCGGTCAGCCACAGTCCGACGTCGGCACCAGCCGTGACGGCGGTGGCCGCGACGGTGAAGGCCTGGTTGCAGCGCTCGGGATCCTCGCCGCCACACGTCACCTTGATCCGCAGGCTCCTCATGCCGCCAGACTAGACTCCCGGACATGGACGCTGTCTTCGTCGGGATCATGCTCGCTGTGGTGCTCGCACTCGGGGCGGTCGCACTCTGGGCGGCGTACAAGCTCCTGTAAACCGAGGAAAGCAGTCACACCATGGCCTTCGAGATCCCCGAGAACATCCATCCCAACTGCGCGCGGCTGGCCTGGATGATCGGCACCTGGGCCGGCAACGGCCACGGCGAGTACCCCGGGATCGAGTCGTTCCAGTTCGGTCAGGAGCTGATCTTCCAGCAGGACGGCCGCCCGTTCATCCACTACGTGAGCAGAGCCTGGATCGTGGACGCCGAGGGCAACCACGTGCGGGAGGCCGCTCAGGAGACGGGCTTCCTGCGGCCGCAGGAGGACGGCACCCTGGAGATGGTGTTGAGCCACAACCTGGGCTTCACCGAGGTCTGGCACGGTGAGATCCATGCCGAGCAGCCCCGCTTCGAGATCGTGACCGACGCCGTCGCCCGCACCGCCACGGCGAAGGAGTATGTCGGCGGCAAGCGTCTCTACGGCTACGTCAACGGCGATCTGCTCTACGCCTTCGACATGGCCGCGATGGGTCACGAGCTCCAGCCGCACACCCATGCCCAGCTGGTCCGGCAGTGAGTGATCCGAGTCCGCCTGAGCTCGCCGCGCGCCTGCGCGGGAGCGGCTACCGGCTCACGCCTCAACGCGAGCTCATCCTCCGGGCGGTCCAACGCCTCAGCCACGCCACCCCTGACGAGGTGCTGGCGGAGGTACGCCGAGAGTCATCCGCGGTCAACCTGTCCACCGTCTACCGGACCCTCGAGGTGCTCGAGGAGCTGGGCCTGATCCGCCACGCCCACCTCAGCGACCGCGCCCCCACCTATCACTCGTCCACCGGCCAGGACCACTTCCACGTGGTTTGCCGGAATTGCGGGAAGGTCACGTCTGTTGCCCCGGAGGTGGCCGCGGAGTTCGTGGCTCGGTTGCGTGACGAGCACGGCTTCGTGCCAGATCTGGGACACCTTGCGGTGTTCGGTGGATGCGTGGACTGCGACACCACCCACACCCCCCACCACCACGACTGAACCACCCGAAGATCCACGACGGAGAAGACATGCTGGAAGTGCCCGGAGCAGTGGCGGCCAACGGTATCGACGCGCCGGTGGCGGCCCACTATGGCTCGTTCAACGCCGAACAGCTCACGCTGGTGGCCGGAGACGGGTTCGTCGACCTGTCCCACCGCGATGTCGTGCGGATCGCCGGCCCGGATCGACTGAGCTGGTTGCACTCCATCACCACCCAGTTCTTCGAGGGACTGATGACAGGACAGCAGGTCACCGCTCTCATCCTCAGTCCCCAGGGTCACGTCGAGCACGCCTTCACCGGCCTCGACGACGGTGAGGCGTTCACTGCTCACACCGAGCCGGGTGCGGGAGCCGCGCTGATCTCCTACCTCGAGCGGATGAAGTTCATGACCAGGGTCGAGATCACCGACGAGACCGCAGGTTTCGCTGTCACCTGGCGATCCGTGGGGTCGGAGGCGGGCAAGTTCGACCTGGTGCCACGCGATCAGCTCGCGGCCTACGCTGCCGCGGCCGGCCCCGCCTGCGGGGTGTGGGCCTACGACGCCCTCCGGATCGCCCGCGGCGAGCCCAGGTTCGGCCTGGACACCGACCACCGGACCATCCCCAACGAGGTCGGCTGGATCGACACGGCCGTGCACATGGACAAGGGGTGCTACCGCGGACAGGAGACCGTGGCGCGGGTGCACAACCTGGGTCGGCCGCCGAGACGGTTGACGCTCCTGCATCTCGACGGCTCGGAGAACCTGTTGCCGCAGGTGGGCAGCGAGCTGCGCGACGGCGACAGGGTGGTGGGCAGGGTCGGGACGTCGGCGAGGCACCACGAGCTGGGGCCGATCGCCCTGGGCCTGGTCAAGCGCAACGTCGCGGTGGATGCCGAGCTCGACGCAGGTGGGCTTCCGGCGGCCCAGGAGGTTGTCGTGGACCCCGAGATCGGGCGACACTTCAGGCCCCTGAAGAACTGAGGAGGTGGCGACTGTGCCGAGGCCATCCACCGGCCGTTCCCTGGCGGCCGCGGTGTTGCTCATGCTGGCGACGGTCCTGACGACTCCCGCCCTGCTGGCCTACTGGGGTCAACGCACGCTCAACGACACCCAGCGCTATGTCGCCACCGTCGGGCCGCTCGTCGACTCACCCGAGGTCCAGGATGCGATCGCGGTCAAGGTGACCGCAGCCCTCGAGGAACAGGTCGATGTCGAGGCACTGCTCAACGAGGCGTTCTCGGGGGTGATCGCCGACCGCCCGCGACTGCAGCTGCTGGTCGGCCCGCTCGCCGCCTCCATCAACGCGCTGATCGACCAGCAGGTCCGTGCCTTCATCTCCTCCGATGCCTTCGAGGACATCTGGATCACCGTCAACACGCGCTCCCAACAGGTGCTCCTCAAGCTCTTGCGCGGCGAGGACACCGGTGCGGTCTCGGTCGCCGACGACCAGGTCGTCCTGGACGTCTCGCAGGTCATCGACCAGGTCAGGCTCCGGCTCGTGGACCAGGGGCTGACGCTCGTGGACCGAGTCCCGATCCCCGACACCGACCGGCAGATCGTGTTGGTTCAGGCGCCGCAGCTAAGAGAGCTGCGCACCATCTACGCGTTCGGCAACCCCGTCGCGAAGTGGCTGATCGTGCTGGTGGTCGCCCTGTTCGCCGCAGCGCTCCTCCTGGCCCGACGCCGCCCGAGGATGGCCCTGCTGATCGGCCTGTCGTTCGTGGTGAACGCCGTGCTCATCGCCCTGGCACTCAGCATCGGGCGACAGCTGTTCGTCAACGAGCTGGCCGGGACGGTGTTCAGCCGGGCCAGCAGGGTGTTCTACAACACCCTGCTCGTCTACCTCGAGAACGGCCGCAAGGTGATGCTCGGGCTCGGGTTGGCGCTGGCGGTCGCCGGTTGGTACGCCGGCACGACCGCCTGGGCGGGCGCGGTCCGGACTGGGGTGACCGGGGGACTCGAGACCGTGGGCCGAGCCGCGTCCGGTGGCCCGGCCGGGCCCGCAGGCGCGTGGGTGGCGGGCAACGTCGTCTGGCTCCGATTCGTGGCGGTCGGTCTCGGCCTGGTGGTGCTGCTGTGGGGCAATGAGATGACCCCGGAGCGGCTCGTGTGGTCACTGGCCCTCAGCGGAGTGCTCCTGGCCGGCTTGCAGGTGTTGGTGGGGGCAGGCAGCAGGGCCGCGGTTTCCAAGGGCTGAGTTCGCTGCGGAGGTTACCCTTGGGTCATGTCTCTCGATTCGGCGCAACGACCGTGGGGCTCCTGGCACGTCCTGGATGTCGGGCCCGGCTACAAGGTCAAGCGCATGCACGTCAGCCCCGGGCATCGGATGTCCTACCAGACCCACACCCACCGCAGCGAGCACTGGGTCGTCATCTTCGGCATCGCGACCTGCCTGATCGACGGTGAGGTGCGCGTGGCGCGTCCCGGTGAGTCGATCGACGTCGCCGTGGGCTCGGCCCACCGGATCAGCAACGAGCACAGCGAGGACCTGGTCATCATCGAGGTCCAGCACGGCGCCTACACCGGTGAGGACGACATCTGCCGGATCGCCGACGACTACGGCCGCCATGAGGCCGAGGTCTGAGACACCGCGACCTGCAGAACGCCCGCCGGAGCAGTGCTTCGGCGGGCGTTCGTGGTCGGGCGGGTCTCTCGGGACGGGCTCTCAGCTGGCGCTGTTGATCATGCCGGCGCCGACGGTGATGCCGGTGGCCTCGTCGATGAGGATGAACGACCCGGTGGTGCGGTTCTTCGAGTAGGGGTCGCACAGCAGCGGCACCGTGGTGCGCAGCTGGACGCGGCCGATCTCGTTGAGTCCGAGCTCCTTGGTGTCCTGGTCACGGTGGAGCGTGTTGACGTCGAGGCGGTACTGCACGTCCTTGACCAGGGCGCGGGCGGTGCGCGTGGTGTGCTTGATCGCGAGCTTCTGGCGTGGGCGCAGCGGCTCGTTGGTCATCCAGCAGACCATGGCGTCGATGTCCTGGCTCGGCTTGGGTGCGTTGGCCGGCCGGGCGATCATGTCCCCACGGGACACGTCGACGTCGTCCTCGAGACGAACGGTCACCGACATCGGCGGGAAGGCCTCGTCGAGCTCCTTGTCGAACAGGTCGATCCCGGCGATCTTGGAGGTCATGCCGCTGGGCAGCACGATCACCTCGTCACCAGGCTTCAGGACGCCGCCGGCGACCATGCCGCCGTAGCCGCGATAGTCGTGGTGCTCGTCGGACTTCGGGCGCACGACGTACTGAACGGGGAAGCGGACGTCGACCAGGTCGCGGTCGGAGGCCACGTGGACGTGCTCGAGGTGGTGCATCAGGGTGGGTCCGCTGTACCACGGCATGCTCTCGGAGCGCGTCACCACGTTGTCGCCCTGGAGCGCCGAGATGGGGATGATCTCGAGGTCGGGGATCGACAGCTTGGTGGCGAACGAGGTGAACTCGGTGTGGATGCGCTCGTAGACCTCTTCGGAGTAGTCGACGAGGTCCATCTTGTTCACGCACAGCACGAGGTGCGGCACCCGCAGCAGGGACAGGATCACCGCGTGGCGACGCGACTGCTCGGTCAACCCGTGACGGGCATCGACCAGCACGAGGCCGAGGTCGGCCGTCGAGGCGCCGGTGACCATGTTGCGGGTGTACTGCACGTGGCCCGGGGTGTCGGCGATGATGAACTTGCGGGCGGGGGTCGCGAAGTAGCGGTAGGCGACGTCGATGGTGATGCCCTGCTCCCGCTCCGAGCGCAGCCCGTCGGTCAGCAGCGCAAGGTCGGTGTAGTCGTAGCCCTTGGACGCGCTGGTCGACTCCACCGCTTCGAGCTGGTCCTCGAAGATCGACTTCGAGTCGAGGAGCAGGCGACCGATGAGGGTCGACTTGCCGTCGTCGACGGACCCGGCCGTGGCGAAGCGCAGCAGGTCCATCTGGTGCATGGTCTCTTCCGGCATCAGAAGTACCCTTCCTTCTTGCGGTCTTCCATGGCTGCTTCGGAGAATCGGTCGTCACCGCGGGTGGCGCCACGCTCGGTCACCCGGGCGATGGCGATCTCGTCGATGATCGCGGCGGTCGTGGCGGCGTCGCTCTCGACACAGCCGGTCAGGGTCATGTCGCCCACGGTGCGGAACCGCACGGTGCGCTCGGTGATGGTCTCGTTCCCCTTGGGCTGGACCGCGTCGGACGCCGACAGCAGCATGCCGTCGCGCTCGATCACCGCGCGCTGGTGGGAGAAGTAGATCGAGGGGATCTCGATCTGCTCCCGGTGGATGTAGTACCAGATGTCCAGCTCGGTCCAGTTGGACAGCGGGAAGATCCGCATGTGCTCACCGGCGTGGATGCGGCCGTTGTAGAGACTCCACAGCTCGGGGCGCTGCATCTTGGGGTCCCACTGCCCGAACTCGTCACGGTGGGAGTAGACGCGTTCCTTCGCACGGGCCTTCTCCTCGTCGCGACGCCCGCCACCGAAGGCGGCGGTGAAGCCCTCCTCCTCGATGGCGTTGAGGAGGGTGCCGATCTGCATGCGGTTGCGGCTGGTCTTGCCGTCGTCGACGATGACGCCGCTGGCGATGGCCTCGTCGACGCTGGCGACGACCATGCGGACCCCCAGTCGGTTGACCCAGTTGTCGCGGGTGGCCAGGACCTCGGGGAAGTCGAAGCCGGTGTCGACCTGCAGCATCGGGAAGGGGATCTTCGAGGGGTAGAAGGCCTTCTCGGCCAGCCGGAGCATCACGATCGAGTCCTTGCCGCCGGAGAACATCAGCACCGGCTTTTCGAACTCGGACGCCACCTCGCGGAAGATGTGGATGGACTCCGCCTCCAGCTGGTCGAGTTGACTCAGCTGGTAGTCGGCATGGGTTTCAGTCATGTCTGAGGGTTGCCTCTCATCGGGACAGCAGTGGATATCGTAACCGGCGCTGGTCCGCTCACAATTTGTCGGTGACGGGTCGTGGTCAGTGGTGCCCTCCGTGGCGATCGGCCCTCAGGGTCTCGATCTGCTCGACGGTGGGTGCCCCGAACATGGGCAGACCCTCTCGCTTGCGCAGCAGGCCCCAGATCAACGGCACCAGGAACACCATGACGATGCCGATGACGCCGATCAGAACGGGGTGGGTGTCGTCCTCGCCGGCCCCGAGGGGTGCCCAGCCGGACTTGTCCAGCAGGGCGACGCCGGACATCGTCAGCACGACGACGATGCCGCGTCGGATGATGGACTGCGGCACCCGGGGGGCGATCATGCTGCCGACGATCGTCCCGGGCACCGAACCCAGCACGAGCGGGATCAGCAGGTCCCACTCGAGTCCGTTGAGGGCGATGTTGGAGATGGCGGCCGCGAGCACCAGCGGGACTGCCTGCACCAGGTCGGTGCCGACCAGCTTCAAGGCGGACAGGCCAGGGTAGAGGGCCAGCAGCGCGATCATGATGATCGAGCCCGAGCCCACGCTGGTGATGCCGACGAGCAGACCGCCCATGGCGCCGACCAGGAGCGTGATGAGCGGGCGGATCGGGGGGTTCGGGTCGGCCGTGCTCGCACCCTGGACCTCGCGGCGAAGGCCGACGTAGAGGCGCAGGGCGTACGTCGAGGCGGCCAGCAGCAGCGCGAACCCGATGCACTGCTTGAGCAGGTTGTCGAGGGAGTCGGGCTCCTCGCCGGCCACCGCGTGGATCAGATAGGGGCCGAGGAGCGCCATCGGCACCGACCCGAGGATCAACCATTTCGCGAGCGTGAAGTTCGGTGCCCCCTCGCGGGAGTGCACCACCGCCCCGCCGGTCTTGTAGATCGCCGCAGCGGTCAGGTCTGCGGTCACCACGGCCGAGACGCTTCCACCGACGCCCAGGAAGATCAGCGCCGGCGTCATCAGCGCGCCACCGCCCATCCCGGTCAGCCCCACGACCACACCCACGAGGAAGCCCGCGGCGAGGATCGCGAAGAAGGAGGTCGTGATCAGGTCACTCATGGCTGGCCTTTGTCTGAGTCTGGTCGGAACGCGTTAGTCTACTGATTCACACTGGAATTGTGTGATTCGGCGCCAGGTCGACAAAGCCGGCCTCAGCCACTGCGCTCAGCACGTCGGCCAGGGCGGCGTCGATGCTGCGGCCGGTGGTGTCCACCCGGACTGCGGCGTCCTCGGGTTCCTCGTAGGGCGAGGAGATCCCGGTGAACTCCGGGATCTCGCCACGGCGGGCCTTGGCGTAGAGGCCCTTGCGGTCGCGGCGCTCGCACTCCTCCAGGGGTGTCGCGACGTGGACGAGGAAGAACGCGCCGCCGGCGTCCTCGACCATGGCACGCACCTGCTTGCGGGTCTCGTCGAACGGGGCGATGGGGCTGCAGACAGCGATGCCACCGTGTCGTGAGATCTCGGCAGCCACCCACCCGATGCGCCGGATGTTGGTCTCCCGGTCGGCCTTGGAGAAGGTCAGGCCCGCGGACAGGTTTCGGCGTACGACGTCGCCGTCCAGACTCGTGATGCTGCGCCCGCCCTGCTCGAGCAGACGGTCCATCAGGGCCTGGGCAAGCGTCGACTTGCCGCTGCCGGACAGGCCGGTGAAGAACAGCACGAGACCCTGGTGCTGGGGGTCCGGGCGCTCGACGTCGACGATCGCGGCGACCTCGTCGGTGAAGCCGTCGTCGTCTGCGGCCAGAGCCGCGACCGGGTCGGGCCCGGCGTAGTTGCCCACCACCTGGAGTCCCAGCGCGTGGTCGGCCTCGGCGTCCTCGCGCGAGGCCAGGGCGACGGCGACGACGTGGGCGTCGGGCAGCTGCTCCGCGGCGGCGAGGGTGGCGCGGATCAGGCCCACCTTCGAGATGTCCTCGGGGGTGCCGGTGCCGACCAGGGCCAGCAGCACAGTGCGCCCATGGCCCGCGAGCTCGGCGAGCTGACCGGTGGTGAGGGGGCCCGTGACCGGGACGAACGTCGCTCCGGCGTACGCCGCGCGGGTCTGCTCGGGTGTCAGGTAGAGGCGCCGGAACGGTCCGAACTGGGTGTGTGTCAACGCCGTCACGGACCCGTCGGGGGCCACCCTCGCCAGGGGGAGACCCTCGGGGTCGACCAGCTCGAGCTCACCCTCGGCACCTTCGGGCCGGGAAAGCGTGACTGCGGAGCCAGGCTCGTCGAAGCGGGTCAGGGGTGCGAGCGCACCGCTGACGAGGAGCTCGAGGTCGTCGAGCTCACGAGGGGTCGGGCAGAACTGCAGGGTCACGGGCGCCATCCTGCCATTGCGGCCGTAGCCTTGCCGCCATGTCAGCACCAGTAGCCTCCCCAGACTCCGAACCGGTCATTGTTGCCCAGATCGTCCGGTCCCATTTTGTGGAAGGGCACCACTACGGGTCGCTCGTGGCGCTCGATCAGGCGGGTGAGATCGCCTGGTCCGTGGGCGCCGCCACCTCGCCGATCCTGCCCCGATCCAGCAACAAGCCCATCCAGGCCCTCGGCATGGTGCGGGCGGGACTCACACTCCCGCCCGACCTGCTCGCTCTGGCCTGTGCCTCGCACTCCGGCGAGCCCTTCCACGTCGAGGGAGTGCGTCGCATCCTCGCCGGCGCCGGGCTCACAGAGGCGGACCTGCAGACGCCGCTGGGCTATCCGCTCGACGACGAGGCCCGGGAGGCCGTCATCCGTGCGGGTGGCCACCGGTCGCCCATCCTGATGAACTGCTCGGGCAAGCACGCCGCGATGCTGGCGACCTGTGTCGCGAATGGCTGGGACACCGCGTCGTACCTCGACCCGGAGCACCCGCTCCAACAGGCGATCCTCGCCACGTTCACGGAGCTGACCGGGGAGCCCGCCCAGGTGGCGATCGACGGCTGTGGTGCTCCCTTGCTCTCGACCTCGCTGGTCGGTCTGGCGCGTGCGTTCCGCACCCTGGCGTTGGCGTCCGAGGGGCCGCAACGCAGGGTCGCCGACGCGATCCGCCAGCACCCGGAGTTCGTGAGCGGCACGACCCGCGACGAGCTCACGCTGCTGCGAGCCGTTCCCGGTGCCATCGGCAAGGCCGGCGCGGAGTCCTGCTACGCGGTCGCGCTGCCTGACGGGCGCGCCTTCGCCCTCAAGACCGACGATGGTGCGCCGCGGGTCCGCCCCGTCCTGATGGCCGAGGCCCTGCGGCGCTCCGGGGTGGACCGCGAGCCCGGAGTCGATGCCGAAGCGATCACGCGGACGGGTGTGCTCACGCTGCTCGGGGGCGGGGTCCCGGTGGGTGAGATCAGCGCCTGCTTCTGACGTGGGCTGGCGTGCCCGCTAGCAAGGAGGGCGAGGAGATTTCCCAGCACCATAAGGAGATTCGGACCGGTGTGGGCCGAATCACCCTCCCGCAGTTTGCATTTGCTAACTAGAGCAAGCACACTGGAGACATGGCAAAGGGCAAGGTCGGCAAGACCGTCGAGTCGCTCGGCGACTACCTCAAGGAGCAGCGGGTTGCGGCCCGACTCTCTTTGCGGCAGCTGTCGGAGCAGGCAGGTGTGTCCAACCCCTACCTGAGCCAGATCGAGCGCGGTCTGCGTCGGCCCTCGGCAGAGGTGCTCAACCAGATCGCCAAGGCACTGCGGATCTCTGCCGAACAGCTCTACGTCAGGGCAGGGATCCTCGATCCCGACGAGGATGCCGTCGGCTCAGTCGAGCTCGCGATCCTCGGCGACCTCGGACTGACCGAGCGCCAGAAGCAGTCGCTGCTCGACGTCTACCAATCCTTCCTGGCCATCAACGGGGAACCGGCCAGGAGCTGACGACCACCACCACCACGTGTCCCGGGCACCGGGTCGCGTAGAACAGAAGGAGATTCGCCATGGCGAAGACCACGTTCGACCTCAAGACCGAAGCCACCCGCTCGCTGCACGCCGGTGTCGGCGCCGCCGACCTCGCCGTCGAGGCTGTCCGCGACTACGTCGCCGACGTCTCGGTGAAGGCCGGCAAGCTGCAGAAGGACGCGCTGAGCGTCGACGCCAAGTCGGCCCGCACCGCGATCGAGGCCCGGCTCGCCGAGCTGCAGGCTGAGGCCAAGTCGCTGCAGGCACAGCTTCAGGCGGAGGCCAAGTCGCTGCCGGCCAAGCTGCAGACCATCCTGAACGACAACGTCGCCACCGCCGGTGAGACCTTCACCGGGCTCGCAAAGCGCGGCGAGGACCTCGTCGGCCGGATCCGCAAGCAGGAGTCGACCCAGGCTGCTGTGAAGTCGGCCAAGACCACCGTCGCGAAGGCCAAGACCACCAACACCCAGGCCACCAAGACGGTCGAGACCGCCAAGACCGCGACCAAGAGCGCGACCACGACGGCCAGGAAGAGCGCCGCCACCACCGCCAAGAAGGCTGCCAAGAAGGCTGCTCCGGTCAAGAAGGCCGCTGCGACCACCGAGAGCAGCACCAAGGCGACGGTGACCGCCGCCAAGAAGACGGCCGCGAAGACCGCCGAGGCTGTCGTCGACGCCGCCGAGAAGATCGGCGACTGACGCACCTCTCCCGAGAGCCCCGGACGATCCGTCGTCCGGGGCTCTGGTGTCTCAGGAGCCTCGGACGTAGCGTGTCAGTGACGACACCGCGTCGAGGGGCACGAAGCCGGTGGCCTCGAGCTTGGCCAACGACAGGACGCTGTGTCGGGGCCGCGGGGCCAGCGCCCGTCCTGCGGCGTACGCCTCGGTGCTGACCGGCGCAACCGCCCCGGGGTCGCTGCCCGCGAGAGTGAAGACCGTCTGGGCGATCGCGTGCCACGACTGCGGCTCCCCGCCGTTCGAGACGTGATAGACGCCGTACGGCGCACCGGTGTCCAGCAGGTGCCTCGTCGCGCGCACCAGCTCTTCGGTGAACGTGAGCCGGCCGAACTGGTCGTCGACCACGCTGGGGGCGACACCGCGGCCCGCGAGATCTGTCATCGTGCGCACGAAGTTGGCCCCGTCGCCGATCAGCCAGCTGGTGCGCAGCACGTAGTGACGCGGCGTGGTCGCGGCGGCGAGCTCGCCGGCGGCCTTGCTCTGTCCGTAGACCCCCAACGGCGAGAGCGGTTCGTCCTCCGTGTGGACCTCCCGGGTGCCGTCGAAGACGTAGTCGGTGGAGAAGTGCACCAGGGTGAGCCCGTGGTCCCTGGCCGCCGCGGCAAGGTGACCGACCGCCGTCGCGTTCAGGGCCCAGGCGGATGCTCGTCCGCGCGGGGTCTCTGCCTGGTCGACGGCCGTGTAGGCGCTCGCGTTGAGCACGACGCCGTAGTCCGACCACGGCCAGGCAGCCACGGCGTCCGGGTCCGTGACATCGAGCTCCGCGCGTCCGGCCACCGCGGCCTCCGGGTGAGCGGCCGCGAGCGCCCGCGCCAACTGGCCCGAGGCTCCCACGATGAGCGTGCGCCGGGCCGGCATCGCTCTCACGTCGGAAAGGACCGGGTTGGCCCGGTCCTTCTCGGAGATGGCTGCCTCGCTCAGCGGCACCGGCCAGGGGATCGCGGCGGTCGGGTCGGCCAGGCTGAGCGCCAGATAGGCGGTCCCGGGCCGCCAGTGCCGGTTCACCAGATAGGAGTACGCCGTCGCGTCCTCCAGGGTCTGATAGGAGTTGCCGACCCCTCGGGGCACGAAGACCGCCAGCGAGGGGTCGAGCTCGAGGTGATGGGTGGTCCCGAAGGAGTCCCCCTCCCTCAGGTCCACCCAGGCCGCGAAGACCCGCCCGGCTGCGACCGAGACCAGCTTGTCCCAGGGCTCGGCGTGGATCCCACGGGTAGCACCTCGACGGTCGTTGTAGGACACGTTGGCTTGGACCGGCCCGAAGTCGGGGAGCCCTGCCTCGACCATCTTGGCCCGCTGCCACGACTCCTTGAACCAGCCGCGAGCGTCTGCGTGCACCGGGGTGCGGAGCACCAGGAGCCCGGGGATCGCTGTGGGCTCGACCTCCATCACCGGCCCCCGTCGTCGGCCGGCATTCCTCGGCACGCCTTCATCGGCCCTGCGCGGCGTACGCCGCCTCCGTGCGTGCCTTCGCAGGTCGCCACCAGTCCTCGTGCTGCTGGTACCACTCGATGGTCTCGGCCAGTCCCTCCGCGAAGTCCACATAGCGCGGCGTCCAGCCGAGCTCGCTGCGCAGCTTGGTCGAGTCGATGGCATAGCGCAGATCGTGCCCGGCCCGGTCGGCGACCAGGTCGAAGTCGTCACTCGGCCGCCCGAGATGGGCGAGGATCTGGGCGACCACGTCGAGGTTGTTGCGCTCCCCGTCGGCGCCGATGAGGTAGGTCTCGCCGATCCGCCCCTGGCTGAGGATCCGCCACACGGCCGAGGAGTGGTCCTCGGCGTGGATCCAGTCACGCACGTTGAGTCCGCTGCCGTAGACCTTGGGACGGGCCCCGTCGATGACGTTGGTGATCTGGCGCGGGATGAACTTCTCGATGTGCTGCCACGGGCCGTAGTTGTTGGAGCAGTTGGAGATGGTCGCCTGCACGCCGAAGCTGCGCACCCATGCGCGCACCAGGTGGTCCGAACCTGCCTTGGCGGCCGAGTAGGGGCTGCTCGGGTTGTAGGGAGTGGCCTCGGTGAAGCGCGCGGGGTCATCCAGCTCGAGGTCGCCGTAGACCTCGTCGGTGGAGATGTGGTGCAGGCGGGTCCCGTGACGACGGGCAGCCTCCAGGACGCAGAAGGTGCCGACCAGGTTGGTGGTGATGAACGGACCCGGCTCGGCGAGCGAGTTGTCGTTGTGCGACTCGGCGGCGAAGTGCACGACTGCATCGTGCCCGCCGACCAGGGGATCCACGACCGCCGGATCTGCCACGTCGCCCACGACCAGGTGCACCCGCTCGGCCGGGAGGCCGTCGAGGGACTCGCGCGACGCTGCGTAGGTGAGCTTGTCGAGCACGGTCACGCGGACGTCGGTGTGGTCCATCAGGTGATGCACGAAGTTGGCGCCGATGAACCCGGCACCACCGGTGACGAGCAGGCGATCCATGCCGCGCAGTCTACGAGCAGCCGAGGTCCCGGATGCGCGGAGCACCCGCCTCTAGGGTGGCTCCCATGCGTGGAATCATCCTGGCGGGCGGCACCGGCTCGCGGCTGCACCCCATCACCTGGGGCATCAGCAAGCAGCTGGTGCCCGTCTACGACAAGCCGATGATCTACTACCCGCTGTCGACGCTCATGCTGGCCGGGATCCGCGAGGTGCTGGTGATCACCACGCCGCACGAGGCGGACGCGTTCCGGAGGCTGCTGGGTGACGGTCTCCATCTGGGCATCTCGATCACCTACGCCGTGCAGCCGAGTCCTGACGGTCTGGCGCAGGCGTTCGTGATCGGCGCCGAGCACGTCGGCCAGGAGAAGGTCGCGCTGGTCCTCGGCGACAACATCTTCCACGGGCCTGGTCTCGGCACCCGGCTGCGCCGTTTCGCCGAGGTCGACGGGGCCGCGATCTTCGGCTACCAGGTGGCGGACCCCACGGCGTACGGTGTCGTCGAGATCGACTCGGGCGGCAGGGCGGTGTCGCTGCAGGAGAAGCCCGAGCGGCCCCGTAGCCGCCTGGCGGTGCCCGGTCTGTACTTCTACGACAACGACGTGGTCGGCATGGCGGCCGAGCTCGAGCCCGGACCGCGCGGCGAGCTGGAGATCACCGACCTCAACCGCGGCTATCTCGAGCAGGGGAGGCTGCAGGTCGAGGTGCTGCCCCGTGGGACCGCCTGGCTCGACACCGGCACCTTCGACTCACTCAACGACGCCAGCAACTTCGTGCGCACCATCGAGAGTCGCCAAGGCACCAAGATCGGCGCGCCCGAGGAGGTGGCCTGGCGGATGGGCTTCCTCACCGACGCCGAGCTGGCGCAACGCGCCGAGCCGCTGCGCAAGAGCGGCTACGGCGACTATCTGCTCTCGCTGCTCGACTCCTCCCTCTGACTCGGCTGCGCGAGGTCGGCGGCCACCATCCGCTCCACCAGGTCCTGGAAGGACACGGTGGGCTTCCAGCCGAGCTCGTTGCGGATCCGCGAGGCGTCGCCGGTCAGGACCGGCGGGTCGGCCCGGCGCGCGAGCTCCGGATCGAGGCTCACCAGAGGCTCCCAGTCGCCGAGTCCGGCGGCTCGGAACGCCGTGGCGACGAAGTCGCGCACGGAGTGGCTCTCGCCGGTGGCCACGACATAGTCCTCGGCGGCCTCCGACCGCGCCATCAGGACCAGTGCCGCCACGTAGTCGGGCGCCCAGCCCCAGTCGCGGCGTACCTCGAGACTGCCCAGGGTCAGGCCCGCGGCCTCGCCTCGGGCGATCGCAGCGACGGTCGAGGTGATCCGGCGGGTCACGAAGTGGCGGGGGCGACGGGGCGACTCATGGTTGTAGAGGATCGCCGAGGACGCCGGCAGGCCGCGCTCGCGCCAGCGGGCCACCCCGCAGTGCGCCATCGCCTTCGCCTCGCCGTAAGGGCTGAGCGGGTGCAGTGGCGTCGACTCGTTCTGGGGGCTCTGTCGGGGGGAGCCGAACATCTCTGCGCTGGAGGCCTGGACGAAGGCCACCGCATGACCGCGCGTCTGCTGGACCACCTGGGCGGACTCCATCAGCTCGATCGCGGCGGTTGCGTTGAGGCGGGCCGTGAGCTCGGGGCGGCGCCACGAGTCGGCCACCGAGCTGAGGGCCGCGAGGTTGTAGACCTCATCGGGATCGACGGCCAGCAGCAGGTCCCGCACGGCCGCACTGTCGGTGAGGTCGCCGTGGTGGAGCACCACGCCCGAGGGGCAGTGGGGCGGCGCGGGCTCGGCGGCGTGGTGCAGCGCATGCACCTCGACGCCGTCGGCGAGCAGGCGCTCGGCGAGGTAGGAACCGTCCTGGCCGCTGATGCCGGTGACGAACGACCGCGTCACAGCTGGCGCTTCTGCTCGGCCAGATCGCTCTGGACCATCATCGCGATGAGCTCGTGGAACGCGACGGTGGGCTGCCATCCGAGAACGCGCCTGGCCTTGCCGGCGTCGCCGACGAGCCGGTCCACTTCGGCGGGGCGGAGGTGCTGCGGGTCCTGACGCACGTAGGGCGTCCAGTCGTCGATCCCGGCGCAGCCGAAGGCGACGTCGAGAAGCTCGCGGACCGAGTGCGTCTCTCCCGTGGCGACCACGTAGTCGTCGGCGACCGGCTGCTGGAGCATCAGCCACATCGCCTCGACGTAGTCGCCGGCGAAGCCCCAGTCGCGTTCGGAGTCGAGCGTCCCCATCACCAGCTCGTCCTGGAGCCCGAGCCTGATCCGGGCCACTGCCTGGCTCACCTTGCGGGTCACGAACTCCGAGCCGCGGCGGGGTGACTCGTGGTTGAACAGGATCCCCGACGATGCGTGCATCCCATAGGACTCTCGGTAGTTCACGGTCAGGTGATGGCCGAACACCTTGGCGACGGCGTACGGCGATCGCGGCCACAGCAGGGTGCGTTCGTGCTGCGGCGACTCCTGCACCTTGCCGAACATCTCCGAGCTCGACGCCTGGTAGTAGCGCACGGAGCCCGGATCCTCGCCCACGTGCAGGCGAAGGGCCTCGAGGAGGTTGAGCACCCCGACGGCGGTCACGTCGGTGGTGACGTGGGGGTTCTGCCAGGAGTAGGCCACGAAGGAGACCGCTCCCAGGTTGTAGACCTCGTCGGGTTCGGACTCCCGCAGCGCTCGCAGGAGGCTGCTCTGGTCGGTCAGGTCGCCGTGGTGCAGTCGTACGTCGGGCACCAGCTGCTCGACGAGTTCGCGCTTGGGGTTGTGTTGCCCTCGGATGACCCCGTGTACGTCGTACCCCTTGGCGAGCAGGAGCTCGGCGAGGTAGAGCCCGTCCTGTCCGGTGATGCCGGTGATCAGAGCGCGGGGACCAGACGTTGACATGGGGGGATTGTGCCCGATGATCTTTCTCAACCAATTGGTTGACAAAGATCGGACGCGTCGCTAGTGTCGTGCTCAACCAAACAGTTGATTAAGGTGATCAGGTGTCCGACCAACTCTCCCGGGTCTTTCAGGCCCTGGCCGACCCCACCCGGCGCGACATGGTCGCCCGCCTGGCGGCCGACGACGCGACGGTGGGCGAGCTGGCTGCCCCCTACGACGTGAGCCTGCAAGCCGTCTCCAAGCACCTCAAGGTGCTCCAGGAGGCGGGCCTGGTCTCTCGCAGCAGGGACGCCCAACGGCGTCCGGTGCACCTGGAGGCGGAGGTCTTCGACCTGATGACGAAATGGATCGAGCGCTATCGCGTGGAGGCCGAGGAGCGATTCCGTCGGCTGGACGACGTGCTGGCGGAGATGGAAACGACGGAGTCCCACGAATCCCGGAAAGGGGAAGCATCATGACCACGACCAAGCACGAGACCGAGATCACCGCGTCGCCCGAGGTGCCCACGATCAGCATCGTGCGCGAGTTCGACGCGACGCCCGCTCAGGTCTTTCGCGCCTACACCGACCCGGAGCTCGTCAGCCGGTGGCTCGGTCCGCGCAGCACCACCATGCGCATCGACTCCTGGGACTGCGTCACCGGCGGCAGCTATCGCTACGCCGCCGAGCGCGATGGTGAGGTGATCGCCTCCTTCTACGGCTCCTTCCACGAGGTGCGGCCCGATGAGCGACTCGTGCAGACCTTCACCTTCGACGGCTATCCCGACGGCGTGAGCCTGGAGACCATGACCTTCGAGGCCCTCGAGGGTGGTCGCTGCCGGATCACCGCGCTGTCCGTCGTCGAGTCGATGGAGATCCGCGACATGATCATGTCCAGCGGCATGGAGGTCGGGCTCGACGAGGGCTACCAGAAGCTCGACGAGCTGCTGGCCGCCCAGTGAGCGCCGCCACGGAGCATCAGGACGTCACGACCCGTTTCACGCAGCTGGTGGAGGGTGCCACCGACTGGGACGCGCCCGCACCCGTGGAGGGCTGGGCCGCGCGCGACGTCGTCCGGCACCTCGTGGAGTGGTTCCCGCCCTTCCTGGCGACCGGTGCCGGCATCGAGCTGGCCGCCGGCCCATCGGTCGACGATGACCCCGTGGCTGCCTGGCAGGTGCACCGCGCCGCCGTCCAGGCCATCCTGGACGACCCGGCGACCGAGACCCGGGAGTTCAACCACCCGCAGGCGGGTTCTGCTCCTCTCGGGGCCGCGATCAACCAGTTCTATACGACCGACGTCTTTCTGCACACGTGGGACCTTGCCCGGGCGACCGGCCAGGACGAGACGCTCGACCCGGACAGGTGCGAGATGCTGGTTGCGGGCATGGAGCCCTACGACGAGCTGCTGCGCAGCAGTGGGCAGTACGGCCCGCGCGTCGAGGTGCCGGCCGACGCCGACCCGCAGACGCGTCTGATCGCCTTCATCGGGCGTGACCCGCGCTGAGTCGCTCACGCGCGGCTGGTGAAGGGGACTTTCCCGCCTGGTAGGTGGGCCGCCTGGTAGGTGGGCCGCCTGGTAGGTGGGGTCGTGGGCAGAGGTGTCGGGCGTGGTTCAGGATGGTGGGTCCTGCTTGGGATCAGGGCCTCCGCAGCACCCGACGAGGACACCACCACGTCAGCCAGCGACTAGAGTCGCTGGGGTGGGGAGACTGCTGATGGCGCTCCTGCTGTTGGTGGGGCTGGCCGCCGCAGGGCTCGCACTGTTCCAGGAGACCGCCCAGACGCCGGTGGCGCGGGCCCCCGGGACGATCCGAACCGTCCCCCCAGCCTCTCCGTCCGCGCAGGGTCGCCCTGCGCGGGTGTTGACCGGTCGGCTGATCGTGCTGGACGCCGGTCACCAGCTGGGCAATCGCAACTTCCCCGACGAGATAGCGACCCCCGTGGAGGCGGGTGGCTTCCAGAAGCCGTGCAACACCACTGGGACAGCGACCGACGAGGGCTATCCCGAGGCGACCTTCACCTTCGTGGTCGTGAGACGTGCGGCGCGTGAGCTGCGAGCACTTGGCGCCACCGTGGTGCTCACGCGCACGCGCAACAGCGACGAGCTGTGGGGTCCCTGCGTGGACGTCAGGGGGAGAGCCGGGAACGACCTCGGCGCCGACCTCAAGGTCAGCGTGCACGCCGACGGATCCTACGAGGGCAGCGGCTTCCACGTGATCCACCCCGTCAACAGCCCCGCGTGGACCAGCGACGTCTACGACGATTCCACGGCCCTGGCCGAGGACCTGCGTGACGCCCTGCGTGCCAGCGGGCACCACGACTCGACGTACACCGGTCGCAACGGGCTCGACGAGCGTCGCGACCTCGCCACCCTGAACCTCTCCGACGTCCCGGTCGCGATGGTCGAGGCGGGCAACATGCGCGACCCCGTGGAGGCGGCCTGGATGAGCTCACCGTCCGGCCGCCGTGGCTATGCCCACGCCATCGTCACCGGGGTGCGCGCCTTCCTGCTGCACTGAGTCGGTCCCACCCGTACCCTCGAAGCGTGCGTGCTCACCTCGGTCCCCTCGCCCTTGCCCTCACCCTCGCGCTCTCGCAGCCCGCCTCTGCCCAGACCAGCCCGCCGGCAGGTCGAGCCGCAGCCCCCCGGCCGCTCGACGGGCTCGTGGTCGTCATCGACCCGGGTCACCAGTTGGGCAATCACAACTACCCGAGCAAGATCAACCGACTGGTGCCCGCGGGTGGCTTCAAGAAGGCCTGCAACACGACCGGCACAGCCACGATCGGTGGCTTTCCGGAGGCCACTCTCGCCATGGCGGTCGCCCGGAAGGTCCGCACCCGGCTGACGAACCTCGGGGCGCGCGTCATCCTGACGCGCACGGCCAACCGACAGGACCTCTGGGGCCCCTGCGTGGACGCGCGCGGCCGGCGCGGCAACAAGGTGGGCGCAGACCTGAAGATCAGCATCCACGGAGACGGGCACTACGGCGGACGTGGCTTCCACGTGATCGCGCCGACCGACCGCCGCCCTTGGACGCACGACACCTACGCCACCTCACGTCGGTTGGCGCTCGACGTCCGCGCGGCGATGAGGGCGCGCGGCCTCCCGGTGGCGAACTACATCGCCGGGAACGACGGCCTCGACTTCCGCAGCGACCTCGGCACGCTCAACCTGAGCAACATGCCCACGGTGATGGTCGAGCTCGGCAACATGCGCAGCCCGGTGGACGCCCGCCGGATGACCAGCGTCGCCGGACGTTCGACGTACGCCCGGGCGCTCGCGAGCGCCGCTCGGACCTACCTGACGCGCTGACCTACTTCGAGGCCTTGCGGGCCCTGGAGGCCGTCTTGGCACGTTCGTTGGCGTCGAGCACGACCTTGCGGATGCGCACCATCTCCGGGGTGACCTCGACGCACTCGTCGTCGCGGCAGAACTCCAAGCACTGCTCGAGCGACAGGCGACGCGGCGGGATGAGCTTCTCGAAGTTGTCGGAGGTGGCGGACCGGATGTTGGTCTGCTGCTTCTCCTTGGTGATGTTGACGTCCATGTCGTCGGCCCGCGAGTTCTCCCCGATGATCATGCCCTCGTAGACCTCGGTGGTCGGCTCGACGAACATGGTCCCGCGCTCCTGCAGGTTGGTCATGGCGTAGGCCGTGGCGGCCCCCTTGCGGTCGGCCACCAGTGACCCGTTGGTCCGCGAGCGGATCTCGCCGGCCCACGGCTCGTAGCCCTCCGAGATGCCGTGCGCGATGCCGGTGCCGCGGGTGTCGGTGAGGAACTCGGTGCGGAAGCCGATCAGGCCACGCGCGGGGACCAGGAACTCCATGCGCACCCACCCGGTGCCGTGGTTGGTCATCTGCTCCATCCGGCCCTTGCGGGACGCGAGCAGCTCGGTGATGATGCCCAGGTATTCCTCTGGTGCGTCGATGGTCAGGCGCTCGAACGGCTCGTGGACCTTGCCGTTGACCTCACGGGTGACCACCTGCGGCTTGCCGACGGTCAGCTCGAACCCCTCGCGGCGCATCTGCTCGACCAGGATGGCCAGCGCCAGCTCACCTCGCCCCTGGACCTCCCAGGCGTCGGGGCGGTCGGTGGGCAGGATGCGGAGCGAGACGTTGCCGACCAGCTCCGTGTCGAGCCGGTCCTTGACCAGGCGGGCTGTGACCTTGCCGCCCTTGGTACGGCCGACCAGCGGCGAGGTGTTGGTGCCGATCGTCATGGAGATCGCGGGCTCGTCGACGTGGATCAGCGGCAGCGCGATCGGGTTCTCGGGGTCGGCGAGCGTCTCGCCGATGGTGATGTCGGGGATGCCGGCGATGGCCACGATGTCGCCCGGGCCGGCGCTCTCACCGGGCTTGCGCTCGAGACCCTCGGTGACGAGCAGCTCGGTGATCTTGACCGTCTTGGTGGTGCCGTCGCGCTTGATCCAGGCGACGTTCTGACCCTTGGTCAGCGTGCCCTCGTGGACCCGCACGAGCGCCAGACGCCCGAGGAAGGGGGAGGCATCGAGGTTGGTCACGTGCGCCTGGAGAGGAGCGCCCTCGGTGTAGACGGGGGCCGGGATCGTCTCGAGGATCGTCTTGAACAGCGGCTCGAGGTCGCTGCCCTCGGGCATGGTGCCGTTCTCGGGAGCGACGAGGGAGGCGATGCCGGCTCGACCCGAGGCGTAGACGACCGGGAAGTCGAGGGCGTCCTGGCTGTGGGACTCGTCGAGCAGGTCCATGAACAGCTCGTAGGTCTCGTCGACGACCTCGGCGATGCGGGCGTCACCGCGGTCGGTCTTGTTGACCACCAGGATGACCGGCATGTCGGCGTTGAGCGCCTTGCGGAGCACGAACCGGGTCTGCGGGAGCGGGCCCTCGCTCGCGTCGACGAGCAACACGATGCCGTCGACCATGGACAGTCCGCGCTCGACCTCGCCACCGAAGTCGGCGTGCCCCGGGGTGTCGATGATGTTGATGGTCATCGGCTTGCCCTCGGCGGCAGGACCGGCATAGTGCACCGCGGTGTTCTTCGCGAGGATCGTGATGCCCTTCTCGCGCTCCAGGTCGCCGGAGTCCATGACCCGCTCCGCCACACTCTCGGCCTGGTGGGCCGTGAACGCGCCCGCCTGTCGCAGCATCGCGTCGACGAGCGTGGTCTTGCCGTGGTCGACGTGCGCCACGATCGCGACGTTGCGGAGGTCAATTCGGGTTTCGGACATGCGTCAGCCATCTGCTTTCGAGAGTGTGGGGGAGCACTCCATTCTATCGACGCCGCGCCGGTGACCTAATCCGGCGCTCGATGCCTGCCGGCGTCTGGTGGTAGACCTGAGCGATGAGATGCAGTTTCGTGCCGCCCTACCTGCTCGAGCAGATCGCCAGCGCTCCCGGCCTCGGCCACGCCGTCGACCCAGGCGCCGTCCTGGCCTCGCGCGAGACGCTCATGATCGACTCGACGTTCCGAGACCTCCGCCAGCGTGAGGCCCTGCGCATCGACGCGACCGAGGTCGGGGGCTGGATCGTGCACACCGCCAACCACGGCGCCTCCCTTCCCGGTGCCCCCGTGCGCTCACAGGACGACCCGGAGAGGGGCGACGGGGCCGTCGACGAGGCCTGGTCCGCCATCTCAGCGACCCTGGACATGTTCGCCGAGGTCTACCGCCGCACGTCCTACGACGACGCGGGGGCCCGCGTCATGGCCACCGTTCACTACCAGCGCGACTACGACAACGCCTTCTGGGACGGCACCCGCCTGGTCTTCGGCGACGGCGACGGCAGCATCTTCGACCGCTTCACCAAGCCGGTCGACGTGTTGGCCCACGAGTTCACCCACGCGGTGACCGAACACACGGCCGGATTGGCCTACCGAGGCCAGTCGGGGGCCCTCAACGAGTCGCTGTCAGACGTCTTCG
Source organism: uncultured Actinomycetota bacterium (assembly GCA_963837595.1). GTDB lineage: Bacteria > Actinomycetota > Actinomycetes > Propionibacteriales > Nocardioidaceae > Nocardioides. Next base: position 63,905 of record CAWIOB010000009.1, on the reverse strand, counting down.
CCAGCTGCCTCAAGCAGCGGGTGCTCGGTCAGGACGCCGCCGCAGCCGACTGGTTGATCGGCGCAGGCCTGCTGATGCCCGGAGTCCGGGGCGTGGCCCTGCGCTCGATGGCCGCTCCCGGCACGGCGTACGACGATCCTGTGCTCGGCAAGGACCCCCAGTCCGGCCACCTGGACGGCTACGTCGACACCCAGGACGACAACGGCGGGGTGCACCTCAACTCCGGCATCCCCAACCGGGCCTTCCACCTGGCCGCGGTCGCGATCGGCGGCTCCAGCGCCGAGGGCGCCGGCCGGATCTGGTACGACGCACTCCTGGCCGTCGAGTCCGACGCCGACTTCGAGGCGTTCGCCTCCGCGACGGTCGCCGCGGCTGGCGATCACTCCGAGGTGGTGAGAGCGGCCTGGTCACAGGTGGGCATCGACAGCGCCGCCGGGGCGCGCATCCCGGGGCAGCCCTCGGCCCCCGGGGCCGGGGTCGTCCGCGTCAGCCGGTCAGGTGGCTTCGCCGGGCTGGTCACCGCGCGCACCCTCGACCTGAACGGCGCGGGAGTGCACGCCGAGGAGGCGCGCGAGCTGGTGGGGCGCATCGATTTCGCGCAGACCGTCTCCGGCGCCTCGCACCCAGACGGCTACGTCTACCACTTCACGGTCGGCGACACGGAGGTCACGGTGCCCGAACAGCACGTCGGCGGCGACCTCGCCCGGCTCGCCGAGCTCGTGCTCGACGAGGGCGACTGAGCTCGGGCGAGGGCGCCTGGGCTCAGGCCAGCGCGCGGTCGAGCGCGGCAGTGACGTGCAGCGTCGTACACGGAAACAGGGGGAGCTCGGCGTCCGCCTGCTTGACCAGGAGCTCGAGCTCGGTGCATCCGAGCAGCACACCACCGGCGCCGGCGTCCCACAGGTCGTTGATGAGACCGACGACGCGGCTGCGGGTGCGAGGCAGCACGACACCGTGCACGAGCTCCTCGTAGATCGCCGTGTTGAGCCACTCGTGCTCTTCGGCCGGCGGCACGATGACCTCGAGCCCATGGGAAGCCATCCGGTCGATGAAGAAGGGCTCGGACATGGCCACCGTCGTCCCGATCAGCCCGACCTTCACCATGCCCTGCTCCAGACAGGCCTCGGCCACCACATCGGCCAGGTGCAGCAGGGGGATGCCCACCGCAGCCTCGACCTGGTCGGCGACCTTGTGGAAGGTCGTCGTGCACAGCAACAGGAAGTCGGCACCCGCTCGCTCGACGCCCTGGGCCGCCTCGGCCAGCAGGGCTCCGATCTGGTCCCAGCGTTCGTCGTCCTCGAACTGCGTCAGCTCCTGGAAGTCGACCGTGCTCAACACGAGCTTGGGGGAGGACAACCCGCCGAGTCGATCACGCATCCCCGTGTTGAGAAGCCGGTAGTAGGAGGCGCTGCTCTCCCAGCTCATGCCGCCGATGAGTCCGATGGTCTCCACACGCGCATCCTGCCGGGCTCAGGCGCTGCGCGGCAACTCGCAGGCGGGGGTGCCGCCGGGCAGCTGGTGCCGGTGTGCAGCGACCCAGGCATAGCCGCGGCTGGCCGACGGGCGCAGCAACCGACTGCCGAGCACGCGTCCGCTCAGCCGGACCGGAGCACGGCGCGACGTCTGCAGTGCCTGGGCGATCGCCTCGTGCCCCCGCCAGCGGCGCTCACCGAGCACGAACCAGGCAGCCTCCTGGGTCTCCTGCTCGGTCAGTCCGAGCGCAGCCAGGTCGGCCTCCTGCGCGGACTGGTGGGCGCACGTGGTGCCCAGCGCGATCATCCAGCGAAGACTCCTCTGGCAGAAGCCGCAGTCGGCGTCGAAGATCAGCACACCTCGAGTCTACGGCGCGTGCGCAGGCACTCGGCGGGTACGGGAATGAAGTGGTGGGCTCTGTCTGTTCCCACTCTGGAGGACTCCGTACGACGAAAGGGTGCCGTAGTGCCACGCGTGGCGATGATCAGCCTGCACACGTCCCCGCTGGACCAGCCGGGCGTCGGCGACGCCGGCGGCATGAACGTCTACGTCATCGAGCTGGCCAAGCGTCTGGCCGCCCGTGGCATCGAGGTCGACATCTTCACGCGGGCCACGTCCTCCGCGCTGCCTGTGGTCGTCGAGGCCGCCGACGGTGTGCTCGTACGACACATCCACGCCGGTCCCTTCGAGGGACTCACCAAGGGCGAACTGCCAGGCCAGCTCTGTGTCTTCGCCCGCGAGGTGCTGCGCGCCGAGGCCGGCCAACCGGTGGGCGCCTACGACGCGGTCCACTCCCACTACTGGCTCTCCGGCCAGGTCGGTGCCCTCGCGCGCGACCGCTGGGGGGTCCCGCTCGTGCATTCGATGCACACGATGGCCAAGGTCAAGAACGCCGCGCTGGCGATCGACGACTCCCCGGAACCGGCCGCTCGCGTGATCGGCGAGCAGCAGGTCGTCGAGGCTGCCGACATGCTGATCGCCAACACCGACCTGGAGGCCAAGCAGCTGCTCGAGCTGTACGACGCCGACCCGGCCCGCGTCGAGGTGGTCCACCCCGGGGTCGACCTCTCCGTCTTCGCTCCTCGGTCCCAGGTCGATGCCCGCCGGAGGCTGGGTCTGCCGCTGGACGCCCATGTGCTGGTGTTCGCGGGCAGGATCCAGCCGCTGAAGGCGCCTGACGTCCTGCTGCGGGCCGTCGGCGTACTCCTGGGAGAGTCGCCTGAGCTGCGCTCGCGGCTCGTCGTACCCATCGTCGGCGGGCCCTCGGGGAGCGGACTGGATCACCCGGAGTCGCTGGCCCAGCTGTCCACCTCGCTCGGACTGGACGACGTCGTGCGCTTCGTTCCGCCGGTGGCCCAGTCCGAGCTGGCCGACTGGTGCGCGGCCGCGACCCTGGTGGCGGTCCCGTCGTACAACGAGTCGTTCGGGCTGGTCGCGGCAGAGGCCCAGGCGACCGGAACCCCTGTGCTCGCCGCCGCCGTCGGTGGGCTGACCACGGTCGTCCGCGACGGCGTGAGCGGGCTGCTGATCGACACCCACGAGGAGCGCGACTGGGCAGCGGCCATCCGCCGGGTGATCGGCGACGACCGCTTGCGGGCCACACTGTCGGCCGGGGCGATCCGGCAGTCGCGCCAGTTCGCCTGGGAGCGCACCGCAGAGCGTACGGTCGAGGTCTACCGTCAGGCGGCACGTGCGATGCGGGAGGAGCTGGTCGGATGAGTGAGGCCGCCACCGTCATCCGGGCCTGGCTCGACGACCAGGAGATCGAGCACGAGGAGATCGCCGACGGGGTCTTCACCCTCAGCCTGCCGGGCGAGAAGAAGCTCCAGACGCCGTGCCGGCTCGACGTGGGCCCCCACGCCCTCGGCGTGCACGCCTTCGTATGCCGCAATCCCGACGAGAACCATGAGGGCGTCTACCGGTGGCTGCTCGAGCGCAACCTGAAGATGTACGCCGTGGCCTTCGCGGTCGACTCCTCCGGTGACATCTACCTCGATGCCCGACTGCCGCTGGGCTCGGTGACGCCCGGCGAGCTCGACCGGCTGGTCGGTTCGGTGCTGACCTATGCCGACGGTTCGTTCAACACGATCCTCGAGCTCGGGTTCGCCTCCTCGATCCGCAAGGAGTGGGAGTGGCGCCGACTGCGGGGGGAGTCGACTGCCAACCTCGAGGCCTTCCGTGGCTGGCTGGAGACCGACGACTAGTTCGGCTCCGCCGGCGCCTCGGCCGGCTTGGGCTTCTTGCGCGAGATGAGCACGCCGACAACGCAGAGCGCGCCCCCCAGGTAGGCCAGCGGCACCGGGGTCTCGTCGAGCAGGGCCCACGCCAGCGCGATCGCGATCACCGGCACCAGGAACGTCGTGATCGAGAGCCGGGCGGCTCCCATGTGGGTGAGCGCATAGGCCCACGTGCTGAAGGCCAGCGCGGTGGGGAACACCCCGAGGTAGACGATCCAGGCCCACGTCGACGGCGGCTGGTGCGCCAGGTCGGCGAGCCCGCCGGCGAACGGAAGGGACGTCAGGATGCCGATCAGGCAGGACAGCAGGATCAGCTCGAACGGAGGGATCCGGGCGGTCAGTGGCTTCTGGGCGACCACCCCGATCGCATAGCTCACCGCAGCCAGCACCGTCAGGACGACGCCCCACACGTCTCCGGTGGATCCCTCGCTGTTGGCCAGTGAGATGACCGCCACGCCGCAGAAGGCCACCGCGATGCCGACCAGGATCCACGGCGTCAGGCGTTCCCCGAGGAGAGCCGCTGCCAGGAGGGCGATGAGCAGTGGGCCGATCTGGATGAGCATGGCGGCGGTGCCGGCGTCGATCCGACGCTCGGCCTCGTTGAGCGCAAGGTTGTAGACGCCGAACCACATCACGCCGCACGCGAGAAGCAGGGGCCAGTCCCGTCGGGTCGGCCACGTCGGCTTGCGACGGAAGACGAGCATCGCGAGCGCGAGCGACGCCACCGTGAGCCGGCCGAGCGTCAGGGCACCGGGAGTGACGGTCTCGCCGAGGTGCCGGATGGCCACGAACGCCGAAGCCCAGAAGAAGAGGGTGCAGGCCGCCGCAGCCGCAGGGAGCCAGGTGCGGGTGCTCGTCCGAGTCGCAGTCAGGGTCACCGGCCCACTCTAGGAACCCGGGCACCCGCTCGGCGCGCGGTTTTCGGACGTCGTACGTCGACTTCCCGCCGACTGCCCCGTCCCAGGCGTCCCAGGCGTCCCAGGAATCCCCGGATATCCGGGGATTCCCTCGGTTGTCAGGGGTTGCAACGGCTGACAACCGCGAGTTTCCCCGGATATCCGGGGATCCATGCACGCGACTTACAGGTCGAGTTTGTAGCCCAGCCCGCGCACGGTCACGAGGTAGACGGGCTCACTGGGGTCGGGCTCGAGCTTGGCGCGCAGCCGCTTGACGTGTACGTCGAGCGTCTTGGTGTCGCCGACGTAGTCGGAGCCCCAGACCCGGTCGATGAGCTGGCCGCGCGTGAGCACGCGTCCCGGGTTGCGCAGGAACATCTCGAGCAGCTCGAACTCCTTGAGCGGGAGTCGCTGCTGGTTGCCGCCGACGGTGACGACGTGGCGTTCGACGTCCATCCGGACCGGGCCGGCCTCGAGCGTCGGCGGAGCCAGGTCGGGTTCTGTGCCGCGGCGGAGCACGGCGCGGATGCGGGCGACCAGCTCGCGGGGGGAGTACGGCTTGGTGACGTAGTCGTCGGCACCGAGCTCGAGACCCACCACCTTGTCGACCTCGTCGTCCTTGGCGCTGACCATGATGACCGGCACGTTGGAGGTCGCGCGGATCTGTCGGCACACCTCGGTGCCCGGGATGCCGGGGAGCATCAGGTCGAGCAGCACGATGTCCGCACCGTTGCGATCGAACTCGGTGAGCGCCTCGTTGCCGTCGTTGGCGATCGCCACCTCGAAACCCTCCTTGCGGAGCATGTACGCGAGGGCGTCGCTGTAGCTCTCCTCGTCCTCCACCACCAGTACCCGGGTCACGCTCGTGCCTCCTGCTCATTTCGGGGGAGCGTCAGGGTGAACGTAGACCCCTGACCCTCGACGGACCACACCCGGACTTCTCCGCCGTGGGTGGCTGCGACGTGCTTGACGATGGACAGCCCGAGACCGGTACCCCCGGTGGAGCGATGGCGGGCCGGGTCCACCCGGTAGAACCGTTCGAAGATCCGCTCGATCTCGGACGCCGGGATGCCGATGCCCTGGTCGGTCACGGAGATGTCCACGGAGCCGGCGTTGCCGCGCGCCGAGACCAGGACCGAGGACTCCGGACTGGAGTAGGCGACCGCGTTGGCGACCAGGTTGCCCACCGCGACCATCACCTGCTCGGGGTTGCCCAGGACCTCCAGGCCGGTCTCGCCGGAGGAGACGACGGTGATGTGCTTGGCGCCGGCATCGATCGCGCTGGTATCGATCGCGGTGGCGACCACGTCGTCGACCGCGAGCGGACGCGGCGCCTCGAGTGGATCGTCACCCTGCAGGCGGGAGAGCTCGATGATCTGCTGCACCAAGCGGGTCAGTCGGTCGCTCTCGGTCAGCATCCGGCCCGCGAACCGCTCCACCGCCTCCGGGTCCTGGGAGGCCTCCTGCACGGCCTCGGACAACAGCCGGATGGCGCCGACGGGAGTCTTGAGCTCGTGGCTCACGTTGGCCACGAAGTCGCGGCGGATGGCCTCGACCCGGCGTTCCCTGGTGCGGTCCTCCACCAGCGCCAGGACCAGACGGGCGCCGAGCGGGGCCACGCGGGCGGTCACGGTGCGCGAGGGCAGGCCGGAGCCGCGCGACATGACCAGCTCGGTCTCGCGGATCTGCCCGTCACGACGTACCTGGGCGACGATCCCGGCCAGTTGCTCGTCGACCATCTCGCTGCCCCGGACCAGTCCCAGGGCGTAGGCCGGAGCCGATGCCTTGAGCACCACGTCGTTGTCGTCCACGAGCACCGCGCTGCTGCGCAGCACCGACAGGACGGTCGCCACGCCTGGGGGTACGGCGGGCAGGCCGGTCGCCGGCAGCTCGTGCTGCTGGCGGTCACTGATGTGCCAGGCCAGCACCGCACCACCTCCGACGACGGCGCCGAGAATGGCAGCCAGAAACGCCTGCGTCGTCGGGTCCACAGTGCGATCGTACGCAGCGATTCACCGGGGGTTCGCCGATGTGGGGCGCCGGGGGACGATGTTCACTCCCAGTTCACCGGTCCGCCCCGGCTGGTCACCTGGGCCCACTACGGTCGGTCATATGCGTGAGGCCTACACCGACCAACTCGATTCCATCTTCTCCGATCTCGTCTCGATCGCCCGTCGCGTCGAGCGCGCCGTGCACGACGCCACCGAGTCCCTGCTGACCGGCAACGTGGAGCTGGCGGAGCGGGTGATCAGTCGCGACGCCGTGATCGACGTCGCCCGGGAGCGCGTCGAGGACCGCGCGTTCTCCCTGCTCTCCCTGCAGCAGCCCGTCGCCGGTGACCTGCGCACCATCGTCGCGGCGCTGCGCATGGTCACCGAGCTCGAGCGGATGGGCGACCTCGCCGGGCATGTGGCCAAGGTGGCGCGCCTCCGGGTCCCGGCCGTGGCGGTGCCGCCGAGCGCGGAGCCCACCATCCGCAGGATGGCCGAGGTCGCCGAGGTGATGGTCGACCAGGTCGCGGGCATCATCGAGAACCGTGACATCGACGGCGCCGCGGACCTGCGCAAGGCCGACGAGGAGATGGACGACCTGCGACGCAACAGCTTCCGCGAGCTGCTGGGCAGCGGCTGGGAGCACGGGGTGGAGCCGGCCGTCGACGTGGCGCTGCTCGGGCGCTACTACGAGCGGATCGCCGACCACGCCGTCTCGATCGCCAACCGGGTGATCTTCGTGGTCACCGGCGAGCACCCGCCCAAGCAGGACGACTGAGGAACGACCGGTTCAGCGACCCTGGTTGGCAACGGCCGCGGCTGCGGCCGCTGCGGCCTCGGGGTCGAGGTATTCACCACCGGCGACGGTAGGAGCGAACGACTCGTCGAGCCGGTAGACCAACGGCATGCCCGTGGGGATGTTGAGCCCGGCGATGTCGGCATCGCTGATGCCGTCGAGGTGCTTCACGACCGCACGCAGGCTGTTCCCGTGGGCGGCCACGAGCACGGTCCTACCGCTCGCGAGGTCGGGGATGATGTCGGACTCCCAGTAGGGCAGCATCCGGGCGATGACGTCCTTGAGGCACTCGGTGGCCGGCATCGCAGTCCCGAGACCGTCGTAGCGCGGGTCGCCGACCTGGGAGAACTCGTCGTCGGCGTCGATGGGCGGAGGGGGTACGTCGAAGCTGCGGCGCCAGAGCATGAACTGCTCCTCGCCGTACTGCGCGAGCGTCTGCTTCTTGTCCTTGCCCTGCAGGGCACCGTAGTGGCGCTCGTTGAGGCGCCAGGACCGCTTGACCGGGATCCAGTGGCGGTCTGCGGCGTCGAGGGCCAGGTTGGCGGTGGTGATGGCCCGGCGCTGCACCGAGGTGTGCACCACGTCGGGCAGGATGCCGGCGGCCTTGAGCTGCTCGCCACCCTTGACCGCCTCGCCCCGCCCCTTGTCGGTCAGGTCGACGTCGACCCAGCCGGTGAAGAGGTTCTTCGCGTTCCACTCGCTCTCGCCGTGGCGCAACAGGATCAGGGTGTGGGTCATGGGGCTGGTCCGTCCTACTCGGTGGGGGTGGCGCCATCGGTGGGCGTGACATCCCCACTCACATCGAGGCCTTCGTACTGGTTCGTCGCGGCCACGACCGGCACCGACATCTCGATGTCATCAGTGCCCTCGAGGTCGACGGTGATCGAGACGTATTGGCCGGCGATGAAGTCGCCCGTGACGGTCACCGTGGTGACCGGGTCGGGGTCCGCGAGGTTCACGAAGGCGCCTGCGGCGACGGTGAACGGGGTGAAGCCGGTCAGCGTCGGAACGATCGGCGCGGTGCCCGGGGTGAGCCCCAGCACGCGCTCGGAGGCGCCGCCGTCGTTGTTGGAGAAGGAGGCGATGAAGGTGCCGCTGCCGGAGTTCTCGGAGACCACGACCGCGCTGAGTACGTCGAGCGGCCCCTGCCGGTAGTCGACCCCTGCAGAGGACAGGTAGATCGAGTCGGTGGAGTAGCCGAAGCCGCAGGCGGACAGGGGGGCCGCGAGCAGCAGGACCCCGGCAGTGAGGGCCGCCGGGCGTCGCCGGGAGCGGAAGAGGGACATCGATCAGCCTTCGTCTCAGTGGCAGGTCCGTGCCGTTGGAGCAGTGGGCAACAGCCTAGCGGTGCGAGGCCGGGGTCATCACCCCGTGGGCACCCGGACTCTTGCGCAACACAACAAGCGGCGTTCTGTCAAGCCCCGATAGCGGCTCTGACCTGCGCAAACGCGTCAAGGCACGCGAGGAATCCGTGTTAGACTGGTCACCTTGAAAGGGGTTCACTGCATATGACTTTCACCGTCGGCGAAACGGTTGTTTACCCAAATCACGGAGCAGCGGTCATCGAGGACATCGAGACCCGCACCATCAAGGGGGAGGACAAGAAGTATCTCGTCCTCCGCATTGTCGCCCAGCAGGACCTCGTGGTCCGCGTCCCGGCGTGCAATCTCGACCTGGTCGGCGTGCGTGACGTCGTCGACAAGGCGGGGCTGGACCGGGTGTTCGACATCCTTCGGGCCACCCAGGTCGAGGAGCCGACCAACTGGTCGCGTCGATACAAGGCAAACCTTGAGAAGTTGCACTCCGGTGATGTCATGAAGGTGTCCGAGGTCGTCCGCGACCTGTGGCGCCGTGAACGAGATCGAGGTCTCTCGGCAGGTGAGAAGCGGATGTTGGCGAAGGCCCGCCAGATCCTCGTCTCCGAGCTCGCGCTGGCCGAACACACCAACGAGGACAAGGCCGAGGCTCTGCTCGACGAGGTTCTCGCGTCGTGATTCCCGCTGAATGCCCCCGGCTCTCGCCGGGGGCATTCTTCATGTCCCAGGGAGTCTCGTGACCGATCCGCACCGCCTCCTCACGCTGACCGGCCGAGGTGATCTGCCCTTCGAGTCGCTGCATGGCGAGCCGCTCTACCTGCATGCCCTGCGCGCTCTCAACGACGCCTTTCGCGGGCCCTGCCTGGTCAGCGCCCCCCGCGAGCAGACCGCTCGGGTGATCGCCGAGGTGCGCTCGGCAGGTCTGAGCGCAGAGGTGACCCCGGACGACGAATGGTGGCTGGGAGTCCGGGGGGAGACGGGCCATGTACGTGATCTCCTGGTGCACGACCCCCTGTGCCCGCTGACCTCTCCCGAGTTCCTCCGCGCCGTGGCCGACGCCGGACAGGGCGACGCCGAGGCTGCTCGCGTGGCGTTCCGACCCGTCACCGACACGGTCAAGCGCGTGGTCGCGGGCCGCATCGTCGGCACCATCGACCGCGAGGGGCTGGCGGCGCTGACCTCGCCCGCGCTGCTGCCCGCGGGGTTCCTTGCGTCGGCGATCGCGGCGGACGAGACGCCGCCGCTGGCCGATCTCGCCGACCTGGTCACCTGGTTGCGAGCCCGGGGCACGGTCGAGCTCGTCAAGGCGCCGTCCCTGGCGAGGCGGGTCGACGACTCGTCCGCGGTCAACCTTCTGGAGTGTGTCGACGAGATGAGCCGCCGTACTCGCACCTGACCTGCCTCAGCGACGCACGAGCGACCAGAACTCCCGCAGGAACTTCTTCGGTTGGCGCAGGACCGCACCGGGCAGCTGGCGCGCGTAGCCGAGCGGATCTCGAGACGCGCGGTGCCACATCCGGCGCGGCTTGCTCACGATGCGCTTCTCCAGGTCCATTGCGTACGCCGGCAGCAGGGCCCGTGGGGAGAGCTCCAGGTGACTGCCGCACCGCGTGCAGCGCACCGACTCCAGCAGCCGGCCGGCGTAGTGCAGCTCATGGTCGGTGACGTCGTTGCAGGTCTCGCATCGCAGCTCCGCGTGCTCGACGCTCATCGTGCCTCCCCTGCGTGGCGGCGTACTCGGAGGTGGGGGCGGCCGCGATGGGCAGCGTGCTCCTGGGTGCCGGACAGGTCGTAGCCCGCCTTGGCCAGCAGCCGCTCGGCGAGGAACAGGTCCTCGGGGAAGGTGATCTTGATGTTGCCGGCGTCACCCGGCACGCAGTGCACGGGAACGTCGGTGTAGCGCTCCATGCAGCTCGCCGTGTCGGTGCCGACGAAGCCGTCGCCGCTGGCTCGCCCGTACGCCTCCAGCAAGGGTTGGGCCAGGAAGGCCTGGGGGGTCTGGACGGCGACCACGCGCTCGAGCGACTCGTCCCCGGCGCCGCGGCTCGCGAGGTGGGGCTGGTCGCGCACCGGGATCGCGCCACCGTGCTCGGCGGCTGCCGCTATGACCGCGTCGAAGAGGGCCGTGCCGGCCAGGGGCCGGGCCGCGTCATGGATGACCACGACGTCCACCTCACCGGCCTCGATGGCGGGTTTGAGGGCCTGGAGGGCCATCCACTCGGACGCGTGCCGGCTGTCTCCACCGATGACGATCTGGACCGTGGGCGGGTCGATCTCCCGCTGGACGACTGCCTGGACGACCTCGCGGTCCTCCTCCCGCACCACCAGCACGGTGTGCGTGATGGAGGGGAGCAGGCGGGCCCAGCGGATGGACCAGGTGAAGACCCGCCGCCCCGCCAGGGGAAGCAGGACCTTGTTGGTGTGGTGTCCGCTCCGTCGTCCCTCGCCCGCTGCCAGCATCACCAGGGCGGCCCGCGGAGTGCCCGAGATGACGACCGGGCGGGTGGTGGGGGAGGGCACGCGGAGAGCGTAACGCTCCGCATGATCCGGTCCCCACTACCCGCCCGGCCACGGCTCGTGTCAGCCGGCGAGCAGCGAGCGGAGCTCGTCCAGCGTCGGCACCGCGGTGTCCTTGTCCATGGACTCCTGGATGCGCCTCATCTTCACGATCAGCGACGATTCCACCAGCTCGACGTCGTCATAGGTCAGCAGATGGTCGACGGGGACGTCGTGCTTGAGCACCGCACCGGCGAGTACGCCGAGCGGTACGCCGTTCGCCGCGGCGAAGTCCTCGGCGGGGTCGATGAGTCCGCGGACCGTCATGCCGCCGATGCCGTCGATCTTCTCGCCGGCCTTGAGGGCGCGCTTCGTCTCGGCGCCCACCTCGGCGGTCCAGTGCTCCGAGGTCAGGCTGGCCCGCTTGTCGAGGACCATCTCGTAGACCGTGAGCGGGGCCTCGATGCTCGCCAGGTGGTAGGGGCGGTACAGCGCGAAGTAGGGACCGTCACCCATCTGGAGATAGGTCATCTCGTGATGGACGTAGGGGTCGTGCGTCCGAATCACCACGAAGACCCCGGGTGCCACCGGGCCGGTGCAGTAGTCGACCACGCCGGGGCGGTCCAGGACGCCGCCGTCCTCGGCCAGGGCGAAGGTCTCGTGCAGGGTGGGCACCGTCGACGCCGGCCCGTGCATGCCGCGCTTGCTGACTCCCAGTCCCGTCGTGTTGGCCAGCGAGGCCATCTCGATCATGGCCTTGGAGCCGTCCACGAAGCTGGTCAGCATCTTGGGGTTCATGCCCTTGGTGGCCGCGCGATCGGCGAGCGACTCCGGGGTCGCGTAACGGTCCAGCGGGTTGTTCTTGCCCTTGCCGGCGCAGATGACCTCGAAGTTCAGGTCCCGGGCGTAGTCGACCAGGATCTTGGTCTCGACCGGCTCGTCGCCACGGCAGACCGAGTAGATCGCGCCGGACTCCTGGGCCAGCTTGGCGAGGTAGCGACCGACCGTGACGTCGGCCTCGACGGTCAGGGTCGCCACGTTGATCCCGGCGGAGAGCGCCTGGATCGCCACGTTGACGGCGACGTCGGGGACGCCCGTCGCCTCGACGACGACGTCGAGGGGCAGCAGGCCGAGGTCGTCGAGCCCCTCCAGGGCCACGCTCTCGCCGTTGTCGATGGCGGCCGCGGCGGTCTCGGTGTCGTGAGCCGAGGACGGCGTGATGCCGGCCTGGCCCAGCGCCTCGACGGCCCGCTCACGCTGGACGTCGAACACGGCCGCGAGAGAGATCCCGGGCATCCGCAGAAGTTGTGCGGCGAAGCCGCGACCCATCTGCCCGGCGCCGACCAGGCCGACCCGCAGGGGCCTCCCGGTCGCGTCGAGCCGTTCTTGCAGTCTGTCGCGATAACTCATTGGTCCTGCTCCTTGCTGGGGTCCGCGGGGCGAGTGATGCGGAAGGTCTCTCCCACTGCGAGCAGGGGGATGTCGCCCTTGCGGACGCACACGTCGCCGGGAAGCTTGGCCTCGGTCCGGCCGTCGGCCTTGAGGTCGAGGTGACCGAGGTTGATCAGGTTGTCGCGGACCACGTGGCCGACGGCGAGCACCTCCATGGAGGTGTCCCCGAGATGAACCGTGTCGCCCGGTTGGGGTCCGTCCTCGGCGATGGTCGCCTGGTGGAGGACGGAGATGTCGTGAAGTTCTTCGGGAGCGTTCGAGGCGAAGAAGATGAGCAGGCCATGGCCGAGGAATGCCTCGACCTGGCCGCCCACCTTCGTCACTGCCGACTCGTAGACCGCAACCGAGTCGGCCGCCGTCATGCTTGTGTCACATCGTCTGGTTTGACGCCGGACACGAACAGCTCCTCGGTGATGAACATCGCCAGCGGCCCGGCGGGGCTGGTGGCGTGCACGTCGACCGTCTTGACCTTCTTCATCGGGTAGACACCCACTCGCGCCGTACCGCCGCAGTCGATGACGGCGACCGCGATCTTGTCGAACGGTGCGGAGCTGGAGAAGCCGTCGAAGGCTTCGCCGCCGGTGAGGTCGGCGATCTTCTGCGCCACCGGGTGGATTCCGCCACCGGTGATCGAAGCGACCAACGGCCGGTCGTCGGTGGGGGTGATGGTCAGGGGACCACCCCATCCGCCGCGACCCTTGCTGACCTGAACGGACTTGTAGTCAGACATGTTGTCTCCTTGGGTTGTCGAGTGTTGTCGGTGCTACTTCAGGCTGCTGTACATCCCGATGCTGGCGATGTAGGCGAGGATCACGGACAGGGGTCCGGTCACCATGCGTGAGAACAGCACCGCTGGTACCCCCACCTCGACAGTCTCCGGCTCGGCCTCGCCGAGGGCCAGACCCACGGGGATGAAGTCGCAGCCGACCTGGGGGTCGATGGCGAACAACGCCGGGAGGGCGTACGACGCCGGGATGGTCCCGTCGGCGATCTTCGTGCCGAGCAGCACGCCGACGATCTGCGCGATGACGGCACCCGGGCCGAGGATCGGGGAGATGATCGGGATGGAGCAGAACACGCTGATCGCGAGCAGGCCGATCAGGCTGCCGGCCAGGGGCTCGATGATGTGCGCGAGCCAGTCGCCCAGGCCGGTCTCGTTGATGATGCCGATGAGCATGGCGATGAACGCCATGAACGGCAGGATGTTGCGGATGACGGTGTCGATCGCGTCGCGACCGGCCTGGTAGAGGATGCCGACGACGCCGCCGACGGCCTTGCCGATCCTGACGATGACACTGGTCAGACCGTCCATGGCCCCGCCCGAGGGCTTCGAGGTGGTGGTGCTCATGCCGACACTCCTTCGTTGGCGGTGCGACGCGTCATCATGCGCGCGGTGATGAACTCGGTGACGATGCCGCGGATCAGGATGACGACCATGCCGACCAGGAGGTAGCGCACGGCGAGGTCGCCGATGCTTCCGCCGGCCTGCTGGACACCGGTCGCGATGCCGAGGTAGACGAACAGCTCACCGGCGTTCGCGTGCGGGAACAGACCCGTGATGGGGTGCACGAAGCTGACGGCCGAGTCGTAGAAGGCCGGCTTGTACTTCTCCGGCAGGAACCGGCCCATCGTGTAACACATGGGGTTGGTCAGGAAGAACACCGACAGCACCGGGAAGATCAGGTAGCGGACCGGGTAGTAGATGACGCCGTCGCGGGCGGCGACCTCACCCAGCTTGTCGATCCGCTCCGGGCCGATGATCCGGATCAGGCTGTTGACGAAGACCAACAGCACGATCAGGGTCGGCACGATTCCGGTCACGAGGCCGACGAAGGTCTCGCCCCCCGCGTTGAACAGTCCGATGAACCACGTGGCGGCGTCGGCCAGGGCGCCGAAGACGCCTGTGGGCTTATCCACTGTTGTTTCGTCGGCGGCGAGCGCGATGCTCGTTGCCACCAAGGACAATGACATGATTACTCCTAATCGAGCGGGCATCGGCAGGCTTGAGTAAGGCGCCGATGGTTGACAGTGCTACCTCTCGGTTGAACTCAGACCGCCGGCTTCGGGCTCCACCCCGGGTCGGCGTTCTGTTGTTTCGCGTTGACCTCTCCGAGTCAGCTGACGACGCGAGTCTTGAGGGAGTTGGCGGCTTCACGGGCCGCTTCTCGTTGTTGCCGGGTGAGGCCCGGCAGGTCCTGCTCGCCACGGAGCCTGGAGGCTCTGACGTCGAGCAGAGGTGGGACCGTCTTGGCGCGGGCGAAGGTGGTCCACCCGCTCAGGCTTCGGGCGTCGCGCACCACGCCCTGGTCGTCGACGGCGATCGCGATGTAGGCGCGGCCACCGCGGTAGCGCTTCCCGGCCACCCCCACGCTGACGGCCCCGGACTTGCGCAGCGCGAAGACCTCCTGGTTGAAGGCCATCGACTGCCGGTAGGTGAAGTAGCCCTGCACCATCCAGCCGGCGACGGTGGCGATGAGAAGGATGACGATGGGGTGCATGTCAGAGGTCCTCTGTTAGTCGGGACTGGCTCAGAACGCTGCGAGCGAGGCTCTCGTCGCAGACCAGCGAATCGATGATGTGGCCGCGCAGGGCACCCAGGACGCCTGGCGTCTTGGCGCGGCCCGAGGCCACGCCGACCACGTTGGGGATGGCGATCAGGTCGCTCAGGGAGACACCGAGAACGTGGTCCTCGACGGCGCCGTGGATGGCCTGGCCGTTGGCGGTGAAGTAGCGGGCCGCCACGTCGCCCACCGGACCGGCGTCCCAGTAGTCCTTGTTCTCCTCCGGGGAGAGGTTCAGCGACGACAGGATCGCCGCCGATGAGCCGTGGCCAGGCGTGCCGATGCCGACGAAGGCGAGCTCGGCGTCTCGAGCCGCGGCCAGGGCGTGAGCCACCGAGGGCTCGGCCAGCATGATGTCGCGGGCCTCGCGTGAGGAGTAGGTCGCCGGCGAGTGCAGGAAGCGGTAGGACGAGCCGAGTCTGGCCGACAGCTCGCGGACCAGCTCGTGGCCGCTGATCTCGTTGCTGATCGACGACATGCCGCCCACCAGCTGGACGACCTGGGCGTTGTAGTCGTGGTCGGCGGTGGTGGCCCACACCATCGACTGCAACGAGTGGCCCCAGGACATGGCGACCGTGGTGGAGTCCTTCAGCTGCTGCACGAGGAGCTGGGCAGCCAGGGCACCCACCTGGGCCACGACCCGGTCGGCCCCGCCCGCTCCGCGCTGGGCGACCAGCACGTCCTGGAGCCCGAACGACTTCTTCAGCGCCGTCTCCAGGTCTCGGGCGCGTCCGGCCGGGTCGTTGACCCGGATCTCGACGATGCCCTGGCGCTGAGCCTCGGTGAGCATGCGTGACACGTTGGAGCGGCTGGTGCCCAGGACGTCCGCGATGTCGGCCTGCGACTGCCCCTCCAGGTAGTAGAGGCGCGCAGCCTGCATCAGCGTGCTGGGATCGCGTGGTGCGGGCATATTCACCTCCGTGCAGATAGTCATCACATTTGTTCCAAGGACTTTTATAGGGGTGTGGCGTACGTCACGTCAAGCATTTGCCGGACATTTGGCTCAAATGCCCGACCCCAGGCGCTTCGACATGCGCTCGAGCAGCTCGGCGGCATGCGCTCCGTCGGCGACCCGGTGGTCGACGGTGAGTCCCGCGTGCACCGTCAGGGCCAGGCCGACCCCGCCCGGGACGGCCACGGGACGCTGCTTGATCGCACCGAGCGACAGCACGCTGGCCTGAGGAGGCGTGAGGAGCGCCTGGAACCGGTCGACACCCAGTCCGCCGAGGTTGGAGACCGAGCCGTTGGCCACGGCCATGTAGGCCTTGTCCAGCTTGCCCGTGTGGGCGGCCTTCACCATGGCCCGGATCTCCGTGTCGAGCTCCTGGGCGTCACCCCGGTCCGGCTCGGTCAGGGTCGGCACGAGCAGTCCACGATCGGTGGCCACGGCCAGCGCGATCGCGGGTGGGCCGCTCTCGGTGGCCCGGTCGTTCTCCCACCGGCACAGCAGGTCGGGCACCTCGCGCAGCGCAGCGGCGTACGCGCGCAGCAGGACGGTGGTCCAGGAGACGCCACGACGTTGGGTGTTCGCGGCATCGAGCTCCAGCTCGCGCCACACGGTGAACTGCGGAATGGCGGCGCTCGGGGTCATCTTGCGTGCGACGGCCCCGCGGATCGCGGCCTTGCGGGCGTCGGCGACCGCAGGCTTGGCCGAGGTCGACGGGGCTGTCGGGGCTGCCTGCGCCGGTGCTGCCGCGGGAGCGGTCACGGGCGCGGGCGCGGTCGCCGGAGCCGCGTGGCGGGGCTCGTCTGCCGGTGCCGCCGGCGGGGCGATGAGGGCTTCGACGTCGGGCACCCGGACCAGGCCCTCGGGGCCGCTCGGGGTGACGGTGGCGAGGTCGATGCCGTGCTCACCGGCCAGGCCGCGAGCGCGGGGGATGGCGGGCACGATCCCGGCCGGAGCGACGGGCGCCGGCCCGGCTGGGGGCGCGGGCTCGGTGGGCGCGACGGCCGCCTCGGGTTCGACGGCCGGGGTCGGGTCGGCAGCGGGCTCGCTCAACAGGTCGCCGAAGCCACCACCGGTGTCCTCGCCCTCGACCCAGCCGATGGGCTCGCCGACGTCGACCATGCCGGAGTCGACGACGATCTCCACCAGAGTGCCGCTGACGGTGCTCTCGACCTCCATGTCGACCTTGTCGGTCATCACCTCGCAGACGACGTCACCCTCGGTGATCTCATCACCGACCTTGACCATCCACTCCGAGACCTCTCCCTCGGTCATGGTCATCGACATCTTGGGCATCCGGATTGCCAGGCGAGCCATCAGGACTCCTTCATGATCGTGAGGGCCGCGTCGACGATGTCGCCCACCTGCGGCACGGACGCCTTCTCGAGCTGGGGGGCGTAGGGGATCGGGGCGTTGAGCCCGCTGAGCCGCTTGATCGGGGCGAGCAGGCGGTAGATCGTGGGCGACTCGGTGATCCGGGCCGCGATCTCCGCGGTGAAGCCGGCGTGACCGGGGGCCTCCTGGACCAGCAGTGCCCGGCCGGTGCGTGAGACGTCGGCCAGGATCGGGGCGTCGTCGAGGGGGCTCAGGGTGCGCGGGTCCAGCACGGACACGTCCACGCCCTGATCGGCCAGCGTCTCGGCGGCCTCCAGGGAGCGCGACACCATCACGCCGGTGGCGACGATGGTGAGATCGCTGCCCTCGCGATGCACGGCCGTCTTGCCGATCGGCACCCGGACGGCGTCCTCGGGGACCGGGCCGGAGGTGCGGTAGAGCAGCTTGTGCTCCAGCACGATCACCGGGTTGGGGTCGTCGATGGCCGACAGGAGCAGGCCCTTCGCATCGGCGGCGGTCGCCGGCATCACGACCTTGAGACCGGGCACGTGGGCGAACCAGGCCTCGAGGCTCTGCGAGTGCTGAGCCGCGGCACCGGTTCCCGACCCCGAGGGGGCGCGCAGCACCATCGGCACCGACGCGGCGCCGCCGAGCATGAAGTGGATCTTGGCGGCCTGGTTGACGATCTGGTCCATCGCCTGGTTGGTGAAGTCGGAGAACTGGATCTCCACGATGGGTCGCATCCCGGCCAGGGCTGCTCCGACCGCCGCTCCGACGATGCCGAGCTCGGAGATGGGGGTGTCCCGGATCCGGTCCGGCCCGAAGCGGTGGTAGAGGTCGCCGCTGACGCCGAACGCGCCGCCGTACACGCCGATGTCCTCGCCGAGCATGAACACCCGATCGTCGGCCTCCATGGCCTGGCCGATCGCCTCGCGAACGGCCTCGGAGTAGGTGATGATGCGATTCCCGGTGGATGTCTCGGTCTCGGTGATGCTCACGACAGTTCTCCTCGGAGTGGGGGTGTTCAGGCCGTCGCGAAGACGGCGTCGAGCAGGTCGGACGGGTCGGCGTCGGGGGCGGCGTTGGCGGTGCGGACGGCGTCGCGCATCTGCTCCATCGCCTGGGTGCGCACGCTCTGGATCTCCTCGTCGCTCAGCAACGAGTGCTCGCGGACCTGGGCCTCGAAGCGCAGGATCGGGTCCTTGCTGCGCCACTCGGCGATCTCCTCCTTGGTGCGGTAGAGGTTCTTGTCCGACTTGCTGTGGCCCTTCCAGCGGTAGGTCAGGTTCTCGACGAGGGTGGGACCCTCGCCGGCACGGGCCCGGTCGACGGCGGCCTGCACCGCGTCGTACACCGCGGCCACGTCGTTGCCGTCGACGGTGACGCCGGGGATGCCGTAGGCCGCACCGCGCTCGGAGATGTTCTCGATGGCCATCGACTTCTCGGTGGAGAAGGACATGCCGTACTTGTTGTTCTCGCAGATGAAGATGACGGGCAGCTTCCAGATGGCGGCCAGGTTGACCGCCTCGTGGAACGCGCCCTCGTTGGCGGCTCCGTCACCGAAGAAGCAGGCGACGACCCGGTCCTCGCCGCGCAGCTGGTAGGCGAGTGCAGCGCCGGCCGCGATCGGGATGCCGCCTGCGACGATGCCGTTGGCACCCAGGTTGCCGGTGGCTACGTCGGCGATGTGCATCGAGCCGCCGCGACCCCGGCAGTAGCCGGTCTCCTTGGCGAGCAGCTCGGCCATCATCCGGGTGAGATCGGCGCCCTTGCCGATGCAGTGGCCGTGTCCGCGGTGGGTCGAGGTGATCGCGTCGTCCTCGCGCAGCGCCATGCAGGAACCAACCGCCGAAGCCTCCTGTCCGATCGACAGGTGCATCGTGCCGTGCATCAGCCCGCGGGCGAAGAGATCGTCGACGGCCTCTTCGAAGCGCCGGGTCGTCCACATCTTCAGCAGCGCGTGGCGCGCGTTGTCGGGACTGGCCAGAGGGGAGTTGTTCATGATGCTCCTATGCACATATGTGAAGATGGTCATCACTTATGTGTGGATGCTAGGTGATGGTGATCACTCGCCGCAAGGGGTGGTGGCCCCTGTAAATGCATGCGGGCCTACGGTGAGGCAGTGACGCTCATCGATCCGTACGACGCCGAGGACCTCCCACCGGCCCTCGGTGCCGTGATCGACGAGGGCCGAGGATCGCTTCCTTATGCGCTGATCCACGGCGAGTCCCTGGTCGCCTGCGCCTCGTGGGCCCTGGGCTCGGCCGGTGTCACCCTGGTCGACTACTCCACCACCTGGACCGGCATCCGTGCGGCGCAGGAACCGTTCGTGCTCCACGACCCCCTGTGTCCCATGACGCCGGCCTCGTTCATCGCCTCGTGCGTCGCCCGTGCGCTCCAGGCAGGGACCGTCGTAGTGGGGTGCGTGACCTCGGCAGGAGGGCGCGTGATCACCTCGCCCGTCGTACTGCCCCAGGAGGTAGTGGCCGAGCTGGAACGCGGGCCGTCGTCCGACTTCGACGAGCTGGTGGCCGCCCTCGAGGCCCGCTTCGCGGTGGAGTACGCCGAGGCACCGCCCGCGGGTGCGAGGGTCTCGTCGCCGGCCGACCTGCGGCTGCTCGAGTCGCTGACCGGGCCGGGATCCGGGCAAGCATTTTCACGCACGTAACAAACAGAAACCGCCCCTCAACACGAGGCACCTAGTTTCAGGGCATCCGGAAAGGATGCCGTGAATGACGCAGACCGAAGAATGGCAGCCCGTGTGCCGCCTCGTGGAGCTCGAGGTCGAGCGCGGCGCCACGGCGCTGGTCCACGGTCAGGCGCTGGCCATCTTCCGGACCCCGGACGACGTCGTCTATGCGCTCGGGAACTACGACCCGTTCGCCAAGGCCTCGGTGCTCGCCCGGGGCATCGTGGGCTGTCGGGGTGACATCCCGTTCGTGGCCTCACCCCTGCACAAGCACGGGTTCGACCTGCGCACCGGGGAGTGCCTGGAGGACTCCACGGTGCACGTCCCGGTGTACGCCGTGAAGGTCGTCGAGGGCGTGGTGCTGGTGGGACAGCGCAAGGCGAGTGTCATCGCATGACGTCGATTCCGGTCGCTCGCCTGGTCACGGTGGCCGACGGCTCGCCCGACCCCGATCTCGACGTCGCCCGGGCCGTGACCGCTCAGGCCGGCCGACGGCTGGGTGGTCTCGCCGCGACCGCGACCTACCTCGACCCGGGTCGACCGCTCTTCTCCGGCGTGATGGCGCGCAACGAATACCCGGCCGTCGTCGTCCCGTTGCTGCTGTCGGCGGCCCGTCACCTCCGCCACGACCTCGCGTGGGCGGCGGCCCGAAGCGTCGCCCCCGTCCAGCTGGCCGGTCCTCTGGGTCCGCATCCACTGCTCGCCGAGGTCATGTGCCGCAACCTGATGGCCGCCGGCGCCCGGCGCGGTGATCCGGTCGTGATGATCGCGGCGGGCTCCAGCGACCCCCGGCCCACGCAGGACCTCGCGGTGGCGGGGGCGATGCTGGGCAAGCGATGGGGCGCGCCGGTCCGGCTGGCGACCGTAGGAGGTCCGGGTCGTCGGCCGGTGGACGCCCTCACAGCTGCCCGTGCCGACGGTCGCGTCGTCATCGCGCCGTACGTTCTGACCCCGGGTCACCTCGAGCAGCGGATCCGCACGATCGCCGCCGGGCTGGGGGTCTGCGTGGTCGGCGACGTCATCGGCACCCACTCTTTGGTCGTCGACCTCGTCGTCCGGCGCTACCGGGCGCTGGTGGCGGCTCGCGTCGCAGCCTGACCTGTCGCAGATGTACGTACCGAACCCGTCGACCTGTCGCAGATGTACACCACCGAGCCGTACATCTGCGACAGGTCGACGCACATGCGTTGCACATCTGCGACAGGTCAGCGCAGGACGAGTGCGGTCGCGATCGCGGCGATGCCCTCGCCCCGACCCGTCAGCCCCAGCCCGTCGGTCGTGGTGGCGCTGACCGACACCGGCGCCCCGATCGCCGCGGACAGGGTCGTCTCCGCCTCGGCCCGCCGCGGTGAGAGCCTCGGGCGGTTGCCGATCACCTGGATGGACACGTTGCCGATCTCGAGGCCGGCGGCCCGCACCCGCCGCGCGGTCTCGGTCAGGAAGTCGACCCCGGAGCGACCGGCCCAGACCGGATCGGAGGTGCCGAAGTTGGATCCCAGATCTCCCAGGCCGGCGGCCGACAGGAGCGCGTCGCAGGCGGCATGGGCGGCCACATCGCCGTCGGAATGGCCGGACAGCCCCACCGTCTCCTCGGGCCAGGCGAGCCCGGCCAGGTGAAGGGGGACCCCTTCGGCCAGCGTGTGCACATCGGTGCCGACTCCGACGTAAGGGATCTGTTTCATATGTTTCATGATGCCTGAGCGACACTGGGAGCTGTGAGCACCGCGCAGCACGTCCAGGGCTCCCCGAGAGCGTGGGGTCTGGCCGGCCTCCTGACCGGCTGTCTCGGCCTTGCCGCGAGCGTGCTCACCGCCTCGGCCATGGGGGTCCGGGTCAACCCGGTCGCCGGCGTCGCCGAGGCGATCATCCGGATCACGCCCGGGGGTCTCGCCGAACAGGCCATCTCGGTGGTCGGCAAGAAGGACAAGCCGATCCTCGTCGCAGGCGTCCTGATCTTCCTGGCGATCGCCTTCTGGTACGCCGGCCGCACGAGCGCACGCTCGCCGGGTCGCGGACAGGTGGTGTTCCTGGTCCTCGCCGCGATCGGCGGCCTGGCGGCCCTCACCAGCCCGACCTCCCAGCCCACCGACGTGATCCCGGTGTTCGTCGGCGGGGCGGTGTGGCTCGGTGCACTGCCGTGGCTGACCCAGTCGCTGCGATCCGGTTCCGGCTCGACCGGCGACTCGACCTCGCGCCGCTCCTTCCTCATCCGCAGCGGCATCGCGCTGGGCGGGGTGGCCGTGCTCGGGGTGCTGGGCCAGGTCGTGGGGCGGTCCCGCCGGCAGGTCGAGGCCAGCCGCAAGCTGCTGAAGCTGCCGATCTCGCTGCGCGCTGCACCGGCGAAGGCGGTGCTCGACATCGAGGGCCTGGAGCCGTGGCGCACCGAGAACAATGACTTCTACCAGATCCACACCGCCGTGATCGTGCCGGCGATCGACCCCCAGGACTGGTCCCTGCGCATCCACGGGATGGTCGAGAAGGAGCTGCGGCTGAGCTATCAGGACCTGCTGGGTCTCGGCCTCACCGAGGCCTGGATGACCCTCAACTGCGTGTCCAACCCGATCGGGGGCGACTACATCGGCAACGCCTGGTGGAGCGGGGTCCGGATCGCCGACCTGCTCGCCGAGGCCGGCGTCCGGGCCGGGGCCGATGCGGTCAAGCAGACCTCCCAGGACGGCTGGACCTGCGGCACCCCGCTGGAGGCGCTCACCGACGACCGCGGGGCGATGCTGGCGTTCGGAATGAACGGCTCGCCGTTGCCGATCGAGCACGGGTTCCCGGTGCGGATGATCGTGCCGGGCCTCTACGGCTATGTGTCCGCGACCAAGTGGCTGGTCGACCTCGAGGTGACCCGGTTCGCCGACTTCTCGGCGTACTGGACCCAGCGCGGCTGGTCGGAGCAGGGCCCGGTCAAGCTGGCCTCCCGGATCGACGTGCCCCGAAGCGGGGCGAGTGTCTCGGCCGGCTCGGTGACTGTCGCGGGGTCGGCCTGGCGCCAGCTCACGGGCATCGAGGGGGTCGAGGTCTCCCTCGACGGTGGGACCTGGCTGCCGATGGACCTGGCCGGTGCCCCCAGTGATGACACCTGGGTGCAATGGAGCGGCTCGCTGGACGTGGCGGCCGGTGATCACGAGCTCCGGGTCCGAGCCACCGACAAGACGGGCGAGACCCAGACCGGCGTACGCGTGGACGTCGTGCCCGACGGGGCGACCGGGTGGCACACCATCGAATTCAGTGCCGAGTAGTCGCGCCCCTATCCTTGAGCGGTGACCTTCAGGCTCCATGACACCGCGACCGGCGAAGTCCGCGACTTCGTTCCCCTCGAGGAGGGGAAGGCCGGCATCTACCTGTGCGGGCTGACGGTTCAGTCCGAGCCGCACGTGGGGCACATCCGCTCGGCCGTGAACTTCGACATCCTGCAGCGATGGCTGCGGGTCAGCGGCTTCGAGGTGACGTTCATCCGCAACGTCACCGACATCGACGACAAGATCCTGACGAAGTCCGAGGCCCAGGGCCGTCCCTGGTACAACCTCGCCTACGCGATGCACCGCGAGCTCGACGGTGCCTACGCCTCACTCAACGTCGATCCACCGACCTATGAGCCCAGCGCCACGGGCCACGTGCCTGAGATGGTCGAGCTCATCACCACGCTGATCGATCGCGGTCACGCCTACCCGGCCGCCGACAGCTCCGGTGACGTCTACTTCGACGTCCGCTCCTGGCCGGCGTACGGCGAGCTCACCCACCAGAACATCGACGACATGGAGGCGGCCACCGACGCCGACCCCCGCGGCAAACGCGATCCACGCGACTTCGCGTTGTGGAAGGGGTGGAAGTCCGAGACCGAGCCGGTCACGGCCTCCTGGCCGTCCCCGTGGGGCCGGGGTCGCCCCGGCTGGCACATCGAGTGCTCGGCGATGGCGAGCAAATACCTGGGCCAGGCCTTCGACATCCACGGTGGCGGCGTCGACCTGCGCTTCCCCCACCACGAGAACGAGCAGGCGCAGTCCCGGGCGGCGGGGCATCGGTTCGCGTCCTACTGGATGCACAACGCCTGGATCACCACCGCAGGCGAGAAGATGAGCAAGTCGCTCGGCAACTCGCTGCTGATCCCCGAGGTGCTCAAGCGCGTGCGGCCGATCGAGCTGCGGTTCTACATCGTGGCGGCCCACTACCGCTCCCATGTCGAGTTCTCCTACGAGGCACTCGAGGAGGCAGCCCAGGGTTTCCGTCGCATCGAGTCGTTCCTCGAGCGCGCGGCGGTCGAGCCCGGTGGGGCCACCTCCGCGCCTGGAGACCTGCCCGACGCGTTCGTTCGAGCCATGGACGACGACCTCGGCACCCCGGCCGCGATCGCGGTGGTCTACGACGCCGTGCGCGAGGGCAACCGGGTCGCCGCCGCTGAACCGGAGACCGCCGCGGTGATGGCCGCCTCCGTGCGTGCCATGCTGGACGTCCTGGGTCTCGACCCGGCCGATCCGGTCTGGGGCAGCGGCACCGGAGCCCAGGGCGATCGACTCACCGCGGCCGTCGACGTCCTCGTCGCCGGCCTGCTCGAGCAGCGGACCGCTGCCCGGGCCGCGAAGGACTTCGCCGCAGCAGACGCGATCCGTGACCGGATCAAGGCAGCCGGCATCGAGATCGAAGACACGCCCACCGGACCACGGTGGACACTCGAGCAAGGAAACGACTGACATGGCCGGGAACTCCCAGCGCAAGGGATCGATCAAGAAGACCGGCAAGGGCAACCCCACTGCGGGATCCGGCGGACGTGTGAAGCGCGCCCTCGAGGGTCGCGGCCCGACCCCGAAGGCGAAGGACCGTCCCAACCACAAGGTCTACAAGGAGAACGCCCGGGTGGAGCGCAACAACTCCTCCCGGCCCAAGCGCAAGGTGATCGGCGGCGAAGCCGAGTGGGTGGCCGGGCGCAACTCGGTCGTGGAGGCTCTGCGCGCCCACATGCCGGTCACCGCGATCTATGTGGCTGAAGGTGCCGAGCGAGATGCCCGCCTGCGTGAGGCCTTCAAGCTCTCCGCGGAGGCAGGGTTGAACCTCATGGAGGTGCCGCGCTCCGAGATGGACCGGATGACCGGGGGTGCTGTGCACCAGGGTCTTGCCGCGCGGGTCCCGGCCTACGCCTACGCCCACCCCAACGACTTCCTCGACGCCGCAGCGGCCGCCAAGGAGCCGGCGCTGATCGTCGCGCTCGACCAGGTCACCGACCCGCGCAACCTCGGGGCGGTGGTCCGCTCGGCGGCCGGCTTCGGCGCGCACGGTGTCCTCATCCCCGAGCGGCGTGCCGCGGGCATGACCGCCAGCGCCTGGAAGACCTCCGCCGGTGCGGCGGCCCGGGTGCCGGTGGCCCAGGCGGTCAACCTGGTACGGCAGCTCAAGGCCTACCAGGACGCCGGGTGCATGGTGATCGGTCTGGCCGCGGACGGTGACGTCTCCTTGCCCGACCTCGACCTCGCCGACGGGCCGATCGTGGTCGTCGTAGGCTCTGAGGGCAAGGGCCTCGGCCGCCTCGTCACCGAGACCTGCGACCAGCTCGTCTCCATCCCGATGTCGCACCAGTTGGAGTCGCTCAACGCCGGGGTCGCCGCATCGGTGGCCCTCTACGCCATCGCCCAGGCACGCGCCTGAGCGTGGACCGGAGACGGCTGTTCCGACTGCTCGCAGCCGTGGCGGCCTGGCTGGTCGTCACCGTGCTGGTGGCCCTGCCGATGTTCCTCGACAGCCAGCGCGAGCTGGTGCTGGCCAGCCACGAGTCGATCCTGCGACCGACCTTCAGCGGCGAGCTGGTCGTGCACACCGGCCCGCTTCTTCCCGACGTACGCCGTGCCTCGGGCGGCGCCCTCGGTGTCGACATCACCCTCGGCCAGACCGAGGCCCGGACCACCGGCGAGCTGGTCGACCGCTACGCGTTCATCGCCAGCCAGCCTGAATCGCAGGTTGCGAAGGTGCGCGAGGCCGTGGTCGACATGGCCGTCTCGGCGCTGCTCAGAGCCGGCCTGGTCGCAGGGCTGCCGGTGGCCGTCTGGCTGGTGCTGGGTCGGCGGCGTCGACGTGAGCTGTGGGCCTGGGCGCGCGGGCCGAGGCTGGTGCCCGTGGTCGGCATCACCGCGCTGGTCGGGCTGCTCTGGTGGCAGCCCTGGCAGGAGCGAGGGCCGGTGGTCGACGACCAGGGGTGGCAGTCGCTGGCCTCGTTCCTCGGGCCCTCGGTCCCGCTGCCCGAGGAGGTCGACGGAGTCGAGGTGAGCACCAGTCTGACGACCCAGGAGACGAAGAGGCTGGTGGCCAGCGCAGTGGACACCTACGAGAAGAGCAAGGCCTTCTACGCCCAGGCCGAGCAGGACGCCGAGCAGCTCGTGCTGCATCAGCCGGCTGCGGAGGAGACGGTCGCCCTGCTGATCTCCGATCGTCACGACAACATCGGCATGGACCGCGTCGCCCGCGCCATCGGCGACACCGGTGGCGCCACGGTGGTGCTGGACGCCGGCGACGACACCTCGACCGGCAGCGCCTGGGAGGCGTTCAGCCTCGACTCGCTCAGCAAGGCGTTCGAGGGCTACCAACGGTTCAACGTCTCCGGCAACCACGACAACGGCGACTTCGTCAGTGGCTACCTCAGCGAGCAGGGCTGGACCCATCTCGACGGCACGGTGGTGTCGGGACCGGGCGAGGCCACCCTGCTCGGGGTCGACGATCCGCGCTCCTCGGGGTTGGGCAGCTGGCGCGACGAGACGGGCCTGAGCTTCTCCGACCAGGCCGAGCTGATCGCCGACGACGCCTGCGCTGCGCCCGATCGCATCAGCACTCTGATGGTGCACGACGCCGCCAGTGGGCTGCCCGCCCTCGAGCGCGGGTGCGTCGACCTGGTGATCGGCGGGCATCTCCATGTGCAGGTCGGACCGACGACGGTCGTGGGGGAGAACGGACAGCAGGGCTACTCCTACACCAACGGCACGACGGGCGGCGCGGCCTACGCGATCGCGGTGGGCAGCAAGCTCCGTCGCGAGGCGGAGGTCACCTTGATCACCTACCGGGGCGGGCGGCCGGTCGGCCTGCAGCCTGTGACGCTGCAGACCGACGGGGTGTTCACGGTCGGTCGCTTCCAGGCGCTGACCTACTGACGAGCTCGTCCGACGGGCCAGGGGCTAACGTCGAGACATGAGTGGAGACCAGCTGCAGCCCGAGGACACCCTGGACGACCGCGGAGTCGACGACATCCTCGACGAGGGGATCTCGCCGCCGGAGGCCTACCGGGGGGTGTTCGACAAGGACACGACCGAGCTCGGCGAGCTCGAGGGGGAGACCATCGAGGAACGCCTTCGCCAGGAGGAGCCCGAGGCCTGGGAGGCGGGACTCCCCGACGACGTCGACACCGAGCTCGAGGAGCCCGTCGGGTCCGAGGTGGGCAACGAGCGCACCGGCCGGCTGAAGGCCACCGACGACGGCTACGACCTCACCGCCGAGGACGAGGGCATCGATGGTGCCGGCGCGAGCGCCGAAGAGGCCGCCATGCACACGATCGAGGACTGACTACTCGGACGTCCTAGTATCGAGTCGTGCCCACGACTGTCGATCGACTCCTGCCCACCGAGGACGCCGAGGCGCTTCTCGAGCTGACCCGTGACCTCTGCGCGAAGGAGTTCGCTCCACAGGTCGCCGAGATGGAGGAGCGGGCCGAGTTCCCCCAGGCGGCCTACCGCCTGCTGGGGCGCAGCGGACTGCTGTCCCTTCCGTTCGCCGAGGAGCACGGCGGGGCGGAGCAGCCCTACGAGGTCTACCTGCAGGTGATCGAGGAGATCGCCGCCTCGTGGCCCAGTGTCGGGGTCGGCACCAGTGTGCACACCCTGACGGCGAGCGTGGTGGCGGCGAACGGGTCGCGCGAGCAGTGCGACGAGTGGTTGCCGCGGATGTTGTCGGGCGACTGGCTCGGGGCCTACTGCCTCTCCGAGCCGCAGGCGGGCTCGGACGTGAGTGCGATCGCCACCCGTGCGGTGCGCGACGGCGACGAGTACGTCGTGAAGGGCACCAAGTCCTGGATCAGCAACGGCTCCTGCGCCGACTACTACATCCTCTTCGCGCGCACCTCCGACGATGCGAAGGCGGGCCTGTCGGCGTTCATCGTGCCCGGCGACACCCCCGGGATGAGCTTCGGCACACCTGAGAAGAAGATGGGCCTCGCCTGCGACGTGACCACCCAGGTCATGTTCGACGGTGCCCGGATCCCGGTCGAGCAGCGCATCGGCGAGGAGGGCCAGGGCATGAAGGTGGCCCTGTCGGCCCTCGACGCCGGTCGCCTCGGGATCGCCGCGGTCGGCACCGGCATCGCGCAGGCGGCGCTCGCGCTCGCCGTGGAGTACGCCGGTCAGCGGCGCCAGTTCGGCCGCAGCATCGGTGAGTTCCAGGGACTGCAGTTCCTGCTGGCCGACATGGCCGCCGAGGTCGAGCGTGCGCGCTCGACGTACCTGCTGGCGGCGCGGCTCAAGGACGCTGGCAGGCCCTTCTCCCGGCAGGCCAGCATCGCGAAGCTGACGGGCTCGGACGCCGCCATGCGGGTCACCACCGACGCCGTCCAGGTGTTCGGTGGCAACGGCTACACCCGCGACTTCCCGGTCGAGCGGCTGATGCGCGACGCCAAGGTCACACAGATCTTCGAGGGCACCAACCAGATCCAGCGGATGGTGATCGGGCGCGACCTCCTGCGCTGACCTGTCGCAGATGTACACCTGGATCCCGTCGACCTGTCGCAGATGTACACACGCGGGTGTACATCTGCGACAGGTCGAGGGTCAGGGCTCGTACATCTGCGACAGGTCGGCGACCTCGGGAGGGGCGACCGCCTCGTCGGGGCGGTTGCGCAGGATGTTGAAGATGTAGTCGCGAGCCGTGTCGAAGATGTCGATCTCGAAGCCGGCCCGCTCCGAGAGGTACCACCGGTGGATCAGGATCTCGTGGTAGAGCTCGGGCGAATCGAGCTTGCCGCGCAGCTCGGGCGGCACCATCGCCACCACCGGCTCGTAGTAGGTCGTCAGCCAGCGGTTCGCCACCAGGGCCCGGTCCTCGCCACCGAGGTCGGCATGCGCGGTGTAGGACGCGATGTCGTTGAGCAGGCGGCGGGCCTGGTTGTCCTCCACGTTCATCCCGGTCAGCTCCTGCAGCTCGCGGGCATGGTGACCGAGCTCCACGACCCGAGGGCGGATCTGGATCTGGTCGCCGTCGTAGTCGGTGATGATGTCTAGCTCGTCGACGTCGAAGCCGAGGTCGTTGAGCCGCTCGATCCGCTGCTCGATGCGCCACATCTCCTGGGCGCCGAACTCCTCCTCGCCGGTCAGCTCGGACCAGAGCGCGTCGTAGCGGTCGCGGATCTGCTCGACGATCTCGAAGGCGGCGACCTCGCCCTCGACCGCCTGGCTGGCCTCGAGGTCGAGGAGCTCGGCGAAGACGTTCTCGCAGCCGACCGTCACGTCGTACTCCCGCATCGTCTGCGACAGCGTCGGGTAGAGCTCGCCGGTCTCGGCGTCCACGAGGTAGGCCGAGAAGGCGCCGGCGTCGCGTCGGAACAGCACGTTGGACAGCGACACGTCGCCCCAGTAGAACTCGCTGAGGTGCAGCCGCACGAGGAGCACGACGAGGGCGTCGATCAGCGACGGGATGTTGTCGGCCGTCAGCCCGTGGGAGAACAGCGAACGGTAGGGGAGCGAGAACTTGAGGTGCTCGGTGAGCAGGGCCGCGGGCAGCTCGTTGCCGTCGTGGTCGACGCGACCGGCGACCACACCCTGGGCGACCACGGCCGGCAGGCCCAGGCGGTGCAGGTCGCGCAGCATGCGGTATTCGCGGAAGGCGATGGCCTCCTCTGTCTCCTTGATGGCATAGGTGCGGCTGCCGAGCCTGACGATCCGGACGACATGGCGCGACAGACCGCGCGGTAGCGGCACCACGAACTCGTCGGTCCAGTCCTCGAGCGGGGTGCTCCAGGGCAGGGCGAGGATGGCCGGGTCCGGTCGGTTGGCCGTGATCCTCAGGGGCATCCGACCATCCTGCCGTAGTCAGAGGGCATAGAGGGAGAACGACGGCAGAACGCTTGCCGGCAGGACGACCTCGGTGTCGGTCACGAGGGCCTCCGCCTCGCCCCCCAACAACGGCCTCGCCTGCGAGGCTCCGAGCGCCGCTCGCGACAGGCGGACCTCGGGGCCGCCGCGGCGACGTGCACAGGCGAGCACCGAGCCCTGCGGATGCTCGCGGACGAAGACCACCGTGTCGTCGTCGACGTGGGCCCAACGCAGCCCGCCCCGACGCAGGGCCACGGTCTCGTGGCGCAGGCGAGCCAGTTCGCCGTAGGCCGCGAGGGTCTCGGTGTCCCATCTCTCCCGATGGTCCCAGGGCATGGTGCGCCGCGAGTCCTCTCCGGTGATGCCCTCCAGCCCGATCTCGTCGCCGGCGAAGACCATGGGAACGCCGGGGAGGGTGAACTGCAGTCCGGTGGCGACGCGGTGCAGTGCGGCCGAGCCGACCACCGTGCGGATCCGGGCGCTGTCGTGGGAGCCGAGGATGTTCCAGGACGTCTGCATGGCCTCCCAGCCGAGGCGGCCTGCCCACATCCGCATCGACGCCACGACCTGCGGCCCGGTGCGTTGCGCGATCGGGACCGGGGTGCCGAAGGAACGCGCCGGGGAGTCGTCGGCCCGCAGCCACTCCCACACCGGCCAGGAGAAGCCGGAGTAGTTCATGGTGCCGTGCCACCCGTTGCGGTCGACGTCCTCGGAGGCGTCGTGGTTGTGCTCGCCGATCACCAGCGCGTCGGGGCGCAGCGCCAGCGCGGTCCGGCGTACGCCGTGAGCGACCTCGTGGTTGAGGTCGAGGGCCCGCATCCGACCGGTCATGTTGGCGACGTCGATCCGCCACCCGTCGACGTCGTACGGCGGCCGGAGCCAGCGTCCGACGATCGACTCGGCGCCGCTGACGAACGCAGCGGCCAGGGACTCGTTGCCGTGGTTGATCTTCGGCAGGCTGGTGAAGCCCAGCCAGGACTCGTAGGTGCCGTCGGGGTGGAAGTAGTAGTAGCCGCGTTCGGGGGAGTCGGGGTCCGCGGCCGCCGTCTGGAACCACTCGTGGGTGTCGCCGGTGTGGTTGGTGGTGAGGTCGCCCAGGATCCGCCATCCGCGCTCGTGCACGGCGGTCGACAACCGTTCGTAGGCGTCGTCCCCGCCCAGCATCGGGTCGACCTCGTCGAAGGTCGAGGCGTTGTAGCGGTGGTTGGACTCGGCCGGGAACACGGGAGTCGTGTAGACGACCGAGGCGCCGACGGCTGCGATGTGGTCGAGGTGCTCGACGATGCCGTCCAGGTCGCCGCCGAAGAACTGGCTGGCGGTGCGGGGGTCACTGCGCTCGAAGTGGATCCGGTCGTCCCAGCCGGCCGGTTGCGCCCAAGCCGGCGCCGGGCGGAGGTCGGCGCGGGCCGACCGAGCGAAGCGGTCGGGGAAGATCTGGTAGACCACCGCGTCCCGGCCCCAGTCGGGCGCCGGCGAATAGGTCGAGATCCTGAAGTCGAAGGCGTCCGGCACGTCGTGGTCGTGCACCCCCGCCCCGGTCAGCCAGCGCTGGGTCCCGTCGGTGTCGACCACGAGGAAGCGGTAGTGCATCACGGGGTTGCGCACCGGCAGGTCGCCCTGCCACCAGGTCGGGTCCGCCCCGCTCGGTGTGCACGGGTGGAACGTCGGCTCGGCATCCTGGGTCGTGCGGATCCAGACCTCGGCCACCTCCGCTCCGGTGCGGCACCGCAGGGGGACGGTGGCGCCCAGGGTCGGGACGTTGCCGGGACGGTAGAGCGGTGACCCGTCGTGATGGGGATCTGTCAGCACCCGAAGACCCTAGTCCCGCTCGAGGATGACGGCGCCCGGACCGTCCTCGGCGAGCGCGTCGTCCGGGTTCGACAGGACGCAGGCCCTGAGACTCAGGCAGCCGCAGCCGATGCAGGACGCGAGCTGGTCGCGCAGCCGCTCGATGCGGGCGATCTGCTCGTCGAGCCGACTCTGCCACCGGCGGCTCAGCCGGGACCAGTCGGCCTTGGTCGGGGTCCTGCTCTCGGGCAGGGTCCCCAGGGCCGCGGCCACCTCGTCCAGTGACAGGCCGACCTGCTGGGCGGCGCGGATGAAGGCGATCCTGCGCAGGGTCGATTGCTCGTAGCGCCGCTGGTTTCCCGGCGTACGCACGGAATGCAGGAGACCTCTCGACTCGTAGAACCGGATGGCGGACGCCGCGACTCCTGAACGGTCGCTGATCTGCCCGATGGTGAGCTCGGTCATCGCCCCTCCTCGACTTCAAGTCGACTTTAACTTGAAAAGTGAGGCGGACCGACTAGTCATTTCGGACCAGTCCGGGAAGTGCCATGGGCCCATTTCGGCCGACTGGGGTGTTCTGCCACCCCGGGGCTCCGAGAACCTTGGCCCGGTGGCGCCCTTTCCGGGCGCCTGATTCATGCAACGGGGGAAACAGGTGCAGGGGAAGAACGTCATGTCGTACGCCGGAATGATCCGGCTGGTGGTGCTCGGACTACTCGCCTCGGGGCTCACCGCGCTCGGCATCGGCAGCGCCGGCGCAACGGTCGTCACGCATGGCGGGCTCGTGCCCGAGGTGGCGGCCGCGGGCTACCCGAAGATCCTGCGTACGCCGCTCTACGTCAACGACGGCACCGTCAACTACGACGAACCCCAGCCGCGCGAGACACGCGCCGTCACCCAGGCCGGACGCACCATCGTCTCCGGCGGCGACTTCTGGCAGATCGAGCTCAAGGACGGGACGGTCATCGACCAGCCCTACTTCGCTGCCTGGAACATCGACACCAAGGCGATGACCTGCCAGCAGCAGCTCACCTTCGACAACAACGTCACCGCGGTCGAGCCCGGACCGACGCCCACCCAGGTCTATGTCGGCGGGCGGTTCAAGAAGGTCACCGGCACCAACGGCACCAAGACACGCAACCGGTTGGCGCTGGTCGATCTGTCCACCTGCTCGGTCGTCAACGCCTTCAAGAGCCCCACCCCCAACGGTGTCATCCGCGAGATCCTCTACCGCAACAACCGGGTGTTCGTCGGTGGTGACTTCACGAAGATCGGCGGCCTGAGCATCGAGACGGTCTCCGAGCTGAACCCCACCACCGGAGCTGTGCTGCCGGCGATGAGCTTCACCACCACGGGCGAGCTGACCTCTCGCGTCCACGCCCTGGAGATGAACGACGCCGGGACCCGGCTCTACCTCGGTGGCCGTTTCGGCATCATCTCCGGAAACGGTGGGACGGCGTACGCCCCGATGGCGATCATCAACATCAGCAACCCGGCCTCCCCGGCGCTGACCGCCCACCGGTTGGTCGGCATGACCAACACCCGGGGCAGCGCGATGCCGATCGCCGACCTGCAGGATGTGGCGCTGGACCCCGCTCGTGGCTCGTACGCCCTGGCCTACGGCACCGCGACGACGTCCGACTACGTCTACTACGCGGCGACCACCGAGGCCACCGTCGCACCGCTGTGGAAGCACTACATGCGAGACTCCTCGTTCGGGGTGGCGGTCACCGACGCCGCCGTCTACGTGACCGGTCACTTCTGCCGCCCGGACGACGGGCCCTCGGCGAGCGCGGTCCTCGAGCCCAAGCTCGGCCTCGACTCCTGCACCGGCACCGCGATGAGTGGCGGCGTGTGGCGCACCCACATGGCCGCGCTCTCCCGCACCGACGGCACCCCCCTCAGCTGGAACCCGGGGCAGTCCTCCTTCACCGGCGGCACCACCATCGAGGCCGTCCAGCGCGGCCTGCTGGTCGGCTTCGACGGCGAGTGGACCGGTGGGGTCCGCACCGGCACCACCGCTTTCCTCGACTTCGGTGCGAGCGTCGAGGACGTGACCGCACCGAGCCAGGTGACCTTCACCAGCCCGTCGGCGGGCGGTTCGCTGAACACGCCTGCCACGATCAGCGGCACGGCAACCGACGACGCTGGAGTGGTCGACTACCGCGTGCGGGTCAAAGCGGCGACCGGCCAGTTCCTGCAGGCCGACGGCACGCTGGGGGCGGCCAACTACGCATTCAAGCTCACGCCCGAGGCGGACGGGTCCTTCGCGCTGTCGACCCCGCTGCCGGCCGGCTCCTACACCGCGGAGGCCTGGGCGGTCGACATCGCCGGCCGGACGTCACCCACGAACACCGTCATCGCCTTCACCGGGACCGGCCTCGACAGCGTCGCGCCCGTCACCGACCTGAGCCTGCCGACTGACGCGAGCACGGAGGCGCCGGTCACGGTCAGCGGCGTGACGACCGACGACCAGTCGGTCAACGACCTCAAACTGCGGGTGCAGAACTCCGCGGGGGACTACCTCACGACCGCCGGAGCCTTCGGCACCACCGTCGTGAACCTCCCGTACGACGTCACCTCCGGCGGCCTCGGGACGACCTCGTTGTCCTGGTCTCTCGACCTCGGCACCCTGCCGGTGGGCACCTACACGGTGACCGCCCGCGGCGGCGACGAGCGACCCAACTGGAAGAACTACACCGGCAGCTTCACGGTGGAAGTCATGCCGCCGACGGTGTCCATCACCTCCCCGGACTCCTCCCTGCCGGCCGGCACAGGGTTCGTCGTCTCCGGCACGGCGTCCGACAACCTCAAGGTGTCCTCGCTCGCGGTCCGGGTGTCCGACGCTGCCGGCAACTTCCTGCGGGGCGACGGCTCGTTCTCGGCGGGCCCGTTCGATCTGCCCGTCACCGTCACCGGGCTCGGCACCGAGAGCGTGTCCTTCTCCTATGGGGCAGGCACACTCCCGGCAGGGGACTACACGGTGACTGTCCTCGCGACCGACCCGGCCGGCAGCACCACCACGTCGACGAGGGCCGTCGCCGTGAAGTCGCACCCGGTTCCCGGCCTCGCGTCGTACTCGCCGGGCGGAGGCACGACCGGCAACTATGTCGTCGGCTACCGGTTCACCCTCAGCCAGGCGACCCCGGTGACGGCGCTGGGGCTCTACGACTACGACAACGACGGCAGGAACGACAACAACCGCGACACGACGGTGGCGATCTATCGCACCGACACCAGGGCGATGGTGGCCAGTGTCGTCGTGGCGGCAGGCGCGGCAGCAGAGAGCCGCTGGTTCTACACGGACCTGGCTTCGCCGGTGACGCTCCAGCCGGGCCTCACCTACGTGGTCGTGAGCCAGCACTGGACGTCGGGTGAATACCTCGGTCTGAACGGCACCGCGTCGCTGGACCCGCGCATGACGCTCGCGGGTTATGCCTACGCCAACGGGTCGACCATGGGCTACCCGACGCTGCAGTCGACCTCGGGCATGTACGGCGCGCCGAACATGAAGTTCGCCGCTCCGTAAACGTCAGCGGAACAGCGGCCGGTCGGGCTCGCAGGTGCTGCCCTCGGGAGGCAGCACCAGCGAGACCAGGTAGTCGCGCATCGTGTTCGCGATGCAGCTGCCGGATCCGATCGCTCCGTGTCCCCAGCCTTTGAGCTCCACCAGCCTGGACCCGGCGAACAGTGAGTTGGCTACCCGGGCACCGCTGATCGGCGTGGCCGGGTCGTGGCTGTTGCCGAGGACCAGCAGTGGTGCCGATGTCGTCACGTTGAACGGCCCACGGAAGGCGTCGGCCGAGGCTGCCTTCGGCCAATGTGCGCACGTGCTGGAGGCCCAGGTCCACAGGCGGCCGAAGTAGGGCTGGGCCGACTCGTAGCGGCGGGCGGTGCGCGCCCACACGGCCGGGTCCGACGGGTTGACCGTGTCCGCGCAGGCGATCGCATGGAACGGGTCCCACGTGCGTCCGAACCCGGCTCCGTAGGGTCCGGCGATCCCGCGAGGGTCGGCGGTGACGGGCTTCAGGAGCCGGCGCGCGGTCGTGGGCCGGGGCGAGGCGGGCCCGAACACCTGCCGGTGGACCTGCTTGAGGGCCCGCATGAGGTAGCGGTACTCGCCCTGGGAGTAGAGCGCGCTCAGGGTGCCGGCCACCAGGTCGGCGTACGTGATGCGGCTGCCGTGCCGAAGCGAGGGGCCTTGGCGCAGGCGGTGGATGAGCTGGTTCCAGGTCTGGTGAGCATGGCCCTTGAGGGCGCAGTGAGCGGCCCGGTTGCACTGGGTGAGGGCGCTGCTCAGCGCCTCGGCTGCACCGTAGCCGCTCCTGAGGCGGGTGCTGAACGGCACCTTGGAGCCCTTGCCGTGGCGGCCGGTCGCCCAGGCGATGGGGTCCAGGACGCCGTCGATGATGAGAGCGCGGATGTTGTCGGGGTACATCGCGGCGTAGGTCTGGCCGAGGTAGGTGCCGTAGGAGACGCCGTAGTAGGTGAGCTTGTCGTCACCGACGGCCTGCCGGACCAGGTCCATGTCGCGGGCGTCGTCTGCGGTGGTCAGGTGGTTGGTGATCGGGTTGGCGCCGGTGCGGCAGGCGCGACGCTGCCACCTGTCGTGACGCAGCCAGACGGCCACCTGGTCGTCGGTCACCGGAAAGGCCACCTGCGGGAAGTCGGGTTCCTTGTCTGCCCGGCAGGTCGTGACGGGCCCTGAGGTGCCTCGCGGGTCGATGCCGATGATGTCGAACCGGTTGCTCACCGCGGGGCGGACCAGATAGGGGAAGAAGCGTGCGAAGTCGGAGGCCGGCGCACCCGGGCCGCCCGGGTTGACGAACAGGGAGCCGATCCTCAGCTCCGGCTTGGCAGCGGGCACCTTGAGCAGCTTGAGCGACGTCGTGGGTCCGGTCGGGTCGTCGTAGTCGAGTGGCACCTTGACCCGGGCGCAGAGCGCCTCGTCGCACGGATGCCAGGTGATCACCGGGATGGCGGCGGCCTGTGAAGCGGGCGCCGGTGCCTGGCCGGCTGCCAGTGCGGCTGAGGAGGGCGGCGTGGCGCTGAGCACGGCCGCCCCGAGAGCGAGCGTGGTCGCGAGAGTGAGCGAACGAAACATGTGTCCCCCTGTGGTCCGAGCGTTTCAGCACCCTACTCAGTTCCAGGGACAGTGCCCGTCACCACTACGATGTGCGCGCGCCCCTCGGGCGGCACGCCGGTGTAGCTCAGTTGGTAGAGCGCCTCACTTGTAATGAGGATGTCGCGGGTTCGACTCCTGTCACCGGCTCTCACGGTTGTCCCCGGTCTGCCACGACCAACCTTCATTGTGAGGTGAGACCCTCATTCTCGCTGGTCAGCCCCGTACTCATCAGCGGGATGAGGATGTCAACCGTGCATGAACGGGCCACTGCTGAGCGTGGTTGACAAGGTCGTCGCTGCGCTGCGAGTCCTCAGCGTGCCCCCGAAGTGTCCCCACTCACTTGAGAGTGGCCGCGAACCGACGAACCGGGCGGCCGAGTGAGCTACTGGCGCTCCCTGTCTGAGGTGGGATGCGTGCGCGCCGGGGGCGCACTTGTGCGGAGTGACGCGGGTTTGGGGCCCCACCGACTCCTGGCGAGTGACGCACCCAGCCGACGGAGTGGGACGGTTCAGGGTCGCGGAGTCTGGGGCATGAGGGTGTGCGGCTCAACGCAGTTTGGTGCTCGAGAGTCTTTGCGCCGCGACCGGGTCGCGGGACGCGGCGCCGCTTGGGTGCTGCTCGCGCGCGATCAGCAGGCCCAGGGCGGCCACCCATGTCGCGAGGGTGAGGGCGAGGATGCGTTCGGCGCTGCCGACCCAGGGGTAGGGGACCGCCTGCCAGGCCAGGATGCTGCCGAGGACCGCGGTGCCGGTTGCGACCGAGTAGGTCGACCAGTGCCTGGGCAGGGTGGTGGCGAGCACCAGCGCGGCTCCGGCGATGCCGAAGATGACCAGGAGGGAGCCGGCAGCCTCGATCCAGTCGGTGGGGGTCGCGTAGGCGTGTCCGGTGCAGGTGGGCACTGACTCTTCGCAGCTGTCGCGGGCCAGGCCGCTGGCGAGTTCGCCGGCGCTGGCGGCGGCGAGCAGGAGGCATCCGATCATGCGGTAGTCGCTTCGGGGGAGGTAGCGGCGCAGCCCGAGCGTGAGCGCGGCGAGGGCCACTCCGAGCGCCGATTCCCCGGCCATTGCCAGCCACGGCCGAGGCGACCCTGCGGCATACAGCGCGCTGATGTCGTAACGCCAAGACCCAGAGCGCAGTGCAGTGGCGATCACCCAGCAGGTGACCTCGACGAGGGCGCCGATCGTCGCAATGCGACCCAGGATCCTCACGCGGCGACCCGCCGCCGCCGCAAGCGCATACCCACGGCCAGTGCGGCGGGCGCCAGGCCGATCGTCAGCGGGATCACCCAGACCGCTGCCGCACCGTGGGTGGTCCCGTGGTCGGGGGCGCTGGCGATGACGACGCTGGCGCCCACCAGCGCGAACACGACCTGGAAGGCGACGGCCGCCCGGGTGGGGGCGAGCCAGCCGGCCAGCACGCCGCCGATGAGGGGCAGGAGCAGCATCATGACAAGTCTCCTTTTCGTTGACTCTGCAGCGCAGAGTGTTGACGGCAGTCACTCTACGATGCAGAGTGATCGGGTGGAAGACCCGTTGGTGGCCGAGCTGGCCTACCGGGACGCGACCGCCGCCATGGCACGCACCCGTTCGATACGGCGTGCCATCGCGTTGCCGTTGCGGCTTCTGGCCGTGGTGTACCTCGTCGGCGCCGTGGTGGTGCTGGTCATCGGGCAGTTCCACCTGCTGATCTTCTTCGGGCCAGCGCTGGTCTGCGTCCTGGCCACCTCGTTCTGGTGGTACCGCCGTTATGCGCGGACGCGCGGGCTGTGGTTCCCGGTATGGCCGTGGGTGGCGATCATCGTGGTGAGCACGTTGCTCGGCGCCACCGTCTCGCACGACGGCCTGACGTCGGGGCGCCAGTGGGTCAGCGATGCCGGTCCGCCGCTGGTCCTGGCTGCCGCGATCGGTGTGGTGGCAGCCTGGTTGCGTTCCTGGAGGCTCGCGGCAACGGCCGTCGCGATGGGTGCCGCCACCGGGGTGATAGCCACAGTCGCGCACGGGAATGCGGCCATCTCCCTGCAGCTCCTCGCCTACTCCGCACTCCTGTGGTGGGGCTCAGCAGAACCCGAACTGACAGGGCAGGCAGGTCGTCGGTGACTGAACACCCGATCCATGACCTCGACGATGACGTGCACCAGCGCGTGCGCCTGGGCATCCTGGCCACCCTCTCCGGTGTCTCTCGTGCCGACTTCGCCCACCTCAAACGCGAGCTCGGGGTCACCGACGGGAACCTCGGCCGCCACCTCGAAGTCCTCGGCGACGCCGGCCTGGTCAAGCTCACCCGCGATACCAGCGGCACCAGGCCACGCACCTGGGTCTCGGTCACCGGACGCGGACGCATCGCGCTGCGCAAGCAGGTTGCGGCACTCCGCAAGATCATGGCCCAGATCGAAGCAGCCGACCCCGCAGGGCAGGCGCCCTCGCCGATAGGTGCCGTCCAACCAGCAGACCCGTGAAGTCAATATCCGGAGCGAGGCACCATGCTCCGCAGGCAGACGACTCACCTCACTAGACAAACTCACCGACATCGGCATCGTGCGCCCCTGAGCACCACCCGCTCGCCGGCAAACGCCGCACGTTCGGTCGCCTCGCGTCCGCCTCTCGCGCCGCCTCACACTGGGCGACCCCGGAACGGCTACGAGGCCATCGTAGGGGCGTTGCCGAGGTGCGATCCGATAACCGCGAATCGAAGCCAGTCAGTTCGACGACCGCGGGGCACCGCGACTTCGGAACATAGCGTTGAACGCTACTCATCAGGGTCCAGAACGCCAACACTGCCGCGGCCGGGACGAACCACGAGTTCACGGGCTGGTGCCTGGACAAGGAAGACCTGTGCGTGGCCGGACTCTTCGCCCACCGTCAGAAGGACAAGAACTTCGTCGGTGCACTGCTCGACGCGGGACTCGTGAATCCCGAAGTCATCCAGGAACCTGTCACGACCGTCGAGCCAGAGCACCGGGACCGGGCCGGGTCGACAACGTGCTGGCCCGGATCGCAGGCTGGTGCGCCGGTCGAGGCGACTACGGCAAACTGACCCAACTCCGGCGGTGCCAGCTCCGACCAGGATCTAGGGAGTGTCCCCGGAATGTTCCCGCAGGGCCACATCCAGTCAGGCGCACGCTCAGGTTCGAGGCCGAACGCCAGGCTATGCACGGTCCTGCGTCATGACCCGGCGCTACTGAGTCGTGGGACATGCGTGAGGGCCGGCGAGTGTGTTGCCGATGATCCAGCCCATGCCGAAGGCCGACAGCAGACCGTTGCCCGAGCTGTAGCCGTCCGACGACGGCCCGGCCAGACCGCAGGCCGTGCCGCCCGCGGCGTACAGACGGGGGATGGGGCTGTCGTCCTTGGCCAGGACGCGGCCGAGAGGGTCGATGACAGCCCCTCCCTGGGTGGTGAGTATGCCGTGGGTCACCCAGGCGAGGTGGTAGGGCGCCTTGAGCGGCCGCCGTCCTGGAGCCGGTTGCAAGGAGTGCTCGACAGTGGCGAGGTCGACGCCGAGTTGTTGGGCGATGCCGGCGGCCTCGGGGATGTCGGCGATCGCACCCGCGCCCAGACAGTCCCTCATCATCTCCGACTCGACGGTGGCCACCATGGCGGTGGCATCCCAGACCATGACGGCGCGTTCTCCGGGCTGCTGTCGGAGGATCCCGGCCATGGACGAGTAGCCGTGCGCCTCCTCGTCGACGAAGCGCCGGCCATCGGTGTCGAGCAGCACGGCGCCGTTGAACTGTAGAGCGGGGGAGACACGGGTGCCGTGGCCCACGACGACCAGGCCCGAGCGCAGGGCAGCACCCATGTTGCGGAACTGGGCCCCCAGCTCCGCAAGCCAGGCGTGCGCGTCGCCGGTGTTGGTCGAGGTGCCGCCGTGGAACGGGCCGCCCAGGTGAGGCAGGTGACGGGCCATCAGCTCGCGGTTCGCGGCGAACCCGTCGGTGGCGAGGACGGTGGCGCGGGCGGTGACCTCCTCGCGTACGCCGTTCTGCAGCACCACGAGTCCGTCGACACCCGTGTCGGAGGACAGCAGGGCGACTGCACGTGCTTCGTCGACGAACGCCACGTTGGCGCGGCGGGCCAGGAGGTTCCGCAGGTGCCGGACGAGCCGGGCGCCGCCGAGTCGCCCGCGGTCGGTGTGCAGACGGGGCACCGACATCCCGGCTCGGGGCATGTCCAGGCCGATCTCGAGCGGGTAACCGGTGTCGGCGATCCACTCGACGGCGTGCGGAGCGACTGTGCAGAGGGCTTCGACGACCGGACGCCACTCCTCGTCGCCGCTAGCAGCGAGGATGTCGTCGGCATGCTGTCGCGGTGAATCCTCGATGCCCGCCTCACGCTGGAAGCGGGTGCCGCCGGCGGCCAGGGAGCCGCTGGAGATGGCGGCGTTGCACCCCTCGCGCGCTGACTTCTCGAAGACGGCAACGACCGAGTCCTCGTCGAGCGAGGCTCGCAGTGCAGTCATCAGCCCGGCAGCGCCGCCGCCTGCGACCGCGACGTCGACGTCGGTCACGGCAGGGTCCCGGGCAGACCATAGAACGAGCGCGCTGTGTCGACGAGATCACGCGGCGGCCGAGCACCGTAGAACCCCACCCGGCTGGGTCGGATCCCACTCGCGCGGTGCTGGGCGCCCCGCAGCT
This sequence comes from uncultured Actinomycetota bacterium, assembly GCA_963837595.1. Classification (GTDB taxonomy): domain Bacteria; phylum Actinomycetota; class Actinomycetes; order Propionibacteriales; family Nocardioidaceae; genus Nocardioides. Next base: position 22,113 of record CAWIOB010000009.1, on the reverse strand, counting down.
CGGCCATCCGCGCACACGTGCCGAGGGAGTCGAGAACAGGGGCACCATCCACCTCGACCAGGCCCTGGTCGGCGAGGAACACGTTGAGCGGTCCCTCGCCCGGGACGATCACCGTCGCGCCTGCGGCGATGGCCCGCCGGGCCGCCGAGGCGAAGGCGTCGAGCAGCGGCTGCGGTTCGGCGTACGCCGCCATGACGTCGGCGAAGCCCGCCTCCACCTGCACGATCGGGCCGACGAGATGCTCGACGCGGTAGGCGCGGAAGTTGCGCCGCAGCTGGGGGACCAGGGCCTCGATGAAGTTGACGATCCCAACGCAGTCGCCGAGCTGGGCCGCCATCAGCACCGAGGTCTGGCCGAAGGCGACGACCGGGATGTCGACGAGCGTGCGGACCTCCTCGAAGCCGGTGTCGGGGATGGTGCCGATCAGGAACGCGTCGTACCCCTCGTCCTGCGCGCTTAGCGCGGCCCGCACGAACTGCTCGCGGTGCAACCCGGAGAGGTAGGCGTAGCCGATGTGCGTGCCGGGGTAGTCGGTGGGGTAGGTGCCGGCGGCCATCCCGTGCAGGTCGATCGTCGTGTCGGGGCCGAGCTGGGCCGCGAAGTGCCGCTGCAGGGCGTCGCGGTAGTGCGGCACGTCGTCGAGGACGGTGAAGCTCTGGTGCCAGATCCTCATCCGCGTGCCGCCTCGCGGCCGGCGATCCGACCGAAGGTCGCTCCGCGCAGCACGGACGTGGACCCGGTGTAGTTGGAGTAGTACAGCCCGGTCATCTCACCGGCCGCCCAGAGCCCACGGATCACACGGCCGTCGTTGTCGACGACCTCGGCCGCCGAGGTGGTCTTGATTCCGCCGAAGGTGAACACGTTGGCGGCCATGATCGGGTATGCCTCGAATGGACCGTCGCTGACCGGCCGTGCCCAGTTGGACTTGGGCGGCGTGATCCCCGTCGTCGCCAGCGCGTCGGGTGCGAGGGGCGAGAACTCGCCCTCGCCACACGCGGCGTTGTACGCCGCCAGCGTCCGCGCGAGCGCGTCCGGGGGGACGCCGATGGCGGCGGCCAGGCCCTCGGGCGTCGCGGCCACGACCGGCGAGATCCCGGTGCGGATGCCCGAGCGGATGTTGGGGACGGCCAGCGCCTGCTGGTCGAGGACGACCCACGCCACTCCGCCGGTCTGGGCGGAGATGTCGCGGGTGGTGCGCTCGTACCACGCGTCGATCGGGCCGCGGGCCTCATCGACGAAGCGCTCTCCCTCGGCGTTGACGAGCACTCCGTAGGGGAAGCAGAAGATCGCGGCCTCGGCGTCGCCGGAGCGCGGGTCCACCGGCTCGGCGTGGAACAGCGAGAAGTTGCCGGCTGTGGCGGCGCCGAGGACGAGCGCCATCTCGATTCCCTCGCCCTTGTTGTAGTTGCCGCCGCGGGCCACCGGGCGTGTGGTGAGCGCGCGCTCGCCGTGGTAGCGCGCCATCATCTCGGCGTTGCCCTGGTAGCCGCCGGACGCCAGCACGACCCGACCGCCGAAGGTGACCCGGCCGGCCGGGGTGTCGGCAAGCAAGCCCTCGACCTCACCGGCGCTGCAGACCAGCGAGCGCGCGGTGGTCTCGAAGTGGAACTCGACACCGAGACCGCGGGCCGCCTTGCCCATCGTCTCGACGAGGGCGAGGCCGCCACCGACCGGCGCCATCCGCGTGGTCGAGGTCGTGAGGAAGGGGGTGGGCACGAAGTCGTAGCGCACGCCGTACCCGCCCATCCAGGCCAGCGTTCCCGGTGCGGAGGACGCGAGCTCGGCGACGTAGTCGGGATCCACGGCGTGGTGCGCCTTGAAGAGCGGGGACTGCCGCTCGGGGGAGTGAGCGGCGTCGGCCATGATCGCGGGATCGGGGTGTCCCATGAAGTCGTCGACGAGGGCGTCCTCGAGGCCTTCGGCCGTCTCCTCGAGCGACTTCATCCGCAGGAACGCCTCGGTGTAGCGCGTGTTGCCGCCGGTCTCGGCCTCAGTGGACCGCTCCAGGATCGCTACCCGGGCTCCGGCCTCCGCGGCCGAGCAGGCCGCGGTCAGGCCGGCGACCCCGGCGCCGACGACCACCACGTCGTAGTCGTCGGCCATCACAGCTCACCCAGCAGGTCGGCCGCCGTGGTGACGGCGCCGAAGAGCGGCAGCATGTGCTGCACCGAGAAGTCATGGAAGTCGGCGCGGAACGACGCGCACATGTCCTCCACCACGGTGACCTGGAGGCCGGCGTCGCTGGCGTGCCGGGCTGCCGACTCGACGACCAGGTTGGTCGCGACACCACCCAGCACCACCTCGGTGATGCCCTCGGCGGCGAGCACCTCGCGCAGCGGCGTACCGACGAACGGGTCGACGCAGCCCTTGTCCACCATCGGCTCGCCCTCGGCCGGTGCGAGCTGGGCGACGATCTGCGCCTCAGGGGAGTCGCCGAGCATCGCCCTCTGATCGGGGTAGGTGTCGAAGCGGGCCAGGCGGTTGGTGCGCAGCGTGTACGTCGGGTCGAAGGCGAGCCGCACGTGCACGACCAGCCAGCCCGCGGTCCGCGCGGCGGCCAGCACCTTCTCGGCCGTGGCGAGCACGCCTCGCTCGGCGACCTGCGCGGCCAGCGGCGGCATCCGCAGGTGCGGGCCCTCCTCACAGAGCGCGACCTGGTAGTCCATGAGCAGCAAGGCGCGGCGTGGAGCGGAGTGAGTCATCGGGGACCTCTTTCGGTATGGGGTGGGTGGGTGTCACCAGGCCGACCAGCCGCCGTCGACGTACAGGACCTGTCCGGTCACGTACGACGAGGCGCTGGACGCCAGGAAGAGAAGGGGCCCGTCGAAGTCGGCGTCCGGGTCACCGAGCCGGGCGAGCATCGTGCGGTCCGAGAACCACTGCAGCCGCTCGGGATCCGCGCCGAGGGCGGCGGTCATCTTGGTGGGGTAGAAGACGCCCGGCGCCAGGCAGTTGACGGTGATCCCACGTGGCCCGAGCTCGGCGGCCAGTGCTCGGGTCACGTTGGCGACGCCGGCCTTGGAGGCGTAGTAGGCGGACTCGGGGATGGGGCCGGCGCGCTCGGCGTAGACGGTGCTGAGGTTGACGATCCGGCCCGCGACGCCCAGCGTGGGCGCGACCTCGCGAGCCAGCAGCCAGCTGCCGGTCAGGTTGACCCGCACGACGTGCTCGAACTCCGCGACGGTCGTCTCGTCGTACGCCTTGCGGAGCATCACGCCCGCCGCGTTGACCAGCACGTCGATGCGCCCGAAGCGGGCGAGCACCGTGGCCACCAGGGCCTTCACCGACTCCTCGTCGGTCACGTCGACCGGGAGCAGGTCGACGCCGTCCCCCTCGAGGTCGGCCGACACCACGACCGCGCCGTGGCCGGCCAGCGCGTGGGCGGCTCGTGCCCCGAGTCCGCCGGGCGCGGCACCGACCACGAGGGCGACGTCGCCGGTCAGGTCGAAGGGGCTCACCACTCGAGCTCACTCTCCTGGGCGGCGGCGCGGGTGCCGGCGAGGCGGCCGAAGATGCCGGCCTTGCCGATCGACGTGCCGGTCATGTAGCCGGCGCCGTGGAACCCGCCGATCACCTCGCCGGCGGCGTACAGCCGGTCGATCGGCTCTCCGAAGACGTCGAGCACGCGCAGGTGGTCGTCGACCGTGAGCCCGCAGTAGGTGGCCAGCACGACACTTCCTGACGCGTGCGCGAAGAAGGGTGCCTGCTCGAGAGCGAAGGGTGACCCGACCGAGCCGGACAGGCGCTCACGACCGTGCGGGTCGGGGTAGCCGTCGTCGATCGCGGCGTTGTAGGCGTCGATCGTGGCCACCAGGGAGCCGGGTGGCAGTCCGAGCCGGCCCTCGAGCTCCTCGACCGTGTCGGCGCGGAGGAGCAGGCCGGAGCTCTCGCGGCCGGCGAAGTCGTAGATCGGCACCTCGTCGCTGGACGCGGCGAGCACTCGGCTGTCGAAGACCTGGAACGTGGTGACCCCCGGCTGCTCGAGAGCCCGGTCGCCGAGCTCCTTGTAGTTGCGGGACTCGTCGACGAACCGGCGGCCCTCGCGGTTGACCGCTATCGCGCCCTTGTAGACGGCGAGGATCCCGGTGCCGTCCTCGTCGGGGTGGTCCTCGTGGAAGTGGCCGTAGGTCGCCTTGATGTATGGCGTGTCGACCACGCCGGCGCCGAGCTGCCACGCCATCAGCAGGCCGTCTCCCTCGCAGCCCGCACCGCCGGCCCGCAGTGCGTGCTCCATCTGTGGGGCGAACCGTGCGAGCAGGTCTGGGTTCTGGGAGAAGCCGCCGCTCGCCACGACGACCGCGTCGGCCATCACCCGCCGAGTGCCTTCGTGAGTGCGCACGTCGACGCCGACGACCCGGCCGCCTTCGCGCACCAGTCGCTCGACCGGGAAGTCCACCAGCAGCCGGGCCCCCAGCCGGCCCGCGGCCTTGAGCAGGTGGACGAGCATCGCGGTGGTGTCGGTCGGGTGCGAGCGTGGCGCCGACTGGCCTGATGCGGCATGCACCTCGCCGTAGCGCACGCCGTGTCCCTTGAGCCAGTCGTACGTCTCGAGCTGGTGGTCGCAGTAGAGGTCGACGAGACACGCGTCGTTGCGATGCTGTCCGACCTCGAGCAGGTCCTTGCGCAGCAGCTCGACGGAGTCGACGATGCCCTGCGCCTGCTGCTCGGCGGTGCCTGCGAAGGCGGACAGGCCGGCCGACTTCACCGTGGAGCCGCCGATCTCGGAGGTCTTCTCCAGCATCACCGCGAACCTGCCGGCCTCGGCCGCGGCGAGGAGAGCCGCGCAGCCCGCGAGACCAGAACCGATGACGAGTACGCCGACCCGGTCAGGCAGCTCGTGGTCGTAGGGCAGCCCGGGGATCATCGGAGGCCGTCCCACGGCTGGTCCAGTGCTGCCTCGGCGGCTGCGAACTCGTGCAGGTGGACGAGTGCCTGGCGGTCGGCCCAGCTCGCCATCGCGCCGACCCGGGTGCCGGTCTCGCCGTGCTCGGCCAGATGCGCGAGCGCATCGCGGCCGGCCAGCATCATCGAGCGCATCAGGTAGTTGGCGAACAGGACGACGCCGAAGCCGAGCTCGGCGTACTGCTTCAGCTCGAGCTCGGGCGTCTTGCCGCCCTCGACGACGTTGACCAGCAGCGGCACCCCGGCGAGCTCGCGACCGACGAGCGCGAGCTCCTCAACGGAGCGGGGCGCCTCGATGAAGAGCAGGTCGGCGCCAGCCTCGACGTACGCCTTGCCGCGGGTGATCGCCTCGTCGATGTCGTGGACGCTGCGGGCGTCGGTGCGGGCGATGATCACGAGGGCGTCGTCCGTGCGTGCGTCGACGGCGGCCGCGAGCTTGGTCTGCATGTGGCCGGTGGGGATCAGGGAGTGGTCGTCGAAGTGCCCACACCGCTTGGGCATCTCCTGGTCCTCGAGCTGGATCGCGGCGGCGCCGGCGCGCTCGAGCAGGCGCACCGTGCGCATCGCGACCAGCGGTCCGCCGTAGCCGGTGTCCGCGTCGACGACGACCGGAAGCCGGGTCGCCTCGGTCAGCCGGCCGACGTGCTCGGCGACCTCGCCGAGTGAGATCAGGCCGAGGTCGGGTACGCCGTACTGCGCGTTGGCCAGGCCGGCCCCGGTGGCGTACGCCGCGGCGAAGCCGGTCCTCTCCACGAGCCGTACGCCTAGGGCGTCCGTGACGCCGGGGAGGACCAACGGCGCATCGCTCGCGAGCGCGGCTCGCAAAGCGATCCGACGCTCGTGGGCGCTCGGCATCGGGCCGACCCCGGTGAGTTCTCCGGTGTCCGCCCCGTTCACGGCAGGGTGCTCCATCAACATGCGGCGAACCGTGCCACCGCGACCGCCTCCCGGTCGCGGACCGCGGTCCGCTGAGCGGCACGCGATCGGCGCGTCCTGCCCGTGGCCGGGCGTTCAATCGATGCAGACACCACAGACGCGAACAGGAGCAAGCATGAGTGCACCACTCACCGACGAAGGCACCACCCGCTTCGTCCAGACCCCGAGCTGGAAGCTGAACTACAACGAGGCAGGCGAGGGCCACCCCGTGATCCTGCTGCACGGCAGTGGCGCGGGGGCGACCGGCTGGAGCAACTTCGCGCCCAACGTCGCCGTGCTGGCCGAGGACTTCCGCGTCCTCGCCCTCGACGCACCGGGCTGGGGCCAGTCGGATGCCGCGACCTCCGACGCCTACGACCACCCCGCCGCGGTCCTCGAGTTCATGGACGCGCTCGGCATCGAGAAGGCCGCACTGGTCGGCAACTCGATGGGCGGGATGACCGCGATCACCTTCGCCGCCCGCTACCCCGACCGCATCTCGCACCTGGTCACCATGGGACCTGGCAGCTTCTTCTCCGTGCCGGCGATGTTCGGTCCCGGTGACGGCCCGAGTGAGGGACTCAAGGTCCTCCAGGAGGGGTATCGAAACCCCACGCCGGAGGTGATGAAGCGGCTCGTCGAGATCATGACGTTCTCCTCCGAGCACGCGACCGACGAGCTCGCCCAGCAACGCGCCGACAACGCGGCCGCGCGGCCCGACCACCTGGCCAACTTCCTGGACAGCTTCACCCGGCGTGGACCGGTCCCCACCGCGGCGACGCCGCAGGAGATCACCGGCATCACCACGAAGGCGCTGCTGATCCACGGACGCGACGACCGCGTCGTGCACTTCGAGCACTCGCTGCGCCTGGTCGCCATGATTGCCGACTCGCGCCTGGTGCTGCTCAACCGCTGCGGCCACTGGGCCCAGCTCGAGCACGCCGCCGAGTTCAACCGCCTGGTGCGATCCTTCATCAGCGACAACTGAGGCGCTCACGACAACGGCCCTCGACCTGGCGAGGTCGGGGGCCGAAGTCGTGCGGTCCGGAGGGCGTGTCCCTGTCTGGCTCAGCGGGCGAGGTCGCGCGAGATCGCGGCGGCGGTGCGCTGCACCAGGGGGGCGGCGAGGAGTGGGTTGAAGCCGATGGCGTTGCCGGACATCGAGATCGCGCCGACCGCGCGGCCGTCGAGCAGGACCGGCGCGGCGACGCAGACGAGGCCGAGCACGACCTCCTCGCGATCGTGGGCCAGCTTCTCCGCGTTCACTCGGCGCAGCGTCTGCAGGAAGCGGGCCGGGTCGGCGACGGAGTAGCGCGTGCGGCGCTGCAGTCCCTCGTCCAGGACGGAGGCGATCACGTCGCGCTCACTGAAGGCGAGGATGGCCTTTCCCAGGGCGGAGCAGGCGGCGTTCATCCGGCCCCCGACGCGGGTAGGCACCCTCATGGTCTGTGGTCCGGCCATCTTCTCGAGGTAGACCACGTCGGTCTGCTCGAGGACGGCCAGGTGGACTGCCGCCGTGCCGGAGGCAGCCAGGAACAGTTCGGTCAGGTGGGGTGCCGCCGTCTCGCGCAGGCCCTCGGGCCGGCACAGGGGCACGCTGTTGCCGAGCTCGAAGAGGAGCCGGCCCAGGCAGTACCCGCGACCGTCGCGCTCGACGAAGCCGCTCTGCTCGAGGTAGGCGAGCAGTCGGAAGGCCGTGGACTTGGGGACCCCGGCCAGGCGTGAGATCTCGCTCACCCCGAGGGTGGGGCCGTGGGAGCGGAAGGTGTCCAGGAGCTGGAGCGCCTTGGTCACCGAGGGCACGACGTCGCGCTCCATCTCCGGCGACAGGCCTGCCGCCTGCGGTTCCATCTCGATGACGGTCATGTCCACCTCTTCCGGCCCGATCCTGCTGGTGTGGGCGGCCATGGTGACCGCTGCCACTTCTGTAGTGATCGTTACTGTAACGATCACTACAGGGAATTGGCAAGGTCTTGCCCGCGGCGTCTTGTCAGGGCGCGCCGGGGAGACCGTGCGGCGGTGCGGTGGAGTGCTCGCCGTTGCCGGGACTCAGGCTTGCGGCGCGGGGGAGAGCGCAGCCTCCAGGAGCCTCGTGACCAGATCGCCGAACTCCGTCGGATCCCACGTGGGGGAGTCGAGCTGGTTGGAGAAGAACAGCCCGTCCGAGAGGGCCATGAGGGCGATCGATGCGGGTCCCGCGAGGTCGTCGTGCGACGGGCTGGCCTGCGCGAACCACGCGTCGGTCGCATGGCGGGCGTGTCGGCGTACCTCCATGAAGCGCGCCCGGGCCGCTGGCGGGTCGTCCCGGCGCAGCAGGAGCAGCAGGTAGCCCAGCCGCAGGAAGATGGGCTGGTCGGCCAGACTGTCGAGGCTGACGGACAGGTGGCTGCGGAGCTCGTCGGGCCAGAGGCAACCGGGCCCGGGGGGTCCCAGGCCGGCTGCGCGGCGTACCACTCGTCATAGGAGTGCTCGACGACCGCCGCCAGCAGGTCGTCCTTGTCGGTGAAGTGCCAGTAGAGCGAGCTGGCCGGGAGCCCGGCCCGCTTGCAGATCCGCGCGATGCTCGCACCCTCGTAGCCGCTCTGCGCGGCGACCTCGCCGGCCGCGCGCAGCAGCCGCAGTCGGCTGTCCCGGCTCACCGGCCCAGGATCGCGCGGCGTACGACGCGCGCGCGGCGCAGGCTGCGGGATGCTGCCGGCGGCGAGCTGGTGGGCGACCGTGTCGAGGCCGCCGGCCAGCAGGATGAGGGTGTCGGCGATGTCCTCGGCAGGGTCGGAGAGACGCGCGAGGAACAGCCCGTCGAGAGCGGCCAGGGTGAGGCGGGCCATCCGGGAGGCAAGCCGTCGACCACGATCCGTGGCGGGAGACACCCCGTCATCGGCCTCGAGGGCCTCGGCCCACCACCCCTGCAGTCCGTCGAGCGCCACCTGACGGATGCTGAGGAACCGCTCGCGAGGAGCGGTCCCGACCGCCGGACCGGTCTCCAGCGCGATGAGCAGCCCCATCCGCCAGTAGTCGAGCCGGTCGTTCGAGGTGAACACGACCGTGTCGAGCTCGGTCCGCAACCGTGCGGTGCGGGGGAGCGAGGCGTTCATGGTCGTCCACGGGGTGGCCTGCGAGCGCCAGACCTCGAACCCGTGTGCCACCGCTTCGGCGATGAGCTGGTCCTTGCTGCCGAAGTGCCAGTAGACCGAGCTCGCGGGAAGGCCCGTCGCTCCGGTGATCTGGGTCATCGTGGTGCCGACGTAGCCGCGTTCGCCCGCCAGTCGCAGCGTCGCTTCGAGGAGGGGGAGGCGTGAGCCCTCTCCTCGGTCGGCGGTGCGCGACTTCTGCGTGGTCACTGCGAGAGTCTAGACCGGGCTCGGGGACACGACGCGGGCGCCGACTGCCACGGCCAGCAGTGCGGCGACGGCCATCGCGAGGCCCATGGCGACGCCGGTCGTGCCGTTGATCGAGAGGAGCGGCGGCACCGCGGCTCCCAGCAGGAACTGGCTGGTCCCGAGAAGCGCCGACGCCGCCCCGGCGATGCTGCCGTGCGGGACCAGGGCCAGGGCGGTCGCGTTGCCGAAGCTCATGCCCAGGCCGCAGAGCACGAACCACATCGGCGCCAACACGACGCCGAGCGGCGCTTCGATCGCAAGAGCGATGCCCAGGCAGGTCGCTGCCGACGCCAGTAGGCCAAGCCCGACGTGGAGCATCCGTGCCGGACCGTGGCGGCCGACCAGGCGGGCGTTGACCTGCCCGCCTACGACGAGACCGGCCGCGTTGGCGCCGAAGATCCACGAGAACGTCACGGGGCCGACTCCGTACTCCTCGCGCAGCACGAAGGGGCTCATCGAGATGTAGCTGAAGAGCACCACGCCCATGCAGCCGGCGACCACCAGGAAGCCCAGGAATGCCCGGTCTCGCAGGAGGAGTCCGAAACCGTGCGCTGAGCCGGCGGCCCGCGGCGTCCAGGTCTCCTCGACGAGGGCCAGCGTCGCGATCAACAGCGCCGCCGCGATCATCCCGAGCGTGATGAAGATGCCCCGCCAGTCGGTCACCCGCAACAGCTGGCCGCCGATCATGGGACCGACGACAGGCGCCAGCCCCATCACCAGGATGAGCTCGGAGAAGATCCGGGCTGCGCGGGCTCCGTCGTACACGTCGCGGACAACGGCACGCGCGACCACGAGGGTGGCGGCGGCAGCCAGTCCCTGCGCTAGGCGGAGCACCAGCAGCACAGTGATGTCGTCGGCCAGAGCGCAGAGGAACGACGTGATCGCCAGGAGCAGCACGCCGACGCGCAGCGGGGTGAGCCGGCCGATCCGGTCGCTCAGCGGACCCGCGACCAGCTGGCCCAGGGCGAGGCCGACGATCGAGACCGAGACCGTCAGCTGGGCCGCCGCCTCGCTCGTTCCCAGCGAGCGCGCGAGGTCGGGCAGCGCCGGGAGGTAGAAGTCGGTCACGAGCGGCGCGGCGGCGGTGAGCGCCCCGAGCAGGACCAGGGTGCGCAGCGGCAGCGTCTGCAGCCCGGCCGTGTCACTGGTCGTGGTCATGCGGCACACCCTGTCAACGCAGAGACCGGACGCTGCACCGGTTCGTTCCCTCTGCCGGAACGTTCCACCTGCAGGACCGAAGCGCTCACCATTCGGGCGCCGACCTTCGTACGTTCCGAGCCACGGCCATGACTCAGGTCACACCCAGCGCTCCTGGGGCCGTATCCCCGAGACGAAGGAAACGCAGATGACCTACTCCCGTACGACGACGCGCGGGCTCGCCTTGGCGGCGACCTCGGTCGCCCTGATGACGTTCCTCGGTGCATGCGCTCAGGACAGCGTGGCCGACAAGGCGCCCACCGGCACCGCGGCCGACACCGAGGCAGGCGTCGAGCAGGCCTCCGCGCTGCTCGAGACCTGGTCCGGCCCGGTGACCGACTACCCCGAGGAGCCAGTGCTCTCCGCACCGGTCGACCTGGCCGGCAAGACCGTCCACATCGTCGCGCTGGGTGACCAGATCCCCGTCATCCACGGTGTCGCCGTCGGCCTCCAGGACGCGCTGACCGAGGTGGGCGCGACCGGCAAGATCTGCGACGGCAAGTTCAACCCGACCGCGGTCGCGGACTGCCTCAAGGCGGCCGGCGACCAGGGTGCCGACGCGGTCGTGTCGCTCTTCGTCGACTACGAGATGGCGGGTACGGCGTTCGACGCGCTGGCCGACAAAGGCGTGAAGGTCCTCGTCGGAGGGGTGGCCGCCAGCGGTGGTCGCGAGTCCGACGACAACCTGGCCTTCTATGACAACACCGGCCGGGTCGACGCGCTCTACGAGGCCATGTCGGTCTCGGCGGTCGCCAACGGCGGCGCCGACGCCCAGATGCTGTGGCTGAAGCTGATGGACTCGACCACGACGCGCAGCGCCAGCGACAAGGGCATCGCCAAGGCCGAGGAGCTGTGCCCGACCTGTGGGGTCGCCACGGCCGAGTTCACCACCGCCAACCTCGACAAGCTGCCGTCAGCGGTCAGCGCTGCCCTGGTCTCGAACCCGGACACCAACCTGCTCATCGTCCCCGTGGACAGCTTCGTGGCACCCGCCCTCCAGGGTGTGCAGAGCGCCGGCTTCGGCGACAAGGTGAAGGTCATCTCCTCCAGCTCTGACCTCGCCGGCCTCCAGCGCATCAAGGACGGCCAGCAGGTCTCCGATCTCGGCACCCCGGTCATCTACGAGGGCTGGAAGTACGCGAACGGGCTGATGCAGCTGATGGCCGGTGACGACGTCGCCCCCGTCGAGCCCGAAGACATGGTGACGCGCGACTTCAACGCCGACAACGTCGCCGACCTCGACCTGTCGCCCGACGCCTACTTCACCCCGGACTGGTTCGGTGGCGACGCCTTCAAGCAGGTCTTCCTGACCGCCTGGGGAGTCGACGCGTCATGACCCCGACTCGCCTGGAAGCCCATGGCGTGGGCAAGACGTTCCGCGCCGCCACGGTGCTCCGGGACGCCTCCCTCGTGGTGCGACCGGGGGAGATCCATGGACTGGTGGGCCAGAACGGGTGTGGCAAGTCCACGCTGATCAAGATCCTGACCGGCTATCACGCACCCGATGCCGGCATGAGTCTCGCCGTGGACGGGCAGCAGTTCGCGCTGCCCGTCCAGTGGCGGGCCGCCCGCGCGGCCGGGGTCTCCGTGGTCCACCAGGACCTCGGCCTGCTCGACGCGCTCACGGTCAGCGAGAACATCGGCATCGGCGGGTTCGTGCGGCGCAGGTTCGTCCCACGCATCGACTGGAAGGCGCAGGACGAGGTCGCCCGAGCCGTGCTCGAGCGACTCGAGCTCCCCATCTCGCCGCGTGAGCTGGTCGGCAACCTGCCGGCCTCGCATCGAGCCGGAGTCGCCATCGCCCGTGCCCTGCGCGACACCGTGGCCGGCGAAGGTGTGATGATCCTGGACGAGGCGACGCGGGCGCTGCCGCGTGACGAGCTCGCCCGGTTCCACGCCCTCATCCGGCGGGTCGTCGCCACCGGCACCTCGGTCGTGATGATCAGCCACAACCTCGAAGAGGTGCTCTCGGTCAGCGACCGCGTCACGGTGCTGCGTGACGGCCTGGTCGTCGAGCAGGGGCGGGAGACCTCCACCCTCGACGAGGCGGCCCTGGCCAAGTTGATGCTCGGCTCCTCGGTGGACCGGGTGGTGAGGTCGGCCTTCTCGGACCCCGCGGCGCCGGTCGTCGCCCGGGTCGAGGCGCTCGAGCTGCCCGGTCACGACCCGCTCGTCGTTCGACGTCCGGCGCGGTGAGGTCGTCGGCCTCACCGGCGTGCCCGGCACCGGGTTCGAGGACGTTCCGTACCTCGTCTCGGGCGCGCGTCGAGCCGCGTCCGGGACACTGGAGATCGGGCAGCGCCGCATCGACCTGCGACGGTCCTCGGTGGCCTCGCTGATGAGGGCCGGCGTCGCGATGGTGCCCGAGCGCCGCGTCCGCGACGGCCTCGCCGTCGAGCTCAACGTCCGCGACAACCTCTCGCTGCCCAGCGTCCGTCGCAAGGGCCGCCCCTGGTTCGTGTCCCGGCGCTGGCAGCACCGGCTCGCCACGGACTCGATCCAGCGGCTCTCCATCCAGGCCCGCTCGAGCACCGACCTGGTCAAGGAGCTCAGCGGCGGCAACCAGCAGAAGGTGCTCTTCGCCAAGTGGCTCTCCGTCACGCCCGCCCTGCTGGTGCTCCACGAGCCCACCCAGGCCGTCGACGTCGGAGCCCGCGCCGACCTGCTGAGCACCATCCACCGCGCGGCCGCGGACGGGATGGGCGTGCTGCTGGTCAGCACCGAGCCCGCCGACCTGGTCGAGGCCTGCGACCGGATCTACGTCCTGCACCCCGGCCGCCCCCCGCGCGAGCTGTCCATCGACGACGCCGACGAGGTCCTCGAGGCCGTCTACTCCCAGCCCGCCACCACATCCGAGAGAGCCCACCATGCCTGACACGTCAGCCACCGCCACGGCCGAGCCCAGGACGCCGTCCTCCGGCGAAGCAGCGACGCGGAGGGAGCCCCCAGCTGGGTCCACCACGTCGCCGGCCGCTACGCCTTGATCGTTGTGTGGGCCCTGATGGCGCTCTACTTCTACGCCCAGGTGCCCGACACGTTCGGCACCCACGGCACCTTCTCCTCAATCTTCGGGTCCCAACAGGTGCTCGTCTTCCTCGCGATGTCGGCTCTCATCACCCTGGCGGTGGGCGAGTTCGACCTTTCGGTCGCCTCCGTGATGGGCCTGACCGCGACCACGATCCCGGTGCTGGCCGGGGTGCACGGCCTGCCGATCTGGCTGGCCTGCCTGGTCGGGGTCGGCGCGGCTGTCCTGGCGGGGGTGGTCAACGCCTTCTTCGTCGTGGTCATGGACGTCTCGTCGTTCGTGGTGACGCTGGGCACCGGCACCTTGTTGACCGGTATCGCCCAGTTCATCTCGGGCACCAACATCGTCTCGGTCCGCAGCCCCGGCCTCGCGGACTTCGCGACCAAGGAGGTGCTCGGCATGCCGATCTCCTTCTACTACGGCATCGCCGTGACGCTGTTCCTGGCCTACCTCCTGTCCTGGACGCCGCTCGGACGCAGCATGATCTTCGTCGGCGCCAACCGCGAGGTGGCACGGCTGGCCGGCATCCGGGTCCAGCGGATCCGGTTCGGGGCGTACGTCGCCGGCGGCCTCCTCGCCGGACTGGCTGGGCTGCTCCTGGTGGCAACGGTCGGTGGCTTCGACTCCGCCTCGTCGGCCAGCTACCTGCTGCCCGCCCTGGCTGCCGTCTTCCTCGGCACGGCCGTCGTCCAGCCAGGGACGTTCAACCCGATCGGGACGATGGTGGCCATCTACTTCCTGGCCACCGGCATCTTCGGCCTCCAGCTGCTGGGCTACCAGGGGTGGATCCAGAACGCCTTCTACGGAGCCGGCCTGGTCGTCGCCGTCACCCTCGCCAAGGTCGTCCGCGACCGCTCGAAGAAGGGCTGAGCCGTGCACGAGACCCACGCCCACCTCGCCGCGGCCGCCCAGGCGCTCCGCGACGAGCTCGTCCCGAGTGACGACCTCAGCCGGCTCAGCGATCCGGCCGTGCAGATCCTCCGCGCCTCGGGTGGCATGCGGCTGCTCCAAGCCAAGGACCTCGGCGGCTTCGAGGAGCACCCAAACGAGTTCTTCGACTGGGTCATCCAGGTCGGCGCCGAGCACCCCTCGGCGGGCTGGATCGCCGGCGTCGTCGGCGTACACCCGTGGGAGATCTCGATCATGGACCCGCGACTTCAGGAGGAGATCTTCGGTGCCGATCCCGACGTCCTCACCGCGTCGCCGTACGCCCCCTTCGGGCGCGCGGTTCGCGTGGACGGCGGATTCCGGTTCTCCGGCCGCTGGCCCTACTCCACGGGCACCGACCACGCCGGCTGGATCATCCTCGGCGGGATGGTCGCGGACGAGTCCGGCGCCCCGCTCAGCCCCGCCGACGTACGGCACTTCGTGCTGCCGAAGGGCGACTGGACCATCGTCGAGGACTCCTGGAACGTGATGGGACTGCGCGGCACGGGCAGCAAGGACGTCGTCATCGACGGGGTCTTCGTCCCGCACCACCGGGTCAGCGAGGCCTCGCGGATGTACGACGGCAGCTACGCCCGCGAGCGTCGTCCCGGCTCGCCGCTGTTCCAGATGATGTTCGGGCTGATGTTCCCCGCCGCGATCGCCGCAGGGACGTTCGGCGTCGCCCGGCACGCGATCCGGGTCTTCGGTGAGGCCATGGAGTCGAGGGTCTCGGTGGCCGGCACGGCCGCACGCACCAGCGCGACGCAGCTCGAGAGCCTGGCAGGCGCCGAGGCTGACGTGGACGCGAGCGTCTCGCACTTCCGCACGTCGATCGCCGACCTGTACGCCTTCGTCGACGACGGCGGGGAGATCACGCTCGATCAGCGACATCGCTTCCGGCGCGACCAGGTGCGCGCGACCGGCCGCTGCGTCGAGGCGATCGACCGTCTCTTCCTTCGCTCCGGATCGACCGCGATGGGAGACGCCCATCCGGTCTCCCGGGCCTGGCGGGATCTGCACGTGGCGAGCACCCACGTCTGCAACAACAGCGAGCTGACCTACCAGGCCTGGGGCGCTCACCGGTTCGGCGGGGCCATCCCGCCGGGCGTCGCGTTCTGACCGTCTCCGTCACCAAGCCAGAGAAGCACTCACCAGCCACAGAAGAAGGAGGAGGACCCCATGCACGAGGTTCTCGACCACATCAGCAACAGCGCCAAGGTCCTCAACGACGAGTCGCTGCCGAGCGACAAGCTCGGCCGCCTTACCGACACCATGGCGAAGACCCTCAAGGAGACCGGCCTGGTGCGCCTGCTCCAGCCCGTCGAGCACGGTGGCTACGAGGCTCACCCCTGCGACTTCCTCGAGGCGGTCATGAACGTCGGTGTCGCGGCACCGTCGGCGGGCTGGGTCTCCGGCGTCGTCGGTGTCCACCCCTGGGAGATCGCGCTGATGGATCCCCGCCTCCAGGAGGAGATCTGGGGGGAGGACCCCGACACCTGGACCGCGTCGCCCTACGCGCCGTTCGGCCGAGCCACCCGCGTGGACGGTGGCTACCTCTTCACCGGCCAGTGGCCCTACTCCACTGGCACCGATCATTCGCAGTGGGTGATCCTAGGCGGCTTCGTCCTGGACCAGGACGGCGAGATCGGCGGTCCGCCCGACATGCGGCACTTCGTGATCCCGCGCGCCGACTACGAGATCGTCGAGGACTCGTGGAACGTGATGGGCCTGCAGGGCACCGGGTCCAAGGATGTCCGGATGACCGACGTCTTCGTCCCCGACCACCGTGTCGTCGAGGCGATGACGATGGTCGAGGGCGGCTACGAGCACCGCCAGGCGGGCAAGCCCCTCTACGGTGTGAAGTTCCCCATCATCTTCTCCGCGGCGATCGCCGCCGGCACCCAGGGCATCGCCCAGGGCGCCCTCGCGGTCTACCACGACTACATGACCACGCGCGTCTCGGTCGCGGGCAACGTCGCCAAGAACGACGCCGCCCACCTCGTCGTCTACGGCGAGGCCGCCGCCGACGTCGCCGCCAGCCGCTCGCATCTGCTCAGCTCGATGCGGGATCTCTTCGACCACGTGTCGCGCGGCGGCGAGGTGTCATACGACCAGCGTCTGGTCTTCCGACGCGACCAGGTCCGGGCCTCTCGCCGGGCAGCGGACGCGATCGACCGGATCTACAAGATCAGCGGCGCCAGCGGCATCCGCACCGACTTCCCCAACGAGCGCTACTGGCGCGACCTTCAGGTCGGCCTGAGCCACGTCTGCAACGTGGCCGAGAACATCTACGCCGCCTGGGGTGCTCACGACCTCGGTGGCGACGCCGCCCCTGCTCTGTACGTCTGAACCGTCACCGAAGGAGAACGAGCATGATCAAGTCCCTTGCCTACGTGGGAGTGAACTCACCCCGCGCGGAGGAATGGCGCCGTTTCGGCACCGGCTTCCTCGGCGGCGAGCTTGCCCCCGACGGGCCCGACGGCGCCGTGCGCCTCCGGGTCGACGACGCCGCCTGGCGCCTCGAGATCCGCCCTGCCGCGGAGGACTCGGTGGCCTTCTTCGGCTGGCAGGTCGATCACGAGGAGGACCTCGACGTCGTCGTCGAGAAGCTTGCCGCCTCTGGCGTGACCGCGGAACGTGGCTCGCGGGAGCTGGCCGAGGTTCGCAACGTCGACCGGCTGGTCACCTTCACCGACCCGTGGGGGTTCCCCCACGAGGTCATCTGGGGTCAGCACCTCTACCCCTCGACGTTCCGACCCGGCCGCGCCAGCTCGGGGTTCGTGACCGGCGACCAGGGGCTCGGCCACATCCTGTTGCTGATGCCGGACATCGAGGCCGGCCACGAGTTCTTCTGCTCGGTCCTGGGCTTCGAGCTCTCCGACAAGATCATCGTGCCGGGGGCTCTGAACTCGCGGTTCTACCACGTGAACAAGCGCCACCACACGCTCGCGCTGGGTCAGTGCCCGCCTGGCGTGGCCGGCTTCAACCACCTGATGCTGCAGGTCAGGAACATCGACGACGTGGGTCTGGCCTACGACATGCTCGACGAGTACGACGTGCCGCTGACGCTGTCGCTCGGGCGCCACACCAACGACAAGACGTTCAGCTTCTACGCCGCGACCCCGTCGCTGTTCAACGTCGAGGTCGGGTACGACGGCATCGAGGTCGACGGCGCCTGGGTGCCGCAGGTCTACAACCAGACCGCGATCTGGGGCCACAGGCTCGACCCGGAGGCGAAGAACCGCCCGCCGGGCATCATGCACCCGCTGGCCGACTGACAGGGACCCCCGCCGGTCGAGGTGTCAGCGGAGCGAGCCTCGAGACCACGTCCCCGAGGGGGCAGGTCTCGAGGCTCGTTGGCTTCTGCCCAACTGGGGTTCGGCTTACATGGGGAAGTCGGCGTCGTACCAGGCCCGGTAGTCCCGCAGCGCAGCTCGACCGGCCGCGGCAAGCTGCCGCTCGACTGCACGCGCGGCGCTCTTGACCGCCGCGATCCACTCCTCCACCTCGGCGCCGGTGGCCCGGGCCGGGAGCTGGGTGGCGCGGAGCAGCATCGAGATGTCGCCCTCCGGGTTGCGGACCGGTACGACGATCCCGCCGACGCTGTAGTCCTCGGTGGGCATCAGGTCGCGGTCCTGGTAGAAGCACCTCGTGTCCGCCAGCAAGGTGCGGAACTCGCGCTCCCGCGCCGGCGTGAGCTGGCCTGTGCCGTACTCGCGCAGCGCGGCCCCGAGCTGCTCGTACTCCACCGGTCCGTCGCCGCTGAGGAACGACACACCCGCCCCGCGGCGCTCGACCGAGGCCAAGCGGGCGCGGTATCGCGCGACGAGCTCAGGGTCCTTCGGGTTGACCTTCGACAGCCACTGCTCCACGACCTCGGGTGTCGCGCCGGCGACGTAGGCCTCGCCGATCGGTGGGATCAGCGGGATCCGCTGGCCGAGTGGCTCCACCATCTCCGCCGTGCCGCCATAGGCGCTGAAGGCGGTGGTGAGCTCATCAGGACCGACCCCGACGAGGACGGCTGCCTCGCACGTCAGCCGCTGCGCGAGGCGCTCGACCTCAAGGCGCGCCGAGTCGGTCAGCCGGAGGGCGGCGATCAGGTCGGCGTCACCGCGCGCAGCCATGCCCGCGGGTGAGAACCCGCCGTAGCCGCCCTGGAAGAAAAGAAGGGGTGTGACCGGTCGCGACACCTCGAGCCCGCGAACGCGGCACAGCACGATGTAGTGGTCGCCCGCCTCGATCTCCTGCTCGGGGGTGCAGTGCACCAGGGCCACCGCGTCGTCGAGGACTGGCGCACCGATCTCCGAGCGATGCCATGCCACCGAGGCGAACTTGTCGTCGCCGGGCGTGGCCATCGTGCGGCAGAGGTCCTGCTGGTCGTGGGCGAGCACGTTGATGCAGTACGCCGTGGCGCGCGCGAGGCGGGCGTAGGTCCCCGAGCCGGTCGTGGGCATGAAGGCGACCAGGGGCGGGTCGAGCGAGACCGAGGTGAAGGTCCCGACCACCATGCCGATGGGCTCGTCGCCGTCGAAGGCAGTCACCACGGTCACGCCGGTGGGGTAGTGGCCGAGGACCTCGCGGTAGAGCGCGGGGTCGATCTCGGCGGCAGGCTGGCTTCTCACGTCCATGGAACCACGATGCGCCGCGGCCGGTGGGACGGGAAACCTGTCCGTGCCGCCTGCCGGGAAGCCGTCCGCGGTTCCGCCGACCGGAACGGTGGGTGAGGTCCGCCCGGCGGGTCGGGGGCACAGTGTCCCGGTGACCACGACAACCCACCTGTCCGGGGCCGTCCGGGCTGCCGAGCGACTCGAGCTCGCGCAGCAGACCCTTGTCCCCTGCCCACCCGTGCGCGATCTGATCGGTGCCGGCGCCGAGACCGCGTACGCCGTCCAGCGTGCCGGCATCGACCGACGCGTCGCGGCCGGGGCAAGGATCGTCGGCCGCAAGGTCGGCCTCACCTCGTCGGCCGTGCAAGCCCAGCTGGGAGTCGACCAGCCCGACTTCGGCGTACTGCTCGATGACATGGGCCACGTCGACGCGGCCACGGTGAGCACCCACGGCCGGCTGCTCCAGCCGCGGATCGAGGCGGAGGTCGCCTTCGTGCTCAGTGCCGACCTGGCCGACGGCGACCTCGACGAGGCGCAGGTGCGGGCGGCCGTCCTCGAGGTCGCCTGCCCGCGCTCGAGATCGTCGACAGCCGGATCGCGGGCTGGGACATCACCTTGCCGACACCGTCGCCGACAACGCATCGAGCGCGCTCTTCGTGCTCGGTGCGGAGGCGAGGACGCTCGACGAGTTCGAGCCGGTCGCCGTCGAGATGACCATGACCCGCAACGGCGAGGTCGTCTCCACGGGGCAACGGCGCCGCCTGCCTGGGTGACCCCCTCACGGCGCTCGTCTGGTTGGCGCGCACTGCGCGCGACATCGGCGATCCTCTCCGCGCCGGCCAAGTCGTCCTCTCCGGCGCCCTCGGCCCGATGGCAGACGTCGTCGCCGGTGACGCCTTCGAGGCCCAGCTCACGGGACTGGGCTCTGTGTCCGTTTCCTTCGCCGGCCCCGACCACCACAGGAGGTCCCTATGAGCACGAAGACACCCAGGACGAAGGTGGCCGTCATCGGCTCCGGCAACATCGGCACCGACCTGATGATCAAGGTGCTCCGCCTCTCGGAGACGCTCGAGATGGGCGCCATGGTCGGCATCGACCCCGCCTCGGACGGGCTGGCCCGGGCGGCTCGACTGGGCGTCCCGACCACCCACGAGGGGGTCGAGGGGCTCATCGCCATTGACGGCTTCGAGGATATCGGGATCGTCTTCGACGCCACGTCCGCACAGGCCCACCATGCCAACGCCCGCACGCTCGCGCCGTACGGCGTTGTGATGGTCGACCTCACGCCCGCCGCGATCGGTCCCTTCGTCGTCCCGGCCGTCAACCTCGACGATCACGAGGGCGCGACCAACGTCAACATGGTCACGTGCGGCGGCCAGGCCACCATCCCGGTCGTGGCTGCGATCTCCCGCATCACCCCCGTGCCGTACGCCGAGATCGTGGCGTCGATCGCGTCGAAGTCGGCGGGGCCGGGCACGCGGGCGAACATCGACGAGTTCACCGAGACCACGTCGAAGGCCATCGAGACCGTCGGGGGAGCGACCCGCGGCAAGGCCGTCATCATCCTGAACCCTGCGGAGCCGCCGCTGATCATGCGCGACACCGTATTCACACTGATCGGCGACCCCGACGAGGCCAGGCACGACCGGATCCGCGAGTCCATCGAGGAGATGGTCGCGGCGGTGGCGGCGTACGTTCCGGGCTACCGCCTCAAGCAGGCCGTGCAGATCACGCCGGTCCCGGCCGACCAGCCGGTCCACACGCTCGCCGGCGACTCCCCGGTCACTCACCAGGTGTCGGTGTTCCTGGAAGTGGAGGGCGCGGCGCACTACCTTCCGGCGTACGCCGGCAACCTCGACATCATGACGTCGGCCGCGCTACGGACGGCCGAGCGCCTCGCGACGACCAGCGGCCGGGAGGTTCTCGCATGACCGAGGCGGCTGTTCATCCAGGACGTGACCTTGCGCGACGGCATGCACGCCGTACGGCACCGGATCACCCCGGACGACGTGGGACGGATCGTGCGAGCCCTCGACGCAGCGGGCGTCGACGCCATCGAGGTCGCGCACGGCGACGGGCTCGCGGGCGGTTCCCTCAACTACGGTCCCGGGTCGCACACGGACTGGGAATGGATCGAGGCCGCGTCGCAGAACATCTCCCGTGCCAGGCTGACGACCCTGCTGCTGCCGGGCATCGGCACCATCGAGGACCTGAAGCACGCCTACGCCCTGGGTGTCCGGTCGGTCCGGATCGCCACCCACTGCACCGAGGCCGACGTGTCCGCCCAGCACATCGACACCGCCCGCGAGCTGGGCATGGACGTCGCGGGCTTCCTGATGATGAGCCACCTGACGCCCGCCGGCGAGCTCGCGAAGCAGGCCCTGCTCATGGAGTCCTACGGCGCCCACTGCGTGTATGTCACCGACTCCGGCGGCCGGTTGACGATGGACGGTGTCCGAGAGCGGGTCACCGCCTACCGCGACGTTCTCGATGGCGCAACCGAGATCGGCATCCACGCTCACGAGAACCTCTCACTGTCCGTGGCCAACTCGGTTGTCGCGGTCGAGTCGGGTGTCACCCGTGTCGACGCGTCGCTGGCCGGCCACGGTGCCGGAGCCGGAAACTGTCCCATCGAACCGTTCGTCGCGGTCGCCGACCTGCACGGCTGGCAGCACGGCTGCGACCTGTTCGCCTTGCAGGACGCGGCTGACGACCTGGTGCGACCGCTGCAGGACCGCCCGGTGAGGGTCGACCGCGAGACCCTGACGCTCGGGTACGCCGGCGTCTACTCCAGCTTCCTGCGGCACGCCGAGGCCGCCTCTGAACGCTACGGCGTCGACGTACGCGACATCCTCGTCGAGGTGGGGCAGCGCCGCCTCGTCGGCGGTCAGGAGGACATGATCGTCGACATCGCGCTGGATCTGGGGGCGGCCATCGCCTGAGGCGCACGTGTGGGGGAATGCGCGCACGGCGATGAGCATCGCTAGGCGGGGCAGTCCAAGGCATTGCTGTCTCAGGAGGGTGGATCCGTCGCGGCGCAGCGGGTGGAACCCGCCAAGCGTGTCCCCGGAATGTCCCCGAAGGGCCACATCCAGCCGCCAACAGCCGCGATGCTCTGGTCCGATTCACGCTCAGCCACAAGCCTCGATTCGAGCGTCAG
>CAWIOB010000008.1:0-252180 GCA_963837595.1 uncultured Actinomycetota bacterium | reverse complement strand
GCGGTCACCTCCACCCCCCTCGTTGAGATAGGGGTTCCGGCCCCATGAGATGGGGTTCCGGCCCCATGACAGAGGGGTTCCGGCACAGGGTTCCGCCCCACGAGATCGGGCTTCGGGCCTCGGTTGAGGCCGAAAGCCCGATCTCGCCGGGCCGAAAGCCCGACCTCGCAGGGCCGAAAGCCGGAACTCAGCGGGGGGAGAGGCCTCGAAGGCGCTGGCGACCTCGAGCAGGCGACGGTCCGCTGCGGTGCGGAGCAACGATCTGGACGCCCACGGGAAGACCATCCGCCGTGTGCCCGGCGGGAACGGAGATCGCCGGACATCCGGTCACGGTGATGAGGTAGGCCGAGCACATCCAGTCGAGGTAGGAGTCGCAGCGCCCGGCCGTTGATCGACTCGGGATATTCCAGCTCGGCCGGGAACGGCGGCACCTGCGAGACCGGCAGCACCAAGACGTCGTACGACGCGAAGAAGGCCCGCATCCGCTCCCTCGAGGGTGGTGCGCTGGGTCAGCGCCGTGGCGATGTCGGCACCGCTGAGAGGCTCCCCCGCGCGGATGTTCGTGGCCAGGCTGGACTTGAAGGCGTCGGGGTGCCGTGCGAGGAGACTTCCCAGTCCTGCCTGCAGCTCCCAGGCACGCAGGGTCCGGAAGGTGTCCTCCGCCGACCTCAGCCGGGGGTGGGCCTCGGTGACCCTCGCGCCACCGGCGACGAACCGATCAGCGGTGGCTCTCACCACGGCGGCCACCTCGTGATCGACCTCGAAGGCACCTCCGAGGTCGACCGACAGCGCGACCCGCAGCCCCTCGAGGGATCCGGACACCGGTGGGCCGAAGCTGGAGCCGGGGGTGCCCAGGGCCAGCGGCGCACGCGCATCGGGGCCCGCCAGCACCGACAGCAGCAGGGCCAGGTCGCCGACGTTGCGCGCCATCGGGCCCCCGGTGGACATCGTGACTCCCTGCAGCCCCGAGGGCCACTGCGGAACCCGACCGCGGGAGGGCCGCAACCCCACTACGCCGCAGAACGAGGCCGGGTTGCGCAGTGAGCCGCCCAGGTCCGAGCCCTCCGCCAACGGGACCATGCCCGAAGCGAGCGCGCAGGCTGCACCCCCGCTCGAGCCACCGGCCGACCGGCTCGGATCCACGGGGTTGAGCGTGGTGCCGAAGACCGTGTTGAAGGTGTGCGAGCCCGCCGCGAACTCCGGCACGTTCGTGCGTCCCAGGGGCACGACACCGGCTGCGCGCAGTCCGCTCCACGATCAGCTCGTCGCGCTTCGCGACGTGGTCGGCGAAGAGCGGGGAGCCGTACGTCGTTCGCCAGCCGGCCACGTCATGGGTGTCCTTGAAGGCGAACGGCAGACCGTGCAGCGGGCCACGGGCACCACCCGCGGCAAGCGCCTCGTCGGCCGCGAGCTGCCCCCGCGCGCGCGCGATCCTCGTCGAGCGACACGATCGCGTTGAGAAGCGGGTTGCGTTCGGCGATCCTCGCCAGATGCAGGTCCATCAGCTCGCGCGCCGAGATCTCGCGAGCCCGACAGGGCGGCGACCTGGTCGCGCGCCGTGGAGTCGACGCCGAGGTCACTCACCGTCGTCGGCCCAGGCGCGAGCCGGCGAGCACTCCGAGCAGCACGAGCCCCGCGCCGACTGCGATCCCCCTGAGGAAGTCGTCGTGCGACCTGACCCGGCGCGGGTGGGGTGTAGACGCCCCGAGGGCTGCTCTCGGACGGGCTCGGGAGCCGACGCGGGACCAGGCACCGGTTGCTGGCTCAGGGCCCCGCCCACGTTGAGGAAGAACTCCCCGGCCATCCGACGCGACACCGACGTCAGCATCCGTTGCCCCACACCGCCCACCATGCCGCCGACGACGGCCTCGGCGTCATAGCTCACCGTCGTCGACTCGGGGCCGACCGCTGCCAGTGCGACGCCACGGTGGCGTCTATGGTGCCCGGCGCACCCGCACCCCGCACCCGCAGCCGCAGCGACTCGACCGGCTTGAGGTCGGAGAGCTCGCAGGTGCCCGAGTAGGTCCCCTTGATCGCGGCCACCCCCGCGGTCACCGTCATGGCGTAGGAGGTCTCGCCGGTGGCCTCCAACCGCTCGCAGCCGGGGATGGCCGCGCACCAGCACCCCGGGGTCGAGCAGCGACTCCCAGACCTGGTGCACGCCGAACGGCAGGGTGTGCTGGCCAGTGATCCTCATCGGGAGTCCTCTCGTCGTCGCAGCTCGAACAGGTCGGACGGAGAGATCGGCATGCTGGTGATCATCAGCCCCTCCGCGTCCTCGATCGCCGCCGCGAACACCGCCGCGGACGGGATCACCCCGGCCTCGCCCGCGCCCTTGATCCCCAGGGGGTTCAGCGGTGAGGGGGTCTCGAGGTGGTCGATGTCGATGACGTCGGGGATCTCCGTGACGTAGGGCATCAGGAAGTCCATGAACGAGGCGTTCTGCAGTTGCCCGTGCTCGTCGTAGGCCATCCGCTCGTAGAGCGCCCCGCCGATGCCCTGGGCCACCCCGCCGTGGATCTGGCCCTCGACGATCATCGGATTGATGAGGTTGCCGCAGTCGTGCACGACGGCATACTTCAGGATCGTGATCTCGGCGGTGAGCGGATCGGTCTCCACGATCACGGCATGCATCCCGGAGGCGAAGGTGGAGCGCTCGGGAGAGTAGAAGTCCCTGCCCTCCAGACCGGGCTCGTCGTCCTCGGCGACCGGTGGCCTGCCCGGGTCGCCCACGCTGAACTGGGTCGCTGCCCCGGAGGCCTCGTCGAACGCGTAGCGCAGCGGGTTGGACAACACCGCCACGGTGCCCAGTGAGATCTGGTGCTCGGGAGACCCCTTCACCCGGACCACCCCGTCGGCCACCTCGAGATCCGCCTCGTCGACCTCCAGGGCGTCGGCGGCGATCCGCAGCGCCTTCTCCTTGGTGCGCAGGGCGGCCAGGTGGATGGCCGAGCCGCTCATCACCGCGGCACGAGAGGCGAACGTGCCCACGGCGTACGGCATCCGGCGGGTGTCGCCGGTGACGACCTCGATGTCCTCCAGGGGTACGCCGAGCGTGTCGGCGACGATCTGCGCGAACGCCGTCTGGTGTCCCTGCCCCTGGGTGGTCAGTCCCGTGGCCACCTTGACCTTGCCCGAGGTCTCCACGTGCACATGGGCACCCTCGTAGGGCCCGACCCCGGTGCCCTCGACGTAGCAGGCCAGTCCGATCCCGACCTGCCGACCGGCCGCCGCCATCTGCGCACGCATTGCCGGGAACTCGGACCAGCCGACCAGCGCCTTCAGCTTCTCCAACAGGCCGGGATAGTCGCCGGAGTCGTATTCCAGCTCACGCCCGTCCTGGAAGATCAGGCCCTGGTCGTAGGGGAACTCGTCGGGCTGGATGAAGTTGACGCCGCGCACGTCGGCGCGGTCCCGATGCAGGTAGGCCGCGATCGCGTCCATGGTCCGCTCCATCACGAAGCAGCCCTGGGGCCGGCCGGCACCGCGATAGGGCGTGACCATGACGGTGTTGGTGTAGAGACTCTCGAACACGACCCGGTAGTTCGCCGGCTTGTAGGGCCCCAGCAGCTGGGTCGAGGTGATGATCGGGACGATGAGCCCGTAGGGGATGTAGGCGCCGTGGTCGTGCCAGAACTCGACGTCGAGTCCCAGCAGCCTGCCCTCGTCGTCGAACCCGACCTCGACATGGTGCACCTGGCCCCGCTCGTGGGCCGAGGAGATGAAGTGCTCGCGGCGGTCCTCGGTGAACTTGACCGGACGACCCAGCAGCCTTGCCGCCAGGGGCACGAGCAGCTCCTCGGGCCACGGATGATTGATCTTGACCCCGAAACCGCCTCCGACATCAGGCGTGATCACGTCGACCTGACCCAGATCCAGACCGAGCTTGGCGGCGACGGCGGCACGCACCCCGGTCGAGGTCTGGGTGGAGGTCCACACCTGGAGCCGCCCGTTGTCGGGGTCCCAGCGGGCCACGGTGCCGCGACCCTCGAGGGGGGTGCAGGCGCTCCGCTCGATGCTCAGGTCGAGCTCGAGCCGGTGGGGGGCAGCAGCGATGGCGGCTCGGGCATCACCGTTCTCCTGCTCCAGCCGGGCGCCGACGTTGCCGGGGACGTCCTCGTGCACCAGCCGGTCGGCCACGCGGGCAGCGTCGATGCCGACGACCGGAGCCAGGATCTCGTAGTCGACCCGGATCCGGTCGACGGCGTCCTCGGCGAGGTAGCGGTCGTCGGCCACCACGAAAGCGATCGCCTCTCCCACGTGGTTGACCTCGCCGTTGGCGAGCGCGAACTGGGTGCGCCCGTGGGTCAGCGCCGGGTGCGGGATCAGCAACGGCAGCGGTTCGGCCATCGGACCCGTCAGGTCCTCGTAGGTCCAGACGAGGTGTACGCCGGGAACATCGAGGACGGCCTCGACGTCTATGTCGAGGAGGCGGGCGTGGGCATGCGGCGAGCGAAGGACCGCGGCGTGCAGGGTCGAGGGCGCCGACAGCGACGTCGTCGACGAATCGCCCCTGCCCGCGCACGAACCGGTCGTCCTCCACCCGGGCGACCTTCGTCCCGACGAGCTTCCCGGTCATGACTCCTCTCCGATCAGCTCGGCAGCACGCTCCACCGACCGCACGATGTTCTGGTAGCCGGTGCAGCGGCACAGGTTGCCGGCGACCATCTCCCTGGCCTCTTCGTGGGTGGGCTGCGGGTTGTCACGCAGGCCGGCCGTGACAGTGGTGAGGAAGCCCGGCGTGCAGAAGCCGCATTGCAACCCGTGGCACTCGCCGAAGGCCCTCTGCACCGGGCTCAGGGTGCCGTCGGGCCCGGCCAGTCCTTCCACGGTGGTGATCTCGGCGTCGACGGCCGAGACCGCGAACATCAGGCAGGCCCGCACGGGTGCTCCGTCGAAGAGCACGGTGCACGCGCCGCACACGCCGTGTTCACAACCGATGTGGGTGCCGGTGAGTCCCACGTCGTGGCGCAGCGCATCGGACAGCAGCCGTCGCGCCGGCACCTCGATCTCGTGGGCCACCCCGTTGACCGACAGCCGGATCCGGTGGAGCTCCTCGGTCATGTCCGCTCCCCCCGCGTCGTCGTACGCCGCCCGCAGCACACGGGCGGTGAGCACCCGCACGAGCTGGGCCCGATAGCCGGCGGTGGCATGGATGTCGGCGGCCGGATCCAGCGACTCGAGCGCGAGCTCGCCTGCTGCGGCCAGGGAGTCGTCGTCGAGGCCCGCAGCGAAGGCGGCTGTCAGGTCGAGCACGGCCGGCGTGTCACCGACGCTGACGAACCCCGCGCGCGCCCGCAGCACCCGGTCGTCCTGGCGGGTCACCAGGCTCGCGACCCCACACAGGGCGTAGTCGCCGTGGCGCCGCGAGATCTCCTCGAAGCCGATACCGGTGCGGGGCGGCAACGCCGGAAAGTGGGCCGAGAGCGCCAGCTCGTCGTGCGCGAGGGAGGTCTCCAACGGCCCGAGGAAGAGCTCGGAGGCATGGATGGTGCGTCGGCCGCGAACCGAGGCGACCTCGACCGAACCCTCCAGCAGAGAGAGCACCACCGGCATCTCGGCGGCCGCGTCGGCGTGCACGATCGAGCCGAGGGTCGTGCCCCGGTTGCGGATGGTGGCGTGGGCGACGCAGGCCAGAGCGGCCGGGATCAGCGGCTGGACGCGGCGCACCTCCGGGTCGGCCAGCACGGCGGCGTGCCGGGCCAGCGCCCCGATGGTGGCTCCGCGATCGGTGACCGTCACGGCGTCGAGGTCGAGGAGGCCGTTGATGTCGACCAGCAGGGACGGCGAGGCGAGGCGCATCGACAGCAGTGGCACCAGGCTCTGCCCCCCGGCCAGCACCTTGGCATCGGGCTCGCTCGCCAGGGCCAGGAGCGCCTCGTCGAGGCTGCCTGGCCGGCAATAGGCGAACGGTGCCGGCTTCACTTCCTCAAGCCTAGAGGTGCGGGCTCTCGGCATCGGTGGAGCGACGCTCCCGGCCGTTGACGAGGTGGAAGAAGACGATCACCAGGATGGTGCCCAGCGCGATTCCGCCCAGCTCGAAGTCGTCGGTGATCTTCAGACTCACGCCGCCGATGCCGGCGATCAGGCCGGCGGCCAGTCCGACGAGGTTGACGGGGTTGCCGAAGTCGACCCGGTTCTCGACCCAGATCTTGGCACCGACCAGGCCGATCATCCCGTAGAGCACCACGGTGATCCCGCCGAGGACCCCGCCCGGGGTCGCGTTGACGATCGCGCCGAACTTGGGACACAGGCCGAGCAGGATCGCCGCGATCGCGGCCACGTAGTAGGCAGCCGTGGAGTAGACCCGGGTGGCGCCCATCACGCCGATGTTCTCGGCGTACGTCGTGGTGGGTGAGCCGCCGAACGCGCTCGAGAACGCGGTGGCCAGTCCGTCCGCTCCGATCGCTCGGCCCAGGTAGGGATCGAGGTCCTGGCCGGTCATCTCCGCGACCGCCTTCACGTGCCCGGTGTTCTCGGCGATCAGGGCGATCACACCGGGCAGCACCAGGAGGACGAAGGTCAGGGAGATGCTCGGTCCGTGCACGACCGACACACCGTCGGCCAGCTTGCCGCTGGGGAAGCCGAGCCACGAGGCGTCGCCGACTCCCGACCAGGCCCAGATCCGGTCGTGCTCGAACGCCACGGCCTGCAGGGTGTCCGGGTCGACGTTCTGGCCGGGCAGCGCCGAGTCGATGGGGCCCAGGACGGTGTCGAACGCCCACGACAGCAGGTAGCCGACGATGAGCGCGAGGAAGACGGCGACACGTGACCAGAACCCGGGCAGCAGCACGGCCGCGCACACCAGGAAGGTGGCGGTGAGCAGGGCGACCCACTGGTCCTGGGGCCAGTAGACACCGGCCACCACCGGCGCGAGGTTGAAGCCGATCAGCATCACCACGGCGCCGGTCACGGCCGGCGGCAGGAGGGCATGGATGATGCGGGCGCCGGCGAAGTGGACGAGCACCCCGACCAATGCCAGGACGAGCCCGGCCACCATGATCGCACCGGTCACGTCGGAGGAGTCGCCGCCCTGGAGGCGGATCGCTGCGACGCTGGCCACGAAGGACGCGCTGGTGCCGAGGTAGCTCGGCACCTTGTTCGACACGATCAGCAGGAAGAGGATCGTGCAGATGCCGGAGAAGAGGATCGCCAGGTTGGGGTCGAGCCCCATGACGAGCGGGAACACGAACGTCGCTCCGAACATGGCCACCACGTGCTGGGCGCCGAGGCCGATCGTGCGCCCCCAGCTCAGTCGCTCGTCGGGGGCGACGGGGACGCCGGGGGCCGGGTCGACCACCTTCCACTGGAACATCGACATGAGCGCAGCCTCCTGATCTCGAGGACGTGACGAGTTTCCACAAGGTAGTGCTCGGCTCGAGGCGGGCTCGACGGCGACAGGTGCCGAAGGAACCGGCTGCCGGCTGGCAACGATTGTCGGTTTCAGCCCACGATCTCGAGCACCCGAAGTGCCACGGCGGCGTCGAGTCGCAGGTGCGGATCAGAGCCCAGCGGGCCGATCAGGCGCTCCAGCTTGCCGACGCGGTAGCGCATGGTGTTGTAGTGGAAGAACTGCAGCCGGGCGGCCTCGGCGACGTTGAAGTTGGTGTCCAGGAGCACCTGCAGGGTCTCGCGAAGATCGGTCGCCTCCACCGAGTCGTCGGCCAGCGGACCCAGCACGTCGCGCACGTAGCGGCGCAGCTCGCCTGAGTCCTTGATGAGCGCGATCAGGCGGTGGATGCCCAGGTCGTCGAAGAAGGTGGTCGAGCCCCGCCCGTGGATGCGCCGTCCGACCTCGACCGCACGGCGGGCCTGCGCATAGGCCTCGGGCAGGTCGGCCTGGGTGCTCGCCTTCCGGCTGACTCCCACCGAGAACGGCCGGCGGCCACCGCCGCGG
Organism: uncultured Actinomycetota bacterium; assembly: GCA_963837595.1. Lineage (GTDB taxonomy): Bacteria > Actinomycetota > Actinomycetes > Propionibacteriales > Nocardioidaceae > Nocardioides. Next base: position 244,283 of record CAWIOB010000008.1, on the reverse strand, counting down.
TCACCGGCGACCGCGGTGACCGCACGGCGTACGACCCCGTTGCCGGTCACGGGTTCGTCGTCGCCCTCGAGCACCGGCAGCAGCGCCACGACCTCGGAGGAGAAGTCTGCGGTCGGGATGGCTGGATCCAGGTCGTGGCTGACCTGACTCCATGCGGCCGAGAACCTGGCCTGCCACATCCGCGACTGCGAGCTCGAGACAGGGTCCTCCTCGGGTCCCGGTGGGTCGATCTCCGCAGCGACCACCACGACCGGCCGATCCAGGGTCCACCCGAAGCCGGCCGCGTGCTCCGCGATGTACGGCGCCTCGCCGGCGCGGCCGAGGAAGACGTCACGCAGGAAGTCGCCTCGGTACTTGCCCTCCACCGCGGTCACCGCCTGCTCGCGCGTGATCAGGAGTGCCGCCACGGCGGCGGCCCGCTCGAGGGCGTGCACGTCGGCGTCGGTCACCGGGCCACCCGCTCTCAGGTAGACCAGGCGGCCCAGATCGGTGCCGCCGGCCGCCACCGGGAGCATCCGGATCTGTCCCGCGCCCACGGTCAGCTCCTGAGCGGTGCCCTGACTGATGCGCTCGACCCGCACGCGGCCGGTCGGGTCGAGGAGTCCCGAGCCCGCCAGGGACAGCCGGAGGGACTCGGGCAGCGCCGCAGCCTGCTCCCGCCCGTCGGTGGACGTGAACAGCACCCCGTCACCCAGCACCCGGGCGACCTCGGCGGCGATGTGCTCCAGGTCGCCTCCTTCCAGCACGAGCTGGGTCAGCGCGATGTGCAGCGCATCGATGCGAGCCAACTCCGCGCTGGCATCGTGTCGGCTTATCAAGACTTGCACCTCTTCCACACGATCCTTGGCACAACCTCACATCGGCAAACCGTAACGCCGACGACTACCGTCGGGAAGTGTGAGCCCCCGACCGGTCGCCGCAGCGGCGCCGCCACGCGTGGCTGAACGCCTGCGGGCGAGTCCCGACCGCGCCCTCGCGGTCCTGCACCGCGGTCCGCACGCGGTCTACGTCGAGGTGGGCGGTCACTGCGTGGGCGTGGTGGCGGCCACCGCCGTGCGGGTGCCGTGCGCGATGGTGGTGGCGGCCTCCGACCTGAGGGGCTTCGACACCCGCTCCGCCTCCGTTCGCGGCGGCCGACTCCATCTCGGGGACCTGCCGCTGCGCGTCGCTCGCCTGCTCGACGTCCGGGTCCCCCGCCTCCACACCCGTCTCGCCCGGACCCGAGGGCGGTCGGGGGATCGAGCTCGTCGAGACCATCGGCAGCGGCCCCGGGCTCACCCCCGAGGCCGACGACGTGCTCTGTGGTTGGCTCGCCGTGCATCGGGCCGCCGCCGTGGCCACCCATGACCTCGACGCTCGCGTGCGGGCCGCGCTCCATCGCACCACCGCGCTGTCCGCCGCACTGATCGAGTGCGCCATGCACGGCGAGGGCGTGCCCGAGTTCTCGGCGTACGTGGCCTCCCTCGGCACCCCCGACGAACCTCGGCACGCGCGCGCCCTCGGCCGACTCGGCCACACCTCCGGCGCTGCCCTCCTGCGCGGTGCCCGCCTCGCCTGCGCGCACCTGGACGCCGCCGGGGGACGGGCCGCGTGACGAGGCACGTCGAGCTCCGCTCGGGGGCGTACGCCGACTCCGTCACGCTGCTGCAGGTCAGTCGCGACGTCCAGCGGCTGCCGGGAGTTCGGTCGGCGCAGGTCGCGATGGCCACGCCCCTCAACCTGGACGTCCTGACCCAGATGGGTTTCACCGTCCCGGCCGCCGCGAGCCCGCACGATATGGTGCTGGCGCTTCGGGTCGACGACGAGTCCCAGCTCGCCGCAGCACTCGCCGGGGTCGAGGAGGCGCTGACGGCGGCCGGCCGCGCCGACGCCGGACCGGCCGACGTCGCCGCGCCGCGCACCAGCGCGTCCGCACTCCGCTCAGCCAGGGATGCGCTGGTCCTGGTCAGCGTGCCCGGGCCACACGCGGCGGTGGAGGCGATGGACGCCCTGGACGCCGGCAACGACGTGATGATCTTCAGCGACAACGTCCCTGTCGAGCAGGAGATCACCCTGAAGACGACTGCTTCGCAACGCGGACTCCTGGTGCTGGGTCCCGACTGTGGGACGGCGTTGATCGGTGGGCTCGGTCTCGGCTTCGCCAATGCGGTCGCCCCCGGCCCGGTCGGCATCGTGGCCGCCTCCGGGACCGGCTGCCAGCAGGTGCTGTGCCTGCTCGATCGGGCGGGTGTCGGCGTGAGCACTGCCTACGGCGTCGGCGGCCGCGACCTGTCCAGCGAGGTCGGCGGGCTCTCCACCAGGGTCGCTCTGGCCCGCCTCGACGCCGACCCCACCGTCGAGCTGATCCTGGTGGTCTCCAAGCCACCGGCTCCACAGGTCGCCGCCGCGATCACGTCGTACGCCGAGAGCCTGGCCACGCCGGTGCAGTTCGCCCTGCTCGGACCTGGTCGCCCGGACCTGACCGCGGCGACGGAGTCCGTGCTCACCGCGTTGGGCCGGGAGTCACCCGACTGGCCGGTCGAGGGTGCGGTGGAGGCGTCCGAGCATGGCGGACTGCTGCGCGGGCTCTTCGTCGGCGGCACGCTGTGCGACGAGGCCATGCTCGTCGCCGCCGAGTTGCTCGGCCCGATCAGGAGCAACATCGCGTGGGAGCCTGGGCTGGCACTCGGCCCCGGTCTGAGTGCCGAGCAGCACCTGATGATCGACTTCGGCGATGACGCGCTGACCGCCGGCCGGGCCCACCCGATGATCGACTCCACCCTGCGTCTGGAGCACCTGGCCGGGCTCGCGACCGACGGGCGCACCGGCGTGATCCTGATGGACGTGGTGCTCGGCCACGGCGCCGAGATCGACCCCGCCGCCGACCTCGCGGCTGCGTTGCGTCACGTGTCGGTGCCGGTGGTGGTGACGGTGATCGGCACCGGGCTGGACCCACAGGGTCTGCGTGCGCAGGTCGACGCCCTGGTGGCGGCCGGCGCCGAGGTCCATGTCTCCAACGCGCGGGCCGCGAGGCGGGCGGCGGCTCTGGTGGGAGGACGAGGATGACGACTCCCGCGCGCGTGGTGACGGCCGGCGCCGGACTGCTGGCCCAGGCGGTCTCCGCCCAGGCCGTGCCGGTGACCGAGGTCGACTGGCGCCCCCCGATGCCCGGCACCGAGGACGATCTCGCGACCGTGGCGCTCGATCCGGCGCGCCGGCGGGCGAACGACCGCGCACTGGCCGCGATGTGGGACGTCCAGGCGATGCTGGTCGACGTACGGCCCGCGCACGAGGTGCTCGGTCTCTCGCCAGGGCAGTTCCTGCACGCTGGACCGCCGATCGACTGGGATCGGTCGTCCGGGCCGCTGCGGGGCGCACTGATGGGCGCCGCCGCACTCGAGGGACTGGTGGACGTCCCCGAGGACGCCGCCGAGCTGTTCGCAGACGGACACGCATCGATGGAGCCCTGCCACCACCGCGACACGGTCGGCCCGATGGCCGGTGTGGTCAGCGCGTCCATGTGGATGTTCGTCCTCGAGGATCCACACACCGGCAAGCGCACCCACTGCTCCCTCAACGAGGGCCTGGGCAAGGTGCTGCGCTACGGCGCCTTCGGACCGGAGGTGCTCACGCGGCTGCGCTGGATGTCGGAGGTCCTCGGCCCGCTCCTGTCCAGCGCCGTGCGGCAGAGCGGCCCGGTCGACGTCACCGCGATCCTGACCCAGATGCTCCAGATGGGCGACGAGGCCCACAACCGCAACCGGGCCGGCACCCTGATGCTGCTGCGGGACCTCGCACCCGCCATGGTGACCAGCGGCTTCGCGCCCACCGACCTCGCCGAGTCGCTGCGGTTCATCGGCGGCAACGACCACTTCTTCCTCAACCTGGCGATGCCGGCGTGCAAGCTCGCCCTGGACGCCGCCCGGGACATCGAGGGGTCGAGCATGGTGGTGGCGATGGCCCGCAACGGCACCGACTTCGGGATCCAGGTCTCGGGCACCGGTGACACCTGGTTCACCGGCCCGGCGCAGGTGGCCGACGGGCTCTACCTGGGCGACTACGGACCCGAGGACGCCAATGCGGACATCGGAGACTCGGCGATCACCGAGACCGCCGGGATCGGCGGGTTCGCGATGGCCACCGCTCCCGCGATCGTCCGGCTCGTCGGTGGCTCCGTGCCCGACGCGCTCGCCACGACTCGTCGGATGCACGAGATCACCTTGGGCGAGAACCCCCGGTGGAGCGTACCGATCCTCGATTTCCAGGGTGTCCCGAGCGGGATCGATGTGACCAAGGTCTGCCGCACGGGGATCCTGCCGCAGATCAACACGGGCATGGCGGGTCGCCTGGCGGGGATCGGCCAGGTGGGCGCCGGACTGGTCACACCGCCCGCCGAGATCTTCCCGATGGCCCTGGCCGGTCTGGCCCGACAGACCCGCCGCCGGGCCTCTCAGGGTCGTTGACGGCGCTCTCGGGGCTCCACAGAGCCGCCCTGAGGTCGACGTTGCCGCTCGGACGCAACGGCGTCCCCTCCTCGAGGTAGGCCTGGCGCGCCTCGTCGTGATGCGACGGCGGCAGCGATCCGTCGGCCCGCACCACTCGCCACCACGGCACCGGGCCGCCGTACGCCGCCATGATCGACCCGACCTGTCTCGGCCCCCCTCCCCCGAGCTCGCGGCCCACCGCCTCGGCGATCGTGCCGTAGGTCGACACCCGCCCGCGTGGGATCTGCTCGACGTACGCCAGCACCGCCTCGACGTAGGCCTCGTGATCCATGCCCGCTACGGCTCGATGCTCTCGTCGTAGCCGTGGGGATTCTGGCTCTGCCACCGCCAGGTGTCGGCGCACATGTCGTCGATCGTGCGGGTGGCATGCCAGCCGAGCTCCTCGCCTGCCCGCGTGGCATCGGCCCAGAACGCGGGCAGGTCACCGGCCCGGCGACCGACCACCTCATACGGCACCCGACGACCGCTGGCGCGCTCGAAGGCCTTGAGGACCTCCAGTACGGAGGTGCCGGTTCCGGTGCCGAGGTTCCAGGTGCGGATCGGCTCGTCGGAGTTCACGATCCGGTTCAGCGCGGCCACGTGTCCGGCGGCGAGGTCCTCGACATGGATGTAGTCGCGCTGACAGGTGCCGTCAGGCGTCGGGTAGTCATCCCCGAAGATCTGCAGCTTCTCGCGACGTCCGACCGCGACCTGAGCGATGAACGGCATCAGGTTGTTGGGGATGCCCTGCGGGTCCTCGCCGATTGTCCCCGACACGTGGGCGCCGACCGGGTTGAAGTAGCGCAGCACTCCGATCCGCCAGTCCTGCTCGATGTGGGCGACGTCCTGGAGCACGTGCTCGATCATCACCTTGGTGCGACCGTAGGGGCTGGCCGCACCCAGCGGCTGGTAGTCCTCCTGGTAGGGGACCGGCGCCTGGTCGCCGTAGACCGTGGCCGAGGAGGAGAACACGAGGGTGTGGCAGCCGTGACGTCTCATGGCACGCAGCAGCGAGAACGTCGACTCCAGGTTGTTCTGGTAGTAGTCGAGGGGGATCTGGACGCTCTCCCCCACCGCCTTGAGACCGGCGAAGTGGATCACCGCGTCGATGCGCTCGGTGGCGAAGAGGTGCTCGGTCTTGTCCTTGTCGGTCACGTCGAACGCGTGCGTGGGGATATGGGTCCCAGTCAACGTGTCCAGCCGACCCATCACCGCCGGTTTGGCGTTTCCGAAGTTGTCGACGACGACCACGTCATGGCCGGCTGCGATGAGTTGAACGACGGTGTGGGAGCCGATGTAGCCGGCTCCGCCGGAGACGAGAACGCGCATCCCCCCACCCTATGACGCAGGTCAGTAAGCAGGCTGGGACGGGTCGATCTGGTTGACCCAGGCGACCACTCCGCCTCCGACATGCACGGCGTCGGCGTAGCCGGCGCCCTTCACGATCGCCAGCGTCTCGGCCGAGCGGACGCCCGACTTGCAGTGCATCACGATCTGCTTGTCGGCGGGCAGCTGCTCCAGGGCGCTGCCGTTGAGGAAGTCGCCCTTCGGGATCAGCACCGAGCCGGGGATCCGGTTGATCTCGAACTCGTTGGGCTCACGGACGTCGACCAGCACGAAGTCGCGGGTGCCCTCCTCACGCTCCTTGAGCATGTGCTCGAGGGTGACCACGGAGATCGTCGAGCCGGCGGCCGCGTCGGCGGCCTCCTCGGAGATCGCCCCGCAGAAGGCCTCGTAGTCGATGAGGCCGGTGACCGTGGGGTTCTCCCCACACAGGGCGCAGCCGGGGTCCTTGCGCACCTTGAGCTTGCGGTATTCCATCTCCAGGGCGTCGTAGATCATCAACCGGCCCACCAGCGGGTCGCCGATCCCGACGAGCAGCTTGATGGCCTCGTTGACCTGGATGGATCCGATGCTTGCGCAGAGCACCCCGAGTACGCCGCCCTCGGCGCAGCTCGGAACCATGCCCGGCGGCGGTGGCTCGGGGTAGAGGCAGCGGTAGCAGGGGGCTTCGTCGCTCAGGCTCGGCGCGAACACCGAGGCCTGACCGTCGAAGCGGTAGATCGAGCCCCATACGTAGGGGATCTTCAGGAAGTAGGCCGCGTCGTTGACCATGTAGCGGGTCGCGAAGTTGTCGGTGCCGTCGACGATGAGGTCGTAGCCCTCGAAGATCGCCATCACGTTGTCGTTGTCAAGACGCTCGTTGTGCACGATCACGTCGACCAGCGGGTTGGTCTCCTTGATGGAGTCACGTGCCGACTCGGCCTTGGGACGCCCGATGTCCGACTGGCCGTGGATGATCTGGCGCTGCAGGTTGGACTCGTCGACCTCGTCGAACTCCGCGATCCCCAGGGTGCCGACACCGGCCGCGGCCAGGTAGAGCAGCGCGGGGCTGCCGAGACCGCCGGCACCGATGACGAGCACCTTCGCGTTCTTGAGCCGCTTCTGACCGGTCATCCCCACGTCCGGGATGATCAGGTGGCGGCTGTAGCGACGTACTTCGTCGATGGTCAGTTCGGCGGCCGGCTCGACGAGCGCGGGATAGGACACGACGTACTCCTTGGCAGTGCGGGACAGACTTCTCCAGATGCGGGTCTACCGAGGCCAACGTCGACAGCGGCCGCCCTGTTCCCCACCATCGTCTCCGGTGCCTGCACCCCGGCCTGGACCGGTCCGTGATCCGGACGACGGCGACCGTGAAGGTAGGCTGCCACCCGCATCGTCATCCGAAGGGAAACGCGTGAGCACAGGGCACTACGACGACACCGAGCAACGGCCCAGGGGCGGTCGGATGCCTCGTCGCGCCCGCCGGGCGCAGCTGCTCGAGTCGGCTCTCGAAGTGTTCGTCGCGCAGGGCTATCACTCGGCCGCGATGGACGACATCGCCGACCGGGCGGGGGTGTCCAAGCCCGTGCTCTACCAGCACTTCCCCGGCAAGCTCGACCTCTACCTCGCCCTGCTGGACTCCTCGTGCGACATGATCATCGAGAACTGTCGCGTCGCCCTGGCCTCGACCCAGGACAACAAGCTCCGGGTGGAGGCGGCCACCGCAGCGTTCTACGACTACGTCGCGGCCGACTCGGGCGCCTTCCGACTGGTCTTCGAGTCCGACCTCACCAACGAGCCGGCCGTGCGTGACCATGTCGACCGGGTCACGACCGAGTGTGCCGACATGATCGCCGAGGTCATCGGCGAGGACACCGGGCTGCCCACCGAGGCCTCCCGTCTGCTGGCCGTCTCCTTGGTGGGAATGGCCCAGGTCAGTGCCCGGTTCTGGATGAAGGAGGGCGGCGGCATCAGCCGCGCCGACGCCGGTGCGCTGGTCTCCGGGCTCGCGTGGCGAGGCATCCGCGGCTACCCGCTCACCGACGAACACTGACAGCCCCGCACGTTCGAGAACGCAAGGTCAAGGAGACCCATGGAGATCAAGATCGGCATCCAGCACTCGCCCCGCGAGCTCATCGTCGAGAGCAGCGACTCTGCTGCCGACGTCGAGCAGGCGGTGAGTGACGCGGTGAGCGGTGAGGGAGTCCTCACCCTCACCGACGCCAAGGGCCGCAAGGTGATCGTGCCGGCGGCCAAGCTCGCCTACGTCGAGATCGGCGGCGGCGTGTCAGGCCGGGTCGGCTTCAGCAGCTGACCCCCGCCCCTTCCACGAAAGGTCAGTCATGATCAGCGCAATCCTGTGGGCCCTCATCGGGGGCACGGTCATCGGCCTGTTGGGCAAGTTCTTCGCTCCAGGGGATCGCGACAACATCCCACTGTGGCTCACGATCGTCTGCGGCATCGGCGGAGTGCTCATCGGCACATTCCTCTACACGTTGTTCTTCAAGGAGAACACCCGTGGCATCGACTGGTGGCGCCACATCTGGCAGGTCGCGGTCGCCGCGGTTCTGGTCACGGTGGCCTCGGGCGCGACGGGTCGCAGCAAGGCCTGAGCCGAGCCGTGCCTCGTGCCTGGCTCGGTCAGGAGTCGAGGCCGAGCTCGGCCATGCGCTGCGCGTGAGCCTCGGTGAGCCGGGTGAACATGCGGCCCAGTGCCGCGAGGTCCATGCCTGGCCGGTCAACGCCGCCAGCCAGCAACGCCGAGAGTGCGTCGCGGTCGGCCGCGACCCGCTGGGCCTGCGAGAGCGCCTCCCCCATCAGCCGTCGCCCCCACAGCGCCAGCCGGCCGGCGACGCGGTGGTCGGCCCGGATGGCCTTCTTGACGCGGTCGACGGCGAACGCCGAGTGGCCGGCATCGTCGAGCGAGGCGATCACCAGGTCGCGGGTGTCGGCATCGACGAACGCTGCGATCTCGCGGTAGAAGTCGGCGGCGAGACCGTCGCCGACGTAGGCCTTCACCAGTCCCTCGAGCCAGTCCGCCGGGGCGGTGTGCCGGTGGAACTCCTCGATGGCGGGCACGAACGGCGCCATGGCTTCGTACGGCTCGGCTCCGATCAGCGTCAGCTGGTCCAACAGTCTCCCGACGTGTCCGAACTCGACAGTGGCCATCGAGGCCAGCGCCACCTTGTCCTGCAACGTCGGGGCGAGTTTGGCGTCCTCGGCCAGGCGTTCGAAGGCGGAGATCTCGCCGTAGGTGATCACCGCCAGCAGGTCGACGACGGCTGCGCGGTACTGCGGATCCTCGAACGCTGCATGGATCGCGGTCGGTGTTGATTCACCCATGGCCAGACCCTACCGATAGACTGGCCGCAGAAGCGCGCCGTCGGACCATGATTCGCGGCCGCTAGGCGAGTGGCCCCACGAGTCATCATCTTCAGGTCGGGGCGCCCACCGCAGCATGTGCGCGGCAGCCCCTGGACCAGATTCTGTCCGAGTCGGCCGCACTGAGACCACTCACGAAAGCGACAGGACCATTACCACCTTCAGAGACCTCGGGGTGCTCCCCGAGATTTGCGACGCGCTCGAGCGCGCCGGCATCACCACCCCGTTCGCCATCCAGGAGATGACCCTCTCGGTGGCCCTGATGGGCACCGACCTGATCGGCCAGGCCCGCACCGGGACCGGGAAGACCCTCGCGTTCGGCATCCCGGTCATCCAGCGGACCGTCGCCCAGCACGACCCCGACTACACCGAGCTCGTGCCTGGCAAGCCCCAGGCGCTGATCGTCGCGCCGACGCGCGAGCTCGCGCTCCAGGTGTCCAACGACCTGGCCCTGGCCAGTGCCGACCGGGGCGTCCGCGTCCTGACGGTGTACGGCGGAGTCGGCTACGACCAGCAGCTCGACACCCTCCAGAGCGGCGTCGACATCGTCGTCGGTACGCCGGGCCGGCTGATCGACCTGATGAACCGCCGCGCGCTCGACCTCTCCCACGTGAAGTCCCTGGTGCTCGACGAGGCCGACGAGATGCTCGACCTGGGCTTCCTGCCCGACGTCGAACGACTGTTGGCCAAGACGCCGGAGACCCGGCAGACGATGCTGTTCTCGGCCACCATGCCCGCTGCGATCGTTGCGCTGGCGCGCACCCACATGCGTCACCCGATGAACATCCGCGCCGAGTCGTCCTACGAGAACTCGACGGTGCCGGCCACCGCCCAGTTCATCTACCAGGTCCACGACCTGGACAAGCCCGAGATCATCGGCCGGGTGCTGCAGGCCGAGGACGCCGGCAAGATGATCGTGTTCACCAAGACCAAGCGCGCGGCCCAGCGGGTGGCAGAGGACCTCGCCGAGCGAGGCTTCAACGCGAGCCCGCTGCACGGTGACATGGCCCAGGTGGCACGGGAGAAGGCGCTGACCAAGTTCCGCTCCGACAAGCTCGACATCCTGGTCGCCACCGACGTGGCCGCCCGCGGCATCGATGTCGCCGGGGTGACGCACGTGATCAACTACAGCTGTCCCGAGGACGACAAGACCTACGTCCACCGGATCGGCCGCACCGGTCGCGCCGGTGCCTCGGGCATCGCGATCACCTTCGTCGACTGGGCCGACGTGACCCGCTGGAAGACGATCAACAAGACGCTGGACCTGCCGTTCGAGAACCCGCCGGAGACCTACTCGACCTCTGAGCACCTCTACCACGAGCAGGGCATCGCGCCCGGCACGAAGGGTCGCATCGTCGACGCTGCGCCGGTGGCGCGCAAGTCCGAGCAGGAGCGCTCCTCGCGTCCTGCGCGCGAGCGCAGCAGCCGCAACCGCACGCGCACCCGCAGCGGTGAGCAGGTGGCCGGCGAGCAGGCCAACGGCACGAGAAGCACTCAACCGGACAGCACCGTGAAGGCGGGCCAGAGCAACGGCGAGACGTCCGGTGAGGGCGGCTCGTCGCGCAGCCGCAACCGCAACCGCAACCGGCGTCGTCGCCCAGCGGCCGACGCCTCCTGACCTGGATCGGTCAGGCGGTGACGACCACCGTGGTCTCAAGCGGCGCGAAGTCCCACAGGGCCTTCGCGTCGGACTCCTTCTGACGGATGCAGCCGTGTGACTGCGGTGTGCCGAGCTGCGACTTCCTCTGCACCGGGGCACCGTTGTCGACCGGGATGTCATGGAACCCGATCGCCGCACCGGTGTCACCGGTGGTGAACCGGACGAACCACTCCATGGTGCCGGAGTCGTCGATGCCCCACGCCTTCTCGGAGCGGGAATAGACCGAGAACGTGCCGGGGTGGAGGTTGTCGGTGAGGCTGCCGGAGACCAGATAGGTCCGCTCGACCGAGTCGCGGCCGTCCACCAGCCAGACCCGCTGCTCGCTCTGGCTGAAGACCACCCGACGTCCTGAGCCCGACCCGGCGGGCAGCGGGTGGGACGCCGGCTCGGCATCGCCGGCCGAGGCCGGGGGCGAGCCCTTCACGTCCTGGCTCGTGCCTGCTCCGGGGGCCGAGCCGGAGGCGGAGAGCGCCGTGGTTGCCGAGGCATCGCCGCCCGGCGAGCCCGCGCTCGGGTCGGACGTCGGGTCGGAGGAGGGGGCCGCAGCGGAGTCGAGTGCCATGTCCGGCCCACGGTCGGCGTTGCCGGCGGAGATCGGCAGCAGGCCGACGCCGCCCATCAGCGCCACCACGGTGACCCCGAGCGACGCCACGGCAGCCGCGAGGCGACCGTAGCGGGGCCGGACGGATTCGAGACGATGGCGGCCCACGCTCAGGCTCGCTTCCGGGCGGGCTTCTTCACGGCCCGGGCCTTCGGCCGCTGGGACCGCTTGATCAGGTTTCCGGCGACCTCGCGATAGGCCTTGGCCCCTTTGGAGGACCGGCTGGTGGAGAGGATCGAGCGACCGGCGGCGGGCGCCTCGGCGAACTTGATCGTCTTGGGGATCGGCGGCTCGATCACGTCGAGGTCGTAGGTGTCGGAGATGGTCTCCAGAACGGTGCGCGAGTGGTTGGTGCGACCGTCGAAGATGGTGGGCAGCACGCCCCACACCTCGAGCTTGCGGTTGGTGAAGCGGCGTACGTCGTGCACGGTGTCGAGCAGCTGACCCACACCCCGGTGGGAGAGCGTCTCGCACTGCAGCGGGATCAGCACACCCTGGGCGGCGGTGAGGGCGGCGACGGTGAGCACGCCCAGCGAGGGCGGGCAGTCGAGGAGGATCCACTCGTAGCCGTGCCCGTCCTCGTCGAGCTGGTCGATCAGGGTCGCGATGACGTGCTCCCGTCCCGTGCGGGTGAGCAGATCGGCCTCGGCCCTGGCGAGCTCGATGGTCGCCGGCAGCAGGTCGACGCCGTCCTCGGTGGCGAGGATGACCTCGGCCGGGTCGACCCCCTTGGTCAGCACGTGATGGACCGACACCTCGAGGTCCTCGGGATCGATCCCCAGGGAGAACGTCAGGCAGGCCTGGGGGTCGAGATCGATGAGCAGCACCTTGTAGTCGAGCTCGGCGAGGGCAGCGCCGATCGAGGCGACCGTGGTGGTCTTGGCCACGCCACCCTTCTGGTTGGCGATCGCGAGTGTCGTCGTCATCGTGACCCATCATGCCTGACGACTTGCCCTGATCGCGCCCTGAGGAGTTGGCTGGGCGGCATGTCGCCCACACGCACGGCCCTGATCACCGGCGCCACCTCGGGAATCGGGCACGAGTTCGCCCGCCAGCTCGCCGCCGACGGGTGGGACCTGATCCTCGTCGCCCGCACTGAGGCGCGTCTGGAGGAGGTGTCGAGTGCCTTCGCCGGCGAGTACGGCGTACGCGTCGAGGCCGTGACCGCAGACCTGACCGATCGAGCCCAGCTGCAGCTGGTGGAGGCGCGCCTGGCCGACCCCACGCGCCCGATCGACCTCCTGGTCAACAACGCCGGCTTCGGGCTCAAGCACAGGTTCCTGGACAACGACGTCCAGGCCGAGCAGCAGATGCTCGACCTCCTGGTGACCGCGGTGCTGAGACTGAGTCACGCAGCGCTCGGTCCGATGACCGCACGAGGCAGCGGCGGCATCATCAATGTCTCGAGCGTCGCCGCCTTCCTCCCGCGCGGCAGCTACAGCGCAGCGAAGGCCTGGGTGAACAGCTTCAGCCGCTGGGCCTCCCAGGAGTACGCCGCGAAGGGCGTCACCGTGACCGCCGTCTGTCCAGGCTTCGTCAAGACCGAGTTCCACGAGCGGATGCAGGTGAAGCGTGGCTCCGGCTTCCTGTGGCTGGAGACGGACCGGTTGGTGCGCGAGGCACTCGCCGACTTCGAGAGGGGCAAGGCCATCTCGATCCCGACCCGGCGTTACCGGATGATCGTGCGCGTGAGCCGGGTGGTGCCCACCGGGCTGGCGCAGCGAGCCCAGCGGATCGGTCGGCGCTGAGCCTCAGCCCTCGCCCGCGATGAACGCCCGCACCGCATCGGCGATCATCTGCACGGCGATCGCGGACAACAGAAGCCCTGCGATCTTCGTGACAAGCACGACCCCGCTCTGCTTGATCAGCCGCAGGATCCGCACCGAGAAGCGCATCGCGAGCCAGATGGCGATGTGGACACCGATCACGCCGAGCGCCACGGCGACGAACTCCGGCACCGTGTCCACCCGCTTGGAGAACAGCATCGTGGCGACGATCGCCCCCGGGCCGGCCAGCAGCGGGGTGCCGAGAGGCACCAGAGCGACGTTCACATCCGCCGCCGACGACTGCTCCTTCTCGTTCCCCGTCAGCAGCTCGAGGGCGATCAGGAGGAGCAACAGTCCGCCCGAGGCCTGCAGCGCCGGCAGCGAGATGTGCAGGTAGTGCAGGATCGCTCCCCCGAAGAACGCGAATACGGTGATCACGAAGAAGGACACCAGCACCGCCTGCCACGCCGCGCGTCGGATCGTCGCCGCAGACCGACCCGAGGTGAGTGACAGGAAGACCGGAATGGTGCCGGGTGGGTCCATGATCACGAACAGGGTCACGAAGACCTCGGTGAGCAAGGTCAGGCTGACCAGGTGACTCATGGCGCCACCAGAGCCGGGGTGTCCCGCCCGGAGGCGAGGGACGACAGGCGGGCCCGGGCCATCAGGCGTTCGAACTGAGCGGGGTCGGTGGTGTTGCAGCCGAGGTCGAAGTCGATCTTGCCACTGCCGTGGAAGTCGCTGCTGCCCGTCGTGACCAGGTCGAGACCCGCGGCCAGCTCGCGCAGTGCGGCGCGCTTGGCCGCGCTGTGATCCTGGTGGTCGACCTCGATGCCGGCCAGACCCGCCCCGCACAGTGCCTCGAACGCAGCCTCGTCGAGGGCACTGGAGTCGTGCCTGCTGGCCCAGGGATGTGCGATCACGCTCACTCCTCCCGCCGCGCCGACCAGTGCGATCATCTCGGTCAGGTCTGCCGCGTAGCGGTCGACGTACGCCGGCCGTCCCGGCCCCAGGAAGCGGGCGAACGCCTCGTCGCGATTGACCACCACGCCGTTCTCCACCAGCGCGTCGGCCACGTGCGGGCGTCCCATCGCGGTGGCCTCGCCGGCGACCCGGCGTACGTCGTCGATGTCGATGTCCACGCCGAGCTCGCGCAGACGCGCGAGGAGGGCCGGGAGCCGGCCGTTGCGGCCGTCGATCACCCGGGCCAGCTCCGCCACGAGCGGGGGGTACGCCGGATCCGGGAGGTAGCCGAGCAGATGCGTGCTCTCTCCGGCGAAGCGACAGCTGATCTCGATCCCCCGCAGGAGCGTCAACCCCGACTCGTCCGCGGCCCGGCTCGCTTGCTCCCACCCGTCGAAGGAGTCGTGATCGGTGATCGCGAGCACGTCGATCCCCACCTCGACAGCATGCTCGACCAGCTGGGTCGGGGACATGGTGCCGTCGGAGCGATCGGAATGGGTGTGGAGGTCGATGCGCACGACCGCAGCCTAGGGCTTCACCAGATCGGAGGGTGTCCCCCGAAGGTCAGCTCCAGCATCTCTGGTCCGATCCCCGACGCATCGCGCAGGATCCAGTCATCGCGCAGCAACAGCATCGCCGAGGCCGGCCTGAACACGATCCAGAGCCACCGCCCGTCGGCCTCGCCGGCGAAGACCGACCGGTCGAACCGTTCGTCGGCCGCGCTGGTCGAGACCAGCCACAGAGGGACCGATTGCGAGCCGATCCTGATCCGCACCGGTGGGGGGCCGTCGCCGACCTCGCCACCGGGGTCACTGTGGACGGTCGAGGCGCACCTCGCGCCCAGTCCCGTGCCGGCCTCCTCGGTGATCACGAAGACATCGACCGGTCCGTCGAGCTCGCTGGCGCCCGAGGCGCAGGTGACCGAGGCCCGCACCCGCCCTGGCTCCCCGACGACTCCGAAGTCGGTGACCGACCACCCCGGGCCCATCGGCCACGGCAGGTAGATGGGGAATCCGGTGCTGCGTCCGAGCACCTCCCCGAACGCGTCGTACGACGCCTCGACCGGGCGCCACAGCGGCGAGATCAGGCCGTGGTCTCCGCACGCCCACCCGGGCCCCCGCTGGGTCACGGGAGAGGCGCATCGGGGACAGCCGGCGAGCAGGGACACCCGAGCATTCTCCCGACGGGTCGCGGGGATGGGAAGGGGTCAGCTGTTCCAGCGCAGCAGCACCGGGGTCTCGCGGTCGTAGCCGAGGACGCTCAGCGTCGAGGTGTCGAGCTTGAAGTAACGACCCTCGCTCACCGGCTGCTGGATCCAGCGGGCCGCGAGTGCTCGCAGCGCGTGTCCGTGACCGAAGACGAGGCAGCGCCCACCCGCGGTCCGCACCCGTGACACGACGCGGTCGAGCCGGTCCGCGACCTGCTGGGCCGTCTCTCCCCCGGGTGAGGGGTGGGTCCAGACGCTCCATCCGGGCACGCGCTCGCGGATCTGGGGGGTGGTGATCCCCTCGTAGTCGCCGTAGTCCCACTCGACCAGGTCCTCGTCGACCACCGCGTCTGCGTAGCCGACCAGCTCGGCCGTGTGCCGCGCACGCTGACGTGGGCTGGTCAGCACGAGGTCGAAGTCCACCTCGGCGAGCCGTGGGGCCAGGGTGGTGGCCACCTCGATGCCGTGCTGGGTGAGCGGTAGGTCGGTCGTCGAGGTGTGCTGCCCCGAGCGACTCCACTCGGTCTCGCCGTGCCGGATCACCCAGAGCTCGTTCGCCACGTCATCGGTCATGAGCGGAGTCTTGCGCACCCGGGCGCGAGCCACCAGCGCGAGTCGGTGAACACCTGGCATCATCGGCGCCGTGACTGCACTTCGCCGGCACCGTCTGGCCACGGCTGCGGCGTTCGCCACCCAGGGCATGGTCTTCGTCAGCCTCACCACCCGGCTGCCGGACTTCCAGGATCGCTGGGACCTGTCCGATGTGCTCCTGTCCCTGCTCCTTCTGATGATGGTGGGCCTGGCAGGACTGGGTTCGGTGGTGGCCGAGACCCTGGCCAAAAGCCATCCGAGTGCCACCCTCCTGCGCTGCGGGCTCGTTCTCATCGCCGTCGCCGTGCCGGTGGTGGCCATCGCACCGGTCGCCGCCGTCTTCGTCGTCGCGCTGGCGGCCTACGGCGTGGGCCTGGGCGTGGTCGACGCGACCACGAACATGCAGGGGGTCGCGATCGAGCACGGCTTCGGCCGACCGATCCTGCCGTCCTTCTACGGCGCCTGGACGCTGGGCGGCGTGCTGGGCTCAGCCATGACCCTGGCCACCTCGGGTCTCCCGCTCGAGGCGACCGCGGCGGTGGCAGTGGTCCCGGCCGCCGTCGCCTGCGCCGCGTTCCTTCCGCGTGCGGGAGCACCGGCGAGCCCGGAGGGGATCGAGATCCCCTGGCGCCCGATCCTGCTGGTCGGACTCGCGCTGGTGCTCTTCTACATGGTCGACACCGCGGCCCTGACCTGGGGACCGGTGTTCCTCGATCACACGTTCAGCATCCCGGGGTCGCTCGTCGCCCTGGCCACGTTCCCCTACCTGCTGGCCAGTGGCGGGATGCGCCTGGCCGGTGACCGGCTCGTCGAGCGGTTCGGACCCGTGACCCTGCTCCGGGTGGGCGGTCTGGTCGCCTCGGGCGCACTCGCGGTCATCGTCGCCTCGCCGACCTGGCCGGTGGCTGTGCTGGGCTTCGCCGTCCTGGGCTGCGCGGTCGCGGTGATCGCACCCCTGAGCTTCTCGGCAGCGGCGCGGATCGCGGGCGCGGGTCTCAGCGCCGAGGACCGGCATGCGCGGGTCGACGCGGTCATCGCCCGTTTCAACCAGTTCAACTACCTCGGAGCCCTGCTGGGGGCCGTGATGACCGGGCTGGTCGGCGCCAACTCGCTGCGTGTCGGGTTCGCCGTGCCCATGGTGCTGATCCTGGCCATCCTGCCATTGGCCAGGGCCTTCGCCCCGTCGACCTCAGCTGCCCAGGTCTGACCCCGTCGGACCTGCCCAGAAGCGGTCGGGAACAGGTGTCGGCCGGCCCGGCTGGTCTCCGCCCCGCGCCGTGAGATAGCTGTCCTTGGGCACCATCACCTTGCGGCGGAAGATGCACACGATCGTGCCGTCCTGGTTGTAGCCGATGGTCTCGACGTACACCACGCCACGATCGTCCTTGCTGGTGCTCTCGGTCTTGGACAGCACCGTGGTCTCACCGTAGAGCGTGTCCCCGTGGAAGGTCGGCGCGACGTGGCGCAGCGACTCGACCTCGAGGTTCGCGATGGCCTTCCCGGAGATGTCGGCGACGCTCATGCCCAGCAGGAGGGAGTAGACGTAGTTGCCCACCACGACGTTCCTGCCGAACTGCGTGGTCTCGCCGGCGTAGTTGGCGTCGAGGTGCAGCGGGTGGTGGTTCATGGTGAGCAGGCAGAACAGGTGGTCGTCGTACTCCGTGACGGTCTTGCCCGGCCAGTGCTTGTAGGTGGCGCCGACCTCGAACTCCTCGTAACTGCGACCGAACTGCACGACCTGCTCCTCACGCTGTGGGACCCGGACCTCGGGCGTGACCATCGTGCCCAATCGCCGCGGCGAGGGACACCCTGCAGGGGGGTGCGATACCTCACCTTGCCATCGGGTCCGGATGAGGCGTTGTCGGTGGCACCTGCTTGACTCGTCCCATGGCGACAACCACTCCTGATCTGGCCGTGACAGCCCGCGGCCTGACGAAGTCGTTCGGTGAGACCCGGGCGCTCAGGGGTGTCGACCTCGACATCCCGAGGGGCACCGTCCTGGGCGTGCTCGGTCCCAACGGTGCCGGCAAGACCACGGCCGTGCGCATCCTGACGACCCTGTCCGAGGCCGACGAGGGCGAGGCGAGCGTCCTCGGTTTCGACGTACGCCGTGAGCCTCATGAGGTGCGACGCCGGATCGGGCTGGCCGGTCAGGCAGCCTCGGTCGACAACATCTTGAGCGGGCGGCAGAACCTCGAGCTGGTGGGCCGGCTCTACCATCTCGATGCAGCGGCCAGGAGCCGACGGGCCGGCGAGCTCCTCGAGCAGTTCTCCCTGACCGACGCAGCCGACAAGCCGGCCAAGGACTACTCCGGCGGGATGCGACGACGACTCGATCTCGCGGCCGCGCTCGTCGCGCAGCCCGAGTTGCTGGTGCTCGACGAGCCGACGACAGGCCTCGACCCGCGCAGCCGCAACGAGCTGTGGGAGGTGCTGGCCGGCCTGGTGAAGGGGGGCGCGACGATCCTGCTGACCACGCAATACCTCGAGGAGGCCGATCGGCTGGCCGACCAGATCACGGTGATCGACCACGGCACCGTCATCGCCGAAGGCACCGCCAACGAGCTCAAGCGACAGGTCGGCGGTGAACGCATCGCCGTCACGGCCGCCGAGCGCGCCGACGTCGCTCGGCTGGCCGCTCTGGTCGAGCAGGTCTCCGGCAGCCCGGCTCTGGTCGAGCCGGAGGCTCGTCAGGTCACCGCAGCGGTGAGCGGTGTCGACGCGCTGGCGCGACTTGCGAAGGCCGTGCACGATGCCGACATCCAGGTCGATGACCTGGGACTGCACCGACCAACCCTCGACGACGTGTTCCTCCAACTCACCGGCCATGCCACAGACGACTCCGAGGAGGTGCCCGCATGAGCACCGAAGCAGAGCTGAGCACCGTGCGAGCAGCCACGTCCCACCCGGTCGCGTCCGAGGGCGGCAGGTTGGGGCTGCTGCAGGACTCCTGGGCGCTGACGCTGCGCAACTTCATCCACATCCGTCGCAACCCCGAGCGCCTCCTCGACGCGACGGTCCAGCCCATCATGTTCACGGTGCTGTTCGTCTACGTCTTCGGCGGCGCGATCCCGGTCGAGGGCGGCTACCGTGACTTCCTGATGCCGGGCATCTTCGTTCAGACCCTGGCCTTCTCGTGCTTCGGAACCGCCCTCGGTCTGGCCTCCGACCGGAAGTCGGGGTTCATCGACCGGTTGCTGGCACTGCCGACCTCACGCGCGGCCCTGCTGGTGGGTCGGGTGACCACGGACATGCTGATCACCTGCCTGACCCTGACGATCCTGATCTGCACCGGGCTCGTCGTGGGTTGGCGCCCCCATGAGACGCCCGCCAACGTGGCACTGGCCCTGGGCCTCATGATGCTCTTCAGCTTCAGCATGACCTGGCTCGGAGTGCTGCTGGGCTGCGTCGTCACCGAGCCCGAGGCAGTGATGGGCGTCGGGTTCATCGTGCTCTTCCCCCTGACCTTCATCGCCAACACCTTCGTGCCCACCGACGGGATGCCCGCGATCGTTCAGACGATGGCGGAGTGGAACCCCATCAGCTGGGTCACTGCCGCCGCCAGGGAACGGCTAGGCAACAGCAACCCGAGTCTGCAGACCTCCGACGTCTGGCCACTCCAGCACCCGGTGGTCGCGACCCTCTTGGTCTGCGCCGCGCTGAGCGCGATCTTCGCTCCTTTGGCTCTCGCCCGCTACCGCAGGCTCACCCGCGGATAGGCACCAGGCTCACGAGCCGCCGCCACCCGCCTTGCGGCGGTGCATCTTGGGGGCACCACCCACGACTTCGGGGCCATGGGCCTTCTCCGCCCCGGGCTTCCCCTCCGCGTCGGTGGGGTGCTTCGACTTGTTCTTGCGGTCGAGCGCTTCGCGCATCTTGGCCTTGAGGTCTTCGTTGGCGCCGTCGCTCATGGTGCTCGCTCCTCGTCTCGGGTCCGGTCTACACCATGTCAGGCCGATGCAACCCGGTCGAGCGCATTAGACCGTGGCAGCGAGTATCGTTGCCACATGAGGAACCTCGCCATCGCCGCCGCATCCGTGTTGCTCCTCGCGGGTTGCGGCTCGTCGGGCGACAACGACGCCGCCGACGACCCGGCCGCTCCGGGCGACGAGACCTCGGCGACGGCGACGCCCTCCGCGGAGCCCAGCGACGAGCCGACCGCCTCGCCCAGTGTCGAGCCGGCCAACGGCATGGAGCTCGACGCGGTCGCCTTCACCCTCACGGTCCCGAAGGGGTGGGACAACATCAACGAGGGTGACGACAAGGCCGTCGTGCTCTATGCCGCCGATCTTCGCGAGAACGGCGACACCCCCGACATGGTGACCGTGCGCCGGATCCCCGGTGCGGCACCCAATCCGGTGCGCGCGAGCGTCCGCGGCGTGGCCCGCCTGGAGGCGGACGGCGCGAGGGCGGTCAAGGTGCTCGACCCCGTGGAGGTCTGCGGCACGCAGGTCGCCCACGTGCGCGCCCTCAAGACCGGCCAAGGCGTGCACACCATGCTCAACCAATACTCCGTGCCGGCCGCCGGGAGCACGTGGCAGATCACGTTCGCCACCAACCAGTGGCAGGTCGAGAAGGACCGCAGCAAGCTGCTCGACTCGATCCTCACCACCTGCACGCTGGCCGGCTGAGGGCGGGCTCAGGACCGCAGCGCGTAGTCCTGCAGCAGCCGGCGCCCGATGATCATCTTCTGGATGTCTGCGGTGCCCTCACCGATCAGCATGAAGGCCGCCTCACGGTAGAGGCGCTCGATCTCGTACTCCTTGGAGTAGCCGTAGCCGCCGTGGATCCGGAAGGAGTCCTCGACGACCTCCTTGCAGTATTCAGCCGCGAGGTACTTCGCCATCCCCGCTTCGACGTCGTTGCGCTCGCCGCGGTCCTTGAGCCGGGCCGCACGCACCATCATCGAGTGGGCCGTCTCGACCTTGGTCGCCATCTCGGCCAAGCGGAACAGGATGGCCTGGTGCTGCGCGATCGGCTTGCCGAAGGTCTCGCGCTGCTGGGCGTAGGCGATGCCGAGCTCGAAGGCACGGTTCGCGATCCCGCAGGCGCGCGCAGCAACGTTGACCCGGCCGACCTCGACACCGTCCATCATCTGGTAGAAGCCCTGACCTGCTTCGCCGCCCAGGATCTGCTCAGCCGAGATCCGGTGCCCCTCGAAGACCGCTTCGGTGGTGTCGACGCCCTTGTAGCCCATCTTGTCGATCTTGCCCGGGATGGTCAGGCCCTGCGCCGTCTCGCCGAAGCCCGGCTCCTTCTCCACCAGGAACGTCGTCATGTTCCGGTAGACCGACTCGTTGCCCTCGTCGGTGCGGACCAGCACGGCGACCAGGGTCGAGGACCCGCCGTTGGTCAGCCACATCTTCTGACCGGTGATCTCGTAGCCGTCCTGGGTCTTGACGGCCTTGGTCTTGATGGCCGACACGTCCGAGCCCAGCCCAGGCTCCGACATCGAGAAGGCGCCACGGACCTCCCCTGTCGCCATCCTCGGGAGATAGTTCTGCTTCTGCTCCTCGGTGCCGTGCTGCATCAGCATGTAGGCCACGATGAAGTGCGTGTTGATGACACCCGAGACGCTCATCCAGCCCCGGGCGATCTCCTCGACGCACAGTGCGTAGGTCAGCAGGGACTCGCCCAGGCCTCCGTACTCCTCGGGGATCATCAGCCCGAAGATCCCGAGGTCCTTGAGCCCCTCCACGATGTCGGTGGGGTATTCGTCGCGGTGCTCCAACTCGGTCGCGACCGGCAGGATCTTCTCCTCGACGAACTGACGTACGGTCTTGAGGATCTCCTCCTGGATGTCGGTGAGACCTTCGGTTGCGCAGAGACGTCCCATGGGTCGTGGGTCCTTTTCGTTGGCGTGACGACGGGCACAAGTATGGGGTGGCAGCCCGCCCGCAAGGCACCCTTTGTGAGTTATCCCTCCGCGCTGCGGCAAGCGGCACCGTTGGGTATGCTCGACTCTCGGCCCGCTGCCACCAGGCAGTGGCACGATGGCGGAGGCGTTCGGTGGGAAGGCACGCGGAACCACGCCGTTCGGCCGCGAAGCCCACCGGCTCACCCCGATCGCGTGGGGTCCTGGGCTCCCCCGCCGGCTGGCTGTGGAAGACCGGTGCGCTGGTCGTCGCCGTCGTCGCCGTCAGCGTGCTGGCTGGCAGCATCCCGGGCACCGGACTGACCGCCTCGATCCAGGGTGCCTCCTCGACGGAGCGCGATCCCTTCCCCGACGCCCGGCCCTCCAGCGCGGCAAGCTCCAGTCCGACCGTCCCCGCTCGCGTCGTCAAGGGACAGGTCTTCGTGCCGAAGAGGAGCAACGTGCCGGCGTTCCGGGAGCGGATGCTGCTCAAGGGCTTCGTTCAGGCACCGCCGGGCTCGACCCTGTCCACAGAGTTCGTGGTCTCCTCGTTCAACGTGCTGGGGGCCGGTCACACCGCCAAGGGCGGTGACCGCAAGGGCTTCGGGTCCGGCACCACCCGGATCAGGAACGCCGTGACGCTGCTGCGCAGCCACGGGGTGAGCGTGGCGGGTCTGCAGGAGTTCCAGACGCCGCAGTACCACACGTTCGCCTCGGTGGCCGGAGAGTACGGCGTGTGGCCAGCCATGACCCTGGGGCAGGCACCGGTGCAGAACTCCATCGTGTGGCGCAAGTCCGACTGGGAGTTCGTCGAGGGTCGCACCTCCCAGATCCCCTACTTCGGCGGCCGGCACGTGCCGATGCCCCACATCCTGCTGCGCAACCTGCACTCCGGGCGTGAGGTCTGGTTCGCCAACTACCACAACCCGGCAGACGCGCACGGCCCGGCGCAGCGCTGGCGCGACGCCGCTGCGTCGATCGAGGCGTCCCTGGCCCGGCAGCTGACCGCCGACGGCACTCCGATGATCATCACCGGCGACATGAACGACCGCGAGCAGTACGCCTGCCACCTGACCGGCTCTGCGCCGATGCACTCGGCTGACGGCGCCCACTCCGAGGGGGGCGGCTGCCGACTGCCCAAGAAGATGAACGTCGACTGGATCTTCGGCTCGCCGTCGATCTCGTTCAGCGGGTTCGTCACCGACCGCAGCAGTCTCGTGAACCGGACCACCGATCACCCGATGGTCCGCTCCACAGCCGTCATCGCTCCGCTCGTCGCGTCCCACCGCTGCATCAAGGGGCCTCGAGGCAGCGGTCTGGTCTACTGCCCCAAGGACTAGCACCTCCACCCCTCCCACCGATCAAGGGATCCTCCACGCATGGCACAGCGTCTGGCGCTTCACGTCGGGTTGATGAAATCCGGTACGACGTTCCTCCAGGGCCGGCTCGACACCAACCGTGAGCTGCTCGCGCAGCAGGGGGTCCTGTTTCCCGGACCGTCCTGGGGCCGACAGGTCCGAGCGGTCTCCGACCTCATGGAGAGCGCGACACGCCAGCCGGGGGCCTGGCAGAGCCTGCGCGACGAGATCAACGCACACGAGGGGACCGCGGTCGTCTCCATGGAATACCTCGCCCCGCTCGGCGGACCGCGGATCACTACGTTGCGCGACGCCTTTCCGGGCACGGACCTGGAGGTCATCGTCACGGTCCGCGACCTCGGTCGGAGCGTACCGGCGATGTGGCAGGAGGCCATCAAGAACAGGCAGACCTGGCCCTGGCCCGACTACGTCGAATCGATCCGGACCGGTGGGCGTGCGGGGAAGCGCTTCTGGCGCCAGCAGCACAGCAGCAGGATCGCCGCGCGCTGGGCCTCCAAGGTCGGCCCCGAGCACGTCCACGTGCTGACGATTCCTCCGCCAGGGGCGGCACCGGAGGTGCTCTGGGACAGGTTCTGCTCGGTCGCCGGCATCGGTCCGGGCACTTGGCGGGAGGCCCCACGCTCGAACGAGTCGCTGGGAGCCGCCTCGACACTGATGATGCGGCTGCTCAACGAACAGACCCCCGAGCTCACGCTGCCGGAGTACAAGAAGCGGATCAAGGCGCTGGCCAAGCATCAGCTCGGCAAGCGCAAGGCGCAGGAGGACCCGATCGGCTTTCAGGTGCCGCGGTGGCTGCGCGCCGAGTCGAAGCGAATCCAGGACCAACTGCTCAGCAGCGGCGTGCAGATCGTCGGCGACGTGGCGGAGCTGGATCCGGTCGACGTTCCCGGCATCGACCCCGCGACGGTCTCGGCGGAGGCCCAACGGGACGCCGCAGTGGCCGCGCTCGCGATCGTGCTGCGTCAGGTGAGACGCGTCACCTGATCGGGCTCAGCCGTTCTCCCACGCCGGACCGCCCCGCTTCGGGGTCGCCTCCTCCTGCACGGTGGCGAACAGCCGCTGCAGAGATGCCAGGGGCGTGTTGTTCGTGGCCGACGGGTAGGGGATGTACTTCACGAGGTGGGACTTCTTGGTCCACATGAACTGGAAGTTGTTGGTGTATTGCCGGTAGGCGCCGCTGAGCTTCATCGACAGGATCTCCTCGTCGCCCTTCAGCCCCTCGGGGTTCCAGTTGCTCGAACCGGTCACCACCATCTTCGTGCCCCGGTCCTTGCCGTAGTTGCCGGAGATGAGCAACTCCTTCTGGTGGGTGTAGAGGTCGATGAACCCGTCCTCGTTGGTGTCGTAGCCCGTGGTGTGCACCGGGACGTAGCCGCGAGGAGTCTTCTTGGCGAAGGTGTTGCGGACGCTCTCACCGGCGAAGCCGTACATCAGGCGGACATCACAGCCCTGGGCGTAGAGCGAGCGGATCTTCTGCGCGAGGTAGAGCCCCCGCGACTCGTTCCAGGCGTGCATGACGACTCGGACGATGGTGCGGTGACCCTTGTTGCCGTAGCCCTTCTGGGCGTTCTTGCAGTGCACCCGGTTCAGCATCGTCATGATCGGGTCGTGCTTCGCGCTGTAGTTCGGATAGGGCGTCGCCTGCAGCAGGATGTTGGCGCCGATCTTCTGGGACCAGTAGCCCTGGGGCTTGTCCTTGCGCATCTGCTTGAAGAGCGTGTCGAAGCCCTGGTAGAAGGCCGGGCTGTTGTTGCGGATGTAGATGTCGTTGTACTGGTTGACGGCCGAGTTCCGGGTCAGGTTGACCGAGCCGGTCATGACCACGTTCTTGGCACCGCCGGTGTGGCTGAAGAGGTACATCTTGGTGTGCAGGTTCTCACCGTGAGAGCGGCACCCGTTGCTGCATTCGTAGGCGAAGCTGGGCTTGAACCGATTCTTGCCCAGGGCCTTGTGCAGCATCCGCTGGGCGCCGGTCACCTGGTGGTTGTTCAGCAGCACCTGCACCTGAACACCCCGCTTGTGGGCCCTGATCAGGGCCGCGGCGATGTTCTTGCGGTCGAAGGAGAACACCGCGATCTTGATGCTCGAGCCCTTGCGCGCGTGATTGATGGCACCAACGATCTGCGCGTGGAGGCGGAACTGCTTCTCACCCCCGCGGGGGACGTTGAACGTTGCTCCGGCCTTGGGATGCCACTTGGTCGCGGCATTGGCAGGGGCCACCGTGGTGACCATTCCGAGCACGAGCATGACAAGCAGGAGTCGGCGGACCCATTTCACGATGACTTAACCCCTCGTAAATCGCGACTTGACGGCGCTGACGATGCGGGCCACGCTAACACGCCCCTCCTGGGATCCCCGCACCGTCGCGAGGTGGTTGCGTTCGCGTGTGACGCCGCGCACCTTCCCCATCAGGGCCGCCACGATCTGCACCGATGCGTCCAGCAACTCGCCGTCGCCGACCTCCGAGGGGTGCCGGTGACCCGAGACGTCGCTCGGCGACAGCAAGGCAAGATCTCCCACGATGTCGTATTTCCCCGCGGCCAGGATCTCGAGGGACCGCTCGCCTCGCCGGGTCAGGTCGGCGAGCGTCGCGGCCCCCGGGCGGAACCGTTCCGAGGTCGGTGGGATGACATCGGGCATGGCCAGATAGCTGCGGATCCAACGCCCGCGGTCCCCGGCACTGCGGAACTCGGTCAGGTGCGGATTGATCCTGCGCAGCACCTCGGTCTCCACCAGCCCCATCGACCGGTTGCTGCTGCCTCGTTCCGTGTGCACCTGGACCGACGCGACCCCGAGCACCCCGGCGAAGCGTGCCCAGAGATCCTCGGACTCGCCACGACCCGAGGCCATCGGGAGCACGTGGACGTGCGTCGGCGGCACAGCCTGGCTCCAGCGATCCAGCACGTCGGCGAGGTCGCTGGACCCCCAACCCCATTCGTCGGTCGGGTCATAGTCCGTGCGAGGCGGGAACGAGTCGATGTCCTGGGTGCCGCCGTTGCGCACCCACTCCTGCCAGCGCGAGATGCCGAGGTCCACCATGGCCCGCGCGGTGAGGATCACGTGCACCTCGGCGTCGGGGAAGTCCCCCACCACGCGACTCACCTGCGCAGCGGACGCCGCGCAGAAGAACTCGTGGCTGATCAGCACGTCGCCCGACCAGGCACCGGCTTCGGACACGAGATCCTGCCAGGGCGCACTGACATCGCCCGAACGGCGAGCCAGCGCGGGGTCCTCGCGCACGTCGAGCGAGGCCAGCAGGTGTCGTCGCCGGTGGGCCCCCGGCAGCAGGAGGCCCGCCTCGGCCAAGGCGGCCTTGTTGCTCCAGGCGACCTCCTGGAGATACGTCGTGCCGGTCTTGGGAAGCCCGATGTGGAGGAAGACCCTCCTAGTCATGGGGCTTCCAGCTGAGGGGGTCGCTCACATCGGCGCGGTAGCGCTCGAGGATCCCGGCCACCGCGGCGTCGTCGCGATCGGCGACCGGCAGCAGGAGCTCCATCATCACGTCGCACAGCTCGGCGAGCCTCAGGTTGACCTGTCGGCACTCCTGCACCTCGGCCTCGAGGCGCTCGATGCGCTGGCCCAGCTGCGTGACGTTGCGGGCCTGCTTGGTGAGGCGCTTCAGCGGTTCCATGTGATCACCAATCTGCAGATCGTCGAGCCGGTGGTCGCGGGCCGAACCTCCGGCGTACCGTCCTCGAACTCGTCGAGGTCATGCCGTGCCAGGACCCGACCCCCGGTGCTGGCCACCTGGTCCATCAGCACGTCGAGATGGACCGGGGCGATGCCGAGCTGCCGTGAGGTGTCGGTGCGCCGGGTCTGGACTTGCAGGTAGAGCCGCCCCGAGTCGCGCACGACCATCTTGGCCAGGCGGAGCAGGTGATCTCGGCCGGCCCTGTCGGTGGCGTCGGCGACGTGTCTGGCCAGCAGCACGCGGGGCCCGGGCCGACGGCTCAGCCGGGCTCCGGTCACCAGGACCGAGCGGAGCTCGCCGAGGTTCATCCACTCGAACGTGGCCGGGAGACCAAGACGCTCGGCCTTCCTGTCGGCCTTGCGGAAGCCCCTGGAGAAGTAGTCGAGCCCGATGGTGGGAATGCCTTGGCGGGCGAGCCACAGGGCGTCGCGGCCGGTGCCGCAGCCCAGCTCGACGGCCGTCGCGACGTCGGGCTCCTGCTCGCGCACCCACTGGACGAACGAGCTGGGTCCGCGGTCGGCGAGGTCGTCGCCCTGGCCACGCGCCTGCCGCGCCCATCGGGCGTCGAGCCCCACCCGGGTGCCCCGGAACCAGCCGTTGAGGCGACGGACCGTGGTCACCGGCGTCTCGAACTTGTACGCCGGGTCTGGCACCTTCCAGGTCGGCCCGTACATCGCCTCGAGCATGTGCTCGGGGACAGCGGGCGCGGGGAAGGTGCGACCCGCGAGCCTGACCTCGCTGCGCGGTTCGAGCCAGGCACGCTCGAAGGGGTGTCCGACCTCACCCATGAGGTAGAGGTGGCCCTCACGCATGAACCCACCGAAGACGTCGAGTCCGCGCGGGGAGCCGTCGGACTCCTTCACGACGACCTTGAACGCGAGACCGGAGTAGCGCTGGATCGTGTAGCCGAGCCCGACGAGCCTGCGCTGCAGCCGGAACGACTCCATGGCCGCCTCCGCCGGGTGCTGGTGGGCGCTGACGTAGCCGAGGTCGGCGTCGGAGTCGTGACCGATGAAGTCACCGTCGCGGACCGCACCGAGCAGGGTGCCGTAGGCCAGGAACGGCTGCACGCCCGCGGTCTCGAGCGCCGACAGCACCGAGCCGATGGAGTCGAGCAACGGGGCGAGGTGCTCGGCGCTCCGCGACTGGAAGAGCCTGGTCAGGCGCATGCTCTTGTCGAGACCCATCGGATTGCCCTGGGCGTCCTCGACGAGGATGGCCCCGGACCCCGATCCGAGGCTGATCGGGCTGGAATAGATCTCGGTGCCGCTCACATGATCGTGCAAGGACACCGTGGTGGTGCCGTCGAGGAAGCGTCCCAGGACCGGCGGCCAGGCATAGAAGCGGTTCGAGCCCCGGCGCACGGTGTCGCGGATCAGCCAGAAGGAGAAGATGCGTCGATCCTCGAACATCACGTCGATCGGCACATCCTGGCCGCCGCTCACGAGGATGCCCTCGTCGGTGACGTCCAGGCAGCGGACAGCGCCGTGGCCGGGTTCTGTCAGAGGCACCCGCACAGGCTAGCGGTTCCAGCGATGGGCACGACGCAGCAGGCGCGCTCCGTCCGCCACGACGGCGTCCAGCTCCTCGGGTCGCGTGCCGGCCTTGCGTCCGACGAGCTCGGCGCAGCGATCCCACGCGGCGTCGGCCGCCCGATGCACCTGGTCGAGAGGAGCGGCGAGCGCCACCGCGGGGGGAATCGGCGGGTCGGTAGGCACCGGGAGCTCCTCGAGAGAGCCGAACACCCGGTGTCCACGTCGGGTCAGCGCCGCTCGGATCCTCTCGTTCAGGCTTCGGGCGTAGGCCGCACCCTTCTCGTCGAGCTCGGGCCTGCCCTCGAGCTGACGCAGCGGGCCGAGCGCCTCCCGGGTCAGCGGCCGGATCCCCTTGCGGTAGCGCCGGGGCGGCACGTCTGACAGATAGGGGTTGAGCCGTCGCAGATAGTCGCAGGACGCGTAGCCCAGTGAGGAGTTGTCCTGCGTGTCGAGGAGGGTGGTCGACCCGGCCGGGATCGCGACGGCCTCACAGAACCGGTTCCACAGCTCGTCGCGCGGCGCCTCCGGCCCGGGCACCGTGACGACGTCGACCTGAGCGACCCCCGGGTGGCTCGACCACCGGTTGAGCATCGGCACGATGTCCTGGGCGCGGTGGAAGGTGGTGAAGGCGCGCGAATCCCTGCCTCGACTCAGCCGCGGGGCGTCGATGTTGCGCAGGTAGGTCTCCCAGTCGTCCTCCCCGAAGTTGCGCACGAAGGTCTGCCACTGCGCGGGGATGGCGCGGAACTGGTCGCGCACCGTGAGGACCACCTGGACCTCGAGACCTGCCAGCGGCGCCAGGAACGTATCGAGCTGGGAGTCGCGCGCGAAGCTCAGGAACTCCATGGACACCAGGCCGGCTCGGCCCTCGTGCCGACGGGCCTCGTGGGCGAGCCTCGCCCAGCCGCGAGGTCCGTCGACCCGGGGCGGGCGTCCGAGGGCCCGCCGGACGGCTCGTGACTGCCTGCCGAACGACCCACCGAGATAGACGACGCCCGCGGCGTCGAGCGCGGCTCCGTTGCCCATCAGCGCCGACTGGATGAAGCTCGTGCCGGACTTCATGGTGCCGATGTGGAGGATCACGCGATCGGCCACTGCTGCTCCCTGTGCCATGGGCGCGACTGGCGCGGCCGTCCGATGTTCGCCCGTCAGGGTAGCCGGGAGGGCGGGATTCGCAGAAGGCGCGCCGCCAACAATGGTAACGATAAGGTCACGGTTTCTCACGAGACCCAACTGCACCACTGGCACCGGATCTAGGGTCGCAGGTGTCGCCTGCGAGACCAACTTCCCCCATGGCCCGAAGGAATCCCCCTGATGCCCGTCGTCCGAGCCATTTCCTTGCCACGACTCACGACTCGACGGGCTCGTATCGCGATGCTGGCCCTCGCCGTGGGACTGGTGCTGCAGGTCCCTGTCCTTGCCTCCGACGCGGCTCCGGCCACTCCCGCGATCGCCACCGCGGACGTGCCCACGACTCTCCAGGTGGGCTCGTTCAACCTGCTCGGCAACGGCCACACGGCCCCCGGCGGTGACCGCAAGGGCTGGGCGGACGGTGTCACCCGGATGGGCTGGTCGGTGCGGATCATCGAGAACAACAGCCTCGACGTGATCGGCTTCCAGGAGATGCAGCGCCCGCAGTTCGACCGGTTCAAGGAGCTGGTCGGCTCCGACTACGGCATCTACCCCGGCGCCCAGCTGACCACTGCCTCCATGGCCAACTCGATCGCCTGGCGACGCTCGGAGTGGCGGCTGGTCGAGGCGAACACCATGCAGGTGCCCTACTTCAAGGGCAACCTGATCCGGATGCCCTACGTGCTCCTGCGCAACGTCGCGACCGGCCGGGAGGCCTACTTCTACAACTCGCACAACCCGGCCGACGCACATGGGCCCGCTCAGAAGTGGCGCAACCAGGCCGTCCAGCTCGAGATCGGCCTGGTCAACCAACTGCGTGCCGACTCTCCCGACACCCCCGTCTTCGACACCGGCGACAAGAACGACCGCGACGAGTTCCTGTGCCCGATGATCCTGAGCACCGAGATGCACGCGGCCAACGGCGGCTCGGTCGTCAACGGGACCTGTGTGCCCCCGGCCCAGATGAAGGTGGACTGGGTCACAGGCAGCTCGGAGGTGGTGTTCACCGACTACCGTGCCATCCGCAGTGCACTGGTGCGCAAGACCACCGATCACCCGGTCATCGTGACCACCGCCGTCATCCCCTCCTTGTCCGTGTCCACCTCCCCGATCTCCCACGTGATCGTGATCTCCGTGGAGGGTCTGCGCGCCACCGCGATCACCGCCTCCGGCGAGGCGGGCACGCCTGCGATCCACGCACTCATGGCGGGCGGGGCCTCGACGCTCAACGCCCGCACCGCCTTCGAGCGGGTGACCCGCCTGTCCAACGACGTCGGCATGCTGACCGGTCGACGGGTCGACCCCACCAAGGGTGGGCACGGCGTGGGCTGGCGCACCGATCCGCGCACCACCGTGCATGCGGCCGCCGGCCGCTACGTCTCCAGCGTGTTCGACCTGGCCCACAACTTCGGGCTGCGTACTTCGTTGCTGACCAGCCAGCCGGCCCTGACCCGCCTCCAGCAGTCCTGGAACAGCACGAACGGCGGCGCCGACCCCTATGCCCCGGACAACGGGCGCAGCAAGATCTCGCGCTTCGTGATGTCGGACGGCGATCGTTCGATGACGACGTCGCTTCGCGGCATGCTGGTCAAGAACCCACCGGCGTTCACCTTCGCGCAGTTCTCCGACCTCAATGCGGTCGGACGGGCCTACGGGTGGCGCAGTGCCCAGTACAAGGACGCACTCGGCGTCACCGACCGCCTCATCCAGCAGGTCATCGACACCGTCGGATCCTCTGATCGGCTGAGCGGCAGCACCATGATCGTGCTCACGGCCGAGCACGGCGGCTCCGACCGCGCCGGGACACCTGCGACCATTCTGGAGAACTACCGGGTCCCGCTGGTGGTCAGTGGCCCCGGGGTGGTCCCCGGTGCGGATCTCTACACGCTGAACCCGCAGTACACCCGTCCCGGACGCGAGCGGCCGACGTACGCCGGGGCTCAGCCGATCCGCAACACCGACATCGCCAACCTGGTCACGACCTATCTCGGTCTCCCGGCCATCCCGGGCAGCACCCAGAACCGGGACCAGTCGTTCACGGTGATGGCACCCTCGTCCTCGTGACCGAACCCGATCGCCCCTGTTGTGTGCCCGCACCCGCCGGCGCTGCAGGACCCGTGGAGCCGGCCGCATCTCGTCCCCGTGGGGCCTCCTCGCACCGGGGACAGGTGCGGATCCCGGGTGGCTCCTTCTCCCTCGGGGACGCCTTCGGCGAGGGGTACGCCGCCGACGGCGAGACGCCGGTCCATCTCGTCACCCTGGATGACTTCCACCTCGATGCCACGGCTGTCACCAACGCGGAGTTCGCCACGTTCGCGAAGTCCACGGGCCATGTGACCACGGCCGAGCGCGAGGGCGTGTCGGCCGTCTTCCACCTCGCCTACGAGGGCGACCGGTCAGACGTGCTCGGCGGGGCCACCGCGACACCCTGGTGGTGGGTGGTGCGGGGAGCCAGTTGGCGACACCCTCTCGGCAACGGCTCCGACATGGCGCGGCTGCAGTCCCACCCCGTCGTACACGTCTCGCACGACGACGCGCTGGCCTACGCGGACTGGGCGGGCAAGAGGCTGCCCACCGAGGCCGAGTGGGAGACGGCCGCGCGCGGCGGACTGGAGGCGGGCCGCTACCCCTGGGGTGACGACCTGCTCCACCGCGGACGCTGGCGGTGCAACATCTTCCAAGGAGAGTTCCCGACGCGGAACACGGCCGAGGACGGGTGGGTCGCCACGGCGCCGGTGCGGACCTACGCCCCCAACGGCTACGGCCTGTTCCAGATGGCCGGCAACGTGTGGGAGTGGTGCTCTGACTGGTTCGACGCCGACTACTACGCCTCGGCCCCACGGACGAGTCCGCCGGGACCGGAGTCAGGCACCGCGCGAGTCATGCGCGGCGGCTCCTACCTGTGCCACGACTCCTACTGCAACCGCTACCGGGTGGCCGCACGCTCCTCGTCCCCGCCCGACTCGACGGCGTCCAACCTCGGATTCAGATGTGCAGGGTGAACCTTTCGACGTGACCTAGACTGAGTCTTCGCCATCCTGAGGAGCTCCGCAGTCACATGCCCCGTCCCACCACGCGATACTCGCGCGGCACACGACTCCTGGCGGCCTCTGCCATCGCGACGTTGACTGCTGCCGGCCTTGCTGCCTGTGACGGCACCGGCACGCCCAGGTCGCAGGAGACCCGTCATGTGGTCAGCCGTGGTCCGCAGCCAGTGCCAGACCCCGGACCCGACGACCAGATCTCGCTCACGGATCCGTTGAGCCCCAAGGACGTCACGACCCCTCGTCGCCCCAACCTGCTCATGGTCACCGTGGACGATGCTGCGTTCGGCGACATGCGCTACATGCCCCACCTGCAGCGCCTGATGGTCGACCAGGGTGTGACCCTGACGAACGGCATCGCGCCGACCCCCATCTGCGTGCCGGCCAGGGCCTCGCTCGTCTCCGGCCAGTACGCCCACAACCACGGCGCGCTCACCATCAGCGGCGCCGGGGGCGGGTTCAAGGCCTTCGAGGACTCCCGCACCCTCCCGGTCTGGCTGCGTCGGTCCGGCTACGACACGCTGTTCATCGGAAAGTATCTCAACGGCTACGGCAAACGGGGCAGCAACACCTATGTCCCCCCCGGCTGGACCGACTGGCGCGCGACCGTCGACCCGACCACCTACAACTTCGTCCGCCCGACGATCAACGCGAACGGCACCAACGTTCGCCACCACGAATACTCGACCACCCTCTTCGGCAACCTGAGTGCCGACCTGCTCAGCCAGCCGCGACGCAAGAAGCACCCGTGGTACATGTGGGTCAACTACGTGGCTCCGCACTTCGGGGGGCCGGCGGCGCCCGACGACCCGGTGAACACCCATCCGCAGGACCGGCGACCGATCAAGACGACGACTCCGGCCAAGCGCGACGAGAACACGTTCCGCCACCTGGCGCTGCCCAAGAAGCCGAACATGTTCGAGAACACCGACGACAAGGCGATCATCCGCGCGACCCATCGCTACTGGTCACCGAACCGCAAGCAGGAGCTGAGGGAGGCACGCCAGCAGCGCATCGAGGCCCTGCAGTCGGTCGACCGGGCGTTGTCGCGCACCGTGAGGACTCTGCGCCGCACGGGGCAGCTCGCCGACACCTACATCGTGTTCACCTCCGACAACGGCTACGTGCTCGGCGAACACAACCTGCAGGGCAAGCTGTGGTACTTCCGGGAGATCGTGAACATCCCGATGTACGTCCGCGGCCCTGGACTCCCCCGAGGCACCAAGAGCGCCACGCCGGTCACGAACGCCGACTGGGCACCGACGTTCGCCGCCCTCGCGGGGGTCAAGCCGACCAGGCCGGTCGACGGTGTCGACGTGATCCCGTGGCTGCGCACCGGGGCCACCACGCGCGTCGTGCCCATCGAGGCCTATCCGGTGAAGGGTGGCACGACCCGCAACTACTCAGGGGTGATCGTGGGTCCCTGGACCTACGTCATCAACCCCGGCGGGCGCGAGGAGCTCTACTACCGCAAGGTCGATCCGTGGCAGATCGACAACCTGCGCCGGGACGCTCGGTTCCGCAGCCAGCTCAAGGTGCTGCGCCAGCTCACGGCCCGGTACGAGGATTGTGCGGCCAGCACCTGCCCGAACGAGTTCTACCGCTAGCGTTGGGCCCATGAGCACCACCCCTGCCCGCGTCTTCGCGGCCCGACTCGTGGGGCTCCCGGTGTTCGACCCGCAGGGCGACCAGGTCGGCAAGGTGCGCGACCTCGTCGTCGCCGTACGCTCCGACGCCCTACAGCCCCGGGTGCTCGGCCTGGTGGCGGAGGTGTTCGGGCGCCGCCGGATCTTCGTGCCGATGACCAGGGTCACCCACATCGACAGCGGTCAGGTCTACACGACGGGCCTGCTCAACATGCGCCGCTTCGAGCAGCGGCCGACCGAGACGCTGGTGATCGGCCAGATGCTCGACCGTGAGGTGACCATCTCCGGCGGCGAGATCCGGGGACTCGTCTACGACGTCGCGATGGAACAGGCCCGCACCCGGGACTGGGTCCTCTCGCGGGTGGCCGTGCAGGAGCCGAGCAAGGGCTTCCGGCGCAAGGGCCAGACCCACGTCGTCGAATGGCGCGACGTCGAGGGCCTGAGTCGTCGCGACGAGGCCCAGGGCGCAACCCACCTGATCGCCGCCCTCAACGAGATGCGCTCAGCCGACGCCGCCAACATGATCCATGAGCTGCCGCGAGAGCGGCGGGCCGCCGTGGTGGCGGCGCTCGACGACGAGCGTCTGGCCAGCGTGCTGGAGGAGCTCCCGGAGGAGGACCAGGTCGAGATCCTGGAACATCTCGACTCCGAGCGTGCCGCGGACGTGCTGGAGGAGATGTCCGCCGACGACGCCGCCGACCTGATCGCCGATCTGCCCCCCGAGACCGCCGCCGCGCTGCTCGCCCTGATGGACCCGAACGAGGCTGCCGACGTGCGCCGCCTGATGTCCTACACCGAGCACACTGCGGGGGCGATGATGACCCCCGAGCCCGTGATCCTCGGCCCCGACGCGACGATCGCCGACGCCCTCGCCCACGTGCGCAACCCGGAGCTCACGCCGGCGCTGGCCGCCCTGGTCTACGTGTGCCGGCCCCCGCTCGAGACCCCGACGGGCAAGCTGCTCGGCGTCGCGCACATCCAACGGCTGCTGCGCGAGCCGCCTTCGACCCTGGTCGCCGGAGTCCTCGACGACTCCATGGACCCGCTTCGCCCCGAGTCGACCATCGACCAGGTGGCCGCCCACCTGGCGACGTACAACCTGGTGGCGGCCCCGGTCGTCGACGACGACGGTCGCCTCGTCGGCGCCGTGACCGTGGACGACCTGCTCGACCACATGCTTCCCGAGAACTGGCGTGACCAGGCGGTCCGGAGGCAGAGCGATGGCTGAGCCCCGGGGTCGTCTCGACACCCCCAAGGACACCAGGCGGCAGCTGGTCCGACGCCCCGACTACGACTCAGACACCTTCGGCGTCTTCGCCGAGCAGTTCGCCCGCTTCATGGGGACCGCGAAGTTCCTGATCTACATGACCCTGGTCGTGGTGATCTGGGTGGGCTGGAACCTGCTGGCTCCCGAGACGTGGCGCTGGGACGACTACCCGTTCATCTTCCTGACCCTGATCCTCAGCCTCCAGGCGTCCTATGCGGCGCCCTTGATCCTGCTGGCCCAGAACCGACAGGAACAGCGTGACAAGGTGATCTGGGAGCAGGACCGACAGGCCAATGCGCGCGCCCACGCCGACATGGAGTTCCTGGCCCGGGAGGTGGCGTCGCTGCGCATGTCGGTGGGCGAGGTCGCCACGCGTGACTTCCTGCGCTCCGAGCTGCGCAACCTGCGCGAGGACCTGCAGGAGGATCTGCAGTCCGAGGCGGGCCCGGGCAAGGAGCCCAAGGATGGCAGGGATCACCCGCCCGGCGGCTGAGTCCTGACCAGGCGGCCACTAGGCTGGGGCATCATGAGCACTCCCACCGTCGAGCAGGTCACCGCGGCACTTGCCACCGTCAACGACCCGGAGATCAAACGGCCGATCACCGAGATCAACATGGTCGACTCCGTGGAGATCCGTGCGGGCGGCACCGTGGACGTCAAGGTGCTCCTCACCGTCGCCGGCTGTCCGCTCAAGGACACCATCACCCGTGACGTCACGGCAGCCGTGTCGGGCGTGCCCGGCGTGACGTCGGTCAACCTCGAGCTCGGAGTGATGACGGCCGAACAACGCGGTGGCCTGCAGGAGATCCTGCGCGGCGGACAGGCCCAGCGCGAGATCCCCTTCGCCCAGCCCGGGTCCCTGACCAAGGTGTATGCCGTCGCAAGCGGCAAGGGTGGCGTCGGCAAGTCGTCGGTGACGGTCAACCTGGCGCTTGCCATGGCAGCCGAAGGTCTGCGGGTGGGCGTCGTCGACGCCGACATCTACGGCCACTCGGTGCCCGCCATGCTGGGGGTGGGCGATGCTCGCCCGACCCAGGTCGAAGAGCTCATCATGCCCGTGCCCACGGAGTCCGGGGTGTCGGTCATCTCGATCGGGATGCTGAAGCCCCGACGCGACCAGGTGGTCGCCTGGCGCGGCCCGATGCTCGACCGGGCGCTGGTGCAGATGCTGAGCGACGTGTTCTGGGGAGACCTGGACGTGCTGTTGCTCGACCTTCCGCCCGGCACCGGCGACGTGGCCATCTCGCTCGGCCAGCACCTCCCGAACGCCGAGGTCATCGTGGTCACGACCCCCCAGGAGGCGGCCGCCGAAGTGGCCGAGCGCGCCGGGACGATGGCCTCGATGATGAACCAGCGGGTCGTCGGCGTGGTCGAGAACATGAGCTTCCTGCCGTGCCCCCACTGCGGGCCGGAGCACCGCCTCGAGGTGTTCGGCTCCGGTGGCGGCGCCAGGGTGGCAACGACGCTCTCGCAGCGTTTCGGCTACGACGTACCCGTGCTGGCCGAGATCCCACTCGACCTGGCCCTGCGTGCGGGAGGCGACGCCGGCACGCCGATCGTCGAGTCCGACCCCACCGCACCGGCGGCGCTGGAACTGGTCAAAGTGGCGCAGACGCTGCTCGGACGCGGGCGCGGCCTGGCCGGCATGCAGCTGGGCCTGACCCCGTCCAGTAAGTTCTGATCCATGTTCGGCGTGGGACTACCCGAGATGGCGGTGATCGCCATGGTCGCGGTCCTCGTGTTCGGGCCCGACCGTCTTCCTGATCTTGCCAAGCAGGCCGGGATCTTCGTGCGTCAGCTGCGCAACATGGCCAACGCCGCCCGCGACGAGCTGCGCGAGGAGCTGGGGCCGGAGTTCGCCGACCTCGAGCTCAAGGACCTCGATCCCCGCACGATCGTGCGCAAGCACATCATCGAGGCGATGAACGACGTCGACTCCGAACCCGTGACCGGAGGCAAGTCGACTCGTGGCAACCGGCCCCTGGCCACCGGCGAGCTCCCGCCCTACGACGTCGACGCCACCTGAGTCAGGGGCTCAGTCGCGCCGCTGGACCGCCGCGATCGCGTCGAACGGGAACAGCACCCGGGAGGAGGCACCGATGCGCACCTCGAAGAAGTCGGCGCCGACGCGCTCGGGAAGGGCGTCGTGACTGATCCCGTCGAGCAGGTGCACCACGCAGCGACCATGCACCTCGGCCACTCCACGCAGCGCGGAGGCCAGGCCCAGGCGGGACAGCGGAGACCACGCCGACTCGGGCACCGAGCGCGACGATGCGCCCCGCACCTCCTGCACCGCTGCGAGAGCCACCACCCACTCCTGCCACGCTGAAGCCACCAGGCACCAGCCGGCACCGACCCGGCGCAGGTCTCCCACGACCTCGCCGACGCCGTTCACCCGGAGGGTGATCGGCGAGCCGACCGAGGCCACCAGTCGACTCGCCCAGGTGACGGCGGCATATTCCGCCTGCGCCCGATCGGCGATCTCGACGACCCGTTCGACGTGGAAGAGGCCGTCGGCCTGCTGCTCCAGGTCCTCGAACAGTGAGAACAACTGCTCCTCCCAGGTCATCGCCCCAGCCTCTCACTGGCAGCAGGGCCTTGCCTGAGGCGTCCACAGCATGGAGAGTGGCACTTGCCAAGTGTGACTGTGACTCGTTAAATGACGCAAACGAAAGCAAACACACGTTTCGGGGGTCAAAACAATGTCTGTCTCGCTCGTCAGATGTCTTCTGGTCTGGTTCGTCGTCACCGTCGCGGTCACGGGCCTGCTCGTGTGGATGGTCACCGATCTGACCTCCGCCGGATGGGCCGGCCGCGACTTCGCCGCACTGCTCGGGTTCACCGCGGAGGTCTGTCTCGGGCTCTGCGCCGGCTGGTTCTGGGCAGTGACGACGGTGGTCACCGCGCAGGCCGCGCACAGGGGGGCCGACAGCGGCTCCCGGATCGATCCCCTCCTCTGTCCACCATCGGTGCGTCGGCTGCTTCTGGCTGCCTGCGGCATCGCGCTCGGCTCCTCGCTGGTCTCCGCACCGGCCCTGGCCGTCACCGGTGGACTCGGGTCCGATCAGCGAGCGGCCCAGGGCCGGCAGGTCTCGCCATCGACGTCACTGGTCGGCCTGGCACTGCCCGAGCGAGCCGGCGCCTCCACGCGCCGGCCCCTGGCCGGCGCCCCAGCCAGCCGCACCATCCGCGTACAGTCCGGCGACACTCTGTGGTCGCTCAGCAAGGGTCTCCTGCCACCGGGCGCCACCGACGCCGAGATCGTCCTGGGCTGGCAGGTCATCCACCACCACAACCGAGCTGTTATCGGAGCCGATCCCGACCTGATCCTGCCCGGCACCGAACTGTCGATCCCCGACCTCCAGCAGGTCGCGCGATGAGCAGCGGTCCGGTCGGGGTCTCGAGCCTGCGCCTCCCTATCGCCCTCGACAGCACCCAGGGCACCCTCGCCCTCGACATCACGCCCCGCCTCGAGCCGCCCACCGCCAACGCCGATGAGACGGCCGTTCCGCCCCCGGGAGGCGACGTGGTCGGCATCGAGATCGTGGCGCGCAAGCAGCTGGAGGGCTGGGCCCGACGCTACGCCCAGGCCGTTGTAGAGATCGTCAACGGCGACCGGCCCGCATCCCAGCTGGTGCGATGGACTGCTCCGCGCGTGCACGAGGAGCTCACCCGGCGAGCCCAGATCGTGGCGCGAGCCGGGGTCCACCAGGCAGGACAAGGGCGGGGCCGGCGGCCCGTCGTGCGTCCCGCGGTTCGGGGCGTGCGCAGCTGCTTCGTCGCCCCGTCGGTGGCCGAGGTCAGTGTGCACGTCCGCTACGGTGAGCGCTCCCGCGCCGTCGCGGCGCGCTTCGAGCGACGCGACCAGAAGTGGATCTGCACCGCCCTAGAGTTCGCCTGAGGGCAGCGCGGCGACCTCAGCCGTTGACTCGGGCCGTCAGCCCCGTCGGCCCTCCTGGCGCACCATGGCACTTCTTGAACTTCTTGCCCGATCCGCAGGGACAGTCGGCGTTGCGGCCCACCCCGGCGTACTCATCGCCGGCGTTGGTGACGGTCGCGCCCTTGACCTCGGCCTGTCCATCCTCGCTCGGCGCGGAGTAGGACAGGTTCTGCGGCGCCTTCGCCTTGGTGAGCCCCTTGACGAGCATGGCAGGCGCCTCCACCTGAGGCGGAGCCGTGGGAAGTTCACGGGCCATCGGCTCGACGGCGGGGGTGGCCGCCGCCAGCGACGCGGAATCGATCTCGATGCCCTCCGGCGGCGCCTCGGTGAACTGGACGTCGGCGTTGAACAGGAAGCCGACGGCCTCCTCCTTGATGCCGTCCATCATCGCAGCGAACATGTCGAAGCCCTCGCGCTGGTATTCCACCAACGGGTCACGCTGGCTGTAGGCCCGCAGATAGATGCCCTCGCGGAGGTAGTCCATCTCGTAGAGGTGCTCACGCCACTTGCGGTCGAGCACGGCCAGCAGCACATTGCGCTCGAGGTCGCGCATGTTCTCCTCGCCCAGCGACGCCTCACGGGCGTCGTACGCCGAGAGCGCGTCGGCCTGCAGGTCGGCGATCAGCTCCTCACGGTCGAGGTTGCCACGGCCACCGGCCTCCTCCTCCAGTGCCTTGTAGTCCAGCGACACCGGGAACAGCTGCTTGAGACCGACCCAGAGGGCCTCCAGGTCCCATTCCTCGGCGAACTCCGCGGTCGCGGCCGACACGTAGCCGCTGATCACGTCCTCGATGAAGCCGCGAACCTGCTCCTCCAGGTCGGCCCCCTCCAACACCTCGCGACGCTCGCCGTAGATGACCTCGCGTTGCCGGTTCATCACGTCGTCGTACTTGAGCACGTTCTTGCGCGACTCGAAGTTCTGCGACTCGACCTGTCCCTGGGCGTTGGCGATGGCTCCGGTGACGCGCTTGTTCTCGATCGGGATCTCGTCCGGCACCTTGAGCATGGTCAGCACCCGGTCGACCCAGTCGGACTTGAAGCGCTGCATGAGCTCGTCCTCGAGCGACAGGTAGAACCGGGACTCCCCCGGGTCGCCCTGGCGGCCGGAGCGACCACGCAGCTGGTTGTCGATGCGACGCGACTCATGGCGCTCGGTGCCGACGACGTAGAGGCCACCGGAGTCCTTGACCTCGTCGTGCTCGCTGGCGACCTGGCCCTTGATCCGCTCCAGCATGACCGGCCAGGCTGCCTCGTACTCGGCGCTGGTCTCTCCCACGGGGTCCAGCCCCTGCTTGCGCAGCTCCTGGTCGGCGAGGAACTCCACCGAACCACCCAACATGATGTCGGTGCCTCGACCTGCCATGTTGGTGGCAACCGTGACCGAGCCCTTGTGGCCGGCCAGGGCCACGATCTTGGCCTCGTCAGCGTGCACCTTCGCATTCAGCACGGTGTGCGGGATGCCACGTTGCTTCAGGAGCCCGGAGAGGTGCTCGGACTTCTCGACCGACACCGTGCCGACGAGGACAGGCTGACCGTTCTCGTGGCGCGCGGCTATGTCATCGACGACAGCGGCGTACTTGGCATCCTCAGTGCGGTAGACCAGGTCACCCTGGTCGATGCGGGCCAGCGGCTTGTTCGGCGGGATCGGCACCACGCCGAGCTTGTAGATCTTGTCGAACTCCGACGCCTCGGTCATGGCCGTTCCGGTCATGCCGGAGAGCTTGTCGTAGAGACGGAAGTAGTTCTGCAGGGTGATCGTCGCGAGGGTCTGGTATTCCTCACGGATCTCCACGCCCTCCTTGGCCTCGATCGCCTGGTGGAGGCCCTCGTTGTAGCGTCGACCGGCGAGCATCCGGCCGGTGTGCTCGTCGACGATGAGGACCTCGCCGTTCATCACGACGTACTCCTTGTCGTGACGGAAGAGCTCCTTGGCCTTGATCGCGTTGTTCATGAACGAGATCAGCGGCGTGTTCACCGAGTCGTAGAGGTTGTCGATGCCGAGGTGGTCCTCCACCTTGGTGATGCCTGGCTCCAGGACCGAGATCGTGCGCTTCTTCTCGTCGGTCTCGTAGTCGACGTCCTTGACCATGCCGCGGGCGATGGTGGCGAACTCGTCGTACCACCGCACCTCGTCCTGGGTCGGGCCGGAGATGATCAGCGGGGTCCGGGCCTCGTCGATCAGGATGGAGTCGACCTCGTCGACGATGGCGAAGTTGTGACCACGCTGGACACAGTCCTCGATCGAGTTGGCCATGTTGTCGCGCAGGTAGTCGAACCCGAGCTCGTTGTTGGTGCCGTAGGTGATGTCGCAGGCGTAGGCCACCCGGCGCTCGGAGGGCGTCATGGCCGGCAGGATGACGCCGGTGCTGAGGCCGAGGAAGGCGTGGATGCGGCCCATCCACTCGGCGTGGTATTTCGCGAGGTAGTCGTTGACGGTCACGACGTGGACGCCGTCACCGGACAGGGCGTTGAGATAGGCCGGCAGAGTGGCCACCAGGGTCTTGCCCTCACCGGTCTTCATCTCGGCGATGTTGCCGAGGTGGAGCGCCGCACCGCCCATGATCTGGACGTCGAAGTGACGCATGCCGACCACGCGCTTGGCGGCCTCGCGAACCGTGGCGAACGCCTCCGGCATCAGGTCGTCGAGGCTCTCACCGGCCTCCAGCCGCTTCCTGAACTCCGGGGTCATGGCCTGGAGCTCGGCGTCGCTCATGTCGACGAAGTCGTCCTCGATGGCGGCGACAGCCTTGGCGATGGCGTCCAGCTCACGGAGGATCTTGCCCTCGCCGATGCGAAGGAGCTTGTCGAGAATGGCAGGCACGGTAGTGGAACTCCCCAATAGGCTGAGCAGACTGAAGTTGTCGGGACCCAACGGTCCGCCCGCCACTCTACCCAGCGCGGAAAGGATTGAGGGCCGAAGGGCCCAGTCCGCTCGGTGTCTGCTCGGTGTCCGCTCAGTGTCCGCGTGGCCGGTCGCTTCGCCGGCCGATCCGGGCCGTGGCGGGGCTCACGCTCCGACTGCCGGCGACGGTCTGCATGCTCGTCGCGTAGGTCGGTACGACGTGCCGCTCGGCCCTCGGCTCCGGCAGCGCGCTCGTGGGCGTCGGGGTGTGGAAGTAGTCGGCTTGGACCCGAGCCGGCGTCACGTCGACCACCAGGAAACCGTGGCCGATCCCGTCGAGGTATTTGGTCCACGGGTTCAGCCCCTGGATCTGAGCCACGACACCGTTCACCAGCGCGACCCGGTTCTCCGGGGGCGTGCCGGGGGCGACGACGGTGGCCGACAGTTCGTAGAAGCCGTCACTGGTGACCGAGGGAGTCACGAACTCGACCCCGCTCGACTCGTAGGCGCCGGCCGCCTGCGGGTAGGACGGCAGATCGGCTGCCCAGGACGAATGGATGTCCCCGGTCAGGAAGACCGTGTCCCCCGCCTCCGCGGGCTGGGCAGCCAGGTGGGCGAGAAGGTCGGCCTGGTCGGCGCCGTAGCCGTCCCAGGCGTCACCGTTGACCAGGTCGACCGGCGAACCGAAGACGGCACCGGGGATCCGGAACGGCGCGATCATCACCTGGTTCGCCAGCAGGTGCCACGGTCTGCCCGTCGTCGCGACGGTGTCCTTGAGCCACTGCAGCTGCTCAGGTTCGGGGAGGTGCCGGCTCGGATCGGCCAACGCCGCGTCGATCTCCGGGATGCCGAGGGGAACGAAGCCGGTCACGTTGGGCCCCCCGGGCGCGCTGACCTGTTCGCTGCGGTTCTGGCGGGTCTCCAGCACGGAGAGGTCACCGAGGTCGCCGAAGGTGAACTTCTTGAAGAACTGGGTGCCTTGGTGGGGTGCCTCCTGGTCGGGCAGCCGGAACGGCATCCATTCCAGGTAGGCCTGGAGGGCCTCCTGACGCCGCTGGAGGAAGTCGCCCTCGCCTGGCTGGTGGTTCTCGGCGCCACCGGCCCAGGCGTTGTTGGCGACCTCGTGGTCGTCGAAGATCGTGATCCACGGCAACCTGGCATGCGCCGCCTGCAGATCCGGGTCGGCCTTGTGCAGGGCATGGCGCAGCCGGTAGCCCTGCAGGTCGATGGTCTCGGTGACCGGCTGGCCGTCGCGTACGCCGATCAGCTCGGGCGGGCCGTAGCGGTCCACGCCGTTGCCGTACTCGTAGATGTAGTCGCCCACGTGCAGCACGAAGTCGAGGTCGTCGCGGCGAGCGATGGCCCGGTAGGCGGTGAACCAGCCGCCCGTGTAGTTGCTGCACGAGGCCAGCGCGAACCGCAGCGCGTGCGTGCGACCGGGCTCGTCGCCGGCGGTCTGGGTGCGGCCCACGGGGCTGTGCACCCCCAGCGCTCCGAAGCGGTACCAGTAGACGGTGTAGGGCCGCAGCCCGGTCACGTCCACCTTCACGGTGTGGTCGCTCGCCGCGCTGGCCGTGGTGTGGCCCCGGCGTACGACGTGGCGGAAGTGCGGGTCCGTGCTCACCTGCCACGACACGGTGAGCGGCCGCCCGAGCCCGCTGCCCGGCGTGGCGACGGGGTGCCCCTTGCGGGCCGGCGGAGTCGCACGGGTCCAGAGGATGACCGATCCGGCGGTCGGGTCACCGCTGGCGACGCCGTAGCCGAAGATGCCCCGATGGGCGGGAGCCCCCGCGACGGCGGGATCGAAGCCACGCAGTGGCACGGCCAGAGCGGCCGCAGCGACGGCGGCACCCTTCACGAAGACTCGACGATCCACACCGGGTGCTGGGGTCATGCCTCGGAGCATGGCACCAACCCAACGCCTGCGCCATGCCTCACTGGGGTGGCAGGGAG
Organism: uncultured Actinomycetota bacterium; assembly: GCA_963837595.1. Lineage (GTDB taxonomy): Bacteria > Actinomycetota > Actinomycetes > Propionibacteriales > Nocardioidaceae > Nocardioides. The sequence continues at coordinate 200,043 of CAWIOB010000008.1, read as the reverse complement.
TCAGCCGCGTGCCAGCTCGAAGGCCAGTCCGGCTGCGAGGTCTCCCCGCGGTAGGACCACCACCGTGTCGAGGCCCAGCCAGGCGGCCAGCGAATGCAGCTCCGCTGCCAGCTCGAAGGCGGTCTCCGCGGGTGCTCCACGCTCGGCGTACGAGCCCTGGACCCGCAGGACGCCTGCCTTGCGGTCGGCCTTGAGGTCGACCCGAGCCACGATCTCCTCACCCAGCAGGAAGGGGAGAACGTAGTAGCCGTGCACCCGCTTCTCGGCGGGGACATAGATCTCGATGCGATAGTGGAAGTCGAAGAGCGCCTCGGCCCGAGCGCGCTCCCAGACCACCGGGTCGAACGGGCTCAGCACGGCTCGCGCATCGATCCGCCGGGGACGTGCCGCGTCGCGGTGCAGGAACGTCTCGCGGCCCCAGCCCTCCACGGTGACCGGCACCAGCTCGCCGCTCTCGAGGAGTACGTCGACCGCGGGCCCCACCGCCGCCGCAGGCATCCGGTAGTAGTCGCGCAGCCCGGCCATCGTGGCGACCCCGTGCGAGCGAGCGGCGCGCCGGACGAGCTCGACCGAGGCCTCGTGGGCAGTGGGCGTCGGCAGCGCCAGCACCTCCGCCGGCAGCACCCGCTCGGGCAGGTCGTAGCGGATCTCGAACTGCTGGTTGCGACTGTGGATGGCCAGGTCACCGGCCATGAAGAGGAAGTCGAGCACCCGGCGGGTGTCAGACCAGTTCCAGCCCCAGTGGTCCTTGGTCCGCGGCAGCCCGTCATCGAGGTCGCGAGCAGTGCTGGGACCGAGCTCGGCGACCTCCCTGAGCACCGAGTCCACGAGTTCGGGCCGCACGTCGAGCACCGACCACTTGCCACGCTCGGCGCGGTAGTGATCCATCCGGTGCCGCATGACCGGCCACAGCTCGACGGGCATGAACGCCTGCACGTGGGCCCAGTATTCGACCATCCGGCGCGGCTTCGACTCCGAGGCACGGCGCAGCAGCTCGGTGTCGTAGGGGCCCATCCGCGAGAACAAAGGCATGTAGTGGGCGCGCTGCAGCACGTTGACCGAGTCGACCTGGAGCACGCCGGTGCGCTCCAGGGTGCGCGCGAACGTCCGCATGGTCGGGACTGTGTGCCGCGGGTCGCGGAAACCCTGGGCCGACAACGCGATCCGACGAGCCTGCGGTTTGCTCAGGCTCAGGGCGCTGCGGGGGCTCACGGGATGTCGAGCAGCTTCTCTCGCACGGCGTACATCACGGCCTCCATGCGGGAGTGCAGCTGGAGCTTCTCCAGGATGTTTCGCACGTGGTTCTTCACGGTGTTCTCGGAGATGAAGAGCTGCTTGGCGATCTCACGGTTGTTGAGGCCCTTGGCCACCAGCCGCAGCACTTCCAGCTCGCGGTCGGTCAGGCGGAGGCCCGGCACCTGGTCGCGCTCGGGGCGCGACATCTGCTTGAACTCGTCGATCAGCTTGACCGCCATCGACGGACTGATCAGCGACTGGCCGTCGGCGACGACGCGAACCGCCTGGGCGACCTCCTCGATCGAGGAGTCCTTGAGCAGGTAGCCGGAGGCGCCGCTCTTGACCGCCTCGTAGAGGTCGGCCTCCTCGTCGCTCACCGTCAGCATGATGATCTTGGCCGAGGGGACGACCTCCTTGATGGCCACACAGGCCTCGATGCCGGAGCGCTTGGGCATCCGCACATCGAGCAGCACGACATCGGGGGCGGAGCTGGCCGCGATGGTCGTGCCCTCGACGCCGTCGCCGGCCTCGCCGACGACCTCGATGCCCTGCTCGACACCGAGAAGCATGACCATGCCACGGCGGAAGAGCTCCTGGTCGTCGACCACCAGGACGCGGATCGGCTCGGGCTCGAAGGCACGTGAATCTGTCACAGCCGAATCATGACACGATCCCACGACAAAATGGCCCGTTCGGGCGATTGAGTGCCGGACGGGGTGACCCCTTCGGGTCACCCCGTCGACAGGGGGTGTCCCGGGTCACTCACCCAGGTCGAGGGAGATGACGCCGTAGTCGTAGCCGCGACGCCGATAGACGACGGCGGGGCGCTCGCTCTCCTTGTCGACGAACAGGTAGAAGTCGTGGCCGACCAGCTCCATCTCGTAGAGAGCCTGGTCCAGGGTCATCGCGGTGGCCGCGTGGGTCTTCTCCCGCACGACCAGAGGGCCGTCGCCGGTCACGGCGATCGGCCCGACCTGACGTTCGATGATCTCCTCGGTGTCGACCTCGGTCTCGACCTCCGGCCGGACGCCCGCGAGGGCCCGCCCCACCGAGACCGGAGTGTGTCGCCCGTGGTGCACGCGACGACGGTCGGCGGCGCGGCGCATCTGCGAGGCCATCTTGTCGAGGGCCAGGTCCAGCGCGCCCATCTTGTCCTCGGCGGCCGCCTCCGCTCGAATCACGGGGCCCTTGGAGAAGGCGGTCAGCTCGACCCGCACGGACCGGTCGTGCTGGCGGGGATTGCGTTCCTGCTCGACCTCGACCTGGACTCTGATGATCCGATGGTCGTGCTTCTCGAGCCGAGTCAGCTTCTCCTCGACGTGTTCGCGGAACCGCTCCGACAGCTCGCAGTGACGACTGTTGACCACAACATCCATGGACTACCTCCCATTGATTGGAATTGCCCGAAAGGAGCCCGCCCGGCCGACCTGGTCTTCGACCCCACAATCGCCTGCTGAGGCTTCCGCAGCTTGAATGCCACTACCGACCTTCTCTCGTGATCCGCCGCATCTGACGGCGGGACGAGGCAGGACTTACGTCTAAGCCGCACCGTGATCAGCTGCCCCACCCGGTCGTGGGACCGGGAGACGCGCACCTTACGTGGACCGTTTCGCCTGCGACTGGCTTCGGCTTGCCGCAGTGGTGCCCACCTCGCGGGGGACACACTGCCGGCGCAACCACGGACCCGGACGGACTCCATGTCACGACGTTAGTCCGTTGCCCATGCCTTGACCAGCGAACCACCTGAAGACTCCCCGTGAATCACGGCAGGCCCGATCTGCTGCGTCGAGCGGTCGCCGCCACCGTCACCACGGCCTCCGGGCACACGCCGACCGACTCGAGCGCGCGCTGTGCCTCCCGGGCCGTGGCGCCCGTGGTGAGCACGTCGTCGCAGATCAGGACGGTGGCCCGGGATCGTCGCCGGCGGAGAGCACCGACACCCGCCGAGGGGCACCACAGGGAGCCGGCGAGGTTGTCGGCACGCTCGGTGACCGACAGGCCCGCCTGGTCTCGAAGTGTGCCCCGGATGGCGAGCAGCCGGTGGACGATCGCGTCCACGCCGACGGCTCGCAGGTGGGCGGCAGCCGAGGCGACCATGGAGTGCGTCGCATCGTGCCCTCTGGCCCGAACACTGGCCCGGCGGGAGGGCACGGGCACCAGGACCACCGGCCCGGGCGAGGGCAGTGCGGCCGCGACCCCCTGCGCGATCAGCAGGCCCAAGGGTCGACCCAGGACGAGCAGACCGTGCTCCTTGTGTCCGAGCACGAGCTGCTTCAGCAGACCGTCGTAGGCGCCGGCCGCCCAAGCAGTCACCAGCCCGGGAGGGCACGGTGTCGGCAGGGCGACGCGGGCCGTCACGGGCAGGCCGGCGAGGCACTCGGGGCAGACGAGGCGGCCGCCTTCCTCGCACCCCAGGCAGCGGGACCCGGTGACCAGCTCCGCGAACGCGGGGACGAGGTCGGCGTGCACCGCTCCATGACAGCGTGCGCGGTCCGGGCGGACAAGGGGTGCTCGGCTGGCTGTGGAGTTCAGCCGATGTAGGTCAGGGCGGTGACGCCTTCGGGGATCGCAGGGGTGCCCTCTGCCACGCTCTGGTAGCCGCCACCGGACCGCTGGAGGTAGGTCGGCTCCCCGGCGCGTGGCGAGGTGACGACCCGGGTGCCGAGGTCGGGGAACACCCCCGAGTAGGTGGCCGGGTCGAAGACGGTCGGCGAACCGTCGACCCGCGCGCTGCGCAGATTCGTCTGCCGACCACCGAGGACGTTGAGGTAGAACAGGGAGGTGGGTGAACGCCAGCCCAGATCGCGGATCCGCAGACGCTCGTCGACCCCGGTGACGATGGCTCGTGCAGCGGTGGCCCTCACCTCACCGTCCGCCCCCGCCGTGTAGATCCGGCTGAGCATGATCCGGTCGCCGCCGGGCAGACGCAGGGCTGCGACCAGGCGGGTCCCGTCGCGCGAGACACTCAGGTCCACGACGTCGCGGCCGGACACGCCGGGTACGTCGACGACCTGCTGGGTCACCGCGCCCTGGTCGTCCTCGGTGAGCACGGAGACGATCGCCCGGCCGTTGGAGCGGTCGACCAGCCAGAGCCGCGACGCGACGTCCCACGACGGCTTCAACAGGTCGCTCGCGTAGCGCACCACGGTGTGGGCCCGACTCTCGTCGGACTCCGACAGTCCCCCGAGCACGAGCCGGGTCCCGCCTGCAGTGACGGCGGCGAGGCGGCTCGCATCGAGGTTCACCCCGATGGTCCGGGCACCCAGTGGCCGCTCTCCGAAGGGTCCCAGGACCGGCTCCTCCTTGCCGTCGACGACCCGCACGACCACTCCCTGGCGCAGCCCGTAGAGCTCACCTTGGGCGTGGATGCCGGCCGGGTCGAAGCTCGCCGCCCGGCTGACGGGGTATTCCGGCCCGTCTCCCGACAATGACAGGGTCTGGCCGTCGACGATGATCCGGATCGCCGTCACGCCCGGGACCTGGCCCAGGGTCCAGGCGAACTGGGCGGCCATCAGGTCGACGCTCTGTGCCGGCGCGTTGGTCAGGTCCCCCGACAACGGGATCTCGGCCACCCCGTTGGCACGGACCGTGACCGACAGACCGCTCAGCGTGGTGCCGGCCGGCACCAAGGTCTGCTCGATGCGCGGGTCGCGCGGACCCTCGAGCAGGCTGCGAATGAGCAGCGTGGGCATCTGGTCGCCCCGGGGGACGAACACCGGCTCCGGCACCAGGGTGCGGCTGCCGGGATCGAAGAAGTACAGCGAGAGCGGCAGGGTCTGGGTCTCGAACCAGGGCTCGGACACCATCAGGAGGTCGGGCAGGCTCGCGATCCGGCGCTCGCCGTTCTCGGTCTCGATCCGGAATCTGACGTCCTGTTCACCGGCCTTGGCCGAGCCTTGCCAGGCACCCCGCGAGTCGAACCTGTTGACCCCAGTGAGGTTCACCTCGACCCTGCTGTCGCCCTGCGGCGACACCTTGCCGGAATAGACCAGGAAACCATGCTCGGGGCTCCAGTCGCTGCTGGCGCTCTTGGTCAGGAACTGGCGCGCGACCGTCACCGACATCGGGCTCGCCGTCATCGCCTCGAAGAAGTGCCGGACCAGCTCCTGCGAGGTCTCGCCGGGCTGCGGTCCACGGGGCTCGAAGCGCTGCCCCTGGTCGCCCGGCGCCGCCGTCACCGTGTCCGCCGAGTTCACGGGCCCGGAGTCGGGGATGCGCGTGCAGCCGCCGAGTGCCGCCCCCAGGCACAGCGCGAGCGCGAGCGCGACCAGCCAGCCGCGCCTCATCCGGGTGCCTCCGTGGTGGTAGCGGGCGCGGGCGTGCGAGTGACCGACGTACCGACGGCGTCCTTGGGCACGAGCGGGAGGGGGCTGTGGCGCAGTGCGCCACCGACGTGTCGAGGCAGGGTCAGCCTGAACTGGGCTCCGCCACCCGGTTGGCCCCAAGCCTGCAGCCAGCCGCCGTGCAGGTGGGTGTCCTCCAGGGAGATCGACAGTCCGAGGCCGGTTCCACCACTGGTCCGGGCGCGCGCCGGGTCGGCACGCCAGAACCGGTTGAACACCATCGCCGACTCACCCGGGGCCAGGCCGACGCCGTAGTCACGGACCGCGATGGCCGCCGACTGCGCATCGCCGGCCACATGGATGACAACGTCCCCGGACTCCGCATGGTCGATCGCGTTGGTGACGAGATTGCGCACGATCCGCTCCACGCGGCGTACGTCGGCCTCGGCCAGGCAGGGCCGGGAGGGGGCCTCCACGACGACTCGGGTGTCGCGTTGCTCGGCCAGCGCGCTGGTCACGTCGACGATGCGATGGGCCACGTCGACCAGGTTGACGTCGTCGACGTCGAGCACCGCCGCCCCAGCATCGAACCTGCTGATCTCCAACAGGTCGGTGAGCAGCCCCTCGAAGCGGTCGAGCTCGGTCTGGAGCAGCTCTGCGGAGCGCTTGGTCACCGCGTCGAAGTCCTCGCGGGCGTCGTGGAGGACGTCACCGGCCATCCGCACGGTCGTCAGGGGGGTGCGCAGCTCGTGGGAGACGTCGGAGACGAAGCGACGCTGGACCCGGCTCAGCTCCTCGAGCTGACGGATCTGGCGCTGCAGGTTGGAGGCCATCTGGTTGAACGACGTCGCAAGGCGGGCGATGTCGTCGTCGCCGGAGACCCGAAGGCGTTCCTCGAGCTGCCCGGCGGCCAACCGCTCGGCCACCCGCCGTGCCATCCGGATCGGCGCCACCACCTGCTGGGTCACCAGCAGCGTGACGCCGGCCATCAGCACCAGCAGCAGCAGCCCGGCGGTCAGCAGAGCCCGGGAGACCAGTCCGAGGGTCTGTTGCTCCTGGGCCAACGGGAACAGGTAGTACATCGTGTAGATCTGACCGTCGGCGGGCAGGGTGAGCTGCGAGCCGACCACCACTCCCGGCACCGAGTCTCGGCCGTCGGTGTAGCTGATCCGGCCGTAGGCCCACGCCGTACCGGCCTCGGTCTCGAAGTGTCGCTGCAACACCAGCGGAACGCTCGAGGTGACCAAGGACGGGGAGGACCGGTTGCCGCCCGCCTCGAGGCCGAGGTCACCGTCGCCGATGGGACCGGTGAGCACCACGGTCCAGCCGCGGGTGGCGCCCCGCTCGATGATCGGCTGGACCAGCTGCTCGGTCTGCCGCACCGGCTCGGACTCGTTGCCGGGCGCGCTCTCGAGTCGCTGCTCGGCCTCGGCGGTCTCGTTGTTGGCCTCTGCGACCACTGCCTTGACCCGGCCGTCGAGCAGTCCATCGCGGGTCTGCTGAAGGAGGAACCACCCCACCGCGCCGAACACGAGCGCGGACAGCAGCAGGGTGCTCGCGACCACCCGGGCCTGGATCGAGCGGCGCCAGAAGGTCAGGGCCCGGCGTACTGCGCCGGGTGTGGAGGGCGTGCTGGTCATGCTCAGCCGGCCGGTGCGGAACCGGCCTTGTAGCCGACACCGCGCACGGTCACCACGATCTCCGGGTTCTCGGGGTCGTGCTCCACCTTGGAGCGCAGGCGCTGGACGTGGACGTTGACCAGCCGGGTGTCGGCAGCGTGACGGTAGCCCCACACCTTCTCGAGCAGGACCTCGCGCGTGAACACCTGCCACGGCTTGCGGGCCAGGCAGACCAGCAGGTCGAACTCGAGCGGGGTGAGGCTGATCGGGGCGCCGTCGCGGGTGACCGAGTGACCAGCGACGTCGATCGCGAGGTCGCCGATCGACAGGGACTCCGGGCTCGCGGCGTCGAAGCGGCGAACACGGGCCCGGATGCGAGCCACGAGCTCCTTGGGCTTGAACGGCTTGACGACGTAGTCGTCGGCGCCGGACTCCAGCCCCACGACGACGTCGATGGTGTCGCTCTTGGCGGTGAGCATCACGATCGGCACACCAGACTCAGCTCGGATCTCCCGGCAGACATCGATGCCGTCCTTGCCGGGCAGCATCAGGTCCAGGAGGAGCACGTCGGGCTTGTAGTCACGGAACTCGGCCACGGCCAGGTCGCCGCGAGCACAGACCCGGCTGTCGAACCCCTCTTGGCGCAGCACGATCGAGAGCATCTCAGCGAGTGAGGCGTCGTCGTCGACGACGAGCACTCTCCCCCGCCCACCGAACTCGGGCTGCGTCACTTTCGTCCCCTTGGTGCCTGGCGCCACTCAGTAGCGGTAGCTGTCTGCCTTGTACGGACCCGAGACCGCAACGCCAAGGTACTCCGCCTGGGAAGCGGTGAGCTCGGTCAACCGCACGCCCAGCGCGTCGAGGTGCAGTCGAGCGACCTCCTCGTCAAGGTGCTTGGGCAGCACGTAGACCCCGACGGGGTAGTCCTCGGGCTTGGTGAACAGCTCGATCTGGGCCAGCACCTGGTTGGTGAAGGAGTTGGACATCACGAAGCTCGGGTGGCCGGTGGCGTTGCCCAGGTTCATCAGCCGGCCCTCGGAGAGCACGATGATCGAGGGTCCGCCGGGGAAGGTCCACACATCGACCTGCGGCTTCACGTTCTTGCGGACGATGCCGTCATGCGACTCCAGGCCGGCCATGTCGATCTCGTTGTCGAAGTGGCCGATGTTGCCCAGGATCGCCTGGTGCTTCATCTTCGCCATCTGCTCGACCGTGACGACGTCCTTGTTCCCGGTGGCGGTGATGATGATGTCCGCGACGTCGAGCACGTCCTCGAGGGTGGAGACCTGGTAGCCGTCCATGGCCGCCTGCAGTGCACAGATCGGGTCGATCTCGGTGACGATCACGCGAGCGCCCTGGCCGCGAAGCGACTCCGCGCAACCCTTGCCGACGTCGCCGTAGCCACACACGACCGCGACCTTCCCGCCGATCAGGACGTCGGTGGCACGGTTGATGCCGTCGATCAGGGAGTGGCGGCAGCCGTACTTGTTGTCGAACTTGGACTTGGTGACCGAGTCGTTGACGTTGATGGCGGGGAAGAGGAGCGAGCCCTCCTTCATCATGTCGTAGAGGCGGAGCACGCCCGTGGTGGTCTCCTCGGTGACGCCCATGAGCTCGTTGGCGATCTTGGTGTAGCGGTCGTTGCTCTCGGCCAGCGAGGCGTTGAGGACGTCGAAGACGATCTTCTGCTCAGCACTGTGGGCGGTGGCCGGGTCGGGGGCCGCGCCAGACTTCTCGGACTCCACTCCGAGGTGGACCAGCATCGTGGCGTCACCGCCGTCGTCGAGGATCATGTTGGCGAACGAACCGGCGGGCCAGTTGACGATCTGCTGGGTGCACCACCAGTACTCCTCCAGCGTCTCGCCCTTCCAGGCGAACACCGGGACACCCTGGGGGTCCTCGACGGTGCCGTTCGGGCCGACCGCCACCGCGGCGGCCGCGTGGTCCTGGGTGGAGAAGATGTTGCAGGACGCCCAACGCACCTCGGCGCCGAGAGCGACGAGCGTCTCGATCAGCACCGCGGTCTGGATCGTCATATGCAGCGAGCCGGCGATCCGGGCACCGGCGAGCGGCTTGGAGTCGCCGTAGCGCGCCCGCATCGCCATCAGGCCGGGCATCTCGTGCTCGGCCAGCTGGATCTCGGTGCGGCCGTAGTCGGCGAGCGTCAGGTCAGCAACCTTGTAGTCCATGGTGAATCCTCACGAGAAGGTACGACGATCAGTTCCCGTTCAGATTACTTCCGGCCGCGCTGAACCACAGAATCCTCGCGACCAACCTGTCGGGTCAGTGGGAGGGGGGCGGCGGCGGAGCCGGACGTTCGGCGGGCTGGTAGTCGGCCCGGTAGATGTCGGGTTCGAGGTAGATCGCCGCCGCCGTCGGCTCGGCCTCCCGGATGGCCTTCTCCGCTGCGTCGATGGCCATGGCCACCTCCTCCGCAGAGGCACCCTTGCTCACCGCGATCTTGGCAGCCACGAGGAGCTCCTCGGGACCGAGGTGCAGCGTCTTCATGTGGATGATCCGCTCCACCCCGCTCGTGGCCTCCACCGCGTCACGGATGTGCCTCCTGGCCACCTCGCTCGCCGACTCCCCCAGGAGCAGGCTCTTGGTCTCGATGGCCAGGGTGATCGCGACGAGCACCAGAAGGACGCCGATCAGGGCGGTGCCCGCGACATCGAAGTAGAGGTTCTCGGTGATCAGCGACAGGCTGACGGCGAGGAACGCGAAGACGAGCCCGATGAGGGCCGCGAAGTCCTCGAGGAGGATCACGGGGAGTTCGGGCTGCTTGGCCCGGCGGATGAACTGGGTGAACGTCGCCGAGCCCCTGATCTTGTTCGTCTCGGTGATCGCGGTGCGGAAGCTCAGGCCCTCGAGGAGGATCGAGAGGGCGAGCACCACCAACGGCACCCACCACCACCTGCTGTCGAGGATCGAGTCATCGGGGTGCCCGTGCGCCGCGTGGATCTCGTGGAACTTGTGATAGGCCTCGTAGAGGGCGAACAGCCCACCGACCGAGAACAGCACGATGGCGACGATGAACGCGTAGATGTAGCGCTCGCGGCCGTAGCCGAACGGGTGCTCCTCGGTGGCCTGCTTCTGCGACTTCTTGCCGCCGAGCAGCAGCAGGGCCTGGTTGCCGGCGTCGGCGACGGAATGGATCGCCTCGGCGAGCATCGAGCTGACCCCGGTGAGGAAGAAGGCCGCGAACTTCGTCACCGCGATGCCGGCGTTCGCCAGCAGTGCGGCGATCACGGCTTTGTTCCCACCCTCGGTTGCCATGGCCGGAAGGCTACCGAACGGCCGGCTCAGTCGACGACGAGCCCGATCTGGAGGTACGCAGCGGCGTACGTCCCGCTCAGGAGGAGCGAGGCGTAGCGGGCCACCTGGGAGCCCTCGTCGGCCGTCACCCTCTCCACGCGTACGCCGCGCTCCTCGGCGCTGGCCTGCAGCCGGCCGCGCTGCTCGCGCACCACCGGGTCGTCGGAACCGTCGTCCAGGACGACCAGGACGGGTCTGGGCTCCCGGCTCTCGTCGGAGAACGGGTCGTCGAACACGTCACGGGGCCGGGTGGCGTCGATGACCGGGAGCAGGTGTTCGGCATCTCCCGCCAGCGCCCCGCGCCCGGTGGTGCGCCGGATCGACTCGGCCACACGGCGCGCGGCCCGCGCCGCCAACGCAGAACCGCCCCAGACGATCGGGTTGGCGTCGGCGATCGCGATCGCCAGCATCTTGGCTGGGTTGACCGCCAGGTCACGGTGGGGTGAGCAGCTCACCGCCACGTCGTCGAGCGCCTGGGCGACCTGATCCGCGTCGGTGCGGGGCCCGAGGTCCACCCGGTCGAGGTATTCGAGGACGACCACGGCGGTGGCCAGCTGGTCGCGCGTGGTGACCGGCAGGATCGAGGTGTCCCGGCCGGCCGCGTGCTCGGCCACCATCGATCCGACCGGGCAGGCGACGACGACCTGGCAGCCGCGGCGTACCGCCTCTGCCACCGCCGAGGCCGCGGCGGCGTCGGAGCCGTCGGGGGCGAGCATCACGACGAGGTCGAGGGAGCCGGCCCAGCCCGGCAGGGCCGGTCCCGGCCACGCGACGAACGGGACCGGACAGGTGGGCTCGAGCACGGCTCGCAACAGTCGGGAGTCAGGACCGGCCGCGATCACGGCCCGCGGCCGGATCTCCTGGCTGCGGACCACTGCCTCGGCCGTGGCCGCCGCCCCGTCACCGGCCTCCCGGCGCACTCGCGCGCCGGACTCCGCCAGGGACCGCAACATCGGGTCGAAGGTGGCCAGCACGGACTCGTCGTCGAGTCGGGACTCGTCGAACCAGGTGGTCATGAGGGACGACGTGCCTCATCGATCAGGAGCACGGGGATGTCGTCGCGCACGGGATAGGCGAGCCCGCAACCGGTGCAGACGAGCTCCTCCACCCCGTCGTGCAGGCCAGCCTCCAGCGTGCCGTGGCACGAGGGGCAGACGATGATCTCCATCAGCTTGGGGTCGATCTTCATGCGTCTCTCCTGATCACCGCGAGCACCTCGTCGCGGATGCGGGTCATGGTCGCCTCGTCCCCACCCTCGGCGTTGAGCCGGAGCAGGGGTTCGGTGTTGGAGCCTCGGACGTTGAACCAGCCGTCGGTGGCCGAGACCGTCAGGCCGTCGAGGTGGTCGATCTCGATCCCGTCACGGCCGCTGTAGGTCTTCTCGAGCTCGTCGAGAACGGCCTGCTGGTCGTGCACCCTGGTGTTGATCTCGCCACTGGCGACGAACCGCTCGTAGTCGGCCAGCAGCACCGACAGCGGCACGTCGGTCTCCGCCAGCGCAGCCAGGGCGTGGAGCGCCGCGAGCATGCCGGAGTCTGCCCTCCAGAAGTCGCGGAAGTAGAAGTGGCCGCTGTGCTCGCCGCCGAACACGGCACCGGTCTCGGCCATGGTGGCCTTGATGAAGGAGTGTCCGACCCGCGTGCGGACCGGGACGCCGCCGCACTCGGTGATGATCTGCGAGACGGCCCGGCTGCTGATCAGGTTGTGGATCACGCTCGCCCCGGGCTCGCGAGCCAGCTCGCGGGTGGCGATCAGGGCGGTCAGCGTGGACGGCGGCACGGCCCGGCCGTTCTCGTCGACGATGAAGCAGCGATCCGCGTCGCCGTCGAACGCGAGGCCGATGTCGGCCCCCTCCGCCAGCACCCTGGCCTGGAGATCGACCAGGTTGGCCGGGTCGATGGGGTTGGCCTCGTGGTTCGGGAAGCTGCCGTCGAGCTCGAAGTAGAGCGGAACCAGCTCGACCCGGTCGGCCCCGAGCCGGTCGAACACCGTCGGGGCGGTCAGCCCGGCCATCCCGTTTCCGGCATCGACGACGACCTTGAGCCGTCGCCCTCGGACCGGGGCGAGCGACAGCAGGTGGGCGGCGTACGCCTCGAGCACGTTGTGCTCGCTGATCTCGCCCTGCTCGGCACCGGTGCGCGGAGTGGCGGCCGCCACGGAGTCACGGATCTCGTTCAGTCCGCTCTCCGCGCCGATGGGCACGGCCTGGGCTCGGCACATCTTGATCCCGTTGTACTGCGCGGGGTTGTGGCTGGCGGTGAACATCACGCCGGGCAGGTCGAGATGCCCCGAAGCGAAGTAGAGCTGGTCGGTCGAAGCGAGGCCGATCAGGACGACGTCGGCCCCGGCGCTCGCGGCGCCGTCCGCGAAGGCACCGGCCATGCCGGGAGAACTGGGCCGCATGTCGTGGCCGACGACCACCCGCGGTGCCTCGGTCACCTCCACGAAGGCCGCGCCCACGGCGCGGGCAAGGTGCTCGTCGAGCTGGTCGGGCACCGTCCCCCGCACGTCGTAGGCCTTGAAGATGGCAGCGAGGTTCGCGGGATCGCTCGTCGTTGCCATGGGCGTGAGCCTATAGCCAGAGCGAACCCTGGCGGTCACCCCGTGTCAGTCGGAACTGAGGATGCGCAGGTGGCCGCGCCGGCCCGTCTCACGGCCCGTCTCCCGGCCGGTCGCACTGTCCGAGCCCTGCGGACCGACGGCCTGCGCCACCGCGACCGGGCGCCCCACCTCACGGACCGCGTCGGCCAAGGCGAGAAGGTCGTCGGTGGAGGGGCCCGCAGCAGCGGGATCGGGTGCCAGCCGCATGACCTCCCAGCCGCGAGGGGCCGACAGCCGCTCGCTGTGCAGCTGGCACAGGTCGTAGGCGTGCGGCTCCGCGTAGGTCGCGAGCGGGCCCAGGACGGCGGTCTGGTCGAGGTACACATAGGTCAGCGTGTTGACCGCAGGACGACCACAGGCAGTGCGCGAACAACGACGGGCAGGGCTCACGGGGGCGACGCTACCCCGCAGACCCGTGGTGCCCGATTAGGCTCGCTGCGTGAGCGAACACACGGATCGGCCCGGCGCCGAGGATCGCCCGCGGCGCCGGCGCACCCGCGATCGCCGCGGCAGGGGCCTGCGCGGGCCGGCCATCCTGCCCCGTCGGCTGGGCAAGCCGGAGCGGCCGACGTCTCGCGAGCTGTTCGACGACCTGGTGCTGGCCACCGTCGAGCGCATCGAGGACCGGTGGCAGCAGCGTCTCGGACTGGTCGAGTACGCCGTGGAGGACGCACCGCAGATCCCCGACGACTGGCAGCCGGGGAGCGTCCCGCTCTCGTCCTTGATCCGTGGCACCGGCGCGGAGCCAGCCCGGATCGTGGTCTTCCGGCGGCCGATCGAGCACCGGTGCGAGAACCGCACCGAGCTCGAGGCCATGGTGCACACGGTGGTGGTGGAGCAGGTGGCCGAGCTGCTCGGCCTCGCCGCCGGCGACATCGACCCGCGCTATGACGAGGACTGACTCGACGTCACTCCGCTGACCACCGACGGATTGCCGGGGGTCACCGACGGGACGAGTGCCGTCAGCACCAGCTCGGTCATCGGCAGGACGACGGTGCCGTCCTTGCCGACCACCCGGATCGCCCCGGGCAGTGCGACCCCCTCCGCCTCCACGACCACCAGTGAGGTCGCCTTGGGGAGGGCGAGGGAGGCAGTGGTCAGTCGCTTGACCGCCATCCGCTTCGTACTGAGCTCGGCACCGTCGGCGTCGTACGACGTGACCGACACCGAGCCGGACTCCTCGGGCGCCGACATCACCAAGGTGGCCTCTCCCGAGGGCAGCACGGTGGCTGACTCCTGCACGGGCACCGCGGTGACCGCAGCGCTGAGGTCCCTCGGGGTGCCGGTCAGCGAGCGAAGACCGGCGGTCACCGGAACCGTGGAGGTGACGAGGAGGCCGGCCTCGTCCTTGGCCATCGCGGCGCGGACGATCGCAGTGACGTCGGTGACCACGGTCGCCTGGGGCGGCACCGAGATCTCCTTGAGCCCCAACGGCGCGAACGTCGAGTCGGACCCGACGACCATCAGGTCGACGCGGGCCTGGTCGTCGGTCGTGTTGGACACCACGAGCTGACGGCTCCCGTTTCCGTGGGTGAGCCCGAGCAGCAGGTTGTTGGTCGCCGGTGCGGCCGCAGGCGCCAACCAGTCGGTGAACCGGCCATCGTCGTCGATGGTGTCGAGGAGAGAGGCTCCCAGACGCCCGCGGTTCACGGTGACGTGGACGGAGAGCTCGTGGCGGTTCGGTGCGGTGCTGGCCAGGTCGATGGAGGTGGAGGTGCCACCGGGCACCGTGACGCCGCGCAGCGAGTTGACCGAGATGGTCCCCCGCTGGCTGCGGATCTCGATGTCGGCCACCGCCGGACCGGAGTCGGAGTTGACCAGCTCGAGGACCGAGGAGTGGATGGAGGCCGACCCGGCACCGGTGAACCAGTAGTCCGGCTGCGGCGGTCCGCACACGTCGGCCGCCGCAGAGTCGTTGTCGAGCCGCGTGGCCACGAGGCCCCGCGCCAGTTCGCCGCGGCCGTCCACGACGACGGCGTCGTCCCGATCGGTGACCACGCTGGTGGCGTCGGCCGTGACGTCGAGATCGGAGGAGTTCTCGCCCAGCCGCAACGACACCTGGCCGGTGGACCGCGCACTGGAGACCCGGAGGTCGCCGCCCTCGATGGATGCCGGACAGACCACTTGGAGGCTGGTGAGCTCGGTGTCCTGTGGTGGTACGCCGGCCCGCCCGGGGGCGGGCGTGCCGTCGACGAGCGTGATCGCGCCGATGGTCAGAAGCGGAACGAGGACCGCCAGCGCGATCGAGCTCCGGCTCGGCCTGGCCGGCGCGGCCGCAGCCATCCGGCGACCCGAGGACCGGGCCTGAGGAGACCGCGAGGGGGCAGGTCGCCGATCGGGCGTCATCGCGACTCCTTCCTGGTCGGGCCACAGAGAACGGCCACGGTCAGGATCGCCACCGTCTGCAGGGCCAACAGCAGCCAACGCAGCCACGACGTGTGCCCGTCGAGGAAGGTCGCCGACGGCTGGGGCACGAGGTGCCAGGCGCGAGTGGAGGGATCCTGGGCGCTCGCCTGGTCCAGCCCGGCGGTCGCATCGAGACCGGCGGCGACCTGCCCGTCGGCCGGCGCGGGCAGCACGAGGTACTCGATGCCGTGGGCGGCCAGGTCCTCGACGACCTCGGGCGTCGGCTCCGAGATCAGGGCCGAGATGTCCTCGGTGAGGGTGGGGTCCGAGTCGGTCAGGGTGAGGATCTCGTCCTCGCCCAGCGTCACGCCGGCGCCACGCTGGACCGTGTAGGTGAGCCCGGAGGCCACCGAGCCGGTGACGACCAGGATGCCGTGCTCGGGTCCGAGGAGGGCGGCCTGGGTCATGTAGGCCGGGATGCCGGTGTCGGCGTCCTGGGCCAGGGACTGCTGGCCGGAGAACAACGCCCAGCCGAGGCCGGCCGCAGGCACGACCGCTGCGATGGCCAGCGCGACCAGCGCCGGCCATCGACCGCGCCATTCTCGCTCACCCGAGCCGATCCAGACGCGCTGGAGCCCGAGCATCACCGCGACCACGGCCGCGGCCTGGATCGTGACGATGAGGAACCCCGTCGCGGGGCGCGCGTCGATCGTCGGCAGGTTCAGCACGATGTGACTCAGCGGCGCGACGACCAGGGCAGCCAGGCCGGCTGCACACCAGGCGACCAGCACCGGACCTCGCGATCGAGCGAAGACGAGGGCTGCTGCGGCCAGTGCGACGAGCAGGAGGCCGGCCCACTGGGGCGCCGCGAGACCGTCGAGCCGTCCGGAGAGTACGCCGGCCGCGCCGGCGACCGGCCCCGGTGGACGTCCCACCTCAAGCAGCAGTGCGGACGCGTGACCCTGCAGGAGCATCGGCGCGAACCAGGGCAGGAGCAGGACCGGGGTGGCGAGCACCGGGGTGACCAACGGACCCCAGATCGTGCGGTCGGTGATCAGTCCGCGAGCGAACACCAGCCCCAGCATGAGCATCACGAGGGTGCCCAGCACGGCGTACACCCAGGCGACCGGCGCGAACGCGGCGATGAGGGCCAGCAGCAGCGCCGCCCGCCAGGCCGAGCGCCAGCGCCGGTCGGGCGTGGGGTCGGCGAAGCCGAGGGCGGCGTGGGCCAGCCAGGGCAGGAGGGCGGCCGCGACCACGGTGCCGAACCGCCCCTGGGCCCAGGCGCCGCTGACGATCGGGACCAGGCCGTAGGTGATGGACCCCCACGCCAACAGCCCGCGAGAGGCACCACCGGGGTCGGCAAGACGGCCGAGGACACGCAGGAAGCGCCAGGCACCCCAGGTCGCGAGGGGAACCGCCAGCAGCAGGACCAGGGCCACGACCCCACCCGGATGTCCGAGCAACAGGGTGGCGGCCACCGCGGCCGGCAGGACGTAGGCCGGGGCTGCGACGTCGCTGCCCTGCCCGAGCGGATGCCACGACTGAGTGTGCAGACGCCACCAGTCGGAGGCCGCTTCGGGTGCAGGTGAGAGTCCGGGACCGGACAGGGCTGCGGAACCGAGTGCGTCACGGGCCAGCCACAGGGCGACCAGGAGGAAGGCGGTCATCACGAGGGCAACGGGGTTGGTCAGGAACCGGACCACGAGGCCCGAGTCCTCCCCCAGTTCGTCCTCGGCGGCCCTGACCGGCGCGGTCTCGCCGCGCTCGGCGTACGCCGCGGCCCGACGCCGCTCGGCGACATCGGCCGCCTGGTTCGTCGCCGCGGCAGCCAGATCGCTGACCGCGTCGAGACCGTGACGGTAGGGCAGCCACGGTGGGGCGAGCAGGCTGCGCACGCGCTCGTCGTTCGCGGCCAGCGGCGAGCGCTCCCGACGGGCGGCGATGATCGTCTGAGGCCGCAGGTAGACCGAGAGCACAGCGGCGAACTCGTCGATCGCCTCCCCGGGGGAACGCACCACCACGTAGCCCAGGGCCCGAAGCATCGAACCGAAGAACAGCCGGACCAGCTGGAACGGCAGAAGGGATGCGGTCGAGTTCGCCAGCAGGGTGTAGATCGCGGCGGTGCGCTCGGCCAGGTGGGTGTGTCGCCCGGTCAGGGCCGTCTTGCGGATGCCCCGGTGAGCGGCCTCGGCGTGGAAGACGACCGCCTGGGGCACGACCACGGTGCGGTGGCCGGCCCGGGTGGCCCGCCAGCCGAAGTCGATGTCGTTGCCGAAGATCGGCATCCGATCGTCGAACCCGTCGAGCTCGTCGAGCACGGAGCGTCGGACGAGCATGCCGGCGGTGTTCACCGCGAGCACCTGGCGTACGTCGTCGTGCTGCCCCTGGTCGTACTCCCCGCGTTCGAGGCCCGTCTCCCGGCGACCGGTGCCGGAGATGGTCACGCCGAGCTCGAGCAGGCGCCGCAGGGAGGGCCATTCGCGCAGCTTGGGGCCGAGGATGTCCGCGTCGGGATCGGCATCCGCGGCAGCCAGCAGGGCCTCGAGCGCACCCGGGTCGGGGTTGGCGTCGTCGTGGAGGATCCAGATCCACTCGGCCGGACTCTCCGCGAGCTCTTCCAGGCCACGGGCGATCGCCTGCGGGAAGGTCATCGTGAGCTTGGCCGCCACCACGGCCTGCTCGCCGAGGGCGGTGCGCAACAGGTGGGGGGAATCGTCTTTGCTACCGGTGTCGACTGCGACCACGTGGTCGGGTGCCCGGCGTTGGGCGGCCAGCCCGTCGAGAACGGCGGAGAGCCAGCGGGCACCGTCGTGGCTGACCAGGATGGCGGCCACACCACCGGTCCCGTGCTCTCGACCGACGTCGTCCGGCCCTCGCTGCTCACCCACGGCGGACAACCCTACGGGCTGCCCCAGCGGGCGACTAAACCGCGCGCTTCTTCAGCTTGCGGCGCTCTCGTTCCGACAACCCGCCCCAGATGCCGAAGCGTTCGTCGTTCATCAACGCGTACTCGAGACAGCTGTCACGTACGTCGCACGTGAGGCAGACCTTCTTGGCCTCACGCGTTGATCCACCCTTTTCGGGGAAGAACGCCTCAGGGTCGGTCTGAGCGCACAGTGCGCGCTCCTGCCAGCCCATCTCTTCGGCGTCTCCGTCGAGGAGAAACAGTTCTCTCACGGCAATCGCCCTTTCGACCCTGTCATTGCGATGACCCCGACGGACCATCTTCGCGATAACGACACTGTGGGAATTACATGCCTGTCGTACCCCGAAAGTCAAGCCTGCATCTGCTATGTGGCCCACCCGGGCCATGGTGGCTCGACCGATCGGGCATCGTTAGCCCATGCCGTTCTCTCCCCGAAATCGCCCCGAGAAGCTGACCGTGCTGTCCGGAGGCGTCGGCGGAGCCAGGTTCCTCCAGGGCCTGCGCCACGCCGTCGCGACGGGCCTGCTGTCCTCGGACACGTCGATCACGGTGATCGCGAACACCGCCGACGACGCCTGGGTGCACGGCCTCAAGGTGTGCCCCGACCTCGACACCGTGATGTACACCCTGGGCGACGGGATCGACCCCGAGCGCGGGTGGGGCAGGCGCGAGGAGACCTGGCACGCCAAGGAGGAGCTGGCGGCGTACGGCGTGGAGCCCACCTGGTTCGGCCTCGGCGATCGCGACCTGGCCACCCATCTGGTGCGGACCCAGATGCTCGAGGCCGGCTTTCCACTCTCGGCCGTCACCACCGCGTTGTGCGAGCGCTGGAAGCCCGGCGTCCGCCTGATCCCGATGAGCGACGACCGGATCGAGACCCACATCGCGATCGATGACGAGGACTCCCCCAGCGGCCGGCGAGTGGTGCACTTCCAGGAGTACTGGATCCGGCTGCGCGCCGGCGTGCCGGCCCGCAGCGTGCTCTTCGTGGGGCTGGAGGAGAGTGCCCCGGCTCCCGGCGTGATCGAGGCCATCGAGGAGGCCGACCTGGTGATCCTGCCGCCCTCCAACCCGGTCGTCTCGCTCGGCACGATCCTGGGGGTGCCCGGGGTCACGGACGCGCTGCGCCGGACCCCGGCCCCGGTGGTCGGTCTCTCGCCGATCGTCGGTGGAGGGCATGTTCGCGGCATGGCCGACCAGCTGCTCGCCTCGATCGGCGTCGACGTCGACGCCGGCGCGGTGGCCAGGCACTTCGGCTCCCGCAGCGCCGACGGCGTGCTCGACGCGTGGCTCGTCGACGACGTCGACTCCGGCCTGGTGGCCGGGGTGCAGGAGGCCGGGATCCGCTGCCGGGCCGTTCCGCTGATGATGACCGACCACGACGCCACGGCCGCGATGGCCCTCGCCGCCCTGGACCTGGCCGACGCGGGTCCGGGTCGATGACCGTGCACATCGTCGCTCCCGACGGGGTCGCGGAGATCCGGCCCGGCGACGACCTGGCCGAGCAGGTGCTCGCGGTCCTGGAGGTGGATGACGGGGACGTGCTGGCCGTGACGAGCAAGGTGGTCAGCAAGGCCGAGGGGAGGCTCCGGCAGGGCGACCGCGCCGAGGCGCTGGGCCCCGAGACCGCCCGCCTGGTCGCCCGCAGGGGTGACACCTCGATCGTGCGGACCCATCACGGACTCACGTTGGCCGCCGCCGGGATCGACGCCTCCAACGTGGCCAAGGGCTGGATCGTGCTGCTACCCGAGGACCCCGACGCCTCGGCGAGGCGGCTGCGCGCATCGCTGCTCGAGCGGTCCGGCCGCAACGTCGCCGTCATCGTCACCGACACCGCGGGCCGCGCCTGGCGAACCGGCCAGACCGACATCGCCATCGGGGCGGCTGGGCTGCGCGTCTCGGAGAGCTTCGCGGGCCGCTACGACACTGAGGGAAACGCGCTGATGGTGACCGAGCCCGCCGTCGCCGACGAGATCGCAGGGGCCGCAGAGCTGGCCCAGGGCAAGCTCGGCCGACGGCCCTTCGCCCGCATCCGCGGCCGGGCCGACCTGGTCCTGCCGGTCGGTGAGCACGGCCCAGGGGCGGTCGCCCTGATCCGGCCCGAGGGTGAGGACCTGTTCGGCTACGGGGCTCGGGAGGCCGTCGTCGCGGCGGTGCGCGGCACTGATGCGCGCGCGTTCGGGACACCGGTCGCCGCCCGTGAGCTCGCCGCCGCGCTGGACCGCGCCGGCGCGGTCCAGGTGACCGTCCACGGGGCCGCGCACCTCGAGGCCGACGGTCTCCCGCCGGACCTTGTCGCCCTCGTCGCCTTCGTGCACGGGTGGCAGGCGCGGGAGAACGATCACGATTCGGCAATCCGGCTCCGCCCACGACCGGGCACTCCGTAGACTCTGCTCTCGTCACCCCGACGCTCGACCCCCGACGCCGAAAGCCTGAATTCGTGGCCACCAGTTTTGACAAGAACGACAAGTCCTCGCGCCGTGCGGTCGCGGACGAGGTCCGCCGCAAGCAGTCGAGCGCCGAGAAGCGCAAGGCGCGGATGATCATCACCGTCTGCGCGATGGTCGCCCTGGTCATCGTGGCTGCCGCGGCGTACCAGCCGGTGAAGAAGTGGTGGGACCTGCGCAAGTTCAACGACATCCAGCTCTCGGCGATCGGTGCCCCCGCCTCCACCTGCGGCAAGGTCACGACCAAGAAGGCCAGCGGCAACCAGGACCACATCCCCGAGGGATCGGCCACCGACTACACCGACGCGCCGCCGGCGTTCGGCAGTCACTACCCCGTGTGGGAGCCGATGGGACGCAAGCTCTACACCGCCGAGGACCGGCCCGACCTCGGCTACCTGGTGCACAACCTCGAGCACGGCTTCACGATCCTCTGGTACGACCAGACCGTCGCCGACGACGCCGACCAGATGGCGGACCTCGAGGGCGTCGCGAAGAAGCTCGCCGGCACCAGCAACCTGCGGCTGAAGTTCATCGCCGCCCCGTGGATGCCCTCCGACGAGAACGGCAAGACGCTTCCCGACGGTCAGCACGTCGCCTTGACCCACTGGTCGGCCGGCGGGGCCGGCGACACCAACGTCGACGACCAGGTCGGCGTCTGGCAGTACTGCACCGACGTCTCCGGGGCGGCCCTGCAGCAGTTCATGCTGGACTACCCCTACCTCGACTCGCCCGAGCCCAACGCGGTCTGACGGCACCGGTTCAGAGCAGGTCGCGCGGGCCCTCGTCCCTGAGCCCGTCGACGATCCGCTTCACGTCCTGAGCCCGCTCACGCGTGGTCACGAGCAGCGCGTCCCCGGTGTCCACCACGACCACATCATCGAGACCGATCACCGCGACGGTGCGTCCGGAGGCCGGTACGACGAGCCCGCTCGCGTCCAGGCCGCGCACCAGCATCGGGTCGCCCAGGACGCGCAGACCCCCGGGTGGTGACTCCGGGCCGACCGACAGCAGGTCACCGAGGGCGGCGAAGTCGCCGAGGTCCTCCCAGCCGAAGTCGCCGGGCACCACGGCCACCCTCCCCTGAGTCGCGGCCGGCTCGGCCACGGCATGGTCGATCGCGATCCGGGCGAGTCCCGGCCAGGTCTCGGCCAGGTCCCGCTTCCCGCTGGCGATGCCCCGCAGTCCCGCCGCCAGATCGGGATGGTGCCGCGCGAGCAGGTCGAGCAGCACCCGCGGCCTGACCACGAACATGCCGGCGTTCCAGCGGTAGGAGCCGGACGCGACGTACTCGCTCGCGACCTCGACCGCCGGCTTCTCGACGAACTCCCGCACCAGCCGCACCCCACGGTGCCCTGGGAGTTCCGAGCCCTCGCGGATGTAGCCGAACCCGGTCGCCGGCCGGGTGGGTTCGATGCCGATCGTCACCAGCCAGTCATCGCGGGCGGCGGCCACCGCCCGACGTACGCAGGCAGCGAACGCCGGCACGTCGGTGATCACGTGGTCGGCCGCGAACGAGCCCAGCACCGCCTCGGGGTCGCGCAGCTCCAGGTGGGCGGCGGCCAGGCCGATCGCGGCCATCGAGTCACGGGGCGAGGGCTCTGCGAGGACCTGCTCCGCCGCGATGGACGGCAGCTGTTCCAGCACCCGGTCGCGATGCGCCGCGCCGGTCACCACCAAGAAGCGATCCTCGACCAACGGCACCAGCCTCCCGACGGTGGCCTGCAGCAGGGAGGAGCCCGCGCCGGTCAGGTCGAGCAGGAACTTGGGGTTGGCGGCTCGCGACAGCGGCCAGAGTCGGGTGCCGGCCCCACCGGCCGGGATCACCGCCCAGAAACCGGGGATCGGTGCGGCGTTCGCTGGCATGGTTGGCGAGCCTACCGTTGCCCCTACTCTTGGCCGGGTGACCACCTTCGCCGCCCTGCTGTCCGACCTGCTGCGACGTGACCCCGGTCGACCACTCGTGACCTTCTACGACGATGCGAGCGGCGAGCGCGTCGAGCTGTCCGTGGCCACCTACGCCAACTGGGTGGCCAAGACCGCCTCGCTGCTGGCGGAGGAGCTCGATGCTGAGCGGGGGGGCTCGATCAGGATCGACCTGCCCACGCACTGGCTGGGTCCGGTGTTCCTGGGGGCCGCCTGGACCGTCGGGCTGGTGGTGTCCCAGGACGCGGACCCCGACGTCGTGGTGCTGGGTCCGGACGGCATCGAGCGATGGCAGACGCATCCGGCTGCCCTGGCTTGCTCGCTGCGTCCGCTCGGGACTCGCTTCGTCGACCCCCTGCCTGCCGGCGTGCGAGACTTCGGCGTCGAGGTCTGGTCCCAGCCGGACGCGTTCGTGCCGTGGGACCCGCCCGGGCCCGACGACCTCGCGATCGACGGGGCGACCCAGGCGGCCCTGCTGGGCGATCAGGGTGCCCGCGACTCCGGCTGCCGGCTGCTGACGACGTCCAACCCGACCACCCCGGACGGTCTGAGGAGCTTCACCGAGCCCCTCGTGGCGGGCGGCTCCACGGTCTGGGTCCGGCATGCCGACCCGAGCACCTGGCAGCGCAGGTACGACGACGAACGCGCCACCGCCTCCGATCAGCCGGCCAGGTCGTAGCTCTCGAGTCCCTCCGCCAGGAAGATGCGGTCGCCGAAACCGGTCGCCTTCCCGGGCAGCACCCACAGGTCTCCGGTGGACTTCTGGCGCACGATGAGGTCGGCGTGGCCGGTTCCACTGATGTCGCCGACACCCAGCACCCAGTCGTAGGCCGCCACTCCCTTGCCCAGGGACTTGGGCGACGTGAGGCCGCCGGGACCGTTCCCGGGATAGAGCACGAGCCGGTTCTTGACCCGGAAGATGCTGTCCGGAGAGCCGTCGCCGTCCCACAGTCCGGCCCCGAGCTGGCGCGAGGCGGAGATCCGGCTGTGTGCGACATAGCTGGCGCCGAGCCCGGAGGCTCCCTTGCCGGGGTAGATCCGCATCGCGCCCCCGGCCGGCTGTCCCATCAGGTCGGGGTAGCCGTCACCGGTGAGGTCTCCGACCGCACTGAGCAGACCGACCTTCCCGAAGCCCGATCCGATCCTCTGAGGCGGCGCGAACGTCCCGTTGCCGTTCGAGAGGCGCAGCTTGAGGTCGCCCGCCCTGGTGCGAACGATGAGATCTCCGTCGCCGTCCCGGTCCCAGTCGCCGACGTTCAGCAGCGTCGTGGCCTGGCCCAGCCTGAGGCCGGTGGCCACCGGGGCGCTGGTGTTCCAGGTGCCGCGGTGAGCGATCACCACGAGTGCGTCGCCACGCCGCCCGAGGACGTCGGTGGGGCCGCCTGCGACGAGATTGCCACCCGAGCTGATCATCTCGGTCTTGGAGAACGCCAGCAGGGGCCCGAGCCAGTGACCGAACGTGGTCGTACCGAGATTCGGGAAGACGTAGGCCTTCTTGGTCGCGGCGCTGCGCGCCAGCAGGTCGGGTCGCCCGTCGTGGTTGTAGTCGCCGTACCCGGTGATCACGTCGAAGCCGCCCCAGGAACCCGAGAGCCGAACCCTGCTGCCGAGACCAGCCTTGCCGTTGCCGGGGTGCAGCCAGAGCGTGCCGGCCGAGTCGCGGCTCAGGACGTCGGGACGACCGTCGCCGTCGAAGTCACCGGTCCCGATGGTGAGGTCGTATCCCGCCCACTTCGTCGACAGCAGGGACGGCCTGAAACCGCCGCCACCACCGCCGGCGAACAGGCGGAGGCGACCCGAGACGGGGTTGCGACCGACCAGGTCGTTGTTCCCGTCACCGTTCAGGTCGCCGACAGCGGTGATCTGGTCGAAGCGGTCGAACGCGCTGCTCGCCTTGATCCCAGCACCGAAATGGCCCTTCCCGTCACCGGGGTAGACCATCGACACGCCCGTGGTCCGGTTGCGGGCGAAGACATCGTTCTTACGGTCGCCCGTGAGGTCCGGGGTCGCGATGATCGTGTCCATCTCGTCCCAGCTGCCGGTCGCGGCGATCTTCCCTGCCGCGAAGCGCAGCAGCCCCTGGGTCGGCAGCAGGAAGCCGGCGTTGTCGCTCGCCCGTCGGAGGAAGATGTCCGGGTAGGGAGTGGACACCGCGTCGGCGTCACGCTGACGGCCGGCCCACGACGCCTGGTACTGCGCAGCCAGGGTGCGGATGTAGGGGATCTTGGCGTAGAGGTACTTGCCCGGGCACGCGGTCTGCCCGGCATCCCGGTGGCCGTTGATCGCCTGGAAGTACTTCGTCCCGACCCACTGCCTGGTCGACGACACGTCGACGCCGTGCAGCGACAGCTTCCACGCGAAGAGCCGCGCGTAGGCATCGAGCATGGCAGCGCTCGGGCGTGCGGTCTCGAAGTTGCCGATCGCCGACATGGCGAACGAGTAGTCGTTGTAGCCCAGGGTGTGGGCGCCGACCACCGGCAGCGAGACACCGCCGTAGCGGCCCTCCCAGATGCGACCGAAGCGGTCGACCAGGAAGTTGTAGCCGATGTCGGACCAACCCTTGGACTGGGTGTGGTAGGCGTAGATGCTCCGGAGGATGCCCGGCACCTCCGCCCGCGTGTAGTTGTTGGCGTTCACGGTGTGGTGGACGAAGCCCGCATGCACCTCGAAGTAGTGCAGTGAGCCTGGGTCGCGCAGCCGCTCATCGGCACCCCACTGCGCCCTGGAGAAGATCTTCGGCTTGGTAGTGATCACGCTGACGGCCTTCTTGGCCGCCGACTGCAGCTGGATCCCGCCCGTGCTCGCATCGGTGCTCTCGTTGCGGGTCGCCAGGCCGGTGTCGCCGGGTTCCTCGATCAACGAGGTGTCGATCGCGGGATCCTCGACCTCGCTGGGCGTGGTGCCGGGATCGATGACCGCGAGAGACATGTCGTCCGGCGTGGATCCGTCGGCCGCCACCGCCTTCACCTGCACGTTGTCCACGTCGCCGACGACCACGGCATCGGTGCCGGGGCGCACGTTGGCGGCCTCCGCACTGCCCGGATCGGGTCCGTGGTCGACGTCGTAGGGCACGTCGCTCCATGAGGACCACGTGCCGTCCTTCTGGGTGCGGACCTTGATGCTCAGCTCACCGTCGGCGACCGGGCTGTCCTTGCTCCAGGTGACCCCCACCGTGCCGAAGCCGTCCACGGCCGAGACCTGGGTGGCGGCCTTGTTCGAGGTCGGGTCGTCGGCCACCTTCTCCAGCGGGACCTCGTGCACCTGGGCGTCAACCGGCGCGGCAGCCACCTCGGCAGGCCGGGCGTCCGAGGACTCCTCGGCGCGGGGGGTCGACGCTCCGCTCGGCACCGACCTGCCGGGAGCCGCCTTCGTCGGTCGGGCGTAGGCAGGCGCCTGGTCGGCGTCGTTCAGGGAGGTCGGCGACTCCGGGGCCGCACCGGGGTGCTGACCGATGACATCGAGCGACACCACACCTGCCGCAGGGGCGAGGACGGCGAGGACGGCGCCCAGCGCCAGCGTCTGCTGACAGGCGGTGACGAAGCGGGCCTTGCTCGGATGCATTCGGGCTACTCCAGTGCGGGGGAAGGATCACACGAGTAGCAAGTTTCACATCAGTCACACTGGTTACCTAGAG
The DNA here is from genome assembly GCA_963837595.1 of uncultured Actinomycetota bacterium. Lineage (GTDB taxonomy): Bacteria > Actinomycetota > Actinomycetes > Propionibacteriales > Nocardioidaceae > Nocardioides. The sequence continues at coordinate 173,710 of CAWIOB010000008.1, read as the reverse complement.
GATCTGAGTAACTACATTCTTGTAATTTCCAGTCGACACGCCGATGACTTTCGCATTTGTCAATTCGATACAGTCCGGACCGCGCTGTCGCGTCAGTCCGTCCAGGGCTTGAAGGTCTCGTCCCAGGCCTCGGGCGAGGTGATGTGGCCGAGCTTGGAGCGATACTCCTCGGACAGCCTCGGCCACTCCCGCCGCAGCTCCTCATGGATCTCGAAGGTCTTGCGGGTGAGTTCCTTGAACTTGGCCGGATCGCGCTGGTAGAGCGCGGCCGACGCACCGTCGGGCATCGACACGATGGCGGAGTCGTAGCGCGCCAGTCGATACCACTTGGCGTCCATCGCAGCCACCTCCGCCTCCGGGAACTCGCGCGACAGCTCGCGTGCGGGCCGCAGCTGGCGCAGCGGCGCCAAGCCCGCTGTGACCAGCTGCGCAAGCCGGCCCGGGACCTCGGTGCCGTCCTTCCCCCGACGCGGGGGCTTCTTGCGGCGCACCGGTGCGAACGAGTCAGGGTCCGCCTGCAGCCGCGCATCGGAGAAGCCCTTCACGAACTCCCGGATCTCGCCGAGCTTGGTCGGCAGGTCGCCGTGCAGGGCATCGGGTCCGGCCAGCACGTCCTGCAGGGCTCGATGCCGCAGCTCGACGGTGGAGTACTGCATGGAGACCAGGTGCTTGATCTGGTGGTTCCGGCTCTCTCGCAGCATCCGCCCGCCGCCGGGGTAGGGAGAGTGCAGCAGAGCGGCCACGAACCGGTTGCGCTGGTGGAAGTAGGCCTGCCAGTCGAGCGCGTCGTTCTTGTCGGTCCACGGCACGTGCCAGACGGCAGCACCCGGGAAGGACACGGTCGGGAACCCCGCGGCCTTGGCACGCAGTCCGAACTCCGAGTCGTCCCACTTGATGAACAGCGGCAACGAGAGGCCGATCTCGTCGAGCACCCGACGCGGGATCAGGCACATGAACCAGCCGTTGAAGTCGACGTCCACTCGCTTGTGCAGCCAACGGCTCGAGCGCAGGTTGCGGGCCCCGAAGTCCCAGTCGTTGTGTACGTCGGGCGGCGACTGCCACCAGAACCGCCACGGCTGGATGATCTCGCCGTAGCTGTGCAGCCTGGACCGCGAGAACAGCGAGAACATGTGCCCGCCCACGATCGTGGGGCGGCGGGCGAGATCGCCGAAGGTGACCGCGCGGATGATGCCCTCGGGCTCACAGATGACGTCATCGTCCATGCACATGAGGTAGGTCGCGGTGCCCTTGCGAACCGACTCGAGCTGGCCACGGGCGTAGCCACCCGATCCGCCGAGGTTGCCCTGCTCGATGATCCGCAGTGTCGGGCCGAGGACATCCTGGGCCCGCGCGAAGTCGGGCGAGTCCACGACCTTCTGGGTCCCCTGCTCCATCACCATCACCTCGTCGAGGTAGGGCCGCAGCACCTCGTCCTCACCGATCTGGCCGAGCAGCTTGGCGCAGAAGTCGGGACGGTTCATCGTGGTGATGGCGATGTCGACGGTGCCATGGGCGAGCCGATCCTCGGGCACCTCTGCGGTCCACTCGGCCGAGACGACCACGTCCTCGTCGGCCGCGACCACGTCGTACCAGTACCAGCCGCCGTCGACGAACGGCTTCAGCGACAGCTCGAAGACGAAGACGCCCTCTTCCTGCTCACCGGTGCTCGCCGTCTCCACGCGCTGGGAACGACCGTTGGCCATCGACCGGTAGACGGTGACCGCGGCGGCGCGTCCGACCAGCTTCACGCTCAGCGTGACCTCCGTGACGATCGTCCAGCGACGCCAGTAGCTGGCCGGGAACGCGTTGAAGTAGGTGCCGAACGAGAGCCGCTCGGTGGCCGGCACCCGCATGTCGGTGCGGTTGATGATCTGGTCGGGGTGGATCACGGCTCCGGAGGAGATCGACTGACGCAGGTTGGCGTTGTTGACCTCCTTGGCCTGCCTGTTCGAGCCGATCTCGTACTTGTCGGCGTCGAGGATGGCCGCGTCGGGGTCGACGTAGAGCCGGAAGACGTCAGCGTCGCGGTCGACGGGCAGGATCTGGCGCTGCAGCAGGCGCGTCCGGGTCGGGGTGCTCATTCGTCGACTCCTCCGCTGGTCAGGGCGGCACCATCGGCGAAGTGCGGCTTCAGCTTGTTCTCGAACATGCTCAGGGCGGAACCGATCGCCATGTGCATGTCGAGGTACTTGTAGGTGCCCAGTCGTCCGCCGAACAGCACCATCGGCTCCTTCTTGGCCAGCTCGCGGTATCTCAGCAGGATGGCGCGGTCCTCGGCGGTGTTGATGGGGTAGTAGGGCTCGTCGTCCTCGGTCGCGGCTCGCGAGTATTCGTGCACGATCACCGTCTTGCCGGGCAGGTAGGTCCGTTCGGGATGGAAGTGCTTGAACTCGTGGATCCGGGTCCAGGGGACGTCACCGTCGTTGTAGTTCATCACCGAGGTGCCCTGGAAGTCGTCGACGTCGAGGACCTCGGCCTCCAGGTCGACCGTGCGCCAGGACAGACGACCTTCGGAGTTGCCGAAGTATTCGTCGACCGGCCCGGTGTAGACGATGGGGACCTTGCCCTTGAACTCGGCCGCCAGGCCGTTCTCGGCGTCCAGGAAGTCGGTCTCGAGGCGGACCTCGATGTGAGGGTGATCGGCCATCTTCGTGAGCCAGGCCGTGTAGCCGTCGACGGGCAGGCCCTCGTAGGTGTCGTTGAAGTAGCGGTTCTCGAAGTTGTAGCGCACCGGCAGTCGGGTGATGATGTCCGCGCTCAGGTCCTTGGGATCGGTCTGCCACTGCTTGGCGGTGTAGCCCTTCACGAACGCCTCGTAGAGCGGGCGGCCGATGAGGCTGATGCCCTTCTCCTCCAGGTTCGAGGCGTCCTCTGTCGCGATCTCGCTGGACTGCTCGGCGATCAGCGCGCGGGCCTCGTCGGGGGTGTGGCTGCGACCGAAGAACTGGTTGATCAGACCCAGGTTCATCGGGAACGAGTAGACCTGTCCCTGATATTTCGCGAACACCCGGTGCTGGTAGTCGGTGAACTTCGTGAACCGGTTGACGTAGTCCCAGACCTTCTTGTTGGAGGTGTGGAACAGGTGTGCGCCGTAGACGTGAACCTCGATCCCGGTCTCGGGCTCCGCCTCGCTGTAGGCGTTGCCGCCCAGGTGATGGCGGCGTTCGACGACCAGGACGTTGAGCCCCAGTTCGTTGGCACAGCGCTCGGCGATGGTCAGGCCGAAGAAGCCGGAACCGACTACGACAAGGTCAGGGGTGGACACGCGAAGATCTCCTCGGGGTGGACGCGGTTCGTCAGTCTACGGATGTGGGCGGCAGGCGCCTCATCCCGCGCGCCGACCGGATCGCCTTGAGCACGTTGGTCGCCTCGGCCCTGCCGCCGCGCAACGGGCTGAGCAGCACCACCCCCAGGGTGATGAGCCAGGGCTTGAGCCGGACCAGGGCGTTCTCGCCGTAGCGGAAGTGCACGACGAAGAGGTTCCGGAACATGTAGAACCCCTTCCAGGTGTCGAGTGCGTGCTGCTGGTCGAAGTCGAGCTGGCGCACCAGGACCGCGTCACGCAGCGCCACGATGCGGAAGCCCGCGCGGCGGGCGCGGATGGCGAAGTCCACGTCGTCGTAGAAGATGAAGTAGGACGGGTCGGGCAGCCCGATCGCAGCGATGACCTCGCGCTTGACCATGAAGCCCTCGAACGCGACGTTCTGGATCTCGACCTCCGACGGCATCGCAGCGCGGTCGGCGTACGTCGACTCGACGCTGGCGCTCTTGGGTCGGATGCGCAGCGGGTTGCGCAGGTCGAACCTCAGTGCCGCCTTCTCGACCAGTCGGCCGGAGAGGTCCTCGCGCACCGCGGAAAGGCACGGCCCGTCATGGGCGAGCATCACCTCGAGGCAGTCGGGCGCGGGGACCACGTCGTCGTCCATCAGCCAGATCCGGTCGTGCCCGGCGTCGTAGGCTCGCTTGAGGCCGAGGTGGAAGCCGCCCGCTCCGCCGAGGTTGTCGGGGCTGCTGGTGACGTGGAGCGGCAGATCCCCCCGGGCCCGGAGCACGTCGCCGGTGTGGTCGCTGCTGGCGTTGTCGATCACGAACACGGCGTCGGGTCGACGGGTCTGCCTGGCGAGGCCGTCGAGCATCCGGTCGAGGAGCTCGGCACGGTTGTAGGTGACGATGACGACGGCGACGGCACCTCACAGATACCTCACGTGGCGGCCCCAACGGCCCCGCCAGCCGTCGAGCATCGCTCGAAGGCTCAGGCGAAGTCGGCGCAGATCGCGGCGGGTGAACAGGTAGAACCAGATCGTCTTGGCGACGAAGGCCAGCGCATGGAGGGTGCCGCGATAGGTGCGCAGGTTGACGACGTTGTTGCGACCCATGCAATAGGCCTTGAGCTCGCTCGGCGAGTGGTTGTAGGTCTGGCCGAAGGCCATCGGGGTGCCGAGTTCTCCGACTGAGGGGTGCACGAACCGGGCATCCACCGCCGTCGCGATCCGGGCGCCGTCGCGCTGGGCCCGCCACAGGTATTCCACGTCGTCGCCCCAGATGAAGTATTTGGCGTCGACCAGTCCGATCCGCTCGATCAGATCACGGGTGAGCAGCACTCCGTTGAACGGGATGACCACCCCGCCCAGCACCCCGTGGGTGGCGGCGGCCGAGACGTCGTCGGTGCGGTGCAGCACCCGCGCGGTCCCCGGGACGCGGATGGGGAAGACGAGCTCGTCCTCCTGCCCTTCGGTGACCACGACCGGGCCAACGAACTCGTAACCGCGCTCGATCAGCGGGAGGAGGAGCGCCAGGCAGTCGTCGCAGGGCAGGCCGTCGTCGTCCATGAGCCACACCAGGTCGGCGCCGTGTTCGAGGGCTCTCTGCATGCCCGCGTGGAAGCCGCCGGCACCACCGGTGTTCGTGTCCAGCGTGACCAGGTGCACCGGGACACGTGCGGTGGCAGCACCCTTGCCCGAGACCGTCTCGGCGGTGCCGTCGGTGGAGGCGTTGTCGACCACGATGACCTCGGCGAGGCCGGAGGTGCGTTCCAGCCGCTCGAGCAACCGCTCGACCAGTGCTCGCCTGTTGAAGGTGACCACCACCGCCACGATGCGCGGGGTCGAGGCAGGTTCGGGCACGCCGTACACCCTACGGGTGCAGGGCGGCTGCTTCGGCGGAGGTGAGTCGGCGCGTGCCCGTCTGATCGACGTAACGATGCAGACCATGAGGAGTCGACCAGAGATAGCCGGAGAGTCCGACCTGGGTCGCTCGATAACCGAGATGGGTCTTCGCGCGATGGTGCGTGCGACTCAGGGGACCGACGTTGTGGTCGCCAGTTTGACCCGGCGGACCATCCGGCTCCCAGGCTCTCGGGTGGTCGAGGTCGACCAGGCGGCTGATCCGGCTGGCGTGTGGGAACGTCTCACCCGGCGTGCGCAGGTGGACCCGCTCCTTGACCGACTCGGGGAACTCGTGGGAGTTGACCGAGGTGGTGGTGGTGAGATCGAGGACCGGTCGCACGGTCACGGCGCTGTGCCCGAGTGTGCGCTTCACCTGCGCCAGGAGCTGCGGCCCGAGGCCCTCGACCCGACCGACCCCGTCGATCCCTTCGACTGCGGTCTGGTGCAGGTGGACATAGAGGACGACACCGCGGCGACGCCGCGTCTTCTCCGGCGCCACCGCATCGGGCTCTGCCGACAACAGGGCCGCGAGCTCGTCGGGGCGGCTCAACCACCCGAACGCGACGGCGCGGAGCTCGTCGTGGCCGTCCCCGACAGCCAGATCGCGAGTGAGGTCGGGACGCCTCTCGAGCAGGTCGGCCACGTGGTCGAGCAGGCAGTCGACCCAGTGGGCCTCACTCGCCTCGACTCGCGCGATGACCGTCTGCATGCCCTGGGAGTCGACCCGGGAAAGCCCGACGAAACGACGACTCAGCTCTTCGTGGACACTGACCTGGTGGGCGACCCGGTCGGCCTCGATGACCTTGGCCTCGGCGATGGCCAGGACGCGGCTGGGGGCCTCTCCCCCCGATCGCGGCAGCCACTGCGGCGTCCACGACGGCGACCTGGAACTGGACGAGGCATCGCGACATCGTCGCGACCTTGCGCGCCAGGCACACCTCCGCCTGGAGGTCCTCGACCACGGCCCAGACGCGCGGCAGGCGGTGCCGGAGGTCGAGGGCATCCGCCACCGCGCCACGCACGGAGAGGGTGTGCACTCCTCGGGCGATGGCGAGCTCGGGCAGGCACAGCTCCTGGACGCAGGGACTGCCGTCGCCGCCGACCTCGATCAGCCGGTCGTCGCCGCGCCAGTCGCGGACTCCCCCGCGCGGGGCCCGGGGATCCCACGCGTGCAGATCTGCCCAGTGCAGGATCAGGCGGAGGTCCTCGAGCTCGGCCACGCGGCGGGCCAGGACAACAGCCTCGGCGGCGGCCAGGGTGGCCGTCGCGTCGAGATCATCGATGGGCTCCGTCATGCGTACGTTCTATTCGAACACCTGTTCGTCCTACAGGGGACGAATCGGATGTGTGGACAAGTATTGAGGCTCAGGTCCTGGGCGATCCGGCCCGGGCGATCCGGCCTGGGCGATCCAGCTGGGCTTGAAGCGCGGGGATTTTTTGCAATGAAGGATGGGACCGACAAGATGACCGGCTCGATGACAACCGAACCCTTCGAAGGACTGTCTCGCCCTACTTCGGTGGCAGCGACCGCGCGTAGGCAACGCCGTGCTCGACCCACTGACCCAAGGCGTCATCGTCGGCCACCGCGTCAGCATCCACGCCCAGCCAGCCCTCCATCGCTCGGCCGCGCATCACGAAGCGTCGGACGTGGAGATCGTCGACCAGGGAGTCGGTGGCCGCGGGGTCGACGCGAAGCAGCAGACCGCCCCTGCTGCTCGCACTCACCGCCAAGTGCCCGTTGATCAGGAAGGCCAGCCCCCCGAACATCCGTTTCTCCACGAGCCCGGGCTCACCGGTGAGGCAGTCTCGCAGTCGGTCGGCAAGGTCCGCGTCGTACGCCATGACGGCAGTATGCCGCGCCCCGCCGACAGCCCGCGAGACCAGCCGGGGCCGTACCTCCGGGACAGCTCAGCAGGCTGCCCCGAGGTCCTCGGACTGGTTGGCGGTGTAGCCGTCGTCCCGAGTGCCCAGCGACCCACCGGTGACCAGAGCGTGCTTCTTCTTCTTGGCCTTGGCGGGCGCGTCCGCGGTCCCCTCGGCCTTGTCGATGGCGGCCTTCACCGTCTTCTGGATCAGCTTGATGTCGGGGTGCGCCGTGTCGATCATCGGTGGCACGAACGAGACCGTCGACACCTTCTGCGACTTCGCCTTCAACGCCAGTTGCATGAAGCGGCTCAGCTCGCCGGCCGGAAGGTCGGTCTGCACCATCCCGGTGGTCGCCTTGGCGATGGACTGGAAGTTGGTGACCATGGTCTTGGGGTCGATCTGGCTCAGCATCGCGCTCATCACACACTTCTGGCGCGCCATCCGTGAGTAGTCGTCAGAACCGTCCCGGGCCCGGGCGTACCAGAGCGTGTCGTGTCCGTTGAGCTTGCGGACCCCGGGGTCGATGTACCCGGTCACGTCATCGCCCAGCCCACCGACGGGGATGGGCTGGCGCACGTGGAGCGTGACTCCGCCGACCGCGTCGACCAGGTCCTTGAACCCCTCCAGGTTGACCATCGCCCAGTAGTTGATCGTGAGACCGGTGATGCCTTCGACGGCCATGATCGTGGCGTCGGTGCCCGCAGTCTTCCTGTGCTTGAACAGCCCGGTGTTGTCGCCCGCCCAGGTCGACACCCCGTTGAGGTAGCAGCCCTCGCAGTCGAAGCCGTCAGGGAACTGCTCCGCCATCACCGAGCCCTTCGCGAACGGGAAGTTCTCCATGTTGCGCGGCAGTCCGAACAGGACCGTCCGGCCGGTGTCGGCGTCGATGCTGGCGATCGTCATCGAGTCGGGGCGCAGGCCCCAGCGACCTGCGCCCGAGTCACCCCCCAGGAGGAGCACGTTGTAGCGACCGTCGTGAGCCGAGGTCGCTGTCCCGTCCCCGAACGTGGCGATGATGAAGTCGCGCTGCACGGCCACCAGGTGGGCACCGAACAACAGCACGCCCGCGACCGAGAAGCACAGCACGCCGTTGAGGCCGACGACGGCCAGCCGGTGGTTCTGTTGCAGCGTCAAGGGCTGGCCGAGCCGCCAGGCATCCACGATCAGGGCAGCCCACCCGAGGGCGAGGAGGATCAGCGCGAGGCGCAGGACGCCGAGCCAGAACGGTTTGGTCACGAGCGAGAAGGCGAAGCCGTGCCACAGCAGGGAGAGGACGAGCATGGTCACGCCGAGCGCGATCAGACCGATCCAGATCCGCATCGCGATCCGGCCGGCGCGCCGGTTGCCGGCCACCAGCTGAGCGGAGCCGGGCAGCACCAGCGTCATCAGCATCAAGGTGATCGCACGACGGAAACGAATGCGTGCGGCACGGTCGGTGGCGAGGCGCTGCGGGCGTACGCCGGTGTCCCGGCTGTCGCCGGACTCACCGAGCGACCCGGGGGAAGATGCGGGTGGCATCGGGGTGCCTCTCTGCTGGGGAAGGAGCACGACCAGTATCACCAGTCACATCCGTCACATCGCGTCGCGACGCGCCGACGGGGTCCACCTGGCGCCGACCTTGACGCGGGCGGTGGGCCCGATGACACTCACCGCTAGGTGACGGCGACGGCGGCTGGGGGCTCACATGCTCAGGGGACGATGGTGGCCGGCTCTCGTCGCGCTGGTGTCGCTCAGTCTCCTTCCGCTGTCCGCCGGCGCAGCGCGCACCGACCAGAGCGCACGCCCCGCGACCGGCACCGTCAGCCGCCCCCTGGACCCGGCCAAGCAGCAGTCGCGCCGGATCGGGATCGGCTACGAGCTCTTCGCGGCACGCGATGCCAGCAGGCCCACGCTCGGCACGATCGTGGCCGTCGAGGGAGGTCCCGGCTACTCGACCATCGAGAGCCGCAGCTACTACCTCGACCTGTTCGAACCGCTCCTGGAACGACGCCAGCTCCTGCTCGTCGACAATCGCGGCACCGGCACCTCGGGTGCCATCCGGTGCCCGCGGCTGCAGTCGTACCGGGGCGATCGCAACCAGGCGATCGGTGCGTGCGGTCGCCACCTCGGGGCGACGTCCGACCTCTACGGAAGCGCGTTCGCCGCCGACGACCTCGCAGCGGTCCTCGACGAGCTGGGCATCGGCACGGTCGACCTCTACGGCGACTCCTACGGCACCTTCTTCGGCCAGACCTTCGCGGTGCGGCATCCCGACCGGCTTCGCACCCTCACCCTGGACGGCACCTATTTCGTCGGCGGGACGGACCCGTGGTACGTCGACACCAACCGCGCGCTGCGACACGCCTTCACGCTCGCCTGCCGACGCAGCCCCGCGTGCGCCCGGATCCCGGGCCGGCCGATGGCCCGAATCTCGCGACTGACCGGGCGGCTGCGCCAGCACCCCATCAGCGGTCGGGCACCCGACGCCGACGGGCAGGTGCGGCGAGTCCACGTCACCGTCGACACCCTGATCGACATCGTCAACGCCGCGGCGACCACTCCCACGGTCTACCGCGAGCTGGACGCCGCCGCGAGAGCGATGCTCGCCGAGCATCCCTACCGCCTTCCGCTGCTTCGTCTGGCTCGCGAGACGACGTACGTCGGCGGCGCCGGGCCGGCCGCCTCCTACTCCGAGGGGCTCTATGTCGCGGTCGCCTGCAACGACTACCCCCAGGCGTACGACGTGACCGCTCCGGTCGCCCGTCGCCGGAGTCAGTTCCAGCGAGCCATCAAGAGACTGCAACGCACCCGGCCGGCCGCCTTCGCACCGTTCCGGACCCGCGAGTGGGTCGACTCCGACTACGGCTACTTCGATGACTGCCTGCGCTGGCCCGCACCCGGCCGTTGGGTCCACCCGCTGCCGACAGGCGCGACCTACCCCGACGTCCCCACCCTGGTGATCAACGGCGACCTCGACTCCCTGACCTCTCCGCAGGGTGGTCGAGCGACGGCCCAGGCATTCCCGAACGCGACATTCGTCGAGACCGCCAACACGGTTCACGTCAGTGCCCTGATCGACTTCGACCAGTGCGCCTCGGTACTGGTGCGCCGCTTCGTGCGCCAGCGCGCCGCCGGCGACACCTCATGCGCCGGCCGCTACCACGAGAACCGCCTCGTCGCCCGGTTCGCCCGGTCGGCTGCGGGCACGGGCTGGACCGGTCGCCAGCGTTCGGTGCGCGTCGCGGCCGCGACCGTGGGCGACGTGATGGCCCGATGGCTGTCGATGTACGGCAACCACGGCGTGGGGCTGCGCGGCGGACACTTCAGTGTGCGCGGCGGCGGGTTCCGGCAGACCGACCCGGTCGTGACCTGGCACCTGAAGCGGGTGCGATGGGTCCGTGACGTCGCCGTCACCGGCACCATGACCTGGCACCGACGCAGCGGGCAGGTCGTGGCGGCGCTGCGCGTCCGCGGCACCGGCGCGGCCCCGGCCCGGTTGCGGATCACCTGGAACGACCTGTCTCCTCGCGCCGTTGCGCGCGCGACCGGTCGGGTGCGGGGAGCCTACGTGTCCCTGCGGTTCCCCGCGTCCTGATCAGGTTTCATCTGGCCGCCGAGAGTGCTGCGCCACGCAGGACACCGGAAAATTAATCGAGGGCAGCGGATGGGGATCCGCTGCCCTCGTGGCTGAGACGTGGCCGGGGGGGGTGGCACTGGGACCGAACATGTGGGGGGGTGAGTTGGGTCCTCGTCTCAGGTCTATGGAGTTGTTGCTCAGGGACCGCATCGTGGGGGTGAGGGGCGGGTCCCCGGTGTCGTGCTGACCACCTGAGTACTAGTGTGCGTTGTTTTCAGCCGAGTTGTCCGAAATCGCCCACTCATCATTTTGCAGGTTTGGACGTTGCATAAACATGCAGAACGTGACGCCTTCTAGAGCTGTCCGAAACCATCGATCTGGAGGGCCAACTCACCGGTCTCGTCGGAGGCGGCCAGGTCCACCGTAGCGAAGATTCGCCAGTCGTGATCGCCGTCCGGATCGCCGACGATCTGCTGCACCTCCCACGTCTGCGGACCCCGCACGATGAGGAGCATCGAGGGACCGCGGGCATCGGGACCGGTGTCGATGGCGGCGTGCTGCTCGAAGTAGGCACCAGCCGCTTCGCGCCACGCGTCCGCGTCCATGCCGGACGCGGCGTCGAGCTCACCGAGAGCGGTGAAGCCACGGCGGGCGAGCAGCTCGACGCGCCGGAACATGGCATTGCGGACCATCACCAGGAACGCCCGGGTGTGACTGGTCAGAGCGCCCACACCGACGGGCACCACGGCTGGTGCATCCTCGGGACGGTCCGGGTCGACCAGCTGCTCCCACTCGTCCAGGAGACTGGAGTCCGTCTGCCGGACCACGGCCCCCAGCCACTCGATCAGGTCGGTGAGCGCGTCGGTCCGGGCTGCTTCGGGCACCGTCTGCCGCAGAGCCCTGTAGGCATCGGAGAGGTAGCGGAGCACCAGTCCTTCGGACCGGGTGAGGCCATAGAAGGCGACATACTCACCGAACGTCATCGCCCGCTCCCACAGGTCGCGCACCACGGACTTCGGGGACAGGGCGCTCTCCGAGATCCACGGATGGCCACTGCGGTAGAGCTCGTACGTCGCTTCGAGCAGCTCCAGCAAGGGCTTCGGCCAACTCACCTCGTCGAGCAGCTCCATCCGCTCCTCGTACTCGATGCCGTCAGACTTCATCTCGGCGACGGCCTCCCCCCGCGCCTTGAACTGCTGAGCCATCAGCACGGGGCGGGGGTCCTCGAGAGTGGCCTCGACGACCGAGACCATGTCGAGGGCGTACGTCGGTGAGTCGAGGTCCAGCGTCTCGAAGGTGGCCAGGGCGTACGTCGACAAGGGACGGTTGAGGGCGAAGTCCCAGGGGAGGTCCTCCACCAACCGCATCCGGCGTCCGGCCTCGTCCGGTGGGTCGAGCGTCTCGACCACACCGGCGGCCAGCAGGGTGCGGTAGATCGCCACGGCGCGGCGTACCAGACGGACCTGGCTGCGACCGTCCTCGTGGTTGTCGCGCAGCAGCGACCGCATCGCTTCGAACGGGTCGTCGGGCCGGGCGAGCACGTTGAGCACCAGCGAGTGACTGACCCGCATCCGGGACTTCAGCGGCTCCGGCTCGGCGCCCACGAGCCGCTCGAAGGTGTCCTCGGTCCAGGACACGAAGCCCTCTGGTGCCTTCTTGCGCTGGACCTTGCGCAGCTTCTTGGGGTCGTCCCCCGCCTTGGACAGCGCCCTGTGGTTCTCCACCACGTGATCGGGAGCCTGCACGACGACCGCGCCCGAGGTGTCGAAGCCGGCTCGGCCCGCGCGACCGGCGATCTGATGGAACTCGCGGGCCTTCAGGACCCGCTGCCGGGTGCCGTCGTACTTCGTCAGACCGGTGAACACCACCGTGCGGATCGGCACGTTGATGCCGACCCCGAGGGTGTCGGTGCCGCAGATGACCTTGAGCAGTCCGGCCTGGGCCAGGGTCTCCACGAGCCTTCGATACTTAGGCAGCATGCCCGCGTGGTGTACGCCGATCCCGTGGCGGACCAGTCGGGCCAGCGTCTTGCCGAAACCGGGGCTGAACCGGAAGCCTCCGATCAGCTCTGCGATCCGGTCCTTCTCCTCACGGGTGCAGACGTTGATGCTCGTCAGGGCCTGGGCTCGCTCGAGTGCCGCCGCCTGGGTGAAGTGCACGACGTACACCGGCGCCTGATGGGTGACGAGCAGTTCCTCGAGGGTCTCGTGCAGTGGCGTGAGCGCCCAGGCGTGACTCAACGGAACCGGGCGTTGGACCGAGGTCACCACGGCTGTGCTGCGGCCGGTGCGGCGGCTGAGGTCGTCGACGAACCGGGTCACGTCGCCGAGGGTGGCCGACATCAGCACGAACTGTGCCTGAGGCAGCGTCAGCAGCGGCACCTGCCAGGCCCAGCCCCGGTCCGGTTCGGAGTAGAAGTGGAACTCGTCCATCACCACCTGGCCGACGTCCGCGTGCGCCCCCTCGCGCAAGGCGATGTTGGCCAGCACCTCCGCTGTGCAGCAGATGATCCGGGCCTCCCGGTTCACCGCACTGTCGCCGGTCAGCATGCCGACGTTGGCAGCGCCGAACACGTCACATAGTGCGAAGAACTTCTCACTCACCAGCGCCTTGATCGGGGCGGTGTAGTAGGTCCGCCGCCCCTCGGCCAGTGCTGCGAAGTGTGCGCCTGTCGCCACCAGGCTCTTGCCCGATCCGGTCGGCGTCGACAGGATCAGGTTCGCCCCGGTCATCACCTCGATCAGCGCCTCCTCCTGAGCGGGGTAGAGGCGGAGACCCTGCTCGGTGGTCCAGGACTCGAAGGCGTCGAAGAGCAGATCGGCATCGACCTCGCCGTCGGTCGGCCGGGGCGGAAGTCTGTCGGTGAGGGTCATCAGACCCCCATCGTCCCCGACGTGGGTGACAGCCGAGCATCGGCCCGCACGGTAGCGTCGGGCCCATGTCTGATCGGCCCCCCTCCTCGAACACCCCGGAGCCCGGCGGGCCTGCCGAGGGAACTCCCGAATATGACTGGCTCTACGGCACCGGCGGGCGCGCGGGCGGCGCAGACGCCGACGCGACCCAGGTGCTGGGCCCGGACGGAGCCGGCACCGGCCCACGGCCCCAGCCCGATGCGACCCGGATGATGCCCGCTGTGCCGCGTGGGAACGAGACCTCCCGCCCGGGGACCCAGCCCAACCAGCGGCCACATCAGACCCCACCACCGCCGCCACGGCCCCCCGGCGCCACCCCCGAGCAGGGACGTGGCGGTCGCGGCTTCCGGCCTAGGCCACGCTGGATCCTCTACCTGCTGGTGCTGTGGCTGGTGTTCCTCGTGGTGACCCCGCTCCTGGCCTGGAACAAGGTGTCCAAGGTCGATGACACCCCCCAGGGCAAGCGTCCCGACGACCAGCCCGGCACGACGTACCTGCTGGTCGGCTCCGACGCCCGCCGCAACGACACCACCGGTTCTCGCACCGACTCGATCATGATCCTGCACACCGGCAGCGGGCCCAACGTGCTGATGTCGATCCCCCGCGACTCCATCGTCGACATCCCCGGACACGGCAGCACCAAGATCAACGCCGCGTTCGCCTACGGCGGGGCCCCCCTGCTGATCCGCACGATCGAGCAGAACACCGGCATCAGGATCGACGACTACGCCGAGATCGGCTTCAGCGGCTTCGTCGACGTCGTCGACGCGGTCGGCGGCATCGAGGTCTGTCCCACCCGCGACATGAAGGACCCGAAGGCGAGGCTCGACATCAAGAAGGGGTGCCAGGAGGTCGACGGCAAGACCGCACTGGCCTACTCCCGCTCGCGGCACGTCGAGGCCTTGGGCGACATCGACCGGGCCCGGCGCCAACGCGAGGTCATCTCCGCCATCGGCAAGAAGGCGCTCTCGCCGTGGAGCTTCCTCAACCCGGTGCGCTACTGGAAGCTCAACTTCGCGGCGGCCGCCTCGATCGTCGTCGGAGAGCACACCGGCGCCATCGCCACCGCCAAGATGTTCCTGGCGATGACCAGGGTCAGCGGGGACAAGGGCCTGACCTGCGGAGTGCCGATCACCGACCTGGCCGTGCACTGGGATCCGGATCGGTCCAAGCAGCTGTTCAAGAAGATCATCAACGACGAGGCCGACAGCATCCCGAAGAGCCTCTGCACCCCCTCCGGCCTCCCCAAGAGTGTGACCGGGTGAGCGAGGCACGGACCGTGCACGTGCACATCGGACTCGGGAAGACGGGCACCAGCACCATCCAACGAGCCCTCACCGAGCAGCAGCAGGCGCTCAGGGCGTTCGGCATCCACATGCCCGGCGGCAGTCACGCGGCCACCCGCCGCGCGGTCTACGACCTGATGGGTCGCCGGATCGGGGGCAGCACGAGTGAGGCAGTCAACGGGGCCTGGAAGCCGTTCGCCCGCGCCGTGGTGGCCTCGGAGGCGCCGACCGTGGTCTTCTCCGAGGAGATGCTGGCGCTGGCCCGCCCACGGGTGGTCAAGCAGCTCGTCGAGTCGCTGTCCCCGCGACGAGTGATCGTTATCGTCACGGTTCGAGATCTCGGCCGGGTGCTCGGGTCCTACTGGCAGCAGATGGTGATGATGGGGCGCACCGAGCCGTTGACCGAGTTCCTGCAGACGGTTCGAGACCCGGGGTCGGGACCTGCCAGCGCCGGCGTCGGCTTCTGGATGCGCCAGGACCTCATCCGCACGCTGAACGCCTGGGAGTCCGTGGTGCCGCGCGAGGACATCAGGATCGTGACCCTGCCTGGTCCCGGCCAGGCCCCCGACCTCCTCAACGACCGGTTCGCCGAGGTGGTGGGTGCTCCCCCTGGTCTGTTGCGCAGCAGCCGCCGCGTGGGCAACGCCTCGGTCGGCGCCCCCGAGGCGGAGGTCGTACGCCGCCTCAACGAGCTCCTCGCCGGCGACCTCGCCGAGAACCAGCGACTCAGCCTGATGAGGGTCATCCGGGAGGGGCTCGTGGGCCGCGACTCGCACCAGATCGTCGTGCCGTCGAGTGAGTTCGGCTGGATCGCCGAGCGGTCCGCGGAGATGGTGGCCGAGCTGTCCGCACGCGGCTATCCGGTGATCGGCTCGTTGGACGACCTGACGCCGCGACCCGGGCCGGCCGGCCCGGAGACCGACGGCCGGGGAACGGTCGACGAGGCCGAGGTGGCGCAGGCGGCGATCGCTGCGCTGGCTGCGGTCTCTATCGACCGATCCAGACTTTGGGTACGCAACCGCGAACGCGCAGCGCGTCGCCGCCGACGCGCGGGCGCCGGCACGACGGCCTCGACCGACAAGCTCGCGAGCCAGGGCCGTGCCGCACGCTTCCGGATGAAGACGTGGGCCCTGGAGAAGGCCGACGACAGCCGCCTGCTCGGCTGGGCGGCGCGCGCCTACCTCAAGCGCACCTCGGGACACTGAGCATCATGCGTGGCTGGGCTGTGTGCGCGACCCTGCTTCTCCTGACCCTCGCCGGCTGCGGCGCCGGCACGTCGGTGGAGAAGGCCGACAACGGGGCCCTGGTCCTGGTCGCGGGCGAGTCCACGGTCGAGCCGACCGGCCAGGTGAGCGGCACGATCCTGATGGTCGGTGACTGCGTGGGGCTGCAGATCGAGGGCGCCGACGACCCGGCCCTGGTGGTCTGGGTGCACGGGACCACCGTGACGATGGGCGACGTGCCGGTCCTGGTGATGCCCTCGGGACAGAAGCTCGAGGTCGGGGGGAGCTTCACGGGCGGCGGGGACACCTACGACCGGGACGACCTGCCTGACTTCTTCCCAGACCTGCCGAAGGGCTGCCCCGGCTCGACGCTGATCTATGCCTACCCGATGACAGCGGCCTCGGTGCCCCCGGCCACGCCCCGGCTCAGGCCGCAGTGGCGTCCAGCTGGCGTCGCAGCCGCCTGAGCATCGAGGCGATCAGTCGCGACACCTGCATCTGGGTGACTCCGACCGCGACGCCGATCTCTGCCTGGGTCAGTCCCTTCACGAACCGCAGCTCGAGGATGGTGCGGTCCCGCTCGTCCAGCGCGTAGAGCAAAGGCGCCAGCGCCACCCTCGCCTCCGCGCTCGAGTAGCCAGGGTCCTCGCCTCCCAGCCAGTCGACAAGGGTGCTCGCACCGTCCATCGCGGGACTGTCCAAGGAGGTCGGGGTGTAGCAGCCGGCCGCCGCCTGGGAATCGCGGACGAGGCCCACGTCGACCCCCAGGTGCAGCGCCAGCTCGGCGGCCCGTGGCGGCCGGCCGAGCTGCTGGCTCAACTCGCCCTCTGCCGCGGTGAGCCGGGCCTGGAGCTCCTGGACCGACCTTGGCGGGCGGACGACCCACCCGTGGTCCCTGAAGTGGCGACGGAGCTCGCCGCGAATGGTGGGCACGGCGTAGCTGAGGAAGTCGCTGGGCCGGTCGGCCTCGAAACGGCGGACCGCCTTGACGAGACCGAGGTAGGCGACCTGCTCGAGGTCGTCGGTGGCTATGCCGCGACCGCGGTAGCGGCGGGCCGCGTCGCTGGCGATCGGCATGTTGATCCGGATCACCTCGTCCTCGAGAGCGGCCCGCTCGTCACGGTCCGCCTCCCGGGCCCGGGAGAGGAGCTCGGCGGTGGCCTCTCGGCGTCCCAGCCTGCTCTGAAAGCTGCGCGATTCGACCATGCCTCCACAGAACCAGCCCGCCGACCCCGCTCGCCATACCCCTCGGGGTGAGACCGGGACGCTCAGAGAACGCGCTCGAACAGGCTCCTGAGATCGGCGAAGTGACGCTCGGTGGCCGCCTCGTCGTACATCGCCGTGTCGGCCATCGTGTAGCCGTGAGCGGCGCCCTTGTAGACCTCGTTCGACGCCACCAGACCCGCAGCGGCGAGGGTGGATCCGAGCTCGGAGACCGCTTCCGGTGGCATCGACCGGTCGTTGTCGGCGTGACCGAACACGAACTCGGCCCGGGCACCGTCCAGAGCGCGGTGCGGGCTGTCCTCGTCCTCGGTGACGAGTCCACCGCCGTGGAACCCTGCGGCGGCCGCGACCTCATCGGGGTGCGAACCGGCCGCCCGCACGGCGAGACGGGCGCCCATGCAGTAGCCGACGACACCCACCGGCGAGTCAGCTACCCCCGGCAGTCCGTGCAGCGCCGAGAGGTACGCCGCGATATCGCGCTGCGACACCTGGGCCGTCAGGGTCCTCACCCGCGGCATGGCATCGGCGAAGAACGCCTCCCGCACCCCCGGCTTGCGCAGGTCCTCGGAGGGCGCCAGCTCAGCCGCCCGGCCGAGCCGGTGGAACAGGTGCGGGACGAGCACGACATAGCCCCAACCGGCGATCCGGTCCGCCATGTCCTCGATCCTGGGGCGGAGCCCGATCGCGTCCATGAAGAGCAGCACGCCGGGCAGATGCGCGCGTTGCGGGGCGACAGCGGGTCGGGCGACGTACGCCTCAGCGGGTCCGTCCGGCGTCGGGATCTCGATCATGGCCCCCACTGTGCCAAAGGGGTGTCAGGCGGCGAGATTGCGCAGGACGGCGATGTCGATCGGGCCGAGCGTGTAGCTGCTTCCGTCGGCGGCGGTCAGCCGCCACAGGCGCGTGCGCAGGTCGCTCACAGCGTCGCGGGCCACCAGGGCGACCCGGCGACCTTCGGGGGTCGTGAAGGCGAGGCATTGTGCCCCGGAGCTCGGATGACGCACCCGTGCCACCCCGAGCCGGGCCCCTTCGAGCGTGACTATCTGGACGTTCTGGCGAGCTCGTGCAGCCATCGTTGGTGACCCCCCCGGGTGATATCGAGCTGAGCCCCCCTCATCTCGACCTCTCGAGGATACGTTTTCCTCGGCGGACCGCGGCCCGAAATCGGCGGATTGCCCAGCAGGACTAGCCCGCCGACTACCGTTGTCCCATGCGTACGCCGTGGCAGGACCAGAGCGCCGTCGACACGATGCTCGACGACCTCGAGACGTGGGCCGTAGTAGGACTCTCGGGTGACCCCGGTCGCACGGCGTACCAGATCGCGGAACTCCTGCAGAGGCGTGGAAAGCGCATCGTTCCAGTGCATCCCGCCGCGCCTACGGTGCTCGGCGAGCAGGGCTTCGCCACCCTGGCCGACATCCCGTTCCCGATCGACGTGGTCGACGTCTTCCGGCGCTCAGAGGCTGCCGGGGCGTTCGCGGACCAAGCCGTCGACGTGGGAGCCCACGGTGTCTGGTTCCAGCTGGGAGTCGTCGATCACGACGCCTTCGAGCGCACCCGCTCGCGCGGCGTGCTGATGGTCATGGACACCTGCCCGGCCATCGAGTGGCGTCGGCGGGGGCAGTGAACCCGGGATCCGATCGACCGGGCGGCGACCTCCGGCTCACGGCTGGACCGGGGCTGCCCGAGGGTCTGACGATCTCCGCCGCCGACCTGGTCGAGCGGTTCTCCCGGTCCCCTGGGCCGGGTGGTCAGTCCGTGAACACCTCCGACAGCAGGGTCGAGCTGGAGTACGACGTCGAGCGCTCGGTCAGCCTGACCGAGCCACAGCGCAGGCGGGCCCGGCGCAACCTGGACGGCCGGTTGGTGAGGGGACGCCTCGTGGTCGTGGCCTCCGAGTTCCGCTCGCAGCACCGCAACCGGGTGGCCGCCAGGGAGCGGCTGGCCGACGCTCTTCGCACCGCACTCGCCCCACCCCCGCCGCCCAGGCGCGCGACCAAGCCGACGGCGGGCTCTCGACGTCGCCGACTTCACGGCAAGCGGTTGCGTGGCGAGGTCAAGCAGCTGCGCGGCCCGGTCACCGAGGACTGAGCCGGCTCAGCGAACTTGCTGTGCGGCGTACTCCTCGTCGCTCAGCCGGGTGTATTCGACCATCCGTTGACCGCGGGGGTGCTGCCAGTCGCCGATGTAGCGAAAGGACCAGGGCGAGCGCCTGGACACCCACCGCAGATCGTTGCGGTAGTACCAGAACGCGTTGCGTTCGGTGAACTGGTGCCCGTTGCGCGACACGTAGTCGACCGGTACGTCGTGCTTCTCGAAGAAGGTGGCATAGAAGCGTCCGCCGGGCTTCATCACCCGGGCGACCCTGTAGAGGCACAGGCGCATCATGTTCAACGGCACGTGGGTGAAGACGGACTGCGCGATCGCCATGTCGAAGCCCACGCCGAAGTCGTTGTCGAAGCGGTCGGTCACGCGGAGGTTCGAGACCGGCAGCCGCGCGCGCTGCTGCTCGGTGAGCTCGTTGTCATAGCCGGCGGCGATCAGGTCGTGGTTGATGTCGGTGCCGTGGTAGTGCCCTGGCTGGAGGTGGTCGACCAGCAGCCGGCCGGCCCGCAGCGAGCCACAGCCCACGTCGAGGAACTGGTGGTCCGGCCGCAGGCCCTGAGCGATGAGGAAGTCGAGCTGGAGACGTCCCATCTCCTCCCACTGCCCACCCACGAAGTTGCGATGGACCTGGCGCTCGACTCCGTCCGCGTTCACCTCGAAGCCGGCGTAGTCGGGATCCCTTCGGTCCGGAACTTCGATCCTGCGCTCGATCTCGGTCATGCTCACCCTCCAAGCTGGGATTCGTCGACAGTAGCAAGCCGATGACCGGACGAGTCGTCCACCCGCCCTCATCCTGCAGGCCAGTACGTCGA
Organism: uncultured Actinomycetota bacterium; assembly: GCA_963837595.1. Classification (GTDB taxonomy): domain Bacteria; phylum Actinomycetota; class Actinomycetes; order Propionibacteriales; family Nocardioidaceae; genus Nocardioides. Next base: position 153,560 of record CAWIOB010000008.1, on the reverse strand, counting down.
TACCTCGGGCGGAGGTCATGCACCCGGTCTGCTTCCTAGCGTGTTCGACATGACGATCCTCCTCTCGGACCCGCGCGTGGCCGCCATCGACGTCCACGACAACGCCGACCCGCTGGTCCGTCTCGACCCCGCACTCGGGCGGCGCAGCTTCGTCCGATCGGGCGTGGCTGATCGCCTGGCGGTGGCCCAGGCCGCCCTGCCCACCGGCATCGGACTCCACGTCGTCGAGGGACACCGGTCGCTCTCCGCCCAGGCTGCGATCGTCGCGTCGTACTCCGCCGAGCTCTGCGCGGTGCACCCGGGCATCTCCCCCGACGACCTGCACCGTCTTTCGAGCAGGTTCGTGGCCCCGGTCGGGGTCGCGCCGCACGTGGCCGGCGCCGCGGTCGACATCACCCTGGTCGACGCGGCCGGCGAGGAACTCGACCTCGGCACCCCCATCGACGCCACCCCGGAGCAGAGCGGTGGCCGGTGCTACTTCGACTCCCCCGGCGTCAACGCCGACGCCAGGGCCAACCGGGCGCTGCTGGCCCGGGCACTCGGGTCCGCCGGTCTGGTGAACTACCCCACCGAGTGGTGGCACTGGAGCTATGGGGACCGCTACTGGGCCCTCGTCTCCGGCGCCCCGCACGCCCTCTACGGGCCCCTGGACGTCCGGCGCGCGGCATGAAGGCACTCGCGCTGCCCGTGGGGTCGGCGACCGGAACGGCCCCGCGGCTGAGCGTCGACCTCGATGCCGTAGCAGCCAACACCCGTCAGCTCGTCGGGATCACCGACGCCGCGGTGATGGCCGTGGTGAAGGCGGACGGCTTCGGGCACGGAGCCGTGGACGTCGCCCGCACCGCCCTCGCCAACGGCGCCTCGTGGCTCGGGGTCACAAGCGTGACCGAGGCCCTCGAGCTGCGCACGGCCGGTCTGCGCGCGCCCGTGTTGAGCTGGCTCAACCCGATCGATGCCGACTTCCGGGCGGCGATCGCCGCCGGGGTCGACCTCGCCGTCGCCTCGTTCGGGCACCTGGCCGCGGTGTGCGAGGCGTCCCGGACCCTCGGCCTGGCCGCCCGCGTCCACCTCCACCTCGACACCGGCCTGGCTCGCGACGGCGCCGCCCCGGGCGACTGGGGCGCTCTGTGCCGGACTGCTCGCCGAGCCGAGCGACAGGGCTTGATCAGGGTCGCCGGGATGATGGGGCACCTGCCCTGTGCCGAGGTGCCCTCCGACGCGTCGAACCTGACCGGACGGACCCGCTTCGCGTGGGGGCTCGATCTGGCGCGAGCAGCGGGACTACGTCCCGAGCATCGCCACCTGGCCGCCACAGCCGCGGCTCTGACCGATCCCCGGTCGCACCACACGATGATCCGCGTCGGGGCCGGACTGGTCGGGATCGACCCATCCCGCACCACGGCGCTCCGGCCGGCACTGCGGCTCACGGCGCCGATCCTCAGCGTGCGGCAGGTCCGAGCCGGCACCCCGGTCGGCTACGGGCACACCGAGACGACCCGGTCGTCCACCCGACTGGCGCTGATCGCCGTGGGCTACGCCGACGGACTGCCGCGGAGCGCCTCCCCAGGCGCCGAAGTGCTCGTCACCGGCCGCCGCTGCCCGGTGATCGGCCGGATCTCCATGGACCAGACGGTGATCGACCTCGGTCCCGCCGAGGTCGGCCCAGTCGCCCAGGCGGGCGACCAGGTCGTCGTTTTCGGCCCCGGCCACGACTGCGAGCCCACCGTCGCCGAGTGGGCCGCCTGGTCGCACACCATCGAGCACGAGATCGTCACCGGCATCGGCGCCCGCGTGGTCCGCTCGCTCAGTCGCCCGCCGTTGCGCGGCCTGCGATGAGCCGCCTGCGCGTTGCCGTCATCGGCGGGGGCCAGAACTGCGAGCACGACGTCTCCCTCGCTTCTGCCGCCTCAGTGGCGTCAGCGCTGGACCCGCGGGCCTACGACGTCGTACGGCTCACCATCGAGCCGGACGGCGAGTGGAGCGCGCAGCCGGAGGCCGGCCGGCCCGACGAGCACGGGGGTGTCGTCGGGCTGGCCGGAGCCGTGGGCCTGCTGCAGTCGTGTGACGTGGTGCTGCCCGTCGTTCACGGTCCGCGGGGTGAGGACGGCACCCTCGCGGCCCTCTGTGAGCTCGCCGGGGTCGCCTACGTCGGCTCCGGGGTCCGGGCGGGGGCGCTCGCGATGGACAAGTGGGCCACCAAGCTGGTCGCCCAGGCCGTGGGGATCCGCACGGCCGCCGGGGTCGTGACGACCCGGCCCGATGGCGTGCTCTTCTCCGGACCTGTCGTGGTCAAGCCGGTGGCAGCTGGTTCGAGCCACGGGGTCTCCTTGGTTCGCTCGGCGCAGGAGCTCAGCGGCGCGCTCGAGCTTGCCCTGGCCCTCGACGAGCGCGCCCTGGTGGAGGAGGTCGTGATCGGACGCGAGATCGACATCGCCGTTCTCAGGGACCCCCAGGGCCAGCTCCGGGTCGGCCCGCCCCTCGAGATCGTCGTGCATGACCTCTTCGACACCGAGACCAAGTATGACGGCAGTGCGGACTTCCGCCTGCCGGCCGACCTCGACGGCGTACGGCGCAAGGAGCTGGAGGCGGCGGCGGTGACGATGTACGAGGCACTCGGCTGTCGGGGGGTGGCTCGGATCGACTTCTTCCTCACCGACACCGGAGCGGTGCTCAACGAGGTCAACACCATGCCGGGGATGACCGCCCAGTCACAGGTGCCCCAGATGTTCGCCGCCGAGGGCCTGTCCTACCCCGACCTTCTCGACCTGCTGGTGTGCGCGGCCCGGTGAGCCGTGATTCCATTGCCGGGGCACGCACCCACCCATCCGGCAGGAGGTCCCCGGTGAGGCGACCGACCTGGCTGCTGGACGCCGTCCTGGGCCTCCTGGTGGCCGGCTTCGGGGTCTGGGAGGCCCTGTCGAGGGCGCCGTGGTGGGAGGACACCCCGACGATCGGGTTCCTGGTCGGCCTCGGCATGGGCGTGTCCGCTGGTCTGTTCCGGCTGCGTCCCGGCCTCGCGGTCATCCTGGTGTGGCTCTCCTGCGGCCTGCAGGTGATCGCGGGAATCGACCTGATGCTCGTCGAGCTCGCCGCGCTCCTGGTCTCCTACGGCGCCGCACGGCACGGCAGCCGGTTGACGGTCTGGATCAGCGGGCTCTCCATCCCCGTCGGCTCGATGATCGCGCTGATCTGGGTGCAGAACTACGGCGACACCTGGTTCTCTTCGTTCGGGATCAGGCTGCTGGGGGTGGAGCTCGCCTACGGGCGACCGACCACGACCGTCCTGGTCGGGGGCCTGCTGCTCCTCCTGACCCTCAGCGTTCCGTGGCTGGTCGGACTGACCTACCGGATCCGTCAGCAGGCGCAGGCCTCGGCCGTCGCCCAGGCGTCAGCGGAGGAGGGGCGCTCGCAGGCGGAGGAGATCGCCCGGCTGCGCGAGGAGCAGGCCACGCTCGCCCGCGACGTCCATGACGTGGTCGGTCACTCCCTGGCGGTGATCCTGGCCCAGGCGGAGTCGGCCCAGTTCCTCAAGGACGGCGACAACGCCGGGCTCAAGGAGACGATGGCCAACATCGCGGTCTCGGCGCGGACCTCGCTCCAGGACGTGCGGCAGGTGCTCACGCCGTCACCCCACCCCGGATCCACGAGGCTCACCGGCGGGCTCGACAGCCTGATCGAAGGCGTGCGCTCCAGTGGGCACGAAGTCTCCTCCAGCCAGGTGGGCACCCCTCAGCCGCTGCCGCCCGAGCTCGAGGTTGTCGCCTACCGGGTGCTGCAGGAGATGCTCACCAATGCGATCCGGCACGGTCGTCGTGGCGAGCCGGTCGGCGTGGAGCGGCACTGGCAGGGCGAGCTTCGCATCGAGGTCCGCAACGTGGTCGACGACTCCCACGAGGAGACCGTTCCGCTCGCCGCCGTGGCCTCCTCCAGCGCACACGAGGTGTCCCCCGGCCAGGGCCTCGAGGGCATGCGTAGGCGCCTGGAGTCGGTCGGCGGCCGGCTCGACGTACGCCGCCGTGAGGAGGCGCCCGGTGCGACGTTCACCACCACCGCCTGGGTGCCGCTGCGGGCGGTCGCCGGATGATCCGCGTCCTGCTGGTCGATGACCAGGCACTGTTCCGCGCGGGGGTCGCGGTGATCATCGATGCCCAGCCGGACATGGAGGTGGTCGGCTCGGCGGCCGACGGGCTCGAGGCGGTCCGGTTGGTCGACGAGCTCGCCCCGGACGTCGTGCTGATGGACATCCGGATGCCCGAGATGGACGGCGTGGAGGCGACCCGGCAGATCTTCACACCGGGTCGGAGCGCGCAACGCCAGCGCCCGATCCGGGTGATCGTGCTGACCACCTTCAACCTCGACGATCGGGCGGCCACCGCCATCCGCCACGGGGCGAGCGGCTTCCTGCTCAAGGACACGACTCCCCAGCAGCTCGGCGACGCCATCCGCACCGTCCAGGCAGGCAACGCGGTGCTGGCTCCCCAGGACCTGTCGGCGTTGTTGGAGGGTCAGTTCCGCACCCGCGCGGCGGTGCCTCGGGCCTACCTCTCCCTCACCGACAAGGAGCGCGAGGTGTTCGCCGCGGTCGCCAAGGGTCTGTCCAACACCGAGATCGCCGCCCAGGTGTTCGCGGGTGAGTCGACGGTCAAGACCCATGTCGGTGCGATCCTGCGCAAGCTCAGCCTGCGCGACCGGGTCCAGATCGTCGTCTTCGCCCACGAGCACGGGCTGGCGGTGGGCTGAGCCGCGTCAGAATCCCAGCTTGGTGGGGCCGGCCGACTCGCGCCGTACGACCTGGCCCTTGTCGTGGGCGGTGTCGCGCAGGGCGGCCTGGAAGTCGACCATCCTCTGGCGCAGGCCCGAGTCGCAGGCGGCCAGGATGCGTACGGCGAGCAGGCCCGCGTTGCGGGCGTTGCCGACCGCGACCGTCGCCACGGGCACCCCGGCCGGCATCTGCACGATCGAGAGCAACGAGTCGAGGCCGTCGAGGTGCTTCAACGCCACCGGCACGCCGATCACCGGCAACGGGGTGACCGCAGCCAGCATCCCGGGCAGGTGGGCCGCACCACCGGCGCCGGCGATGATCACCGACAGGCCCCGATCGGCGGCGGTCCGCCCGTAGTCGAGCATCTCCTCCGGCATCCGGTGTGCGGAGACGACGTCCGCCTCGAAGGCCACGTCGAACTCGCTCAGGGCCTCGGCCGCGGCCTTCATCACCGGCCAGTCCGAATCCGACCCCATCACGATGCCAACACTTGCACTCGTCACTGCCCTACTCGCTTTCGTTGCCGAGGTCTCCACGGAACCAGGCGGCCGCATGGCGCGCTCGTTGAAGACAATCATCGAGGTCGTCGCCATAGGTGTTGACGTGGCCGACCTTTCGCCCAGGGCGTAGTTCCTTGCCGTAGAGGTGCACCCGAAGGAACGGGTCGCGGGCCATCGCGTGCGGGAAGCCGTCGTAGAGCCGACCAGTCTCTGACGCGCCACCGAGGATGTTCACCATCACCGTCCAGCGCGCACGGGGAACCGGTGATCCGAGGGGCAGATCCATGACGGCGCGCACGTGGTTCTCGAACTGCGAGGTGACCGCGCCGTCCTGGCTCCAGTGCCCGGTGTTGTGGGGCCGCATGGCCAGCTCGTTGACCAGGATCCGACCGTCGGTGGTCTCGAAGAGCTCGACGGCGAGGATGCCGGTGACGCCGAGCTCGCCGGCGATCCGCAGGGCGATGGCCTGCGCCTGGCCGGCCAGCTCGGGGTCGAGGCCGGGCGCGGGGGCGATCACCTCACGGCACACGCCGTCGACCTGGGTCGACTCGACCACGGGGTACGCCGCCGCCTGGCCGCTGGGCGAGCGCGCCACCAGCGCGGACAGCTCGCGCCGGAAGTCGACGAGCTCCTCGGCAAGGATCTCGACCCCCGCCCGCTCCGCAGCCCTGAACGCCTCGGTGCAGCCGGCCAGGTCGGAGACGACCCAGACGCCCTTGCCGTCATATCCGCCCCGGGTGGTCTTGAGCACGGCCGGGAAGCCGAAGGCAGCGACGTCGGCCGGGTTCCTCACCAGCGCGTGGCGCGGGCACGGTACGCCGAGCGCCGACAACCTCGCCCGCATCACGCCCTTGTCCTGGGCGTGCACAAGAGCCTCGGGTCCGGGGTGCACGGCGAGCCCTGCCTCCTGGAGCGCGTGCAGGTGCTCGGTCGGCACGTGCTCGTGGTCGAAGGTGACCACGGCGCAGCCGTCGGTGACCTGCCTCAGCGTGGCCAGATCGCGGTAGTCGCCGACCAGGTGGTCGCCGATCACCTGGGCTGCCGACCCCCCTTCCGCCTCGGCGAGCAGCCGCAGTGGCAGACCGAGCGCGACGGCGGGCGGGGCCATCATCCGGGCCAGCTGGCCGCCGCCGATCACGGCGAGTCGTGGAGCCGGGGTCGGAGCAGAGGGGGAGGTCACAGGCAGCAAGGTTAGTGCTGCGGGGGCACCTGCTCGAAGCGGAGGCCCTTCCCACGGATGGTGGTGATGAGCGTGGGCTTGCGAGGGTCGTCGCCGAGCTTGCGGCGCAGCCAGCCCAGGTGGACGTCGATGGTCTTGGACGAGGTGTAGAACGTGGTGTTCCAGACCTCCTTCATCAGCTCTTCACGGCGCACGATCTGACCAGGACGGGTCATCACCGCCTGGAGGAGGTCGAACTCCTTGCGGGAGAGCATGATCTCGCGTCCTGCCCGCCACGCACGTCTTGCGTCCGGGTCGATCCGGACGTCCTGCACCTGAGCCATGTCGCAAGGTTAGAAATGCGATCCGGCCTGAGCGGCCGAATCCGCAAAGTTGAGCCGATCGGGCCAGTCGACCTCCCCGAAATGACCAGGGCAGACCCGGAAGGCTCAGTGCCGGCGCACGGTCACCGGTTCGACGAGCCCGAATCCGCGCAACGGCCGAGGAGGCAGGTGCCGGGTCTCGAAGTCCTCGACGGGCAGCATGCGGGCAGTGGCCTCGTCGATGATGACCCGGTTGCGCCGGGCGACCGTGGTCAGCCGGGCCGCGAGGTTGACCGGTGGACCGAAGACGTCGCCCAGCCTGAGGACCACCGAGCCCGAGGCCAGACCGAGGCGCACGTCGGGCATCCGGTCGTCGCGGCCGATCACCTCGATGATCCCCTCCGCGGTGTCCAGCGCCCGCACGGGATCGTCGTTGACGAACAGCACCGAGTCCCCGAGGCTCTTGATCGCCCGCCCGGAGTGCGCGGCGATGACGTCGTGGACCCGAGACTCGAAGGTCTCCACCAGGTCACCGATGCGATGCTCGGCCATCTCGTTCGACAGCGCCGTGAACGCCACCAGGTCGGCGAAGCCGACCGTGACCTCGGTGGTGTTGAGCTCCTCATGGTTCGCCCCCAGCGCCTCCGCGCGGGCGACGGCGGCGGCCAGGTGCCGGCGCCAGGCATAGACCAGGAGCTCCTCGAACGGCCGGCCGATCCGGGCCAGCAGGTCCACCGAAGCATCGAGGCGGCTCTGGTCGGGCTCCATGTTGAGGAGGTTGGGGACGATCGACGCGGTCTCCCAGTCGGCCAGCCTGGCCATCGTCTGACCGACGCCGCGCGTCATGTTCAACGCCGTGTCGAGGTCGACCATGCCGCCGTCCACGATGCTGACCAGGGTGCGCACCGCCCGGGCGTCGGACTCGGTGAACGTCATCTCGCCCTGCAGTTCGGGGAACCCGAGCGCCCGCCAGAGCCGGCGCGTGAGCTCGACGTCCGCACCACTGTGCTCGGCGACGTCCTGAGCCGTCAGGTTCGCCGTCTCACCGAGGATGACCTTCTCGAGATCCTCACGGGTGTGTCGACGCTCAGGAGCCATCGTGGTGGCGTTCGCCGCTGAGCCTGTCGAGCTCCTCGGCCACCTTCAGCTGCACCTGCTCGACCTGCGGGATGTCGCTGAGCTCGACCCGACCGTCGGTGCTGGCATCGGCGACCACCAGGGTCCCGCAGCCGAACATCCTGTCGATGACGCCCATGTCGAAGTCGACACCGCTGATCCGGTTGAGGGGGATGGTGCGCCCCTCCTTGGCGATGAACCCGGAGCGGGTGATGAGGCGACGGTTGGTGAAGGTGTAGGTCGTGGTGTACCAGGTGACGAAGGGCCGGACCACCAGCCAGATGATGGCGATCAGGAAGATCGCCCAGACGACCAGCCGCGGAGCGTTGTTCCCCGCGTCGCCGATCAGGTTCCCCAACACGACCCCGCATGCGAGGAGCACGACGAGGAGCAGGATCGGCACGGCCAGGGCCTTGGGGTGCGTGCGGGTGCTGACCACGACGTGTTCACCGTCGTTGAGAAGACTGCGGGAGATTGCCACGACCGAATCATGTCATTGATCGGCGCGCCGGACATGGACGACGTCACCGGCACCCACGGTGGTGGTGCCCGTCGCGGTCTCGACCATGAGCCGTCCGAAGGGGTCGATGTCGCGGGCGGTTCCGTGCACGACGGTCTCGCCCGGGAGGTCGACGCGCACCTGGCTCCCGATCGTCGAGCAGTGCCGCACGTAGCTCGCGCGCAGGAACTCGTCGTCGCCGTCGGCGGCCCAGCCGGCGTACGACCGGTGGAGCGCGGCGAGCACCCCGAGGAGTACGCCGGTCCGCTCGGGCGCGGTGCCCAGCTCGATGCCGAGTGAGGTGGCGGTGGGGACGGGGAGCTCCTCGCTGGTGGTGGAGACGTTGACGCCGACGCCGACCACGGCCGCGGGGCCGGTCGGGGCCTCGACCCGCTCGAGCAGGATGCCGGCGACCTTGCGCTCGCCGATGAGCACGTCGTTGGGCCACTTGACGCTCAGGTCGAGGTCGTGCACGGCGAGGGCCGATCGCACTGCCTCCCCCACGAGTAGGGGAAGCCAGGGCCAGCGGGACGGGTCTGCGTCCGGGTGCAGGAGCAGCGAGAACGTGAGGGCGGCCCGCGAGGGCGTCACCCAGGTGCGGTCCAGGCGTCCGCGCCCGGCGGTCTGGTGTTCGGCGACGAGGACCTGCTGCGCGGCTCCCCGTCGAGCCCGGTCGGCGAGGATGGCGTTGGTCGAACCGGTCTCCTCGATCACCTCGACCGGCCACGGTGCCGCAGTGAGCGCTGGCTCGTCGAGTGATGTGCGCCATACGCCGTTGTCTGCCATGAGCACTACATTGGCGCACGGAGAGCCAAGGAGGCCACTTGTGAGTGCAGAGGCAACGTCGGGCGCGACGGGGACGCCGGAGATCGATGTGCACACCACGGCGGGCAAGCTCGCCGATCTGGGGCGGCGACTCGACGAGGCGGTGCATGCGGGGTCGGCCAAGGCGGTCGAGAAGCAGCATGCGAAGGGTCGTCAGACCGCGCGCGAGCGGATCGAGCAGCTCTTCGACGAGGGCTCGTTCGTGGAGCTCGACGAGCTGGCCCGACACCGCTCGACCGCGTTCGGACTGGAGGCCAACCGCCCCTACGGCGACGGGGTCATCACCGGCTACGGCACCATCGAGGGCCGTCAGGTGTGCGTGTTCTCCCAGGACTTCACCGTCTTCGGCGGGTCACTGGGCGAGGTCTACGGCGAGAAGATCACCAAGGTGATGGACCTGGCGATCAAGACCGGGTGCCCGATCATCGGCATCAACGAAGGTGCCGGCGCACGCATCCAGGAAGGCGTGGTCTCGCTCGGGTTGTACGGCGAGATCTTCCGCCGCAACGTGCACGCCTCGGGCGTGATCCCGCAGATCTCGATGATCATGGGCTCGTGTGCCGGCGGGCACGTCTACTCCCCCGCGGTCACCGACTTCACGATCATGGTCGACGGCACCTCCAACATGTTCATCACCGGACCCGACGTGATCAAGACGGTCACAGGTGAGGACGTCACCATGGAGGAGCTCGGCGGCGCCCGCACCCACAACACCAAGTCCGGCAACGCCCACTACATGGGCACCGACGAGGCCGACGCCATCGACTACGTCAAGGCCCTGTTGTCCTACCTGCCTCAGAACAACCTCGACGAGCCGGTCATCTACGACGACCCGGCCGACCTGACGCTGAGCGATCTCGACCTGTCGCTGGACACGGTGATCCCCGACTCCCCCAACCAGCCCTACGACATGCACGACGTGATCGGGGCGACCCTCGACGACGGCGAGTTCCTCGAGGTGATGGCCCTGTTCGCGCCCAACATCCTCATCGGCTACGGCAGGGTCGAGGGCCGACCCGTCGGGGTGGTCGCAAACCAGCCCCTGCAGTTCGCCGGCACCCTCGACATCGACGCCTCCGAGAAGGCCGCCCGTTTCGTGCGCACCTGCGACGCGTTCAACATCCCCGTGCTGACCTTCGTCGACGTCCCCGGGTTCCTGCCCGGCACCGACCAGGAGTGGAACGGCATCATCCGCCGCGGCGCCAAGCTGATCTACGCCTACGCCGAGGCCACCGTGCCCCTCATCACGATCATCACCCGCAAGGCCTACGGCGGCGCCTACGACGTGATGGGCTCCAAGCACCTCGGCGCCGACATCAACCTTGCCTGGCCCACCGCCCAGATCGCGGTGATGGGAGCCCAGGGAGCCGTCAACATCCTCTACCGCAACGAGATCAAGCAGGCACTCGCCGACGGCAACGAACCCGAACGCCGAGCCCAACTCGTCACCGACTACGAAGACACCCTGGCCAACCCCTACATCGCCGCCGAACGCGGCTACATCGACGCCGTCATCTCCCCCCACGAGACCCGCCTCGAGATCGTCCGGGCGCTGCGCCTGCTCGCCACCAAGCGCGAGACCCTGCCCCCCAAGAAGCACGGGAACATCCCCCTGTGAACGACGAACCGGTCCTGCGCGTCATCACTCCCGATGCCACCCCTGAGGAGATCGCCGCCCTCGTGGCCGTCTTCGCGGGCCTCCAGGCCGACGCCCCCATCACGGCGCCCACGAGGAGGAGCTCAGCCTGGGCCGACCCGGGCCGAGCACATCGGCCGGCCCTGAGACCCGGCCCCGACGGATGGCGCACCAGCGGTCGTTCCTGACGTTTCATCAAGGGATGCAGACGGACCATCACCTCCCACGACGAGTTCATCGTGGGAACTCGAGGCCCGTCGCGGGCAGCCCTGCCCGACGTCACGTGCGTCGCCGTAAGAACCGGTCGACCCGCTTCGCGGTGAGGTTGAAACGTCCGAGATCTGACCACACGAGCCGGACCATCGGCCATCCGGTGATCTCGCGCAACAGGTCTTCTCGTTGCTTCTCCGCGAAGACCACGTCACCCGAGGTCTGACCAGGCTTCACCAGCCGCCCATACTTGATCTGGCCGTCGAACTCACCCAGCAGACCATGGTCCGGCCATCCCCAGTCGCATGTGCCAACGAGTCGTCCAGTGTCGTCGTACACCTCGAACTGCAGTTGTGGCGCGGGCAGTCGCGCAGCCCAGAACAGGTAGCGTCCCACGCTCTCACCCGGGCTCTGAGCCCGTGAATCGGCCATCCTCACGGGAATCTGCATGGATCGCATGAACGGCCAGTGCCGTAGCAGGTGGAACTGCGAATGCAGAGACTCAGGAGTCGCCAAGCCGCGATGCAGGAGTGAGTCGACGAGCACGAGTCTGGCGCCGCCGCGCGCGCGGGAACCAGCCTCGAGCGCGCACCGTTCGGGAGAGAGCACCTTTCGCCCGCGCACATCGCGTATGTCGTCCAGCGCGCAGAAGCCCTCATGGTGAACGACATCGCCTTCAACACGGCCAGCTCCGCCGTCGAGCCGAGTGACGTGGACGTGACTGAGATCCAAGTCCCAGGTCGCGATGCCGTGTTCGAGGCAGCCGGAGGGTCCACTCAAGGCGACGCGCGGACCCAACGAGTCAAGGACGCAGTGAGCACGGACGAGATGTCGTGCCGTCTCGTCCAGCTCTGCCCATAGTGCCGAATGCGTGTAGTAGCCCCGTCGTACGCGGTGCCAGACCCGCCGACGGATGGCTTGGGCGACTGCCCTGTCGTCATATCCGAACTCGCGTGCCTGGGCCCGGGTGAAGAAACCGTGGATGTCGTCGAGAGCAGCTAGCGGGTCCATCACGCCATGATCTGAAGAGCGGGCACCGAGATGCCGGGTGGGGAGAGGGAATGTGAATCGCCAGCCGTTGCGCTCAGCTTGTGGACATTCAGTGGTCCGCTGACTCCGAGGTTCGGCTACTCACCTCGGTCAGCCCTCACTTCCCTTGATGAGGCCGGCGTGGCAAGAGCAGGTTCGTCTGCATCCCTTGATGAAACGACGTTCGCCCGGCCTAGGCTGGAGTCATGGTGAAGCCAGGGCCGACCAATGCGATCACCGACGTCGCGGGCATCCGGGTCGGCCACGCGCAGCGCATTGACGACGGCTGGCTGAGCGGCACCACGGTCGTGCTGCCGCCGGCCGACGGGGCGGTCGCCGGGGTCGACGTACGTGGAGGTGGGCCAGGAACACGAGAGACCGACGTGCTCGACCCACGCAACCTCGTCGAACGCGCCCACGCCATCGTGCTCAGCGGAGGCTCCGCCCTCGGGCTGGCCGCGGCCGACGGGGTGACCAGGGCCCTGTTCGAGGAGGGCATCGGTTACCCCATGGGGGCCCCGGAACAGGTCGTGCCGATCGTGCCGGGCGCCATCCTGTTCGACCTCGGCCGGGGCGGGGTGTTCGGCAACGCCCCCGATGCGGCCCTTGGAAGGGCGGCCTACGCCGCAGCGGCAGCCTCGACTCCGCAGGGCTGCGTGGGTGCGGGCACGGGAGCGAGGGCGGGGGGCCTCAAGGGTGCGGCGGGTACGGCGTCCGCGGTGCTGCCCGACGGCACCGGCATCGGCGCCCTGGTGGCCGTGAACGCGATCGGGTCCTGCGTCGATCCCGCAACGGGCGAGCTGTACGCCGCGCGCCACTGCCTGCCGGGCGACCTGCCCGACCTGGGCCGAGCGAGCGAGGAGGAGCTGGCGGCCGCGCGTGAGGCGGCCGTCCTCGCTCCAGGGGCCATCCTGGCCACGACCATCGGGGTGATCGCGACCGACCGCACCCTGACCAAGGCGCAGTGTGCCAAGGTCTCCGGGATCGGACACGACGGACTGGCCAGAGCCATCCGGCCGGTGCACACGATGTTCGACGGGGACACCCTGTTCACTCTCGCCACCGGTCTGCGGGCCGCGCCGGACCCGCTCGAGTTCCACGCCCTGCTCGAGGTGGCTGCCGACTGCGTCACCCGGGCCGTGGCCAGGGCGATGCTGGCCGCGACCTCCGCGGCCGGGCTCAGATCGTTCCGTGACGCATTCCCCTCCGCCTTCCGATAGCCGGGGTAGGTAGCGTGTCGGGTGTGATCCGACTGGTACTGGCCTCGAAATCCCCGGCCCGACTGGCCACCCTGCAGGCGGCGGGCGTGCAGCCGACCGTGATCGTGAGCGGGGTCGACGAGTCGACGATCACCGACCTGGCCCCCGCGGAGCTGGCCCTTCAACTCGCGGAGCTCAAGGCGGCCGCGGTGGCGACCCGTCCCGAGTCCCCTGCCGATGCGGTGGTGCTCGGCTGCGACTCGGTGCTCGAGATCGACGGCGAGGCCTTCGGCAAGCCCGGGTCACCGGCGGAGGCGACGCGGCGCTGGCGGGCCATGCGGGGCCGGACCGGCATCCTGCACACCGGTCACAGCCTGCACGACCTGGCCAGCGGTCGGGTCGCGGCAGCGATCGCCTCGACCACGGTGCACTTCGCTGAGGTCAGCGACGCCGAGATCGCCGCCTACGTCGCCACCGAAGAGCCCCTGCACGTGGCCGGCGCCTTCACCGTCGACGGCCTCGGCGGCGCCTTCGTCACCGGCATCGAGGGCGACCACCACAACGTCGTGGGGGTGAGCCTCCCGCTGCTGCGTGACCTGGTGGGCGAGCTCGGGCACGAATGGACCGACCTCTGGTCCGGCTGAGCCCGCCTACGCCTTGCGAGTGCGCCCGGGAGCGAACAGCGCAGCCACGACCGCGATCGACACCGCGCCGGCTCCCGTGAGCAGGGCAGGACCGATCGCGCCGGTGTAGCCGGTCGGCGTCAGCTCGCCTCCGTTGCTCTCGAAGACGGCCACCAGGACGGCGATCCCGAGGGCCACTCCGAACTCGCGGACCGTCGAGTTGGCCGAGCTGGCGATGGCGAAGTCGCTCTCCGGAAGTCCGTCGAGGGTGGCCGTCGCGTTGGGGGCGAAGGTGAGACCCATGCCGATGCCGGCCATGGCCAGCGCGGGGACGAAGGAGGAGTACGACGACAGGTTCTCGGCCAGCACCGACAACCACACCAACGCACCGGCCTGCAGGACCAGCCCGGCGAGCAGCAGCGACCGCAGCCCGGTGCGAGAGGCGAAGGCCCCGGCAAGCGGTGCGACCACCATCGGAGCGGCGGTCCAGGGAAGGGTCCGGACACCGGCCTCCAGCGGGCTGTAGCCCTGCACGATCTGGAGGTACTGCGCCAGCAGGAACACCGCACCGAACATCCCCAGGGTGAAGAACAGCCCGATCGCGTTGGCGCTGGAGAAGCCCCGGCTGGCGAAGAGGCGCAGCGGCAGCACGGCATGCGCCCGACCGCGGGCGTGCACGACGTACGCCGGGAGAAGGGCCAGGGCGACCAGCAGCGAACCCAGCACGACCGGGGAGGTCCAGCCGTCGTCGTTGCCGTGCACGATGCCCCAGATGCCGAGGAAGACCGCGCCACCGAGCAGCACGGTGCCGCGAAGGTCGAGTCTCTGCCAGACCCCCTTGGACTCGTCGACCGCCAGGTAGAGCAGCGGAGCTGCGACCAGCGCGACCGGCACGTTGAGCCAGAAGATGGCCTGCCAGCTCACCCCTTCCACCACGGCTCCACCGATCACCGGCCCCAGGGCGACCCCGAGTCCGGAGACACCGCCCCAGATCCCGATCGCGGCGGCCCGCATTGCGGGCGGTACGGCTGCCGCCAGCAGCGTCAGCGACAACGGCATCACGGCGGCCGCGCCGAGCCCCTGGAAGGCCCGGGCCACGATCAGGGCTTCGGACGACGTACTCAGTGCCGAGGCGATCGAGGCGAGGGTGAACAGTGCGATCCCGCCGAGCATCACGCGCTTGCGACCGATGCGGTCGCCGAGCGTCGCCGCCGGCAGCATGAAGGTGGCGAACGTGAGGGTGTAGGCGTTGAGGAACCACGCCAGCTGGTCGACGGACGAACCGAGATCGCCGCGGATCACCGGCAGCGCACTGGTCAGGACGAGGTTGTCGAGCGTGGCCATGAACATCGGCAGCGAGGTCGCGAGGATCGCGACCCACAGCGGAACCCGGCGCCGGGGCTTGACTGCAGGGTCCGGGTTCGCCGGGTCGGCCGGCGCCGTGACGGAGAGGGTCGTCATGAGCAGTTCCCATCTAGAAGGCATTGAATGATTACTTATGAGCCACGTTAAGTAATCGAGTGATAATCTGTCAACCATGACCTCGAAGAAGCCCGCCCCCTCCGCACGACTCAGCGGCGAGGACCGCCGCGAGCTCGTGCTGGCGGCCGCGATGCGCGCGTTCGCCCACGGTGGCTACGCCGGCACCAGCACCGACGCGGTGGCCCGCGAGGCCGGCGTCTCCCAGCCGTACGTCGTGCGCATCTTCGGCACCAAGCTCGACCTCTTCCTCGAAGTCTTCACGCGGGCCACCGACCGGATCGGTGCCGCCTTCGAGGCGGTCCTGGCGCACTCGCCGTTCGACCCGGACAGCGACGACGACTGGGAGCGGATGGGCCTGGCCTACACCGGCCTCCTCGCCGATCGTGACTTCCTCCTGGTGATGATGCACGGCTTCTCCGCGGCGGGGACCCCCGAGATCGGCGCCCGGGCCCGCCGCGGGATGGCGGGGATCTACGAGATCCTCAAACGCACCGGCTGCACCGACGAGCAGGCACGCGACTTCGTGGCGCACGGGATGCTGCTCAACGTGATGATCGCGATCCGAGCCCCTGAGCACGTGTCGGACGAGGGAGCGCTGGCTCAGCTCACCGTGTGCGCGTTCGGGGAGTCACTGGAGACGGTGGCGTCCTGAGGACCACCGGTCGCGCGACCCTGGGCTGGCTGAACACCACGGTGCGGAACAGGTGGAAGCGCGCGACCATGCCCAGGGACAGCCCGATCACGTTGGCGGAGACGTTGTCGGCCCAGGGGTCGTCGAGATGGAGCACGTTGCGGCTGAACCACAGGCAGGCCACGGGCAGTGACATGGTGGCCAGATTGATCAGGATGTAGGCCGTGCGGCCCCCGTCGGCGTACGTCGTCTCCCGGTGCTTGAACGCCCAGTGCCTGCTGCCGCGATAGCTGACGATCATGCCGACGGTGTTTGCGAGCACGTAGGCGAGCACGGCGTGCTCGCGCAGCGGCGGTGCGCTGAAGGCCCAGTTGCCGTGCACCAGCAGGTTGAACAGGAACAGCGCCACGACCGTGGCGACTCCGCCCACGGCGAGGAAGCGCGCGACCTCGTCCAGGCGCCGGCGCCACCGCTTGTCCATGACATCAAAGTATCCGCTCCGTCCGCGCTTTCAGGCGAGGCGGACCCGCTCGAGGAGCGAGATCATTCGACCGGCAGCCCCAGGCCTCGGGCGATCAGCATGCGCTGCACCTCCGAGGTGCCCTCGCCGATCTCCAGCACCTTGGCGTCACGGTAGAAGCGGGTGACGGGGTATTCCTCCATGAAGCCGTAGCCACCGAAGACCTGGGTGGCGATGCGGGTCGCGGTGACCGCCGACTCGGTGGCATACAGCTTCGCGACGGCGGCGGCCTGCTTGAACTCCTTCATGCTGGCTCCACCGGGCGAGTCCATCGAGTCCTTCAGGGCGGCCGCCCGGTAGGTCAGCAGGCGCGACGCGTGCAGCATCACCTCGAGATCGGCGACCTGGAACGCCACGCCCTGCTTGCGCCCGATCGGGCCGCCGAACGTCTGCCGCTCCCCGGCGTACTGCACGGACATCTCGAGGCAGGCCTGGATGCAGCCGACCGCGAGGGC
Organism: uncultured Actinomycetota bacterium; assembly: GCA_963837595.1. Classification (GTDB taxonomy): domain Bacteria; phylum Actinomycetota; class Actinomycetes; order Propionibacteriales; family Nocardioidaceae; genus Nocardioides. Next base: position 136,591 of record CAWIOB010000008.1, on the reverse strand, counting down.
GGCGATCGCCACCCGGCCATCGTCCAGGGTCGCGAGGAACTGCGCGAAGCCCCGGCCGCGCTCGCCGAGGAGGTTGGCCTCGGGGACATGCGCGTCCACGAAACTCAGGGGATGGGTGTCGGAGGCGTGCCAACCGAGCTTGTCGTAGGCGGGCTCGGCAGTGAACCCGGGCGTGTCCGAGGGAACGATGATCGTGGAGAGCTCAGGCTTGCCTGCCTCGCTGACACCGGTGCGCGCAGTCACCGTGACCAGCGAGGTGATCTCCGAGCCGGAGTTGGTGATGAACTGCTTGGCGCCGTTGACCACCCATTCGCCGTCGACGAGCTCGGCTCTGGTGCGGGTGGCGCCGGCGTCGGAGCCCGCCCCGGGCTCGGTCAAGCCGAAGCCCGCCAGGCGCTCGCCGCCGACGAGATCGGGCAGCCAGGTCTCGCGTTGCCCGGCGGTGCCGAACGTCAGGATCGGGTTGATCCCGAGCCCGACCGCAGCCTCGAGGGTGATCCCCATCGACTGGTCGACCCGACCGATCTCCTCGATGGCCACGCACAACGAGGTGAAGGCGCCGTCCTCCCCACTCAGTCCGGCGCCGCCGTACTCCTCGGGTGCGGTGAGTCCGAACAACCCCAGCGTTCCCATCGCGCGCACGACGTCGACGGGGAAGTGGTGCTCACGGTCCCAGCGCGCGGCGTGGGGGGCGATCTCAGCCTCCGCGAACTCGCGGACGGTGTGCCTGAAACTCTCGTGCTCGGCCGACAACTGGAAGTCCATGCCGGTCATGCTAACCCCCAGGGTTAACACCTGCTAACCGTTGTCAGTCTCGCCGAGCCGTGGTTGTATGCACGGGCAAGGACTCGGCCAGCACGACCTGCTGCTCCGCGTCCGAAACCCATGGAGACAGGGAGTTCAGCACATGCGGCACACCACACAGTTACGGACGCTGGGGATCGCAACCGCGATCGCCCTCGCGGCCGCTCTGGCATCACCGGCCAGCCTGGCCGGCGCATCACCAGCAACAACGTCGGCCCCGGCCAAGGCAGCGGTGGGCGACGACGGCGGCGACCTCGCACCGGTCGCCCCCGACTACAACAACGGCAAGGCCCTGCCACTCGACAAGTCCTCCGTCCGCGCTCTGCGCAAGCAGAACAAGGCCGCCGCGGCCGTGGACTCCGGAGTCGGGGACAGCAAGACCTGGTTGGCTCTCAACGACGCCACCGGCGGCATCTACGCGAAGACCTACACCCTGCGCGGGTTGGGCAACCACATCCAGGTGTGGGTCGCAGACGACCGCCAGTTCCCTGCGGGAGACTGCCGCAACGACCTCGGCCTGACCGAGATCACCGACTCGCAGGTCGACAACTTCGTCAACGAGTTCGACTCCAACATCTATCCCGCCGAGTCGGAGTCCTTCTCCGTCCCGCCGAGCCTCGACGGCACCGACGCGCCGCTTGCCGGCATCCTGGGTGAGCCTGCCGACTACTACCAGGTCTCGCAGGACCAGGCCGACGACATCGTCGTCCTCGTCGACAACGTCAAGGACGCCAACTTCTACGACCCGGGCACCCCGGACGGTCAGACCTACATCGCGGGCTTCTTCTACTCGCTGTTCAACTCCTACGTGAACCGCAACGTGATGACGATCGACGCGTTCGACTGGCTGCACCGCACCGGTGCCACGCCTCCCGACGACACGGCCGACCAGGCCTACATCGACTGCGCCGCAGCGCTGGGCCAGACCCGCGCCTACGGCGCACCCCGTCCCCGGCTCTACGAGGGCACCTTCGCCCACGAGTACCAGCACCTGCTGGAGAGCTACGAGGACGCCGACGAGGCATCGTGGGTCAACGAGGGCCTGTCCGACTACGCCCAGAGCCTGGTCGGCTACGTCGACACCACGCTCCCCCCGGACGACCCGAGTGCGGATGGTCACATCGGCTGCTTCACCGGCTACCTCGGTGAGGACTTCGGTGGACCCGAGAACTCCTTGACCAACTGGCAGGACCAGGGCGGACCGGAGATCCTGTGCGACTACGGCGCCGCCTACTCGTTCATGCAATACCTCTACGCGAAGTACGGCGAGGGCTTCATGAGCGCCCTGCACCGTGAGGACGCCAACGGCATCGCCGGCCTCGACGTGGTGCTCGACCAGTTCCACTCCCCCAAGTCGGCCATGGACACCATCCATGACTGGGCCTCGATGATGGCGCTCGACGGTGCCCTCGACAAGAGCCACCAGCTCACCGGTGGGCCGTTCAAGTGGTTCAACGCCGACACGCTGAACTCGAAGATCAACTGGGACACCCCGCAGGCCTACAGCACTCCGGGCGCCCCGCCGAACGGCGCCGACTTCGTGCGACTGCGCAAGGCCAACGGCAGATACCTCAGTGCCAACCAGGTGAAGTCGATCCGGTTCACCGGCTCCCGCAGCCTGGACCCGGAGCCGGTCGAGTGGACCGTCTCCACGACGCCTCCGGACGCCACCGACGCCGACACCACCTGTGCCTCGGTTCCGACCGGGACCGGCGCAGCGGCGCTCTACAGCGGCTGCGGCAGCAACCTGGACCGCTCCATCGTCCAGCAGGTTGCCGTGCCGGCAGGCGGCGGTCAGCTCAGCTTCGATGCCCTCTGGGACACCGAGGAGGGCTGGGATGCGGCCTTCGCGCAGGTCTCCACCGACGGTGGTGACACCTGGACGTCGCTGGCCACCGAGGACACCACCACCGACCACGACCCGGGCGCCATTCCCGGCGTGGTGAACAACCTCCCCGGCCTCACCGGCGACTCCGGCACGTGGCAGACCGAACACGCGGATCTCTCGGCCTACGCCGGGCAGACCGTGCTGATCGGTTTCCGCTACATCACCGACTCCGGGGTCGACGAGGGTGGCTTCTGGGTGCGCAACATCGATGTTGCGGGCACGGCACTCCCCTCGGCGTCGCTCGACGGGTGGCAGACGATCACCCAGGTGAACCCGGTGGCCGTTCCCGGCTACTTCGTCCGCCTGGTCGGTTACGACGCCCAGGGACGCTCGTGGATCCAGCGCATGCCGGTCGGTCACGGCTACCGCGCAGCGATCGGCAGGCTGCACTGGCACCCCAGGGGCCACTGGATGAAGAAGGGTCACCACTGGCACGGCAAGAGCCCGCGCATCACGACGGTCGCGGCCATCGTGATGATGGACGACCCGACCGAGTCGATCACGCAATACGCTCGCTATGAGCTGAAGGTCAACGGAGTGATCCAGCCCGGCGGCTGAAACATCCGCTAGGCACCCTTGATGGGGCCGTTCAGCGCACGACCTTGAAGTTGAAGGTCGCTGTGCCGAGCGGCCCCATCAGTCTGACCCACAGGGGCAGCATCATCTCGACCCCACGAGCCGTGGTGATGTCGCCGAGGTCGATGACGTCGGTGTGACCCATGCTCGTGAGCAGGTCGGTCACCACGGACTTGGCCTCCGGGTCGTCGCCCGACACGAACACGGTGGTGCTCTCGCCCAGGGCCGCGGGGTCGATCATCACCGAGTTGTTCATGGTGTTCAGCGACTTCACCACTCTGGTCTCGGGGAAGGCACGCTGGATCTGCTCGCCCACCGAGTCGGTGTTCGACACCGAGAGGGTGGGCGGGAAACCCTGGGAGAAGTCGAGCGAGTTGCTCACGTCGATCACGACCTTGCCGGCCAGGTTGTCTGCACCGGCCAGTCTCAGCACGTCGAGCGACACCCCACCCCCCGTGGCGTTGACCACCAGATCGGCTCCGGCCGCCGCGTCGGCGAACGCGGCCAGAGAGACGGCCGGCTGCCCGGCCGCCCACTCGGCGTACTCACTGGAGGTGGACGTCGCCGCGGGATCACGAGTGCCGACGACGACGTCATGGTTGAGGGCTGAGAGACGACCGGAGAGGGCGCGCCCCACGGCGCCGGTCCCCAGGACTGCGATCTTCATGGTGACTGTCTACGCCCCGAGGGCCACGCAGACAACGGCGTGGACCACCGAACCTCGACGTGACCCGTGTCACGCAGGGCGGCTCGGGCAACGGACGAAAGTGGCGATAGCCTGCGAGACGGACACCAGCACCGAGGACGAGGAGTCGAACCCGTGGCCCAGATCACGCCGTTGCAGAAGGTCTTGATCGCGAACCGCGGGGAGATCGCCGTACGGGTGATCCGCGCATGCCGGGACGCCGGGATCGCCTCGGTCGCGGTCTATGCCGACCCCGACCGCGATGCGTTGTTCGTGCGGCTTGCCGATGAGGCGCACGCTCTGGGTGGCGCCACGCCTGCGGAGTCCTACCTGTCGATCGAGAAGATCATCCAGGTCGCGCGCGAGACCGGCGCCGACTCGGTGCACCCCGGCTACGGCTTCCTGGCCGAGAACGCCGCGTTCGCCCAGGCCGTCCTCGACGCCGGGCTGATCTGGATCGGCCCCTCGCCTGATGCGATCGACAAGCTCGGTGACAAGGTGCAGGCCCGCCACATCGCCGAGAAGGTCGGCGCACCTCTGGCCCCCGGCACCAAGGACCCGGTCAACGACGCTTCCGAGGTCGTGGCGTTCGCGGAGGAGAACGGCCTGCCGATCGCGATCAAGGCCGCCTTCGGTGGCGGAGGCCGCGGCCTCAAGGTCGCCTACGCCCTCGAGGACGTCGCCGAGCTCTACGAGTCGGCGGTTCGCGAGGCCGTCACGGCCTTCGGCCGGGGCGAGTGCTTCGTGGAGAAGTTCCTCCACCAGCCCCGCCACGTGGAGACCCAGTGCCTGGCCGACCAGCACGGCAACGTCGTGGTCGTCTCCACCCGCGACTGCTCCCTGCAGCGCCGGCACCAGAAGCTGGTCGAGGAGGCCCCGGCCCCGTTCCTCACCGACGACCAGCTGCGCCGCCTCTACGAGTCCTCGAAGGCCATCCTGAAGGAGGCCGGCTACGTCGGTGCCGGCACCTGTGAGTTCCTGGTCGCCAAGGACGGCACGATCTCCTTCCTGGAGGTCAACACCCGCCTCCAGGTGGAGCACTGTGTCTCCGAGGAGGTCACCGGCATCGACCTGGTGCGCGAGATGTTCCGGATCGCCGCCGGCGAAGAGCTCGGCTACGGGGACCCGGAGATCCGCGGACACTCCATCGAGTTCCGGATCAACGCCGAGGACGGCGGGCGCAACTTCATGCCCGCCCCCGGCACACTGACCCAGTGGGCTCCGCCCCAGGGGCCCGGCGTCCGGGTCGATGGCGGCTACGAGAAGGGCGAGACCGTTCCCGGGTCCTTCGACTCCCTGATCGCCAAGCTCATCGTCACCGGCCGAGACCGCACCCAGGCCCTCGAGCGCTCCCGCCGGGCCCTGGCCGAGTTCCGTGTCGACGGCATGCCCACCGTCATCCCGTTCCACCGGGCCGTGATCTGCGACCCCGCCTACGTCGGCTCCTCGACCCCCTCGGGCGAAGGCGACTTCACCGTCTACACAACCTGGATCGAGACCGACTTCGACAACCAGATCCCGCCCTACGCCGGCGAGGTCGGCGACGCCCCCGAGCAGGGCGAACGGCAGCGGGTCACCGTCGAGGTCGGCGGCAGGCGCCTCGAGGTCGTGCTGCCCGCCGGGCTCGGTGGCCTCGTCTCAGCACCCACCGGCGGACCGAGCAAGCCCAAGCGCGCCGCAGGCAAGAAGGCCGGCGCCGCCACCTCCGGCGACACGGTCGCCTCCCCCATGCAGGGCACCATCGTGAAGGTCGCCGTCGAGGAGGGACAACAGGTCGCCGAGGGCGACGTCATCGTCGTCCTCGAGGCCATGAAGATGGAACAACCCCTCAAGGCCCACAAGGCCGGCACCGTGACCGGCCTCGACGCGACCGTCGGCGCCACCGTCACCAACGGCGCCGTCATCTGCGAACTCAAGGACTGAAGCCGCCGGATCGCCCGCTCGCCGCATAGGGTCGTGACGTGGACCAGACCCGACTGCGCGAGCCCAGCCAGCGCGTGAGTCCCCGAGCCCGGCTGATGTGGCGGCTCACCGCACTCGTGGAGTCGTTGGCGCTGATGGCGGCGCTGCTGGCGATGACCTGGTGGTGGAGCTGGTTCGACCTGGCCTGGTGGATGCCCGCCGGCCTGGCGGTCGGGCTCGCGGCGTACGTCGTGGTGATGCCGACCTGGCGCTACGCAGTGCACCGGTGGGAGGTCACGGCGACAGCGGTCTACACCCAGACGGGCTGGCTGACCATCGAGCGCCGCATCGCACCGATGTCCCGCATCCAGACGGTGGACCATGCCGAGGGCGCTCTCAGCCGGATCTTCGGGCTCGCCAGCGTGACCGTCACGACGGCCTCCGCGGCCGGAGCCCTCGAGATCGCGGGCCTGGACAGGCAGCGCGCCCGGGAACTGGTCGACGAGCTCACGATCCAGGCCGACGCCGTCACCGGGGACGCCACGTGAGCGAGCTCGCCCGCGACGCCGACTGGCAACGGCTCGACCCTCGGATGCTGCTCGTGCACCCGATCAAGGAGCTGACACGCTTCCTACCGCTGATCTTCGGGCTGTTCATCGCCGGCACCGCCTCAGGTGCCGAACAGCCCTGGGAGTACGTCGGCATCGCGATCCCCATCGGTCTGGGCCTCCTGCGCTACCTCACCACCAGGTTCCGGATCGCCGAGGGGCGGGTCGAGCTGAAGCGGGGACTGCTGAACACTCATCTGCTGTCGACCCCGCTGGACCGGGTGCGCACGGTCGACCTGACGTCGTCCCCGATCCATCGGGTCCTCGGGCTCACCACCGTGCGGATCGGCACCGGGACCTCCTCCCACGACGAACAGCTCGATCTCGACGGGTTGCCGATGGATCGGGCACGGGCACTGCGGGAGGACCTGCTGCACCGGGCGGCTCCGGTGACGCTGGAGAAGGCCGGGCAGGGCGGCGAGCAGGTCGTCGTACGGTTCTCGCCTCGCTGGCTGGTCTACGCGCCCCTGACCTCGGCCGGGCTCGTGATCACCGCAGGCCTGCTCGGCGTCGGCAGCCAGGTGCTCAACGCCCTCGACCTGTGGGACTCGGTTGCCGAGGCACCGACCGTGAGCGAGAGCCAGCCATGGTGGCTGCTCGGCCCTCTGGTGGTCGTCGGCTTCGCAGCCGTGGTGTCGGTGCTGTCGGTGCTGGGCTATCTGGTCACCAACGGGGGGTTCGTCCTCTCCAACCGCGCGGGCAGCTGGCATCTGCGCCGCGGACTGGTCACCACCCGCGAGACAAGCATCGATGCCGACCGGGTCCGGGGAGTGTCCATCGCGAGCCCCCTGGGACTGCGGGTGGCCGGCGCCGGGAGACTGACGGCGATCGTGACCGGGCTGGCCGACCAGAAGACCAGCGCCCTGCTGGTGCCTCCGGCTCCGGCCGCGGTCGTCGCCGCGGTTGCGGCCGAGGTGCTCGACACTCCGGCCCCGCTCGACGTACGGCTGGAGCGCCACGGTCCGCGAGCCCGGACCCGGAGGATCACCCGGGCCGTCGCCCCCGCGTGCCTGGTGACGGCCGCGTTGCTGGGCCTCGTCGCGTTCGGCGACGGGCCCTGGTGGCTGGTCGGGCTCGCGGTGGCCGCGCCGGCACTCGCGCTCGCGTTGGCGCTGGACCGCTACCGCACGCTCGGCCATGCGCTCGTGGACGGGTGGCTGGTGATCCGCTCGGGGAGCCTCAACCAGCAGCGCACCGTGCTCCAGACCGACGGGATCATCGGCTGGAACCTTCGCTCCTCGCTGTTCCAGCGTCGGGCCGGACTTGCCACAGTGGTCGCCACGACCGCCGGTGGGGATCAGTCGTACGCCGCGATCGACGTACCCTCCGCGTCGGGGGTCGACCTCGCCGACCGCGCGGTCCCCGGACTCGTCTCCCAGTTCCTCCGTTGAGTGAGGGGTTTCGGCCCGTTCAGTTGCGGCTTCAGGCCCTGCAAGGTCCGTGTTCGGGCCGCCCCTGCGGCCATAACCCCTGACTCATCGGGCCCAAACCCCTCTCTCAACGAGGGGGGCGGGAGGGGCGCCGATCGCGCGAGGGGTGGGTGATCGGCGACGGGTCGGGGGATGGACACGTAATCCCACTGCAACACGGACGTCGGTAACCTGCCGACCATGTTCTCCAAGGTATTGGTGGCCAACCGGGGCGAGATCGCCATCCGGGCCTTTCGAGCCGCGTTCGAGGTCGGCGCGCGCACGGTGGCGGTGTTCCCCTACGAGGATCGCTGGTCCGACCACCGGCTGAAGGCCGACGAGGCCTACCAGATCGGCGAGCGCGGCCACCCCGTACGCGCCTACCTCGACCCGCAGGCCATCGTGGACGTCGCGGTGAAGTGCGGCGCCGACGCGATCTACCCGGGCTACGGCTTCCTGTCGGAGAACCCGGACCTGGCAGAGGCGTGCGCCAATGCAGGCATCACGTTCATCGGTCCCGGAGCCGACGTCCTCACCCTGACCGGCAACAAGGCCCGCGCGATCGCGGCCGCCAAGGCAGCCGGCGTGCCCACCCTGGCGAGCGTCGAGCCCGGGACCGACGTCGACGCGCTCGTTGCCTCGGCCTCCCAGATGCCCTACCCGCTGTTCGTGAAGGCGGTCGCGGGCGGGGGCGGGCGCGGCATGCGTCGCGTCGACGAACCCGGCCAGCTGCGCGAGGCCGTCGAGATCTGCATGCGCGAGGGCGCTGCCGCGTTCGGCGACGCCACCGTGTTCATCGAGCAGGCGGTCGTCGAGCCGCGGCACATCGAGGTTCAGATCCTGGCCGACGGCGTCGGCAACGTGATCCACCTCTACGAGCGCGACTGCTCGGTGCAGCGTCGCCACCAGAAGGTCGTCGAGATCGCGCCCGCGCCCAACCTGGACCCGGAGCTGCGGCAGCGGATGTGCGACGACGCGGTGCGCTTCGCCCGCGAGATCGGCTACAAGAACGCCGGCACCGTCGAGTTCCTGCTCGACCCGCACGGCAACTACGTCTTCATCGAGATGAACCCCCGCATCCAGGTCGAGCACACGGTGACCGAGGAGGTCACCGACGTCGACCTGGTGCAGTCCCAGATGCGGATCGCGTCCGGTGAGACGCTCGACGACCTCGGTCTCACCCAGGACAGCATCGTGCTGCGCGGGGCGGCGCTGCAGTGCCGGATCACCACCGAGGATCCTGCCAACGGGTTCCGGCCCGACACCGGGGTGATCACGGCGTACCGCTCCCCCGGCGGCGCCGGCGTCCGCATCGACGGCGGTACGACGTACACCGGCGCGGAGGTCAGCGCCCACTTCGACTCGATGCTCGCCAAGCTGACCTGCCGCGGCCGCACCTTCGACAAGGCGGTCGAGAAGGCCCGTCGGGCGGTCGCCGAGTTCCGGATCCGCGGCGTCTCCACCAACATCGCCTTCCTCCAGGCGGTGCTCGAGGACCCCGACTTCGTCGCCGGTCGACTCACCACCTCGTTCATCGAGACCCACCCGCAGCTCCTGACCGCGCGGGCCTCCGGTGACCGCGGCAGCAAGCTGCTCACCTACCTGGCCGACGTCACGGTCAACCAGCCGAACGGTCCCGCACCGGTGTCCGTCGTGCCGTCCTCGAAGCTCCCGCAGGTCGACCTCACGGTGCCGGCCCCGGCCGGGTCGCGTCAGCTGCTGCTCGAGGTCGGACCGGTCGAGTTCGCCCGCCTGCTGCGGGAGCAGAACCAGGTCGCGGTCACCGACACGACGTTCCGCGACGCCCATCAGTCACTGCTCGCCACCCGGGTCCGCACCAGGGATCTGCTCGAGGTCGCCGGTCACGTGGCCCGCACCACCCCGGAGCTGTGGTCGCTGGAGGCCTGGGGCGGGGCGACGTACGACGTGGCACTGCGCTTCCTGGCCGAGGACCCGTGGGAGCGGCTGGCCGAGCTGCGGCAGTCCGTGCCCAACATCTGCCTGCAGATGCTGTTGCGCGGCCGCAACACGGTGGGCTACACGCCCTACCCGGCCGAGGTGACGAACGCCTTCGTGGCCGAGGCCGCGGCGACCGGGATCGACGTGTTCCGGATCTTCGACGCCCTCAACGACGTCGAGCAGATGCGCCCGGCCATCGAGGCGGTCCGCGAGACCGGCACCACCGTCGCCGAGGTCGCTCTCTGCTACACCGGTGACCTCTCCGACCCGGCCGAGAGGCTGTACACGCTCGACTACTACCTCGAGCTCGCGTCGCGGATCGTCGAGGCAGGGGCCCACGTCCTGTGCATCAAGGACATGGCCGGGCTGCTTCGCGCTCCCGCTGCCCGGACCCTGGTGACCGCGCTGCGGCAGGAGTTCGCGCTGCCGGTGCACCTGCACACGCATGACACGCCGGGTGGTCAGCTCGCCACCCTGCTGGCCGCGATCGACGCCGGTGTCGATGCCGTCGACGCAGCCTGCGCGGCGATGGCCGGCTCCACCTCGCAGCCCGCCCTGTCCGGCCTGGTGGCCGGCACCGACCACTCGGCCCGCGAGACCGGGCTGTCGCTGCAGGCCGTGTGCGCGCTCGAGCCCTACTGGGAGGCGACCCGCCGGGTCTATGCCCCCTTCGAGTCGGCGCTACCGGCCCCGACCGGGCGCGTCTACACCCACGAGATCCCCGGCGGCCAGCTCTCCAACCTGCGTCAGCAGGCGATCGCCCTGGGGCTCGGCGAGAAGTTCGAGCAGATCGAGGACATGTACGCCGCCGCGGACCGGATCCTCGGTCACGTGGTGAAGGTGACACCCTCGTCGAAGGTGGTGGGTGACCTCGCCCTCCACCTGGTGGCGGTGGGGGCGGATCCCGCCGAGTTCGAGGCGGAGCCCGGCCGGTTCGACATCCCCGACTCGGTCATCGGGTTCCTCAACGGCGAGCTCGGCGACCCTCCTGGCGGCTGGCCCGAGCCGTTCCGCACCAAGGCGCTGGCCGGTCGCACCTGGAAGGCCCCGGCCGCCACCCTGTCGCCCGAGCAGTCGGCCGCCCTGCAGAGCGACCGTCGGCGCACCCTCAACGAGCTGCTCTTCCCCGGTCCGACGGCGATCTTCGCCGAGGCACGCTCGATGTACGGCGACACGTCGGTGCTGCCGACCATCGACTACCTCTACGGTCTGCGATCCGGGGAGGAGCACGAGGTCACCATCGCAGAGGGCAAGAAGCTCCTGATCGGCCTGCAGGCCATCAGCGAACCCGACGAGCGCGGCTTCCGGACGGTGATGTCGACCATCAACGGGCAGATCCGGCCGGTCTCGGTGCGCGACCGCAAGGTCGCCGCCGACGTACCTGCCGCCGAGAAGGCCGACACGGCCAAGCCCGGCGAGGTGGCGGCTCCCTTCCAGGGCGTCGTGACCGTGGGGGTGAGGGCCGGCGACGCCGTGGCGGTCGGTGACACGGTGGCGACCATCGAGGCCATGAAGATGGAGGCCTCGATCACGGCGGCCGTGGCCGGCACGGTGGAGCGGATCGCGATCGGGAGCACCCAGTCCGTCGAGGGCGGCGACCTGGTGCTGGTGATCACCTGACATGAGCCTGATATGAGCCTCACATGAGCAAGGTCCACGACTCGATCAGCCCGAAGCTGGCGACCTTCATGGCCGACCAGCCGGTGTTCTTCGTCGCCACTGCTCCGCTGGCCGGCGACGGGAACGTCAACGTGTCACCTCGTGGCACCCGGGGCACCTTCGCCGTGCTCGACGAGCATCGGGTCGCGTGGCTGGACCTGACCGGGAGCGGCATCGAGACGATCGCCCACCTGCGTGAGAACGGCCGGATCACGGTGATGTTCTGCGCGTTCAACGGTGCTGCCACCATCGTTCGACTGCACGGCACGGGCACCGTGATCACGCCGGCGGAGAGCGCCTGGGAGGAGTTGGCCGATCGCTTCCCCGAGCTGCCGGGTGCCCGCGCGATCATCGTCGTGGCCGTGCACCGGGTCAGTGACTCCTGCGGGTTCGCCGTGCCGCTGATGGACTACGTCGCGGACCGTGACCTGCTGCAGAGCTGGGCCGGCCGCAAGACCGACACGCAGCTCGAGACCTACCGAAGCACCCGCAACGCCGAGAGCATCGACGGCCTGCCCGGCTATCCCTGACGAGCCAGGTGCTCGCGCGCGACGAACTTCGGCACCACCATGGTCCACGCGTCGGTGACCAGTTCGCTCATCTCATCGCTGTCGAGCGCGTCGAGGCGAGCCACCACCCAGTTGTAGCGAAGGTCCGAGGGGTCGGGCTGTTGGAACGTGGCCGGGTCACTCGCCACCAGAGCGTCGCGTTCCTCCTTGGGGTAGGCGAAGCCCATGAGGGTCTCGTCGCGCGAGAAGGCCAGGTAGACCAGTCGCCCGACCCGGAACTTCACCCGGTCGCGGATCAGGTGCTCGGTCGTCCGCGGCAGGCTCACGGCGAGCCGGCGTACCTCCTCGAGCGCGACCATGAGATGACCGGACTACTTGGCTGCGGCCTTGAAGGACAGCCAGGTCGAACGCAGCCCGAGCACCGACCTGAAGGTGTCGCCCGACACGGTCACCTTCGCCTTGCCGCCGACCAGCCGGAGTGTCACGACCCGACCGCCCCAGGCTCCGTTGCCGTCGCGGGCGACGACGCGGATCGCCGTCAGGTTGCCGATCGCGGGCCAGGCGCGCTCGATCGTCCGCGCGTCGACCTTGGTCGACCAGGTGTGCACCGGGTTGCCAGCCCAGTCGTCGTAGGGATCCGCTTGAGCCGCCAGATAGGGCACGCTCCCAGCCGAGGTCCAGCCGCCACTGCTCGATGCGAACTGGGTGAATGCGGGCTCACCGGCATACGTCTGCACCTTCCCGGCCGTGGCCACGATCGCGGCGTTGGAGTCGGGATGCTCGGCGGAGTAGCCGCCGTACACCTGGCACGAGGTGGTGTCACAGATCTGGTAGGTGCTGCTCAGCGGGTGGGCGCGCTCGTACGCCGCATAGGTGCGCGCGGCGATCGCCTGGGCCCGTACCGCCGCCGGCATCCAGGTCGCCGGCATCTCCCGAGGCACCACGCCGCGCAGGTAGCTGTCCAGCTTGAGCACGTTGACGGTGTCGCGCGACCTGGACCCGCTGGAGGGTCGGACCGACCGCAGCGCTCCGCGGTAGGCGACCTTTCCTGCGGGTGTGACCAGGGTGATCGGGGCACCGCCGGCGGAGAAGGCACCGTCGCCTGCCAACGTCCGCCACGGATGCCACGCGTCGGTGAGATAGCCCACCTTGGAGGCGCCGCCCGGTCCGACCGACAGGCGCCAGCGCCGGGCACCGTTGTCGGGGAGGGTCCAGCGCCTGCCGGCACCCAGATCGCGCACCGTGAGCCCAGCCCGGGCGAGGATGACGGTGTTGTCGTCGGTGTCGGCGGTCAGGAGCACGCTGATCTTGCCGGTCTCGATGCCCCGCCGGGTGCCCGGGTAGTAGAAGTTCACGATCGCCTGGGCGCTGAGTCCCTGCCGGGCCGCACCCTCGGCACCGTACTGAGACATGCCGTGCCCATGGCCGTAGCCATGCCCGGTGATCGTGACCCACGCCTGCGGCGGCACCGGCACAGAGGCCTCCGCGGAGAACGAGGGCGGGACGGCGGTGAAGCTGGTCAGGACAAGGGCAGCAGTGGCGGCGGCAGCCAGCACACGCAGACGCGGCATCGGGTCGCTCCGAATCGACTCGTGGGGCACCCGGGGCGGGTGGGAACATCGAACGTAACCCCGGATGCCGCACGGCACGACCCGGATGGAAGAACTACAGCCTCGTAATTCAGACGACCCGGGCCGTGCACACGATGTACTCCCACGCCATCTCGCCGTCCTGGAGGAACCGGTCACCCAAGGCCGCCAGATCGGCGTCGAGGGCCTCGACCCGCTGCGGACTGTCGGCATTCGCGCGATAGACCGCGATGGTCGGGCCGTAGTTCTTCTTGAAGTAGTCGCGAAACTCCGCTCCGGTGCCGAACAGCGTGACCGACAGCTTGTCGGTGCGGGTCTCGAGGTCACGGACCCGATCGCCGAAGAGGCTCCGGACGTGCGACTCCCGGCCCCACAGCGGCGGCGGCTGAGCGCCGGCCGGTGGCGGGGGTGCATAGGGCTTCATGGTGGCGAACATCTGGCCGATGAAGCCCTCCGGCGTCCAGCTCAGCACGGCCACGGTCCCGCCTGGACGGCACACCCTGACCAGTTCGTCGGCACTCTCCTGATGGTGCGGGGCGAACATGACGCCCACGCACGAGAGCACGCTGTCGAACGCGTCGTCGTCGTACGGCAGCGCCTCGGCGTCGGCCTGGTCCCACTCCAGAGTCGCGCCCAAGGCGGCCGCCGCCTGCCGACCGGTCTCCAGCAGGTCTGGCGTCAGGTCGCTCGCGACCACCGAGGCGCCCGCCAGTGCGGCGGGGATGGCGGCGTTGCCGGAGCCCGCCGCCACATCGAGAACGCGGTCCCCAGCGCGCACCCCCGCGGCCTCGACCAGCACGGGGCCGAGGGACTCGATCACCTCGTCGGCGACGGCTGGGTAGTTGCCCAGGGACCACATCGCCCGATGCTTCGCCTTGAGGGCCCGGTCGGCCTCCACCGCGTCCACAGTCTGCGTCATTCCAGTTCTCCTTCAGCTGCCCCGGACCCGGTGTCCGGCTCTGGTCCGACGCTAGGGAGGACCTGGCAGTCGCGGCATCGGTGGCAGCACCCATCCGGAGCGGAGCGCCCGGCCGACTGATACGTGTGGCTACCCAGTGTCAGTCTGAGGTGAGCAGCCGGGCGACTGCGGCGGTCCGGGCCGACTTGCCTCGGACGTCGAGCTTGGCGTAGATGTTCGCGAGGTGGCGCTCGACGGTCCTGACACTGAGGTGAAGGCGACCGGCGATCGCGTCGTTGTCGTCTCCCTGCGCAGCCAGGCTGAGCACTTCGAGCTCGCGCGGGGACAACGAGACCACCGAACCCGTCGTACGCCGGGTGGCCGGCCCCGCGTCGGCAGCCAGGAACTCCGAGACCTCGTGAAGGAAGACCGGCCAGGCCGGCTCGTGCTCGAGCACGATGTGGTTCGAGGTCTCCAGCGCCACGAGCCGTGCGCCGGCGATGTTGGCGGCCAGGTGCCGCCCGTCGTCGAAGTCGTTCATCCGGTCGTCTCGGCCGTGGATGACCAGGGTGGGGACGTCGAGCTCGGGCAGCAGGTCGATGACGTCGGCCTGGCCGCGCTGGCGACGGGCGAGGTAGGCCGTCTCGGCCGAGACCGAGACCCGCTGGAGCTCGTCGAGCCAGCGCATCTGCTCCTCGGTCGCCTCGGGGATCATCAGCGAGGTGAAGACGCGACGGAAGGCGGAGTCCGGGCGGGCCCAGCCCACCTTGATCATCTGCTCGAAGGCCTCGCTGAGCTCGTAGTCCTCAGGAGTCGCATC
Source organism: uncultured Actinomycetota bacterium (assembly GCA_963837595.1). Lineage (GTDB taxonomy): Bacteria > Actinomycetota > Actinomycetes > Propionibacteriales > Nocardioidaceae > Nocardioides. The sequence continues at coordinate 121,285 of CAWIOB010000008.1, read as the reverse complement.
CCGGAACGCCGAGGCATAGCTGCTGACGAACATCAGCCGGGTGACCCGTTCGCGGTGCCGAAGCGCATAGAGGACCGACGGCGGGCCGCCCTGGGACATCGCCATCAGGGCGAACCTGTCGAAGCCAGCGTCGTCGGCCACGGCCTCCAGGTCACCCAGGCGCGCCTCGAGACTGTGGTCCTCGACGTCCCAGTCCGACAGGCCGTGCCCCCGCTCGTCGTAGCGGACCACGGTGGCGAACCGGCCGAGATCGCGCAGGAAGTGGCGCCACACCGGGCTCTCCCAGTCGTACTGCAGGTGACTGAGCCAACAGGTGGAGATCACCAGCGGGGGGCCGCTGCCGTGCACCGCGTACGCGATCCGGACCCCGTCGGGAGCGCGGCAGAACCGGATCTCCTGTGCCGGGGTGCGGGATCCGACTGAGGACATGCCCCAGATCGTATGCTGTCCGGGTGATCTGGGTGTTCCTCGTCATCGTGCTGGCGACCGTGGTCGGTGGCACCAGGAGTCTCACCTCGCGGCGCAAGGAGGTCGAGCGGTTGCGTGCCGCGGCCGAGCGGGACCTGGTGCTGCTACGCAAGGTCGCCGATGAGGACGTCACTCAGTTCGGGGAGGAGCTGCAGGACCTGCACATCGAGACGATGACCAGCACCCTGGACGCCGAGACGCGACACGACTACCAGGCGTCCCTGGACTCCTACGAGCGGGCCAAGTCGCTGCTGGACGGTGCAGGCCGGCCGGAGGACATCTCCGCAGTGACGACAGCCCTGACGGACGGCCGCTACGCCAAGGCCTGTGTGCTGGCCCGCCAGGACGGTCGGGAGCTCCCCGCGCGTCGCCCGCCCTGCTTCTTCAACCCCGCGCACGGACCGGCACACACCGACGTCGAGTGGGCTCCTCGCGGCGGTACGCCGCGCGACATCCCGGTCTGCCTCCAGGACGCCAACAGGCTGAAGCAGGGGGCCGAGCCCGACGCTCGTCTGGTGCGCTCGGGAGCCGAGATGGTGCCGTGGTACCAAGCCGGCCCCCGCTACGCCAGCTATGCCCAGGGTTACTACGGGCGCTGGGCCGCCGAGGACCTCTTCCCGACCTTCGTGCTGGGAACGGATGTCGGCGGCTGGAACAACGGCGGCTGGATGGGCGGCAGCGGCCACGGCGTTGCCGACGGCGGATCCTTCGGCCAGGTGCACCACCCCGGCGGGCCCCATCACGGCGGTCACCACGGCGGTCACCACGGCGGGTTCGACGGTGGGCATCACGGCGGGCACCACGGCGGCGGGCACCACGGCGGCGGGCACCACGGCGGCGGCTTCGACGGCGGCGGGGGTGGCGGGGGCAACTGATCCCTGCGCCACACCACCTCACTGGAGCGGGGTGCCTAGGCTGAGGGCATGGAATGGGTCCTCGTCGCCGTCGTCATCGCCCTCGGAGGCATGGTCCTGCTGTCCAGACGGCGCGAGGCCGAGCGACTTCGCCTCCAGAGCGCACGCGACCTGACGCAGGTCCGAGCCGTCGTGGATGAGGACGTGACACGCTTCGGTGAGGAGCTGCAGGAACTGCACGTCGACACGCTCACCACCGAGCTCGACACAGCCATGCGTCAGGACTACCAGCGCGCGCTCGACGCCTACGAGAACGCCAAGGTCCTGCTGCGCGACGCGACCCGCCCCGAGGACGTCAGCGAGGTGACCCGCACCCTCGAGGACGGACGCTACGCCAAGGCCTGCGTGCTGGCTCGCCAGAACGGCGATGACCTACCCGAGCGCCGACCCCCCTGCTTCTTCAGCCCTGCCCATGGTCCGGCCCAGACCGACGTGGAGTGGGCGCCGCCCGGCGGCCGACCGCGCGACGTACCCGTGTGCCTGGCGGATGCAGAGCGCCTCGCGCAGGGCGCGCAACCCGACTCCCGCATGGTCCGCTCGGGAAACGCGATGGTGCCTTGGTACGACGGCGGCCCGGGCTATCGCTCCTATGCCCAGGGCTACTACGGCGGTTGGGCGACCAACGGGCTGTTCCCCGGCTTCGTCCTCGGCTCGATGATGGGTGGCTGGGGCACCGACGGCTCCGGACACGGTCTCGACGGTGGCTCTGACGGCGGCGGGTTCGACGGCGGGTCTGACGGCGGCGGGTTCGACGGTGGCGGGTTCGACGGCGGCGGGTTCGACGGTGGCGGGTTCGACGGCGGCTTCTGACCTGTCACTCACTCGCGCACCAGGTTCACCAAGGGATGCAGCCCAACCTGCGCTGTCCGTGGCCAATTCGACCGGGGAAGTGATGGTTCGCCGACATCCCTTGATGAACCGACAGCCCTCAGTGCACCTGGTGCAGGCGACGAGCGGCTTCGGCGATCGAGCCGGACAGCGACGGATAGACGGTGAACGCGTGCGCCAGCTGGTCGGCGGTCAAGGACTCCGCCACGGCCAGGGACACGACGTGGATGAGCTCCGAAGCCCTCGGCGCCACCACGACACCTCCCACGACCGACCCCGTGCCCGGCCGGCAGAAGAGCTTCACGAAGCCGTCGGTGATGCCCTGCATCTTGGCGCGCGCGTTGGTGGCCAGCGGCAGCATCACGGTCTCCGCGACGATCTCACCGGCGTCGATCGCCCGTTGCGACCAGCCGACAGTCGCGATCTCGGGTGAGGTGAAGACGTTGGAGGAGACCTTCTTCAGGTCGATCGGCGCGACCGCATCACCCATGTAGTGCCACATCGCGATCCGGCCCTGCATGGCCGCGACCGACGCGAGCATCAACACCCCCGTGCAGTCGCCGGCGGCGTACACCCCGCTGACCGAGGTCCTAGAGACCCGGTCGACCTTGATGAAGCCCTGCGCGTCGAGCTTGATCCCGGCCTCCTCGAGACCGAGGTCGGTGGTGTTGGGTATCGACCCGAGGGCCAGCACACAGTGAGATCCGGTCACCGTGCGCCCGTCGACGAGCGTCACCGTCACGACGTCGCCCTCGCGGGTGACGCTCTGCATGCGAGACTGCGACAACAGCTTCATGCCGCGCCTGGTCAGCACCTGCTCCAGGACGGTGGCCGCATCCGCGTCCTCGCCCGGCAGCACCCGCTCGCGGGAGGACACCAGGGTGACCTCGATGCCGAGCGCGACGTAGGCCGAGGCGAACTCCGCACCGGTCACCCCGGAGCCCACCACGATCAGGTGGTCGGGAGGCTCATCGAGGTCGTAGACCTGCTCCCACGTCAGGATGCGTTCGCCGTCCGGCTGTGCCTCGGGGACGACCCGGGGGGCCGCGCCGGTCGAGACCAGGATGGCGTCGGCCTCGACGAGCTCCTCGCTGCCATCGGCCAGCGTGACGACCACCCGGCCGGTGCCGTCGAGGCGACCACGCCCCGCTACGACGCGAACCCCCTCCCGCTGGAGACGGGCGGCGATGTCGGCGGACTGGTCGGCCGCGAGCTGCTTCACCCTGGTGTTGACCCGGGCGAGGTCGATCGTGACGGTGGCGGCCGCATCGCCCCCCGCGTCGGTCAGCGTGACGCCGAGCGCCTCGGCGGAAGCCATGTCGGTCATCACCTCGGCAGTCGCGATCAGTGTCTTCGAGGGCACGCAGTCGGTCAGGACCGCCGAGCCACCGATGCCGTCGGAGTCCACCACCGTCACTCTGGCGTGCAGCTGAGCAGCGACCAGGGCGGCTTCGTAGCCTCCGGGGCCGCCGCCGATGATGACGATGCGGTTCATCACTCCACCTGTCGACGGCGCATCAGAAGTTGATCATGTGGCCGGCGATGCCGTGGATGGCTTCCTTGACCGATTCACCGAGCGTCGGGTGGGCGAACACGTTGCGAGCGACCTCGTCGGCCGTGAGGTCCCACTGCTGCGCGAGCGTCAGCACCGGGAGGAGCTCGGTGACGTCGGGTCCGATGAGGTGGCCACCGATGATCTCGTTGTGCTCCGCGTCGGCGACGATCTTCACGAAGCCGGCCGTGTCGCCCAGGCCCTGGGCCTTGCCGTTGGCGGAGAACGGGAACGTCGCCGTCTTGACGTCGTAGCCCTTGTCGATGGCCTGCTGCTCGGAATAGCCGAACGAGCCGATCTGGGGCTGGCAGTACGTCGCCCGCGGGATCATGTCGAAGTCGATCTCCATCGTCTCGACGCCGGCGATCGTCTCGACCGCGACGATGCCCATGGCCTCGGCGACATGGGCGAGCATCATCTTGCCGGTGACGTCGCCGATGGCGTAGACGCCTTCGACGTTGGTCCGGCCGCGGGCGTCGATGGCGATGGCGCCTCGCTCGGTCGTCTCGACACCCGTCGCGTCGAGCCCGTAGCCCTCCAGGCGCGGCGCGAACCCGAACGCCGCCAGGAACTTGTCGGCCTCCAGGACCGTCTCGTCGCCTCCGCCGGCCGGCGCCACAGTGACCCGCACGCCGCTGCCGGTGTCCTCGACGCCCTTGACGGCGGTCGCCAGCAGCACCTTCACGCCGAGCTTCTTGTAGTGCTTCGCGAGCTCTTTGGACACGTCGGCGTCCTCGGTGGGGACCATCCGGTCCAGGAACTCCACGATCGTCACGTCGACCCCGAAGTTCTTCATCACGTAGGCGAACTCGACGCCGATCGCGCCGGAGCCGCCGATGATGATCGACCCCGGGAGCTCCTCGCTGAGGATCTGCTCCTCGTAGGTCACAACGTTGGTCGACAGCGCCACGCCGGGGACCAGACGCACGGTCGCTCCGGTGGCCAGGATCAGGTTGTCGCAGGTGTACGACGTGGTGGCGCCGTCCTTGTCCTTGACGTCCATCGACTTCGCGCCGGTGAGGGTGCCCCAGCCGTCGATCTCGGTGATCTTGTTCTTCTTCATCAGGAAGTGAACGCCGCGCACGATGCCCGCGCTGACCTGGCGACTGCGCTGGTGGGTCGGTGCGAACGCCATCGTGGCGTCGCCCTCGATGCCGTACTTGGCCTTCTCGTGGGTCAGGACATGGGCGAGCTCGGCGTTCTTGAGGAGCGCCTTGGACGGGATGCAACCGACGTTGAGGCAGACACCGCCCCAGTACTTCTCCTCGACGACCGCCACCGACAGGCCGAGTTGGGCGGCGCGGATCGCCGCGACGTAGCCGCCGGGACCGGCACCAAGGACAAGCACGTTGAAGTGGGTCACGGGCATCAGCCTAGGAGGTTGGCGCCCAGGTCTCCAACGCAGTCCCGGCGCCAGGCACTAATCTCACTGTCGTGACGCTCTACGCCGCCTACGGGACGAACCTGGACCCCGCTCGCATGAGCGAGCGCTGCCCGCATTCGCCGCTGCAGACGACCGGCTGGCTGGAGGGCTGGCGGCTGACCTTCGGCGGTGAGGAACACGGATGGGACGGGGCGCTGGCCACCATCGTCGAGGACCCCTTCGAGCAGGTCTACGTGGCGGTCTACGACGTCACCGCGGAGGACGTCGCCGAACTCGATCGCTGGGACTCCGCCGACACCGGCCTCTACCGCCGGGCCAAGGTGCGGGTGAAGACCCTGGCCGGCGAGCTGCTGGTCTGGTCCTACGTGCTGGATGCCTACGAGGGTGGTCTCCCGTCGGCGTCCTACCTCGGGGTCCTGGCGGACGCGGCCGTCGCGGCGGATGCTCCTGCCGACTACGTCGCTGCGCTGCGAGCCCGACCCTGTCGCTCCACCGGGCTGTGAGTCGGTGATGGCGGCGCCCCTGAGCGTGAGCCCCTCCGTCGCGGACGCCCTCGCGGCCGGCGAGCCGGTGGTGGCCCTGGAGAGCACGATCATCTCCCACGGCCTGCCTCGCCCTGACAACCTGGTCGCCGCCACGGAGTTCGAGGAGCTCCTCAGCTCTCGTGGAGTCGTTCCGGCGACGATCGCCGTCCTCGACGGTGAGCTCAAGGCCGGGCTGACCTCCGAGGAGCTCGCGCGCATCGCGAACGAGGACATCGAGAAGCTCAGCGTCCGTGATCTGCCCATCGCCCTGGCCCGGGGAGGCAGCGGCGCCACGACGGTGGCCGCCACGTCGTACATCGCCGACCTGGCCGGCATCCGGGTCTTCGCGACCGGCGGGCTCGGCGGCGTGCACCGGGGCGCGTCGGAGTCCTTCGACGAGTCAGCGGACCTGAGCGTGCTCGCCGAGGTCCCGATCACGGTGGTCTCCGCAGGGGTCAAGTCCATCCTCGACATCGCGGCCACCCTGGAGCGGCTCGAGACCCTGAGTGTGCCCGTCCTCGGCTACGGCACCGACGAGTTCCCGAGCTTCTGGCTGACCGGCTCCGGACATCGCCTCGACTGGTCGGTCCCTGACGCCGTGGCCGTGGCCGAGGTGATGCGGATGCGCGACCACCTCGCCCAGCGCGCGGGGATCCTGGTCGCCAACCCGCTGCCCCGGGCGCAGCAGCTCGACCCGGTGGTCCACGATCGTGCGCTCGCCCAGGCGCTGGCCATGGCCGAGGACCGGGGCCTGAGCGGCAAGGAGGTCACGCCCTTCCTGCTGCTGAGCATGGTCGAGATCACCGGCGGCGAGAGCCTGCGGGTCAATCTCGACATCGCGCGCAACAACATCCGGGTCGCGGGCGACATCGCAGTCGCCTGGTCCCACGGCTGAGCGTCGTGTCCCGGATCCTCGTCGTCGGCGACGTCGTCGACGACATCGGAGTGCTCCCCCTCGAGCCCGTCACCCCGTCCAGCGACACCCGGGCCGAGATCCGGATGACCCCGGGCGGCTCGGCCGCGAATGTCGCGGCCTGGCTCGGACACCTCGGGGCCGAGGTCGTGTTCGCCGGCCGCGTCGGCGCCGACGGGGTCGAGAGGCACCGGCGCGCCCTGGCGGAGGCAGGGGTCGAGGCGCACGTGACCGGTGACACCGTTCTCCCCACGGCCAGCCTGGTGCTCACGCTCGATCCTGAAGGCGACCGGACGATGTACGTCGACAGGGCCGCCAACACGGGGATGACGCTGAGCGATGTCCCCGACACGGCGTGGTTCGGCGTCGACTGGCTCCATCTCACGGGCTACACCTTCTTCGACCCACTGACGCGCCCACTCGCCCGCGGACTCGTCGACGAGGCCGGACGTCGCGGGATCGGCCTCAGCGTCGACCCCAGCACGCTCGCCTTCCTGCGCCAGGTCGGCGCTCAGCCGTTCCTGTCCTGGGTGGCGAGCGCCGACCTGCTGTTCCCCAACGAGGACGAGGCCGGCTTCCTAGGCGTGCAACACGACCCGCGGGCGGTGGTCACGCTCGGCGCGGAGGGCGCCCTGCTGGGTGGCGTACGACACGCCGCGCACCCGGCCCGGGTCGTGGACACGACGGGGGCAGGTGACGCCTTCTGCGCGGGCTATCTCGCGGCTCGAGCCGAGGGGGCGGCGTACGCCGTCGAGGCCGGCCTGGCTGCGGCGGCTGCATGCGTCTCCCACCGCGGTGCGCGCCCGGTCGGCCATCAGCCGTTGTGACAGACCGCCTCGACGTTGTTGCCGTCGGGGTCGCGGACGAAGGCACCGTAGTAGTGCTCGTGGTATTCCGGCCACAGACGAGGCTCGTGCAGCGACTCGGCGCCCGCCTCGAGGGCGGCGGTGTGGAAGGCGCGCACCGCGGCCGGGTCCACGGCGGCGAAGGCCACGTGCACCTCTCGGTTCTCGCCGACTCCCTCGAAGGTCGACAGCCAGAAGGCCGGAGTGTCGGTTCCGTAGCCCAGGGCCACCCCGAAGTCCATCAGCCGGGAGTGGCCCAGGGTGGCGAGCACCCGGTCGTAGAAGGCCGCCGAGACGGCCAGGTCGGCGCAGTTGATACCGAAGTGATCGATCATGGCTCGATCCTGCCGGACTCGGGCTGCTGGTGGGTGGAGAACGTGTCGGTGCTGCCGTCCTGCCACACCACCAGTCCGGCCCGGCCCGGCCGGGTCCGCAACCATGCCAGGGCCCCGCGGCCCTGCGCGAAGGCTGCGGTGGCGTCGATGTCGGCCCAGGTCAGATCGTCGGCGACGACGGTCACCGAGGCGACGCCCTCAGGCACCAGGCCCGTGGCGCCGTGCACGATGTGGGCGCCTCGGTGCGCCGTACCGGACGTCGCGACCGCGGCGTGCCGCAGCGGGATCCGGGCGACCAGGCGGCGCGGGTCGCGGGGATCCTCGATCCCGATCTGCCAGGCGTCCCGATCCGGCGCGTCGACCCGACAGACCATGTCGCCACCAGCAGACAGGCAGACGTCGGTTCCGTCCAGGCCGTCGAAGAACCGGGCGGCGCGCTGCACCGCCCACCCCTTGACCACCCCGTCGGTGTCCAGGACCGAGCGCCCGTCCGGGCCGGGTCGGCGTACGTCGAAGGCGCCGCCGGACGAGACTCGGGCAGCCTCGCCCAGGTCGAGGACCTCAGCCACCTCCGGCGGGCAGTCCGCCACCTCGATGTCGCCGCGACCCAAACGGCTGATGACGGAATCGGGACGATAGGTGCTGAAGACCTCATCGACCCAGCGCAGTGACTCCAGCGCCCCCTCCCAGGCCGCGTCGGCCCGACCGTCGGCAGAGTGGAGGCCTCGCAACGCGAGGCTGATCGGCAGGCCCATGACGTGCTCCACCCGACGGTGGACCACCAGCGCCGAGGTCACAGTCCAGCCTGGTCCAGGGCGCTCTGCAGTGACTGGGCGTATCCCCCGCTGGTCACGGTGGCTCCACTCACCATGTCGATCGAGGAGCCCTGAGCGTCGAGCGTCTCCTGGATCAGGATCGGGAGGGCGTAGTTGTTGATCTCGACGTCCCGGCCGTTGCCGCTGGGATACTGCAGCACGCTCACGTCGGTGATCGTGCCGCCCTTGACGGTGAGCTCGACCTGCACCGGCCCCCACTGGGTGGAGGCCGTGCGACCGGTGACCGTGGAGGTCTTGGTGGCCGTGCTGCCGGAGTTGCCCGAGTTGCCGGAGTTGCCTGCGTCACCCGCTTTCGCGGAGCTTCCCGTGTTGCCGGTGCTGGAGGTTCTCGACGACCCTCCCGAGATGATCGAGGTGGACGGGCTGGCGATCTGCACACCGGCAGTCGAGGTGTCGTAGCCGAAGAGCAGCACCACCACGGACAGGGTGCTCAGCAGCCATAGCGCGATCTTGGTCATGACGTCACCAGCTGAAGGTCTCGAGGTGGAGTTGCTCAGGGGGCAGGCCCGCGGCCGTGAGGTCGCGGCGTACGAGTTCGGTCCAGACGGCCGGACCGCAGACGTAGACATCCCGGTCTGCCACGTCCGGGATCCAGTAGTGCAGGGCCGTGAGGTCGGATGCTTCACCGATCCGGTCGCCCAGCCATGAGTCGGGGCCACGGCGTCGCCCGGGCAGACGCAGGACCTCGAGACCACGCCCCTGGGCGAGGGCGTCGACCTCCGCCGCGAACAGCGGAGCGTCGGTGAACCGCTCCAGGTAGATCGCGTCGCCGGGTCGATAGCTCATGCCCTCGGCGAGCGCACGCAAGGGGGTGATGCCGACGCCGGCACCGATGAAGGCGACCCTGGGTCGGCTGCGGGACCTGGCGCTGAGTCTGCCGTGCGGCCCCTCGAAGAGCACCCGCGAGCCCACCCGCAGCGACCTGGCCGCCTCGCTGCCGTCACCGACAGACTGGACGGTGATCCTCAGCCGTCGGCCATCCGGGGCCGCCGAGAGTGAATAGGGGTTCGTCCTGCTCCAGCCGGGCCGGCCCAGGAACCGCAGGCTGAGGAACTGTCCGGCCTCGACACGGAGGCGGTCCAGGCGACGTCCGGTCAGATACACCGAGACGATGCCCTCACCCTCCGGCACCACACCGGCCACCCGGAGCTGGTGGCGCAGGTTGCGCCAGAGGGGTACGCCGAGGCGCCAGTAGACGACCGCGGCGGCGACAGCCACCCAGGCGGCCCACCAGAACACGGTGCGACCTGGAGAGGCCGTGAACTCACGCCCGGTCCACAGCTGGTGCGGCAGCGCCAGGCCGACGCCCAGATACGCGTACAGGTGCAGGAGGTGCCACGACTCGTAGCGGAGCCGACTGCGGGCTGCCTTCACGCTCGTGACGACGACCATCACCAGGCACATTGTGCCTGCGACGGCCAGCAGCATCCCAGAGCTGTGCAGGGTCAGGTCCCAGAACGTGGCCGGGGTCTGGAGGACCTGTCCCACGGCGTAGCCCCAGGTGATGGCGACGATGTGCGCGAGCATCAGGTTGAACGATGTGAACCCGACCAACCTGTGCAGGTGGACCAGCCGGTCCTGCCCGAAGGCCGCCTCCAGCGGCGGGATCCGCGCCATGAGCGCGACCTGGGCGAGAAGCAGGACGGAGGCGACCAGCCCGGTGAGCCGGCCCAGCGAGGTCAGCGCAGTGGCCCAGCCCGTGAGGTCCTGGATGCCGCCGCCGCTCACCCACCAGTAGGTGACGAGCAGGAGGCTCAACCACAGGGCGGACAGCGCCAGGAGTCGCACCCCGGCGTCTCGCCGGGCGCGGCGCCCGAGGTGGGACACCGCGTGGGCACGGCCGGGGCGGCTCAGCGTGGCTGACATGTTCCCAGACTGGGGGACCCCTTTTGGAAGGGGCTGGCAGTTTCCTGTGTGCACCCTGTGAGCCTCGGCATGGTTAGAGTCTGGGACGTGACCGACCCCCACTCCCTTTCCCAACACGCTGCGGACACGCTCGCCGAGCTCACCGGTGTCGCAGCAGCACGATGTGGCGCTCGTCCTCGGATCCGGCTGGCTGCCGGCCGTCGATGCGCTCGGCGAGGCCACGGCCGATATCGCCACCACCGATCTGCCGGGCTTCTCCGCTGCGGCGGTGGCTGGTCACTCAGGCCGGATCCGCAGCGTCCGAGCAGGCGACACCAACCTGCTGGTCTTCCTGAGCCGCACCCATTTCTACGAGGGCAAGGGCGTGGCTGCAGTCGTCCACCCGGTGCGCACAGCCGCGCGGGCGGGCTGTCGCGCCATCGTGCTGACCAATGGCTGCGGTGGGCTGAAGGACACCTGGCAGCCCGGACAGCCGGTGCTGATCAGCGACCACATCAACCTGACTGCCACCTCCCCCATCGAGGGCGCGAACTTCGTGGACCTGACGGACCTCTACAGCTCGCGGCTCCGGGCGATGTGCCGCGAGGTCGACCCGACGCTCGACGAGGGCGTCTATGTGCAGTTCCCTGGCCCTCACTACGAGACTCCGGCCGAGATCGGCATGGTCCGCGCGATGGGCGGTCACCTCGTCGGGATGAGCACGACCCTCGAGGCGATCGCGGCCCGCGAGGCCGGCATGGAGGTGCTCGGCATCAGCCTGGTCACCAACCTGGCCGCCGGCATCACCGGCGCGCCCCTGAACCACGCCGAGGTGCTCGAGGCAGGGAAGTCCGCCGCTGGCCGGATGGGCACTCTGCTGGGCCAGATCGTGCCCAGGATCTGAGAGTGGATCTGGGGTGGCCTGAGATGAGGGTGCTGGTCACCGGCGCCGCCGGCAGCATCGGCGAGGTCGTCATGGTCGGCCTCGCCGACCGGGGCCATCACCGTGATCGGGCTCGACCGGGTCCCGGCGCCCGAGGGCTACGACGAGTCGCACAACGACTGGCACACCGCAGACTGCTCCGACGCGGATGCCGTCGCCGACGTCTTCGCGGCCCAGCCGATCGACGCCGTCGTCCACCTCGCCGGACACCCGGGCGAGGCCAGCCTGCCCGACTCGCTGACCTCGCACGTGATCACCACGGCAGCGCTGCTCGACGCCATGGTGGACCACGACGTCACCCGGATCGCCTACGCCTCCTCGAACCACGCGGTCGGGCGCACACCGCGTCGCGACCTGGTCTCCGCCGACGCACGGCCACGACCCGACACCTTCTACGGGGTCGGGAAGGTGGCAGCCGAGGCGTTGCTGAGCCTGTACGCCGAGCGCCACGGCATCGACGCGGTCGCGTGCCGGATCGGCTCCTTCCAGGCCCAACCGGAGAGCGTGCGCCACCTCAGCACCTGGTTGTCGCACGACGACTGCGTGCGCATGTTCGAGGCCGCACTCACGACCCCCAGCCCCGGATTCGCGGTGCTCTACGGGATCTCCGCCAACACCCGCGGCTGGTGGGATCTGGAGCCGGGCCGTGCGTTGGGCTACGACCCACAGGACGACGCCGAGGAGTTCGCAACGCTCGTCTCCCCTCCGCCTCCGACGACCGAGCGGAGGCTGCCCACGTCGGAGGGGCCTTCGCCTTCGACTCCTACCACCGGCCGGCCCTCGACCGATGACTCGCAGCGTCTTCGTCTCCTCCCCCGAAGGCCGCACCGGCAAATCCGCGGTCGGGCTCGGCCTCTTCGACCTGCTCGCCCGGCGAGTCGGCTCGGTCGGCGTCTTCCGGCCACTGGTCAACGGACACCAGCGCGACGTGCTGATCGACGTACTGGTGTCGCATCCCAGCAGCCACCAGACCTACGAGGAGGCCCGCGGCGTCACCTATGAGGCTGCTCTCGCCGATCCCGACGAGGCCCTGGCGACGATCGTGCACCGCTATGGCGAGATCAGCGAGCGACACGACTTCGTGCTGATCATGGGCTCGGACTTCACCGACGTGTCCAGTCCGACCGAGCACACCTTCAACGCGCGGGTCGCGGCCAACCTCGGCTCCCCGGTCGTGATGGTCGTGTCCGGCGTGGACCGCACACCGGACGAGATCATGCGCAGTGCAGGAGGTGCTATCGACGAGTTCCGACGCCACCACAACGACGTGGTCGCCCTGATCGCCAACCGGGTCGCGGAGGGCGCGGTGGAGGAGACCCAGCGGGTGCTGTCCACGTTGCCCGGCCTCACCGTGGGGGTGATGCCGGAGCATCCTCTGCTGACCGCACCGACGATCCGGGAGCAGATCGTAGCGGCGGAGGCCACCCTCGTCCAAGGCGAGGATGCCTGGCTCGACCGGGAGTCGCTCGGCGTCGTCGTCGCCGGGATGACGCTGCCGAACGTGCTCGACCGGTTGTTCCTCGACGCAACCGTGGTGACTCCCGAGCGACCGCACCGAGCTGTTGGCCGGTCTGCTGATGGCTCACCAGTCCGCCACGTTTCCCACGCTGGGCGGGATCATCCTGGTCGGCGGCTACGAGATCCCGGCGTCGATCCAGCGATTGTGCGCCGGCGTCGACGTCGAGCTCCCCATCGCCCTCACGTCCTTGGGCACCTACCCGACCGCACAGAAGCTCTACGACCTGCACGGCCCGCTGAACGTCGGCTCGACCCGCAAGATCGAGACGGCACGACGCCTCTTCGCAGAACGGGTCGACCCGGAGGCCCTGCTGGCCGCGATCAACACCCCGCCGTCCGGCATCCGTACGCCTTTGATGTTCGAGTACCAGCTGATGGAGCGGGCGCGCGCCGACAAGCGTCGCATCGTGCTGCCGGAGGCGACCGACGACCGGATCCTCGCGGCCGCCGATGTCGTGCTGCGACGCGGCGTGGCGGAGGTGACCCTGCTCGGCGACCGCTCCGCGATCGCGGCACGAGCCGCCGCACTCGGCGTCGACCTGACCAGGGCCGAGGTGGTGTCGATCGCCGACCCGGAGCTGTCGGAGCGGTTCGCGGCCGAGTATGCCCGGCTGCGCAGCCACAAGGGCGTCAGCTCTCGACCAGGCTCGCGAGACCATGCGGGACGTGTCCTACTTCGGCACGATGATGGTGCACCTGGGGCTGGCCGACGGGATGGTCTCCGGCGCCGTCAACACCACCGCCCACACGATCCGCCCGAGTCTGCAGTTCATCCGGACCAAGCCCGGCGTCACCGTCGTGTCGAGCGTCTTCCTGATGTGTCTGGCCGACCGGGTGCTCGCCTACGGCGACTGCGCGGTCAACCCGGACCCGACCGCGCAGGAGCTCGCCGACATCGCGATCAGCTCGGCGGAGACCGCGGCCGCCTTCGGCATCGAGCCCCGGGTCGCGATGCTCTCCTACTCGACCGGGGAGTCCGGCACCGGAGCCGACGTCGAGAAGGTGCGAGCGGCCACCGACCTGGTGCGCCTGCGGGCGCCTCACCTGCTGCTCGAGGGGCCGATCCAGTACGACGCCGCGATCGACCCGACCGTGGCTCGGGCCAAGCTGCCCGACTCCCCCGTCGCCGGTCGGGCCACCGTGTTCGTCTTCCCCGACCTCAACACCGGCAACAACACCTACAAGGCGGTGCAGCGCTCCGCGGGCGCCGTGGCCATCGGGCCGATCCTGCAGGGGCTGAACAAGCCGATCAACGACCTGTCCCGCGGCGCGCTGGTGCACGACATCGTGAACACGGTCGTGATCACCGCGATCCAGGCCCAAGCAGTCCCCTGCGCCCGAGCCCGATCCGGCCGAGCCCGCGGTGCCTGATGGCCGGCCCGATCCTGGTGCTCAACTGCGGGTCGTCATCGTTGAAGTACCAGCTCGTCGATCCCGGCACCGAGCAGGTGCTGGCCTCGGGCGTCGTCGAGCGCATCGGTGAGGAGCGCGGGACCCTCACCCATCAGGTCGACGGGCACCGCTTCGTGGTGGGCGAGCACTTCGACGATCACTCGGCGGCGCTCGCCGCGGCCCAGGCCGCCTTCGAGACCCATGGCCCCAAGCTCGCAGAGGTCGGACTGTGCGGCGTGGGCCACCGGGTGGTCCACGGTGGGGAGCGGTTCCAGGCGCCGACGCTGCTCGATGACGACGTACTCCACGGCATCGAGGAGCAGAACAGCCTCGCACCCCTGCACAATCCACCGGCGCTGCAGGGCATCCGAGCGGCTATGACCCTGCGCCCCGACCTGCCCCAGGTGGGCGTCTTCGACACCGCCTTCTTCGCCTCACTGCCCGCGGTCGCCTACACGTACGCCATCGACCGCGACGTCGCCCGGCAGCACCGGGTCCGGCGCTACGGCTTCCACGGCACCTCCCACGACTTCGTGTCGCGGGAGGTGGCCAAGCATCTGGAGCGCGATGTGCGCGAGCTCAACCAGATCGTCCTGCACCTCGGCAACGGCGCCTCCGCCTCGGCCATCGAGGGGGGTCGTGCCGTCGACACCTCGATGGGCCTCACCCCGCTCGAGGGCCTGGTGATGGGCACCCGGTCAGGCGACCTCGATCCGGGCATCCCGGGCTACCTGGCTCAGGAAGGACTGTCCGCGACGGAGATCGACACCCTGCTCAACAAGCGCTCCGGTCTGCTCGGACTGGCCGGGGAGAACGACTTCCGGGCGCTTCAGGCGATGCGCGAGGCGGGCGACGAGGCTGCCGAGCTCGCCTACCGGATCTACGCACGGCGGATCGTGAAGTACGTCGGCTCGTACCTCGCTGTCCTGGGTCGGGTCGACGCGCTCACCTTCACCGCGGGCATCGGTGAGAACAACCCGCAGTTGCGCGCCGATGTGCTGGCAGCCCTCGCCCCGTTGGGATTCGTGGTGGACGACGAGCGCAACGGCTCCGGGGAGGGCGCCCGGGTGATCTCCGCCGCGGGGTCGCCGACGACGGTGCTGGTGGTGCCCACGAACGAGGAGCTCGCGATCGCCCAGGCCACCTACGCGGTCATCTCGACCAGGTGAGGCTGTCGGCGCCGGTCACTATGGTCGGATCCATGACGACATGGCAGTTGACGATCGACGCCAACGATCCCGAGCTCCTGGTTGAGTTCTGGGCGCCCGCCCTCGGCTACCAGCGCCAGCCGGCTCCCGAGGGGTTCGTGACCTGGAACGACTGGTACCGCTCCCTCGGTGTTCCCGACGAGGAGCTCGACCCGGTCGGCGACGGCTGCGACCGCATC
This sequence comes from uncultured Actinomycetota bacterium, assembly GCA_963837595.1. GTDB lineage: Bacteria > Actinomycetota > Actinomycetes > Propionibacteriales > Nocardioidaceae > Nocardioides. The sequence goes on along the minus strand of CAWIOB010000008.1, from coordinate 105,601 downwards.
CACGACCCGACCGGCCACGGGCCGAGGATCTGGTTCCAGATCGTGCCGGAGACCAAGTCGATCAAGAACCGCTTCCACCTCGACCTCTACCCCACCGGCCGCGACCCCTCGATGTCCTTCTCTCGCAGGAGGGAGATCGTCACGGCTGCCGTCGCCAACCTCGTGGAACGGGGGGCGCGGGTCGTGCGCGAGACGAGCGACGAGGAGCACAACCGCTACGCGATGCTCCTGCACGACCCGGAGGGCAACGAGTTCTGTGTGGCTTGACTTCGAGCACACTCCAGGGGGGACACTCACCCGGTGACGACCCTGACCCGCCCGACCAGCCTGAGCATCGCCGAGGTCTCCCAGGAGACCGGGCTGAGCGCGCACACCCTGCGCTACTACGAGCGCGACGGCTTGCTGCTGAGCCCGGTGGACCGGTCGACCTCGGGACACCGCCGCTACTCGGCCCAGGACATCACCTGGATCACTCTGCTCACCAAGCTCCGCTCCACCGGCATGCCGATCCGCGAGGTGAAGAAGTACGCCGAGCTGGTGCGCAGTGGCCACGGCAACGAGGCTGAGCGCCTCGATCTGCTCAAAGCCCACCGCGAGCGGGTGGAACGCCAGCTGGCAGAGGTGAGCGCCCATCTGCGCGCGATCGACCACAAGATCGGTCTCTACGAGGGGAAGGTCGAGGCTGCGCTTGACTTGGAGCGCACTCGAAGCCGTTGACTCGGGTCATGACCCTCACCACACGCACCCTCGGGACCACTTCGCCACTGGACGTCTCCGCCCTCGGCCTCGGCTGCATGGGCATGAGCGAGTTCTACGGAACAGGCGACGAGTCCGAGGCCATCGCCACCATCCACCGGGGCCTGGACCTCGGAGTCACCTTCCTCGACACCGCAGACATGTACGGCCCCTTCACCAACGAACAGCTCGTCGGCAAGGCCCTGCAGGGCCGCCGGGACGAGGTGCAGCTGGCTACCAAGTTCGGCAACGAGCGACTCCCGGACGGCACCCGGGTCGGCATCAACGGCTCGCCCGACTACGTCCGCTCGGCCTGCGATGCCTCGCTCGGCCGCCTCGGGGTGGATCACATCGACCTCTACTACCAGCACCGCGTGGACCGGTCCGTGCCGATCGAGGAGACCGTCGGCGCGATGGCCGAGCTCGTGAGCGCGGGCAAGGTCCGACACCTCGGCCTCTCGGAGGCGGGCCCGGAGACGATCCGTCGCGCCCACGCGATCCACCCGATCACGGCCCTGCAGACCGAATACTCCCTGTTCACCCGCGACCTGGAGGACGAGATCCTGCCCACGCTGCTCGAGCTCGGCATCGGGCTGGTGCCCTACTCCCCGTTGGGCCGCGGGATGCTGACGGGCACCATCACCCGCGACGCCGGTGCGGACGGCGAGGCGGACTTCCGGCGCTCGGCGTACTTCCCGAGGTTCCAGGGTGACGCCCTCGACGCCAACCTGGTGCTGGTCGCCCGGATCCAGGAGCTGGCCGAGGCCCGCGGGATCACGCCCGGCCAGCTCGCACTCGCCTGGGTGCTGGCCCAGGGACCCCGGCACGGGCTCGGAGTGGCCCCCATCCCGGGCACCAAGCGGGTGGCCTACCTGGAGCAGAACGCGGCCGCTGCCGACGTCGAGCTGACTGCCGAGGACCTCGCCGCCCTCGAGAGCGCGGTCCCTCGCGACGCGGTCGCCGGCGCCCGCTACGGCGACATGTCCTCCATCGACGCCTGAGCCCGGCCGACGTCGGACTATCGTGAGCGGATGGCCGATCTCGTCTCCGCGCACGTGTCCGACTCCATCGCCCACGTGCGGCTGGACCGACCGGAGAAGCTCAACGCGCTCACACTGGACACCTTGGGCCAGCTCGTCGCCACCGCCCGCGACCTGCGACGCGATCGCACGCTGCGGGCGGTGGTGCTTTCCGGTGAGGGTGACTCCTTCTGCTCGGGGCTCGACTTCGCCACGGTGATGTCCGAACCGGTCGGCATCGCGAAGGCGTTCCTCCCCCTCCCGTGGCGCGGTACCAACCTCTTCCAGGAGGCCTGCTGGGCCTGGCGCCGGCTGCCCGTACCGGTGATCGCGGCGGTGCACGGCCACTGCTTCGGCGGCGGACTGCAGATCGCGCTCGCGGCCGACTTCCGGTTCACCACCCCCGACTCCGAATGGTCGGTGCTCGAGGGCCGCTGGGGCCTGATCCCCGACATGAGCGGCATCCAGTCGCTCAAGGAGCTGGTCGGCATCGACACGGCCAAGCGGCTCACCATGACCGCCAGGATCCTGTCGGGCAAGGAGGCGACCGACCTGGGGCTCGCCACCGAGCTCGCGGCCGACCCGGTCGCAGCCGCCTTCGACCTCGCCCACGAGCTGGCCGCCCGTTCGCCCGATGCGATCGCCGCCACCAAGCGGCTGTTCGACTCGACCTGGACCGCACGTTCGCGGACCACCTTCGCCCGGGAACGCGCCGAGCAGCTCTATCTGCTGATGGCCGCGAACACCAAGGCGGCCCGCGAAGCCTCCTTCAAGCGGATGAGCCCGGTCTTCGGCCCCCGCGGTCGGCGCTAACCTGCTCACCATGAGCGACCTGCTGACCGCTGCCCGCGACTGGGCCGGGGCGGACCCCGATGCCGAGACCCGCTCCGAGCTCGAGGCCCTGATCGCCATGGGCGAATCCGAGGAGCTGCGAGATCGCTTCGACGGCACCCTCGAGTTCGGGACGGCCGGCCTGCGCGGCGCCCTGGGCGCCGGACCCAACCGGATGAACCGGGTCGTGGTGATCCGGGCGGCCGCCGGCCTCGCGGCGTACCTCAGGGCCAACGGTGCCATCGATGGCGACGCCGTGGTGATCGGGTACGACGCCCGCCACAACTCCGAGGTCTTCGCGCGCGACACCGCCGAGGTGATGACGGGGGCCGGCTTGCGCGCCCTCACCCTGCCCCAGGCCCTGCCGACTCCCGTGCTGGCCTTCGCGATCCGCGACCTCGGCTGTGTGGCCGGGGTGATGGTGACCGCCAGCCACAACCCGCCCCAGGACAACGGCTACAAGGTCTATCTGGGTGACGGCAGCCAGATCGTCCCACCCGCCGACTCCGCCATCGCGGCCGCGATCGAGGCGGTCGGCACCCTCGCCTCGGTGCCGCGAGGAGATGGCGGCGAGGTCCTCGGCGACGACGTCGTGGAGCGCTACCTGGCCGGCGTCGCGGCCTTGGTCGGTGACGGGCCGCGCGATCTGAGCACCGTCTACACACCTCTGCACGGGGTCGGCAACACCGCGGTGCTGAGCGTGCTGGAGCGCACCGGCTTCTCGGCACCGTACGTCGTGCCCGAGCAGGAGCTGCCCGACCCGGCGTTCCCGACGGTCGCCTTCCCCAACCCCGAGGAACCGGGGGCCATGGACCTCGCCATGGCGCTCGCCGAGGAGCGCGACGTCGATCTGGTGGTCGCCAACGACCCGGACGCCGACCGTTGCGCTGCCGCTGTGCGCGGCCCGCACGGCTGGCAGATGCTTCGCGGCGACGAGGTGGGCGCCCTCCTCGGTCTCCATCTCCTTCGCAGCGGACGCACGGGCGTCTTCGCCAACTCCATCGTGTCCTCCTCCCTGCTCGGCAAGCTGGCGACCGCGCACGGCCAGCCACACCAGGAGACGCTCACCGGCTTCAAGTGGATCGCCCGGGTCGAGGGTCTCGCCTACGGCTACGAGGAGGCGCTGGGCTACTGCGTCGACCCCGACCAGGTCCGCGACAAGGACGGGGTCTCTGCGCTGCTCCTGTTGTGCGAGCTCGCCGCGGCGGCCAAGGCCCAGGACCGCACGCTCGTCGACCTGCTGGACGAGATCGCGCGCGAGCACGGGCTGCACGCCACCGACCAGCTCAGCGTCCGCGTCACCGACCTCCGCGAGATCGCCGCAGCGATGGCACGGCTGCGTGACACCCCTCCGACCACGCTCGGCGGCCTCCCGGTGGAGCGCACCGACGACCTGTCCCTCGGGTCCGCCGACCTGCCGCCCACCGACGGACTGCGCTACCAGATGCCGGGAGCCAGGATCATCGTGCGCCCGAGCGGGACCGAGCCCAAGCTCAAGTGCTACCTCGAGGTGGTCATCCCGGTCGATCCCGCCGACGGTGTCGACGCCGCGCGCATCTCGGCCGCCGGGCGGCTCGACGCGCTGCGCAACGACATCAAGGCAGCGGCCGGCATCTGAACCTCACCCGTCGACCCCGATGAACATCGGATCGCCACTGCCGTTCGGCAGGGTGCCGATCTCGGTGCAGGCTCCCGAGGGCACCAGACAGTCGTAGTAGGTCTGCTGTCTGCTGCCACTCAACGCCACCAGGACCGACCCGTCGGTGTCCATGGCCACGAACGACGACGCCCCACCGGGCAGGTCCAGGCGCAACGGCCGGCCGTCCGGCTCGGTCGACGGCAGGACCGTCGACCAGTAGAGCTCGTGCGCGCCGTCGAAGGTCAGGAGGGACTCGATGCCCTGCGCCCTCGCGGGCCGCCACCCCGTGCCAAGGCCGGCCGGCAGCGCTGCGGGCACCCTGCCGTCGACCAGGATGACCCGGTTCTTCACATCCGTCACCCGGCCGTCGGCCACCTTGATCGGCGTGCCCCCGTCCACAGGGACTGCGAAGCTGCCTGCGTCGCCGTACACGAAGGCAAACCCGGAGTCGAGGGCCGACAGGCGGAGGTCCCCACAACCCCCGTGGCAGACCTTCCCCAGATCCAGGGTCGTGGTGAGGCTGGTCACGGTGTCGGTGACACCCAGGGTGGTCACGTCTCCCCTGACCAGCCAGGCCACGCGGCTGCCGTCCGCCTCCGCCGTGGCCGACGGCTGGAATTCGCGATCGGGACTGCTCGGCGGTGCGGCCAGGTCGACGACGTGGCCGTCCACCCCGAGGAGCCGGGGCTGCTGGCTGTCGCTGAAGAACACCACGCCACTCGCGGTCACGGTTGCATTCGTGTCCAGGCCGTCGATCCCGTTCAGTGGGAGTGCCTTCCCCCCGAGGTTCATCAGGTGTCGGTCCTGGTCGTAGTAGGCCCGGGCACCCTGCGCGAAGTCCATCGCGGGTACGACGACCTGCGCCGTGTCGGAAGCCGGTCGCAGCGCACCCGCCAGGGCTGCCCCGGCCACGACCGCCGCGACCGCTGCCACGGCGGTGCCACCGACCCGGACCCTGCGCCGCCTGGCCCCCCGTCGACGGATCGAGGTCAGGTCGAGCGTGGGTGGCGCCAGCGTGCCGGTCTCCCGCTCGATGGTCTGGGTGAGGACGTCGCTCAGTCGCGAGTTCATACCGGTTCTCCTTCGAAGGCTGCGCCCTCGGCTGCCAGCAGGCGGCGCAGGTTGGTCAGCGCGGCCGACGCCTGGGACTTCACGGTGCCGGGCCGGATCCCGAGCACATCGGCGATCTCGGCCTCCGACAGCTGCTCGTAGTAGCGGAGCACGACGATGGCTCGCTGCCGTGGCGCCAACGCCTGGATTCCACGCCACACGACGTCGGTCTGGTCGATGGCCGCCTCGTCCGACTCGACCGTCCGCGTGTCCGGGAGGGTGGCCGAGGGTCGCTCCGTGGAGGAGGCGCGGCGCCGCCACCCCAGCACCTGGTTGACCACCACCCGGCGTACGTAGGCCTCGGGATTGTCGACCTGACTGATCCGGCGCCACTTCGCGTAGGTGACGACGTACGCCGCCTGGAGCGCGTCCTCCGCCAGGTGATAGTCCCCCGTGACAGCCCAAGCCACCCGGAACAGCCGCGGCGTGGTGGCCGCGACGAAGTCGTCGAACGCCCTCGCGCGATCGGTCCTCATCTGGTCCTTCCCCTCGATCGGTCCCTCGTCCCTACAGATGCATCGAGGTCCGGCTGGGGTTCGCTCAGAGCAGCAGGGTGATTGACAGGGCGACACCCAGCACCGCAAGTGCGGTGAGCTCGGGCCACGCCCACTCCCGATGGACCTCGGGCAGCTCCTGGGTGCTGGCGGACCTCAGCTTCGCGTCGGCCACGCGGCTGCGGATCCGCTCCTCGATGAAGTCGGAGTAGACGTTGAGCGGGTCGCGGTCATCTCCTCTGGTCCTGCGCATCTGCCTCAGCGAGCGCCCGGCCGCTGGTGAGGTGAATTGCTGGTCGCCGACCCTGACGGTCAGGAACTGCCTCAGCACCAGCTGTTCGACGCCCGCCAACCGCAAGGTCACGGTGCTGAACATGCCACGCAGGACCAGCCGGTCGGTGGACACTCCGATGCGGGGTCGCAGCACCGCCACCCAGATCAGGAGCGCCAGGCACGCGAGCCCGGCGAGGACCTTCAGCTCCGAGGTCTGGAGGCCGTTCAGAAGGTAGAGGACGACGATGGCGACCACGGCCACGAGCCCGGTGCCGCCGACGAAGCGGCCCCCCGTGGGCTTGAAGTACTCCACCTCGTCGTCTGCCACCGATGTCCCTTCCACGATTGCCCGGCACTGCGCCGACAACCCTATGCTGACGAGGTGACGACTACTGCCTCAACGACGAGTGCAGCCGGGTTCGAGGACATCACGTCATCGGAGTCATCGCTGCGCCGGTTCCTGCACGGACTGCCCGGAGTGGACCAGGTGGGCGCGGATGCACGCGCCGCCTCACTGTCCACCCGCTCGATCAAGACGACCGCCAAGGCCTTCGCCATCGACCTGTCCATCCGGATGGTCGACCTGACCACGCTGGAGGGTCAGGACACCCACGGCAAGGTGCGCGCGCTGGCCACCAAGGCCATGCATCCCGACCCAACCGACCCGTCCTGCCCGATGACGGCGGCGGTCTGCGTCTACCCCGACATGGTGGCCACCGCCAGAGAGGTGCTGGGTGACAGCGGGGTCAAGGTCGCCGCCGTGGCCACCGCCTTCCCCAGTGGCCGGGCCGCGATGGACATCAAGCTGGCCGACGTGCGCGATGCGGTCGAGGCCGGAGCCGACGAGATCGACATGGTGATCGACCGTGGCGCGTTCCTGTCGGGTCGCTACCAGCAGGTGTACGACGAGATCGTGGCCGTCCGCGAGGCGTGCGGCGCCGCTCACCTCAAGGTCATCTTCGAGACGGGCGAGCTCCAGACCTACGACAACGTACGACGGGTCTCCTGGCTGGCGATGCTGGCCGGCGCCCACTTCATCAAGACCTCCACCGGCAAGGTGCAGCCCGCGGCGACACTGCCGGTCACCATGATCATGCTCGAGGCCGTCCGTGACTTCCGGGCGCAGACCGGCCAGATGATCGGCGTGAAGCCCGCCGGCGGCATCCGGACCACCAAGGACGCCATCAAGTACCTCGTGGTCGTCAACGAGGTCGCCGGGCCCGACTGGCTCGACCCCGACTGGTTCCGGTTCGGTGCCTCCACCCTGCTGAACGACCTGCTGATGCAGCGCACGAAGATGCTCACCGGCCGCTACTCCGGTCCCGACTACTTCACCCTGGACTGATCATGGTTTTCGATTACGCCCCCGCTCCGGAGTCCCGAGCGATCGTCGACATCAGGGCCTCCTACGGCCTGTTCGTCAACGGCGAGTTCGTCGACGGCTCCGGTGACTCCTTCAAGTCCATCAACCCGGCCACCGAGGAAGTGCTGGCGGAGATCGCCGAGGCGTCCGAGGCCGACGTCGACCGGGCCGTGAAGGCCGCCCGTCGTGCCTACTCCAGGGTCTGGTCGACGATGCCCGGCAGCGAGCGCGCGAAGTACCTCTACCGGATCGCCCGCATCATCCAGGAGCGCGGCCGCGAGCTGGCGGTGCTGGAGTCGATCGACAACGGCAAGCCGATCAAGGAGACCCGCGACGTCGACATCCCGACGGTCGCTGCCCACTTCTTCTACTACGCGGGCTGGGCCGACAAGCTCGAGCACTCGGGCTACGGCAGCACACCGCTCGGCGTGGCCGGTCAGGTCATCCCGTGGAACTTCCCCCTGCTGATGCTGGCGTGGAAGATCGCCCCGGCTCTCGCCTGCGGCAACACAGTCGTCCTCAAGCCGGCAGAGACCACGCCCCTGACCGCCCTGCTGTTCGCAGAGATCTGCCAGCAGGCCGACCTGCCGGCCGGGGTCGTCAACATCGTCACCGGCGCCGGCGACACCGGGCGGGCCCTCGTCGGCCACCCCGACGTGGACAAGGTCGCGTTCACCGGCTCCACCGAGGTCGGCCGCGCGATCGCCAGGAGCATCGCCGGCACGGACAAGAGGGTCACCCTCGAGCTCGGCGGCAAGGCCGCCAACATCGTCTTCGACGACGCCGCCCTCGACCAGGCCGTGGAAGGTGTCGTCAACGGCATCTTCTTCAACCAGGGTCACGTGTGCTGCGCCGGCAGCAGGCTGCTGGTCCAGGAGAGCGTCGCCGAGGAGTTCCTCGAACGGCTCAAGAGACGCATGTCCACGCTGCGCGTGGGCGACCCGCTGGACAAGAACACCGACGTCGGCGCCATCAACTCCGCAGAGCAGCTGGCGAAGATCCGCGAGCTCTCCGACATCGGCGAGGCCGAGGGCGCCGGCCGCTGGGCGCCCGCCTGCGACCTGCCGAAGCAGGGCTTCTGGTTCCCGCCGACCCTGTTCACCGGGGTCTCGCAGGCGCACCGGATCGCCCGCGAGGAGATCTTCGGACCGGTGCTGTCGGTGCTCACGTTCCGCACTCCCAGGGAAGCGGTCGAGAAGGCCAACAACACCCCGTTCGGCCTCTCGGCCGGCATCTGGACCGAGAAGGGCTCTCGGATCCTGTGGATGGCCAGCCAGCTGCGTGCCGGGGTGGTGTGGGCCAACACGTTCAACAAGTTCGACCCGACCTCGCCGTTCGGTGGCTACAAGGAGTCGGGCTACGGCCGCGAAGGCGGCCGCCACGGTCTGGAGGCCTACCTGCGATGACACCGACTGCGACCGGACGTCTCGATGTCCGCAAGACCTACAAGCTCTACATCGGTGGGGCGTTCCCCCGCTCGGAGTCGGGCTACTCCTATGTCGTCAACGACGCGAAGGGGAAGTTCATGGCCAACGCCGCCCTCGCCTCCCGCAAGGACGCCCGCGACGCCGTGACCGCGGCCCGCAAGGCGTTCGGCGGCTGGTCCGCGCGCACGGCGTACAACAGGGCGCAGGTGGTCTATCGGATCGCGGAGGTGATGGAGGACCGTCGCCCGCAGTTCGTCGAGGCCGTCATCGCCTCCGAGGGCCTCACCGCGGCCCGGGCGACGAAGGTGGTCGACGCCTCGATCGACCGCCTCGTCTGGTATGCCGGGTGGGCCGACAAGATCGCCCAGGTCGTCGGCAACGCCAACCCGGTCGCCGGCCCGTTCTTCAACCTGTCCACCCCTGAGCCGACCGGCGTGGTGGCCGTGCTGGCCCCGCAACAGTCGTCGCTGTTGGGACTCATCTCGGTGGTCGCGCCCGTGATCGTCACCGGCAACACCGCGGTGGTGCTGTCGTCCTACGACCGCCCGCTGCCGGCCGTGACGTTCGCAGAGGTGCTCGCCACCTCCGACGTGCCCGGTGGCGTCGTCAACGTGCTGACCGGCGACAACGCCACCACGGCACCGTGGCTGGCCTCCCACATGGACGTCAACGCCATCGACCTGACCGGGGCGATCGGTGACACCACCGTTCTGGAGGAGTCGGCTGCCGACAACCTCAAGCGGGTCGTCCGAGCACCGGCCGTGGAGCCCGACTGGGCCGCCGACCAGGGCATCGAGCCGATGACCAGGTTCCTGGAGACCAAGACGGTCTGGCACCCGATCGGCCTCTGAGTGGCCGCCCGCGTGATCGTCCTGGCGGGACCTTCGGGTGCCGGCAAGTCGCGGCTCGCAGCCCGGGTGGGGCTGCCCGTGCTGCGGCTCGACGACTTCTACAAGAATGGTGGCGACCCGTCCCTTCCGGTGATCCTCGACGGCGCGAACGCCGGCATCACCGATTGGGACGACCCGGCCTCCTGGCTGCCCGACGACGCGGTCGCGACGATCGCGACCCTCTGCGGCGACGGGCGGGCCGAGGTGCCCATCTACGAGATCGCCCGCAACGGGCGGTGCGGCTCGCGGGTGCTGGACCTGGCCGGGTCCTCCCTGTTCCTGGCCGAGGGGATCTTCGCGCAGGACATCGTGGCCGCGTGCCGGGAGCGAGGGCTGCTGGCCGCCGCGTTCTGCGTGCGCCAGCACCCGATGAAGACCTTCTGGCGACGCCTCACCCGCGACCTGCGCGAACACCGCAAGCCACCACTCGTGCTGCTGCGCCGGGGGCTCGTGCTGATGCGCAACCAGAGGCGGGTGGTCGAGAACGCAGTCGCGAAGGGCTGTGTGCCGGCCACACCCGAGGAGGCACTGGCGCAGATCCGCTCCCTGCTGGCACCCTCGAGGACATGACCCCCTCGGATCCGAGCAGCCGGTTGTTCGCCGGCGGTCTGGTCCAGCCCGACCGGCGCACCTGCGGTTCCGCGTCGCTGGTCGCGGCCCGCCTGATCAACCGTCCCGAGTTCGCGCAGCAGCTCCTGGCCGGACCTGCGCCCCAGGCCCGGTTCCAGTCCGAGGCGCTCGCGGTCCACCGCCGGACCAGTGGGCTGCTCGATGCTCGCGGAATCCCCCAGCTGCCCTGGCCCCGGGCGCTCGGGACGGCTCCCTGGTCCCTGGTCCGCTACCTCAACGAGGTCGCCGGCGTCCCCGGCACCAGGTACGACGCCAGGCTCGTGATGCCGCACCAGCGTGCCCGGGCGTTCGACTGGGTCCGAGCCTCGGTGATGGCCGGCCAGGCCGCCCCGATCTACGTCGGCGACCGGCGTACGCCTCGGCACGTGGTGCTGGCGGTCGCCACCGAGTCGGCCGACTCGATCAGGATCTACGACCCCGCCCACGGGCGTCGCTATCCCATCGAACGCACCGCTTGGACTGCGGCCACGCTCGACGTGGCCGGCTGGCGGGTGCCCTGGCTCGTGGTCGTTCCTCGACGAGGCGGTGGTGTCGGGTGACCCGTCCTCAGCCTCGCAGCGCGGCGTACCCCGGCTTGATCACGCCGTTGATGATCGCCAGGCGCTCGTCGAACGGGAGGAACGCCGACTTCATCGCGTTGAGGGCGAACCACTCCAGGTCGCCCAGGCCGTAGCCGAACGCGTCGACCAGGTCCGTCAGCTCCGACGTCATCGAGGTGCCGCTCATGAGCCGGTTGTCGGTGTTGACGGTGACCCGGAAGCGCAGCCTGGTCAACAGGCCGATCGGATGCTCGGCGATGGAGTCGGCCGCGCCGGTCTGCACGTTGGAGGCGGGGCACATCTCCAGCGGGATCCGCTTGTCGCGCACGTAGGAGGCCAACCGCCCCAGCTCCACAGAGCCGTCCTCAGCCACCGAGATGTCGTCGATGATCCGCACACCATGGCCCAAACGGTCGGCGCCGCACCACTGCAGCGCCTGCCAGATCGACGGCAGGCCGAATGCCTCGCCGGCATGGATGGTGAAGTGCGAGTTCTCGCGCTGGAGGTATTCGAACGCGTCGAGGTGGCGCGTGGGTGGGAAGCCCGCCTCGGCCCCGGCGATGTCGAAGCCCGCCACGCCGCGGTCCCGCCATGAGATGGCCAGCTGCGCGATCTCCATCGATCGGGCCGCATGGCGCATGGCGGTGAGGAGCTGGCGTACGACGATCCGGCCGCCAGCAGCCTCTGCGGCCTGCTCGAAGCCCTCCTGGACGGCCGCCACCACCTCGTCGAGGGTCAGCCCCTCGTTGACGTGCTGCTCTGGCGCGTAGCGGACCTCCGCGTAGACGACCCCGTCGTCGGCCAGGTCCTCCACGCACTCGCGGGCGACCCGGGTGAGAGCCGCGCCGGTCTGCATGACCGCGACGGTGTGGTCGAACGTCTCCAGGTAGCGCACGAGACTGCCGGAGTCGGCCGACTCGGTGAACCAGCCGGCGAGTCCCTCGGCGTCCGCAGCAGGGAGCTCGTGTCCCACCTCTGCGGCCAGGTCGATGATGGTCTGCGGACGCAGGCCACCGTCGAGGTGGTCGTGGAGCAGGACCTTGGGCGCGCGGCGTACGTCGTCGCGGGTGGGCAGGGCGGTGAGGATCGACACCTGTCCATCCTCCCACCCGCCGCCACCGGATAGGTTCGGGGGAACCACCGGCGACAAGGAGTTCAGATGCGCGTGTTCAGCACCTTCGACGAGATCACGGCGGCAGTCGGGGAGAGCCTGGGCACCAGCGACTGGCTGGTGGTCGATCAGGACCGCGTCAACGCGTTCGCCGAGGACACCGGCGACCACCAATGGATCCACGTCGACCTAGAGCGTGCCGCGGCGGGCCCGTTCGGTGGCACCGTGGCGCACGGCTATCTCACGCTGGCCCTGATTCCCTTCCTCGGCAGCCAGGTCTTCGGCCTCGAGACGCCCGGCGCGAAGCTCAACTACGGCCTCAACAAGGTGCGCTTCCCCAGCCCGCTGCTCGTCGGCTCGCGGATTCGCGCCCAGGTGACGATCGCTGCCGTCACGGACCTGCCGATGGGCAAGCAGCTGACACTGAGCTACGTGATCGAGATCGAGGGGTCCGACAAGCCCGCCTGCGTCGCCGAGACCGTCGTACTCCTCCTCCCCTGAGGGGTCGAGATAGGGCTTTCGGCCCCGTGAGTTCTGGGTTTCGGCCATTTCAAGGGGCCATAAACCCGATTTCGAAGGGCCGAAACCCCTCACTCAACGAGGGGGCTAGGAGATCCGGTCGATCAGCAGGGGCGCCGGGGTGTACGCCGTGCCCGCGCTGATGTCATAGCCACCCTCCAGGGAGGCCAAGGCCCGCTCGAACCGCTCGGGCTCGTCGGTCAGCAACGTGAACAGCGGTGAGCCCTGGGTGACCTGATCTCCGGGCCGCGCGTGCCAGACGACTCCGGCACCGTCCTGGACAGCGTCGCCCTGACGGGCCCGACCGGCACCGAGCCGCCAGGCGGCCATCCCGACGGCCATCGCGTCCAACCGGGTCAGCATCCCGGTCGACGAGGCGGGCACGACGTGGGACTCACGCGCCTGCACCATCGGGGCGTCGGGATCTCCGTCCTGAGCCCGGATCATCGCCTTCCAGGCGTCCATCGCGGACCCGTCGGCGAGCCTGTCGGCCGGGTCGATGTCGCTCACACCGGCGCCCGCCAGCATCTCGCGCGCCAGCGCGAGGGTGAGCTCGACGACGTCGGCCGGCCCTCCGCCGGCCAGCACCTCCACGGACTCGGCAACTTCGATCGCATTGCCCGCCGTGAGGCCGAGGGGCGTCGACATGTCGGTGAGCAGCGCCACGGTGTGTACGCCGGCATCCGTGCCCAGCGCGACCATGGTGCTGGCCAGCTCCCGGGCCCGCTCCACCGACTTCATGAAGGCGCCGGTGCCGACCTTGACGTCGAGGACGAGCGAGCCCGTGCCCTCGGCGATCTTCTTGCTCATGATCGACGACGCGATCAGCGGGATCGCCTCGACGGTGCCGGTCACGTCCCGCAGGGCGTAGAGCTTCTTGTCCGCGGGCGCCAACCCGTCGCCGGCGGCACAGACGACCGCCCCGACCGACTCCAGCTGCGCGAGCATCTCTGTGTTGGAGAGCGCCGCCCGCCAGCCCGGGATCGACTCGAGCTTGTCGAGGGTGCCGCCGGTGTGCCCGAGCCCTCGACCGGACAGCTGGGGTACGGCGACGCCACAGGCCGCCACCAGCGGGGCCAGTGGGAGGGTGATCTTGTCGCCCACGCCACCGGTGGAGTGCTTGTCGGCCGTCGGCCGGGACAGGGTGGAGAAGTCCATCCGCTCCCCGGAGGCGATCATGGCCGCCGTCCAGCTCGCGATCTCGCGGCGGTTCATGCCGTTGAGCAGGATGGCCATCGCCAGCGCTGACATCTGCTCGTCGGCCACGGTGCCTCGGGTGTAGGCGTCGATGACCCAGTCGATCTGGCTGTCGGAGAGCTCGGAGCCGTCCCGTTTGGCGGAGATGACCTCCACTGCGTCGTGCTGCGTCACCCGTTGCCTCCTCGTGGCTGCCTGCCGTTCTGTTGCGGTCCGAACGCTAGTGCACCGGACGCGGGCCGCGAGGCCCGACTCACGACAGGTCGTCGGGACCGAAGGCCTGCGGCAGCACCTCGGCAAGCGTGCGCTCACCGAGCGGGGTCATCAGCCGCAGCTCGTTGCCACCGTGCTCGAACAGCAGCTGGCGACAGCGCCCGCACGGCATGATCACCTCGGCCCGACCGTTGACGCACACGAAGTGCGTCAGCCGTCCGCCGCCGGTGGCGTGCAGAGAGCTGACCAGCCCGCACTCCGCGCACAGCACCACGCCGTACGCCGCGTTCTCCACGTTGCAGCCGACCAGGAGCCGGCCGTCATCGGCCAGGGCCGCGGCTCCCACCGGAAAATTGCTGTACGGGGCGTAGGCCCGTCGGCTGATCTCCACTGCCGCGGCATGGAGCGCCGACCAATCTGCGGCGCTGTTCGTGCTCAACCGGACGATCTCTCGATGATGGCCAACGGGGACGGGAACATCGCAACATGGTAACCGTTGTGCTCTCAAGGCCCTTCTGGGGCGCATCAGGGCGCGGGCGTGGGTTAGCGTGACCGCTGTCGCCTCGTACCCGACGTGGCGCGGACAGTGGAGGACACACAGTGAGCAACATCAGAAAGGCCGCGAGCATCGGATTGGCGGGGTTCGTTGCGGCAGCGACCCTAACCGGCTGTGGCGATGCCCCGGACAAGACCGCGAGCCCCTCGGACGGTGGCACGACGGCCGAGGCACTCGACTTCCTGCCCTGCATCGTCTCCGACGCGGGCGGCTTCGATGACAAGTCGTTCAACCAGCTCAGCTATGAGGGCGTCGAGCAGGCGGCCAAGGAGCTCGGCACCGACTTCAAGGCGGTCGAGTCGAACAGCGAGAACGACTTCGCCCCCAACTTGGAAAGTCTGGTCTCCGAGGGCTGCGACGCCATCGTGACGGTCGGCTTCGCGCTCGCCGCGGCCACCAAGGACTCCGCGAAGGCCAACCCCGACATCGAGTACGTCCTCATCGACGACGCGGCCGACGGCGGCGACGACGGTGCGACCTTCGACGGCAAGGCCGACGTCGCCAACATCAAGCCGTTGCTCTACAACACCGCTGAGGCGGCCTTCCTGGCCGGCTATGCCGCGGCCGACTACTCCAAGACCGGAGTCGTGGGAACCTACGGCGGCCAGCCCTACCCGACCGTGACGATCTTCATGGACGGCTTCCGTCAGGGCGTCGAGTACTACGACAAGGAGAAGGGCAAGAAGGTCAAGGTCGTCGGCTGGGACGGCAAGAACGGCAGCTTCACCGGTGGCTTCGAGGCCAACGAGACGGCCACCAACACCGCCCGCCAGCTCCTCGACCAGGACGTCGACGTGATCCTTCCGGTCGGTGGCCCGATCTACCAGGGCGCCCTCACCGCCATCGAGGCCTCGGGCAAGGACGTCGCTCTCGTGGGCGTCGACGCCGACTTCTTCGAGACCGACCCGAACACGCAGGACGTCGTGATGACCTCGATCCTGAAGAACATGAAGACCTCGACCTACGAGGCCATCATGGCTGCGGGCAACGACACGTTCGACTTCACGCCCTACGTCGGCACGCTCGAGAACGACGGGGTCGGCCTCGCGCCGTTCCACAACTTCGAGAGCAAGGTCTCGCCCTCGCTGAGCGGCGAGCTCGACACGATCAAGGCCGGGATCATCGACGGCTCCATCAAGGTGAAGTCCTACCTCACCCCGTAACACGGCATTGCGTTCCACGAGGGAGGTCGGCTGCGGCCGGCCTCCCTCGGCCATCTCTTGCGACCCGCCGGAGCCTGGACGGCCAGCAAGCCAGCAACACTAGGATGCGATCCCATGAGGCTAGTCCTGCGCGACATCACCAAGCGCTTCGGAACCTTGGTGGCCAACGATGCGATCTCCCTGACCGTCGAGCCGGGCGAGATCCATTGCCTGCTCGGCGAGAACGGCGCCGGCAAGTCGACGCTGATGAACGTCCTCTACGGCCTCTACCAGGCCGACGAGGGCGAGATCGAGCTGGACGGCGTCGTCCAGAAGTTCGCCGGCCCGGGCGATGCGATCGCGGCCGGGATCGGCATGGTGCACCAGCACTTCATGCTCATCCCCGTCTTCACCGTCGCCGAGAACGTGATGCTCGGCAACGAGTCCACCGGATTCGCGGGTTCACTCAAGGTCGACAGCGCCAGCCGACGCGTCAAGGAGATCTCCGATCAGTTCGGCTTCCACGTGGATCCGGACGCGATCGTCGAGGATCTTCCCGTCGGCGTCCAGCAGCGGGTCGAGATCATCAAGGCGCTGTCTCGTGACGCGCAGGTGCTCGTCCTCGATGAGCCCACCGCGGTGCTCACGCCGCAGGAGACCGACGAGCTGATGGAGATCATGCGCCAGCTCAAGGCGGCCGGCAAGGCGATCGTGTTCATCACCCACAAGCTGCGTGAGGTCCGCGCGGTCGCCGACCGGATCACCGTCATCCGCCTCGGCAAGGTCGTCGGCGAGGCCAGCCCCACCGCCAGCAACGCCGAGCTCGCGGCCCTCATGGTGGGCCGCCCCGTCGAGCTCACCGTGCACAAGGAGCCGGCCAAGCTGGGCGCCGATGCCTTGGTCGTCGAGGGTCTGAGCGTCGTCGACGACGTCGGCGGCGTCCATGTCGACAACGTGAGCTTCACGATCAGGAACGGCGAGATCCTGGCCGTCGCGGGCGTGCAGGGCAACGGCCAGACGCAGCTCACCGAGGCCCTGCTCGGACTGCAGCACCACGTGCGCGGATCGATCCGCCTCGATGGTCACGAGCTGGTTGGCCGGTCCGTGCGCCAGATCCTGGCCGCTGGCGTCGGTTTCGTCCCCGAGGACCGCCAGACCGACGGGCTGGTCAGCGAGTTCACCATCGCCGAGAACCTGATGTTGAACCGGAGCCACGGGGAGCCTTTCGTCAGCCACGGCACCCTGCGTCGGGATCGACTCGACGCCTTCGCCCAGGAGAAGCTCGAGCAGTACGACGTGCGCGCGCCGGGCATCACCACGCTCGCAGGCCAGCTCTCCGGCGGAAATCAGCAGAAGGTGGTCGTCGCGCGCGAACTCTCCCGCGACCTCAAGCTCCTGGTCGCCGCCCAACCCACCAGGGGGGTCGACGTGGGCTCGATCGAGTTCATCCACAAGCAGATCGTCGCCGGACGCGATGCCGGCGTACCCGTGCTCGTCGTGTCGACCGAGCTCGACGAGGTCGTCTCCCTCGCCGACCGGATCATGGTGCTCTACCGGGGCCAGGTCGTCGGCATCGTCCCTGCCGACACCCCTCGTGAGGTGCTCGGGCTGATGATGACCGGCGAACGGCCGAAAGGACTGACCGCATGAGCGACACCGTCGGCACCGAGCAGCCCACTCCCCCAGCCGGGCCGGGCCGGGAGGCGTCGCCGCCTCCGGAGCCCAGCCGCTGGAACCAGGCGCTGCGCGAGATCACGTCGGGCGACGCCCTCGTGGCGGTGCTGGGCGTCCTCCTCGCGATCGCAGTGGGCTCCCTGCTCATCGCCTTCACCGACGAACGCGTCCGCGACACCGCGAGCTACGTCTTCGCCCGGCCCGGCGACTTCCTCTCAGCGACCTGGGACGCCATCTGGGGTGCCTACACCGCCCTGTTCCGGGGGTCGATCTACAACACCCGGGCCGGCGACTTCACCACCGGCATCCGGCCGTTGACCGAGACGCTGAAGTTCGCCGGACCGCTGATCGCGGCCGGGCTAGGGGTCGGGCTGGCCTTCCGGGCCGGCCTGTTCAACATCGGTGGCCGCGGCCAGATGCTGCTGGCCGGCGCTGCCGCGGGCTGGGTCGGCTTCAAGCTGGACCTGCCCCTGGTGGTGCACCTGCCGCTGGCGGTCCTCGCGGGCATGCTGGCCGGAGCGCTGTGGAGCGGCCTGGCCGGCCTGCTCAAGGCACGCACCGGGGCACACGAGGTGATCGTGACGATCATGCTCAACTACGTGGCGTTCTATCTGGTCTTCTTCGCCCTCTCGCAGCAGAACCTGCTCCAGGCGCCGGGCTCGTTCAACCCCAAGTCCCTGCCCATGAAGGACTCCGCGACGCTGCCCAAGCTGCTCGGCGACCGGTTCAACCTGCACCTGGGATTCCTCCTCGCCCTCGTCGCGGTGGCCTTCGCCTGGTGGCTGCTCAACCGATCCGCGCTCGGCTTCCGCATCCGCGCGGTGGGGCACAACCCGACGGCGGCACGCGCCTCCGGCATCGATGTCGGACGCACCTACGTCCTGGTGATGGTGATCGCCGGCGCCCTCGTGGGGCTCGCAGGAGCCAACCAGGTGCTGGGCACGGTCAGCAGCGGGGTGACCGTCGACCTGGACGCCGGCATCGGCTTCGACGCGATCACCGTCGCGCTGCTCGGCAGGTCGCGACCGCTGGGCATCCTGGCCGCCGGCATCCTGTTCGGCGCCTTCAAGGCAGGTGGCTTCTCCATGCAGGCCTCGCAGGACATCCCCGTCGACATCGTCTTGGTGGTGCAGTCGCTCATCGTGTTGTTCCTCGCGGCTCCGCCATTGATCAGGGCCATCTTCCGGCTGCCGGCCAAGGAGGCGAAGTGAGCACCTCACTCGAGGAGACCCGACTGGCCGGCGTGACGACGGTGGTCGACAGGAAGGCGCCGATCCTCTTCGCGATCCTGACGCTCGGACTGCTGCTGATCGTCACGTTCGCGCACCAGTCGGGCGACACCACGTTCCGCTTGGCCCGGGGCTCCGACTTCGTCAAGCTGCCCGAGGTCACCGTGCCCGCGACGGCCACCGCATGGGTCCTGATCGCGGTGTGCGCGGCCTGCACGGCGTTCTCCATCCGCCTCTACCTCGCCGAGCGCAACACCCGGCTGTGGCTCGTGGTGGTGTTCGCGCTGGCCTGGATGATCGGCTTCCTGACCTGGGCCGCAGCCGGGGCCACGCTTCCGGTGGTGGGGCTGCTCGCCGGTTCCCTGGCCCTGGCGGTGCCGCTCGTGTTCGGCGCCCTGGGCGGAGTTCTCGGTGAGCGATCCGGGGTGGTCAACATCGCCATCGACGGTCAGCTGTTGGCCGGGGCCTTCGCAGCGGCGCTGGTCGGCTCGCTGGTCGGCTCGGCGTGGGCTGGCCTGGCCGCGTCGATGGTCGCCGGCATCCTGGTCGCCCTCGTGCTGGGTCTGTTCGCCATCACCTACTTCGTGGAGCAGGTGATCGTCGGCGTCGTCCTCAACGTGCTGGTGATCGGCCTGACCAGCTTCATGTTCACCCAGGTGCTGGCGCCCAACTCGGCGTCGCTCAACTCACCGCCGCACTTCCACGCCATGTCCATCCCGGTCCTCGGCAAGATTCCGCTGATCGGTCCGGTGCTGTTCCAGCAGACCGCCATCGTCTACCTCCTCTACGTGGTCGTGGCCCTGGTCACCTGGGCGCTCTACAGCACGCGGTGGGGCCTTCGCGTGCGGGCCGTCGGGGAGCACCCCAAGGCCGCGGACACCGTGGGCATCAAGGTCAACCTGACGCGCTACCGCACGATCATCCTGGCCGGGGCCATCGCCGGCATGGGCGGCGCCTTCTACACCCTGGTGTCGGTGCCTCAGTTCAACCGCGAGATGACCGGCGGTGCCGGCTACATCGCCCTGGCGGCCGTCATCTTCGGCAAGTGGGACCCCATCCGGGCCACCCTGGCGGCTCTGCTGTTCGGGTTCGCCTCCAACCTGCAGGGTGTGCTGTCGGTGATCGGTTCGCCGGTGCCGAGCCAGTTCATGCTGATGCTGCCCTACGTCGTCACCATCTTCGCGGTGGCCGGGCTGGTGGGCACCTCACGACCACCGGCCGCGGACGGCATCCCCTACACGAAGGGCTAGCGGTCGTGCCCGAGGACAGCGGCCTCGGCAAGCACGCGAGCCCCGATGGCGACGGCCCGCTCGTCGATGCGCAGGTTGCCCTGGTGCAGGTCGTAGGTCGGGCCGCCCGGCGTACGCGTGCCGAGACGACCCATGGCGCCCGGGACCTCGTGGAGGTACCACCCGAAGTCCTCGCCGCCGAGACTCTGCTGGGTGGACACGTGACCCTCGACCCCGAGGACGCGCTCGACGACCGCGGCGAGCACCGCGGTGGCGGCGAGCTCGTTGACCACCGGTGGCACGCCGCGGGTGTAGTCGACCTCGACCTCCACGCCGTACGGCGCCACGATCTGGGCGGCCAGCTCGCGGACCAGGGCCTCTGACTCCGCCCACGTGCGGACGTCGAGCATCCGCACGGTGCCGGCCGCCCGGCCGGAGGCCGGGATCACGTTGGGTGCCGAACCCGACTGGATCATGCCCCAGACCAGGCTGAGGCCGGCCCGGGGGTCGAGCCGACGTGACAGGGCGGCAGGGAGCTGGGCCACCAGGGTGCCGAGGGCGAAGGTCAGGTCCTGCGTGAGGTGAGGCCGCGAAGTGTGTCCTCCGCCGCCGCGCAGGCGCACCTCCAGCGCGTCGGCCGCGCCGGTGAGAGGGCCGACCCGGAGACCGACATGGCCCACGTCGAGGCCCGGGTCGCAGTGGAGGCCGAAGGCGCGGACGACGTCGTCGAGAGCACCGTCGCCGATCATGCTCAGTGCGCCGCCGGGCATGACCTCCTCGGCCGGCTGGAACAGCAGTCGCACCCGGCCGGTCAGCAGGCCACGCTGGTGGACCTCGGCCAGCGCGATCCCGGCACCGAGCAGGCAGGTCGTGTGGACGTCGTGGCCGCAGGCGTGGGCGACGCCCGCTGCCGTGCTGGCCCACGGGTCGCCCGTGCGGTCGTCGACCGGAAGGGCGTCGAGGTCTGCCCGCAGTGCCACGACGGGGCCTTCGCTGCCGAGGTCGGCGATCAGGCCCGAGCCCGGCAGCCGGCGTACGACGAAGCCGAGGTCGGCCAGCCGGGCGGCCACCACCTCAGTGGTGCGCGACTCCTGCCAGGACAGCTCGGGATGGGCGTGCAGGTCACGTCGGATCTCGATGAGCTCCTCGCCGAACTTGTCGACGACGGACTCGATCACCCGGGACGCATCTGCTGTGGACATTCCCACGATCCTACCGGGCGTCGTAGGCCTCGATGATCCGGTCGGCAGCCGTGGGCGCCGCGAGCTCGCCGGAAAGCACCGCCGCCCGGATCTCGTCGCGGATGGCCGCCACGCTCGGTGAGTGCCGCAGCCGTTGGTCCAGCTCGTCGCGCACCAGGGCCCAGGTGAAATCGAGCTGCTGGGCGGCACGTTTCGTCCGCAGCCCGTCCGGACCCAGGTGCTCGCGGTGGGTGAGGACCTTCTGCCAGACCTCGTCGACGCCCACCTGGGTCAGCGCGGAGCAGGTCACCACCTCCGGGCGCCCACTCCCCCTTGCCGTGCACGAGCCGCAGCGCCCCGGCGAGCTCGCGGGCCGCCACCCGGGCCTCCTGCTCACGGTCGCCGTCGGCCTTGTTGACGGTGATCACGTCGGCGATCTCGAGGATCCCCTTCTTGATGCCCTGCAGCTGGTCGCCGGTGCGGGCCAGTGTCAGGAACAGGAAGGTGTCGACCATGCCCGCGACGGTGATCTCGGACTGACCGACACCGACTGTCTCCACCAGCACCACGTCGTAACCCGCCGCCTCCAGCACCAGCATCGCCTGGCTGGTCGCCCTGGCCACCCCGCCGAGGGTGCCGGCGGTCGGCGACGGGCGGATGTAGGCGCGCGGGTCGACCGCGAGCGTGGCCATCCGGGTCTTGTCGCCGAGCACGGAGCCGCCCGTGCGCACGCTCGACGGGTCCACGGCGAGCACGCCGACCCGGTGGCCCGCGGCGGTCAGCAGCCCTCCCAGGGCCTCGATGAAGGTGGACTTGCCCACCCCCGGCACCCCCGAGATCCCGACCCGCACCGCGGGCGAGGCGGCCGGCAGGCCGGTCAGCAGCTCCCGCGCTGCCACCCGGTGATCGGTCCGGCTGGACTCCACCAGCGTGATCGCCCGGGACACCTGCGCCCGGTTGCCGGCCAGGATCCCCTCGACCAGGCCGGGAACGCTCGCGGAGACGTCGGCCATCAGTGACCGAGCTGGTCCGACAGCTTCACCAGCAGGTCGAGCGCGGAGTCGGCGATCACGGTGCCGGGCGGGAAGACCGCCGCCGCACCCATGTCCTTGAGGGTCGCCACGTCGTCGGGTGGGATGACGCCGCCGATGACCACCATGATGTCGGGCCTGCCCTGCTCGGCCAGCGCCTGCTTGAGGGCGGGCAGCAGGGCGAGGTGCCCCGCCGCCAGCGAGGAGACCCCGACGATGTGCACGTCGGCGTCCACCGCCTGCTGGGCGACCTCCTCGGGCGTCGAGAACAGCGGGCCCCACGTCGACGTCGAACCCGAGGTCGGCGAAGGCGGTGACGACCACCTTCTGCCCGCGGTCGTGACCGTCCTGACCCATCTTCGCCACCAGGATCCGGGGGCGCCGGCCCTCGGCCGCCTCGAAGGCCGCCGTCGCGTCGAGCACGGACTGCACCTTCTCGTTGCCACCGGAGCTCGCCTCGGAGGAGTACACGCCGCTGATGGTACGGATCACGGCCTGGTGCCGCCCGTAGACCTTCTCGAGCGCGTCGGAGATCTCACCGACGGTGGCCTTCGCCCGTGCCGCATCGACGGCGAGCTTGAGCAGGTTGCCGTCCAGCGAGCCGCCGTGCACGTGCCCGTCGCCGGCCGACCTGGTCAGGGCGTCGAGGGTGCGCCGTACGTCGTCGTCGTCGCGCTCGGCCCGCAGCCGCTCCAGCTTCGCGACCTGCTGGGCGTAGACGTCGTCGTTGTCGACCCGCAGTACGTCGAGCCGGTCCTCCACGTCGAGGCGGTAGGTGTTCACCCCGATCACGGCCTGGGTGCCGGAGTCGATGCGGGCCTGGGTCCGAGCCGCCGCCTCCTCGATGCGCATCTTCGGGATGCCCTGCTCGATGGCCTTGGCCATCCCGCCGGCCGCCTCGGCCTCCTGGATGTGCGCCCAGGCACGGGCGGCGAGGTCATGGGTCAGCTTCTCGACGTAGTAGGACCCCGCCCACGGGTCGATGATCCCCGTCGTGCCGCTCTCCTGCTGGAGCAGCAGCTGGGTGTTGCGGGCGATCCGCGCCGAGAAGTCCGTGGGCAGCGCGATGGCCTCGTCGAGGGCGTTGGTGTGCAGCGACTGGGTGTGTCCCTGGGTCGCGGCCATCGCCTCGATGCAGGTGCGCTGCACGTTGTTGAACACGTCCTGCGCGGTGAGCGACCAGCCGCTGGTCTGGCTGTGGGTGCGCAGCGACAGCGACTTGGGGTTCTTCGGGTCGAACTCGCGCACCAGGCGGGCCCACAGCGCCCTGGCTGCGCGGAGCTTGGCGACCTCCATGAAGAAGTTCATGCCGATGGCCCAGAAGAAGCTCAACCGCGGGGCGAAAGCATCGACGTCGAGCCCGGCGCCCAGACCGGCCCGGAGGTACTCCACGCCGTCGGCCAGCGTGTAGGCGAGCTCGAGGTCGGCCGTCGCACCGGCCTCCTGGATGTGATAGCCGGAGATCGAGATCGAGTTGAACCGGGGCATCCGGGCGGCCGTGAACGCGAAGATGTCGGAGATGATCCGCATGCTCGGCGTCGGTGGGTAGATGTAGGTGTTGCGGACCATGAACTCCTTGAGGATGTCGTTCTGGATGGTCCCGGTGAGCTTGTCCAGCGGGACCCCCTGCTCCTCGGCCGCCACGATGTACATCGCCAGCACCGGCAGGACCGCGCCGTTCATGGTCATGCTGACGCTCATCTGGTCCAGCGGGATCCCGTCGAACAGGGTGCGGGCGTCGTAGATCGAGTCGATCGCGACCCCGGCCATCCCGACGTCGCCACGGACCCGCGGATGGTCGGAGTCGTAGCCGCGGTGCGTGGCCAGGTCGAAGGCGACGCTCAGCCCCTTCTGTCCCGCTGCGAGGTTGCGGCGGTAGAACGCGTTGGAGTCCTCCGCGGTCGAGAAGCCGGCGTACTGGCGCACCGTCCAGGGCTGGGTGGTGTACATGGTCGGATAGGGGCCGCGCAGGAACGGGCTCAGCCCCGGCCAGGTGTCGAGATGGTCGAGTCCCTCGAGGTGCTGGGGTCCGTAGACGGGCAGGATGTCGATGCCCTCGGGACTCTCCCAGGCCGGGGTGCTGCTCCCGCTGGTCTCACTGGTCGAAGAGGGCTCGTCGCCGACCAACGGCAGCCCGGCGAAGCTCTTGAGGAACGGTCATGACAGGTGCTCCCTCGTGCGGGTCAGGAACTTCACGGCATCCATCCGGACCGAGCAGGCGTCGTCGACCTCCAGGCCGTCTGGCCGGCCGGCGAGGATGACGTGGCGCGCACCGGCGCGGCGCAGGGCCGCGATCAGGTCGGCACCCCAGTCGGCGTACGCCGGGTCGGGGCCGGCGAGGCAGACGACCGCCTGCCCGGAGTACGCCGCGAGCACATCGTCGACGTCGGCGGTGGCGCCGGCGGCAGCGACCGTGATCCCACCGGCGGCCAGCAGGTTCGTGGCGAAGCCGGCACGGGCGGTGTGGGCCGCGACCGTCCCCATCGTGGCCAGGAACACCGGCTGGGCGGCCGGGTCGTCGCGCAGCGCCTCGAAGTCGGCCCCGTAGCGGGCGACCTGCACGGCACCCTCGGGATAGGGCGCTCGCTCGGGGAGCACCTCGGCGAGGTTCGGGAACTCGCTGACCCCGGTGATCGGCTGTCTGCGGCCGGCGACCCGGCCACGGCGCGCGCTCCGGTTCTCGCCGATCGTCCCGGCGAGCCAACCGCTGTCGATGGCGGTCTCGATGCCGCCCTCGTTCTCGATCCAGTCCAAGGCACCCCACCCGGACCGGGCCAGGTCGTCGGTCATCTTCTCGACGGCGTAGGAGCCTCCTGCGGGATCCATCACCTTGGCGACGTGGGACTCGGCGATCAGCAGGGACGAGGTGTTGCGGGCGATCCGGCGGCTGAACGCGTCGGGCAGCCCGAGCGCAGCATCGAACGGGAGCACCGTGACGGCGTCCGCGCCGCCCACCCCGGCCGCGAACGCGGCCACGGTGGTGCGCAGCATGTTCACCCAGGGGTCGTACTTGGCCATCATCGGCCGGCTGGTGACCGCGTGCTGTCGCTGGCCGGGAGCGTCCTGCCCGGCTCCGCTCAGCTGCCCCACCCGGTGCCAGAGTCGGCGCGCGGCGCGCAGCTTGGCGATGGTCAGGAACTGGTCGTCCGTGGCGGCGTAGCGGAACTCGATCAGCCCCATCGCCTGCTCGAGCCCCAGACCGGCCTCGGTGAGCAGCCGCAGGTAGGTCGATCCGACGGCCATGCTGTAGCCGAGCTCGAGCCATTCCGAGGCCCCCGAGGTCGTGCACCGCGGTCGCGTCCACGACCACGCCGAGCACGCCGGCCCCCTGGGCGAGGAGGGCGATCTCGACCAGCTCCTCGCCGATCGATCGCGACTCGCCGCCCCGGACCCGGTTCCCGATCGGGTCGGCACCGAGATTCGTTCCCGCTGCCGGTGCCACGCCACGCTCGTCCACCAGGGCCAGCAGCTCCCGCGCCGACCGGGCCGGGTTCCGCGAGGCATCCAGGACGACGGGCGCCAGATCGAGGAGCACGCCCTCCAGGACGGCGTCGAGCGGGGTGTCGGTGCCCAGGGTCAGCCAGAGCGAGGTGGCCCCGTTCTCGAGGTCGGTGAGCACCTCGTCGTTCGTGTCCGCCGCGCCGGTGACCAGGTGGGAGGGGCGGATGTCCCAGCCGTGTCCGGGCCGGGTCGCCACTCGTCCCCGGGTGTACGGCTCGCCGCCGGGCTCGCCGGTGGACGGCAACCCGTCCAGCAGGGTCGGCGTACCGAGCGGCGGGATCTCGATCCCGGCCAGCGAGTCGTCGGCGAGCGTGTCCCACACGTCGGCGTCCGGCTGCGTGGGCGTGAGCCTGCCGGACTTGCGCAGGACCGCGGCCGCAAGCGCCTCCCACTCGGCCTGCGTGTGGACGTCCTGATCGGAGACGAGCCTCAGCACGTCGGTGGCGTCGGTCATACGTCGCACAATAGGAGCCTGCCCCCGGCGCGGCCACCGACTGTGATGTTTCCCCCTCAGGCGAGGTAGCGCTCGGCAGCCTCGACGAGCAGCTCGTCGGTGGACCGGCCGGTCTCCGCAGCTCGTGCAGCGAGTCGCACGCTCAGGTCGGCTGGCAGGCTGATCCGTGCCCCGCTCTCGGCCGGTCGACGGGTGCCTCCGAAGACACCGAGAGCGATGACGATGACGGTGCCGAGGACGTCGAGGATCGCCAGGATCCCGATCACGCGGAGGATCGCGTCGCCGTCGCCACCCCCGCCGAGGATCAGGACCGACACGATCGCAGCCAGCAGGGCAGCGCAGCCGAGGGTGGACCACAACAGCCAGTGCACCGACCGCACGGTGCCGGCCAGGGCCAGCAGCAGGCTGGCCTGCGCCAGGGTGACGGCCAGCACCAGGCCGACCCCGAAGGACTTCCACAGCGCCTGCGAGGTGTTGTCGGAGTCGACCCACACCATCCACAGGGCAGTGGCGAGCGGAACGAGGACGACCACCCCTCCCAGCACCCCCACCCTCTGGTACGCCGTGTCGCCGGTGGCCAGGTAGCAGAGCACGGCCACGCTGGTGCAACCGACGATCAGCGTGGTGAGCAGCACCCGCCCCTCGAGCACGCCGAACGAGCCGCCGCCGAGGAGGGCGACGACCCCCATCAGGGCGGCGATCGAGAACGAGCCGATCGTGACCGCGACGATGGTGTGGCGCAGTGAGGAGTTTGCGTCAGTTGTCATGGTTTGAGCATCCCAGCGCGGCTGGCCGGGCAACATGGAGTCGCATACTCACCACCAGGCATCACCAGCGGTGGCCCCGACAGCCAGATGTCATGCCCTCAGAGCTCGGCCCGGCCGTCGTTGTCCTTGGTGCGGATCCCGATCTTGGCGCCGAGCCAGACCAGCGGGTCGAACTTGCGGTCGGCCACGCGCTCCTTCATCGGGATGATCGCGTTGTCGGTGATGTGGATGCCCTCAGGGCAGACCTCGGTGCAGCACTTGGTGATGTTGCACATCCCGAGCCCGGCAGCGTCCTGGGCGAGGGCACGCCGATCGTTCGTGTCCAACGGGTGCATGTCGAGCTCGGCATAGCGCAGGAAGAACCGCGGGCCGGCGAAGGCGGGCTTGTTGTCCTCGTGGTCGCGCACGACGTGGCAGGTGTTCTGGCACAGGAAGCACTCGATGCACTTGCGGAACTCCTGGCCGCGCTCGACGTCGACCTGCATCATCCGGCGCTTGTCGTCGTCGTCGCGCGGTCCCGGCGCGAACGACGGCAGCTCACGGGCCTTCTCGTAGTTGTAGGACACGTCGGTGACCAGGTCGCGGATGACCGGGAACGAGCGCATCGGGGTCACCGTGATGGTCTCCGACGGGTCGAAGTCCGACAGCCGGGTCATGCAGAGCAACCGGGGACGCCCGTTGATCTCCGCACTGCACGAGCCGCACTTGCCGGCCTTGCAGTTCCACCGCACGGCCAGGTCACCGGCCTGGGTGGCCTGCAGCCGGTGGATGGCGTCGAGGACGACCTCGCCCTCCGACACCTCCACGGTGTAGTCGCCGAGGTCGCCTCCCGACTGGTCGCCCCGCCAGACGCGAAGCTTCAGGTCGTAGCTCATGCACCACTCCTCATCAGAAGAACGCCTTCAGTTCGTCGGGCATCACGGGCAGTGCCTGGTGGGCCAGATCGACCCCGGTGCCGGTCGAGTTGAGCCGCAGCACGAGGTTGCGGCTCCCCCATTCGGGGTCGGGGCCGGGGAAGTCGTCGCGGGTGTGTCCGCCACGCGACTCCTGACGCTCCAGGGCCGCCTTGGCGATGCACTCCGAGACCAGCAGCATGTTGCGCAGGTCGAGCGCGAGGTGCCACCCGGGGTTGTACTGCCGGTGTCCCTCGACGGTCAGGTGTCCGGCTCGAGCCTTGAACGCCTCGACCTCGTCGAGCGACTGACTCAGCTCGGGTGCCGTCCGGATGATGCCGACGAGGTCCTGCATCGTCTCCTGCAGGTCGTGCTGGATGGTGTAGGGGTTCTCACCACCCTCCACCTCGAACGGCAGCAGGGCGCTGCGCTCGGCCGCCTTCACGTCGGCCTCGTCGACCGTGGGTCGCCGCGCACCGAGACTCGCGGCGTACGCCGACGCGGACTCACCGGCTCGGCGCCCGAACACCAGAAGGTCCGACAGGGAGTTGCCGCCCAGCCGGTTGGACCCGTGCATGCCGCCCGAGCACTCGCCCACGGCGTAGAGCCCCGTGACCGCACTGAGCTCGGTGTCGGCGTCGACCTCCACCCCACCCATCACGTAGTGGCAGGTCGGCCCGATCTCCATCGGCTCGGCGGTGATGTCGACGTCGGCGAGCTCCTTGAACTGGTGGTACATCGAGGGCAGCCGGCGCCGGATGAACTCCGGGGTCCGCCGCGAGGCGATGTCGAGGAAGATGCCACCGTGTGGTGATCCGCGCCCGGCCTTGATCTCGGAGTTGATCGCCCTGGCCACCTCGTCACGGGGCAACAGCTCGGGGGGCCGGCGGTTGTTCTTCTTGTCGTCGTACCAGCGGTCGGCCTCCTCGACGGTGTCGGCCGTCTCGGCCTTGAAGAACTCCGGGATGTAGTCGAACATGAACCGCTCGCCCTCGGAGTTCTTCAGGATCCCCCCGTCCCCCCGCACCGACTCGGTGACCAGCAGCCCCTTCACCGAGGGTGGCCACACCATGCCGGTGGGGTGGAACTGGACGAACTCCATGTTGATCAGGCTGGCTCCGGCCCGCAGCGCCAGGGCGTGCCCGTCGCCGGTGTACTCCCACGAGTTCGAGGTCACCTTGAAGGACTTGCCGATCCCCCCGGTCGCCAGGATCACGCTCGGCGCCTCGAACAGGACGAACCTGCCCGTCTCGCGCCAGTAGCCGAACGCCCCGGAGATCACATCGGCCTCACCCGAGGTGTCCTTCATCAGATCGGTGATCGTGCACTCCATGAAGACATCGATGCCGAGCGCCACGGCGCGCTGCTGGAGGGTCCGGATCATCTCGAGGCCGGTGCGGTCACCGACGTGGGCGAGCCGGGCGTACTTGTGACCACCGAAGTCGCGCTGCGAGATCAGCCCGTCCTCCGTGCGGTCGAACAGCGCTCCCCAGTCCTCGAGCTCCATCACCCGCTCCGGCGCCTCCTGGGCATGCAGCTGGGCCATCCGCCAGTTGTTCAGCATCTTCCCGCCGCGCATGGTGTCGCGGAAGTGCACCTGCCAGTTGTCGTCGGGGTAGACGTTGCCCATCGACGCGGCGATCCCGCCCTCGGCCATCACCGTGTGGGCCTTGCCGAGCAGGGACTTGCACACGATCGCGGTGCGTGCGCCGGCATCGTGGGCCGCGATGGCCGCGCGCAGGCCCGCGCCACCCGCGCCGATGACCACCACGTCGTAGGTGTGGCGCTCCATGCCGCCGGTGGCCGTGCCCGACATCTCGTTGCCGGTCATCGGGTGTCTGTCCGTGCTCATCAGAAGAACCTCGGGTCGGTGATCGCGCCGGTCGCCAACAGGTAGATGTAGAGGTCGACCAGCGCGACCGAGAAGAGGGAGTACCACGCGAACTTCGCGTGATGGACGTTGAGCTTCGAGACCCACGTCCAGAGCTGGTAGCGCACGGGGTGCCTGGAGAAGTGCCGGAGCCGCCCCCCCACGGCGTGGCGACACGAGTGACACGACAGCGTGTAGAGCCAGATCAGCACGACGTTGATCAGCATGAACAGGGTGCCGAGCCCCATGTGGCCCCACTGCTCGTCGGCGTCCCGGAAGGCCAGCACCACGTCGAAGCTGAGGATCAGCGCGACCACGATGGCGGCGTACCAGAAGTAGCGGTGGATGTTCTGCAGGATCAGCGGCAGCCGGCTCTCCCCGCTGTAGGCGCGGTGCGGCTCCGCGACCGCACACGCCGGCGGCGAGAGCCAGAACGCCCGGTAGTAGGCCTTGCGGTAGTAGTAGCAGGTCATCCGGAAGCCCAGCGGGAAGATCAGGATGATCAGCGCCGCCGAGAGCGGGAACCAGCCGAAGGGCTGGCCGAAGTCGGACGCTCCCTCGACGCAGTCGCCGAGGCACGGCGAGTAGAACGGCGACAGATAGGGGGCCGAGTAGTAGTTGGACCCCGAGAAGGCGCGCCACGTCGCATAGACGACGAACGCCGAGAAGACGACGAACGTCACCAGGGGGGCCAGCCACCACCGATCCGGACGTAGGGTCCTCGCCTCGATGCGGGCCCGGGTGGGCCCCGTCACCCCTGCGTCGGTCGACGCCATCGCCACCTCCGATTGATTGGATGCTCGGCTGGACCGACTATGTCCCGAACTCGCCGGATGTGAAAGGGCCCACACCGATGATGTTCACTCCATGTCCATCCCGGCGCCTCTCCCGGTTGGTCGGGCACCGCCACGCTGGGGGCATGCGGATCGCCCTGGTCACCGAGTCCTTCTATCCCGCGGTGGACGGTGCGACGACGACCGTGCGGAACATCGCCGACCGGCTGGTCGACACCGGGCACGACGTGTTGATCGTGGCCCCCACGCCCGGCCCCTCGGCCTACCGCGGCTGCCGTGTCGCGAGGGTCGCCCCCGGCCTGACCGGCCTCCGCAAACCCGGGCGGGAGGTCCGCGACGCGCTCACGGACTTCGCGCCCGACCTCGTCCACGCCACCAACCCCGGCGCCGTGGGCCGCAAGGCGCTCAAGCAGGCCCGGCGGCTCGGCGTACCCACGCTGACAGTGCAGCAGTCCGTGATCGCGGAGGCCTCCGACTACTGGAGGCTCAAGGTCGCCGACCGCTCCGACCGGCTGCTGGTGACGTGTCAGTGGATGCAGGGTCGGCTCGCTGAGCTCGACGTGCATGCGCCCGTCTGGACCCCGGGCGTGGACATCGACGGCTTCGGACCGCACCTGCGCGACGAGGACCTGCACGCATCGTGGGCGCGGAGCAGGTCGGTCGACGGTGGCCGGGTGGTGGTGGGCTACGTGGGCAACCTGCGCCGCGGCAACGACGTACGCCGGCTGCCCGAGGTCGCCGAGGTGCCGGGCGTGCGCCTGGTGGTGATCGGGGACGGTCCCCAGAAGCCCTGGCTGCGGATGCATGTGCCGGGAGCCCGGTTCCTGGGCACGCCGAGCCGGACGGAGCTGGCGATCGCGATGGCGAGCCTCGACGTGCTGGTCCATCCCGGCACCGTCGAGACGAGCTGCCACGCGCTGCGGGAGGCCGCCGCGAGTGGGGTCCCCGGGATCGCCCCGGCCACCGGCGGTGCACTCGAGGCGGTGCGTCACGAGCAGGGCGGCCTGCTCTACGATCCGTCGACCTACTTCGGGCTCCGCGACGCCGTGACGCGGCTGTCCGCCGATCCCTGGCGGCGCGCCCTGATGGGTCGCGAGGCCCGCTCGGTCTCGCTGCGGCGCGACTGGGCCAGGGCGGTCGACGAGCTGATCGGGGAGCACTACCTGCCGCTTCTCGAGGGCGAGCGCAGCCACCGCGTGGCCTGAACCGGCTGGTAACCGGGCATTTGTCACATCCCCCGAGCGCGACGCCACGCCCCGCTCCGGGTAGCGTGATCATGTGGCAACACCGACTCTTGTCAAAGGAGCGCGCGCGTCGCGCTCGACCATTGCGCTGAAGATCCTGATGGCCGCCAGCGGCCTCGTCTTCCTGATCTTCGTGCTCCTGCACATGTACGGGAACCTGAAGGCGTTCAGTGGACACGACGCCTACAACCAGTACGCCGAGCACCTGCGCGAGATCGGCGAGCCGATGCTTCCGCACGCCGGACTGCTCTGGATCCTGCGTGTCGTCCTGCTCGCCTCACTGGGCATCCACGTCTATGCGGCGATCACCCTGTGGCGGCGGGCCGCGAGGGCACGGACGATCAAATACCAGGTCAAGCGACGCTCGGGGTCGACGTACGCCAGCCACCTTATGCGCTGGGGCGGCCTGACGTTGCTGGTGTTCATCGTGTGGCACCTGCTGAACTTCACCGTGGGCAAGGTCAACGTCCAGGGCGGTCCGACCAACGACCCCTACAACCTGCTCGTCGACAGCTTCGACGTGTGGTGGCTGACGCTCATCTACCTGGTCGCGATGGCCATGCTGGGAGCCCACCTCCACCACGGCATCTGGAGCGCCGCGCAGACGTTGGGCTACACCAACTCGGCCCGCTCCCGCCGGGTGGCCAAGCAGACCGGTTTCGTGGTCGCCGTCATCATCGCCGGTGGCTTCTCGCTGGTCCCGATCTTCGTCCTCGCGGGCGTCATCACCAAGTAAGGGCCTCCTCATGACCGACATGCCTGACACCACCACGTCCGCACCTGCCTCCGCCGAGGCCCCCGCGGGCGGCTTCTCCGACGACGCCGCCGGCTACTACACGCCCGGCTCCCCGCTGGCCGACACCAAGGCACCCGGCGGCCCCGTCGACGAGCGCTGGGACACCCGCCAGTTCGAGGCCAGGATCGCCAACCCGGCCAACCGGCGCCGCCTCTCGGTGATCGTGGTCGGCACCGGCCTGGCCGGGGCCTCGGCCGCCGCGACCCTGGGTGAGGCCGGCTACGTCGTGAAGTCCTTCTGCTACCAGGACTCGCCGCGCCGAGCCCACTCGATCGCCGCCCAGGGCGGGATCAACGCAGCCAAGAACTACAAGGGCGACGGAGACTCCGTCTACCGGCTGTTCTACGACACCATCAAGGGCGGCGACTACCGCTCCCGGGAGTCCAACGTCTACCGCCTGGCCCAGGTCAGCCGCAACATCATCGACCAGTGCGTCGCCCAGGGCGTCCCCTTCGCCCGCGAGTACGGCGGCCTGCTCGACAACCGCTCCTTCGGCGGCGTGCAGGTGTCCCGCACGTTCTATGCCCGCGGCCAGACGGGTCAGCAGCTGCTGATCGGCGCCTACCAGGCCCTCGAGCGCCAGGTCGCTGCCGGCACGGTGAAGACCTACACCCGCCACGAGATGGTGGAGCTGATCGTCGTCGACGACCGGGCCCGCGGCATCATCGTTCGCGACATGGTCACCGGCGAGATCGAGACCTACTTCGCCGACGTGGTCGTGCTGGCCAGCGGCGGCTACGGCAACGTCTTCTTCCTCTCGACCAACGCCATGGGCTGCAACGTCACGGCAACCTGGCGGGCGCATCGCAAGGGCGCCTACATGGCCAACCCCTGCTACACCCAGATCCACCCGACCTGCATCCCGGTCACAGGTCACCACCAGTCAAAGCTGACGCTGATGAGCGAGTCCCTGCGCAACGACGGCCGGATCTGGGTGCCGAAGAACGCCGCCGACTGCACCAAGAACCCCCAGGACATCCCCGAGGAGGACCGCGACTACTACCTGGAGCGGATCTACCCGGCGTTCGGCAACCTGGTGCCGCGTGACATCGCGTCGCGGCAGGCCAAGAACATGTGCGACGAGGGCCGCGGGGTCGGGCCGGAGGTCGAGGGCGTACGCCGCGGCGTCTACCTCGACTTCGCCGAGGCGACCGAACGACTGGGCAAGGCGGCGATCGAGGAGAAGTACGGCAATCTGTTCGACATGTACGCCCGGATCACCGGCGAGGACCCCTACACGGTCCCGATGCGGATCTACCCGGCCGTGCACTACGTCATGGGCGGCCTCTGGGTCGACTACGACCTGCAGTCCACGATCCCCGGACTGTTCGTGACCGGTGAGGCCAACTTCTCCGACCACGGTGCCAACCGGCTCGGTGCCTCGGCGCTGATGCAGGGACTGGCCGACGGCTACTTCGTGCTGCCGAACACGATCCGCGACTACCTGGCCGAGGGCCCGTTCGACAAGATCCCCACCGACCACCCCGCCGTACTCGAGGCCCAGCAGTCGGTGCAGTCACGCATCGACCACCTCCTCGGCCTCAACGGCACCCGCAGCGTCGACTCCTACCACCGCGAGCTCGGCAACATCATGTGGGAGTACTGCGGCATGGAGCGGACCGAGGACGGCCTGCGCAAGGCGATCGACCTGATCCGCACCCTGCGCGACGACTTCTGGCGCAACGTGAAGGTGCTGGGCAGCGCCGACAGCCTCAACCAGTCCTTGGAGAAGGCCGGCCGGGTGGCCGACTTCCTCGAACTGGGTGAGCTGATGTGCATCGACGCCCTCAACCGCCGCGAGTCCTGTGGCGGCCACTTCCGCGGCGAGTCGCAGACCGAGGAGGGCGAGGCGCTGCGGCACGACGACCAGTACGCCTACGTGGCGGCCTGGGAATGGGGCGGCGAGGACGACAAGCCCGTCCTGCACAAGGAAGAACTGACCTATGAGTTCGTCGAGATGAAGCAGCGGAGCTACAAGTGAGACTGACCCTGAAGATCTGGCGCCAGACCGACGCGGCCGACGCCGGCGGGATGCACACCTACCAGCTCGACGACGTCTCGGAGGACATGTCGTTCCTCGAGATGCTCGACGTGCTCAACGAGCAGCTCAACGCGAGCGACGAGGAGCCGATCGCCTTCGACTCCGACTGCCGCGAGGGCATCTGCGGCATGTGCGGACTGATGATCAACGGTCAGGCCCACGGCCCGGAGGTCACCACCACCTGCCAGCTGCACATGCGCTCCTTCAAGGACGGCGACACGATCACCGTCGAGCCTTGGCGTGCCGACCCCTTCCCGGTCCTCAAGGACCTCGTGGTCGACCGTCGAGCCTTCGACCGGATCATCGCCTCGGGTGGCTTCATCTCGGTCAACACCGGTGCCGCGCCGGACGCCCACGCCACCCCGGTCCCCAAGGACCACGCCGACCGCGCGTTCGACGTGGCCACCTGCATCGGCTGCGGCGCCTGCGTCGCAG
Source organism: uncultured Actinomycetota bacterium (assembly GCA_963837595.1). Taxonomy (GTDB): domain Bacteria; phylum Actinomycetota; class Actinomycetes; order Propionibacteriales; family Nocardioidaceae; genus Nocardioides. The sequence goes on along the minus strand of CAWIOB010000008.1, from coordinate 70,774 downwards.
CGTGCCCCAACGGCTCGGCCTCGCTCTTCCTGGGCGCGAAGATCACCCACCTCGGTGAGCTTCCCCAGGGCCAGGCCGAACGGGACAGCCGGGTCGTGTCGATGCTCGCCCAGCACGATCACGAGGGCTTCGGTGGCTGCACCAACATCGGTGAGTGCGCCAGCGCCTGCCCCAAGGAGATCCCCCTCGACGTGATCTCGCAGCTCAACAAGGACCTGCGGACGGCCATCAAGCACGGCCACTGACCTGTCGCAGATGTACAGCTGAGCCGCGTCGACCTGTCGCAGATGTACACGTTCGCATGTACATCTGCGACAGGTCGACGCGCTATTCGTGTACGTCTGCGACAGGTGAGCGCAGGGCCTTGAGGCCGAGACGGGCGAGGACGCCGCCGATGATGATGTTGACCACGATCAGGACCGAGTGGGCGACCCAGTAGCCCGCCGGGCGGTCCTCACCCGAGGAGTGTGCGGCCGCCAGGTTCTTGGCGAACGTCGCCCAGATGAAGAAGTTCCAGGCCGCCACCACGATCAGCAACCAGGCGTGCTTGCGTTCGAACCTCATGACGACTTCTTCCTCTTGAGTGCGGCGACGAGACCCAGTGCCGTGATGCCGCCCGCCGCGAAGGCCTTGCCGCTAGACAAGGCGGACGACTCGTACACGACGGTGTCCTTGTGAAGGTCCACCCGGGTGGCTGCGATCCGCACCGCCTCCCGGACGGCTTCCTGCTCGCGCAGCTCGCGCGCCTCCACCGAGGTGTGCGCGAAGGCGGCGGCGTACATCACGAGGCGGGAGAAGTAGTTGATCCAGACCAGGAGGATCAACGCGATCCCGAATGCCTGGAAGGCCGCCGAGTTCGACGTGGCGCGCAGGAGCAACGTCGAGGCCTGCTTGAGCGCCTCGAAACCCACAGCACCGAGCAACGCCCCCCGCCACAGCGAACGGTCGGGGGAATCGGGGGCGCCCAGGAGCCTGAAGAACGTGAAGAACAGCACCATGTTGGCCAACAGCCCGATCACGATCGAGAGGGTGTCGAGCAACCAGCCCAGTCCGGTCCTCAGGTGCAGTGCCTCGAGGATCTCGGTGGAGAAGGAGGTGACCACCCCCGAGACCGCCACGCTGAGCACCAGCACAACGCCGAGCGTGACCAGAGCGGCCAGGTCGCGGAGCTTGCCGAACACGAAGTTGGGCCGCTCGTCCGCGGGCTTCTCGAAGACCGCCAGCAGGGCATCACGCATCGAGGACAACCAGCCCAGACCGGCGAAGATCAGACCGACGAGACCGAAGCCGATGGCCGCTCCCGCTGCCTTCTGGATCGACGTCAGGGAGACCTGGCCGTCGGCCTCGCCGATGAACCCGGGCAGCACCTGGTTGATCGCGGTGACCAGATCGGCCTGCGCATCGGGGTAGATCCGGGCGACGTAGCCGACCGCAGCGAACGCGAGCGCGAGGATCGGGAAGAAGGACAGGAACGCGAAGTAGGTCACCGCGCCGGCCAGCATGCTCCCCTTGACCGCGCCGTAGTGCTCGACCGTCCGTACCACATGGTCGATGAAGGGTCGCCTGGCCCTGATCAGGGTGATGCGGTCCGAGATCTGCTGCTTCACTGCCACGGGTGGGTCTCAGTGCTCCCGTCCAGCGCGAGGCGCCAGATCGAAGGTGCGGGTCGGCCGCCACCCGATGGCCTCGTCGTGCACGTAGAGGTGGAAGTGCTCGGCCTCGAAGCTGCATTCGAACGCCGCCAGCTCCTCGAAGGCCCGATCGAGGGTGTCGTCGTCGAGGTGGTGCGCGATCGTCACGTGGGGATGGAAGGGGAACTCGAGCTCGAGCTCGAGCGGCCCGCGGCGTACGGCGTCCGCGAGCTGCTCGGACTGCGAGATGCCCTCCACCAGCGAGACGAAGACGACGGGCGAGACCGGACGGAAGGTGCCGGTGCCGCGCAGGTGGATCAGGAAGGACTCGGCGCCCGCCGCGACCTCGTCGAGGTGCTTCTCGATATCGGCGAGGTCGTCCGCCGCAACGCTGCGCGGGGGCACCAGGGTGATGTGCGTCGGGATCATCTGGGCGGTGTGGTCGCCGACCGACGTGCGGTAGTCCTGGAGGTCCTGAGCCCAGGGCTCGGGGATGGCGAGGGCTACACCGATGGTCGGCACGGAGTCGACCTTACTGTGCCGGGGCGACGAACCCGACCTGCTGGTAGACGTCGCGCAGGGTGGCGGACGCCACCTCACCGGCGACCTCCGCACCCTTCTTGAGCACGTCGCTGAGGTGGGCCTGGTCGGCCAGCAGCTCGAGGGTGCGGTCACGGAACGGCGTCACGAAGTCGATCACCACCTCGGCGAGGTCCTTCTTGAGGTCGCCGTAGCCCTTGCCCTCGTATTGCTCCTCGAGGGACGCGATCGAGCGGGCGCTGAGCGAGGAGTAGATGGTGAGCAGGTTGCTGATCCCCGGCTTGAGATCGGCGTCGAAGCGGATCTCCGCCTCGGAGTCGGTGACCGCACTGCGGATCTTCTTGGCGCTCACCGAGGGGTCGTCGAGCATCTCGATGATGCCCTGCGGGGAGGACGAGGACTTGGACATCTTCGACGTCGGATCCTGCAGGTCGAGGATCTTGGCGGTGGCCTTGAGGATGTAGGGCTCCGGCAGCCGGAAGGTCTTCTTGTAGCGGTGGTTGAAACGCTGCGCGAGGTCGCGGGTGAGCTCGAGGTGTTGGCGCTGGTCTTCGCCGACCGGCACGAAGTGGGGGCGGTAGAGCAGGATGTCTGCGGCCTGCAGCACCGGATAGGTGAACAGGCCGACGCTCGCCGCGCCCTCTCCTCCCTTGGCGGACTTGTCCTTGAACTGCGTCATCCTGCGGGCCTCGCCGAACCCGGTCAGGCACTGGAGCACCCAGCCGAGTTGGGCGTGGGCGGGGATCTGACTCTGGATGAAGATCGCAGAGCGCTGCGGGTCGATGCCCATGGCCAGCAGCTGGGCGGCGGCACGCAGGCATCGCTCCCGCAGCACCTTGGGGTCCTGCTCGACCGTGATCGCATGCAGGTCGGCGATGAAGAAGAAGGGCTGGTGGTCGCTCTGCAGGTCCACCCACTGCCGCAAAGCGCCCAGATAGTTGCCGAAGTGGAACGAGTCGGCCGTCGGTTGGATCCCGGACAGCACCCGCGGACGGGAGGAGGATGAGACGGCCAGCGCCGCGGCGACCTCGGGGACGGTGGTCGTGGACATGGCGCAATTGTGTCAGGGTTCGCCCATGGCCGATGTCCCCACCCTCACCGACGGCATCGTCACCCTGCGCCGTCACCGCGATGACGACGTACCGGGGGTGGTCGAGCAGAGCCGCGACCCCCTGAGCCAACGCTGGACCGGCATCCCGCTGAGCTATGGCACCGAGGACGCCAAGCGATTCGTGCGCGACATCATGCCGGGTGGATGGGCGACGGATCTGGAGTGGGGCTTCGCCGTCGAGGTCGAGGGGAGGTACGCCGGCACGGTGTCGCTGCGCAACGAACGCGAGGGGCGGGCCGAGGTCGCCTACGGCTCGCACCCCTGGATCCGGGGGACCGGGCGGATGGAGACGGCACTGCGACTGCTCGTGGACTGGGGATTCGAGGCCCGGGGCGTGCAGACGATCATCTGGTGGGCCAACCGCGGCAACTGGGCCTCGCGCAAGCTCGCCTGGCGACTCGGCTTCTCGTTCGAGGGGACGCTGCGACAGTGGTTGCCGCAGCGCGGCGTTCTCACCGATGCCTGGGTCGGCACCCTGGTGCGCGAGGACTCCCGCCTGCCCCGCAGCCCGTGGTTCACCGCACCGTTGCTCCGGGGTGGAGGGATTCGCCTGCGCCCACTGCAGGACACCGACGTGCCGCGGATCGTCGAGGCCTGTGCCGACCCGGTCACCTCGACGTGGCTCGGCCGGATGCCCTCGCCCTACGGCGCCGCCGACGCGATCGATTGGCTGGAGGCGTGCACCGAGAACGCAGCGACCGGACGCGCGCTGACGTGGGCCGTCGTCGATCCGACGGGCGACCAGCTGCTGGGCGTGGTCAACCTCTTCGACTTCATCGGCACCCAGGAGGCGGAGGTGGGCTACTGGACCCACCCGGAGGCTCGCGGCCGATCGGTCGCGACAGCAGCCACGCGGCTGGCGCTGCAGCACGCCTTCGGTGGGCTCGGCCTCCGGCAGGTGCGAGCGATGGCCGCGGTGGACAACGCCGCGAGCCGCCGGGTCCTCGAGCGGGCCGGTCTACGGCAGTGGGGCGTCGTACGCGAGGGGATCCAGGTGCGCAGCGGCTGGGTCGACGCCGCGTGCTATGACATCCGGGCCGACGAGGTCAGCTGAGGGACGGCCGCTGACGGCGATGCAGGGCGGCCGAGGCGAGCAGGATGGCGAGCCCGAGCACTGCCAGGGCGGCGCCGACCAGCGCCGGGGCTCGGTAGCCGTAGCCGGCCGCGATCACCAGGCCGCCCAGCCAGGCACCCAGGGCGTTGGCGAGGTTCAGCGAGGCGTGGTTCATCGAGGCGCCGATCGTCTGCGCCTCCGCCGCCACCGACATCAGCCGCAGCTGCAGGTTGACCACCAGCACCGAGGAGATCACCGAGATCAGGAACACCACTGGCAGCGCCCACCAACCGTAGGGTGCGACGAAGGCGAACACGACGAGGATCACGGCCACCCCGACCGAGGAGCCGAGCAGCGAGGTGAAGACCGACCAGTCGGCCAGCTCGCCGGCGACCCAGGTGCCGGCGACCATGCCCAGCCCGAAGGCCAGCAGGAACACCGGGACGGCCGCACTGGCGAGTCCGCCCAGTCCGGTGACGGTCGGGGCGATGTAGGAGTAGACGGCGAACATGCCACCGAATCCGACCGCACCGGCCAGCAGCGTGAGGATGACCTGCGGACGCTTGAACGCGCTCAGCTCGCGCCGCCCGGTGGCCTCCCGATCTCCGGGGACCGAAGGCACGAACAGCAGGACCAGGCAGACGGTCATCAGCCCCAGCGCAGTCACCGCGACATAGGCAGAGCGCCACCCGAGGTTCTGTCCGAGCCAGGTGGCTGCGGGCACACCGACCACGTTCGCGACCGAGAGCCCCAGCATCACCGTGGCGATGGCACGACCCTTGCGCCCGGGAGCGGCCAGGTTGGCAGCCACCAGCGAGGCGACTCCGAAGTAGGCGCCGTGCGGCAGGCCTGCGAAGAACCGGGCCAGCGTGAGGAAACCGTAGGACTGGGCGGCGGCGCTCGCCGCGTTTCCGAGTGAGAAGGCCAGCATCAGCGCGACCAGCAGCCCGCGACGCGGCAGCCGGGCACCGAGGATCGCGATGATCGGCACTCCGACGACCACTCCCACGGCGTACGCCGAGATGATGTGACCGGCCGCGGGGATGGAGACCCCGACCCCGGTGGCGATCTCGGGCAGCAGCCCCATGGTGACGAACTCGGTGGTGCCGATCGCGAATCCGCCCATCGCCAGCGCGAGCACAGCCGGCCCGAAGTGATCCTTCGTGCCGCCGGGCTCCACGGAGTCCTGGGCCTGGGTGGGGGCGATGGCGGGGCTCGTCACGATGGGCTCAACGGTAGGTCCGGCAGGGCAATTCCTTGAAAACGACAACTGGCGAGTGATGGCCCTCACGAAGGCGTTCGCGTGGTCACTTCCCACGACGAGCCTGCGCTGTCCGTGGTGGGTTCACCACGGACAGCGCTGGTTCGTCTGCATACCTTGATGAACCGACCGCGTCGTCAGCCGAGGGTCGAGATGATCTGGTTGAACGTCGCCGATGGTCGCATCACGGCCGCCACCTTGGTGGCGTCCGGGCGGTAGTAGCCGCCGATGTCGGCCGGCGACCCCTGGACCGCGATCAGCTCGTCGGTGATCGTCGTCTCGTTCTCGGACAGGGCCCTGGCAACCGAGGCGAATGCAGCGGCAAGGTCGGCGTCCTCGGTCTGGGCGGCCAGCTCCTGGGCCCAGTAGAGGGCGAGGTAGAAGTGGCTGCCCCGGTTGTCGATGCCACCCACCCGGCGACTGGGCGACTTGTTCTCGTTGAGGAACGTGCCGGTGGCGCGGTCGAGCGTGTCGGCCAGCACCTGCGCGTGGGCGTTGTCGGTGGTGCTCGCAAGGTGCTCGAAGCTGACCGCGAGGGCCAGGAACTCTCCGAGGCTGTCCCAGCGCAGGTAGTTCTCCTTGACCAGCTGCTGCACGTGCTTGGGCGCGGACCCGCCGGCACCGGTCTCGAAGAGTCCCCCGCCGTTGATCAGCGGCACCACCGAGAGCATCTTCGCGCTGGTGCCGAGCTCGAGGATCGGGAACAGGTCGGTGAGGTAGTCACGCAGCACGTTGCCGGTCACCGAGATGGTGTCCTCGCCACGGCGGATCCGGTCGAGCGAGAACTGGATGGCGTCCTCTGGCGTCATGATCCGGATGTCGAGACCCTCGCTGTCACCGACCACCGAGCTGTCGGGCAGGTAGGCGTTGACCTTGGCGATCAGGTTGGCGTCGTGGGCGCGCGACTCGTCCAGCCAGAAGATCGTCGGGACCCCGGTGGCGCGGGCCCGCGTGACGGCCAGCTTGACCCAGTCGCGGATCGGCACGTCCTTGGTCTGGCAGGCCCGCCAGATGTCGCCCTGCTCCACGGTGTGCTCGATGAGCGCCGCACCGGAGGAGTCGACGACCCGGACGACGCCGGCCGACGCGATCTCGAAGGTCTTGTCGTGGGAGCCGTATTCCTCGGCCGCCTGAGCCATCAGCCCGACGTTGGGCACTGACCCCATCGTGGCGGGGTCGAACGCACCGTGGGCGCGGCAGTCGTCGATGGCGACCTGGTAGATCCGCGAATAGCTGCTGTCGGGGATCACGGCCAGGGTGTCGCCCTCGGCGCCGTCGGGACCCCACATGTGGCCGCTGGTGCGGATCATGGCCGGCATCGAGGCGTCGACGATCACGTCGCTGGGCACGTGCAGGTTGGTGATGCCCTTGTCGGAGTCGACCATTGCCAACGCCGGGCCGTCGGCGATCCCCTGCGCCACGGCGGCTCGGATGGCCTCCCCGTCTGGGAGGGCGTCGACCGCGTTCAGCAGGGCACCGAGCCCGTCGTTGGCGCTCAGCCCGGCGGCGGCGAACTGCTCGCCGTACTCCTCGAAGAGCGCCGGGAAGAAGGCTTGGACGACGTGGCCGAAGATGATCGGGTCCGACACCTTCATCATCGTTGCCTTGAGGTGCACCGAGAACAGCACGCCCTCGGCCTTGGCGCGGGCGATCTGATCGGTGAGGAAGTCGCGGAGCGCGGCGACGTGCAGCACGGTCGCGTCGATGACCTCGCCGGCAAGCACCGGGATCGACTCCTTGAGCACCGTGGTGGTGCCGTCGGTGGCGACGTGTTCGACACGCAGGGTGTCGTCGGCCGCGATCACGACGGACTTCTCGTTGTGGCGGAAGTCGTCGGCGGTCATGGTGGCGACGTTCGTCTTCGAGTCGCCGCTCCACGCACCCATCGAATGGGGGTGGTTGCGGGCGTACTGCTTCACCGAGGCGGGCGCACGCCGGTCGGAGTTGCCCTCACGCAGGACCGGGTTGACCGCGCTGCCCTTGACCTTGTCGTAGCGGGCCCGCGCGTCCCTCTCCTCGTCACTCGAGGGGTGGTCGGGGTAGGTGGGCAGGTCGTAGCCCTGGCCCTGCAGCTCGGTGATCGCGGCCTTGAGCTGCGGGATCGACGCACTGACGTTGGGCAGCTTGATGATGTTGGCTTCCGGTGTCTTGGCCAGCGCGCCCAGCTCGGCGAGCGCGTCTCCGGTCCGCTGCTCCGGCCGCAGTCGCTCCGGGAAGCTCGCGATGATCCGGCCGGCCAGCGAGATGTCGCGGGTCTCGACGTCGACGCCCGCAGTGGAGGCGAAGGCGGAGATGATCGGGAGGAGGGAGTACGTCGCCAGCAGCGGCGCCTCGTCGGTGTGGGTGTAGATGATCTTGGATTCCGTCACGCCCTGAGCCTATCGGTGTGCATCCGACGCGTTGACCCGCGTCGGGTCTAGGGTGCGATCAGGGCTGCCGCGGGGCGCCCCCACACCTCCAAGGAGAACCTCGAATGTCAGACGTCGCAACTCCCACGACGGGACAGAAACTGTCCGCCGAGGCCGTGGGCACCTTCGTGCTCGTGTTCTTCGGCTGCGGGACCGCCATGGCCTCGGGCGGCGACTATGTTGCCACCGCTCTCGCCTTCGGCCTGACGGTGCTGACGATGGCCTACGCCGTCGGTCACATCTCCGGTGGTCACTTCAACCCGGCCGTCTCGGTCGGGGCTGCGGTGTCGGGCCGGATGGAGTGGCGTGACGCGGGCATCTACTCCGCCGTCCAGGTCGTCTCCGGCATCGGAGCCGGCCTGACCCTCTTCATCCTGACCAAGCTCTACGACCTCAGCGACATCCTGGGCGTGCCGCACCCGATGGCCAACGTCTCCACGCAGTGGGAGAAGGGCGTCAGCATGGACTGGCTGGGTGGCTTCCTGATCGAGATGATCGGCACCGCCACCTTCGTGTTCATCATCCTGGCCGTCACCGACAACCGTCGCGACGGCACCGGCATCCCGGCGCCGATCGCCATCGGTCTGGCACTGGCCCTGATGCACTTCGCGCTGATCGGCTTCACCGGCACCTCGGTCAACCCGGCCCGCTCCATCGGCCCGGCGCTGTTCGCAGGCTGGGACGCGTTGCAGCAGCAGTGGCTGTTCATCCTGGCTCCGCTGTGCGGTGCGGCGCTGGCCGGCTTCGGATATCCAGCCCTCTTCGGCTACGACCGCGACCGGTCGCTCCACATCCCGACCGCGGCTGCGGCCGCCCCGCAGGAGTGGGCCGGCGGTGAGCCCACCACCACGTGGGACGCTCCCGACGCCACCACAGAGACCGATCGCCCGAAGGACCTCTAACCCTCGCTGAACGACACCAGCCGGACGACGAGGTCGCCGCCGTTGTGATCCAGGGCGGCGACCTTGCCGATTCCCCGGACGTAGGACCAGCGCTCGTTGCGGGTCGGCTCCAGGGGCGAGGTGATCTCGGTGAGCAGGGCGTCCGTGAAGCTGCCGAACGGCACGACCACCGTGGCGTCCAGCGGACAGGATGATCACCTGGTCCTGGGCGACCCCGGGCGCCTCCTCGGCGAGATAGCCGTCGCCGAGACGCGGCATCGCGAGCATGGCGATGCCGGCCTGGGCTCCGTCGACGGACGCCAGCCACTCCTCGCTGGACCCTTGCTCCCCGAGGTTCCACACGTTGCCCGCCTGATCCTGGGCATAGAACCGACGGGTGTCCTGGAGGATCCGCCCCGAGGCCCCGGCGGTGGTCTCCTCGACGACGGTCGCGCTCACGCCGGCCACCAGCCGCGTCTCACCGAGGACCTGCACCGTGACGGTCTGGTCCCGGCCGTCGCCCGTGGAGTCGTAGACCCAGGTGTTCCCCGGCGCCAGCGGAAGGAACGGGTTGTCGATCCTGGGCACGAAATCGGCCGGGTCCGGGCTGGGGGTGGGGATGACGAGCTCGTCGACCCCGCTGGGGGGACTGATCGGTGGCTGCGAGCCGCAGGCGCCGGCCAGAGAGGCGACGACGGCCAGTGCGAGCGCCGTACGCACGGCCTTGGGGCGCATGCTCCCATCATGCCGGACGCTGCTAGCGTCGGATCGGACCACCCACCCTCATCCAGGAGATCGACGTGAGCTCAACTCCCCTCAAGGTGGCCGTCACCGGTGCCGCCGGTCAGATCGGCTACAGCCTCTTGTTCCGTCTCGCCAGTGGTGCGCTGCTGGGCGCCGACCGCCCGGTCGAACTGCGGTTGCTGGAGATCACCCCGGCGCTGAAGGCGCTCGAGGGCGTGGTCATGGAACTCGACGACTGTGCGTTCCCGACGCTTGCCGGCGTCGAGATCGGTGACGACGCCGAGAAGATCTTCGACGGGGTCAACCTCGCCCTGCTCGTCGGCGCCCGCCCCCGTGGTCCGGGGATGGAGCGCGGCGACCTGTTGTCGGCCAATGGCGCGATCTTCACCGCCCAGGGCAAGGCGCTCAACGCGGTCGCGGCCGACGACGTCCGGATCGGGGTCACCGGCAACCCGGCCAACACCAACGCCCTGATCGCCATGACCAACGCGCCCGACATCCCGCAGGAGCGGTTCTCGGCCCTCACCCGTCTCGACCACAACCGAGCGATCTCGCAGCTGGCGGCCAAGACCGGCGCCTCGGTGTCGGACATCAAGAAGATGACGATCTGGGGCAACCACTCCGCGACGCAGTATCCCGACCTCTTCCATGCCGAGGTGAACGGCCAGAACGCAGCTGCCCTGGTCGACGACCAGGCCTGGCTCGAGAGCGACTTCATCCCGACCGTCGCCAAGCGGGGAGCCGCGATCATCGAGGCCCGGGGGTCCTCGTCGGCGGCCTCGGCCGCGTCCGCGACGATCGATGCGGCGCACGACTGGCTGCTCGGCTCGGCTGACGACGACTGGGTGTCGATGGCGGTCGTCTCCGACGGCTCCTACGGGGTGCCCGAGGGTCTGATCTCGTCCTTCCCGGTCACCACGTCGGGTGGCGACTGGGAGATCGTCCAGGGGCTGGAGATCGACGACTTCTCGAGGGCCAGGATCGACGCGTCCACCGCCGAGCTCGCCGACGAGCGCGCCGCGGTCACCGAGCTCGGCCTCATCTGATCGCCGACCTGTCGCAGATGTACGCCTGATTCGCGTCGACCTGTCGCAGATGTACGTGAGCTGATGTACATCTGCGACAGGTCGCTGCGTTTCGCGTGTACATCTGCGACAGGTCGCTGCGTTTCGCGTGTACATCTGCGACAGGTCAGCCGGGGATGCTGGTCGCCGCGATGATCACGCCGACCCCCAGCAGAGCCAGCAACGCGACGTCGACCAGACGTCGGCGTACGTGCAACATGCCCGCCTGCCGTTCCGGCAGGAGCAGTCGTACGACGGCAGCGGCGAGCAGCGCGCCGCCCAGCCACCACATCCCCGGTAGCCACCGGCCCGTCGTCGACAGCACGATGCCGGCGGCCGCTGAGCCGAGCACCACGAGGTAGACGATTCCCCCGATGGTCGAGGGGTAGCGGCGACCCGGGATCCGAACCTCCTGTCGCACCTCTGCCTCGGGATGCGCGAACTCCGAGAGGTGAGGCCCCGGCTCAGGTCCGAGGGGCGGCTCGGCCTCGACCACGATCAGCCCCGCGCGGAGTTCTCGGCGATGCTCACGATGTTGGACAACAGCATGGCCCGGGTCATCGGCCCGACCCCACCCGGGTTCGGCGACACCCATCCGGCGACTTCCCAGACGTCGTCGGCCACGTCCCCGGCGATCTTGCCGTCGACGCGTGAGACACCGACGTCGAGGACCGCCGCGCCCGGCTTGACCATGTCGCCCCTGATGATCCCCGGCACCCCGGCCGCCGCCACCACGATGTCGGCCGTGCGGACGTGAGCAGCCAGATCGACCGTGCCGGTGTGGCACAGGGTCACGGTCGCGTTCTCGGAACGCCTTGTCAGGAGTAGGCCGAGGGGACGCCCGACGGTGATCCCCCGGCCGACGACGACCACCTCGGCGCCGGCGATCGGGACGTCGTGGCGCCGCAGCAGCTCGACGATCCCGTAGGGCGTGCAGGGCAAGGGAGCCGGGTTGCCGAGCACGAGCCAACCCAGGTTGGTCGGATGCAGGCCGTCGGCGTCCTTGGCCGGGTCGATGAGTCCGAGCACCCGGTTCTCGTCGCGACCCCTGGGCAGTGGCAGCTGCACGATGTAGCCGGTGCAGGACGGGTCTTCGTTCAGGCCGGTCACGGCGGCCTCGATCTCGTCCTGGGTGGCGACCTCGGGCAGGTCGACGCGGATCGACTCGATCCCCACCTCGGCGCAGTCCTTGTGCTTGCCGTTGACATACCACCGCGAGCCCGGGTCGTCCCCCACGAGCACGGTGCCCAGCCCCGGCACGATGCCCTGGGCCCGCAACGCCGCGATGCGGGCCTTCAGCTCGTCCTTGATCGCCGCCGCGGTGGCGCTGCCGTCGAGTCTCTGTGCGGTCACGGGTTCATCCTGTCATCTGTGACGTGATCGGATCAGTGTGCGAAGTGACGTGTCCCGGTGAAGTACATCGTGACCCCCGCCGCCTGCGCGGCTGCGATGGTCAGCTCGTCGCGCATCGAGCCACCGGGCTGGACGATGGCCTTCACCTCGGCGTCGATGAGGATCTGGGGTCCGTCCTCGAACGGGAAGAACGCATCGGAGGCCGCCACCGAGCCGGCAGCCCGCTCTCCGGCCCGCGAGACCGCCAGGCGGCAGGAGTCGACCCGGTTCACCTGGCCCATGCCGACGCCCACCGAAGCGCCGTCACGAGCGAGCAGGATGGCGTTGGACTTCGCCGAACGGCACGCCGTCCAGGCGAACGCGAGATCGGCCAGGGTCGCCTCGTCGGCCGCCTCGCCGGTGGCCAGCGTCCAGTGCGCCGGATCGTCGCCCTCGGCGTCGACCAGGTCGCGCTGTTGGACCAGCACACCGCCCGAGATCGGCCGCATCTCGACTCCAGCCCGGTGCAACGGCTCGCACTGCAGGATCCGGATGTTCTTCTTGGCGGCCAGGATCTCGACCGCACCATCGTCGTACGCCGGAGCCACGACGACCTCGGTGAACACCTCGGCGACCTGCCTGGCCATCTCCACCGAGACCGCCGTGTTGGTGGCGATCACGCCGCCGAAGGCCGACACGGGGTCGCACGCGTGGGCCTTGCGGTGCGCGTCGGCGACGTCGTCGCCGACCGCGATCCCGCACGGGTTGGCGTGCTTGATGATCGCCACCGCCGGCCGGCTGAAGTCGTAGGCCGCGCGCCTGGCTGCGTCGGAGTCGACGTAGTTGTTGTAGGACATCTCCTTGCCGTGCAGCTGCGTGGCCTGGGCCAGCCCGGGCCGGAAGTCGTTGGTGTAGAGCGCAGCGCCCTGGTGGGGGTTCTCGCCGTAGCGCAACACCGCCGACTTCTCCCAGGTGCCACCGATCCACGCCGGGAAGCCCGTGCCCTCGGAGGTGTCGGTGAGCACGCTGCCCATCCACGACGCGACGGCCACGTCGTAGGAGGCCGTGTGCACGAACGCCTCCGCGGCAAGGAGGCGGCGCTGGGCCAGCGTGAAGCCGCCATCGGCCGTGGCAGCCAGGATGTCGGGGTAGCGCTCCGGCGAGGTCACGATCGCCACGGAAGGGTGGTTCTTGGCGGCAGCCCGCACCATCGACGGGCCACCGATGTCGATCTGCTCGACACACTCGTCCTCGCTGGCGCCCGAGGCGACGGTCTGGGTGAACGGGTAGAGGTTGGACACCACCAGCTGGAACGGCTCGACGTCCAGCTCGGCCAGCTGCTCGGCGTGGGAATCCAGGCGCAGGTCGGCCAGGATGCCGGCGTGCACGCGCGGGTGCAGGGTCTTCACCCGACCATCGAGGCACTCGGGAAAACCGGTGAGGTCCTCCACCTTGGTGACAGGCAGCCCGAGCGACTCGATCCGGGCTGCGGAGCCACCGGTGGAGACCAACGCGACACCCGCGTCGTGGAGCCCACGGACCAGGTCGTCGAGACCGGTCTTGTCGTAGACGGAGATGAGTGCTCGCTTGAGCGGAATCCGGTCGGACATCAGCCGAACCGCACCTTCCTGTCGGTGATCGTGAAACCTTCTCGGGCCATCCGGCCCACGGCGTCGACGAGCATCTCGCGCTCGGCGACCTTGATCCGTTCGTGCAACGTCTCGACGTCGTCGTCATCCTCCACCGCGACGGCGCTCTGCGCCACGATGGGGCCGGTGTCGACGCCCTCGTCGACGACGAACAGGGTGGCCCCGGTGACCTTCACACCGTAGGCCAGCGCGTCGGCGGGGCCGGTCGTGCCCGGGAACGACGGGCACAGTGCCGGGTGGGTGTTGACCACCCGGCCGCCGAGACGGCCGAGGAAGTCGGAGCCCACCAGCTTCATGAAGCCGGCCAGCACGACCAGGTCGGGCTCGAAGGCCGTGACCGTGTCGGCGAGCGCGCGATCCCAGTGCTCGCGGCTCGAGAACTGCTGGACCTGCTTCACGAACGTCGCGATGCCGGCCCGCTCGGCCCTGGCCAGCCCCTCGATGCCGTCGCGGTCCGCGCCGACCGCGACCACGCGGGCGCCGTACGCCGGATCCGCGCAGGCGTCGAGCAGCGCCTGGAGGTTGGTGCCCGCCCCCGAGACGAGCACGACCAGACGGGCGTTCGGCGGGGTGGGCACGACGCGGAGTTTAGCGACAGCTCAGTCCGGCCCGTCGACCGTGTCCGCCGGGGTTGCCGAGCGGCGCTCGCGCCAGGTCATGAGCAGTCCGCCGACCAGACCACCCAGCCCGAAGGCGGTGATCGCATGGATCAGCGTGTCGAAGACGAACGGGGAGACGTCCTGCATCCGACCCGGGCCGATCGAGCCGCCGGCCATCAGGGCCAGGACAGCGAAGACGAGGCCGGCTAGAACCCCGCCGGCGAGCCCGCGGACCGCTCCCTCCTCCCACCGCTGGGTGGGATGGCGGCGGTGCGTGCGCGCGGCCGCGAGGGCCGCGAGCAGGAACGGCAGGGCCATCAGGGCCATCGCCCAGGCCGGGCCGGGCCCGTTGTCCGGGAGGGCGGCGAGGAGGGGGAAGGCCGGAACCGGCCCGAGGGACACGACGCTGGGCGACACCAGCGTTGCGGTGCCGAGGGCGAAGCCCGGGCCGAGCAGGTAGGAGCCGGCGAAGATCGTCGCGTTGGGCAGCACCGTCAGCGAGAGCAGGGTGAAGAGTCCGGCGTCGCCGGCGTCGGTGTGCAGTCGGCCGAGCACGTTGGCCGCGGTGTCGAAGTCGAGCGCGAGCGACACGGCGAGGGTCAATGCCGCGACACCGACGAACGCGAGGACGATGCGCGCCGCGGTCGCGAAGGACGCCCGCACGGCCAGCGGGACGGCGGCCGACCAGATCGCCGCGCGGCCCGATCCGATCGCGATCGCCGGGGTGGCCACGAGCAGGCACATCAGCAGTGACCAGGTCACCACCCTCCCCGTCGAGGTGGCGCTGGTGGAGGTGGCCGCCAGCACCGAGGTGAGGACCGCGGCGACGACGTACGCCGCCCCGAAGACGGTTGCCGCCAACGGCACCGTCCAGTCGCGCTCCCCGTCGGCGATGGCGTCGGCGTCGGGTCCGTGGCCGGACACTGACTCCCCCACCCGCAGGCCCAGCCGTCCGGTCACCCACGCACACATCAGGGTGAGACCGAGAGGCACGGCAGTGATCTCGACGCCGTTGACCTGCACGCCTGACCCGTGCGCCATCAGCCAGGCCAGCGCGCCGACTCGGAGTCCGTCGCTCGGCTGCCCGTGGGCCCCGGCGTCGCTGACGAACCAGCCGACCACTCCGACTGCCATCAGGACGAGCAGCGGGGCCAGCGCCGCCAGGGCACCACTGAAGGCGGCGATGAGGGTCAGTGGCCGACGAGGTGCGGGATGCGGCGCGGCCGATGGCGAGGAGGGGCGGGGGCCGGTGAGCAGAGAGGTCATGACCGCACCAGTGTCACCCGACCGGAGGTCCCCGCCGAGCAGGCCACGCCGAAGCGCTCGTTTTCCCGAGGGTCGTGGGTGTCCCGTACGGTAGATGGGCCATGCGCAACTCCGACGACTTCGACGCCTTCTACAAGGCGACCCGCGACCGGTTGTTGCTCCAGACCTACGCGCTCACCGGCGACCTGCCGGCGGCTCGTCGGGCCGTGCGAGACGCCTACGTCGCGGCCTGGCACCACTGGCGCAAGGTCGAGCGGCAGACCGACCCGAAGGGCTGGGTGCGACCTCGGGCGTGGGCCGATGCCCAGCGCCGCCGCTCCGCGCGCATCTGGCATCGCGACACCGGCCTGGACAGCGACTCCCGGGCAACCCTGGATGCCTTGTCCAAGCTCACCCAGCAGCAGCGCCGACTGCTGATCCTCAACCATCTCAGCGCGACCCCGATCGCGGCGCAGGCGCGCGAGGTCGGGCTGACTCAGGAGGCTGCGGAGCGCACGCTGCAGGCAGCGACGAGCCAGTACGCCCTGAACCGCCAGGTCGCCTCGACCCAGGTGCTGACCGACCTCAACGACCTGGGCCGCGCGATCGGCGGGACCAGCTTCCCGAGGCCGAGCATCATCCGGCGGACCGGCACGACCCGCCGTCGCGCGTTCACCGCGGTCGGCGTGGCCGCGACCGTGGGGGCGCTGGTGGGTGCCGGCTTCTTCGTGACCGACCGTCAGGGTGTCTCCCCCAACCTCGCCGACGAACAGGTCGCGGGCCAGCCGAGCGGCGTACTGGCCGACCAGGTGGAGGAGCCACGCCTGGAGGAGGCCGAGCTGCTCGACCCGGACCAGGTCGCCCGGCTCAGCCCGAAGCGGACCTGGACCGAGGGACGCACCGGCCCCAACACCGCGGGCAACGGCCTCTACTCGAGCTGTCAGGGTTCTCGGTTCGCCGACTCCAAGGGCACCCAGACGCTGGTGCGCACCTTCGCCTCGACGGCTCGGGCGAAGGCCGACAGCGCGACCGCGGTGCAGGCCAGCGAGCTCTCCCGCAACGCCAGGCGCGCCCAGCGTGCCTATGCCACGACGGTCGGGTGGTACGCCGGGTGCCTGGCGCCGAGCACCCACCTGCTCCGGGCCTACGACGTCCAGGGAGTGGGCGACGAGGCCTCGATGTTCCTGCTCTCCACCTGGGGTCACCGGGAGGGCACGCTCACCGTCGCCGTGGCGAGGACCGGGCAGGTCACCACGACGACACTTCGCCGCACCGTCTGGCACGGCGCTCGTCACGACCTGCCCGACCTCAAGCCGATGGCCTCGCTCGCCGCCGCCGCCGTCAACCGGCTCTGCGGCACACCGGGCGCCGGAACCTGTGCCGCCCCGCCGAAGCTGCGCGAGGTCGCCCCTCCGGCCGTCGGGAGCGCGCCCGGGCTGCTCAGTGCGGTGGACCTTCCCCAGGCCGGTTCGGTGATGGCCTCCTGGGCCGGCACCGAACCTCGTCGGGCCATTCAGAACCTCGCCACCATCGCGTGTGACAACTCCGACTTCAGCAAGGCCCCGGTCCGCAACGGGATGACCCGGAGCTTCCTGATCGCCCACGGCGACCTGCCCGAGCGGTTCGGGATCACCCAGACCGCCGGGTCCCTCGCCACGCCCAAGGCCGCCGGACGCTTCGTCGACGACGTGCGCAAGCGGATGGGCAAGTGTGAGGACACCGATCTGGCCAGTCAGGTCACGCCGTTGTCCGACCAGAGCGACAAGACCGGCGAGATCGCCGCCTGGCGAGTGGCCACGAAGGTCAACGACACCGACACCATCGACTTCATGATGGCGATCGTCAGGCGAGGCCGCTCGGTCACCCAGATCGGCTTCGTGACCGCACCGAGGGCGTCCTACGACCGGGAGACGTTCCTGGCGCTGGCCCAGCGGGCCTCTGGTCGGCTCGCCTACATGCCCGAGCCCAAATAGTCGCCACCGCGACGCAACCTCCCCGGTGGCCAGGGCGTATCACTCCTGACGGACGAACCGCTGCGAGGTGACGGGAGGCGCTGGTGGACGAGATCACGTTCGACGAGTTCTACACGGCGTCCTTCCGTCGGGTGACCACCCAGGTCCACGCCATGATCGGCAACCGGGACGAGGCCCAGGACTGCGTCCAGGAGGCCTTCGTTCGAGCCTGGGCGCACCGTCGCACCCTCGAACGCGTGGAGCATCGCGAGGCCTGGGTCCGCACGACCGCCTACCGTCTGGCGGTGAGCCGCTGGCGGCGTACCCAGCGGGCCAGGAGAGCGCCCGACCGGGCACTGTCTCCCTCCGGTGTCGCACCCGGGGGGAACCCCGACCATGTCGCCCTCGTCTCGGCGTTGCAGCTGCTCCCCGAGGCCCAGCGGCGCGCCTTGGTCCTTCATCACCTCTGCGACCTCCCCGTACAGGACGTCGCCCGCGAGCTCGGCGTCCCGGTGGGCACCGTCAAGGCGCGACTCAGCCGAGGCCGCGCCGCGCTGGCGGAGCATCTCAGCGACGAGGAAGGGGCCCGCCGTGCCTGATCCGCTCAAGCTCCTCGAGGACTTCGACCGTCACTCACCCGCTGTGAACCCCTTGCCTGCTCCCGAAGTACGGCGCCTCGGTGACCGGATGCGGAGACGACGGGCATTGATCAGCGCAGGCGCGGCCGCAGTCGTGGTCGCCGCGATCATCGTTCCGGTGGCGGTCGTGCTGAACGGCGGTGCCGAGCGGACGGCCCCGCCGATCGATCGGCCCTCGTCGGGGTCGTCCCACCGCATCCCAGCGGGGTTCCCTCTCGTGGAGGGGTGGCCGGCTCCCACGACCAGCACCCCCGAGGGTGGGGTCGTCGGTCCTGACCCGAGGCTCGAGGGTGAGCGCTATGCGCCCTGTGGGCGCGCCGTCGACCCGCCGCAGGTGCTCGACCGGACGTTGGCCTACTTCCACGAGGACGACCAGACGACCCGCGACCGGGAGCTCAAGGTGTTCGCGGAGCCTCGGGTGGCCAGGACCTACGGGCGTGCATTGTCCGATGCCTACCGGGGATGCCGGGAGGCCGACGGCTCCGCCGTGCACATCTCGAGCGTGACGCCCCTGGATCTGGGCGACGTGGCCTGGACGGTCCTCACCCGCGTCGAAGAGGACGGCCTACCCGCCGCGGGGCTGGAGGTGATGAACGTGGTCGTGGTCGGAAATGCGGTCCTGCTCGACGGCTTCTATCGCATCGACGAGATCGGCGACCCCGCCCGGCAGAGCCTGCTGGACGCGCAGGTCGCCTCCATGGCAGCGATGGCGCAGTCACCGGTCGTGGCGATGTGCGTCTTCTCGATCGCCGGTTGTGCGACGTCCCCCACCGCTGCAGACTCCTCGCAGTTGCTGAGCGCAGACCTGGTGCCGGCTCGAGCACGCCTCGAACCCTGGGTGCAGGTGCAGGCGGAGGGGCACCCCACGCTGGACTGTCAGGGCGCTCCGCTGGACACTCTCGGGGCGCAGGGCATCCAGCTTCGCGACTTCCAGGCGACCATCGCCGGCGACATCGGAGGGGTGCCCGCCTCAGCGGTGCACACGGCCGTGCTGACGTTCGTCGACTCGCAGGGCGCCCACACGGCGTACGACACGGTGGCGCAATGGATCGCGGACTGCCCGATGCTTCCCGGCGACGACCGGGGACCGGGGACCGCGGTCGACCAGGTGACCCGGGCGACACCGGCGGGCGGACGGTCCGAATGGCGCCAGTGGGACTTCTTCGCCACCGACATCTGCACCGACTGCGATGCGGTCCGGTTCAACCGCATGGGGGTCGCCGAGGTCGAGGAACGCCTGGTGCTGGTGTCGCTGGCCGAGGTCGGCGGGCCCCTGCAACCGACCGGCCTCGATCGGACGATGTCTGCGCTGATGTCGGCGGCGGTCACGCAGTCCCGCCCCTGACCCGTCGCAGATGTACCCCGAAATCGCGTCGACCCGTCGCAGATGTACGTACATCTGCGACGGGTCGACGCGATGGGGCTGGGTCAGGTCAGCGGGCCTGCAGGATCTCCCGCATCAGCTGCGCGGTCTCCGACGGCGTCTTGCCGACCTTCACGCCGACCGCCTCGAGCGCTTCCTTCTTCGCCTGAGCGGTGCCGGACGAGCCGGACACGATCGCGCCGGCGTGTCCCATGGTCTTGCCCTCGGGAGCCGTGAAGCCCGCGACGTAGCCGACGACCGGCTTGGTGACGTGGTCCTTGATGTACGCCGCAGCGCGCTCCTCGGCGTCGCCGCCGATCTCACCGATCATCACGATCGCCTCGGTCTCGGGGTCGGCCTCGAAGGCGGCCAACGCATCGATGTGCGTGGTGCCGACGATCGGGTCGCCACCGATGCCGATGGCGGTCGAGAAGCCGAAGTCGCGCAGCTCGAACATCATCTGGTAGGTCAGCGTGCCCGACTTGGAGACCAGACCGACCGGGCCCTTGCCTGCGATGGACGCCGGGGTGATGCCCGCCAGCGCCTCGCCGGGGGTGATGATGCCCGGGCAGTTGGGACCGATCATCCGGGTGGCCTTGCCGTCGAGGTAGGACCAGACCTCGGCCGTGTCCTGCACGGGCACGCCCTCGGTGATGACCACCAGCAGGCCGATGCCGGCGTCGATCGCCTCCAGGCACGCGTCCTTGGTGAACGCCGGGGGCACGAAGGCCACAGAGACGTCGGCACCGGTCTCGGTCATCGCCTCCTTGACGGAGCCGAAGACGGGCAGCTCGACGCTGGCGCCGTCCGCGCCGACATGCGTGACCGTCGTGCCGGCCTTGCGGGCGTTGACGCCACCGACGACCTGGGTGCCGGCCTTGAGCATCAGGGCGGTGTGCTTGGTGCCCTCGCCGCCGGTGATGCCCTGGACGATGACCTTGGAGTCCTTGTTGAGGTAGATAGACACTTCTTGAGTCCTTTACGCGTTCGCGAGCTCGGCGGCCTTGTCGGCCGCTCCGTCCATCGTGTCGACGAGGGTCACGAGCGGGTGGTTGCGCTCGTTGAGGATGCGGCGGCCTTCTTCGACGTTGTTGCCGTCGAGGCGTACGACGAGCGGCTTGCTCGCCTCGTCGCCGAGGATGTCGAGCGCTCCGACGATCCCGTTGGCCACGGCGTCGCACGAGGTGATGCCACCGAAGACGTTGACGAAGACCGACTTGACCTGCACGTCGTTGAGGATCACGTCGAGGCCGTCGGCCATGACCTGCGCCGAGGCGCCGCCGCCGATGTCGAGGAAGTTGGCGGGCTTCACGCCACCGTGGGCCTCCCCGGCGTAGGCGACCACGTCGAGCGTCGACATCACCAGGCCCGCGCCGTTGCCGATGATCCCCACCGAGCCGTCGAGCTTGACGTAGTTGAGGCCCTTGTCCTTGGCCTTCTGCTCCAGCGGGTCGGCCGCTGCCTTGTCCTCGAAGGCGGCGTGGTCGCTGTGGCGGAACTCGGCGTTCTCATCGAGAGAGACCTTGCCGTCGAGCGCCTCGAGGGTGTCACCGGCCAGCCGGGCCAACGGGTTGACCTCGACCAGGGTCGCATCCTCCTCGACGAAGACCTTCCAGAGCGCCTGGACCATGGCGACCGCCTGCTCGGTCAGCACCTCGGGGAAGGCCGCCTCGGCGACGATCGCACGGGCCTTGGCCTCGTCGACGCCGGTGCCGGGGTCGATGGCGATCTGCTTGACCGCATCGGGGTTGGTCTTCGCGACCTCCTCGATCTCGACACCGCCCTCCACGCTGGCGATGCAGAGGTATCGGCGATTGGCGCGGTCGAGCAGGAACGAGAAGTAGTACTCATCCTCGATGGTGGCCGCCGGAGCGATCAGAACCCGGTTGACGGTGAGGCCCTTGATCTCCATGCCGAGGATGGCCGTCGCGTGCTCGAAGGCCTCGGCCGGCGTCTTGGCGAGCTTGACTCCGCCGGCCTTCCCGCGACCGCCTGCCTTGACCTGGGCCTTGACGACCACGACTCCGAGCTGCTCGGCGGCCGCTTGGGCCTCCTCCGGCGTGTTGGCGACGATGCCGGGGGTCACGGCCACGTCATGCTTGGCGAAGAGCTCCTTCGCCTGAAACTCCATCAGGTCCACGATCCAACCAGTCCTTCTCAAATTATTGTCTGGGGATTCCTTTCGGCACCCTAGCCCCGTCGCAGGGGTGAGGACCATCGTGGGGCGCCCGACGTGACGCAGGCCACGCCGAACCGGCCTCATGAGCGATTTGGTGCAAGAAACCGCGATTCTGTTCACATTCGTCCGCAACTTCGATTTCGAACGCCGTGATCTATCCGTTACAGTCGTGCCTTCGAAGGCCCACCCCCCGAGCACCTCCGAGGACCACTTCTTCATGGGAAACCACCGAGCAGCGAGTCGCGCCTCCAGACGCGACGCCGCAGCACCGGCGAAGGTGGCGGGGAAGCGCAAGGCGGTCAAGCACGCCGCTGCTCGAGGACCTCTCTTCCGTGGACTGCCATCGCCCCCGGTGCTGCTCGGGGTCGCGGCCCTGGCGATCTCTGCCGGCGGCGCGGTGACGATGGGCAACTCCGACGTGGTCGCGTCGGCCGCTGACGACTTCCACTACAGCTCTCAGGCGGGCGCCCTGAGCGGCGCCGGCGGCATAGCCCAGGTCAGCTCCAAGAGTCGTGGCACAGAGGTCAGCCGCGACTCGTCGCGCAGCGCGCAGTCCTCCAGCGATACCAAGCTGCAGAAGGACACCGAGGCCCAGGCCGAGGTCCGCACCCAGGTGCTCACCAAGGCGATGCAGTCGGCAGAGAAGCAGGCCGACAAGATCGAGGAGAACCGGTGGATCCTGCCGGTCGAGGGCTACCACATCACGAACACCTTCGGGATGGTGCGCTCCTACTACTCCTCGGTGCACACCGGCCTCGACTTCGCGTGTCCGAGCGGCACTCCGATCCACGCGATCGCTGACGGTGTCATCACCTCCTTCGAGTACGACGGCTCCTACGGCAACAAGACCGTGATGACCCTGGCTGACGGCACCGAGATCTGGTACGGCCACCAGACGTCGTACGCCTCCGACCTCGCGATCGGCAAGGAGGTCCGTCAGGGCGAGGTCATCGGCTATGTGGGTTCGACCGGCAACAGCACCGGTCCGCACGTCCACATCGAGGTCCGGCCGGGCGCCGGGGACCCGGTGGACCCCTACCCGGCCTTCCAGGTGCACGGCGTCACGCCGTAGTCCTCAGAGCTTCTCCACCGGCGCGTAGCGCAGCAGCAGCCGCTTGACGCCCTCCGAGCCGAAGTCGATCGACGCCACCGACTTGTCGGCCACCCCCTCGACGGTCACCACGGTGCCCAGCCCGAACGAATCGTGGACGACGCGGTCGCCTGGCTCCAGCGACGGGATCGCACGGGCCGGCTTCGCCTTCGCTGCCGCGTCCATCCTCAGCGCGGCGCTGCCGAAGTTGCGCCGCCCGGCCGCCGTCGGCGAGGCCAGCGAGGTCGACCCGTAGTCGGGTCGGTTCCACTGGGTCTGGGCGGCCTCCGTGCGACGCCAGTCCACGAGGTCGACAGGCATCTCGTCGAGGAAGCGGGAGGCCGGGTTGTGGGACGGAGCGCCCCAGGCCGAGCGGACCACGGCCCGGGAGAGGTAGAGGCGCTCGCGAGCACGCGTCACCCCGACATAGGCCAGCCGACGTTCCTCCTCGAGCTCGGGCTTGTCGCCGAGCGAGCGCGAGTGGGGGAACACGCCGTCCTCCAGACCGGTGAGGAAGACGACCGGGAACTCCAGCCCCTTCGCCGTGTGGAGGGTCATCAGCGTGACCACCCCGGAGTCGTCGCCATCGGGCGAGTCGGGGATCTGGTCGGCGTCGGCGACCAGAGCGACCCGCTCCAGGAAGTCTGTGAGCCCGGGCGCCACGAGGCCGGCCTCGACATCTGCGGGGTCCGCCGAGGGACCGGCGACCGGATCGTCGGAGAACTCTCGCGCCACGGCCACGAGCTCGGCGAGGTTCTCCACCCGGGTCTCGTCCTGTGGGTCATCGGAGGCCTCCAGCTCGGCGACGTAGCCGGAGCGCTCCAGCACGGTCTCCAGGATCACGTCGGCCCGCTCGCCGCCGTCGACCATCGACTGCAGCTCGGTGACCATGCCGACGAAGCCCTGCATCGCCTTGAGGGATCTGGTGGCCACCCCGGGCGCCTCGTCGGCGCGGGTCAGGGCCTCCCAGAAGGTCAGGCCGTCGCGAGCGGCGAGCGCCGCGACGCAGGCCTCGGCACGTTCGCCGATGCCGCGCTTGGGGGTGTTGAGGACCCGACGCAGCGAGATCTCGTCGGCGGGGTTGGCCAGCATCCGCAGGTAGGCGAGCGCATCGCGGACCTCACGACGTTCGTAGAACCTCACTCCCCCGACGACCTTGTAGGGCTGGCCGGTGCGGATGAAGACCTCCTCGAAGACCCTCGACTGGGCGTTGGTGCGGTAGAAGACGGCCATGTCGGCCGCGCGGGCTCCGTCGTCGGTGAGCCTGTCGATCTCCTCCGAGACGAACCTGGCCTCGTCGCGCTCGTCGTCGCCGACATAGCCCACGATCCGGGCACCGGCCCCGGCGTCGGACCACAGCTTCTTGGGCTTGCGGCCCTGGTTGTGTCCGATCACGGAGTTCGCGGCGGTCAGGATCGTCTGGGTGGAGCGGTAGTTCTGCTCGAGCATGATGGTCTCGGCGTCGGGGAAGTCCTGCTCGAAGTCGAGGATGTTGCGGATGTTGGCGCCCCGGAACGCATAGATCGACTGGTCGGCGTCGCCGACGACCATCAGCTCGCTCGGCTCGACCCTGGCGGTGTCGGCGGTCGTGTCTGTCGAGACCACGCTCTCCGCGAGCGGATCCTCCATCGCATTGGCACACAGCGCGTGGATCAGTGCGTATTGGGCGTGGTTGGTGTCCTGGTATTCGTCGACCAGCACGTGTCGGAAGCGCCGCCGGTAGGTCTCGCAGACCTCGGGGAACTCTCCGAAGAGATGCACCGTGAGCATGATCAGGTCGTCGAAGTCGAGGGCGTTGGCCTCGCGCAACCGCCGTTGATAGCTCTGGTAGGCCGCGGCGTAGTGCTCCTCGAGGCCGTTGCGGGCGTCCTTGGCGGCGTCGTCGGCGTCCTTCAGCTCGTTCTTGCAGTTGGACACCCAGTTGAGGACGGCGCGCGGCTGGAACCGTTTGGGATCGAGGTCGAGGTCGTTGACCACGATCGACATCAGCCGCTTGGAGTCGGCGGAGTCGTAGATCGAGAAGTTGGACTTGTAGCCGAGCTTGTCGATCTCCTTGCGCAGGATGCGCACGCACGAGGAGTGGAAGGTCGAGACCCACATGATGCGGGCACGCCTGCCCACCAGGTCCTCGACGCGTTCCTTCATCTCGGCGGCGGCCTTGTTGGTGAACGTGATGGCCAGGATCGAGCCCGGGTGGGCCTTGCGCTGAGAGATCAGCCAGGCGATGCGTCGGGTGAGCACGCGGGTCTTGCCGGAGCCGGCTCCGGCAACCACGAGCAGCGGCTTGCCGGCATGCACCACGGCTGCACGCTGAGGCTCGTTGAGCCCGTCGAGCAGTTCCTCCGCCCCGGGTGCGTGGCGTGGCGTCGTCTCGGTGGCGGAGTCGGTGACTGCCTCGAGGCCGCGCAGTGTGGAAGGGGTGCTCATCTCGTGGTCCAGCCTACGTGGACGTGCAGACAGTCGGGTCAGCCACACAGCCTCGTGATCGCGGCCGCGCTCGCCCCGGCAGGCTCCTCAAACCACCGCGAGGTCCATCACCTCCGATGAGGGTCATACTGGCTGCATGGCAGATCTGATGAAGGTCCTGATCGTCGGCGACGGCCCGGTCTCGGAGGCCCTCGTGCCCATGCTGTCCGCTCTCGGTTGGTCGCCGAGGCTCGCCGTCTCCGACCCGGTCGTCTCGGCGGATCTCGAGGCCGTGATCGTCACCAGTCATCACGAGGACGTCGACGCTCCGGCGATCAAGGCGGCGCTGGCGATCGGTACGCCGTACGTCGGGGCCATGGGCTCCCGGCGCACCCAGGCCCGCCGCCGCGACTGGCTGCTGGCCAACGAGGTCACCGAGGAGGCGCTGTCGCAGCTGCACGCCCCCATCGGCCTCGACATCGGTGCCGACGAGCCGGGTGAGATCGCCGTCTCGATCCTCGCCGAGATCGTGGCCGTACGCCGTGGCCGGGACGAGACGGTCGCCTCGATCAGTCAGCGCGCCGGTGCGATCCATCCTGAGCTCGCTCCGGGCGAGGCCACCTGTCCCGGCGGCTGATGCCCAGGCGGCCTGCCGCCTCACCCCGCCATCGTGGCGGAGCGTGCCAGCGAGGCAGCGCCGACGACGCCGGCGTCGTCACCGAGTTCAGACACGACGAAGCGTAGGTCGGGCGAGGGCTGGAGCATCCACGGCGACGCCGCGGCGGCGATGCGGTCGGCCAGCTCCTGGCCGAGCTTCTCGGCCAGTCCTCCGCCGACGACGACGGTGTCGATGTCGAGGAGGTTCACCGCCGATCCCGCCGCGACGCCCAACATCTCGATGGCGGTGTCGAACAGCTTCGTCGCCAGTGGATCCTCGTCGTCGAGCGCCTTCGCCCAGACCTTCGAGGTGAGACTCGGCTTGCCTTCCTCGTCGCGGATCTCGAACAGCGAGGTGGGCCAGCCGGCATCGACCATCGTCGAGGCCGCACCGCCCATGGAACGTCTCCCGGCGTAGGCCTCGACGCAGCCCCGGCGCCCGCAACTACACAAGGCGCCACCCACCTGGACCACGACGTGACCGACCTCGCCGGCAGCCCCACGCGATCCGACGTAGGGCCGGCCGTCCAGGATCAGGGCACCGCCGACGCCGGTGCCGAGCCAGAGACCCATCACGTTGCGCGCGCCGCGCGCGGCACCGGCGAGCCATTCGCCGAGCAGGCCAACGTTGGCGTCATTGCCCAACGCCACGGGGACACCGAGTCGCTCACCCAGCTCGCGCTCGAGGTCGACCTGCTCGTGCCAGTTCGCCAGATTGGGGACCGTGAGCACCTGGCCGTCGTTGACGACGCCGGGAATCCCCACCCCCGCCGCGATCGGGTCACCGTCGATGGCCTCGATCAGCTCGGTGATCGTCGAGAGGACGGCCTCGGGACCTTCCGTGGGCGTCGGCGCCTTCTCACGGGCGTGCACCTTGTGTTGGTCATCGACCAGGCCCACCTCGATGTTGGTGCCGCCGACGTCCACGCCCGCGACCAGCAGACCAGCCTCTGAGTTGACCACGTGTACTCCTCCTTCGAGCGTCCAAGCCTCGGACGAGACCGTGTCCTCCAACGTAGCGACCCGTTCTGGGGTCACGTGTCCTGACTGTTGTGCCCACAAGGGCGCGATTCACGCGTGATCGCATCAGACAGGATGTCCCGACGCAGCTCACGATCTCGGTCCTCGAGGATCGACCCGCCTTGCCCAGGCCAAGCTGCGTCACCTCACGGTGGCCGACCATCGACGGGAACACCCGTGCCCTCCCGGGCGGGGAGGGCCCACCACGTGTCCATCCGGGCGACTGCGTCGGCACCGCGCCCCTGCTCGAGCACGCGTGCCACGCGGAAGAGGTAGGCCGCGATGCCCGCCGCCCCCTGCATCCAACCCACCCCGGGTGGCAGCAGCGGTTCGGCGTTGCGGTGCTCGACGAAACGCCAGTACGCCCCACCGTCCCGATCCCTGATCGCACGATCGACGACCGCGTCGGCGAGCGTGAGGGCGAAGGCAAGGTCGTCGTCGTGACCGTCGCGTTGCCAGAGATTGAGGACCACGTCACCGACACCCGCCGTGCCGCAACATCGGCCGTCGTTGTCCCAGAAGCCCGGGTAGCGACGAGCCGGGAGGCCCGACTGACGCAAGGAACGCAGGCAGGCGCGCTCCCACTCGTACGCCGAGCGACCCGCCACCTCGACGATCCCGGCATGGCCGAGCGCCGCGAACAGCAGTGACGTGCCCGCCGGGCCGTGACACCACGTGTAGGTGTAGAGGTCGAGTCCGTCCTGTTCCGGAATCACGTGCGGCACACGCATCCCACCGTCGTCGGTGTCGGCGAGTGTGACGAGATGCTCCGCGCCGAGACGGGCGGCCTGGACCAGGTCGGGTCGGCGCAGCCCCACCCCCGCTGCTGCGAGAGCCCCGGCCACGCCCGCGAGTCCGTGCGACCAGTTCGGCATCTGACCGTGCACGTCCCGCTGGAACCGTGCCGGGATGAATTCCCAGTCAAGGCCCGAGGACGTCTCCAGCCGTTCCTCGAGCAGCACCGTGATCGCCCGGTCTGCCAACTCGCCCGCTCCCGGCACCGCGTGCCTGGCAGCCCACAGTGCACCGAGCAGCACGCTGGCGGTGCCCAGCGTCACATCGTTGCAGCGCCCGTTCGGCAGGACGCGACCGGAATCCAACCAGGACGGCTGCCAGCCGTCGGGCGTCGCTAGATCCAGCAGCCTGGCGACGGCAAGCTCGGATCCCGGCGCACCAAGCGCGGCCAGGACCCCCACCGTGCTGACGAGGCCGTCAAAATAGTCGTACTCAGTGGTGTCCGGGATCCGACGCACCAAGGTCGCGGCGATCCCCTCAGCCAGGGCCAGCTCGTCGCGACTCAGGTCGCGCGCAAGCCGGATCTCGCTGATCACGTGCGCGAGCCCTCCAACACCGGAGTGCATGCCGAGGGGGTAGTCACCGGGACTGCTCTGTGTCGAGTTCTCAGGGAGCCACAGGTCGCTTCCCCGTCCACGCACCTGCGACAGCACCCACCCCCACGCGGCCTCGGCAAGCGAGCGGTAGGTGTCAGGGTCGACCACCTTTCGATGATGCCACCTCCGAGGTGCGCCGGCCCACTGATGACGCCTGCCACAGACAGGGTTCCGGAGGCCTTGACAAGGAACAATGTGAGAGTCACTCTTATTTAAGAGTCACTCTCAGATAGGAGCAGTCCATGACCATCGTCCACACTCCGACGTCTGCGTCCGCAGACGTGACACCACACTCCAGGATCGCCCTCTCGGCGTGGATGGCCTTCGCGGCACTGGCTCTTGGCCAGCTTCTCGTGGACATCGACGACGTGGTCGTGAACATCGCCCTCCCGCAGATCGCAGCTGACGTCGGGCTGTCCGCGCGGCAGCTCCCCTGGGCGGTCAACGCCTATCTGCTCTGCTTCGGCGGCTTGCTGCTCCTGGGCGGTCGGCTGGCGGATCGCTACGGACACCGCGCCGTGCTGCTCGGCGGAGTCGCCGTCTTCGTGGCTGCTTCGCTGACAGGGACGCTGGCCCAATCGTCCGGCCTCGTGATCAGCGCGCGCGCCGGGCAGGGTCTGGCGGCGGCGCTCCTCGCACCGGCGGCGATGAGCCTGCTCGTGCACACGTTCCCCGAGCCGCGTGCTCGCAGCCGGGTGCTCGGGCTCTGGGGCGCCGTCACCGGGCTCGGTGCGGTCGCTGGGCTGATCCTCGGCGGGCTGGTGACCGAGAGCCTGGGCTGGAGATGGATCTTCACAGGCAATGCCCTGCTGGCCTCCATCGTCGGTGTCTCTGTCCTGGTGCTCCTGCCCGGCGGCACTGGCGACCGGCGCATCCGGATCGCACCGATGGGCGCTCTCCTGGCGACGGCCGGGCTGAGCCTCTCGGTGTACACGTTGCACGGGACGGTCGCGCACGGGTGGCTGTCCGCCCGCACCGGCCTGCTGATCGCCTGCTCGACGCTCGTCCTCGTGGTCGCCGCGGCCGTCTGGCGACGAAGTGACGCCCCGCTCGTCCCCGCCGGTCTCCTCAGGAATCGGCAGGTGGTGGTCTCCGACGCCTGTGCCCTTCTCACCGGCGGCGCACTCCTGGGCACCTTCTACTTCGTCTCGCTGCACCTGCAACAGGTGCTCGGCTACTCACCGATCGAAGCCGCCTTCGCCTACCTTCCCCTGGTCGCGGGGCTCATCGTCGCCGCGGGCGTCGGCTCGCCCCTCGTCCCACGCGTCGGTGTGCGCCCGGTCCTGGCGGCGGGTATGGCGTGCTGCGCAGCCGGGCTGACGTTGCTGGCGGCCGTGGGGATTTCCACCGGACGCGACGCGTTCCTCCCCACCCTGGCTCCGGGACTGGTCGTGTGTGGCCTCGGGCTCGGCCTCGCGTTCGTCTCACTGACCGTCACGGCGATCCCGGGGGGGCAGGAGACCGGCGACGACGGTGCGGCCAGCGGGCTGTACAACACCGCTCTGCAGGTGGGTGGTGCTATCGGAATCGCCGTTCTTGCTGCCGTCAGCACGAGCAGGGCGGACCAGTTGCAGGCGGCTGGTCAGACAGCCGCCGAGGCGGTCACCGGCGGCCGGACGCTCGCTCTCCTCGTCGCGGCCGGGCTGATGGTGGCAGGTGTCGGACTGGCCTGGATGCTCCCCCAGGGAGCAGGGCGTGTCAGCACCACCGTCAGGCAATAATGGGGACCGTGCCGCCTGGACTTCGAGAGCTCAAGAAGCAGAGAACCCGGGCTGCGATCCAGGAAGCCGCTCTCGATCTCATCGACCGGCACGGCTACGACGCCACGACCTGCGAACAGATCGCCGGCGCTGCCGAGGTCTCCACCGCGACCTTCTTCCGCTACTTCCCGACCAAGGAGGACGTGGTACTCACCGATGACTACGACCCCATGATCACCCACGCGATCGCGACCCGACCGCCTGAGGAGAGCGCCCTCGAGGCGGCGCGACACGGACTCGCCGGCGTGCTCGGAGAACTCGGCGATGAGGAGATGAAAATCATCCGATCGCGGACGGCGCTGCTCCTCTCGGTGCCCGCGCTGCGCAGCCGCCTCCAAGAGCAGATGAGCTCGACCCGCTTCGCGTTCGCCTCCGCCTTCGCGCCCCGCATGGGCAAGAACCCGGACGACCTGGTCGTTCAGGTCCTGGCGGCGGCGTGCGCCGCTGCGCTCGCCGTCGCCATCGAGACCTGGGCCACCAGCCAACGGGATCTTGCCCGCACCGTGGACAGAGCACTCGCTGCCCTCGACCGATTCTGAACGAGCTGAAACCGGGCAACCGGATCGGATCCCGTCTCCCGCAAGGTCACCGGGCAGGCGTCAGTCCCATTGCCGGGTCGGCGGCATCACGCGGTGCGCAAGCGCCGACTCGGCCGCCAGGCGCAGGGCGCGCAAGCTCTCCCGGGCGTCCACCTCTGCGACCCCGAGCCCGCCGAGGAATGCTCGGTACGCCCGTTCGAACTGCGCATTGGCCTCGCGGTGCGCCTGCAGCCCACCGGCGGTCAGGGTCACCAGGTAGGAGCGCCTGTCGCCAGGGTTGTCGAGACGGCGCGCGTGTCCGCGGCGCTCGAGCAGGTGGAGGTGGTCCATGAAGGTGGTCAGCTGCATGCCCAGCCGCCGGGACAACTGGGTCGGAGAAGCGGCCTCGAGCTCGAAGACCGCGCTGTACGTCGCATACTCGGCCGGGGTGAGCGGTCCCTCGCCCAAGGCGTCCGCGAGCAGTCGGCCCACTGCTTGGTGCAGTGCGAAGACATCGAACAGGAGTGAGGTCCCGAGCCCGTCGCTGCCGCTCATGGCGCGACGGCGCCGATCGCCTGCAGGGCCGGGTCGACGCCGTCGAGCCAGTCCCGCACCGTGAGCGACACCGCGACGTCCGGCGCGATCGTCAGCCGGGGATCGCGTCGCCCGACGCCGACCGCCAGTTCGCTGGCGACGCTGATCACCAGGCCGGACGACGGCAGCGTGAGCTCCGACGGGTTGCCCCAGGTCGTCGGACACCCGCCCATGGGCTCGCCCACCACGACGGCCTCGGTCCGGTCCTGCAGGCGCGCCACCAGCAGGCTGCCGGCCGAGAAGGTGTTGCGGCCCGTCAGGACGAAGAATCCGCCCGGTCGGCTGGCCGCTGACTTGGCGAACGTCGAGACGACGGGTGGGAGTGCCGAGACCTCGCCGCCGTAGTTGTGCCGGACGTCCAGGACGACCCGCGCGACGCGCGGGTCGCTCAGCGCGGCTCCGAGGGCGGCCCATCGGGTCGGCGGTAGTGGCTCGACCCGGTTGTACTGCACGAACAGGGTTCCTGTGCCGGCGAGCATCTCCCACCACAGGCTGTCATCGATCCGGGACAGGTAGAGCACGCTCGGGTCGCTCGGCAGGTGCAGGCCGTAGGCCCCCGCCCAGGCGTTGTAGTCGGCCATCGGGATCGGATCGATCACGAGGGTGGATCCCGCGGCCCGGCCGGACGGCGTCCTGGCCGGGCTCACGGTCAGGGAGATCGACCCCTCGCCGGCCAGACCGAGCCCGCGCAGGATCTGCGGGATCAGCACGAGCCGAGGGGAGACGAGCCGGACCGTCTGGGTGTTGTCGTGGGGCACGAGGGGTGAGATGGCGGAGAGGACGTCGGCCACCGGATTTCCATCGACCGCATCGATCCGAGATCCGACGAGCGAGTGGTAGGGCGCCATCGCGTCGACGACCACGAGCTCGTCGTCGAAGAGCCACAGCCGAAGCGGCAGGCTGTCGACGGGATAGCTGCCTGCGCCCCAGACGAACGCGCCCGTATGGCCTTCGCAGCCGGCGGCGCTGACGAGCGCGACGACCCCGAGCACGCCGACCATGAGCTCGTCGTCAGAGGACGTCGGCACCCGGGCCGACAGGTCGGCGACTGCCCCCTCGAGGGCGGCACGCGAGACCTCGTCGAAGAGGTGCGGGTGGATCGCCGCCATGCCCGGGACGATCAGCTCCAGGTCCGCTCGCCACGACGCGTCCCGACCCGTCGCCGGGTCTGCCGACCCGGTCCCGCTCGAGCTGGTCGTCCCGGCCACCACCGCGACAGCCACGAGCAGCGCAAACCGGGCACCCGCGCGAAGCCTCACAGGTTGATACTACGGATCCGTAGTAGTTTGGCAAGGAGCAGGTATCGAGCACCTGAGAGTCGTCAGCGTCCGCACCTCCGGGCACGGCATCGAGCTCCGGAACACCCCCGACCTAGGCTCGCGGTATGAGCGATCAGACGATGACAGGCCGCACAGTCCTGGTGACCGGCGCAAGCGACGGGATCGGGGCCGAGACAGCCAAGGCGCTGGCTGCCAGGGGCGCAACCGTCCACGTGACGGGACGGTCCGCCGACAAGCTGCGACCCATCGCGGAGGCAGTGGGCACCGAGCCCCTCGTCGCGGACTTCTCACGGCTCGACGACGTCCGTCGGCTCGCAGACCAGGTGGGTGAGCGTGTCGACAGTCTCGACATCCTGATGAACAACGCCGGAGGCACCTTCGCCCCCGCGAACAAGACCCATGACGGCCACGAGCCCAACTTCCAGATCAACCACCTCGCTCCCTTCCTGCTCACCCACCTGCTCCGCTCCTCACTTGCAGCGACCAGTGCCTCACTGGTGGTCAACACCTCCAGCATCGCGAACCTGGTGGGCAAGATCGTGCTCGACGACCTCGACTACGAGCACCGCCGGGCGCGCGAGTTCACGGCGTACGGCACCGGAAAGCTGATGAACATCGTCTTCACCCGAGGCATCACCCAACGGTGGTCAGACGACGGGATCGTCTCGGTGGCCGTCCACCCCGGCCCGGTCGGCAGCTCGTTCGGTCGCGACTCGTGGTTCGTCGGGCTCCTCTACCGCTCGCCTCTCAGCCGACTGGCGACGATCAGCGTTCCCGAAGGCGCGGCACCACTGATCGCCCTGGCCGAGCGGGGGCCCGACCCCGAGAGCAACGGGCGCTACTTCAGCCGGTTCAACGACAAGGGCCGTGAGAACAGACAGGCCAGCGACCAGTCCATCATCGACGGCCTGTGGGAGCGGTCCGCCGCCCTGGTCGGTCTGACCTGAGTCGCGCCACCGTCTGGGTCGCCCACGCGGCTAGGCCAGTGCGCGCACAGCCTTGTCGAACGCGGCGAGACCCGCACGGTAGAACCGGGGACCATAGGAAACCCGGGCGACCCCGAGGGCTCGGAGCATCTCGAGGTCGAGCGCGCCATGGGTGTTGGCATTGATCGGGCTGTCGATCCCCCTGACCAGACTCGCCAGCACCTCTGCGTCGCCCACCCCGATCAGGTAGATGCAGTCTGCTCCCGCCGTTCTGTAGAGCCGTCCACGCCTGAGCGCCTCGTTGACCCGATCTCCCTCGGCGATTCCGCTGGTCGGGAGGAAGACGTCGACCCGGGCGTTGATCACGACCGGCACACCGGCCTCGTTCGCGGCTCGACGGATCTCACCCAGCCAGCGTGCGTGGGCCTCGGCCTCGAGCAGGCCTCCACCTCGGTGCCGCGTGTCCTCCAGGTTGCAGCCGACGGCACCGGCTCCCAGAAGTCTGTCGACGAACTCTGCGGGCTCCATCCCGTAGCCACCCTCGGCATCCATCGAGACGGGGACCGAGACGGCACGCGCGACGCGGCGGTTGGCGGCGAACATCTGCTGCCACGGCGCGATCTCACCATCGGGGTAGCCGAGCATGGCGCTGATCGCCGCGCTCGCGGTGGCCACGGCTGGAAAGCCCGCATCGGCCACGATCCGAGCGCTCCCGGCATCCCAGACGTTCGGCAGCACGAGCATCTGGGTCTGATGGAGGTCGCGCAGGTGATCGGCCATCTCTGCAAGCCTCGTCCGCTCGGCGCTCACAGGGCCACGTCGCTCGAGGTGGAAACCCGGCCAAGAGGGGCTTTGCGCGGTCGGGCGCGGGGGCCAGGCACGAGCAGGCCGACCGGTACGGCGACGACTGCGACGGCGCAGCAGGCCCAGAAGGCCCACTGGAAGCCCGCGGTCAGGGCCACGAGCGTGGTGGCACCCTCGCCGAGTCGGGTCGTGGTGTGCGTCGTTGCCACCGTGCTGGCGACGGCGACACCGAGAGCCCCACCGACCTGCTGCGCGGTGTTGAGCAGACCTGAGGCGACGCCGGCCCGCTCCTGTGCGACGCCGGTGAGGCCCGCGACCGAGATCGGGATGAACCCGAACGCGGTGCCTGCCCCCACGATCAGGAGCGGCCCCATGAGGTCGTGCGCGAAGTGCCCGTCGACCGGGACCCGGGTTGCCCAGGCGATCCCTCCGGCGATCATCGCCATGCCCATGACCATCACATATCCGGCCCCGATCTTGGTGGTGAGGAACTGGGAGAGGCTCGCCAACGCCACGGATGTCAGTGAGGTGATCAGCCAGGCGAGCCCCGTACGAAGCGCCGAGAACCCCACCACCTGCTGCATGTAGAGGGTGCCGACGAACAGGAAGCCGTAGAAGCTGCCGCCGAGAGCGAATCCGACCACGTTCGCACTGGCGACCGGACGGCTGCGCAGCAGTCCCCAAGGGAGCAGTGGTTCCGGTACCCGGCTCTCGATGACGACGAAGGCGACCAGAAGGGCTGCGGCCAGCATCATCGTGCCGAGGCTGCGCGGCGTGACCCAGCCGTGGACGGGCGCGCTGGAGATCGCGAAGACCCCCAGGAGGAGTGCGCTGGTCACTGCACCGGCCCCGAGTGCGTCGTAGCGGCGGACCACCGTCTCCCGTCGGCTCTCGGGAACCACGCGCGAGGCGAGCATCAGCGCCACGAGTCCGATCGGGAGGTTGAGCAGGAAGATGTGCTCCCAGCTCCCATATCGGGTCAGCAGTCCGCCGGTGATCAGCCCCACCGTGGCACCGCCGGCACCGAGGGCTCCCCAGACACCCAGCGCCTTGTTCCGCTCCGCACCTTCGGCGAACAGGGTCAGCACGAGTGACAGTGCTGCCGGAAGGACGAACGCGGCAGCACTTCCCTGCACCGTCCGCATCAGGATGAGCACCGATGAGGTCGAGGCGAGTGCACAGCCCAGGGACGCCGCGGTGAACAGTCCCATGCCGAGCATGAAGACCCGACGACGGCCCAGCAGGTCGGCAGCCCTCCCACCCAACAGCAGGAGCCCGCCGAAGGTGAGTCCGTAGGCTGTGACGACCCACTGCAGGCCGGACTCGGAGAAGTGGAGATCGGCCCCTATCGTCGGCAGTGCGACGTTGACGATGGTCAGATCGACGATCGTCATGAAGTAGCCGAGCGCAAGCACGCTGAAGGCACGCCAGCGGTGGGTCGTGGTCATGGGTCCTCCCAGGGACGCAGGGTCGGGAACTGCCTCCGAGTCGAAGGCTCAGGAGGTCGTGGCGGGTTCAGGGGGTCAGGGGTCGAGGGTTCTCGGCAGACCGAACCACGGAGCCACGGTGGCCTCGAAACGGTTCAGCTCGGCGATGAACCCTCCCGAGAGGGTGAGCACCTCGATCCCCGTCAGGTGCAGTACGCCTGTGTGGGGGTCGGCCCGATAGTCGCCCCAAGCAGGCTGCGAGTTGGCCCGGGTCGCGATGAGCACCGGGGAGGTTCGCCTGTAGCGGGAGACGGCGACGAAGAACTCCCGGGCCGGTTCTCGGCCGTGGTACTCGAAGGGCTGGGGAGGCATCCGGAGCCAGACATCGTCGGACATCATCCCCACCATCGCCTCGATGTCGGAGGCGACGAAGGCATCGGCGAACCTGGCGACGAGTGCCTCGTCGGCCACCGAGAGAGCACCGGGGGACGACACCGACACTCCCTCGCCCTCAAGCTTGCCCCTGGCGCGTTTGAGCGCGTTGTTGACCGCGTCCAAGGACATGCCGGCGATACCGGCGGTCTCGCGAGCCGGATAGCCCAGAACGTCACGCAGGATGAGGACGGCACGCTGGCGGGGAGGAAGCCGCTGCATCGCTGTGATGAACGCGAGCGTGATCGCTTCGCGGGACTCGTACCGCGCCTCCGGCCCCGGCTGTTGGTCTGCAAGCCCCTCCAGCAACAGGTCGGGGAACGGCTGGAGCCAGGTCAGCTCGCCCAGGCTGGACGGTGTCGGCACTCCTTCAGGCGCCGATACCTCCGGGCGCCTCCGGGCCGATCGCAGCTGGTTGAGGCAGCGATTGGTCGCGATCCGGTAGAGCCAGGTCCGCACCGAGGAGCGGCCGGCGAATCCGTCCATCCCCATCCAGGCGGCCAGCAGGGTCTCCTGCACCGCATCCTCGGCATCCTGCAGCGACCCGAGCATCCGGTAGCAATGCACCTGAAGCTCGGTCCGGTGCGGGTCGACCAGAGCAGTGAAGGCACTCCGGTCGCCAGAACGGGCCAGTGCCACCAGTTCCTCAGACATCGACGCCTCCCTCGGCTCGTTTGCACCTACCCAGGTAGACACCGACGACGAAGGAAAATGGTCACGGCGAGGTCAGCGTCCGGGGTCACAGGTCGCGGCGAACCTCGGCGGTGTACGGCGTGTCGACGCTGCGTCGACTGAGATTGAGCATGGCGAGAGCCAGGCCACCCCAGATGACAAGCATGGCGATGAGCATCATCACGATGGCGGACGTGTTCACGATCGAGTCTCCTTCTGATCCACAGCCTCGGACCGGACGGCATCGGCGCTCCAGGGCATCCTGGCCGCGAGGAAGCCGAAGACGATGACGGCGCAGGCCGCCCCCCAGCCGAAGACACCCAGCATCCAGCCCGGATATTCGCCGTACGGCGTCTTGATGTCGCTCACGAGGGAGTCGGCGAGGACGTAGATCAGCGCGGCCGGGGTGAGCACACCGATCAGGACGTGCCACCACGTGCCGACATGGACCGAGCCGCCGTCGTTGAGGTGGGCCGCGAGGCTGGGCAGTGCCCGCAGACCCCAGGCCACCACGATCATGGACACGACCGCCACGAGCAGGATGCCGAACTGGTTGATGAAGTGGTCGACGATGTCGAGGACGTGCAGACCGCTGGTGGTGGACAGGAACAGCAGGCTCAGCACGGCCATCGGCACCGTGACGGCCACGGTGGCGGCAACCCGGCTGAGGTCGAACTTGTCGCGGACCGCCGAGATCACGACCTCGGTGATCGAGACCAGGGAGGTCAGGCCGGCGATGACGAGGGATCCGAAGAAGAGGACTCCGATCAGCGCGCCCGCCGGGGCCTCGTTGATGATCGCCGGGAACGCGATGAAGGCCAGGCCCACGCCGTCCGAGGCGACATCGCCCACCGCCACCCCCTGGGCCTGCGCCATGAAGCCCAGTGCGGCGAAGACGCCGATCCCGGCCAGCAGCTCGAAGCCCGAGTTGGCGAAGCCCACCACCAGCCCTGCGCCGGGCATGTCGGTGTCGCGGTGCACGTAGGACGAGTAGGTGATCATGATTCCGAAGCCGATGGACAACGAGAAGAAGATCTGGCCGAACGCAGCCCCCCAGACCGATGCCTGCGTGAGCGCAGCCCAGTCGGGGGTGAAGAGGGCGTTGAGACCGTCGCCCGCACCGGGCAGGAACAGGGAGCGCACCACGAGCGCGGCGAACGTCAGCACCAGGATGGGGATGAAGATCATCGCGGTCGAGCCGATGCCCTTCTGCACTCCCAACGCCAGGACCGCGATGACGACCACCCAGACCGCCAGCATCGGCACCAGCACGCCGGCGACGGGCGAGAAGGTGACGCCCGGATCGCTGAGCTGCAGGAACTCGCCGGAGAAGAAGTCGCCCGGGCTGTCACCCCACGCCTGAGTGAACGAGAAGAAGGTGTAGCGCACCGCCCACGCGAGCACGGCTGCGTAGTAGACGGCGATCAGGAAGCAGATGCCCACCTGCCACCAACCGAGGCCTTCGGCCCCACGACGCAGTCGAGCGAAGGACAGCGGCGCCGAGCCGCGGAACTTGTGACCGAGGGAGTAGTCGAGCAGGAGGAACGGGATCCCAGCGGTCAGCAGTGCCACGAGGTAGGGGATGACGAAGGCGCCTCCACCGTTCTCGTAGGCGACGTAGGGAAACCGCCAGATGTTGCCCAGCCCCACGGCAGATCCGATGGCGGCAAGGATGAAGACCCTGCGGGACGCGAAGGATCCCCTGCGGGTGTCGTCGTCGACCGATGCGTTCGAGCTCATGATTCCCTTCCGAGGAGAGAGTGGGCTGTGTCACATGCTAAACCTGTCGGGCACCGCCTCGGGTTCACGCGCTGATCACGGGGCAGCTCGCACCTCGATCACGACAGTGCCGATCTTCTGCCCCGACTCGACGTAGCGTCCTGCCAGGGTGAAGGCTGTCCAAGCCGAAGCAGGTCGACCGCTCCTACCAATCCACCGGTCCGCGATCCACCGAGACCTCCGGCTCGTCGGCGGCCGCCGCGAACACCTTGAAGGCCGACACCAGTTCTGCCCGCTTCCGCGTCGGCATCCGTTCCAGGATGCTGGCGATCTCCTCACGTCGCGTCTCGGTGACCTTCCGCACGATCCGCGACCCTTCGACGGTCAGACCCAGCAGCACCTCCCGGCGGTTGGCCGGGTTCTCGTGCCTGGTGGCCAGCTCCATCGCGACCAGCCGGTCGACGGTCCGCAGGGCGGTGGACGCGGCCACGGCGAGCTGGTCGGCCAGGCCGTTCAAGTTGGTCCGACCGTCACCACCGGACAAGACGACCAGGGTGCGGAACTGGGTCAGGGTGAGCCGTTCCTCGACCTGGGCCAGCGAGCGTGCGGAGACGGCGACGAGCACCCTGGAGGCGGTCAGCACGGCTGACACCACCTCATCGGCCGAGTCATCGGCACGAAGTGATGACGAATCCATGGGACCTCCCTGATTTCATTCGAGGGCGCAAGTGTTGCATACTGCAATAGTGCTGCTGTCCGATCGAGCCCGCGACCTCGCACGGGCACTTCGCTCGTCCGAGACCGGCCTGCTGATCCTCGCCGTCGGCGTCGGTGCGAGCGCGGGCCTTGGGGCGATCGCCTTCCGCTGGCTGATCGAGACCTTCACCCTCGCGTTCTCCGGTCACACCGACTACTACGTCGGCGGCGACCTCGCCAACCCGCACCTCGCCTGGGCGGGCCGCTACTTCGTCATCGGTGCCCCCGTCGTCGCCGGGCTCCTCTACGGGCCACTGGTGCACCTGTTCGCCCGCGAGGCGCGGGGGCACGGCGTACCCGAGGTCATGTACGCCGTGGCGCGACGCGGCGGCCGGATCGCCCCCCAGGTCGCCGGGGTCAAGGGCCTCGCCTCAGCCCTCTGCATCGGTGGCGGTGGTTCGGTCGGTCGCGAAGGACCGATCGTGCAGATCGGAGCGGCCCTGGGCTCGACTCTCGGAGGCCTGGTCCGGCTGCCCGAATCGCGACGGCGCGTCCTGGTGGCCTGCGGAGCCGCCGGCGGGATCGCGGCCACCTTCAACGCCCCGCTCGCCGGCGTGTTCTTCGCGATGGAGCTGATCCTCTCGGACTTCGCGGCGCAGTCGTTCGGCATGGTGGTGCTCTCCTCAGTCACGGCCAGCGTCATCGGACGCGCCGCCCTGGGCAACTCGCCGTTCCTCGACCTGCCCGCATTCAGCGTCCACCACCTGCAGGAATACCTCCTCTTCGCGCTGCTGGGAGTGATCGCCGGGGCGGTCGGTGTGGGCTTCACCCGGATCCTCTACGCCATCGAGGACCTGTGCGACTGGGCCTGGCGTGGCCCGGAGTGGCTCCGGCCGGCCGTCGGAGGGGTGCTCCTGGGGCTCCTGCTGCTGGCACTCCCCCAGATGTACGGCGTCGGCTATCCGGTCCTGGGACGAAGTGTGGCCGGCGGTTACGGCATCGCGTTCCTCCTCGTCCTGCTGGTGGGCAAGATGCTCGCCACGAGCCTGACCATCGGCATCGGTGGGTCGGGGGGCGTCTTCGCCCCCAGCCTGTTCATCGGTGCGATGCTCGGCGCCGCCTTCGGTCAAGGCTTCGGGCAGCTGGCCCCCGGCATCGTCGGCCCTGCCGGTGCGTATGCCCTGATCGGGATGGGAGCCGTCTTCGCCGGTGCGGCCCGGGCCCCGATCACCGCGGTCATCATCATGTTCGAGCTGACCGGGGAGTACACCATCATCCTGCCCCTGATGGTCGCGATCGTGGTGGCCACGGCCGTGAGCCAGCTGCTCTCCAAGGACACCATCTACAGCCTGAAGCTCCGTCGCCGCGGAGTCGATCTGACCACCTCGCCGGCCCAGCATCGGATGCAGACCACCACGGTCGCCGACGTCATGACCCCGGTGGAGCTGTCGGTTCCGGAGGACACCCCCCTGGCCGAGCTCGTGCCACTGCTCCAGCACGCCTTCCACGGCCAGCTGCCACTCGTATCATCGACCGGGGGCTACCGCGGGTCGGTGACAGCCCGCTCGGTCGCCGAGTTCCTCTCCGAGGACGACGGGGTCAGCCTCCGGGCCCGCGACGTCGCCGAGTGGCCGACCGACGTCACGCCCGACCAGCCCCTCGCGGCCGCACTGACCGCGCTGGAGACCAGCGCGGCGACCGCCGTACCGGTGTTGGAGGAGGACGTCATCGTCGGGTGGCTCGACGCCGAAGCGCTGCTGCCGATCCTTCAGGGCCCGCTCAGGATCTAGCGGATCCGCACCCCTCGCGCAGTGACCCGTCTTGGGTGTACAACGGGATCTGTCCAGTCTCGGGAGAATCTCGAGATGAAGGTGAGCTCATGAGGATGGCACTACGGCTCAGGGCCGTGGGCGCGCTCGCGGTTGCGGCAGCGCTCGTCCTGTCCGGTGGACCGGCGCTGGCTGGGACGTCGCACCCAGGTAAGCACAAGGCATACGTCTGCACTGGTGGTGAGATTCCGTCAGGGCACTACAGAAGCATCAGGGTCACCGGCGCCTGTTCCGTCGCCGCCGACGCCGTGATCCACGTCCGGGGCAGCGTGCACGTCGCCGCCGGCGCGGTGTTCGATGCGCAGAGCGCGCCATCGACCATCACCGTCGGACGCAACGTGACGGGCGCCCGCGGTTCGCTCGTCGGCCTGGGCT
This sequence comes from uncultured Actinomycetota bacterium, assembly GCA_963837595.1. Taxonomy (GTDB): domain Bacteria; phylum Actinomycetota; class Actinomycetes; order Propionibacteriales; family Nocardioidaceae; genus Nocardioides. Next base: position 29,527 of record CAWIOB010000008.1, on the reverse strand, counting down.
GCCAGCCGCCCTCGCTCACGGGCAACTCCGCACACGAGTGCGCCATCGAGCCGGAGGGTCACTCCGACATCACGGTCAAGGGAAGCGTCATCGCCTTCCGCGCGGACACCGTGCTCCTCAACGGGATCACGGTCAGGCGGAACGTCACGCTGATCGGAGGAGGGGGCGAGATCCCCTGGTCGATCAAGAACAACACGATCGGCGGCAACGTGGCCGTGATCGGACAGACCGCCGAGTGGGTCGGCCTGCTCTTCAACTCGATCGGCAAGAACGCGATCCTGCTCCGCATCACGCTGCACGACCCGGACCCCGGCGCCCCCGGCGTCTACGTCGTGAGCAACACGGTCGGACGCAACCTCGTGTGCAAGCGGCTGGACCCGGGCGTCTCCGGGGGATTCGTCCCCGGCAGTGTCAACGTGGTCGGCCGCAGGGCGATCGGTCAGTGCGCATCGCTGGTCTGATCCCGCTAGGTCCCTCGACCGCCCGCCTCCCATCGCACTCACGGGGGGTGGCGGGCGGTCGCGGCTAGGCTCTGCCGCGAGTCCACCTGACGACGGCAGAAGGAAAAGCCAACCATGTTCACCCGCGCGGACGTCCGAGCCGCCCGCGGACGCATCGCCCCTCGCGTGCGGCGCACCCCGCTGCTTGCCGTCGGAGCGAGGTTCGGTGGAACCGGTTCGTTCAAGCTCGAGTTCCTCCAGCACACCGGCACCTTCAAGGCGCGGGGGGCCTTCAACCGGATCATCAGTGCCTCCGAGGACGGCACCCTCGACCCTCGCGTCGGAGTGGTGGTGGCCTCAGGCGGAAACGCCGGCCTCGCGAATGCGTTCGCGGCCCGCGAGCTCGGCGTCCCGGCGACAGTCTTCGTCCCGGAGAGCGCACCGAGGGTGAAGGTCGATCGGCTGCGCACCTATGGCGCCCGGGTCGTGCTGGGTGGGAGCGAGTATGCAGCGGCCCACGAGGCGGCGCTCGAGCACGCGCGGACGACGGGGGCCGTCTACTGCCACGCCTATGACCAGCGGGAGATCGTGGCGGGTGCAGGGACCCTGGGGCACGAGATCCTGGAGGACCTGGCGGACGAGGTGGACACGATCATCCTGGCGGTCGGTGGCGGAGGCCTGATGGCCGGCGTCGCGGCCGCCACGGAGGGTCACTGCACGGTGGTCGGTGTCGAGCCGTCCACCATCGCGACGCTGCACACCGCCCTGGCCAACGGTGGACCGATCGACGTGGGCGTCGCGGGCGTCGCGGCCGACTCCCTGGGCGCGCGACGCATCGGGGACATCGCCTACGCGGTCGCCACCCGGACGGGCGTGCGTTCGGTCCTGGTGGGTGACGACGACATCGTTCAGGCCCGAAGGCTCCTGTGGGAGGACTACCGGATCGTGGTGGAGCACGGGGCGGCCGCCGCCGTGGCCTCCCTCACCAGCGGGGTCTACCGACCAGTTGGAGGCGAGCGGTTCGCCGTCGTGCTCTGCGGTGCGAACACCGATCCGGCGACCCTGTAGGGGCCGCACGACATACTCTGCTGGCGGACACCACGCCCTGCAGGGGCGCGGGCCGACGACCACGACGGAGGCCGAGATGACTCGGCGCATCGAAGAGCTCGACGCCACCGAGACCCCGATCGGAGTCATCAGCCTGCGCCGCCGCTATGAGCGTGTCGTCGGCCACGACGTCTACGAGGTGAAGATCGACGACGAGTTCCTCATGTCCAGCCTCTTCACGCTCGTCGAACAGGAGCTGGCGCACCTGGCGCTCGCACGCATCGACACCGCGAATCGAGACCTGCGTGTCCTGATCGGTGGGCTCGGCCTCGGCTACACCCTGCGTGCGGCACTGCAGGACCAGCGCGTCGCACACGTGGAGGTGATCGAAGCGGTCGAGGCCGTCATCGACTGGCACCGTCGCGACCTGCTGCCCGACACCCGGGGCTTGGTCACCGACCCGCGCTGCCATCTGGTGCACGGAGACTTCTTCGCGCTGATGGCATCCGGAGACACCCCGCAGCCGTCGTACGACGTGGTGCTCCTCGACATCGACCACTCTCCAGACCATCTACTCCATCCCAGCCACGGCTCGTTGTACACGCCCGACGGAGTGGCCGGACTGGCTGCGATCCTCGCCCCGTCGGGGGTCTTCGGGCTCTGGTCCGACGACCCCCCGGAGCCGGAGTTCACGGCAGTTCTCGACGAGGTCTTCGCAGAATGCGCCACCCACGTGGTCTCCTTCGCCAATCCACTGACGGGCGGAGAGTCGGCCAGCACGGTCTACGTCGCACGGACGTGAGCCAGGTCTCGCGCCCGATCAGTTGATGATGTCGCCGCGTTCGTCTGCGCGGATCGCCGCCAGACGGTCGCGCCAGGTGCGCAGCGCCTCGGGGGTCTGGCGTGTGAAGTCGAGGACCTCGCCGATGACTTTGAGTGGTTCGGTGCTGCGGTAGGACCGAGTGGGGTTGCCCGGGAACTTCCTGTCGGTCACGTTGGGGTCGTCCTCGAAGGCCCCGGTCGGTTCCACGGCGTACACGCGAGGAGCACCGTCGCCCGCCGCCAGCTCCGCAGCGAGCCCCGCACCGTCGGGGAGGGCCGTGAAGTAGATGTGGTTCATCACGACCTCCGGCCGGTAGTTCGACCGGAAACCTGCGGTGAGGAAGCCACCCACGGGTAGGTCGGCCTTCGTGCCGTGGAAGAACGGCCCTTCATCCAGCGCCTCACTCACCGCACCAGCCTAGACGGCGGGGCTCCCACCTCGGGCAGGTCAGGACTCCTCGACCGGTCGGATCTCCACGACCCGGTGAACGCGGGTGAGGACCTGTGCAGCCTCGACGAGAGCGTCGAAGTCACCGCAGGTGACGAGGAAGAAGCCGGAGATCTGCTCGACGCTCTCGGCGTAGGGACCCTGGGTGACCACCGCGCCCGACGTCGGTCCGCGCTTGATCGTGCGGGCCTGGCTGCTGTGGGTCAGCCCAGCCCCGCCGGTCACTGCGCCGCCACGCGTCTTCAGCAGCTGGGCGAACTCCTCGTCGGTCTCGAAGGTGCTCTGGTGATCGGCGTCGGTCCCTGCCTCCCACTCGTCCTCGTCGTCGGCGGGGAACAGGATGACGTAGTCGCTCACGCTGGGTTCCTTTCAGGTTGGTCTGACATCGCGATGACGCGCGGGACGCTCCCGGATCGACAGTCAGTCATGGAAAGGCCCTGATCGGCCCGGGTACACCTAGGCGGAGGGAAGTTCCGAGACACCTGGATCGTCCGATGGCAGCCACATCGGCGCACCTCCCAAGGCGTGGGGCCGCAGCCAGTTCCGCTGCTCCGCCAGGTGCAGCGCACTGCGGACGAAGGCCATCGTCGACTCGGACGGGTCGTCGTCGCGCCAGGCGACCCACCACGGGTAGACAGGCTGGAGCTCGACGGGACGGTGGACGGCGATGCCCGCCTCGGCGTAGCGCTTCGCATAGCTCTCGAACTCCAGGGTGAAGGCAGGCTCGCGGGCACGTGTCACGGCCGCGAGGCAGTGGCGGAACGTGCCGGGATTGCCCAGCCAGCGCAACGCGATGCGCGTCTGCCTCTCGAAGGCGGCGAGATAGTCGCCGTGCGCGTTGAACAGCCCGGACTCGGTCGTGTCGGCGAAGACCTCGATGGGACGCTCGTGCAGCGAGACGGCCTCGCGGGGCTGGTCGGAGGTCCGTCCGACGAGCAACATCGGTTCGAGGCGCAGCAGTCTGCGGTGCCATCCGGTCGGTCTGTCGGCCACCATCTGAGGAGTTACTCTCAAGATGGCCACGTCGAGCTGCTCGGACAGGAGCGCGTTGAGCTGCCTGGCACTGTCCATCGAGCGCTCGACGAGCCGTACGTCGTGGAACTCGCGGGAGAACGCGTCGGCGACCTGCCTGCTCGTGTCGAGCTCGAAGACGTGCGCCATGTGCACCGTGTTGGTTTCCGGCGCGTGCTGCATGCGCGCGGCGATGGCGAGCAGTTGACGCGCGTCGTCGTGGAACCGCTCACCGCGGGGGGTGAGGGTCACGTGTCGACTGTCGCGCACGAACAGCCGGGAGCCCACGTCGTTCTCGAGCTTGCGGATCTGCTTGGACAGGGCCGGCTGACTGATGAACAGCCTGGCGGCGGCGCGGCCGAAGTGGAGCTCGTCAGCGACCGTGACGAAATACCTCACCAGCCGAAGGTCAAGGTCCATCCGAAGTCGCCTCCCCGCGCGTCACGCTAGCCGGATCCTCCCGGTCTGCACCAGTGCGGTTATCGATCGCCTCCAGATGGGTCTTGGACACCGGTTCGCGACCGGGTGTCCACTCGACAGGCAGGCACGACGTCGCACGGACAGCACACGGACCCGAGGAGACCTCATGACAGAACCCACACCTAGGCCAGTCGTCTTCATCCACGGTCTCTGGTTGCACGCCACCAGCTGGACGCCCTGGCTCGAACGGTTCCAGGACGCCGGTTACCAGCCGACGGCGCCGGGGTGGCCGAACGAGCCGCCTACGGTCGCCGAAGCGCGCGAGCAACCAGAACTGGTGGCGAACACCAGCATCGACGAGGCGGTCGAGCACTACGCCCGCGTGATCGAGACACTCGGGAGCCCGCCGGTGATCATCGGTCACTCGTTCGGTGGACTCATCGCCGAGAAGCTGCTCGGCCAGGGAATCGGCTCGGCCGCGGTGGCCATCGACCCGGCTCAGATCAAGGGCGTGCTGCCGCTGCCGCTCGCCCAGTTGCGGGCCGGGTTCCCCGCCCTGGGCAACCCAGCGAATCTGCACAGGTCCGTCTCGCTGACCCGCGAGGAGTTCCGCTACGGCTTCGGCAACGCCCTGACCCAGGAGGAGTCCGACCGGCTCTACGAGACCTGGACGATCCCCTCCCCTGCGAGGCCCCTCTTCCAGGCAGCCGCCGCGAACTTCACGCTGCACTCGCAGGCGAAGGTCGACACGGCGAACGAGCGGCGCGGTCCCCTGCTGCTCATCTCCGGGACCGCCGACCACACGGTCCCGGATGTGGTGACCCGATCCACCTTCAAGCAGTATCGCGACTCCGCCGCCGTCACCGAACTACGCCAGTTCGAGGGACGCGGACACTCGCTCACCGTGGACAGCGGCTGGAAGGACGTCGCCGACGCCGTCCTGGACTGGTTGAGGACCCAGGACCTCTGATGGACCGGGCGATGACATGGAGCTAGGCCTGGAGGGCAAGGTCGCGGTGGTGACCGGCGCGAGCAAGGGGATCGGTCTCGCGATCACCCACGCCCTGGTCGCCGAGGGTGCGCGGGTCATCGCCGGTGCTCGGGAGACCAGCGCGCAGCTGCAGGAGCTCGTGGACCAGGGACACGTCCAGCCGGTCCTGGTGGATCTGGCGACCCCTGGCGGACCGGTCGACCTGGTGGCGGCAGCCCTGGACCGGGGAGGCCTCGACATCCTGGTGAACAATGTGGGCCAGGTGTCACCGAGGCTCAACGGCTTCCTGATGGTCACCGACGACCAGTGGATGCACTCGCTCAACCTGAACCTGATGGCGGCGGTCCGCACCACGCGAGCCGCGCTGCCCTCGATGCTGGCAGCCGGACGAGGCGCGATCACCACGACCAGTTCGGTCAACGCGTTCCTGCCCGATCCCGGCGTGATCGACTACAGCGCGGCCAAGGCTGCACTCAGCAGCTTCTGCAAGGCGCTCTCCAAGGAGGTCGGACCCAGCGGGGTCCGCGTGAACACCGTCAGCCCGGGACCCGTGGCCACCGACCTGTGGCTCGGAGACTCCGGCGTCGCCGCCGCCGTCGGCAAGGCCAGCGGACGTGACCCCTCGGCCGTGGCCCGGGAAGCAGCTGGGCAATCCAGCACCGGACGCTTCACCCGGCCGGAGGAGGTGGCCGCCCTGGTTGTGACGCTGTCCAGCGACCTGGTCAGTGGGAACATCACCGGTTCCGACTTCGTGATCGATGGTGGCCTCACCACCCAGACGTGAGGTGGCCCTCTCAGGTGCGGCCCTGCCCCAGCCCGGAGTCTCGGGCTTTGGCCACGGCCGCTGCGCGGTCCGAGACCTGGATCTTGGTGAGGATCGAGGCAACATTGTTGCGCACCGTCTTCTCCGACAGCACCAGGCGCCGGGCGATCTCGTGGTTCCCGAGCCCAGTCGCCACCAGGTCGAGGATCTCGCGTTCTCGTGTCGTGAGATCGGGGAAGACCTGGGCAGCGTAGAGCTGTCGGGATGAGGTGAAGAAGCTCACGATCCGTTCGGCGACGCTCGCGGTGTAGACCGCGTCCCCCGCCGCGACGGCGAGGACCGCTCGCACCACCTCATCGCGGTCGGCACCCTTGAGCAGGTATCCGCGAGCGCCCGCGCGCAACGCCGAGAAGAGCGCCTCGTCGTCCTCGTGCATGGTCAGCACGAGCACCGGCACCCCGGGAAGTCGAGCGGCGATCTCAGCCGCCGCCGTGGCACCGTCGGTGCCTGGCATGGACAGGTCGGTGAGCACGACGTCCGGATGCAGCAGCTCGGCCTGCGCCACCAGCTCTGATCCATCGCCAGCCTCACCGACCACCTCGACCTCGTGCACATCTGCCAGTGCAGCGACGAGCCCGAACCGGAACACCGGGTGGTCGTCGGCGATGACGAGGCGTACCGCCTTCACGAGCTCACCACCGGGAGTTCCGCTCGGACGATCGTGCCCCTCGGACCGCTCGTGATCGTCAGTGCCCCGCCGACCGCCATGGCGCGATGCCTCATCGAGCCCAGCCCCAGACCCCCGGTGCGGGGCGCCACGAACCCCGCGCCGTCATCGGCCACCTCCAGGCAGACCTGCCCGTCCCACGCTGCCAAGCGCACCGTGATCGCCTCGGCACCCGAATGACGAACCGCGTTGGTCAGTGCCTCCTGCACGATTCTGTAGACCACCGTCTCCAGCTCGGCCGAGATCTGGCTGAGATCGCCCACCTCGAGTGCCACCGGCACGTCACTCGAGACGGCCTCCGCCTGTCGGCGCAGGGCGGGGATCAGCCCGGCGCCATCGAGGGCATTGGGTCGAAGATCGTCAAGGATGCGCCGTACTTCCATCACAGCCGATCCCGTCTCCGCATGCAGACGCTGCAGCAGCGCCACAGCGGTCTCGGCATCGTCGTGGGCCAGCGAGCTCTGCACCGCCTCGAGCCCGAGCCCCAGCCCGGACAGCGACGGCCCCAGCCCGTCATGCAGGTCGCGTCGCAGCCTGCTCCGCTCGGCGACCGTGGCGTGGAGCACCCGGTCGCGTTCGGCCTCCAACGCCTCGGTCAGCTCCTGAGCACGCACCACGACGGCGACCTGTTGGCTCAGCGCGGTCAGCAGGGGCAGGTCCTGCTCGCCGTACGGCTCACTCGGAGTACGACGGGCCACCCGGAGGAGTCCGACGCTGGTGCCGCCGACCAGCAGTGGGAACTGGTGGCAGTGTGCCGACTCGCCGCATGCGGCCAGAACGCGACCGTCGGTGCCCTCGACAACCGCCCCGGGAGCTCGCACCGCGCGGACCACGGTGGCAAGGACAGTCGGCAGCAGCTCATCAGGATCCGCGGACGTCGCGACATGGTCAGCCATCCTCAGCACGGCACGCAAGGGGTCGCCTCGCTCGCCGTACACGAGTCGATCCACAGCGGCCTGCAGCCGGTCGCGCAGTGGCGTGAGCCCCACCGCGATGATGGCCGCGGTGATGACGGCGGCAGCCGGGTGGCCCCGCAACCGGGAGCCGGCCACCGCCGCGAGCAGCAGGTAGAGACCCAGCACGGCACCCGTCAGGGCCAGGTAGACCAGACCCCGGCGGAGCACGAACTCGATGCCGAGCATTCCGTAGCGCAACACCCCGACGGCGATGGCCCACGGGACGCTGAGGGAGGCGATGACGAAGACCGCATGCCACGGACCGAGTGCACCGAGGAAGAGCAGCGGGATCGCCACGAGCAGGACCAGCGCCAGTTGCTGACGCTCAGGGGCCCGGGCCCGCGTCAGTCTCACGATCGACATCACCAGGATCGCGGCTGTGCCCCCGATGACGCCCACGACCATCGCGATCACGAGTGGCACCCTGAGGATCGTCGGAATATCGAGGGAGACCGGTGGCGGCCCCGGCACAGCGTCGTTGTAGCCGCCGAGCATCGCCACGGTCATCAGGGCGATGCCAACCGACACCACCCCAACCGGAAGCCTCCAGCGAGAACTCGGCAAGCGGCCGGTCGGGTATACGGCGGGCAGGATGCTCACCAACGGCAACAGTCCGGGGATCCACAACGGCACGCCCAGGAAGGCGACCCAGCGGGCCGCCGGCCACTGGGGATCGGCGATGCCCACGCCGTACATCCCGTAGAGGCCGGCCGCCTGCGACACCGCCTGGCACGCGCCGACCCCCACCAGAAGGAGACCGACCCGATTGCCGGGTCGGAGCCGCACGAGCACGCCGCCACTGGCGGTCCAGGCCAGAGGGAGAACGAGATCGGACCACCCCGGGAGCGAGCGATCGTGCACACCAACGGGGAGGGCCAGATCGGGGCGCGCCAACACGTAGGCCACCACGGCCATCGAGGCACCGCTGACAGCGACGGCGAGGATCGCCACCGGCTTGGTTCCCATGCGCTCAGTGTGCCCGCCCCGCGGTCCCGGCGACATCCCGGAACGGCCCGGGCCCGCGGGCAGTCCGCCCGGGTGCGTCGGGACGCTGGTCTCAGGTGCCGGGGCACCCGGGCGCCCGATGCTTCACACGTGCCGGGAGGTCCGGCCTCGAAAGGAGACGTGATGCGTAGAACAACACTCGCAGCGACGCTGCTGGCGGCCGTCACCGCTGGGCTGGCGGCTGGGGTCCTCAGCGGAGCAGCCGACGCGCGACCATCGACATCCTCTGCGGAACGGTACGCAGCGAGAACACAGGTCCTGCACTTCATCGAGCGGGTCGACCCCGCCACGAACAAGGACATCGACCTCGGCGAACCCGGGTTCAGTGTCGGTGACCAACAGGTCTTCCGCGACCGTCTCACCCGCGGCGGCCGTCAGGTGGGCACAGTGCAGGGGTACGGCGAGATCACGTACCTCACCTCGAGCAGGCTCGGAGTCACCGGCCTGGCCACCGCACGGCTCGGCAAGGGCACCCTCTCCCTTCGAATCTCCGCAGTGGAGAGCCTCGCCACCGGACCGGGGCGCACTGCGGTCTCGGCCGTCACAGGCGGGACCGGCCGGTATGCCGGCGCCACCGGGCAGTGCGAGTCGACGCGGATCGGGAACGGCGACGACGCGCGGATCACGTGTCGCGTGACGGTTCCTCGGTGACACCCAGATCACCCACCCAGATCACCCTGCGGACCCGGCGACGATGAGGAGCGTACGACCTCAGCCCGGACGCACGCCGACGATCGACTCCGCGATGGACAGATAGCGGTCCAGCAGGGGGTCGAAGGTGAGGGGCGCCTCGGGTCGGTACCAGGTGGCCACCCCCACACACAGTGCCGCGATCGCTCGCGCGGCATCGCCGGGGTAGGCCGTCTGGAACACCCCCTTCGCCACTCCCTCCTCGATGATCCGATCCAGCATCGCCTGGAGCTCGTCGCGGCGGTCGAGATAGGCGCGACGGTTGTGGGGGGTCAGGCTGCGCAGCTCGCTCGTCGAGACGATCGCACCCTTGCGGCGGTAGACGTGGAACAGCAGCATGCTCGAGACCAGCGCATCGAACTGGGCTCGAGGCTCGTCGTCGGCCTCGACGATCGCAAATCGGCTGCGCTCGATCAGCTCGTCGATGATGGCCATCATCAGGTCGAACAGGATGTCCTGCTTGGCCTTGTAGTGGTGATAGATCCCCGGGACCGACAGCCCTGAGCGGTCAGCGAGCTGCCGGGTGGTGGTGCCGTGATAGCCCTTCTCGGCGAACACGTCCAGGGCCGCGCTCAGCACTCGCGGCAGCTCCTGGTCGTGATAGATCCGCCAGTCCGCATAGCCGCTGCTCGGCAGGGCCGACGACACGCCACCGGCCTGGCCGCCCCGCTGTTGGGCGAAGTCGATCAGCCACTTCAGGGCGTCCACGTCGTCGACGGCGCCGATGCTGGTGACAGCTCGCGGAGCCGCGCCCTGGAGGATGCGCTTGACCGGGACCTCCAGCCGCTTCCCCGTGCGGGTGTGGGGCAGTGCCGGGACGATGATGATCTCGTCGGGCACATGGCGCCTCGACGTACGGCCCGCGATCGTCTCGATGATCCGCGTCCGCAGCTCCCCTTCGCTCCCGGTGGGCTGAGCCACCACGAACAGCGGCATCCAGTAGCCCCCCTCCGGGAGCTCGACCCCGACCACCAGGCTGTCGCTCACCTCGGGCAGCGACTCCACGGCCTCGTAGATCTCCGCGCTCCCGAGCCTGACGCCGTTGCGGTTGAGGGTCGAGTCGGAACGCCCGTGGATGATCACGGTCCCGCGTTCCGTGACGGTGATCGAGTCACCATGGCGCCAGACGCCCGGGAAGACCGAGAAGTAGGCATCGCGGTAGCGCTCGCCCTCGGGGTCGTCCCAGAAGGCGATCGGCATCGAGGGCATCGGCGTGGTGATCACCATCTCGCCGGACTCGCCCGGTGGCACGGGCCTGCCGTGCTCGTCCCAGACCTCCAGGGCGACGCCGAGCGCCGCGCCGCTGATCTCGCCGTCCCAGACCGGCAGGTTCGGAGCACTGGCCACGAAGATGCCCATGATGTCGGTGCCCCCGCTCATCGACCCGAGCTGGAACTCGCTGCCCACATGGTCCCGGACCCAGCGGTTGCTGCTCGCCGGCAGGACCGACCCGGTGACGCCGATGAGGTGGAGCGAGGCCAGGTCGAAGTCGCGGGCGGGCTCGACGGCATCGCGGGCGCTGACCTGGAGGTAGCCCGGGCTGGTGCCGAAGACGGTGACCTTCAGGTCCTGGACCACCCGCCAGAGCGCACTGGTGTCCGGGTAGGTCGGACTGCCGTCGTACAGCACGATCGTCGCGCCGTGCAGGAGCCCACAGATCTCCGCGTTCCACATCATCCAGTTGGGCGTCGTGAACCAGAAGAAGACGTCGTCCTCCCCCAGGTCCATGTGCAGGCCGGGCGAGACGAGCTGCTCGAGCAGGGTGCCGCCGTGGCCGTGCACGATCCCCTTGGGCCGACCCGTCGTCCCCGAGGTGAACAGCACCCAGAGGGGGTGGTCGAACGGCACGTTGACCGGGGTGGCCGGCTTGCTGAACCGCGTGAGACGCTCCCACGTCTCGTCGTAGGGCGTCTCGTCGGTCCTCGGCACGCCGCCCGTCTCGACCGACACCACCAGGGCATCGACCGGAAGCAGCACGCGCAGCTCGGCGACGGCTTCGCGACGGTCCTGCTGCACGCCCTTGTAGAGATAGCCGGTGCCGGCGATGAACACGGTCGGATCGAGCTGCCCCAATCGGTCCATGGCGGCTGTCGGCGCGTAGTCCATCCCGGTCTGGGACCACACCGCGCCCAGGGTCGCCGAAGCCAGGAAGGCCACGACGCCCTCGATGCAGTTGGGCAGGTAGGCGACGATCCGGTCGCCCTGGCCGACGCCTCGCTCGGCGAGGGCACCGGCGACCGCGGCCACCTGGTCGCGCAGCTGTCCGAAGGTGATGGACTCCCGGTGGCCGTCGTCTCGCACGAGCACGACGGCCTCGCGTTGCGGTGCCCCGTGTCGCAGCATCTCGGTGGCGAAGTTGAGGGTCGCTCCGTTGAACCACCGCGCCCCCGGCATGTTGCGCGGCGACAGGATCTCGGTCGCCGGCGAGCCGAACTCGACCCCGAAGTAGGACGCGATCGCGCTCCAGAACGACTCCGGTTCGGCTGCCGACCAGGCTTGGAGCTCGTGGTAGTCGCGCGGGTCGGACAGGGTCACGACCCCCTGAGTGGTGAGCCAGCGGGCGAAGTCGACCACGCGCGCCCGGTCGATGGTCTGCTCGGCGGGGATCCACGACGGATCGGTTGTCATGTCAGCCCCTCTCGTCTCATGCGGCACGGTCTCAGTGGCGGTTCGGAAGCAGCGATCCGCGGGTGATCACCACGTCGATCGCAACGGCCAGAATAAGGACTCCGCCGGTGGCGAAGCTCTGCACCTCCGTCGAGAGCCCGAGCAGCTGGACGCCGTTGTTGATCGAGCCGATCACCAGGGCTCCGAGCAGCGCTGCCCACACGGTGCCCCGACCACCGAACAGGCTGGCACCCCCGACGACCGCGGCCGCGATGGCGTTGAGCATGAGCGGACCTCCACCGGACGAGTTCGACACCGCGAGGAGTCTCGATGCCTCCATGATCCCCGCCACCGCCGCGCACACACCGAGCACCAGGAACGAGTAGATCACCATGCGGGAGACCGGGATGCCCGCCCGTTGAGCAGCCTCGCGGTTGCCGCCCACGGCGTACAGGTGGGTGCCGTAGCGGGTGCGACTCGTGACGTACCACCCGATCAGCAGCATGCCGACCAGGATCAGCACCACCAGGGGCAACCCTCGACCCTGGCCAAGCACGGCGATGGATCCGAAGATCGCGACCCCGCTCGCGATGACCGGGACGAGCACCGAGAAGAGAAGTGAGGTCGTCGTGCTCGCGCCACGCCTCTGGTGGCCGCGATATCGGGTCAGGCAGAAGAGCACCCACCCGAGCCCCGCGACGGCGAAGCTCCAGCCGGCCGGAATGTAGGTGGAGGAGATCTTGGCGAAGTCGCTGCCACCGATGTTGATCGTGAACTCCGGCGGCAGAACGACCAGCAGCAGCCCCTGCAGGATGACCATCCCGCCGAGGGTCACGATCAGGGAGGGGACGCCGAAGATGATGATGAGCGCTTCGGCGAGGACGAACAGGAGGCCGACGATGATGCCGCCCGCGATCGCCAGCCAGAGCGGCCAGTCGCTCTTGATCGCGAACTGCGCAGTCACCGTGGCGCAGACCCCCGAGAGCATGGCCGACGACAGGTCGATCTCGCCGACCAGGAGGACGAAGACGATGCCCAGGGCCAGGATCGCCGTGGTGACGATCTGCAGGGACAGGTTGGTGATGTTGGTCGAGGTGAGGTAGGCCGAGTTCTGCGAGTAGAAGTAGAGCCAGATCAGGCCCAGGACGAGGAGGACCGGGATGCTGCGGTAGGGGCCGCTGAGTCCGCCGACGATTCGTGAGCGCATGGGGGTGGACGCCGACTGCTCGCTCATCGGTGGTCCTCGCTCGCTCGTGGAGCCTCGTCGGCTCCGGTGATGGCGGCGATCAGGTCGCCTGAGGAGTAGTCGCCGCGTCCGAACTCCGCGACCTTGCTGCCGAGACGCATCACGACCACTCGGTCCGCGACCTCCTGCACGTCCTTGAGGTCGTGCGAGATCACGAGCACTCCTCTGTCCTGCTGCTTGAGTCGGATGATGAGATCGAGCACCTCGGTGCGCTGCGAGACGCCGAGGGCGGCGGTCGGCTCGTCGAGCAGGACGAGACTGGGGTCGGAGATCAGCGCACGGCAGATCGCGATGCCCTGGCGCTGCCCGCCGGAGAGCCCGCCGACCGGCGTACTCAGGGAACGCACCTTCACAGCCAGACTGTCCAGCACCGTGCGAGCCTCCGCTTCCATCCGATGGCGGTCGACCGGTCGGCCGCGAAGGACGCTGCCGGTGAGCTCCTGCCCCAGGAAGACATTGCGAACCGCGTCGAGGTTGTCGCACAGGGACAGGTCCTGATAGACGGTGTGGATGCCGGCGCCCTGGGCTGCCCGAGGTGTCTCGAGTCGTACGGACTCCCCTCGCACGCGGATCTCTCCGCCGTCCGGGTGCTCGACGCCCGAGATGACCTTGACCACAGTGGACTTGCCGGCGCCGTTGTCGCCCACCAGGGCCACGACCTCGCCTCGGTAGAGCCGAAGATCGACCTCGTGGAGGGCTCGAACACCACCGAAGTACTTCGAGACCTTGCTCAGCTCGAGCAGCGGGTCGCCGTACGTCGGGGTCTCGTCGCCAGGGCTGGCGTCAGACATGGAGATCCTCCTTGGTGAGGAGTGGCCGCAGTCCTCACGACTGCGGCCACCCCTGATCGTGGTCTGTCAGCCGACCTTTTCCTTGCAGGTGGGCGTCTCAGCGGCGGGACCACCGTCACAGATCTGCTCCCAGGTGAAGATGCCCAGGTCGACAGCCTGCTGCACGACCTCGCCCGGATCCTTGCCATCCTCGAGGTGGATCAGCGTGGTGTCGAGCTTGGCGGTGGGGATGTCGTTCGTGCCGTTGTTGACCGAGTCCTTGACCAGGTCGGCCGGCGGGTCCTCCCCGTTGATGGCGGCGAGCACGATCTTCGCGGCGGCCTCGGCCTCCACCGAGAACGCCTTGAGTACGTCGTCGTTCTGCTGGCCGGTCAGCATGTACTGCAGACCCGTCAGCTCCGGGTTCTGCCCACCGTAGACGGGGATCTTGACGTCCTTGCCCTGGAGCGCGGCGATGATGCCGGACGCGTTGCCGTCGTAGAAGCCGAGGAAGACGTCGACCTTGTCGGAGGTCTTGGTCAGGCACTGCTCGGCGGCCTTCTGGGCCTCGGCCGGATCCCAGTTCTTGATGTAGTCCTCACACACGACGTCGAGGGTGCCGTCGTCGATGAGGGGCTTGAGGACCTCGTCCTGTCCGCGCAGCATCTCGGTCGTGTAGACGTCGCCCTTGTTGCCGTACTGGCGAGCGAGCGAGACGGCGCCGGTGCCGAACGCGCCTGCCTCGACCTGGCTCTTGAAGTATTCACCCTGCTGCACGCCGACCTTGTAGGGGTCGAAGATCACCTGGGCGAACATGGGCCCGTTGAGCGGAGGGTTCTCATAGCCGACCACGGGGACCTTGGCGGCGTCGGCGGCCTGAAGAAGTCCGGCGCTCGTGTTGGGATCCGCCGCGACGACGACGAGTGCCTTGGCACCGGCGGAGATCGCGGAGTTCGCCTGAGACAGCTGGGTGGCCGAGTCTCCACCGCCGTTGACGAACTTGACCTCGACATCCGGGTCGAGGGCTTCGAGGGCCTTCTTGAAGTCGGGACCGTCCTGCTCGATGTAGCGGGTCGGCGTGGTGTTCGGGGCCATGAAGTAGACGAGCTTCTTCCCCGAGGCTGCGTTGCCGCCCGAGCCTCCGTCGTCACCGCCGCAGGCTGACGCCGCGAGGCTGAGCCCACAGAGAATCGCCACGAAGGCGAAGTGAGCACCTTTTCTTCTGCTGCTGACCTGCATCATTTCTCCTTCTTGATGACGCACCCGGCCAAGTGGGCCGGGTGTGAGCGACGCTGCCCCGAAGCGAGCCTGGTGATGCACTGACGCCGAGGCATCAGGAACTACGGACGCCGGCCTGATCGGCCGCGATCTGGAGAGCGAGGTGCTTGGAGTAGACGCGCACCCAGGCGAGCGGACCGCCCATGAACCAGAAGCCGGGCTGGCCGGTGCGTCGGTAGAGACCGCCGATCTCGCCGTCCTCACCGATGCCCAGCACGAGCGGGCACTTGTCGGCGACCTGGTCGCCGAACAGGCGCCTTGCCGTCTCGCGCATGTTGGAGTAGCCGGTGGCCAGGACGACCAGGTCAGCCTCGATCTCGCGACCGTCCTCGAGCCTGATGCCCGTGGGGGTGAACCCGGCGAGCCCTGAGCCCTGCGCCAGCCCGATCTTGCCGTCGGCGATCAACCCGGAGGCACCCACGTCGATGTAGTAGCCGCCACCCTTGGCCAGGGCGTAGCCCATCAGCCCGGTGCCGTCGGGGCCGTCGTTCAGCTTGAAGCCGACGGCCTCGAGGCCGGCCAGGAGGTCGGCGTCCTTGATGGCGGTCTGCCGCGTGCCCTCGACCGCGCCCTGCAGCACCAGCGGCCAGGGGTAGGCGCTGGCCATCAGGTCGCAGTATTCGGTCGGCGGGCCTCCCTCGACGAAGTTGGCCCCGAAGATGGCGGGGATGCCGTGCTCCTGGCTGATGATGTGGGTCGATGACCTCTGCACGAGGGTGACGTCGGCGCCGGCCTCGTAGAGGTCCTGGGCGATGTCGTGGCCGCTGTTGCAGGCCCCCACGACGACGGCGTTCCTGCCGGCCCACTGCTCACCGGCCGCGTGCTGGCTGGAGTGGTAGGCGGTGCCCTGGAACTCCTCGAGTCCGGGAAAGTCCGGCACGTTGGGCTCGCCGGCAGCGCCCGTGGCGAGTACGACGTCGCGCGGCTTGAGGGTGCGCTCCCCCGTCGGGGTCCGAACGGTGAGGGTCCACACGCCGGCGCCCTCGTCGTACTCGGCGTTCGTCATGTGGGCGGACGTCCACACGTTGAGCTCCATGGCTTGGGCGTAGAACTCGAACCAGTCGGCGATCTTGTCCTTGGCCGAGTAGATCGGCCAGGACTCCGGGAAGTTCAGGTAGGGGAGGTGGTCGGCCCACACCGGGTCGTGAAGCACCAGCGAGTGGTAGCGCTTGCGCCAGCCGTCGCCGACCCGCTCACTGCTCTCCAGGATCAGCGCGTCGACGCCCATCAGGCGCAGGTTGGCGGCGAGCGCCAGCCCACCCTGGCCGGCGCCGAGGATCACGACCGCGGGCTCTCGGTCGGCGTAGGCGACCGAGTCGGCGCGGCCGTCCTTCCAGTTGCGCTGCGTCGAGGCCCCGGCAATGTGTCGGGGACCCGTGGGCCGGCGTACGCCGAGAGCGCGCTCGTGGCCCTTGAGGTCCTCCATGCCGGTCATCACGGTCCACGCCTTCCAGGCGCCGTCGACCTCGCGGATCCGGGCGACGCCGCGGCACCAGGCCAGCGGGGTCTCGAAGGTGAAGAAGCCTTCGATCGTGCCGCCGTTCTCGGCGAGGAACCTGGGACCGAACTCGGTCACCACCTCGAACCCGGAGACCGCGGCCGAGGCGAGATGCGAGTCGAGCAGTCCGGCGATCCTCGAGTGTCCTTGATAGCTGCCCAGGTCCCAGGTGAGGGCCAGCAGGTCTCGCCACCAGCAGTCCGGCTCCAACAACGCCGTCGCTGCGTGACGGTCGGCCGCCTCCAAGGCATTGGCCAACTCGGTGACCCACGCTTGAAAGACCTCGGTGATCTCAGCCTGCGACGACTCCACTCCCAGCGTCACGCTCACGTTCACGTCCTCCTCGCGGCCCGACGTTGGCCCAAACCCGACCGAGCGATCGCTCGGTCTGGTGAGTATGGCATACGTCACATACGGGCGGAACCCCTCAAATCCGCAGCGCCCCCGGGCGACCGTCCAGGGCTACTCTCGAAGCATGCGCACCTGGCGGATCAACCTCACCCGAGCACTGGAGCGTTGGCACATGGCTCGCTTCCAGCCCAAGCAGGCGGCGCGCACGGCCCGAGACGGGCATTCGGCGGAGGCCCTCGGTCGGGCCCGGGACGGAGCCGGACGATTCCCGGCCGGCGGCGGGCTCTGACCCAGCCGACTGCGGCTCCCCCGGAAACCGGCTTCCCACCGACGGCCGTCAGGTCTACAAAGGAAGGATGACGGCTGAGCCCTGGCCCGGGGCACCGGGTGAGCGGTGCGCACTGATCGTGGCCAGCAACGACTACCAGGATCCCGGACTCGACCAGCTGCTCGCCCCGGCCGCGGATGCCGAAGCCCTGGCGCACGTCCTGCGCGACCCGATGATCGGGGGCTTCACCGTCACCACCCTTCTCAACCAGCCGACGCACCTGGTCAACGAGGCGGTCGAGGAGTTCTTCGCCGAGCGCTCGCCTGACGACCTCCTCCTCCTGCACTTCTCCGGCCACGGCATCAAGGACCCGAGCGGCGAGCTGTACTTCGCGATGGCCAACACCCGACTTCGGCTCCTGGCGGCGACCGCGGTCGCCGCCAACTTCGTGAACCGCCTCATGACGCAGAGCCGGTCACGCCGGATCGTGCTCTTCCTCGACTGCTGCTACGCCGGCGCCTTCGAGCGGGGCATGAGTCACCGATCTGGTCAGGTCATCGACCTGGAGAGTCGCTTCGAGGGACGCGGCCGCGCTGTCATCACCGCCTCGGGAGCCGTCGAGTATGCCTTCGAGGCCGGCGAGCTCACCGAGTCGAATGAGCCGAAGCCCTCCGTGTTCACGACGGCGATGGTGCGCGGTCTCAGCACCGGGGACGCGGACCGCGACCAGGACGGGTACATCGATCTCGACGAGCTGTACGACTACGTGTTCGGCGCCGTGCGCGACGTCACCCCCCACCAGACCCCGGGCAAGTGGGCCTACGGCATCCAGGGAGATCTCGTCATCGCGCGGCGGAGCGTGCCGGTGCGCGTGCCCGCCGCGCTCCCGCCCGAGCTGGAGCAGTCCATGGAGAGCCCGCTGGCCGGTGTGCGAGTCGCCGCTGCGGGCGAGCTGGCCAAGGTGCTGGCCGGGAGCCATCAGGGGAGAGCGCTGGCGGCGCGCCAGGCGCTGGAGAAGCTCTCCCAGGATGACAGCACGGCAGTCGTGGCCGCGGCGACGGCGGCGCTCGACCCTGCGCCCGGCGTACTGCCCTCACACGAGACTGGGGGGCAGAGCGTCGTACGGCCGGAAACCGTGGAGCGTCTCCCACCTCGCCCCCGGCTGTCGGGCCGTCGCGGAGTGGCGCTGGCCGCGATCGCGATCGTGCTTCTGGTCGGCGGCATTCTGGCGTGGCAGCAGAAGACGGGGCACTCCTCCACGATCCCGTCATCCTTCGACGGCGTCTGGGTGGGAAACGGACCGATCCCCGACGAGTCGCAGGACGCGGAGTTCACCGCCAGGCTCGGTGAGGGTCAGAGCGTCGCCCAGCTCTCGAGCGGCAACTCGTCCTGCTACGCGGGTCCGCTCTCGGTGAGCGACGCGACGGAAAGCGAGCTGACCACGAGCTTCGTCTCGTCAGCGGATCCGTCGGAGGGCTGCCCCGACTGGACCGTCACCTTCACCCATGACGGTGACGACCTGATCATGCACGTCGACCCGGAGAGCAGCACGAACAACCGGCCCGATTTCGAGATCAGGCTCAGCCCGTCGTCCTGAGTGCCACACGCCCTACGATCAGCAGCATGAAGATCCTCGAGGGCGCAGGGACATACGTCGCCAGCACCAGCACCCACTGGGCCGAGCATCTCGAGGTGCCGGACCTCAGCGTCGGCACCTATTCGCTGCCGGCCGGTGGCACCGACGACCAGACCCCGCATACGGAGGATGAGGTCTATCTCGTCACCCGCGGGCGCGCGACTCTGTGGACGCCGACTGGCAGTGCAGCGCTGGGTCCCGGCTCCGTGGCCTTCGTGCCCGCAGGCGAGGAGCACAGGTTCGTCGACATCGTCGAGGACTTCGCGGTGGTGGTCGTCTTCGGACCGGCGGAATACTCGCGGGCCAACGGCTGATCCCCGGCCGTCAGCGCGTTGTGCACAGGGGCCCTCTCGAGTCGTCGGAGAGTGTCCGTACCCAGTGCTTGAGTGGGGTCATGACAGCGATGGCCTCGCACCAGGAACACGTGCTGACGCGCGCTGCCGTTTCGTTGCGCGCGCAGGTCTCCGGGTTGGTGGGGGTGCCGTTGTGGTCGATGGGCGCTACGGAGACCGGGGCGACTCTGGTGGAGCTGACGCGGCTCTCCGCGCAGGTCGCTGAGCTGGAGCTGGCGGCCGATCTTGACGCGAAGGCGCTGCGGGTGTTGGGGCGCCGGATCCTCGGCGTCATCGCACCCGAGGTCGCCGAGGCCCACGAAGCCCGGTTGTTGGAGGCCGAGGAGCGTGCTGCCCGGGAGTCGGCCCGGTTCACCATGTCAGACGACGGTCACGGGCGTGTTCATGGCCGGTTCACCCTGCCCGCGGCGCAGGGGGCGATGCGCTGCAAAGCCCTGCTGGGGTTCGCGGCCCCGAAACACCGTGCCGCGGCCGACGGGACCGCCGGGACACGTCGCCCGTCGCCGGAACGGCTGGGTCGGGCGTTGATGGAGCACGTCGAACGGTTTCCAGCAGGCAAGCTGCCTTCCTCGGGTGGGGTCAACGCCACCATCGTGGTCACCATGGACCTGTCCACGTTGTTGGACGGCATCGGGGTGGCCTCGTTGGACACCGGCGAGACCATCACCGCCTCCCAAGCCCGCGGGCTGGCCTGTGCGGCAGGGATCATCCACGCCGTCCTGGGCGGGAAGTCCCACGCGCTCGACCTCGGCCGCACACGTCGCTTCCACACCCGAGCACAACGGATCGCCATGAGCCTCAGAGACCAAGGCTGCATCGTCGACGGCTGCGACACCCCACCGGGACTCTGCCACGCCCACCACGTCTACGCCCGCGACCCGACCAACGAGCTGATCCGCCTACCCGGCGGGAAAGTCGCCTTCACCAGACGCACCTGAGGCGCCTACGAGGGCGCTGCGCCTGGCTTGCCCGCATCGGCGTACGACCGCACGATCGAGACGTTGAGCGGGAAGTCGATGCTGAGGTCACGAAACAGCAGTCGCCCTGCGGTGGCCGCTGCCTCGGTGGCCGCGGCGACGACGGCGTCGGCGAGTGCCGCTGGGGCGTGAACGACGACCTCGTCGTGGAGGAAGAACACCAGGTGTGGCCGGGCCACCAGCGGACCGGTCCCGCCGAGGCGCCAGAGCCGGTTGCGGAGATCGGCGATCCAGCACAGGGCCCACTCGGCACCGGTGCCCTGGACGACGAAGTTGCGGGTGAAGCGACCGTAGGCGCGCCGTCGGCGGGCCTCGCTCTCGGGATCGGTCACCGCGTCGGGGTCGCGGTCCCAGGCATCGCCCAGATTCTCCGAGCCGCGCCCGAGCAGGGTGCGCACCACCTCGCCCCGCTCGCCGGCGCGGGCGGCGTCCTCGACCAGACCGAAGGCGGCGGGGTAACGCCTGGTCAGGCCGGCGACCATGCGGCCGCTCTCCCCACTGGTGGCGCCATACATGGCCCCGAGCAGGCCGAGCTTGGCATCGTTCCGGCTGGCCACCGCGCCGTCGTCGACCATCCCCTGATAGAGGTCGGCCCCGCGCGCCGACCTGGCCAGCTCGCGGTCACCGCTCATGCCTGCGAGCACGCGTGGCTCGAGCTGGGCGACGTCGGCGACCACGAACACCCAGCCGTCGTCGGCCACCGCTGCGGGTCGGACCTGCACAGGGAACGACAGCGCACCACCGCCGTTCGAGGACCACCGGCCCGTGATGGACCCGGCCGGTTGGTACGACGGCCGGAACCGGCCTCCGCTCACCCACTGGTCGATCCAGGTCCACCCATTGGTCTGGAACAGGTGCGCGAGCTGCTTGTAGCGCAGCAGCGCCGCGATGCCCGGGTGCTCCAGCACGCGCAGGGACGATGCCCGCGTGTCCGTGACGTCCAACCCGGCCCGGCGGAGAGCCGCCAGCAGCTCGGGTCGCGAGTCGGGGTTGAGCCCCGGCGCGTCATACGCGTCGCGGACCTCAGCCGCCAGCGCCTCGAGCCGAGCGGGCCTGGCTCCGCGAGGTGGCCGAGGACCGAGCAGGTCGGTGAGGAGGCGCTCGTGGACGTCGACCCGCCACGGCACGCCGGCGTACGTCATCTCGGCGGCGACGAGGGCGCCCGCCGATTCGGCGGCCACGAGGAGCTCGAGCTTGCGCGCCTCGGTCGAGGCCGCGACTGCCCTCAGCTGCCGCGCGACCTCCAGGTCGGCACGGAGGTGCTCGGCCGTGTCGTCGATCGAGAACAGTGCAGGATCCGACGGCAGGCTGGGGCCGAGCCGGTCCCAGTGCTCCGACTGATCTCCCACCAGCAGCTGCGGGTCCGCCGCGGGCGCCCGCCTCAGGAGGTGGTGGCCCAGCCGGAGGTCGTGGCAACGCTGCACGCGCACCCCGGCCGCCAGGAGGGGCGGCAGCCACCGTGCGGTGTCATCCCACACCCAGCGCGGCGCGTCGGCCTCGCGCTGAGCGACGTACGCCGGCAGGTCGGCCATCGGCAAGGTGCGCTCGAGCTCGAGGTCCCCGTCGACCACGAGGACGCGGTCACCCGACAGGCGCGAGAGCGAGACCCGGTGCATGGGGACACCCTGACATCCGGCACCGACTCTCCCCGTGGTGCGACGAGCCGCTCAGGCGAGCCGCTCGTCGAAGAACCGGACGGTGCGACGCATGGCTGCGTTGAAAGCAGGGCCGAAGGCGTGGCCGTCGTCGTACCACTCGAGGCGCGAGTCGACACCGGCCCTCACGAGCGCGCGCTGGGTGGCCGTCGCCCAGGGCGGCGGACAGGTGTCGTCGAAGCGTCCGTGCACCATCAGCACCGGCTCGGTGATCCGTTCGAAGTAGGGGCGTGAGGAGTTCTCGCGCCAGAAGGCCGGGTTCTGAGCCGGCGTTCCGTGCAGAGCGGCCAGCTCGTCGCGCAGGGCGGCATCCTCAGGATCGGGACGGATGAACCGGCGGTAGTTCTGCGCCTCCAGCGAGGACACCGACGCCCACGGCGCAGCCGCCTGGACCAGACCCGGCTCGACCACCAGCGCCTTCAGGATCACGCCGCCTCCCATGGACCGGCCGAACAGCGCGATCCGGTCGTCGTCGACCGGCAGGTCGTCGGCATTGCGCAGCGCCTTGACCGCGTTGATCACGTCGGCTGTGTAGCCCAGGCGCATCCGGGCCTGGAACAGCGGGTCGTCATCGGACTCGGCGTGGTTGCGGTAGTCCACATGCAGCGCGATGTAGCCGCGGGCAGCGAGGTAGCCCCGCTCGCGCGTCATGCCCTGGCCGCGCACGTAGTAGGCCGGATCGATGTAGCCGTGAGCCAGCACGACAGCAGGGAAGGGCCCCTTGCCACGCGGCACGTTCAGCACGCCCGAGATGGTCAACGACTCCTCCCCACGCCGAGTCGTCGAGCGGCTCCGATAGGTCACGTCGTACGACGTGTAGTCGGCGGTGCGCTCCCGGACCGCCCCCCGTCGCAACCGGTCACCCCGATGCCGTTGCTCCGCGACCCCCAGCACCGAGACGGGTCGAACCGAAGGCTCAGGGGGCTTGGTCCCCGCCGAAGACGGCGCGGAGGAGTCCGCGGACGCGCTCCCGCTCGCGGACGAGGGAGACGAGGGAGACGAGGGAGACGAGGGAGACGAGGGCACAACCCGCGGCGTCGATCCGGAGTCGTCGGCACTGCACGCAGCAAGCAGCACGGCAACGACCGAGAAGGCGGTCAGGATCGAGGCTCGCATCGGGCACCTCCGGGTCCGTTGGCGGGCTCCGGTCACAGTAGCCAGCCGGCCGCAAGGACTGACATGCTGAGCCCCTCTCGCGTCTCGAAGGATGTGTCATGCGCCGACTGGGCGTCGCCCTCGCTTCCGTTGCCCTCCTCCTCTGCGGGGTGTCGCTGTCCCCCGGCGCAGCCGCGTCGCATCCAGCCCGCTGTCCGAGTGTCGACGGCCCGAAGTGCACCGTCCGTCTGCACACCGGCATCACGATGGCCTATGTCGAGGTCGGTCCGCAGCACGGCCGCGCCGTGATCCTGCTGCACGGGCTCACCGACAGCAGCCGCTCCTGGTCGCTTGCGATGAGCGAGCTGCACACCCTGCGCCCAGACCTGCACCTCTTCGCGCTCGACCAGCGCGGACAGGGCGGTTCGTCGCTCCCGCAGGCGCCGGTGTGCCGCCAGGCACCCGAGCGGTGTTTCGAGATGAAGGACCTCGCCCGCGACGTGGTCGCCTTCATGGACGCCGAAGGGATCCGGCGCGCCAGCGTCGTGGGCCACTCGATGGGCTCGTTCGTAGCCCAGGAGGTCGCCCTGCGCTACCCGCGCCGCACCGACCGCGTCGTACTCCTGGCCTCCTCGACGACCGGGCAGAACAACCCCACTCTGGCCGACTACGTCCTGGGTCAGGTGGAGGGACCGTGGCGCGACTCCCTCCTGACTCAGGGCTACAGCTGGCCGCAGGACGCCTACTCGTTGACCCCGCTGACTGCGGACCCCGATGCGGTGGAGTGGATGAAGACGTTCTGGGACGCGGACCCGGTCGCTCCCCTGTCGCTGGTCGAAGCCATCGCGACGGAGACCGCCTCGGTCCCGCTCGGCACCTGGCTGGGCGAGACCAAGGCCCTGCTGACCACCGACAACAGCCGGCGGCTGAGGCACCTGAAGGCGCCGACCCTCGTCCTGTGGGGTGCTCAGGACCCGATCTTCTACGCCAGCCCCGACCAGGACTCCCTCATCGCCGCGCTCACGAAGGCGGCGAAGGGCAGAGGGTCATTCGCCTTCAAGGAGTACGGCGCTATCCCGCTGCCGGCGTCCGGATATCAGGAGAGCGACATCGGGCACAACATCCAGTGGGAGGCACCGGCACAGGTGGCGCTGGACATCGACTCGTTCCTCCGCACGGGGTTGCCGACCCCCGACCTCTACCGCTCGGACTTCCCGGCCGACATCCAGCACATCGTCACCGAGCCCGGAGCGGCGACCATCATCTCGCGCCGGTGAACTGGATGGCCGCAGCTGGTGAAGAGGGGTGCTAGCCCCACTGCCAGACGCGGCTGCGGCGGCGAGGATTCGTGGAGGACCACGTCACGATGAGGAGCACACGATGCGCAGTCGACTCGCCCTGACGGGGCTGGCATTCCTCTACGTGGTTCTGGCCGTGCCGGCTCTGGCGCTCGCCTGCGCCCTGACGACGGCCGTGGCGCTGGCGGTGATCACCATCGGCCTGCCCCTCCTGCTTCTGCTGGTGCCGCTCAACCAGGCACTCGCCGACGTACACCGTCATCTGGCCGCCTGGATCCTCGGCGGCGAGGAGGACGTCTGCTACCGACGGCCTCCCGGTTCCTCCCCGCTCGACCTGATCAGGACCTGGGTCGGCGATCCCGTCCGCTGGCGGGACTTCGCCTGGACGTGGGTGTCGGCCACTGTCGGCTGGCTCCTGGCCTGGATCCCGGTCGCGCTGGCCCTGGCCGTGCTCTGGTACGCCGCCTTCCCGTTCGTCTTCTGGGTGGCCCCGGCCGGGGTCTTCGACATGGACTACGGGCTGTTCAAGATCGACACCCAGGCCGAGGCCTTCCTGGAATGGACCTGGCTCCTGGTCGCCCTCGCGGCCTGGTGGGCGGTGACTCCGGTGGTGATGCGTTCGCGCGCACGGCTCGACCGCTGGCTGCTCGGCGAACCCGTCGCCCGCCGTGTCCTGCCTGTTGTGCCGAGCGTCGAGCAGTGCCAGCCTTGATGGGCATGAGGACGGATCCGATCGACAAATGGGTGCGCGCCTACGTCGATGGTGTGACGGTCGTCGACAGCAGGTCTCCCTTGTTGTTCTGGGAGGACGACTTCCCGGTCCCCCACTACGCGTTCGCGCGCAGCGACGTACGCGTCGACCTGCTCCGCGAGACCACCACCGACCCGCCTCGACAGCCGTTCTTCTTCCTGCCGCAGGGCCCGGTCGCGCAGTGGTACGACCTGGTGGTGGGCAACCGGACGATCCCCCACGCTGCCTGGGTCCGGGACGCGCCCGAGCTGAGAGATCTGCTCATCCTGAGCTGGCAGCCGGGTCTGCTGGATCACTGGACGGAGGAGGAGGAGACCGTCGCCGGACATCCTCGTGACCCCTACAAGCGCGTGGAGACGGTGGCGAGCAGCCGGCACGTGGTCGTCGCGCTCAACGGAGTCCCGTTGGCCGACAGCCGCCGGCCCGTCCTGCTCTTCGAGACGAGCCTGCCGACCCGCTACTACCTCCCCCGCGAGGACGTGAACTTCGCTGTGTTGGAGGCGACGACCAACCAGAGCCACTGCCCCTACAAGGGCATCGCCGACGACTACTGGAGCGTGGTCGGGCAGCCCGAGGGCACCGACGTCGCCTGGTCCTACTCGGCTCCCCTGTCGGCGGTCGAGAAGGTGGCCGGTCTGGTGGCGTTCTACAACGAGGTCGTCGACATCACCGTCGACGGAGTCGCGCAACCCCGGCCGCAGTCCCCGTTCAGCTCGAAGGCGCACCGGCCCCGCTCAGCCGAGTGAGGCGAGCCAGCCCGGGAGCGGCGTACCGCTGAAGGCGCTCGAGGGCGTCGTCCAACGCGGCGGAGCCGGGGTGCCCGGGCGGGATGCGGGCCGGGTTGAGCGCGACCGCGTCGGCCCAGGCCTTCAAGTCGGGCTCGGCGCTGAACGACTGCACGTTGCGGGTGCCCAGCACGTTCATGGTCGCCCAGTCGGTCAGGCTGTTGCCGAACGAGGACGGCGGACACAGCCGGTTCTTCTCGTCGTCGTTGTGACGGGTCGCCTCGACGTACCCCGTCAGTGCGGCCCCGAAGCAGGGGAAGCCGGCCCTGATCGGCTGCGGGGTGATCGCCTCCGGCCCCCAGATCGGCAGGCGTGGCCGATTCCTCAGCCCGTCGGCCGCGCAGTCCACCACCAGCGCGTCGGGGCGTACGTCGACCGAACCGTCGGCCATCTCGAGAAGTCCGCGCCGCACCCGAGTGAGGTGACCGAGGCGTACGACGTGCTCGATGCTGCGCAGCAGCTCGAGCTCCCAGCCGCCGAGGGTGGGCGCCTTCGCCATCGTGGGCGTCACCGAGCGGTCGATGCGCAGCATGATGCCCGCGTCCTCCAGGGTGAGGAAGAGCTCAGGCAGCGAGTCTGCCGTGCTGGCGGCTCGCATCAGGCCGGCGACCATGCCGAGGTAGATCGCGGGGTCGGGCTGGATCAGGGCTCGGTTCAGCATCCAGGGATCACGAGGTCGCACCCAGCAGATCGCATCGGGGTCGATGCCCTGACCGAGCAGCCACACGCAGGCATCGGTGGCGGTCTTGCCCGAGCCCACGACGACGTACTGGCTCGGGGACTCCTCCGACCGGACGAGGTCATTGACGGGGATCACGCGAACGCCGTCCTCGATGCCGAACCGCGGTGGAGTCTCAGCGGGGATCTCGGGCGCGAGGTAGCGGGCATCCACGATCCGGCAGTGGTCGGGGACCCGGGCCACCTGACCAGACGACCGCAGGACGAACGTGCGGTCCCAGCGGTAGTCACACTCGCCGAAGAACTCCACCCGTCCCGACCCGACCAGGCGGTCGGAGAGCAGGTCGGCGTAGTAGGCACAGATCTGCGCCTGGTCGGCGCGCACCTGAAGTCCGGCCTCGGGTCCGCTCTGCTGAAGCCGGCCACCGCCCAGCACCGTCGAGGCGGCGCCGTAGAAGGACGACGACTGGTGCAGGCGCACGAAAGGGTAGGCCTGGAGCCAGTGGCCACCGGCCGAGCGGCGGCGGTCGATCACCGCGACGCGCACGTCGGCGTGGTCGATGAGGGCGTCGGTGAACGCCATCCCGGTGGCTCCGGCCCCCACGACCAGGTAGTCGACCTCGAGGGTTTCAATCACGCTGCCACCACACCACGAACGACGAGATCACGTCCACCGCTGCCCCACGAGTGACGTTTTCGGTCGCCACACCCCAGAAAGAACCAGAAATTCGTTGCGATTTCGCGTCATAGTCCGCGAACTGCTCCGTTTCCTCCTCGAACGAAGGCCCTGCTGGGGGGCAGGGCCTGCGCTTCGCGAAGGCCGAGTGACGATCGCTCCTGTGGGGGGAGCAGGAGCGCTCACTCGGCCTCGCGGCACCTCCTTCCGGTGCCTTGCGGTGCCTCTCGGTGACGAGGACACGGAGCCCGGTGCGAGGATGAGTCGGTGAGCGGTTGCGCCGAGGTGTTCGAGCTGGTCGACCAACTGCCGCAGGTCGCCCGCACCGACAACGGCCGCTACTGGCGGCTCGCGGTCGCCGGTCAGACCTTCGGCTACGTGTGGGAGCGCACCAACACCGTCGGCCTCAAGCAGACGCTCGCCGAACAACTCGCCCTGGTCGCTGAGCGGCCCGAGGTCTTCGAGGTCCAGTTCACGGCAGGCGCCTACGGCTGGGTGGTGGTCCACCTGGAGGGCGTGGAGCGCGACGAGCTCGCGGAGCTGGCGTTCGAGGCCTGGCGTCTGACGGCCCACCCGACCCTGGTGGAGAGCCGGGGAGACCGTCTGCCCCGATGAGTGCCCTCACCCCCCGGCGCACGACCGAGCGCTGCCGCGCTCCTGGTCCAGCCGGCGGCCCCCGGCCCGTCCCCCTCCAGGTCGTCGTCCGGCCGTCGATGGTCTCGCGCAGGATGTCGGCGTGGCCGGCGTGCTGGGCGGTCTCGGCGATGACGTGCATCAGCACCCGGCGCGCGCTGCGCGTCTCGCCGGCCTCGTGCCAGGGCGCCTCCGGCAGCGGTTGGGTGGCCGACAGGTCGGGTAGGCCAGCCACGATCTCGTCGGTGCGGGCGGCGACCTGCTCGTAGCGCTCGATGATCGCGGCGACCGTGTCACCGGGCAGCATCTGGAACTCGTTCTGGCGGTCGATCGCCCACTGCGGGTAGGCCGTCGCGGTGCCGCTCATGAAATCGTCCCAGGTGACGCCCTCGGGGAGCTCGTAGCTCATCGCCGACGGGCCCTCGAGCACGAACCGCAGCCAGGCCTCCTCGACCTTGGTGACGTGCTTGAGGAGGCCACCGACGCACAGGGCACTGACAGTCGGCCGCAGCCCGGCCTGCTCCTCGGTGAGTCCGCGGGCGGTGTTGGTCAGGGTGGCTCTGATGGTGGCCAGCTGGGTCAGCAGGTCGGTTCGTTCGGCATCGAGGTTCTCGGTGGTCATCAGGATCGGTCCTTTCGGTCAGTGGTGAGCCCAGCCTGTCAGGAGAAGCGGTCAGGTTCTGTCCGCTGCTCGTGGCACTATGAACTCATGGCGACGACCTCGGCGCGACTGCTCTCGCTGCTGTCGCTGCTCCAGGCGAGGCGTGACTGGCCCGGAGCGCTGCTGGCGGAGCGGCTCGAGATCAGCGCGCGCACGGTACGCCGCGATGTCGAACGTCTGCGCGACCTCGGCTACCCCATCGAGGCGACGAAGGGCCCCGACGGCGGCTACCGCCTCGGTGCCGGCTCGGACCTGCCCCCGCTGCTGTTCGACGACGAACAGGCCGTCGCGCTGGCCATCGCCCTACAGCTGGCGACCACCTCGGGCGCCGGGGTGGAGGAGGCGGCCCTGCGAGCGCTGAACACCGTCCGCCAGGTCATGCCACCAAGGTTGCGCCACCGCATCGACAACCTCCAGTTCACGACGGTCGAGCGCTCGAACCGCCGACCGGGGCCGCAGGCTGACAGCGGCGTACTTGTGACCCTCAGCGCCGCCGTGCTCGCCCGTGAGGAGCTGCGCTTCGACTACCCCCACGGCTCCCGCACCGCCATCGACCCGGCCGGTACGCCGCCCCGCCGCGTGCAGCCGCACCACCTGGTGACCTGGGGCGGCCGCTGGTACCTCGTCGCCTGGGACCTCGAGCGCGCCGACTGGCGCACCTTCCGCGCAGACCGAATCAAGCCGCGCACTCCGAGCGGACCCCGCTTCACCCCTCGCGAGGTGCCGGGGGGCGATCTGGCCGCCTTCGTGATCAGCCGGTTCCAGGGCCGCGGCGGCTACCCCTGCCGCGGTGAGGTGATCCTTGACCTGCCCGCCGAGATCGTGTCCCGCTATGCCAGCGACGCAGTGGCCGAGGCCGTCGGTCCGGACCGCTGCCGGCTCGTCCAGGACGCGTGGTCCTGGAGGGCGCTGGCTGCTCTCGTAGGCCGGTTCGACGCCGACTTCGAGGTGGTCGGGCCACCCGAGCTTGTCCAGGCGGTCGCCCAGATGG
>CAWIOB010000007.1:0-335847 GCA_963837595.1 uncultured Actinomycetota bacterium | reverse complement strand
ATTAGGTTCAACCCGGGGTCTTGGGGCCCTTGGCCCCGAGCGTCCGGGCAGAGCCCGGTCCTTTACGCCGCCCGATCGATATGGATTGCCTCGACCAGTCGGTCGTGCAATTGGCGGCTGTTGTCGAAATTCTCCTCCAGCAGTGTCGCGAGGGTGGCCGGGGCGAGCCGGATGACACCGTCCAGGCTGCCGTCGGCGAATTCCAGCTTGCCCTTGAATTTTTCGACGATGCGCCGGATGCGGCCGTTCTCGGGTAGCGTCACCAGGTGCAGTTCGTGGATGCCGCGGTTACGGGCAGTGACCGTCAGCCGGCGGAGCAGCTCGCTGCCGAGGCCGCGATCCTGAAAATGGCGTTCGGTGGTCAGCGCCACCTCGGCTTCAGGTGGCTGCGGTCGGACGAATGGGATGGAGTTCGGCAGCGGCGCGCAAACGGCCGCCGACAAAGCGCCCAGCACGACGGCGCGGGTCCAATCGATGCTGGCGACATGGCGCCGGGCGAAGCGACGGTCCATTGAGCCCATGAAGCGGGCTCGGCGATCTTCCGGCTGCAGCCGGCGGAGGTGGGCCGCGTAGAGTGGCGCCTCCGAGCGCCAGAGCCTGCGGAAGCGGATGTCGGCCGGAATGGTCGATGGCATCGTCCGCCCTCTCGCACTTTGCTGCACTGCAACAGAAATGGCATGTGCAGCGCATCAGACAATGCGGCCGCCGCGACCCTGCCTCCCGTTATTGGTAGACGATCCGGGGGAACGCCCGGCCGGGGGTGCCCTGGAGGGTGGCGATCTTGTCGCGGACGCTGAGGGCGAGGTCGCGGTAGGCCTTGGCTTGGGGGCTTTCGGGTCGGCTGACGACGATCGGCCGGCCGTCGTCGGAGGTCTCGCGGATCGCGATGTCGAGCGGGATCTCGCCCAGGAATCGACGCCGAGCTCGCGCGGCGCGGCGCGGGCGCCGCCATGGGCGAAGATGTCGGCTGCGCTGGCCGCAATTGCGGGCAGATGAAATAGCTCATGTTCTCGACGATGCCGAGCACCGGCACGTCGACCTTGCGGAACATGTTGAGGGCCTTGCGGGCGTCGAGCAGCGCGATGTCCTGGGGCGTGGAGACGATGACCGCGCCGGCCAGCGGCACGCGCTGGGCCATGGTGAGCTGGGCGTCGCCGGTGCCGGGCGGCAGGTCGACGACCAGCACGTCGAGCTCGCCCCAGTCGACCTCGCCCAGCATCTGCTGGATGGCGCTCAGCACCATCGGGCCGCGCCAGATCATCGGCGTGTCCTCGGCGACCAGGAAGCCCATCGACATGACCTTGACGCCGTAGTTCTCCATCGGCTTCGAGCTTCTTGCCGTCGGCGGTGGTGGGCCGGCCGGTGATGCCCAGCATGCGCGGCACGCGAGGGGCCGTAGATGTCGGCGTCGAGCAGGCCGACGCGCTGGCCGATGCGCGGCCAGGCCCAGGGCGAGATTGACCGCGGTGGTCGACTTGCCGACGCCGCCCTTGCCGGAGGCGACGGCGACGATCGCCTTGCACGCCGGGCACCAGCGGCTTTGCGGCCGTGCCGGCTGCGGCGGCGCGCCGGCGCCATGGCCGGCGGCGGGCCGGCCTGGGCGCGGCCGCCGGGCGCGCGCTCGGCGGTCAGCACGGCGGTGACACGAGGTACGCCCGGCAGCGCCCGGACCGCGGCCTCGGCGGCCGGCGCAGCGGCTCGAGCGCGGGCGCCTCGGCCGGGTCGACCTCGATCGCGAAGCCGACATTGCCGTCCTTGACCGCGATGCCCGAGATCAGCGCCGAGGCCGACGATGTCCTGCTCCGCGCGTCGGGATGCTGCACGCGCCGCAGCGCCTCCAGCACCTGGTCTCTTGTCAGCTCGGTCATGCTTGAGCCCCATTGCGTTGAACCGTCATCGCACGTGCCCGATATAGGCAGCCGATGTCGTGCGTGGCGGAGCGGTCTACGGCCGTTCCCGCAGGTGCTCATTGCCGATGCGCTCCAGGCGCGAGCAGCCCAGCGCCGCACAAGGAACGATGGATGCCCTGGAATAGTCAAGGTGGCGGCTGGCAGGCGGTGGCGGCGGCAGGGGCCCGTGGGGCGGACCGCTGCCGGGCGGCGGGCCGCAGCCGCCCGACCTCGAGGAGCTGCTGCGGCGCAGCCAGGAGAAGGTGCGCAGCCTCTTCCCGGCGGCGGCAGGGGGGGTCGGCCGCGCCGCGGCATCGCCATCGTGGCGCTCGTGGCTGTTCGTGCTCTGGCTCGCCTCGCGGCTTCTATCGGGTCGCAGCCCGACGAGCAGGGCGTCGTGCTGCGCTTCGGCAAGCTGCGAGCGGGTCGACCACGCCGGGCCTCAACTATCATCTGCCGGCGCCGATCGAGAGCGTGCTCACGCCCCAGGTCACGCGCGTCAACCGCGATCGAGATCGGCTTCCGCTCGGCCGGCGGGCGCCCGGCCAGCGGCCGGCAATGCCCGCGACGTCGCCGACGAGAGCGCTGATGCTGACCGGCGACGAGAACATCGTCGACATCAACTTCGTCGTCCTGTGGCAGATCAAGGACGCGGCGCGACTATCTGTTCAACATCCGCGATCCCGAGGACACGGTGAAGGCCGCGGCCGAGAGCGCGATGCGCGAGATCATCGGCCAGACGCCCGATCATCGAGGCGCACGACCGAGGGCCGGCGGCAGATCGAGACCACGCGCCCGCGAGCAGCTCCAGCAGCTGATGAACGATTACGGTGCCGGCATCCTGATCGACGAGGTGCAGCTGCAGAAGGCCGATCCGCCGGCCGAGGTGATCGACGCCTTCCGCGACGTGCAGCGGGCCCAGGCCGACCGCGAGCGCGCGCAGAACGAGGCCGAGGCCTATCGCCAACGACATCATCCCGCGCGCCCGCGGCGAGGCCGAGCAGCTCGTGCAGGACGCCGAGGCCTACAAGCAGGAGGTGATCGCCGCGCGCCAGCGGCGAGGCGCAGCGCTTCACCAGGTGCTGAACGCCTACCAGCAAGGCCGAGGACGTCACGGCAAGGCGCCTCTACCTCGAGACGATGGAAGAGGTGCTGAAAGGCGCGAACAAGGTCTCATCGAGATCCGTGCCGGTGGCGGCTCGGGCGTGCTGCCCTATCTGCCGCTGCCGTCGCTGCGACAAGCCGCAGCCGCCGCGGCCAGCCCCGACCTCCTCGTCGGCCGATCCGCCGGGCGGTCGCCCAATGAAGCGCCAATGGCTCATCGGCATCGGCGTCGCGGTCGCAGTCGTGATCGTGCTGCTGCTCAGTTCGCTGTTCACCGTCCATCAGACCCAGCAGGCGCTGGTCCTGCAGTTCGGCAACCCGGTACGCGTCGTGGAGGATCCGGGCCTCGAGCATGAAGGTCCCGTTCGTCCAGCAGGTGGAGTTCTACGACAGCCGCGTGCTCGACTTCGACGCGCCGTCCGTCGAGCTGGTGCTGGGCGACCAGAAGCGGCTCGTGGTCGACATCTTCGCCCGCTACCGGATCTCCGATCCGCTGCGCTTCCGCCAGAGTCGTCGGCACCGAGCAGTCGTTCCGCGGCCGGCTCGAGCCGATCATCTTCTCGTCGCTCCGCAGCGTTCTGGGCGAGGTCTCGCTGTTCACCATCCTGAGCCAGGACATGTCAGCCCCGCCAGCATCTCGATCTGCCACTTGTCGGCGCCGAGGATGTAGGTCTCCGCGGGTGCGGAACCGCCGCCCACGACTGCTCCCGGGTCGGTGTCGGTGGTGTCGTGCCCGATGGCGGTCACGTCCCGTTCCTCGACGAGGAAGGTCAGCGCGTCGACACCCCAGCCGGGATAGTGCGCGAGTCCGTCCGCATCACGGTTGGACATCGCGTCGCCGTCGGGCCAGCGGTCGGCCCACCCGGTGAGCAACGCGACGAACGCGCCGGGTGGGATCGCTCCGTGCTCCGCCTCGTGCGCCTCGAGGTCGGCCACCGTGACCGTGTGGTCGGTGTCGGCCGCAACCTGACGGCGTACGTCGACGACCACCAACGGCAGGATCATGTCGGTCACCGGGAGCTCGTCGAGGTAGCGGCCGCCACGCGTGAAGTGAGCCGGCGGGTCGACGTGCGTGCCCCACTGCCCGATATGGGTGAACCGGTGCGCCAGGAAGCCCGTACCCGTGGAGCCGACGCCCTCGTCGAAGTGGAAGAGCGTCTCGCGTTCCTCGTCGGGGAACGCGAAGTAGTGCGGGATGCCGGGCCCGAAGGCGTGGGTCAGGTCGACCCACTCACACGAGCGGAGGCGAGCGAGGACGTCGGTGAGCGGTTCGGGGTCAGCCATCCCTCAAACCTAGGTGGGGAGCGCAGTCGCGGGCGAACCGGTGGCGGGACGAGACCCGTCACTCCGCTGCCGAGGAGCCGAGAGTCACCACCCGGATCGTTGCTCACGCGGACCCGGTCCCGACCGGGAGCTGTGAAGCCCGCCCGCTCGAGTCGGGCCCCTCCTGCGCCGGAAGGTCATCAGCGGCACCGTCCAGGTCCCACCTCGGCAACACCCGGTCGAGCCACGCCGGGAGCCACCAGTTGGCGTCGCCGAGCAGCTTCATCGTCGCGGGCACCAGCACGAGGCGCACCAGCGTCGCGTCGAGGAACACCGCGGTTGCGAGGCCGAGCCCGAGCATCTTGAGCACGGGGTCGTCGCCGAACCCGAAGCCGACGAAGACCGACACCATGATCGCGGCACCGCACGAGATCGTGCGCGCCGTGACCCCGATCCCCCGCACCACGGCATAGCCGTTGTCCCCCGTGCGCAGATACTCCTCGCGCACCCGCGAGAGCAGGAACACCTCGTAGTCCATGGACAGCCCGAAGAGGATCGCGAACATGAAGAGCGGGATGAACGAGATGATCGGCACCGTCGACTCCAACCCGATCAGGCTCGCGGCCCACCCCCACTGGAAGACCATCACCAGCACGCCGTACGACGCGGCGACGCTCAGCAGGTTGAGCACCGCCGCCTTGAGCGGCACCAGCAGCGAGCGGAACAGCACCATCAGCAGCAGGTAGGACATCGCCACGACCGCGACCAGGAAGATCGGCAGCCGTTCCTCCACGCGCTGACTGAGGTCGGACATGGTGGCCGTGTAGCCCCCCACATGCGCGGTCGCCGGGCTGCCCGCCAACGCGGCGGGCAGCACCTCGGTGCGCAGCCGGTCGAGCGTGCGTGCGGTCTCGGTGTCCTGCGGAGTCGTCGTCGGCTGGGCGACGATCACGGCGACGTCGGACGCCGCCTCCATGGGCGCGGCTGCGGCCGACGCGATGCCCGGGTCGGCAGCCAGGGCCGAGACCAGCGGCTGCACCACGGACCGGTCCCGGGAGACGTCGACGGCCACGACCATCGGCCCGGTGGCACCCGGCCCGAAGCCCTCGGCGACCAGGTCGTAGGCCTGCCGCTCGGTGCGTGCCTGCGGATAGCTGCCCTGGTCGGGCAGCCCCAGCCGCAGGGCGAGGACGGGTGCGGCGAGCGCGAGGAGCAGCATCGTGCCGGCGACGGCGTACGCCGCGGCGTGCCGCGTGACGTGCGCACCCCAGCGGGACCACCGCTGCACAGCGGCGTCGGTCCCTTTCCCACGCCCTCGGCCCAGGCGGGCCAGGAGCCCGCGTGCCTGGAGGCGATGGCCGGCCAGCCCGAGCAGCGCCGGCAGCAGCGTGATCGCCGCGAGCACCATCACGAGCACCACCGCCGAGATGCCCACGCCGGCCGCGGTGACGAACGGCAGCCCGGCGAAGGCCAGCCCGAGGATCGCCACCACGACGGTGCCGCCGGCGAAGACGACGGCCTGCCCGGCGGTCGCCAGGGAGCGGCCCACCGACTCCGCGACTCCGACGCCCGAGGCGAGGAACTCCCGGTGGCGCGAGAGGAGGAACAACGCGTAGTCGATGCCCACCCCCAGCCCGACCATGGCCGCCATCACCGGCGCCCAGACCGGGATGTCGATGAGCAGCCCGATCAGCGGGATCAGACTGGCGCCCACCAGCAGCCCGAACAGCGCCACCGCCAGCGGCAGCCCGGCGGCCAGCAACGACCCGAAGGCCACCACCAGGATCACCGCCGCGACCACCAGCCCGAGCACCTCGCCCACGTTGGCGGGCGGCTGCTCGAAGCTGAAGTAGAGGTCCCCACCGGCTTCCAGCCGCAGCGACGAGGAGTCCCTCGACTCCGCCAGCACGTCCTTGAGCGCGGTCAGGTCGGAGACCGCGAGCTCGCCGATCTCGGGGTACTGCACCCGCACCAGGGCCACCCGGCCGTCCGGCGAGACCTCACGGGTCGTGCCCAGCACCTTCGGCAGGTCACCCACGGCCGACTCCAGCCGGTCCAGGTCGACCCCGGCCTGCCGGGAGTCCACGAACGTCTCACCTTCCTGGCTCGGCGTCGCCACGACGTACGCCGTGAGCCCGCCGGCGCCGCTGTCGGCGCCCGCCAGCAGGTCGGCGGCGGCCTGGGAATCGGTCCCGGGCGCCGCCAACGAGTCGTCGAGCTGCTTCCCGAAACCGGCTGAGGCGGCGACGACCAGGACCGAGAGGAGCACCCAGGCTCCGATGGCGATCCAGGGGCGGGTGGCCGACCAGCGTCCCCAGCGGTGCAGCAACCGTGACATGGACGTTCTCCTTGCTCGATGGTCCGGCCTCTGCGCCGGGTGACTCCACGCTCGCGGAGCCACGACCGCAGCGCATCGGCGTCGAGGCCGGACCCGCCTCGTTCGCTGGGAGGGGCGGCGTCTCGTTCTTTCGGTCGGTCCGCGAGGCCTCCGCGATCCCTAGGCTGGGCAGGTGATCACCGCCGCCCTGAGCTCGCTGTGGGCCGAGCCCCGCGCCACGGACCCTCCCGCACGGGTGTGGCGCGACTGGGTGCTGGTCGGTGGGTTGATGGTGACGGCGCTGCTCGAGGGGGCCCTGCGGGACGACGTCGCCTGGCGACCGTTCGTGACGATCGTGGCGGTCGGGCTCGCGCCGGTGCTGCTGTGGCGGCGTACCCGTCCGTTGGCCTGTGTCGTGGTGGCCTTCGGCACCGCGATGGTGCTGGGGCTGACGAGCCTGGCGGGCGGGCCTCCCCGCGCCGGCCTCGACACGATGGTCTACGTCCTGGTCCTCGTCTACGCAGTGGTCCGCTGGGGCTCGGGGCGCGAGATCGTGATCGGGCTGGCC
Organism: uncultured Actinomycetota bacterium; assembly: GCA_963837595.1. GTDB lineage: Bacteria > Actinomycetota > Actinomycetes > Propionibacteriales > Nocardioidaceae > Nocardioides. The sequence continues at coordinate 328,706 of CAWIOB010000007.1, read as the reverse complement.
GTGGTGCTGGCCGCTGCGGTCATCGGCACGGTGGCCGACTACACAGGGCCCGCCGACATCATCGGCGGCTTCGGCATCCTGGCGGCCTCGGCCGCGGGCGGAGCGGCGTTCCGCTACCGCGCCGAGAGCTGGCGCCGGGAGCTGGACCAGATCCGCAGCCAGGAGCGCGTCGGCCTCGCGCGCGAGCTGCACGACATGGTCGCCCACCACGTCTCCGCGATCGCCGTGCAGGCGCAGGCGGGCCGGGCGATGGCAGGGCAGCGCCCCGAGGTGGCGCTCGAGGCGCTGGCGGTCATCGAAGGGGAGGCGTCACGGACGCTCGCGGAGATGCGGGCGATGGTCCGGGTGCTGCGCGACGGAGCGCCGGCGGAGTATGCCCCCCAGCCCGGCATCGCCGACCTGGCGTCGCTCGCCCGCCGGGACCAGGTCCCGGTCGTCGACGTGGAGGTGCCGTCCGACCTGGACGAGCTTCCGCTCCAGGTCGACGCGGCGGTCTACCGGCTGGCGCAGGAGGCGCTGACCAACGCCCTGCGGCACGCCCGCAACGCCTCGCGGGTGGAGATCCGGGTCGTCGAGGGTGGAGGAACGCTGCGGCTGCGTGTCAGCGACGACGGACAGACCGACCCGGCGCGGTCGGCGAACCACGGCTTCGGGCTGCTGGGGATGACCGAGCGCGTGCAGCTGCTCGGCGGCACGTTTCGTGCCGGGCCGGCGCCCGAGGGCGGGTGGACGGTGGACGCCGAGCTGCCGACGGGGGTACGCCGATGACGGTGCGCGTGCTGGTGGCCGACGACCAGGACCTGGTGCGGACCGGCCTGGCCATGATCCTCGATGCGCAGCCTGGCATCGAGGTCGTCGGCCAGGCCGCCGACGGCCACGCCGCGGTCGAGCTGGCGCGCCGGCTCCACCCCGACGTGTGCCTGGTCGACATCCGGATGCCCGGGCTCGACGGCATCGAGGTGACCGAGCTCCTCGCCGGGCGGGGCGTCCCGGACCCACTGGCGGTGGTGGTGATCACGACCTTCGACCTGGACGAGTATGTGCACGGCGCACTCCGGGCCGGCGCCCGAGGGTTCCTGCTCAAGGACGCCGGACCGGAGCTGCTAGTCCAGGCCGTGCACGCGGCTGCCGTCGGCGATGCCCTGATCGCTCCGAACATCACCCGGCGGCTGCTGTCCACCCTGGCCGCCCGGCAACCGTCGAGCCGGCGTACCCAACCGGTCGAGCCCCTCACCGACCGCGAGGAGGAGGTGCTGGCCCTGGTCGCCCGTGGGCGCACGAACGCCGAGATCGCCGCCGACCTCTTCATCGGCCTGACGACCGCAAAGACCCACGTCGCGAGCCTGCTGACCAAGCTCGGCGCCCGCAACCGGGTCGAGATCGCGATGTGGGCCTACGACACCGGCCGGGTGGGGGACTGAGGCCGACGACTACAGCGCTGTGCAGCGGGTCTCGGTCCTGCCGGATCACAGGCTGGGCATCCAGGGGTGTCGGGACCCGGTGGTGCGCCCACTGGTCCACGTCGATCTGATTCCGCTTCAGGACGGCGACGATCAGGTGATCGCTCTCCACCCGCGCAAAGTTGTCGACGTTCACCCTGATGCGGTCCATGCGGAAAGCTCACGGGCATCGCGCGCCACCGGTTCGGCACGATACTTCCGTCCAGGTGGTCAGAGACCCTGGGCGGGTGTGCTGACCGTTCGACGTCGCTAGCGTCGAGATCGTGGCCAAACGACTCGCGCCCGTCTTCCTCGTGCTGGTCCTGGCGCCCGTGACGGCCGAATACCTGATCGGGTACGACGACACGGTCGGCGACCCTGCGGCGCTGATCTTCGGCGTCATCTTCTTCGCCCCGCTCTACGGAGCACCGGCGGTCCTGATCCGCGAGGTCACCCGGCGCTTGGATCGCGGGTGGCCGACGATGCTGCTGCTGGCCACCGCCTTCGGTCTTGTCGAAGCGGGACTCGTGGACCAGAGCATGTTCAACCCGGACTATCGGGAGATTCCCTACTGGTCCTTGATGCGCGAACCAACGCTTCTCCCCTGGTTCGGCACCAGCGCCTACATGCTGCTGACCTTCGTGGCTGGGCACGTCTTCGGCAGCATCGCGGCTCCCATCGCCCTGGCGGAGTCCTGGTGGCCGGCACGACGTCGTGAACCCTGGCTCGGTGTCCCTGGACTGATCACGATGGCGCTGCTCTGGATCGCAGGCTCGGCGTTCATCCTGACCGACCAGCTCAGCTCCGACCCCTTTCGCATCTCCACGGGCCAGGCTGTGGGAACCACCCTCGTCGTCCTCGCGTTGATCGCCATCTCCGTACGGCTTCCACGTGGCTGGAGCCAGCTTCCCGGGAGCGCACCTTCGCCCTGGTGGGTGCTGGTCACCTCGACCGCGCTCCTGATGGTCCGCAGCGTCGTCCCGACGAGCTGGTCAGGCACCGTTGCCGCGATCGCCGCGATCGTGCTGTGGGTCGTCGTCGTTGGCCGGTGGTCACGCCGGGCCGGCTGGACAGGCGTGCACCTCGTCGCCGCCGTGACGGGCAACCTGCTGTCGATCGGTCTCCCCGCATTCTGGATCGAGCCGCTCGGCGACGTATCGCTGGCGGCGAAGTTGACGACGAACGTGGTGCTGCTCGGACTCGTGCTCGCGACGGCCTATGTCGGATTGCGTCACGAACGATCCAGCTCGCGAGCTCTGGGCTGTGCCCGGTGACCCGGGTGACCTGTGGGCGCACCCAGGGCGGTCCTGCTGAAAGCGGCGGCAAGCAACGTCATCGAGATGGCCGTGGAGCGGACGCAGGGCCGCGAAGCCGGTCCCAGTCCCTAGCATGGGTCAATGTCCGACCGACTGATCTTCCAGCTGGGCACCAACAACTGGCAGCGCGGCGGTGAGTATGCGCCCGGCTCCGGCATCCTGCACGAGGCGCATCATCTGGCGTACAACGCGTTGAACCACGTGCGCGCCTACTCGATGTATCCCTCGCGACGCCAGCGGTTCGAGGACGAGGACGTCCACGTGTTCCCCCTCGAGCACGACATCCCCATCTGCGAGTCGGTCTCTCCGACCAGCAGCTATCGCTGGCACTCGATGGACGAGGCCGAGGTGGACGCCTACCGGTTGCGCCTGACGAATGCCGTCTTCGACTGGATGGATGAGATCGAGTCGCGCACCGGCGACCGGTTCGGCCTCGCGATCGCCCACCACGCGTTCATGAACACGGTGGTGCTGCGCGATGTCAACGTACGACGCCTGGCGTCCGGCCGGCCACGGATGACCGTGCTGTGCTTCGCACACGGCACCGAGCTCAAGATGTTCAACAACGAGCGCCGAGGAGACGAGCCCGACGAGTTCCCCCTGCGGTTCCTGCCCTTCATGCAGCGCGAGAGGATCTTCGACTACGCCGACCCGGACCATGGCGTCGACGTGGTCGCGGCGATCTCGAACGAGCAGGTGGAGGCCCTTCTCGACGTGTTCCCCGAGTTCCCGCGCGAGCGCGTCGTCCTGTCCCCCAACGGCTACAACCAGGATGTCTTCCTGCCGGCACCCGACGGCACCGACCGGGCCGCGGTGCTGGCCCGGTTCTTCACCCAGCCCCTCGAGGGCAGCGACCGCGAGAGCGAAGCGGTGGCTCCGCCGGAGGGTTTCGACGCAGTCGTCGCCTTCTGCGGCAAGTTCGCCGACTGGAAGCGACTGGATGCGCTGCTGCGTGCTGCAGCCATCTACGAGCAGGACGAGGGCCGCCGTGTCATCACGCTGGTGATCGGTTCGGGGCCGGCCGAGGCCCAGCGCGAGCTGGACCGGTTGAGCACCGAGCTCGGGCTGCGCCGCACCTACTTCCTCGGTCCCCGGCCCCAGGACGAGCTCGCGACCCTCTTCGCCTGTGCTGACGTCGGCTGCTTCCCGTCCTACCGCGAACCCTTCGGTCTGGTGTTCGTCGAGTGCATGGCCTGCGGAACTCCCGTCATCGGAGCAGACTCAGGCGGCCCACGTGACTTCGTCACCTCCGACGTCGGCACCCTGGTCCCCGAGACCGACGACCGGACCGCGCTCGCTTCGTCCCTGGCCGAAGCCATCGACCAGGCACTCACCGCCGACTGGAAAGGCACTCGCGGGCCGGCCGCCGCCCAGTATGCGCGCAACCGCTTCAGTGTGACCGGCCAGGTGACCCACCTGCTGGAGGAAGTCGACCGCCTGACCAGCTGACCGCCGACCGGCCCGCGTCACTCGCCGACTGCTGGACCGGCCACCGGGCTGGCTCCTATGGTGTTGGGATGGCCACTGCGAGCATGAGCATGAACAAGGTCATCCACTGCGCCGTACGCCGGGATCTCGACCGGTTCCGCCGCGCCCTCGACGCATTCACCGACGGTGACCGCGGGCGTGCCGACGCCCTCCACCGCGCCTGGGTGAACTTCCATGCCCAGCTCACCGAGCATCACGAGGGTGAGCACGAGATCGCCTGGCCGGCGATGAGGGCGATCGGGATCGACGAGGTCACGATCGAGGCGTTCGACAGCGAGCACGAGGCCATGGCCGCCGACCTCGCGACGGCCGGGGCCGCCATGTCGACACTGAGGGGCACGGCGACCCGAGCCGACGCCGACGCGGCGGCTGCCGCGATGCTGCGCCTGCAGACCACCACGCTCACCCACCTCGACCATGAGGAGCAGGCGACCGAGGCGACGCTCAACCAGCACCACGCCGACCCGGCGATCAAGGAGATGGGGAAGAGGTTCAGCCGCCGCACGGGCCCACCGAAGGCCGGCGTCTTCTTCGCGTGGGTGCAGGACGGTGCCACCCCCGAGGAGAACGCGGCCCTCCGCGAGAGCGTTCCTGGCCCGGTCCTGGCCATCATCGGCGGGCTGTTCGGTCGCCGCTACCGCAAGGACATCGCCCCCGTGTGGGCCCAGGGCATGAGACCTTCGGAGGGCTGAGGTCCCCTAGCCGAACTCCTGCCTCACGGGTCTCGGCGAGGCGCGAGCACCATCGCCAGGATCGCCTCGTAGAACCACTGCTGGAACCGTGGCGCCGTCCACCCCTGCTCGAGGACGAAGGAGTGGTAGACCGAGGGCGCCAGCAGCATCGACAGGATGCCGGCGGCCTCATCGGGGGTGAGTCCCTCGCGGAGCGTGCCGTGCGCGACCCACCGCGCCACCGGCCCATCGCGCATGGCCTGCCGACGCTCGCTCTCCCACCTCTGGTAGAGCTCGCGCGCCTCGGCGTCGACCTCCGCTGCCCCGCGAAGGGCGAGGTAGAGCCCACTGATCCGCCCCGCCGCGTCCGTGACGAACTGCGCCCACAGCTCCGCTGAACGGATGTCATCAGGCTCGGCCATGACCTCCCGCAGTCCGGGCCGCTCGACCATCGCGACCGGTTCGTCGTCCTGCGCCATCGCGTAGTCGTAGGCCAGCTTGAGGAGCTGGACCTTGCCTCCGACGGAGGTGAAGACCGTCTTGCGACTGACCTTGGCCGCAGCCGCGATCTCGTCGACGGTGGTGGCAGCGAATCCTCGCTCCACGAACAGGCGCCCGGCGGCCTCCACGATCTGACGCCGAGTGGCGCGCGCCTGCTGCTCGCGCAGGTCGCTCGAATACGCCCTCTTGCTCGGCTCGCTCATTTGTGGTTACTCTCAGTGTAACGAATACAACAGTAGTCACCTCGACCCTACCAAGGGGGCACCCTATGCGCGCAGCGATCATCGGCTCCGGTCCCAGCGGCATGGCCGCCGCCCTGTTGCTGGCGCGCGCCGGCCACGACGTCACGCTCGTCGACCGCGACCCGGGCCCCGAGGCCGGGCAGGAGTGGGCGCGGGTCGGTGTCATGCAGTTCCACCTGCCCCACGGCTTCCGGGCACAGGTGCGCAACCTGCTCCTCGACCGGCTGCCCGACGTACACCACGACCTGCTTGCGGCAGGTGCCGTGGTCGTCGTCCCCGCTGGCTTCCCGGAGTCCGCAGCCATGCTCAGCGTCCGGCGCTCGGTCTTCGACCGGGTCCTGTGGACGGCCACGTCCGCCGAGCCGCGCGTCACCCGGATCACCGGGCACGCCGACGACGTGGCTGTCGAAGAGGGGCGCGCACGTGGGGTGGTCGTCGACGGCAGCCTGCTCGAGGCCGACGTGGTGCTCGACGCGGGGGGACGGCTCGGCCGCACCAGTGCGGCATACCGACCTGAGGGTGAGAGCATCGACTGCGGCATGGCGTACGCCGCCCGGTCCTACCAGCTGCTTCCTGGCGCCGAGCCCGGCCCGACCAACGGCGGCCCGGGCTACGTCACCGAGCACCACGGATTCATGAGCTTCGTCTTCGGACAGGACGACCACCGGTTCACGGTGCTTATCGTGCGGCGCTCCGATGACCGCGAGCTCGCGGTCCTGCGCCACACCCGCAGCTTCGAGGCCGCCTGCCGCGCGCTGCCGGGCCTGGCCGAGTGGACGGACCCGGACCGATCCCGCCCGGTCGAGGACGTCCGAGCAGGAGCCGGACTCCACAACGCCTATCGACCGCAGCCCTCGCAGGTCCTCGGCCTGCTCGCCATCGGCGACGCCTTCTGCACCACCAACCCGCAGGGAGCCCGTGGCGTGGCGCTCGGGATGGAGTGCGCCGCTTTCGTGGCCGACCTCCTCCCGGCGACTCCCCCGGACGCCTGGGCCACCGAGCTCGACGCCTGGGGGCACGCCCGGCTCGAGCCGTGGTTCGAGGACCACCGGGTCTGGGACCACACGCTCCTGCGTCGCTGGAACGGACTCCCCATCGAAGCCGACGGCCCGATCGGGCTGGACGTGCTCGGCGCCGCCGCCCAGGAGCGCCCCGACTTCCTGGCCACCCTGGGCCCGTTCTGGGGGATGTTCGTGGGCCCAGACGCCTTGGCGCCGCTGCGTGAGGAGGTCCGCGCGATGCTCCGCCGGGGGTGGCAGCCGCCGGCCCCAGGCGGGGTGACCCGCGACGATCTCGTGGCCCTGCTGCAGAACGCCGAGTCGACCGCGGCCTAGGGCCTCCGCCGGTCGCTCAGCCCTCGACGAAGACCGCAAGCGTGTCCCGGCGCACGCAAGCCTCATTCCTCGCAGTCCGGGGTGGTCGACCAGCCCCAGGCTCGCCAAGATGAGTCCGTGCTGGGACTCGAGATGATTGTCGTGCTGGGAGTCGCCCTGGTCGCGTGCGGTGCGCTCGCGCGCCGCTACCCGATCGCGCCGGCCGTCCTGCTCGTGCTGGTCGGGGTGCTGATCGGGTTCGTGCCGCGGCTCCGGCAGGCGCAGCTGCCACCGGAGGTGGTGCTCCTCGTGTTCCTGCCCGCCCTGCTGTACTGGGAGAGCCTCACGACCTCGCTACGCGAGATCCGCAACAACCTTCGGGTCGTGGTGCTGTTCAGCACCGCGCTGGTGGTGGCCACGGCCGCTGCGGTCGCCGCCGCCGCGCACGGTCTCGGCCTGGAGTGGGGGCCCGCGTGGGTGCTCGGCGCCGCGCTGGCGCCCACAGACGCGACGGCGGTCGGCGTCCTGGCCCGTGGCCTACCGCGCAGCACGGTGACGGTGCTGCGCGCCGAGAGCCTGATCAACGACGGCACCGCGCTGGTCCTCTACGGACTGGCCGTGGGCGTGACGGTCGGCGAGGAGCACCTCACGGGCTGGCACGTGACCTGGCTCCTGGTGCTGGCGTACGGCGGAGGGGTGCTCGCAGGCGCGCTGACCGGGCTGGTCAGCTGGCAGCTGCGCCGGCGGATGGACGACCCGATGCTCGAAGGGATCGCGATGCTGGTGACCCCGTTCGCTGCCTTCCTCCTGGCCGACGCCGTCCACGCCTCCGGTGTGCTGGCCGTCGTGGTCTGCGGACTGTTCATGAGCCAAGTGACCTCGAGGATCACCGGTGCGCTGACACGGCAGATCGTCATCCCCTTCTGGGCGCTGTCCACCACGGTGCTCAGCAGCGCACTGTTCGTGCTCGTCGGGATCTCGGCCCAGTCCGCCGTACGCGCGCTGGACAGCGCCTCCATCTGGCGTGCCGTTGTCGACATCCTGGTCGTGACAGCCGTCGTGATCGGGGTGCGGTGGGCCTGGCTCTACACCACTCCCTACCCGATCCGGCTCCTCGATCGGCGCCCCTCCCAGCGGTTGCGTCGTGTCCCCGCACGGGAGCGCACCGTGAGTGCGGTAGCCGGCTTCCGTGGCGCCGTGTCCCTCGCCGCGGTCCTCGCCGTGCCTCACACGATCGACTCCGGTGCCCCGTTCCCTGACCGCGACCTGATCGTGCTGATCACCAGCGGCGTGATCCTGCTGACCCTCCTGCAGGCGCTGCTCCTGCCTTCCGTGGTGCGATTCGCGCGACTGCCGATCGACACCTCGGTCGCCGAGGAGCTCCACTTCGCCGACGAATACACCCTCGACGCAGCGATCGACGCCCTCGACACGACGGCCACCGAGCTCGGCAGCGGCGAGCAGGTGGTCGAGCGAGTGCGTCACGAGCTGGACAAGCAGCGCAAGCTGCTGGCGGCCGGTGGCGCGGAAGGTGACCCAGTCGTCCAGCACGACGACCAATACACCAGCCTCTCCCTCGCGCTCATCGGCCGACGGCGCGAGGCGCTCCTGGAGCTGCGCGACGAGCAGCGCATCGACGACATCGTGCTGCGTAGGGTCCAGGCGCGCCTCGACATCGAGGAGGTGCGGTTCCTGCGTACGAACCCCCTCGAGTGAGGCCTCTCTGCCCACGACGACGTCGTGGAGGGAACCAACCACCGCGACCGGATCCAGACCGGCGCGGGCCGCGACGTCGTACGCGCACGTGGCGGAGACGACGTCATCGAGGTGGGCGACCTGTATCGCACCTCGCGCCACGAGGCCGACACGGTGTGGGGTGGCGCTGGCAACGACCGCATCAGCTCGACCGGCGGTCAGGAACGCCTCTCGGGTGGCCCCGGGGACGACGTCATCGAGTCCGGTGGCGGGGGCAACGACGTGCTCCTCGGCGGCGGTGGCGACGACGTGTTCTATGCCTCGATCGGCGACACCTCGGGGACCCAGGCATGGGAGGGCGGCTCGGGGACCGACAGCGTCCAGATCACCTCCTCCCTGGTCAACCGCAGGGGGGCTGCCTCCACCGGCACCTGGAACATGGCCACCGGGGCCCTCACCTTCACCCTCGCGCACAGGATCAGGCTCACGGTGGCCGGTCTCGAACGCGCGGTCCTGGCAACGCCGGGGACGGCCTGGAGCGTCACGGGAACCACCGGTGACGACGCCGTGTCCGGAGACGCCAACAGCACCACCTCGCCGGTGACCTTCGATGGCCTCGCGGGCGACGACACCTTCCGGGGAACCGACGGCGACGACGTGTTCGACGGTGGACCCGGCAACGACCACTCCTACGCCATGTTCGGCGGCGACGACACCTGCATCAGCGTCGAGACGATCGACGGTGCCGACTGCGAGCACGTGAGCTGATCCCGCTCCGGCCGGGCGATCAGTCGCGCGGCCTCGCCGGAGTTAGCATGCCGACGCATCGTTCGGACTTTCGGAGACGGGGAATCATGAGCAACGCTCAAGCAGGCTGGTACGACGACGGCGCGGGTCGGGAGCGCCGGTGGGACGGCGAGAAGTGGACCGACGAGTTCCGGCAACCTCAGGCGCAGACAGGCGGCGGACTGGGCGGAGTCGTCCGCCGGATCGAGGCCGAGGCCGTGTCCGGAGCCCAACCGCGTCCCGCGCCGCAGGGCGCGAGCTATGTCGTGCTCCAGGTGATCCTGAAGGAGAAGCTCTGGGGGACCGGGTCGGGGAACCTCACCGAGCTGGAGGGCGTCATCAACGCCCAGGCCGCACTCGGCTATCGGCTCCACACCATCAGCACCGCCGCCTCGGGCAGCAAGGGCCTGGTCGGAGGTGACCGGATCCAGGCGACCATGGTCTTCGAGAGACTCACCTGAGCATGGCCGCGCCACTCAGCTGGATGCCTGACCGATGACCGACCCCTCCACCCTGACCCTGGTGCTGCTGGCTCTGGCTGCCCTGACGGCGGGATTCGTGGACGCGGTCGTGGGCGGCGGCGGGTTGATCCAGCTGCCGGCTCTGCTGCTCGGGCTGCCGGGTGCCACTCCCGTGCAGGTGCTGGCGACGAACAAGCTGGGCTCGATCTGCGGCACCACCGTCAGCTCGGCCACCTACTACCGCCGCGTGCGACCGGATCCCCGCACCTTCCTGCCGCTGATGCTGCTGGCCTTCATCGGATCGATGGCGGGGGCTGTTCTCGCCTCCCGTCTACCGCGGTCGGCGTTCGACCCGATCGTGCTGGTCGCGCTGGTCGCGGTGGGGACGTACGTCGTCCTCAAGCCCGACATCGGTGAGGCGACGTCGCTGCGGTGGTCGGGGCACCGCCACACGGCGGCCGCCATGGGAACAGGGCTGGTGATCGGCTTCTACGACGGAGCACTCGGGCCCGGCACCGGCAGCTTCTTCGTGTTCTCGCTCGTCGGGCTGCTCGGCTACTCCTTCCTGGAGGCCTCCGCCAAGGCACGCCTGGCGAACTGGGCCACCAATCTCGCCGCCCTGGTCGTGTTCGTCCCTCAGGGCGCCGTGCTCTGGAAGATCGGGCTCGTCATGGGCGTCGCCAACCTCTGCGGAGGGTACGCCGGCGCTCGCACCGCCGTCGCCCGCGGAGCGCCCTTCGTGCGGGTCTTCTTCGTCGTCGTGGTGTCGGCGTTCATCGTGCGGATCGGCGGCGACGTCGCCGGGGTCTGGTGAGCCGGCACGCCGTCCATGCCTGGCAGGTCAGAAGACCGTCCAGTCGGAGTACGTCGTGAAGGCGTCCAGCGCGGCCAGCCCCGCCGCCGAGCTGCCGGAGGGGCCGAGCGCGGGACTCCACACGCACGCCACCCCACGGTCCGGGATGACGGCCAGGATGCCCCCACCGACGCCACTCTTCGCCGGCAGCCCGACCCGGTAGGCGAACTCCCCGGCCGAGTCGTAGGTGCCGCACGTGAGCATCACGGCGTTGATCCGCTTCGTCTGTCGCGCCGTGAGCAGGCGGGTGGCATCCGAGAGAACCCCGTCGCGAGCGAGGAACAGCCCGGCCAGCGCCAGCTCGCGGCAGGTCATCGAGACGGCGCACTGTTCGACGTACTGGTTGATCACCTCGTCGACGCGGCACTCCAGGTTGCCGTGACTGGCGAGCAGATGACCGAGTGCGGTGGTGCGGTGTCCGGCCTCGAGCTCCGACCGGGCCACCTCAGGGTCGCTGCCCACGTCGGCGCGGCCGCTCTCCCGGCGCAGCAGGTCGCGCAGAGCTCCGCACGCGTCGCCGGTCAGCGCCTGCAGCCGGTCGGTGACCACGAGTGCGCCGGCGTTGATGAACGGATTGCGCGGGCGCCCCGACTCCAGGTCGAGCTGGAGCAGCGAGTTGAACGGGTTGCCCGACGGCTCACGCGACACCCGTTCCCAGATGCTCTCCCCCTCGGCTGCGATCACCAGCGCGAGCGTGAAGACCTTGCTGATGCTCTGCACCGAGAAGCGCACATCGGCGTCACCGACCCCGTGCACCTGGCCGTCGCAGGAGGCGATCACCATCCCGAACTGACGCGGGTCCACCGCCGCCAGGCTGGGGATGTACTCCGCCAGCCGCCCACGGCCCACCTCGGGCGCAGCCGCCTCCTGCGCCTGCAGGAGCGCATCCATGATGTCCACGCCGCCATCCTCGCGCAGCCGAGAGGTGTTCGGGGCGGCGGGCCGTCAGTAGTCGGTCGCCCCCGACCCGGTCGGGAAGAGGACCAGCTCGTGCGCCGGGGGCTGGACCGTGCGCAGCACTCGGCACGCGCGCCGCTCGACGCTCAGTCGGCACTCGACCAGGCGCACCCGATGCGGTCCGAAGGGGCTGCCGTCGAAGGCGAGGCCGTACGCCGTCCCGTCCCCTGTCCAGCCGCCCAGGATGAACTTCCTGCCCTTCAGGTCGGCCGGCAGTCTCCGCCCGCTGTCGACCTCGAAGACCTGGCTGCGGCCGCTGACCGGCATCACCGCCACCGAACCGTCAGGCGAGATGTGACCCCACTGGGTCGACGCGTAGGGATCCTCCGGAACGACCAGCCTTCCTCGACGTACCAGGGCCGGCAGTGCCCGGCCTCCACCGGGATCGCGGCGGGCGAAGAAGAGCTGATCGCCGTGCTCGGTCCGCTCGCCCGTCGCCGCGTTCCAGGACATCACCACGTTGCCGGACGCGGTGCGGACGAACAGCTCATCGCCCTCGAAGCCCAGGACGCTGGGTTCGGCATCCTCATAGAGGTCCGCGAGGTCATCGGCGGCATCCCCCATGCCGGCCGCGTCGCGGACGACCGCCTCACCGGACTCCAGGTCGACGATGACGCTCGACCAGGGCGCCCCCTCGGACTTGTCGAGAAGGCCGAGGTAGCGGCCGTTCTCGGAGGCACTCAACGCGTCGGCGCGAAGGGTCGTCGGCCGGGGCGGGCCGCCGTCGGTCACCCGGACGACATCCGACGCGCCCTGCAGGAGGTAGATCCGGCCGTTCGCCGCCACCATCGCCCGGACGCGCCTGCCGGCGAGGATCGTCCGGTCACCGAGGTGGATGGTGTCTCCGACGGCCCAGAGCACGGCGCCCGTGGCGAGCGGACCCCGCCCGGACGGCAGACCGGTGAGGTCCGGATCAGTGTCATCCGAGGGCGACTGGCACCCGGTCAGCGCGAGGCTCACGGCGAGGATGCTGCACGCAAGGATCCGCCTCATCCGGAAAGACTAGGCGGCGGGCGTCGAGGGGCCGCGAAGGAGGGCGCTAGGGACGTCACGTTCTGCATGTTTCTGCAACGCCAAAACTTGCAAAATCATGGGCGGGCGTTCTTCCACACTTTTCCCACAACGGACGCAGACTTGTACTCAGGTGGTCAGCACGACACCCGGGGAACCGCCCCTCACCCCCCCACGATGCGGTCCCTGAGCAACAACTCCATAGACCTGAGACGAGGACCCAACTCACCCCCACCCCACGGAGTTCGGTCCCAGCGCCACCCCCCCCCGGCCACGTCTCAGCCACGAGGGCAGCGGATCCCCATCCGCTGCCCTCGATAAATTTCATGGGGAGCTTCCTTCAAGTCGTCGAGACAGGGGCGTCCACGCTCCACCGGAGGGCCGGTGGATGGATGCGCGCGCACCGGGGTCCGCCCTTCTCGTCGGTCAGCGAGACGCTGGCAACGAGCGTGCCCTGCGCTGCCGCGGCCACAAGGCCCGGATCGACGTCGTCGAGCATCAGCTTCGCCCGCCGGAACATGCCCCAGTCATCGCCTGAGGGGGAGCCCCACGTCAGGTAGAGGAATCGTTCACCGCGCTTCCCATGCACCGCGGGTCCACGGAAGTCACCGTCGACGACCCTCACCTCGGCCTCCCAGGTCGCCGATGTCGCGTCGCCCGGGGCGGGGCCCACCGGAACAGTGCGCACCTGGAGGGCGACATGCACATCCACCCGACCCGCACAGGACCGGCCGGGGAGGTCTCTGCCCTCGATCCGTATCCGCACCACGTCATTGTGACCCATTCGCCCTCAGGGGCCGACTGCGCGAAGCACCAGTCGACCCGCGTGGACAGCCCGGGGCCGCTGGATGCTCGTTGCGTGCGGTGTGGTGGTTGGCCATCATGAGGCGGTGCAGGTGATCTGGCTGTATGGACCACCCGGGGTCGGCAAGTCGACGGCGGGGTGGGCCCTGCTGAACCGGCTCGCCGACTCCGCCGTGACGAGTGGGCCGCCGGCCTTCGTCGACATCGACCAGCTCGGGATGCTGTATCCCGCTCCGACTGATGACCCGTGGGCGGATGGGGTGAAGGTCCACGCCCTGGCCGCAGTGGCTGAGCACTTCTCAGCCGCCGGAGTCGCGACGTTGGTGGTCTCCGGAGTGCTGGACCCGGCCCGGGTGGCGATGTATCGCGAGGTCCTGGCGGGGTTCGAGCTCGGATTCGTCCGACTCATCGTCAGCCGGGACGAGCTCGTCGGTCGGCTCGAGGGTCGGCACCTGGACCCGGACGATGTCGAGGAGGTCCTTCGAGACGATCGGGACCTGAGCGCTGCGGAGCTCCTCGATCCGGTCGTCGCGACCGATGGGTTGAGCCCGGAAGCGGTCGCCGAGCGTGTGTCCGCTGCCGTCACCTTCTCCAGCACTGCACCTGGGCGATCCGGTCGGGTCAAGGCCCGCCCACCTGGCCGAGCGGCCCGACGGCTGCGGGTCGTGTTGGTGATGGGGGCTGCGGGGGTGGGGAAGTCGGCGGCGACGTGGTCGGCGTTCACGAGGCTGCGAACAGACGGCACTCCGGTCGGCTATCTCGATCTGCGACAGCTCGGCATGGTCGGCCGCGATGGCGGAGCAGTCGACCACGGCCTGCAAGCCAGGAACGCGCGCGCCGTCGCCGGGGTGTTCCACGACGGTGGTGCTGAGGTCGTCCTCATCAATGGGCGCATCGACAGTGAGGAGTCGTGGGGACACTATCGCTCAGAGTTCGGCGACACCGAGCTGCGCCACCTTCGCCTGAGGGCGAGTGGGACGAGCCTGACCGAGCGGTTCCTGCTGCGCGCGGCCGGTGGTGGGCCCGAGCTCGCCGGCGACGCCGTGCGAGGCATCAGCCAGGCGAACGCCGTCCGTCTGGCGGCCGCGGCGGAGCGTGAGCAGGCGGCCGGCACGTTCGGCGGAGTCATCGACCTCGACACCACCGAGATGACCGTCGAGGAGGCCGGCCTCGGCCTGTTGGCGGCGCTTCGGGGTCAGCCGCGCGAGGGGTCGTCCAGGACGTCGCGCCAGGAGTGAACGGGCACCCAGCCCAGGAGGTCGCGCGCCTTGTCGATCGCATAGAACGTCTCGTCCCGACCGAGCTCGCGGCGCACCTCCACGTCGTCGTAGAAGCGGTCCCGGATCTCCTGCGTCGTCGCGGCCACGGACATGTCGGCGTTGGCCACGTTGAAGACCTCGTAGCCCAGGCCGTCGGTCTCCAGGCAGCACTGCACCATCCGCCCGAGGTCACGCACATCGATGTAGGCGAACAGGTTTCGGCGCCGCAGCGCGGGGTCGGACAGGAACGCCGGGAACAGCTCGGCGTACTCCTCGGGCTCGATGACGTTGTTGATCCGCAATCCGTAGACATCCGCGCCCGTCCTGGCGTGGAACGAGCGCGCCGTCACCTCACTGGCGACCTTGGACATCGCGTAGGCGTCCTCGGGGACCGTCGGGTGCTCCTCGTCGACAGGGACGTAGAGCGGGCGGCGATCACCCTGGCCGAAACAGACCCCGTAGGTCGTCTCGGACGAGGCGAACACGATCTTGCGCACCCCCAGCCGGGTGGCGGCCTCGAGCACGTTGAAGGTGCTGAGCACGTTGGTGGAGTACGTCGCCGAGTCCGACGCGAGCAGGATCCGCGGCACCGCCGCGAAGTGCACGACGGCGTCGTAGGTGGGCTGCTCGGGTAGGTCGAGCTCGTCGAAGGTCGCGAGCCCGGCCAGTGCCGAGAAGGTCTCACCCGCGTCGGTCAGGTCGACGCGGAGGTCGGCGACCGCCGGGTGCCCCAAGCCGGTGAGGTCGGCATTGGTGACCTGGTGGCCCTGGTCGGCGAGGTACGCCGCGACGTGCTGGCCAGCCTTGCCGCTGCCGCCGGTGAAGAAGATGCGCATGACCCCTTCGTACCCGGTGCACCCCCAGATCACTCAGCGACGGTCGACGGCACGCGGGCACGGCCGACGAACACCAGCCCGACCGCGGCGAGCCCGAGCATGACCGGCACGACCAGCAGCGCGGCCTTCAGCGACGTCGCGTCGGCCAGCGACCCGACCGTCAGGGGCGCCAGCAGCACCGCGAGCGCAGTCACCGAGACCGCCCTCCCACTCGCGAGCGCGGCACGGTCGGAGGCCAGCGCGACCGTCATCGACAACGCCATCGGGAAGAGGTTGCCGATGCCGACGCCGACCAGGGTCAGCCCGGCGAGTGCCTGCACGACCGTGGTCGACGGCCACAGCACGACGAACCCGAGGAGGGCGACCCCGAGCGCGCCGCCGAGCAGCCGGGTGGGCGGATGGCGGCGGGCCAACCGGCTCCCCAGGGTCCGGCCGAGCAGGAAGCCGCCGAAGTATCCGGCCATCAACGAGACCGCCGTGTCGGTGGACACGTTCGTCCCCTCCTGGACGAACGTCGCGCCCCAGGCGGTCACGCACCACTCCGCGGCCGCGCCGCACATCAACACCCCGGCGGCGACCCAGAAGACGCCAGGCAGGGACGACCCGTCGACGTGGGTCAGCGGCTTGGCCTCGACCGGCAGCCGCCGGTTCACGAACCAGATCGCCGCGGGCACGAGCAGCGAGGCGAGCAACGCCGCCCGCCAGCCGGCGCCCAGCGCAGCAGTCACCGCGAACGCACCGATCAGCACCAGGTAGGACACCCCCGCCGCCACGTTGGCCTCGGCCAGCGCGACGGTGCGGCGTACGCCGTGATGGTCGGCCAGGGTCGCCTGGATCGTCGCGAGCAGCAGCCCGCCACCGAAGCCCATCACGAGCAGCGCACCGACGGTCGCCGCGATCCGGTCACCCGCCGTGAGGCCCACGGTCCCCAACGCCAGCACGACCGCGGACGACCAGAGCACCCGCCTGCGGCCGACCCGCTGCTCCAGCCTCGGCAGGAGGACACCCGCGACGATGCTGCCCACCGCGAAGGCGGCGACATGCAGGCCGCCGGCGGTGTAGCTCAGGTCGAGCTCGTCGCGCAGGTGCGGCACGACCAGGCCCGGTGCCGCCTGGAGGTAGGCGAACCAGGCGAGCATCACGTAGGCGACCCAGGTCAGGCGATCGCGAACAAAGGCCTGCGTCACGGGTGAACGATACAAGCCTCGTAGGTTGGTCCCATGCCTGTCAGCGGCTCCCTGGGACTGTCCATCGACACGCGGGTGCCCAACTATCCGACGGTGCGACTGCTGGTGGACGGCCAGGACGTGCTCGACCCGGACCGACAGGAGGTCGGCAATGATCCGGCAGACCTCCTCGACACCGGTGCCCTGCTCCCTCGCGCCGACCCGCACCGCATCGCGTTCTACGGGTGCGGGTGCGGCATCTTCGGCTGCTCCTGTGTGTCCGGTCTCATCTCCCAGGAGGGCGGCCTCGTCCGCTGGACCCACTTCACCACGCTCACCGGGGTCTTCCACTCGGCCCTTCCGCCAGCGGAGTACGACGTACCGGCGTTCGCCCATGCCGGCGCGAGGCTGGACCTCCCCGAGCTGAGCTTCGACGCTGATGAATACCGGAGCACGATCGAGGAGGCCACGGCCGACCGCTCGTGGGAGACCCGACCGCGCGCGGTGGTGCGGCTGATGCGTCAGCAGAGACCCTCGTGGCCCCACTGGGCGACCCACCGTGGCGAGTCGGTCGCCGTGCACCACCGCGTGGACGCGATGAACTGGACGACCGAATTGGAGGTGCCGCCGGGTCCGGTTCAGCGGCTCGCCGATGCTCTGGTCGACCTGCTCGATCGGTACGACGACCCGCGCGAGATCGCCGCCAGGGGGCTCTGGCGCTGACGCGAGGGGCCCATCTGGACCTCGCGCAATCGCTGAAGGTTTGCGAGCATCGAAGCCATGAAGCGCTTGGTCGTCTGCTGCGACGGGACGTGGAACAAGCCCGACAACCAGACCATCACGAACGTCGAGAAGATCGCGCGGACGGTCCAGAGCGACTCCGGCGCGACCGGTGGATCCTCCCAGTTCGTCTACTACGTCAGCGGGGTGGGCGCCGGAAGCTATGCGGCCGACCGGATCCTGGGAGGCGCATTCGGGTTCGGACTGTTCCACAACGTGATCGCCTGCTACCGGTTCCTCGCCCAGAACTACGAGCCCGGCGACGAGATCTTCATCATCGGCTTCAGCCGCGGCGCCTACACGGCGCGCTCGGTGGCCGGCATGGTGGGGCGGGTGGGACTGCTCACGAAGAGATCCCTCGTGGAGGAGCGACTCCCCGCCGCGGTCCATCTCTACCAGCGCACCGATCCCCCGGAAGGCGCCCTCGGGGAGAGCATCGAGGAGTTCACGCACGACCACTGCCATCGCGCACCGGTGCACTTCCTCGGCGTGTTCGACACGGTCGGCGCCCTCGGCGTGCCCGGTTTCATGCGGCTCGCACCGCGGTTCCACGACGTCCAGCTGAGCGCCCGAGTGCTGCGAGCCCGGCACGCCTTGGCGATCGACGAGACGCGGATGAAGTTCGCGCCCTCGTTCTGGGAGGGCTCGGTGGGGGCGCCGACCCAGGACGAACGGGTCAAGCAGGTCTGGTTCGAAGGGGCCCACTCCGATGTGGGCGGTGGCTACCGGGCGACCGGCCTCTCGGACACGTCGCTGCTGTGGATGGTCCGTGAGGCCCACGCTGCGGGCCTGGTCTTCGACGTACCGCTGCTGACCCACTACGTCGGCAGCGGGTCCGATCCCCTCCGGCACGACCCGACCAATCGCATGTACAAGGTCGACAACCTGATCATCGCGACCCGGGCGAAGCTGACCGGCCGGCAGCAGAGCAGCCCCTTCTCCGCGGGGCGCCGCCGCCTGACGAACGATCGGGCGCTGTCCGTGCGGGTGTCCAGCAGTGCGGTCACGCACTTCCAGCAGAGCGGCTACGCGCCCGCCAACCTCACGGCCTTCGCCGACTCGACCCACGGATTCGACGGCATCGTCGAACCGGTCACCGCGCTGCCGGAGAACGGGCTCGACTTCAGCTCCCTCGGCAACCCTCCGGCCGCAGGCCCGGCCTGAGCCGGCACGACGATCACCGCGAGGCGTCGTACCAGGCCACCACCCGCAGCGCACGCAGCGTGATCCAACGGCTCGGACGCCCGTCGCCGTCCTCGAACTCGAACCAGGTCTCACCGGGGTGGGTGTTCTCGAGCAGCCACCTGCCGTCCGGCTGCCGCTTGTCGCGCACCAGCTGGACCGCGTCGGCGAGCCGAGGATCCGGTGCGCCGCCGGCACTCCGGAAGTAGTCCAGTGCGCGGAGTACGTCGTAGTGCCAGCGCGGCGGCCACGAGAACTGCAACCACTCGTCCACCGGCACCTCGCCGGTCCGCAGGCTCCGGAACAGGTGCCGCTGGAGCAGGTAGTCCTCGCCGCGGCGGCGCGCCCCCGCAACATCGATCGTGCCGCCCGACGACTCGTAGTCCAGCAGACCCTCGAGAACGCAGATCGTCGAGTCGAAGGACGACACCGTGGCGCCGTTCTCGGCCTCGCAGTTCCAGCCACCGTCCCCGAGCTGATCGGCGAGCAGGGCACTGACCAGGGCCTCGACGTCCGCCCCGAAGTAGGCGCCGATCGACAGCGTGCGGCCGTTGATGCACGCCTCCACCTCACCGTCGAAGAACCGTTGGCCGTCGTGCTCCCACCGGCAGTTCTCGGCCACGAGCGCGATCGCCCGCCGCGCCGTCGGACTCCCCGGATCGAGCCCGAGATCGTGCAGGAGCATCAGGACCGGCAGCGTCGAGGTCCACGGCTGGCCGTGGGAGAAGTCGGGTTGGATGCCCGCGCGCCAGTCGTCCGCGATGCGCCTGGGGAAGCAGGCGCCGCCGTCCCACTGCCCATCGGGATCACGCGCGTCGAGCAGCCGGGCACCCCACCCCTCGGTGGCGACGCGGGCGCGTTCGGCTGCGACCTCCTCGAGGGGGGCCTCGGTCAGGTCCCGCAACACCTGCCAGCGGATCGCGGGGTCGCTGTCGAGCAGCCAGTCCACTCGCCCATAGTAGGTTCGAGCAGCCTCACGGGCGAAGAATCCCGGCCCGCCGCCCAACCGAACCTCCCGCTACGCCGTCCTTCCTAGTGCAGGCAGAGGAGGACTGGATGAGCAAGCAGCCCGACGACACGGAGTACTCCGAGTTCGTGGCCGCCGTGTGGGCGCCGTTGTATCGCACGGCCTATCTCATGTGCGGCAACCGCGCCCTCGCCGAGGACCTGGTGCAGACAGCCCTGACCAACACCTACGTGTCGTGGCACAACGTGCGCGAGGTCAGAGCCGCCCACGCCTACGCCCGGACTGCGGTCGTGCGCCTGGTCGCCTCGTGGTTCCGGTCCCGGGTGCGGCTGATCGAGCAGCTCACCGACCAGCCACCCGAGACGCCGTACGCGCCGGACCCGTCCACCAGGCCGGCGGTCATGGACGCCCTCCGGCAACTCCCGGCCCGGCAGCGCGCCGTGGTCGTGCTCCGCTTCTACGAGGACCTCAGCGTCGCCCAGACCGCCGAGACGCTGGGCTGCAGCGAAGGCACCGTCAAGAGCCAGACGTCGGCGGCGCTCGACAAGCTGCGTGTCCTCCTCGGCGAGAGCATCGTCCCCAGCACCGAAGGGATCACCTCATGAGCCAGACGTTGAAGGAACTGCTTCACCAGGAGGCCGGCCGGATCGAGATCCCGCCGGCTCCGACCGGGGCGATCCTGGCCGGTGGGCGCCGGCGCCGCACGGTACGGCGTACCCAGGTCCTCCTCGCCGTGGCGGCCTCGGTCGCCCTCATCGTCGGCGCCTCGATCGGGGTGGACCGGCTGCTGCTGGCCGACGACCCGGCAGCGCCCGGGCCGGCCAAGTCACCGAGCGCGCCGGCCGTCTCCACCACTCCCGACACGACCCCCGAGGTCAGCCCTGACCCGGTGGGAGGCGTCCTGTCCGTGGACGGCACCGGAGTGGGCACGCTGCGCTTCGGCACCCCCGCGGACGAGGTCCTCACGGCCCTCGAGACGCAGCTCGGGCAACCCGACACCGTCGTCGGGCCCGACGTCTACGCCCGGATCCCCGGCAACACCGGCTACTTCCAGGACGGCGGCGACAACCTCTCACCCAGCTGGAAGTACGAGTTCACCTCGGTGCGCTGCTGGAAGGTCCTCTGCGTGATCTTCGGCGGGACCGACATCGACTCCCTGCAGCTGCGGGGCTGGGAGCTCGCGCAGTACGACCGGTGGTCCGACGGGGGTCGGATCAGGGACCTCACGCTGCCCGACGTACGCCTGGCCGGCAGCGAGGTCGGCCTCGGCGACACCTGGCAGCAGCTCCGCACGGCGTTCCCGGGCACTCGGGTCGCGGACGCCGAGGGCGGTTCCCTGTCGGTCCGCGACACGCCCTGGACGGGCATCTTCGACGGGGTCGCCGAGTGGCGCCTCAAGGGCTACGCCGACCCCGACCGGCCCGGCTACGCACCGGACGGCGCGAAGATAACCCGACTCTCCGGAGGCGAGGGACCGCAGCCGGGTTGCTGCTGAGGGTGTCAGGATCGCGTGGGCGGCGCCAGGGTCCCCAGCTGGATGCGGGCTCCGACCTCGTCGCGCACGCCCCAGTGCTCGGCCAGCCGGTCCTTCTCGGTGCGGTAGATGTGGACGGTCGTCATCGTGTAGGCGCGGCCCTCGGAGCCCACCCCGAAGAAGGCGTCCGAGCCCACGCCGCTGGCGGTGGCCCGGATCACCACGCGCTCATCGGTCGCGAAGGCATCCTCGATCGTGTAGCGGATCTGCAGGACCTGGTGCACGAAGCCGAGGATCTGGCGGTAGCCCTCGGGGCCGGGCGGGAGCGGGAACGGCGCACCGTGATCCACGAAGTCCTCGGTGACGTAGTCGGACAACCGGGTCAGGTCACCGGTGTTGATGGCGTCGAACACGGCTCGGGCGGCACCGAGCGCCGGGGTCTCCACACTCATGGCCTACACTCCCTGGATTGACTGGTACAAGATTCCATTGGAATAACAACCTAACGTAATGGTGACGACATGGCGAGGCCCTACCGCAGCGAACTGCGCCAAGAAGCCACCCGGGAGACCCGGCAGCGGATCGTGACGGTGGCGACGGGACTGCTCATCGACGGCGGGTACGCCGCCATGACCGTCGCGGGGCTCGCCCGAGAGGCCGGCGTCTCACCGCAGACCGTCTACAACGCTGTCGGCGGCAAGGCGGAGGTGGTCAAGGCGGCGTACGACGTGCGACTGGCCGGTGACGAGACACCCCTGCCGATGTCGCAACGTCCCGGGTTCCGCGCCGTCGTCGATGCACCCGACGCCGCGGCGTACGGCGCCGCCTACGCCGCCTGGACCCGCGGGATCTACGACCGGGTCGGCGACCTGTTGGCCGCCCTGCTGGCTCACGGGGCGGCCGGCGACCCACTGCTGGAGGCCTTCCTGACCACCATCGACCAGGAGCGCAGGACCGGGAACGGACACAGCATCCCGACGGTCCTGCGCGAACCGCTCGGCGCACGCCTGCCGCAGGTCGTGGACGTGGTGTGGCTGCTCACCGCTCCCGAGATCCACGATCGGCTGTGCCGGCGCTCGGGATGGTCACCCGACGACTACGAACAGTGGCTCGCCGGTCAGCTCGAGCGAGCCATCAGCGACTGAGGCGGTTCACACCACAGATCCCCCCCAGGGGTGAGGACCGCTCGTTCCCGCCGACCCAGGCTGGAGGCACCCGACGTACCCCTGGAGGAACCATGACCGTCACCACCCACTCCCGCGTACTCGCGACCACCGCCAGGCAGCTGACCTCGGGCGGACGCGGGATCCTGGCCGCCGACGAGAGCATCGCGACCATGTCGAAGCGGCTCGAGGGTGAGGGCATCGACCCGACTGAGACCAGCCGCCGCGACTACCGCCAGCTCCTCCTCACCACGCCCGGACTCGCGAACACGGTGGGCGGGATCATCTGGTGCGACGAGACGTTCGGACAGCGGCTCACAGACGGCCGTCCGTTCCCGGAGGCCGCGCAGGCACTCGGCATCCTGCCGGGGATCAAGGTGGACACCGGGACGGTTCCGCTGCCGGGTGCGGGTGGGGCACTGGTCACCGAGGGCCTCGACGGTCTGGGCGAACGTCTTGGGTCGTACGCCGCGCGCGGTGCCGCATTCGCGAAGTGGCGGGCGGTCTTCGAGATCTCGACGATCAGCCCCTATGCGGCGCGGGCCAACGCTCAGGTCCTCGCGCGCTACGCCGCCCTGTGCCAGCTGCACGGCATCGTTCCGATCGTCGAGCCCGAGGTCGTCGCAGTCGGTGGCCACGACTTGGTGGACTGTGCCGTCGCCACCCGGATGGCGCTCGAGGCGCTCTTCGAGGAACTGTGCCTCGCAGCGGTGGACCTCGGCGGGATCGTGCTCAAACCCAACTTCGTGACGCCCGGGCTGGCCTGCCAGGACGTGTCGGCCCGGACGGTCGCGACGGTGACCTACGACGTACTGCGCGACACGGTGCCGGCCGACGTACCCGGGATCGCCTTCCTGTCCGGCGGGCACCCGACCGACGACGTCTGCGAGTTCCTGCGCGAGCTCAACGCGATCGAGGCGGCACCATGGGCGATGACCTTCTCGTTCGGTCGGGCCCTGGTCAACGACGCTCTGGCGACCTGGTCCGGCTCCCCTGCCAACGCGACACTGGCCCAGCAGGCGCTGGCCGCGAACTGCTCGAGGGCCTCCTGGGCCGCGAGCTGAGCACCGGCGCGGGATCCGGCCGGCGACCACATCCTCCGGATCGCTGACCGGTCAGGGATTGTTCGCGGTTGTCAGGTGTTGCAACGGCTGACAACCGCGAGTTTCCCCGGATATCCGGGGATTCCCTCATCCCCCGAGCGGGAGCTCGACCAGCACCGTCGTACCGCGCCCGGGCATCGACTCGAGGCGCAGGGAGGCCTCGATGAGGGCACAGCGCTCGGCGATGGAGGAGAGGCCGAAGTGCTGGGACCCGTCGGCGACCCGGGCCGCGCGCCGCTCCTCGGGGTCGAAGCCGATGCCGTCGTCGGTGCAGCCGAGCACCACCGACTCGCCGACTCGCCGGATGGAGAGCACCACCCGGTCCGCCCGGGCGTGCTTGACGGCGTTGCCGAGGGTCTCCTGGGCGATCCGGTAGAGCGCGGCCGCCGCATGGTCGGGTACGTCGTCGAACACCGCGCCGGCAGCGACCACCAGGTCCACGACGGGCCCACCGTCGCCGGCCGCCGTCTGGGCCAGCGACTCCAATGCGGCCACCAGACCGAGATCGTCGAGCACCAGGCTGTGCAGGCCCGAGATCGCCACCCGGGTCTGCTGGTAGGCGAGGTCGGCGAGGTTCCGGGCGGCCGCGACCTCGGCCCGGGCCTGCTCGGAGCCGGGCAGCTCGGCCACGGACAGATCGGCGGCGGACAGGTGGAAGGACATCGAGGCCAGCGCCGTCGTCACCCCGTCGTGCAGGTCGAAGGCGATCCTGCGCCGCTCCGCCTCCTGCGCCGAGATGGCCGCCTCGATCAGGCGGTCGCGCTCGCTGCGGTGGCGGTGCACGGCACTCCAGAGCTGCCCGGCGTGCAGGTGCAGCCCGAGGATCGCGGCGTACGGCGTCGCCTGCGCCAGGTCGGCGGCGCTGAACGGCCGCGACGGGGAGCGATGCACCGCGAGCACGCCGGCGACCACCCCTGAGACGCCGAAGGCAGGCACGCACAGTCGAGCCACCGTCTGGTCGTCGGCGAGACCGAGGAGCTGGCGGTGCACCAGGTTGCGGGGCGAGTCCTCGGCCAGCAGGACGGGCTGGGCGTTGCGGGCCACGAGCCCGGTGACGCCGAACCCGACGGGGATCCGCAGCAGGGCTCCCAGCGCCACGTTGGCCGGCCAGACGTCGGCCACGCTGAGCTCGGTGCCGTCGTTGGCCAGCACCAGGACGCCGTCGGCCCCGAAGGCCGCGGCGATGTCGCCGGCACTCGGGATCCCGGTGGGGGTCACCGGAACAGGCCCTCGCGCAGGGCCACCGCGATGGCGCCGCTGCGCTCGGAGACCCCCAGCTTTCGGTAGAGGCCACGGATGTGGGTCTTGACGGTGTCCTCG
This sequence comes from uncultured Actinomycetota bacterium, assembly GCA_963837595.1. Lineage (GTDB taxonomy): Bacteria > Actinomycetota > Actinomycetes > Propionibacteriales > Nocardioidaceae > Nocardioides. The sequence continues at coordinate 303,919 of CAWIOB010000007.1, read as the reverse complement.
CTGACCACGAGCTTGGCGGCCACGCCCTTGTTGGAATGTCCCGAGACCAGCAGCTCGAGCACCTCCGACTCCCGCTGGGTCAGGCCGAGGTGCGCGCCGGGCCAGAACTCCCCCGCGTTGAGACGGGCCGCCGAGAGGGCGACCCGCCCCGCCAGGGCCGGGTCGATCACGGTCTCGCCGTCCCTGACCCGGCGCAGCTGGGCCACCAGCTCTGCCCCGTCGATCCGCTTGAGGATGTAGCCGGAGGCCCCGACCCGAAGAGCCTGGAAGAGATAGTGCTCGTCGTCGTACACCGTGAGCAGGACGACCTTCACCCCCGGATGCAGGGTCGTGATCTGACGGCACAGGTCGAGCCCGCTCTCCTTGCCGAGGCGTACGTCGCACAGCACGATGTCGGGAGCGCTGGAGGCGACCTCCGCCAGGGCGGCGCTCGCCGTGGTGGCCGTGGCCGCGATCTGCACCTCGCCGGCGAAGTGACCGAGCATCGCCCCGAGTCCGTGCAGCACCATCTCGTGGTCGTCGACCAGGACGAGGCGCAGTGGGCGCGAGGGCTCGGGTGCGGACATGGGCACACCCTAAGCGGCAGGGTGCACCCGGCCGGCCGTCCGGGCGAGATCTCACCCCCGGCTCCACCCACGTGGGTGAGGGCCGTCGAGGGCATCGCGGGTGCACTGGAGGCATGCCCCAGAGAACCTCGCCCCTGATCGTCCCCTCCGTCCTGCCGGCCGACTTCGCCCGGCTCGGCGACGAGGTCGCCGAGCTGTGCTCCGCCGGGGTGGACCGGATCCAGTGGGACGTGATGGACGGGGTCTTCGTCCCGAACCTCACGCTCGGTCCCGACGTCATCGCCGCGGCCCGCCCCCACAGCAGCGTGGGCTTCGAGGCGCACCTGATGGTGGTCGACCCCGACGCGCTGCTGCAGCGGTATGTCGAGGCGGGCTGCGATCTGGTGATCGTGCATGCCGAGGCCTGCACCCACCTGCACCGCACCCTGGCCAGGATCCGCGACCTCGGAGTTCGCAGTGGGGTGGCGCTCAACCCCCACACCCCCGCCGCGACCGTGTCGCACGTGCTCGACGAGACCGACCTGGTGCTGGCGATGACGGTCGATCCGGGCTTCGGGGGACAGTCCTACATCCGCGCCGTGGAGCCCAAGATCGCCGAGCTGCGCCGGATGATCGACGACTCGGGGCGTGCCATCGAGCTCGAGGTGGACGGCGGCATCACCGACACCACCATCGTGGGCGCGGCCGCGGCCGGCGCCGACGTGTTCATCAGCGGGTCCTGGATGTATGCCCACCACGCCGGCAAGGCCGAGGCCGTGGACCTGCTGCGGGCCACGGCGTCGGCCGCACGGCGTACGCCGGGCGAGCCCGAGGCCGCCTGATGAGCACCGCACACGGGCACCGACATGACCGCCGGCCGCAGCGCACCGCTGGCCGCGCACGACCTCGACCGGCTGGCCGTCGACACGATCCGGTTCCTGTCCGCCGACATGGTGCAGGCCGCCCGCTCCGGGCATCCCGGCATGCCCATGGGTGCCGCCCCGATGGCGTGGGCCCTGTGGAGTCGGCACCTGAGGCACGACCCCTCCGACCCCACCTGGGCCGACCGGGACCGCTTCGTGCTGTCGGCCGGTCACGGGTCTGCGCTGCTCTACTCCCTGCTGCACCTGTTCGGCTACGACCTTCCGCTCGCGGAGCTGAGGGCCTTCCGGCAGCTGGGCTCGCGCACCCCCGGTCACCCCGAGGTCGGGCACACCCCCGGAGTGGAGACCACGACGGGGCCGCTGGGTCAGGGGCTGGCCATGGCCGTCGGCCTCGCGCTTGCCGAACGGATGACCGCCGCGCGCTACCCCGAGCTCACCGACCACCACACCTACGCGATCGTCGGTGACGGCTGTCTGATGGAGGGGGTCTCCCACGAGTCCGCCTCCCTGGCCGGGCACCTCGGTCTCGGTCGCCTGGTGGTGCTCTGGGACGACAATGCGATCACCATCGACGGATCGACGGATCGGTCGACCAGCGACGACCCACTGGCCCGCTTCGCGGCGTACGGCTGGCATACGGCGACGGTGCGCGAGGGCACCGACGTCGATGCGATCGACGCCGCCATCGAGGCCGCCAAGGCCGATCACCGCCCGAGCCTCATCGCGGTCCGGACGGTCATCGGCCACGGTGCCCCCGGGGTCGAGGGCACGCCCTCGGCGCACGGCTCCCCACTCGGCGAAGACGTCCTTGCCGCGGCGAAGGCGCAGGCCGGCTGGGACCTCCCCGCGTTCGCCGTGCCAGCCCCGGTGCAGGCGAGCTGCGAGCGACTGGCGGCCGTGGGGGCCGCGCGGCACGCCGGGTGGCGGGCAGGGTTCGCCGCCTTCGCCGCCGGCGAGCCGGAACGGGCAGCGGTCTTCCGCCGCACCCGCGAGCGGCGTCTGCCGGGTGGTCTCAGCGAGGGGCTGGCAGCCATCGCCCGCGGCCGCTCCCGCGCCACCCGGCAGTCGTCGCAGGACTGCCTGGTCACCCTGTCGCAGGCGCTGCCCGAACTTGTCGGCGGTTCGGCCGACCTGGCCGGTTCCACCGGTACGGCGACCGACGGCACTCTGGTCACCCGGGACGACTACTCCGGCTCGGTGATCGCCTTCGGCGTCCGCGAGTTCGCGATGGCGGCCGTGCTCAACGGGCTGTCGCTGCACGGCGGCTTCCGCACCTGGGCCAGCACCTTCCTGGTCTTCAGCGACTACCTCCGCCCTGCACTGCGGCTCTCCGCACTGATGGGAGAGCCCGTGATCTACGTGCTCACCCACGACTCCGTCGCGGTCGGCGAGGACGGACCCACCCACCAACCGGTCGAGCACGTCGAGTCACTGCGGTTGATCCCCGGGCTCCAGGTGCTGCGTCCGGCTGACGAGGCCGAGACGGTCGAGGCGTGGCGGCGCGCGATCGAGTGCACGGACGGCCCCACCGCCCTGATCCTGTCGCGTCAGTCCCTCCCCCCGCACACGACGCCCCCGAGCGGACCATCGAGGGCGACGGTGGAGATCGTCGCCACCGGCTCCGAGGTCTCACTCGCCGTCGAGGTCGCCGAGCGGCTGGCCGGACGCGGGGTGGTGGCGCGGGTGGTGTCGGCACCGGACCGCTCGGGCTACCAGCCGGACCGCTCGGTGCCGCGCGTGAGCATCGAGGCGGGAGTGACCTCCGGCTGGCTGGGGCTGGTCGACCTCGCGATCGGGATCGACGAGTTCGGCGCCTCCGGTCCCGGCGAGGCCGTGCTCGCCCAGGTCGGCCTCAGCGCCGACGCCGTCACCGCGCGGATCACTGCATGGCTCGACGACACACTCGAAGTCAAGGAGGCCTGAGATGCCCGACAAGCTGCTGAGGATGACCCGTTCGGAGACGACGGGCCGCTCGGACCGGCCGGTGATGCTCGCCATCGCGGGCGATTCCGCCGCGGGCAAGACCACCCTGACCAAGGGTCTGGTCGAAGCCCTGGGCGAGGACCGCTGCACCTCCATCTGTGTCGACGACTACCACGCCTTCGACCGGGAGGAGCGACGGAGCAAGCCCTTCACGCCACTGCACCCCGACTGCAACCACCTCGACATCATGGAGCAGCACCTGCAGCTGCTGGCCCTGGGCCGACCGATCCTCAAGCCGGTCTACGACCATGCCACCGGCACCTTCACCCGACCGGCTTACGTCGAGCCCCGCGAGTTCGTGATCATCGAGGGCCTGCACCCGCTGTCGACCAAGCTGGCCAGGGCGTGTTTCGACGTCTCGGTCTTCCTGGACCCTCCGGAGGAGATCAGGCACCGGTGGAAGATCGAGCGCGACTGCGCCAAGCGCGGCTACACCCCCGACCAGGTGCGCGCGGATCTGGAGCGGCGGGAACCCGAGTCGGCGGCCTTCATCCGCCCGCAGCGGCGCCACGCCGACATCGTCGCCCGGTTCGCGCCGATCGCCAGCCGCAACGACCCGCCCGGCACCCCGTTGTCGGCGGAGCTCATGCTGCGCCCGACGATCCAGCACCCGTCACTGTCCACGATCCTCACCGACGACCACCGCACCGCCATGCATCTCAAGATCATGCGGGACGCCGACGGCACCCCCACCGACTGCCTGCACGTGCACGGCCACGCGTCCACCGAGGAGGCCCGGCAGCTGGAGAAGGCGATCTGGGCCGAGCTCGAGGTGGAGGGCGGTCCACCCGACAGCCTGGGGCGGATCGGTGAGGACCAGCGCAGTGAGCCGTTGGCGATCACGCAGCTGATCCTGCTCTACCACCTGTTGCTGGAACGGCAGGACGAGCGATGAGCGAGGCACCCGAGGCCAACCTGGGCCTCGAGCTCGTCCGGGTCACCGAGGCGGCCGCGATGGCGTCGGGCCGCTGGGTGGGCAAGGGCGACAAGGATGCCGGCGACGGCGCCGCCGTGGACGCCATGCGCGCGCTCATCGCGACCGTCGCGATGGATGGACTGGTCGTGATCGGGGAGGGTGAGAAGGACTCCGCGCCGATGCTGTTCAACGGGGAGCGGGTCGGCACGGGAGTCGGGCCGCGCTGCGACGTCGCGGTCGATCCGGTGGACGGCACCACCCTGCTGGCGAAGGGCCAGCCCAACGCGGTCTCGGTGATCGCGGTGGCTCCGCGCGGCGCGATGTACGACCCGTCCGCGGTGTTCTACATGAAGAAGATCGTGGTGGGACCGGACGCGGTCGGCGCGGTCGACCTCGACGCGCCGGTGGGCGACAACATCGCCGCCGTCGCCAAGGCCAAGGGGGGTACGCCGCAGGACGTCACCGTCGTCGTCCTCGACCGGCCGCGGCACGACTCGCTGGTGGCCTCGATCAGGGCCGCCGGAGCCAGGATCCGCTTCATCCCCGACGGGGACGTGGCCGGCGCCATCATGGCCGCTCGTTCCGGCACGGGGGTCGACCTGCTGATGGGCATCGGCGGCACGCCGGAGGGAGTCATCGCCGCAGCCGCGTTGACCTGCCTGGGCGGGGAGCTCCTGGGTCGCCTGCACCCGACCACCGCGCAGGAGCGTGAGCGGGCCGACGAGGCCGGCCTGGATCTCGACCGGATCCTGACCACTCGCGACCTCGTCGGGACCGGTGACGTGTTCTTCGCCGCGACCGGCATCACCGACGGCGAGCTGCTGCCCGGAGTGCGCTACGGGGCCAGGAACACGGCCGGGCTGATCGAGACCTCGTCGCTGATCATGCGCTCGAAGTCGGGGACGATCCGCGAGATCCACTCCACCCACCGGCTCGATCGGCTGGCGGCGTACTCCGCCGTGGACTACTCGACGTGACCACCGGACCGCGCCCCGGCCTGGCCGCCGTCGTCCTCGATGTCGACGGGACGCTGGTGGACAGTGAGCGCGACGGCCACCGGGTGGCCTTCAACCAGGCGTTCGCCGAGGCTGGCCTGCCGGACCGTTGGGATCCCGAGACCTACGGGCGCCTCCTGGACGTCACCGGCGGGCGTCGGCGTCTGACCCGCTATCTGCTGGCCGGGGGACGCGGCGCCCAGGAGGCGGCCGCCCTCGCAGCCTCGCTGCACCAGCGCAAGACCGGCCTCATGCGTGACCTCGTCGCGGCCGGCGCGGTGCCGGCTCGGCCCGGGGCCGCGCGGCTGCTCGCCGACCTCGCTGCCGCCGGCGTCGAGCTGCACGTCGCCACCACGGGAAGCAGGGTCTGGGTGGAGCCGCTGCTCGACCATTGTTTCGCTGGGGCCCGCTTCGTCTCGATCGTGACGGGGACCGAGGTCGCGACCCTCAAGCCGGACCCGGCGGTCTACCTGGAGGTGCTCCGGCGCAGCGGGCACCACGCCGACTCGGTGGTCGCCGTGGAGGACTCCGCCGCCGGCGTCGCGGCGGCCGTGGGTGCCGGCCTACGCTGCCTCGCGGTCACCAACGACTACACCCTCGACCACGACCTGTCGGCCGCGACGTACGTCGGCACCGGCCTGGACGACCCGGGGGTCGTGGAGTGGTTCCGACGGCGCACCCGGCCACCGGCGATCAGCGCGACCAGCGGATCTGGGCGCCCTCGATCCACAGGTCCCAGTCACCCTCGGGGATGACCTCGTCGCTGCGGTTCCACAGGCTCAGGTAGAGCTGCACGGCCGTGCCTTCGAGCAGGATGTCGGGGGCCTGCGGCACCCCCTCGGACGCGGCGAACACCGTGGTCACCGCGGGGTCCTCGCTCACGCGAACCGACCAGGATCGGTCCGCGTCGGTGGGTCGCACCGCGATCGTCATGGGGGTCTCACTGCGCAGCCGGGAGCGTTCCCGGGTGATGAAACCGGTGAGCAGCTCGTCGATGCCGTCGAGCGCCACCTGCGTAGAGATCGTCGTCTCGGACGCCTTCGGATAGCGACCCAGCACTGCCGCCAGCGCATCGACCGCGTGCATGGTGGTCTCGTGGCACTGGCGCCGCGCCCAGAACTCCTTCGCCGGCGCGGCGTCCTTGAGGAACACCAGCACGTCGAGATCGGCGGGCGCGTCGGCGATGGCCTGCACGACCTCGATCGCACCGTCGCGCAGCCAGTCGACGGGGTCGGCGGCCGAGCGACCCTCGCGCTCGGTCGCGCCCGGGTCGATCTGCCTTCCCTGCACGACCGCGGCTGCCCACCGGTGCACCATCCCCTGGTGGGCGACGAGCTCGCGCACGGTCCAGTCCGGCGTGGTCGGGACCGGCGCGTCGAGGCCGGCCCGGTCGACGGACCGCACGAAGTCGACCAGCGCCGAGCGCAGGGCCTCGAGGTGTTCAGCGACTCTCACGCCGCCACCCTCTCATCCGGCCGCCCTGTGGCGCCTCCGAGATTTCGGGGTGTGGGGTCGTGGGTGTGGTCGAATGTCCTCCATGACTGAGGGATTCGGAATCGACTTCGGCGGCACCGGGTGCAAGGGCGCACCCGTCGATCTGGACAAGGGCGAGTTCGCCGCGGAGCGGGTCCGGGTGAAGACCCCCGCGAAGTCCACCCCCGACGTGATCGCGGGCCTGTTCGCCGAGCTGGTCGCCGAGTTCCCCGACTCGACCTGCCCGATCGGCGTGACCGTTCCCGGCATCGTGCGCAACGGCGTGGTCCACTCCGCCGCCAACATCGACAAGTCGTGGATCGGCACCGACGCCGACGCCCTGTTCACCGAGGCGCTCGAGCGCGACGTCCACGTCGTCAACGATGCCGACGCGGCCGGCCTCGCCGAGGTGCGCTACGGCGCCGCCCGCGGCCAACAGGGCCTGGTCATCGTGACCACCCTCGGCACCGGCATCGGCTCCGCGCTGTTGTACGACGGGCAGCTGGTGCCGAACTCCGAGCTCGGGCACCTCCAGCTGGAGGATCACGGCGCCGCGGAGAAGTGGGCGGCCAACTCGATCCGTCAGGCGGAGGACCTGTCCTGGTCGAGGTGGGCCAGCCGGCTGACGGTCTACTACCGCACCCTCGAGGCGCTCTTCTCGCCCGAGCTGTTCGTGGTCGGCGGAGGCATCAGCAAGGAGTCGGCCGACTACCTGCCCCTCCTGGAGATCGAGACGCCCATCGTGCCGGCCACCTTGCGCAACCAGGCCGGGATCGTCGGCGCAGCGCTCTACGCCACCCGCTGATCAGGGCAGCTCGAGGCCGGCGATCGCGGCGGCGACGGCCTTCGGCACGTCGGGGTTGAAGACCGACGGGATGATGAAGGACTGGTTGAGCTCCTCGTCCTTGACCGTGTGGGCGATGGCCTCGGCCGCCCGGATCAGCATGGCGGTGGTGATCTCGCTGGCGCGCGCGTCGAGCAGCCCCCGGAAGACCCCGGGGAAGGCCAGCACGTTGTTGATCTGGTTGGGGTAGTCGGACCGTCCGCTGGCCACCACCGCGGCATACTTCGACGCCTCCACGGGGTCGATCTCCGGGTCGGGGTTGGCCAGGGCGAAGACGACCGCACCCTCGGCCATGTCGGCGATCCACTCGGCCTTGAGCACCCCGGGGCCGGAGACGCCGATGAACACGTCGGCGCCCACCAGGCCCGCCTGGAGGTCTCCGCGCAGGAGATGGGGGTTGGTCCGAGCTGCCAGCTCGGCCTTGGCGGCCGGGAGGCTGTCGTCGTCGCGCGACAGCAGGCCCTCGCGGTCCCACACCGTCACGTCGCCGGCACCCCCGGCGAGCAGGAGGGTCACGATCGCGCTGCCGGCGGCTCCCGCGCCCGCCACGACGATCCGGATGTCGGCGATGTCCTTGCCGACGACGCGCAGCGCGTTGGTGAGGGCGGCGAGCACCACGATCGCCGTGCCGTGCTGGTCGTCGTGGAAGACCGGGATGTCGAGCGAGGCCCGCAGCCGCCGCTCGACCTCGAAGCAGCGCGGCGCCGCGATGTCCTCGAGGTTGATGCCGCCGAAGCCCGGCGCGATCATCTCGACCGCCCTGACGATCTCGTCGACGTCCTGGCTGGCCAGGCAGATGGGCCAGGCATCGATGTTCGCGAACCGCTTGAACAGCGCCGCCTTGCCCTCCATGACCGGAAGCGCCGCACCGGGGCCGATGTTGCCGAGCCCGAGGACGGCCGAGCCGTCGGTGACCACCGCGACCGAGTTGCCCTTGATGGTCAGGTTCACCACGTCGGCGGGATTGTCGTGGATCGCCATCGAGACCCGCCCCACGCCGGGGGTGTAGGCCATCGAGAGGTCGTCGCGGGTGCGCAGCGGCACCTTGGAGCGGACCTCGATCTTGCCGCCGAGGTGGAGCAGGAAGGTGCGGTCGGAGACCTTGTGCACGGTGACGCCGTCGATCTCCTCGACGGCCTTGACGACCTCGAGGCTGTGATCGGAGTCCATGGCCGAGCAGGTCACGTCGACCACGAGGCGGTCGTGCCGCGACTCCGTCACGTCGATCGCGGTGACGATGCCCCCGCAGGCTGCGATGCAGGTGGCGACGGTGCCCACCACCCCGTGGTCGGGAGCGGTGTACAACCGCATGGTGATGGAGTACGACGAAGTGGTGGCGGCCATGTGCCCACCTTCGTCCCCGCCCGCGGTTACGGGCAAGTAGCAGAGCTCATTCGTTCATCTTGGTCAGGAGGAGAGGGCTGACTCGATCTTGCTGCTGAGCTTCTCCGGCTCCGTGCTCGGCGCGAACCGATCGATGACCTGGCCGTCACGTCCGATGAGGAACTTGGTGAAGTTCCACCTGATCTTCCCGCCGAGCAGCCCCTTCTTCTGCGAGCGCAGCCACTCGAAGAGCGGGTGGGCGTCGTCACCGTTGACATCGACCTTGGCGAACAGCGGGAACTGCACCCCGAAGTTGCGCTCGCAGAAGGTCGCGATCTCCTCGTCGGTGCCGGGCTCCTGGCCACCGAACTGGTCGCAGGGGAAGCCCAGCACGGTGAACCCCTGGTCGGCGTACTGGTCGTGCAGCTCCTGAAGACCCTTGTACTGGCCGGTGAACCCGCACTCGGACGCGGTGTTCACGACCAGCACCACCTGGTCGGCATAGGTGCTGAGCTCCACCTGGTCGCCATCGATGCTGCGGGCGTCGAAGTCTCCGAGAACAGTCATGCCGACAATCGTGCCAGCCGATTGGTTGAACGGTGCAATTGCCACCCGCTCCCGATCGACACCTCAGTTGGCGGGGTTCGAGCCGAGGGTCACCGTCGCCTCGTGGCTGTTCCCGGCCCTACCCGTCCACGTGAGGCTCACCTGGTCGCCGGGCTCGTGCTCGGCGAGGGCGGCCACGAGGGCCTCGTACGACGAGATGCGGGTGCCGTCGATGCTGGTGATCGTGTCGCCGACCGCCAGCCCGGCGTCTGCTGCCGGGCCCCCTTGGGCGACCTCCGCCAGAGCATTGGTCCCGGTGCGGTCGAAGCCGACGCCGAGGTAGGCCGACGGGCCGATCTGCACGTCGCCGCTCTCGTTGCCCGCCTCGATCTGGTTCACGATCGCCATGGCGTCGTCGATCGGCACGGCATAGCTCTCGTAGGTGCCCGACACCGAGGACATGGTGCTGTTGTTGGCAGAGGCGGCGGTGTCGATGCCGACGACCTCGCCCTCGGAGTCGAGCAGCGGCCCGCCCGAGTAGCCGGGGACGACCGGGGCATCGGTCTGGAGCAGCCCGGTCAGGTCCTCGCTGTCGCCCATGTAGCCACCGTCGCTGGCGGTGATGGACTGGTCCTCGGCCTGGATGGTGCCGGTCACCGCGGACAGGAACCCCTGACCTGAGCCGTTGCCGACCGCGGTCACGTCCTCACCGACGGTGGTCCCGTCGGTGTCGAGGTCGATCGGCGTCAGGTTGTCCGCGTCGACCTGGAGCAGGGCCACGTCGGACGTCGCGTCGTGTCCCACGACCTCGGCCTTGTAGGTGTCGCCGCTGACCGCATCGGTGACCTGGACGGCGGTCGAGCCGTCGACCACGTGGTAGTTGGTCAGGATGAGGCCGGTCTTGGTCAGGATCATGCCGGTCCCGGCACCCTCACCGTTGGGCAGCTGGGTGTTGATGAGCACGACGCCCTGGGACTGGTCCTCGGTAGCGGTGGTGCCGGTCGACTGAGGTTGCTGATCCACCTGGGGGCCGGCCCCGGGGAACGTGCCCTCGTCGGGCAGCCCGCCGTAGGTCCCACCGTCAGGCGCCTGGGGTGCCTGCGGGGCGGCACCTGCCGACGGGCTGGCCGTGGAGGAGTCGGTCTGGGGGTAGATCCACAGGGTGACGGGGACCGCCACGGCGGCAGCGATGACGCCTCCGGCCACGCCGCCCGCGAGGGCGACCTTCCAGGGACGGCGCGGCGCCTTGGGTGCTGGCTCGGCGTAGGCGAACGGCTGGGCATAGCTCGGCACGAACGGCTCGCCCTGCGCGGGGGCCTGGGGCTGCCAGAAGGGCTGCTCACTGGTCTGCTCCAGGGGCCGGTCGAACGTGGGCTGCTGGGGCGTCGGCTCGCCGTCGGGGTGTGCTGCATCAGGGTTGTGGGGTGCGTCGTTCATGTCATCCAGTTCACGCCACGATCCTGCGAAACTCCTCAGTGAATCCTGTGAGTCAGGTGTGCTTTGCTCAGAAAGCGGTGTGAAGTGCCTCGCACGGCGTGATGCCGAGCTGCTCCAAGGTCTCCTGCATCACCCTCTGCACGCAGAGCGTGTCGGCCAGCGGCATCACGTCGCTCTCCGTCAGACCGGCCTCGATGCACCGGTTGACCTCGTCGATCTCATGGGAGTAGCCACGCCCCTTGGGCTGCGCGGAGATCTCCTCGGCGCTCTGCCCGTTGCGGCGCACGATGATGCTCGTCGGGTGGTGGAACCGCGGGGCCACCTCGATGGAGCCCTTGCTCCCCAGGACCACGGCACGGCCGCCCGAGGCGCTCTCCAGCGAACCGATCACCGAGGCGCTGCGTCCGTCGTCGTAGGACATCAGGATGTTCACACTCGCGTCGGCGCCGTTGGGGAATCGCCGACCGGTCGCAGTGACCCGGTCGGGGTCGCCGAGGAAGTGCTGGGCGATCGAGATCACGTAGACGCCCAGGTCGAGCACGGCACCACCGCCCAGAGCCGGATCGAAGAGCCGGTCGGTGGGGTCGTAGGCCCGGTAGGCACCGAGGTCGGCCTGCACCATCAGTGGCTCACCGATCTCGCCGGCCTCGATCAGGTCGCGGGCCGTGACCACGACGGGCTGGAAGCGGGTCCACATCGCCTCCATGGCGAACACCCCGGCGGACTGAGCGGCGGCCACCACCTCCTCTGCGCCTGCGCGCGTGGCCGTGAACGCCTTCTCCACGAGCACGCCCTTGCCGGCGGCGATGGCCGCCAGCGCGAGCGCTCGGTGCTGGGGATGGGGCGTGGCGATGTAGACGACGTCGACCTCCGGGTCGTCGAGCAGCGCGCGATAGGTGCCGGGGCGGGGGATCTGGTGCTTGGCGGCGAAGGCGCGGGCGCTCTCCTCGCGGCGGCTGCCCACTGCCACCACCTCGGCGCCGCTCACGTGGTCGAAGTCGGGCACGAAGCCGTCGGCCATCTTGCCGGTGGCCGCGATCCCCCAGCGGACGGTCATCGGACGAGCACGCTCAGGCAGGTCACGCAGCCCTCGAGCTTCTCGAACTCGCTGATGTCCACGACCCGCGGCGAGAAGCCGAGATCGGCCAGCCGGTCGATGGTCCGCGGGGCGGATGCGGCGATCAGGATGTCGCCGCCGCCCAGGGGGACGACGTGAGCGCCGCCCTCCTCCTCGACGGGGCGGGTGGTGGCGAAGACTCCGGGCTCCATCAGCTCGGGCAGGGCCAGGAGCGTGCCGTCGGGGAGAGCGGTGACAGCCGACTTGAGGTGCAGGACGTCGAGGAGCCGGACGGGCACCACGGTGCGCCCGAGAGGCTCGACGTGAGCGCGCAGCTGGCGGATGCCGTCGGCGTTGGTGCGTCCACCGCGTCCGACGTAGACGGTCTCGCCCACCTGCAGGACGTCACCACCGTCGAGCGTGCCGTCGCCCTGGATGCGGCGTACGTCGAGGCCGAGGTCGTTGACGGCCGACTCCGTGCCGGCGATCTCGCCGCGTCGCACCTCGGCCCCGGGCCGGGTGAGGATCGCGGTCTGATCGACGACCACGACCGAGTCCTCCACGAAGACGGCGTCCGGGCACCCCGGAGCGGGCTGCACGTGCCGCACGTCCCAGCCCGCCTCGGCCAGCGTCTCGACGTACGCCGCGTGCTGGACGTGGGCCAGGTCGACATCGACCGGGGTGCGGTCGATGTGGGTGACGATGCCGTCGGCGAGGTCGTCGGTGGGACGGCGAACGAGCGCGATACGTGACATGCGGTCAGCCTAGTGACCTCTGCCCTCAGGCGATGAGGGCATCGACGACGCGGTCGACGTAGGCCTCGAAGGCGGAGCCGGTGGGCACCAGCTCGGGGGTGGAGTGGGCGAGCTGGGCGTGGCCGAGGTAGGCGGCGTAGGTCAGCAGGCCCCGCTCGCGCGCCAGGTCCGAGGACATTCCCGAGGCCATGAACAGCTCGGTCAGGTAGGCCAACCTGCGTGGGTGACCCTCAGGAGGGCTGCCGCGACGAGCGGGTCTCCCGCGTTCGCCTGCAGGGCCAGCTCGACCGAGCCGGCCTCCTGGACCTCGGTCACCTGGCTGAGCACCAGCCTGATCAGCCGACGGAGCTGGTCGGCGGCAGCACCGTTGGCATCGATCGCGGCGATGATGGCATCGGTGTTGAGCTGTTCCCACCGCGCGAGTGCCGCCTCGATCAGCGCGCTGCGTCCGGCGAAGTGCCAGTAGAAGCTGCCCTTGGTCGTCCCCAGCGTCTTGGCCAGCGGCTCGACGGCCACCGCCGTGATCCCCCCGCGGCCCAGGGCCTCCAGCGCCGCCGCGGCCCAGTCGTCGGCCGACAGCACGATGCGGTTCCCAGGGGTCATGGCCGTACGCTAACGTATGGTCAAGGCTTCCATACGGAAGCGTATGGAGGCCATGATCATGAAGTCCCGGGCGCGGGCCGTCGAGGTGCCCCACACCACCCTGCTGGACGGTGCGCTGCCGCGCGTGGACTGGTGCGACGCCTACGCCGTGAACGTGCCGGACGACTCCACCGACGACCCGCAGCGGTGGGCCGACGCGATCTTCCGCTCCTCGCCCACCTGGGTCGGCGCCCTGCTGGTGCTGCGGGAGGCACTCGTCGGGCTGGTCGGCATCGAGCGTGGCGGCAGCCACGCCTTCGACACCGTCAGCCGCACGTCGGACGAGGTGCTGCTCGGGATCGACCAGGGACATCTCGACTTCCGTGCCTCCGTGCTGCGCCGTCCAGGACAGGTCGTCCTCACCACCGTCGTGCAGGTCCACAACCGTCGCGGCCGGGCGTACTCCGCTCTCATCCGCCGGGTGCACCCCCTGGTCGTCCGCTCGATGCTGACCCGGGCGACCACCTGCCCGCCCTGAGGGGACCAAGGACCCGTGCGGCGGCGGGCTGCACGGCGCACGCTGGGAAGATGAGCCAGGCGATGGAGATGTCCTACGAGAAGTGCCGTGAACTACTGGCGGCCGGGGTCGTCGGCCGAGCCGCCGTGTGCACCCCGTCCGGGCCGAGGATCCTGCCCGTCAACTACACGGTCCTCGACGACTCGGTCATCTTCCGCACCGCGCCCTACAGCGTTCTCGGCACCTACGCCTGGAACAACCAGCTCGCCTTCGAAGTGGACCACCTCGACTACGAGCAGCAGGCCGGCTGGAGCGTGATGGCGACCGGACGCGGCTCGATGATCGAGGACCTCCGCGAGCTCGAGACGATCCGGGCCTTCTGGGAGCCCCGTCCGTGGGCGAGCGGCCCGCGCCTGCTGCACGTCCGGCTGCGCTGGGACGAGCTCAGCGGCCGTCGCATCGGCACCGGATGGACGCGGGACAACGAGATCCCGGTGCGCCGCACCATCTGATGCCCGGACCGCCCGACTGTCAGGATGTCCCCATGGACGATTCCCCCAGGTCCGAGCCAGACCCGGACCCGGGGCTGCCGCACGGCGCCCTGCCCCAGAGCGCGCAGGTGCTGCTGGACGCCGTCATCGCCATCAGCTCCGCCCTCGACATGCACCACGTGCTCGACCAGATCGTGGTGTCGTCGTGTGAGCTGACCGGGGCGAGGTACGGCGCGCTCGGCGTGATCGGTGCCGACGGACTGCTGTCGGACTTCATCACCCACGGCCTCAGCACCCAGGAGCGCGAGCAGATCGGCGAGCCACCCCAGGGCCGCGGCATCCTGCGGCTGTTGATCGACCACCCCGAACCACTTCGGATGCGCCCACCTGCAGGACCACCCCACGTCCTACGGCTTCCCCGCCAACCACCCGCCGATGACCTCGTTCCTCGGAGTGCCCGTGCGGATCCGGGGCACCGTGTTCGGCAACCTCTACCTCACCGAGAAGGCGGGCGGGCAGGAGTTCACCGAACTCGACGAGACCCTCGTGGTGGCGCTGGCCAGTGCCGCCGGCTTCGTGATCGAGAACGCCCGCGCCTACGCCCTCAGCGAGCGGCAACGGACCTGGCTGGAGGCGTCGGCCCGACTGCACGACGCGCTCCAGGCACCGCTCAGGCTGAGCGACGCCCTGCCCCACATCGCCTCCGGGGCCCGCGCGGTGTCCCATGGGCTGGCCGTCGGCGTGTTCGCCCTCGACGAGGCGGGCGAGCCGTTGCTCGCCGCGGTCGACGGGCGCGAGGGCGACCAGCTCGGGGACCTGGCCGAGGAGTTCGCAGACCCGCTGCACCACGCCCTCTCGGAGGGCTGGCCGGGCGAGGTGCTGGTGAGCCGACGCAGGCGAGCCCTGGTGCTGCCGCTGCGCACCCAGCTGTTCCCGCCGCTGGCCGTCGTGGTGATCGTCGACGCACGCCAGTCCGCCACCCGGGTGCTCGCGCAGGAGAAGGAGCTCGTGACCTCCTATGCCGAGCAGGCGGCCCTCGCCCTCGACCGGGTCCAGGCCCTGGCCGACCGCCAGGAGCTCGCGATCGTCTCGGACCGTGAGCGCATCGCCCGCGACCTGCACGACCTCGTCATCCAGCGGCTCTTCGCCACCGGACTGCAGCTGCAGGGCACCCGCACCAAGGCCGGCGACCCCGAGGTCCAGGACCGCCTCGACCAGGCGGTCACCGACCTCGACACGACCATCCGCGACATCCGGGGCACCATCTTCGAGCTGCAGCACACCGGGGTTCACTCCGTGCGTCACGAGGTGCGGGCCCTCGTCCGGGAATACCAGGCCACCCTCGGGTTCACCCCGACCCTGCGCACGGTGGGCCCGGTGGACACTGCCCTGTCGGGCAGCCGGCTGCACGATCACCTGCTCGCCGTGGTCCGCGAGGCGCTGTCCAACATCGCCCGGCACGCCGAGGCGAGCTCGGCGACGGTCGAGATCGACGTGGGCCGCGACGACCTGGTGCTGCGCGTGAGTGACGACGGGTGCGGCGTGCCGGAGCGACGCGAGGAGAGCGGACTGCTCAACCTGCGTCGCCGGGCGGAGGAGCTCGGGGGCGAGATCCGGTTGCTGGACGGCATGCCGAGGGGCACCGTCCTTGAATGGACGGTGCCCCTCGGATCGTGATCCTGCAACGGGGGGCTACTGCAGGATCGGAGCCTTCTGGACGAGGCTGGTCTTCGACCAGGCCCTGCCGAGTCCCCAGGTCATGCCGGCCGTGGAGAGGCCGAGCACGATCATGCTGATCAGGCCGAGCATGTGGTCGTCGATGATCGGGTTGGTGGCCAGCGGCAGGCTCGCGGCCCACATGAAGAGGTACATCAGGGCACCGGCCGCCGTTCCGAGGCGCATGCCGATCCCGAAGGTGAGGGTCACGCCGATGGCGAGCAGGCCGGCCATGAACAGCACGTTCACCCACGCGTCTCCGGCCATGGAGTTGAACATGCTGTGGAACGGGTTGTGGGCCGGGACCCCGAAGCTCAGGAAGCCCTTGGTCGGGTTGCCGCCGTTGAGCCAGGCGCCGTCCTTGGCGAAGAAGTCGATGCCCGTGCGGGTGCCCGCCTCGTCCGTGATCGAACCGGTGCTGAACCCGAGGCCCAGCAGCTTGTCGAAGAAGGCCCACAGGAAGGTGAGCCCGAACCCGATCCTCAGGGCTGCCAGCGCCCGGTCGAACGCGCTGGTGCTGGGTGGCGTGGCCGACCTCGGCATGCGGGTCGGCAACTGCGGTGGTCGTGGTTTCCGTGCATGGTGACCATGGGTCGCCTCCTGCTAGATGTTCTGGCTTGTACCTCCAGACAATCGCTTCCGGGTCTTCGCCGGCAGGGGACGACGACACCGCGCAGTGGGCACTTAGTCCTATTTCAGCAGCTTGGTCGCCAGGACGGCAGCCTGAGTACGCCGCTCGAGCCCCAGCTTGGCGAGCAGGCTCGAGACGTAGTTCTTGACCGTCTTCTCGGCGAGGAACAGGCGCTCGCCGATCTGGCGGTTGGTCATGCCCTCGGCGATCAGCTCGAGGATCTCGCGCTCCCGGTCGGTCAGCCCGGCCAGCTCGCTCGCCTCCGGCGCGCCGTTGCGGACCCGGTCCAGGACCCGCGCGGTGAGCGACGGGTCGATCAGGGACTGACCGGCCGCGACCCGGCGCACGGTGTCGAGCAGGTCGTGGCCGGTGATCTGCTTGAGCACATAGCCGGAGGCACCGGCCAGGATCGAGGCGAACAGCGCCTCGTCGTCGTCGTACGACGTCAGGATGAGGGCCCGGATCGACGGGTCCACCGAGCGCACCTCGCGACACACGTCGACACCGCTCCCGTCCGGGAGCCGGCCGTCGAGGATCGCGACGTCAGGACGCAGGGCGGGGATGCGCGAGATCGCCTCCTGGGCGAGGCCGGACTCACCGACGACCGAGATGTCGCCGTCGGCCTCGAGGAGCTCGCGGAGCCCGCGCCGGACGACCTCGTGGTCGTCGAGAAGGAACACGGTGATGGGTGTCATGGGCACATTGTCCTTGCCCAGCCCGACCGAAGGCACGGTCTTTGGACCCTAATGTCGCACTCGCAGTGACTAGCCGGCGAGCAGCCGTCGACCCGTGATCGACCACGGCGTGATCCTGACCAGCAGCTCGCGGCGCCCGTCGGCCCACGGGGTGGGGCGGTTGTCGGTGTCGGCCCCGCCGTCGTGGTCGATGTAGGAGACCTCGCCCCGCAGCAGGACGCTCCAGCCCGACTGGTTGAACTCCTCGATGTCGTCGACCTGGAAGGACGCCGCGCCACGCAGCCCGCTGGCCAGGCTGGTCCAGGAGGCGATGCGGAAGAGCACGTCGTCACCGTCCAGGGTGAAGTTCACCGGGATCACGACCGGTCCGCGGGCCTCGCAGTAGGCCACTCGGCCCACCGGGCGGGTGGCGAGGGCCTCCAGGCACTCCGCGCGGGACATCTCCACCAGATGGCCCTGGAACCACCCCTCGTCGAGGTTCATGACGTCTCCTCTCGTCCGTGCTCCCCAGACCTCCACCCTGCGGCAGGCATCGATCACGACGACAGGGACCGCGGTCACCTGGAGAGGGGCCGATCGGCCCATGCGCACGCGGCCACGACGCCCGATGCTGGGGAGGCCGACCCACCAGGAGGAATCCCCATGTCCGCACCCCCCACTCGCAGCACAGTGACCGGCCACCCGCTCGACGACACGACGCTGGAACGCATCGACGCGCTGGTGGCGGGCCGCCAACTACCTGTCGGTCGGCCAGATCTTCCTGATGGCCAATCCGCTGCTGCGCGAGCCACTGCTCGCCGAGCACGTCAAGCCGCGCCTGCTGGGGCACTGGGGAACGACCCCCGGCCTCACCTTCGTCTACGCCCACCTCAACCGGGCGATCAGCCAACGCGACCAGCAGATGATGTATGTCATCGGCCCGGGCCACGGCGGCCCCGGACTGGTGGCGGCCGCCTACCTCGAAGGCACCTACAGCGAGGTCTACTCCGACGTCGGGCCGGGTGAGGCCGGGCTGCGACGCCTCTTCACCCAGTTCTCCTTCCCAGGTGGCATCCCCAGCCACGTGGCGCCCGAGACGCCCGGGTCGATCCACGAGGGCGGCGAGCTGGGCTACGCCCTCTCACACGCCTACGGCGCGGCCTTCGACAACCCCGACCTGGTGGTCGCCACCGTGGTCGGCGACGGCGAGGCGGAGACCGGGCCGCTGGCGACCAGCTGGCACTCCAACAAGTTCATCGATCCCCGACGCGACGGCGCCGTGCTGCCGATCCTGCATCTCAACGGCTACAAGATCGCCAACCCGACCGTGCTCGCCCGGATCCCCGAGTCCGAGCTGATCGACCTGATGCGCGGCTACGGCTACACGCCGTACATCGTCGACGGCTCCGACCCCGCATCGATGCACCAGGCGTTCGCGGCCACGCTGGACCACTGCCTCGACGAGATCCACGACATCCAGCAGGAGGCACGGGCGGCGGGCGAGGTGCCCGCAGCACGGCGAGCCTGGCCGATGATCGTGCTGCGCTCACCGAAGGGCTGGACCGGACCCAAGGAGGTCGACGGAAA
Source organism: uncultured Actinomycetota bacterium (assembly GCA_963837595.1). Classification (GTDB taxonomy): domain Bacteria; phylum Actinomycetota; class Actinomycetes; order Propionibacteriales; family Nocardioidaceae; genus Nocardioides. Next base: position 284,963 of record CAWIOB010000007.1, on the reverse strand, counting down.
GCCCATGGAGGGCACCTGGCGCGCCCACCAGGTGCCGTTCGCCGATGCCCGCACCAACGACGCCCACCGCACCATCCTCGAGGAATGGCTGCGCAGCTATCGCCCTGAGGAGCTCTTCGACGAGGCCGGCAACCTGGTGCCCTCGATCGGCGACCTGCACCCCGCCGGCGAGCGGCGGATGAGCGCCAGCCCGCACGCGAACGGCGGCGTGCTCCTGCGGGACCTGGTCATGCCCGACTTCCGGCAGTACGCCGTGCGCGTGGAGACCCCTGGCACCGGGGCCGTGGAGGCGACCCGGGTGCTCGGCGGCTTCCTGCGCGACGTGATGGCAGCCAACCTGGACAACTTCCGGCTGTTCTCCCCCGATGAGAACTCCTCCAACCGGCTCGGCGACGTCATGGAGGTCACCGACCGCACCTGGAACGCGGAGGCGACCCCTGCCGACGACCACCTAGCGGTCGACGGCCGGATCATGGAGATCCTGTCCGAGCACACCTGCGAAGGGTGGCTGGAGGGCTACCTGCTGACCGGTCGCCACGGGCTGTTCTCCTGCTACGAGGCGTTCATCCACGTCATCGACTCGATGTTCAACCAGCATGCGAAGTGGCTCAAGGTCACCGACGACATCCCCTGGCGCCAGCCGATCGCCTCGCTCAACTACCTGCTCACCTCGCACGTGTGGCGCCAGGACCACAACGGCTTCTCCCACCAGGATCCCGGGTTCATCGACCACGTGATGAACAAGAAGGCGGAGGTCGTGCGGGTCTACCTCCCGCCGGACGCCAACACGCTGCTGTCGGTGGCCGACCACTGCCTGCGCAGCCGGCAGTACGTCAACGTCATCGTGGCGGGCAAGCAGCCGGCCCTGCAGTTCCTCACCATGGGCGAGGCCGTCGTGCACTGCACGAAGGGGGTGGGGATCTGGGACTGGGCGAGCACCGACGCAGGCGGCGAGCCCGATGTCGTGATGGCGTGCGCGGGCGACGTACCGACGCTGGAGGCGCTGGCCGCGGTGGACTTCCTGCGCAACCCACGTGCCGGACCTGAAGGTGCGGTTCGTCAACGTCGTGGACCTGATGCGGCTGCAGCCCGAGACCGAGCACCCGCACGGGCTCTCCGATGCCGACTTCGACGCGATCTTCACCGTCGACAAGCCGGTCATCTTCGCCTATCACGGCTACCCGTGGCTGATCCACCGGCTGACCTACAAGCGGACCAACCATGCCAACCTGCATGTGCGCGGCTACATCGAGGAGGGCACGACCACGACCCCGTTCGACATGACGGTGATGAACAAGCTGGACCGGTTCAACCTGGCCATGGACGTCATCGACCGGGTCCCGCGGCTGGGCTCGGCCAGCGGCTCGGTGCGGGAGCACCTGAAGAACAAGCTGATCGAGCACAAGATCTACGTGCACTCCCACGGCGAGGACCTCCCCGAGGTCCGCGACTGGCACTGGACCCGAGCGGAGGGCTGAGTCCGATGCGCGCCCTGGTCGTCTACGAGTCCATGTTCGGCAACACCCGGGAGGTCGCCGAGGCCGTCGCCGCCGGTCTCGGAGACCACCTGGAGACGACGAGGTGCGAGGTGGAGACGGCGCCCGCCTCCGCGGACGGGTGGGACCTGATCGTCGCGGGCGGACCGACACACGCGTTCTCGCTCAGCCGGCCGAGCACCCGCGCGGACGCGGTCTCGAAGGGCGCCGACGAGGGGTCCGTGCGAGTCGGACTCCGTGAGTGGCTCGACGACCTCCGACCCAGCACCGCCCGCCAGGCCTTCGCCTGCTTCGACACGCGCGTGGTCGCCGTACGCCACCTGCCCGGGTCGGCAGCCCGCAAGGCGGCCCGGATGGCTCAGTCCGCGGGCTTCCGACTCCTCGGCCGTGAGAGCTTCTGGGTCAGCGCGACCCCCGGGCCACTCGTGGACGGCGACCTGGAACGCGCCCGGATGTGGGGATCCTCGCTCGGACGCACGGTGGCCTCCACGGACCAAGGTCCCGAATCCTCCGGACCCAGTCCCCTGCCCGAGCACCCGCTCGGGTGAGCACGCTGGAGTCAGACACTGAGCCCAGGGAGCATCCATGGCCACCAGCACCGACCACGCCGACACCACCGCAGGTCCGCGCCGACCGTTCGAGGAGATCCTCGCCCTGGCCTGCCGGGCACCGAGCGTCCACAACACCCAGCCCTGGCTCTGGCGCCTGCACGGCGACACCCTCGAGCTGTACGCCGACCTGTCACGCCAGCTGACGTACGCCGATCCGGACAGCCGCGACCTGGTGCTCAGCTGCGGAGCGGCCCTGCACCACTTCCAGGTGGCCGCACGCGGGTTGGGCTGGCGGGCCGACGTGGCGCGGCTGCCCGACCCCCGCAACCCGCGGCGGCTGGCCACCATCACCCTCGAGCCGGTCATCAAGCCACAGGAGGCCATCGACGAGATGCGGGCGATCAGCGTCCGGCAGACCGACCGGCGACGGTTCACCTCCTGGCCGGTCCCCGAGGAGCGCCTCGACAGTCTTGCCAGGATCGGTGAGCAGTGGGGAGTGGCGGTGGTGCCGATCGTCGACGAGTCGTCGCGCGCCAAGCTCCGCGACCTCACCCGCCGGGCCGACGAGGTACAGACGACCGACACCGCCTACCGCGCCGAGTTGGCGGCCCACCTCAACGACCGCAGCGACGGCATGTCGACGCACGCGGTACCCATCGACCGCGATGAAACCAACCGGACGTTCCCGGTCGGCGCATTGGCTGACGACACCCGGCGCCTGGCGTCGGCGGACCCCGAGGGCATCCTTTTGATCTGCACCGAGGCCGACGACGTCGCCAGTCAGCTCCGGGCCGGCGAGGCGATGAGCGCCATCTGGCTGCGGGCGACGATGGACGGGTTCAGCGTCGTGCCCCTGAGCCAGGCCATGGAGGTCGAGGAGACCCGCGAGGCCGTGCAGGGCCGACTGCTCGAGGGCCGCGGCTTCCCGCAGATCATCCTGCGGGTGGGTTGGCCGCCGATCGCCGACACCCCGGCGCTGACGTCGAGCCGGCGCCGCCCGCTCGACGAGGTGATGGTTCGCGTCCCCACCTCCTGACACAGGAACAGGGCACGAACTCCCCCGGAGTTCGTGCCCTGTGGCCTGGGTGACGCGATGGATCAGTTGGTGTTGACGGTGATCTTCGCGATGCCGACCAGGAGGCCGGCCTTGACGGCGTCGGTGTTGAAGGTCTGGTTCAGCAGACCGGCGGCGTCGGGAGAGATCTCGACCTTGGTGCCCTCGAGCACCGCGGTGTCGCCCTCGCTCTGCAGCGGCTTGAGGGTGCGACCGTCGAGCTGGAACAGGAACGCGCTGGTCACGGCGACCTTGCCGTTGACCGTCACGTCGCCGTACACACGGGACACGCCGGGGTCGACGTTGAAGTTGGTGAGCTCGACGACGGTCTTGCCGGCCGTCAACGACAGGCCGGAACCCTCGTGCTGGATCTGACCGATGACGTACGGCGAGACCTCACCGGGCGTGAACACGCTGACGTTGCCGCCGGTGATCGGGAAGACGAGCGAGCCGTCGACCAGCTTGGCGGTGCCGACGACGCCCGGCGTGAGCTTGAGCGAGGTGAGGGCGTCGGTGAAGCCCTTGTCGAGCGCGATCTGCGTGTCCTGGCCGCTGAGGGCCTCGATCACGGCGACGGCCTTGGGGGCAGAGGCGGAGCTGCTCGGGCTGGCGTCGGCGTTGGAGCCACAGGCGGCCAGCGGTACGGCGAGCAGCGCGATCGCGGCGAATCCGGCGAGGCTGCGCTTGGAGATGGAGAGCTTGGTACGCATGAGGAATGTCCTTTGGTTTCTTTCTCTTGGGGAAGTCCCCCGTGTCGTGCAGGTAGTTCGCCACCAGCGCCCGATCCGGATTGGTGTGGCTCGTGTGACCTGGGACACGGCAGACTCGGGGGCATGACCCTGAACGTTCAGCTCGTCGGCACCACCACCCAGATGGCGATCGTGAACCTGCCCGTGGGGCAGGTCGTCTACTCCGAGGCGGGCAAGTTCCTGTTCTCCTCCGGCGACGTGCAGATGGAGACCAAGATGACGGCCCCGGGCGACGACGGCCCCGGTGGCGTGAGCGGGCTGTTGCGTGGCGCCGTGTCGGCCGGGCGCCGGATGCTGACCGGTGAGTCGCTGGCCGTCACGCACTTCTTCACCCGCGGTGGCGACGGCCTGGTGGCCTTCGCCGGCGTGATCCCCGGTGAGATGCGCGCGATCGAGCTGCACCCGGGTGAGACCTGGTTCGCCGAGAAGGACGCCTTCGTGGCGGCCGAGGCCGGCGTGCACCAGACGATCGCGTTCTCCGGGCTGAGCCAGGGCCTGATGGGTGGCGAGGGGTTCCTGCTGCAGAAGTTCGAGGGCACCGGAACGCTGCTGGTCGGTGGCTCGGGCGACTTCGTCGACATCAACCCGGCCGAGTACGGCGGCGAGATCGTCGTGGACACCGGCTGCATCGTGGCGTGGGACCAGAACATCACCTACGGCATCAAGGCGGTCGGCCGGCTCAACCGGCAGGGCGTGATGAACGCCCTGTTCGGTGGGGAGGGCTTCACCCTGGCCACCCTGCGGGGCAACGGTCGGGTGATCCTGCAGTCCGTCACCCTCCAGGGACTGGCCACCGCGCTGGCCAAGAGCGCCAGGATGAGCGGCAGCACGCAGAACGGGAACACCGGGCTGGGCGCGATCGGGTCGATGTTCGGCGGCAACGAATAGCGACCTGTCGCAGATGTACAACGAAATCGCGTCGACCTGTCGCAGATGCACCACCTGACGAATGGATGACAATCCTCCGGTCCCGGCGATCTGTCGCCGAGGCCTGAGGCATGATGTCGCCATGGATCAGCCGGCCGGAGGTGCGCTGCGCTGGACGCGTGCTGCCTTCCTGGCGGGGGTCGCGATGCTGACGGGCACCGTCGCGCACGTCTCGGCGGGCGGCTACCTGCCCGGCGCCGCACCCATGGTGTGGATCTTCCTGGCCTGTCTGGCGGCGTCCGCCTGCCTCCTCGGGCGCCCGGCCTCGCGGCTCCGGGTGACCCTGATGCTGATGGCCGGCCAGACGTTCATCCACGGCGCCCTGACCGCGATGGGAGGCCACCGCGGCGATCCGCCCCTGACCGCCACGCCACGTCACTGCCGCGCACCCCTGCGGCCGCGTCGATCTCCGCGAGCCGGCGGGTCGGCTCGCTCTACGACCAGCTGTACGCCGGCCACGCGGGCGACCCGGGCGCCCGGCTCAGCGTCCCCGCGCCGGTCCAGCACCTCGTGGCGGACCTGACGGGCCGCACGCGCTGATGGCGGTGGCGCACCTGCTCGCTGCCGCCGCGCTCGGCCTGTGGATCGCGCGCGGCGAGCGTGCCCTGTGGGTGCTGCTCGCAGCGGGTGCCGACGTGACCAGGGTCGCGCTTGCCAACACAGGCCGCCTCCGCCTGGCGGCCCGCTGCTCGGTCCTGGCCGCCGTGAGCGTGCTCTTCTCCCAGGACCTGCTCGCCCGCCGCTGGCACGGCACGCCCGGATGGCTCCTGCGTCGCCCGCTCGCGGTTCCACGTGCTCGCCGACCTGGTCATCAGGCGCGGGCCACCGGTCCTCCTCGCCGCCTGAGGCCCAGCCCTCACGGCACCTTTCCGCGCACGCCCGCGCACGCCCGCGCACGCCCGCGCCGGACGCCGATCGTCGCGCGCCCGCTCGGGCGTCGCCCGACCGACCCCATCCATCCTTCGAAAGGTCCTGCCATGCGTTTGCTCGACGAGCCCTGCTCCCCACCGCCCTCCTCGTCGTCGGTCTCAGCCTCAGCGCCTGCGGCTCCGACGACGCCGCCAGCCCGTCGAGCGACGGGTCCAGCCCCACCACCAGCCGACAGCCCGGTCATCGACGTCACCATCACCAGCGACAGCGTCACCCCCAACGGTGAGCGCGTGAAGGTCGCGAAGGGACAGGACGTGACCCTCGAGGTCACCGCCGACGAGGCGGGCGAGATCCACGTGCACTCGAGCCCCGAGCAGGAGCTGGAGTACGACGCCGGCACGACCACGCTGACCATCACCGGTCTCGACCAGCCGGGCATCATCGACGTCGAATCTCACACTTTGGAGAAGGTCATCGTCCAACTTGAGGTTTCCTGAACACATGGACATCTCCGCGCACGGGCTCGGGGGAGCGAAGAACCTACCGATCTCCCCCGAGCTGGCCATCGCCGGCGCCTCCGCGGCGCTGACGGTGTCCTTCATCGTGCTCGCGCTCGCCTGGCGTACGCCGCGCTTCGATGCGGCGACCCAGGGACGTCCGGCCCCGGCCTGGCTCAGCGGCATGGTGTCGACTCACCCGCGTTCGCACCAGCCGTACGCGCTGCCGGGCTCCTGTTCTTCGGCTACGTCACCTGGGCGGCGCTGGCCGGCCCGGACCTGCTGACCAACCCGGTCTTCGGGGTGGTCTACGTCCTGCTGTGGGTCGGCCTGGTGCCGGCCTCCCTGGCGTTCGGCTCCGTTCTACCGGGCGGTCAGCCCGGTGCGGACCCTGCATCTGCTCCTCGCGCGCGTCGCTGCGAATCGACGCGCGCGAGGGGCGCCGCGCCCTACCCTCCTGGGTGGGTTGCTGGCCGGCGGCCGGGGGGCTCTTCGCGTTCGTGTGGCTCGAGCTCGTCTACCCCTCCGGCACCTACCTGGCGACCATCCAGGTCTGGTTCGGGCTCTACCTCGCGATCGGGCTGGGCGGGGCAGTCCTGTTCGGGAGTCGCTGGCTGGCCTGCCGCCGACCCCTTCGAGGTCTACTCCACGCTAGTCGGGCACCTGTCGGTGTTCGGGCGGCGCGAGGTTCGCCGCCGAGGGTCGAAGGATCCCCGCTCGGCACCGCGTGAGCTGGTGATCCGGGCTCCGCTGCGCAACCTCGACGGCGTCCCGATCCGGCCCGGACTCGTAGCGGTGATCGCCGTACTTCTCGGCTCCACTGCCTTCGACACCTTCAAGGACTCCGCGGCCTGGCTGCAGCTCGTCCAGGACGTCGGCCAGCCCGAGCTGGTCAACACCGTTGCCCTGCTCGGGTTCTGCTGCTTCGTCGGACTCACCTTCACCGCGGCCACCCTGGCCGTCACCCCTCGGCCCGGGGTCGGGCTGAACGCTCGCGACATGCCGGGGCAGTTCGCGCACTCGCTGGTGCCGATCGTGGTCGGCTACGTCACCGCCCACTACCTGTCCTACCTCGTCGAGGTGGGACAACAGACCGTGATCCTGCTCAGCGACCCGATGGGGACCGGCGCCAACCTTCTCGGGCACGGCCGACTGGACAGTCGGCTACTGGCTCTCGGACCACCCCTCCACGCCTCGCCACTCTCAAGGTCGGCGGCGGTGGTCGGCGGCCACGTCCTCGGCGTCATCGCCTCACACGACCGCGCCACCAAGCTCCTGTCCAAGCGCGACCAGCTCACCGGGCAGCTGCCACTGCTGGTCCTGATGGTGTGCTACACCGGGGCCGGGCTCTACCTCCTGTTCGGCGCCTGAACGATGCCGACCCGCGCGATCTGCCTGTGGGCGGCCCTGTGGCTGCCCGTCACGATGGCGCTCAGCGCACCGCCGGCCGCCGCGCACGGCAACTCGGGGAACTACGTCACCTCGATCACCAGCATCGAGCCCGCCGTACCAGGACTCGAGGTCAGTGCCGCCTCCGACGGCAGCACCCTGACCATCACCAACCGCACCGGTCGCACCGCGAGTCGTCCTCGGGTACGAGAACGAGCCCTACCTGAAGATCACTCCCCACGGGGCCTGGGCCAACCGCACCTCGCCGACGACGTACGCCAACGAGGCCGACCACCCGACCGACGCGCCCGGACACCCTCGGCGCCGGCGCGCCCCCCGATCTGGCGAGAGCTCTCGTCGTCCAGCACGGTCCGTACCACGATCACCGCATCGACTGGAACGGCCAGGGCCGACCGTAGGTCGTAGCCCAGGACCGTCAACCACTCGCATCTGATCAAGGAGTGGCGCATCGGGCTCCTGGTCGACGACACGCTCATCTCCGTCAACGGAACCCTCACCTGGTCGCCCACCGGCGCCAGGCCGGCGAACCTGCTGCTGCTCGGAGCCTGCGTGGCAGTCCTGATCGGCGCGTTCGTGGCGATCGTCAGTGACGACCGGAGACGCAAAGGGGTGCCCCGTGCCTGAGCACCAGCGGGCCCCCATGGACCGGTGCCTCCTCTGGGCGCGCGCCTCCGGCCTGGGTTCCATCGCCTTCGGTCTGGGCGTCAGCGGCCACGTCTCGGCCAACGGGCTGCTGCCAGGGCCCGTGTTGCTCCTCGTCTTCCTGCTGCTTTCGGTGCTGGCCAGCGCGCCGTTGTTGAAGCGACCCGCATGGGGAATCAGACTGGTGGCGATGCTGGTCGCGCGGCCAGACCCTGGTCCACCTCGCCCTGACGGTGACGGCGGGTCACGCCGGCGACACCGTTCGCGCATCCGCTGTCCAGCACCCGGGTCGGCGGAGCTCCTTGCCCGTGGTCGACGGACGCCGCATCGGCTCACTGCAGGATGCCTACCAGTCCGCCGTCGGAGACCAGTCAGCCACCCCGACCGTGCCGTCACTCACCTGGTCAACGACATTTCGGCGCACGCGCCGATGATGGCGGCTCACCTCGCCGCTGCCGCTCTGGTCGGCCTGTGGCTGGCCCATGGCGAGCGTTGCCTGTGGACCCTGCTCGCCCTCACCGGGCGGCGTCTCCGCGCAGCCGACTGGGCATCATTGCCAGCCCTCGTCGAGCCGCAGGAGGCGTCCGGAACCCGCCACCTCACCCCGGCCGTCCCGTCCTGCTGGTGGCAGGCACGTCCGCCGTCTCGCCGCGGCCCGCCGGCACTCTCCGTCTGACCGCCTGGTCGTCCGTCGCGCCCCTCGAGGGTGTCGCGCGGACGCGCGGTCCCGCTTCACCGTGGCCCCACCGGGGCCGCACGAACCTTCCTTTGGCGACCCGGACATGACCCCGGTCCACTGATCGCGCCCTCCGGTCGTCCCACCACACCGACGAACAGGAATCACCATGAAGACAACCCGCCTGATCGGCGCCCTCGGCGCCGCCGTACTGATGTTGACCCTCGGAGCCTGCGGCGAGGACACGTCCTCCGCGGTCGCCGGCGCCGCCGGCTCGACGTCGTCTCGCCGACGACACGACCCAAGCAAGCTCACTGAGCATCAAGGACCCCTGGGTGAAATCCGCCAAGCAGCGGCATGACCGCAGCTTTCGGCACCCTCGTGAACGACGGGTCCACCGACATCACAGTGGTCTCCGCGACGAGCTCCATCACCACGCGATGGAACTCCACGAGACCGTTGAGAACTCGGACGGAAGCATGGCGATGCAGCCCAAGGACGGCGGGTTCACCGTCGCCGCCGGTGCAGACCATGAACTCGCGCCCGGAGGAGACCACATCATGATCATGGATCTCATCAAGGCCCTGGAGCCCGGAGAGGTCGTCACCATCACGCTCACCCTCGCCGACGGAAGCACCATGGACGTCGACGCGACCGTCAAGAAGTTCTCTGGTGCGCAAGAGGACTACCAGGACGGCGAGGACCCGGGCATGGGCGACATGGACATGGGTTCGAGCGAGGACTCCTCGGAAGGCATGTGATGGCAGCCGACCCCCGCCGCTGGGGCAGGCGTCAGCTTCTCCAGACCAGCGCCGTCGCCCTCGGGGGCGTCGGCGTCGGCTGGACCGCGGCCGCCGGCCTGATCCCGTCCGACACCTCCGCGGCACCGGATGCTTCCTTGTCCGGCACCGGCCCACCGCCTGGCAACGAGACGGTGCCCTTCCACGGAGCGCGTCAGGCAGGTGTGGCCACGCCACCCCAGGCACACCTGGCTCTTCTCGGTCTCGATCTTCACCCGCGGAGTCGGGCGCGAGGGTCTGGCCCGCCTGATGAGCCTGCTCAGCGACGATGCCTCCAGGCTCACGCGTGGCCTTCCCGCGCTCGCCGACACCGAGCCGGAGCTCGCCGAGAGGCCGGCACGGCTCACGGTCACGTTCGGATTCGGTCCACGCCTCGGCCGCTTACACCGGGGCGGGCGGGCGAGTCAGGCCGCTGCCGGGCTTCCGGACCGACCGTCTCGAACCAGCCTGGGGCCAGACCGACCTCGCGGTCCAGATCTGCGCCGACGATCCGCTCACCCTCACCCATGCCCGCCGCATGATCCTCAAGGACTCCGCCGACTTCGCGAACCTCCGTTGGGTTCAGGACGGATTCCGCCACGCCCGCGGCACCGTCCCCGACACAACGACCATGCGCAACGTCATGGGCCAGGTGGACGGCACCCTCAATCCGGTCGAGGCGGAACCGGACTTCGGCCGGCTCATCTGGTCGCAGGAGCCCGGCTTCGACGGAGGAACCTTCATGGTCGTGCGAAGGATCCGGGCCGAGATGGACACGTGGGACAAGGTCGACCGCGTCGGCCGAGAAGCCGCCGTGGGACGAAGGCTCGACAACTGGAGCGCCCCTCACCGGCACCGCCGAGCATGACGAGCCCGACTTCACCGCCACGGACTCGCTCGGCTTTCCGGTGATCGATCCGGCCAGTCACATCGCCCGGGCACGCACGAGCGATGACTCCCAGCGGCTGCTTCGTCGCCCCTACAACTACACGGTCCCAGAGCCGAGTCGTCCCACGGGCGAGGACAGCGGGCTGGTGTTCATCGCCTTCGTGGCCGACGTCGAGCACCAGTTCGTCCCTGTCCAGAGCCGGCTGGCCGAGCTCGATCGGCTCAACGAGTGGGTCACCACGATCGGTTCCGCGGTCTACGCCGTTCCACCCGGCGCGGCCGAGGGCCGGTACGTCGCCCAGCAACTCCTCACCGACTGACTCTCCAGGAGACCCCATGCCGACGAAGAAGACACCCCACCTGGCGCCCGTCGAACCGGAGTCGCCGCGCCCGCCGTCGCCGGCCGCCACCAGCGCGTTGCGGGCGGTCGGCTCAGGGAGGGCCCCTGGTCGCAGGCGGCACTTCTGGCTCGGACTCCTGGGCCTGGCCTGGGTCGCTCTCGTGACTCTCATGCCGACGCCAGCCTGGGCCCACGCCACCTTGATCTCCTCGACTCCCACCCAGGGCGCGGTGCTCGGGGCCCTGCCGTAGCAGGTCGAGTTCGAGTTCTCCCAGGAGATGACCTCCCCGGCGTATGTGATCGTGACCGCGCCGGACGGGAGTTCGGTGGCCTCGGGCACCCCTCGGGTCGACGGAGTCCTCGTACGGCAGGGCCTCACCGAGGGACCGGACGGGGCCTACACGATGGCCTTCCGCGCGGTCTCCGAGGATGGGCACCCGGTCACGGGTGAGATCACGTTCACCGTGGGTACGGCGTCCCCAGCAGGGTCCCTCGCGGGCTGAGGCAACAGCCTGACGTGGCCGGCGGGGCCGGCCCCCCCGAAGGCACGGCGCAGGACAGGTACGGCGGGCGACGTCTGGTGGTCGCGTCAGGGAATTGCAGGTCGGAGTCGGTGCCGGCCTCTTCCTGGTCGCCGGGCTGCTGCTCGTCCTCTCGCGGCGCATCGAGCCGTGACGGGCCGTGGGTGGTGCTCCAGATGAGTGACAGGGAATACCCCGTGGGGTGTTTTGCCTTTCAGTCTGTATACCCCCTAGGGTATCCATCAGCAGCACGTGCAACCCGCCGAGCGGAGAGGAAACGCATGTCCGACCACACTCCCGAGATCTCCATCGAGGAATACGCCGCCGAGCGCGAGACCGGGGTGACCATCGACGTCCGCGAGCGTGCGGAGTACGCCCAGGCCCACGTGCCCGGAGCGATCCTCATGCCCATGGGGCAGCTGGCCTCCCGCCTCCGCGAGATCGACCGGTCCGCACGTGTCCACGTCATCTGTGCCACGGGCAACCGCTCGAGGGCGATGACCGACCTGCTGGTCGCCGCGGGCTTCGACGCCGCGTCGGTGACCGGCGGCACCAGCGGCTGGATCCAGTCGGGCCGCGCCGTGGGAGTCGGGTCTGTGATGTCGACGCTCACCGTGATCCCGATCGAGACGCCCACCCTGGGGGACCGCAGCTACCTCGTGCACGACGGCGAGGTCGCCTTCGTGGTCGACCCGCAGCGCGACATCGACCGCGTCCTCGCCCTGCTCGAGGAGCACCGGGTCCGCCTCACCCACGTCTTCGAGACCCACATCCACAACGACTACGTCACCGGCGGGTTCGCCCTCGCCGAGCACACCGGCGCCCACTACCTCGTCAACGGCGAGGACGAGGTGTCCTTCGACCGCACCCCGCTGACGGACGGCAGGTCATCGAGGTGGGTGACCGCATGCGCGTCACCGCGCTGGCCACCCCCGGTCACACCTTCACCCACCTCTCCTACGCCCTGACCGAGCGACTCGGCGGGGCTCGACAACTCGGTCGGCGTCTTCTCCGGCGGCTCCCTGCTCTACGGCGCCACCGGCCGTCCCGACCTGCTCGGCCCCGCGCACACCCTCGACCTCGTGCACCACCAGCACGCCTCGGCGCACCGGCTCGCCGAGCTGCTCCCCGACGACGCCGACGTCTACCCGACCCACGGCTTCGGCTCCTTCTGCTCAGCCACCCAGTCCGACGCGGCCTCCTCGACCATCGGGCGCGAGAAGTGGGCCAACCCGGTCCTCACCCAGGACGAGGAGACCTACGTCGAGGAGCTGCTGGCCGGGCTCGGCCCCTGGCCGGCGTACTACGCCCACATGGCCCCGGCCAATGCCGCCGGCCCCTCCCAGCCCGACCTGTCCGCACCGTCGGTCGCCGACGCGTCCGAGCTGCGCCGGCGCATCGAGGCCGGCGAGTGGGTCGTGGACCTGCGCAACCGCACCGCCTTCGCCGCCGGTCATGCACCGGGCACGCTCAACTTCGGGCTCGACGGCAGCTTCGCCACCTACCTCGGCTGGCTCGTCGACCTGGGGCACCCCGACTCACGCTGCTGGGCGAGAGCGCCGAGGCGATCGCGGAGGCCCAGCGCGAGCTGGTCCGGATCGGCATCGACCGGCCCGCCGCGCACGCGACCGGCGGCCCGGAGGACTGGAGCGACCGCGCACTGAGCTCCTTCCCGACCGCGACGTTCGCAGATCTGGCCCAGGTCCGCCACCACCGGCCAGTCGTGGTCCTGGACGTGCGGCGGGTCGACGAGCACGAGGCGGCCCGCATCGACGGTGCGGTCAACATCCCGCTCCACGAGCTGTCGGACCGTCTCGCCGACGTCCCCGCCGGGGAGGTCTGGGTGCACTGCGCCGCCGGCTACCGCGCCTCGGTCGCCGCCTCCATGCTCGACGCCGCCGGGCGACACCTGGTCGCCATCGACGACTCGTTCGACAACGCCGAGAAGGTCAGCCTCCAGCTGGTGGGTCCCGCGGCGTGACCCTGCTCCTCGCCGTCGTCGCCGGCGGGCTCATCGGGCTCAGCCTCGGCGCCCTCGGCGGCGGCGGCTCCATCCTGGCCGTCCCGGTGCTGGTCTACGCCCTCGGGCAGAGCCCCGCGCAGGCCACCACCGGATCGCTCGTGGTGGTCGGCGTGACGTCGCTGATCGGGGCCGTCGCGGCCCACCGTGCCGGCCGCGTGCTGCTCGCGCGAGGAGCCGCGTTCGGTGCCGTTGCCCTGGGCGGAGCCGTGCTCGGGGCCAGGGCCTCAGCCCACGTGCCCGAGCCGAGTGCTGCTCGCCGGCTTCGCGGCCCTGATGCTGGTCGTCGCCGCCGTCATGACGTTGCGCCTCCTGCGACGACGAGCGACCGCACCCGGATCCGTGGCGCGCTGGATGACCCGATCATCACGTTCAGCCCGACGTTCGCCTGCCAGTGCCCGCGCGCCCTCAAGGTGCTTCGTCACCGCGACGATCGTCGGACTCCTCACCGGCTTCCTCGGTGTCGGTGGCGGCTTCCTCGTCGTGCCCGCGCTGCTGCTCGCGCTCGCCCTTCCGATGGAGTACGCCGCCGGCACCTCCCTGGTGGTGATCACGATGACCAGTGCCGTCGCCCTCGCCGTGCGGGCCGGCACCGGCACCTCCCCGGACTGGTGGCTGGTGCTGGTGCTCACCGCCGCCTCCGGCGTCGGCGCCCTCGCCGGTGCCCGGCTCGTGAGCCGGACCGACACCCGTCGACTCCAGATCGCCTTCACCGTGCTCGTGCTCGCGGTCGCCGTCTACACCGCGGCCCGCGCCTTCCCTGCGCTGCTCTGAGCCGCGGGATCGCGCCTCCCGTGGCGATGTGCGTCTCCCGGCCCAGGGTCGACCCGCCGATTTGGTCCCGGTGAGACAGGACAGAAGCCCCTAGGAGCAGGGCAGGCTCACTGGCCATGCTGGAGGTGAGCGAGCACGAAGGGGAACCATGAACATCACGGGCCACTCAGCCAGCCACGGCAAGGTCGTCCTCGACGACCTCTCCCCTTTGCATCGCGCGCTGCGACGCGCGATCCCCGACGTCTACCGAGGTTTCGGTGAGCTGCACCGAGCATCGTTCGCTCCGGGCGCACTCGAGGTGCGGACCAAGGAGCTGATGGCCATGGCGATCGGCGTCGTCGAGGGGTGCGACGGCTGCATCGCCTCGCACTCCCAGGCGGCGGTCCGCGCCGGCGCGACCCGACAGGAGGCAGCCGAGGCAATCGGCGTCGCCTTCCTGATGAACGGCGGGCCCGCCTCGATCCACGGCCCGCGAGCCTACGACGCCTTCTGTGAATTCGCCGACGCGGCCGAACCGGTCGCCGACCCCGCCCCGCAGGTCCAGGAAGGACGCGCTCGATGAACGAATCCACCCAGCTCGAAGCACCCGCCACCATGCCGCGGATCGGGGACCCCGCACCCGCGTTCGAGGCGGTCACGACGCAGGGCGACATCTCCTTCCCCGGCGACTACACCGGCAGCTGGGTGATTCTCTTCTCGCACCCGGCTGACTTCACCCCGGTGTGCACGAGCGAGTTCATGACGTTCGCGTCGATGCAGGACGAGTTCAGGGCCTACAACACCCAGCTCGTCGGACTCTCGATCGACGGTCTCTACAGTCACATCGCGTGGTTGCGGACCATCAAGGAGAAGATCACCTTCCGCGACCTCAGCAACATCGAGGTGACGTTCCCACTGATCGAGGACATCACCATGGAGGTGGCGAGGAAGTACGGCATGATCATGCCGGGCGAGGACAGCACCAAAGCAGTCCGCGCGGTGTTCGTGATCGACCCTGCGGGAGTGATCCGGACCATCATCTACTACCCGCTCAGCCTCGGCCGCAACTTCGACGAACTGCTGCGCGTCGTCAAGGCGCTCCAGACCGCAGATGCCTTCCAGGTCGCGACCCCGGCTGACTGGCGGCCCGGCGAGCGGGTCATCGTCCCACCGGCCGGCTCATGTGGGTCGGCCCAGGACCGCATGGACGGCACCGAGGACGGGGTCGATTGCGTGGACTGGTTCTTCTGCACCAAGGAGCTCTCCGCACAGGACGTCGAAGGCGCGATCCGCATCGGTGCGGGCACGGAGTGACAGCTCTGACTGATCCCGCTCAGCCAGTCGCCCCCGACGTCGACGCCACCCTATGGCCCCCGGCGCGAGCGGCGGATCTTGACATCCTGCAGGCAGGTGAGGGTCGTCCTGGTCGCCTTGACCTCGATCCCTCGAGCCGCGAGGTGGTCCTGCGACCGGATCTCCGCGGTGAGCACGGCCAAGGCGTCCGCCTCCACGGGGGACTCCTCGTCGATCTCGATGAGGTAGCGGAACATGAAGCGGGTCAGGCTGGGGGCGTAGGTGAAGGTCCCGTCGAGGGTGAACGCGGCCCGGCTCCGATCGTGCTCCGTGCGGCCGTCGAGCAGGGCCTGGCGCACGGCGCCGGCCGGGCGGTCGAACTGGCCGGTGACCTCCACGCGATAGGTGCGGCGGTGAGCGATGGACACGGTGGATCCTTTCGTGCGACGGCGGGTCGCCGGTTCAGGGGAGCGCGTCCAGCTGGTCGCTGAGCCAGTCCCGGATGACGCTGTTGATGCGGAGCCCCAGGTCGACCTGCGGAGCGAAGACCTCAGGACTGCTGGACTCGTCCATGGCCGCCCGGAGTCGACCGAGGTCCTCGAGTTCCTGTTCGACGAATCCGAGGTCACGGCTGTAGATCGCCCGCATGTCCTCGGGTCCGAGCAGGGGGGTGAGGAACAGCCGGACCCCGCTCTCGTTCCGCACGGAGCGATCAGGCTCCGACTCCACGAGCCAGCGCCTGAGCTCGTCGCGCCCGGCGGGCGTCACGTCGTACGTCTTGCTTCGACGGGGCCCTCGCCCCACCACCTCCACCAGACCTGAGCTCTCGAGCCGCGAGAGCTCGGGATAGATCTGGCTGTGACTGGCATGCCACGAAGTCCGCAGCGATGCGTCGAACGTCCGCGTGAGGTCATATCCAGTGGCGGGGCTACGAGAGAGCAGGCCGAGGATCGCATGGCTCAGGGTCATGGTTCGACCCTAGCACTCACGTGACTAGATTGACATGTCAATCACGACATGTAATTCTCGCCATATGAAAGAACGTCTCGCCCCCGGCCCGCGCCGCGCGCTGCTCTGGATCGCGGTGCTGTCCGGTCTCGTCCTGTCGATGCTCGACCAGACCATCGTCGGGACGGCGCTGCCGGCGATCGTCGCCGACCTGGGTCGGCCGTCGATGTACGTCTGGGGTGTCACCGCCTACTTGGTCCCTGCCACGGTGCTCCTGCCCGTCTTCACCCGGCTGTCTGACCGCTACGGCCGCCGTCAGCTGCTGATCGTGGGCCTGTCGATCTTCGTCGTCGGCTCGGCCGGATGCACCGGTGCGCAGTCGATGCCCCAGTTCGTCGCCGCCCGTGCCGTCTCGGGTGTCGGTGCCGCGGGGCTCGAGGCGCTCACGTTCATCCTGATCGCCGAACTGGCCGGCCCGAGCCGAAGGAGCGCGGCACAAGGGATGCTGGCGGCAGCCATGGGGTTCAGCTTCGCGGTGGGACCGCTGCTGGGCGGGCTGCTGTCGGACGGCGTCGGATGGCGATGGATCTTCACCTCCAACGTCCCGTTCGGGCTGGCTGCGATCGCCGTGATCGCACACGTCCTTCCGGCCGAGGTCGGCATCAGCGAGTCCCGGCGGACCCCCGTCGACGTCGCCGGCATCGCCACGCTGACCACCTCGGTCAGCCTGGTGCTCGTCGGCCTGAACCAGTATCTGTCGGTCGGGTCGTGGGCGGCGCCGAGGACCGGTGGGCTCGTCGTCCTCGGCGTGGCTGCCCTGGGCCTGCTGGTGGCGGTGGAGCGCCGTGCCGTCGCGCCGATCATCCCGCCGCGCCTGTTCGTCGACCGATCGACCCGTGCGGTGCTGCTGGCTGCCGCGCCCGCCTCGTTCGGGCTCTACGCATGCGTCGTGCTGATGCCACGCTACTTCGAGGAGGCTGCCGGCCTCAGCGCGGCGACGGCCGGCATCAGGGTCTACCCGCTCCTGCTCGCCATGCTCGTCTCGGCCAACCTCGGCGCCGCGATCATCGTTCGCCACCACGGAGCGCTCGCGACTCTGCTCGCTGCGAACGGCCTGGTCATGATCGCCGGGATCGGCTTCGCTGCCGCCCACCCCACCTCTCGTCCGATCGTGCTGCTGGGCCTGCTGCTCCTCCTGGGAGTCGGCCTCGGACCCAACCTCTCGGGGTTGCAGATCCAGCTGCAGCGGGCTGCCGCGGAGAGCGACCTGGGGGCCGCGATGGGCTCTCTTCTGCTCATCCGACAGGTGGGCGGCACCGTGGCCGTCGCGGCGGCAACCTCGATCTACGACCTTCGGGTGCGCGCCGGCAGTCCCCACGGGTCAGCCCTGGAGGTGAGCATGGCGACGGTCGTCGTCGGGGGCGCCCTGCTCGCCGCCCTCGCCGTGACCGGACTCTCGCAGTCAGGAGGCGGCAGAGCTCAGCAGCTGCCCGATCTCCGTGGTCGACGGGACGCGGCCCGAGACGACGACCTTCTCGTCGATGACCAGACCGGGGGTGGACATGACCCCGTAGCCCACGATCGTGGCGTAGTCCTCGACCTTGTCCACCGTGGCGTCGATGCCGAGCCGGCCGAGCGCCTCTCGGGTGGCACGTTCGAGGTTCTTGCACTTGGTACAGCCGGGGCCGAGGATCTTGATGATCATGACCGGGTTCCTTTCCATGGGGCTCAGGCGAGCAGGAAGTTGAACAGGTAGCCGACGGCGACGATCGAGGATCCGGTCACGCCCAGGTAGATGCCGAGCAGCTGGGGTCTCAGGACGCGACGGAGCAGGATCATCTCGGGCAGCGAGAGCGCGACGACGGCCATCATGAAGGCGAGCAGCGTGCCCATCGGCAGACCCTTGTCGTGCAGCGCCTCGACCAGCGGCAGGATGCCTGCCGCGTTGGAGTAGAGGGGGATGCCGACACCTACCGCGATGAGGACGGCGAACGGGTTGCCCGCACCGGCGTAGTTGGTGAAGAGGTCCTCCGGCGCCCAGCCGTGGATCACCGCGCCGAGACCGATTCCGACCAGCAGGTAGGGCCAGATCCTGTGCAGGATGGAGCCGACCTCCTCGGCTCCCATCTGCATCCGCTGGTTGAACCTCAGCCCGGCGGAGGAGTCGATGACCTGGCCACCGAGCCGCGTCTCGAACACGAAGGGCTCGACGTACCGTTCGAGCTTGAGGCGTCCGAGGACCCAGCCCGCTCCGACCGCGATGGCCAGCCCCGCACCGATGTAGGCCAGCGTGATCTTGACCCCGAACAGGGTCAGCAGCAGCCCGACGGCGATCTCGTTGACCAGCGGGCTGGCGATCAGGAAGCTCAGGGTCACTCCCAGCGGCACCCCGGCCGCGACGAACCCGATGAACGCCGGCACCGCGCTGCACGAGCAGAACGGCGTGGCGACCCCGAGACCGGCGGCCATCACGTTGCCCACGCCTTCGCGGCGCCCTCCCAGCAGAGCTCGCGTGCGCTCGATGCTCAGGTAGGACCGCAGGATGGTGATGGCGAAGATGATCCCCGACAGCAGGAGGGCGATCTTGACGGTGTCGTAGAAGAAGAAGTGCAGGGACGAGGTCAGCCGGTCATCGGGGGCCATCGCGAACAGGTCGTAGAAGACCGTGTCCCATACCCTGCCGTTGACCCAGTAGGCCAGCACCCACACGAGTGCCGCGCCCACCAGGGACAGGCTCTGACCCCGTTTGCTCGCGGGCAGGTGCTCCACAAGGCTCATGACGCGGTCGACGCCCTGCGCGTCATGGCTCCTCCTGGTGGTGTGCCGGCCCTCCCACGATGGCGCCGAGCAGGTGCCTGGCCCAGAGTCATTGGGCCTTGGCCGGCAGGACGATGGCGCCGTGGCTCAGGTGAGCTCGCCGGCGAACGCACAGCCAACCGGTACGCCGGCCCGGCGCAGGACGATCGCGGCCGGGCAGAAGCCGGTCAGGCTCGACTGCAGCAGGTTGAGCCCCACGAACGCGGTCAGCAGGAGCCACCAGGTCGATACGGCGACCGCGAGCAGCACGCTGAGGAGGGTGACGGCTCCGGCGAACGCGAGGACGGCTCGGTCGAGGTTCATGACCGGCCACCGAAGAGGCGGCCCAGGAGGCTCTGGCTCTCCTTCTTGGGGTGGCCGGGACAGCGCTCGGACTTCGGGACGCCGGCGAGGGCGCTCTCGACGTGGCGGCCGCAGCCTGCCCAGGTGGGTCTGGCGCAGGTCTTGCAGGTGACTGAGTGGCACATGGTGCGTGGCTCCTTCTTCTCGTGGTGCTGGTCAGTTGTGGGAGAAACGGATGTCGGGCAGGACCCGGGTGAGCCAGGCCGGGGACCACCAGGCGGCCCGCCCGGTGAGTCGGAGCAGCACGGGCAGCAGGACGAGCCGGACCAGGAAGGCGTCGAGGAGGACGGCGACGCCCAGGACGATTCCCATCTCCTTGGGCGGCAGCGGGCCGGACAGGGCGAAGGTGAAGAACACCGCGACCATGACCGCTCCTGCAGCGAAGATCACCCGGCCCGAGTGCGCGAGCGAGCCGACCATCGCGTCCTTCGGGTCGCCGGAGTGCTCGTAGTGCTCCTTGGCGGAGGCCAGGAGGAACACCGTGTAGTCCATCGCGATCGCGAAGATCATCGCGAAGAAGAACACCGGCGCCCAGGCATCGAGGAAGCCCTGTGGCTCGAAGCCCATGAACCCGGACCCCCAGCCCTCCTGGAACACCAGACGAGCGACGCCGAACGCCGCAGCCGTGGAGAGCAGGCTGGCGAGGGTGCCGAGGAGTGCGATGAGCGGTGCCTGGAGGGCGACGAGGAGCAGGAGGAAGCCCAGGGCCAGGATCACCCCGATCACGAGCGGGGTGGAGGCGTCGAGCTGGGCCTTCAGGTCGAGGTTCTCGACAGCCGCTCCCCCGACGACCGCACTGGCCGGCAGGTCGGCTCGCAGTCGATCGACGGTGTCGCTCAGTGCCGGGTCGGACGGGTCGACGGTGGGCACGGCCTGGATCAGGACGTAGGAGGACCCGTCGCTCGCGACGACTCCCGGCATCGCGCCGGCGATGCCGGGCTCTGCGGCGAGCGTGGCCGCGGCGGCGGCGGCCTCGCGCTGGCGTACGACGATCTGCAGCGCGCCGGGGGCCCCGTCACCGAACGAGGCCTGGACCTGGTCGTAGCCGATGCGGGCACTGGCCGTCTCGGGCAGGACCTTGATCGAGGGCATGGCGGTCTTGAGTCCCACGATCGGGGCAGCCAGGGCGAGCAGGACGACCAGTGAGGCGAGGCCCCAGACGACGGGACGCTTCCAGAGCCGTTCGCCCCAGGCCTCGAACCTCGCCGAGCGGTGTTCACCGGTGTGCACCCACGGCAGCGCGAGCTTGTTGATGCGTTGGTCCAGCTTGGCCAGGACCACCGGGAGCAGGGTGAGGGTCGCCGCGAGGACGAAGAGGACGGCGAGCATGATCCCGCCCGCCATCGAGCGGAACGAGGGAGAAGGCACCAGCATCACGGCAGACAGGGAGATCAGGACGGTCGCCCCGGAGAGCAGCACCGCCTTGCCCGCGGTGTCCATGGTCTCGGCGATCGCCTGGCGTGGACTCTCGTGGTGGCCCATGCGGGCCGCTCGGAACCGCACCACGATGAACAGCGCGTAGTCGATGCCCAGCGCGAGCGCGAACATCATCGCGAAGTTCATCGCCCAGATCGAGACGGGCACGACGTGGTTGATCAGGACCAGCGAGCCGGCGGACGCGACGAGGCCGGCGAGAGTGAGGATCAGGGGCAGGCCCGCCGCCACGAGGGCGCCGAAGGCCAGCACCAGGATGGCCAGGGTGACCGGCCAGGAGACCATCTCCGACTTCATCATCGCGGACAGGTTGGCCTCGTTGAAGTCCGACCACAGCAGCGAGGCGCCCGTGGGGTTGACCTGGACTCCGCTGGTCGAGAGGTCCTGCAGGGGCACCTTGAGATCGTCGGCCACCCGCACCATCTCGTTCGGGTCGGCGGCTGCACCGGCCAGGAGGACGGCGGTGGTGCCGTCCTGGCTCAGGGTCGCGCCGGGCTGCGGTTGGACGACGCCGGCGATGCGGGGGTCCTGCTCCAGCATCGCGGTGGCATCGGCGAGGACCTGCTTGCCCCTCCCCTCGGTGACCGGGCCGTCGGTGGAGTGCACGACCACCTGGATCGCGGTGGAGGCATTGCCGCCGAAGTGCTGTTGGGCCAGCTCGCGTGCCACCACGGAGTCGGAGCCGTTGGCCTGCCAGCCCGCCCCGGAGAGCTCGGACTCGACCCGGGGGGCGAACACGCCGAGGCCCACGATGAGCAGGAGCCAGACGGCTGTGGTCAGGCGAGCGTGGTCGCTCACCCAGACTCCCAGCCGGCCCAGCGGGCCGGGGCGGTAGCCGAGGTCCGGATCGGTCTCGCTGTGGTGCGGGCGGGAGTCGGTGGTAGTCATAGGCCATACCCTAGGGGGTATCCAGCGCTACGTCCAAATACCCCCCCGGGTACGTCGTACTCTAGGCCTCGGCGAGCACTGACGGCGCGAGGACGAGGTCCGGGACCAGCTCGACGACCAGCGCCCGGACTCGGCCGTCGAGGTCGGCGATGATCTCACGCACCGTCGTCTCGTCCTGGCCGCCGGGGTCGGCGACCGGCCAGTCGACATACCTGACGCCGGGCACGAAGGGACACTCCTCGCCGCAGCCGAGGGTGATGGCCATGGTGCTGGCTGCGATGGTCTCGCGGGTCAGCAGCTTCGGCTGTTCCCCCGACGTGTCGAGCCCGAGCTTCTCCAGCACGGCCGCCACCTCGGCATGGATGTGGTCGCCCGGTTGGGTGCCTGCCGAGAGCGCGGTGAGCCGGCCCTGGGCGTAGTGCTCGGTGAGCACTCGGCTGATCACGGAGCGGCCGCCGTTGCGCACGCAGGCGAAGACCACCTGGGGTGGGCTGATCTGCTCGGAGGTCATGGGGTGGCTCCTGTCGAGGCGCGGTCGCGGTAGAACTGCCGGGCCCAGAGGCTGACGTAGACGAGGGCGACCAGAGCCGGCACCTCGATCAGCGGTCCGACGACGCCGGCGAGGGCCTGGCCCGAGGTGACGCCGAAGACGCCGATGGCCACCGCGATGGCGAGTTCGAAGTTGTTGCCGGCGGCGGTGAAGGACACGGCCGTCGCACGCGGGTAGTCGAAGTCCAGCGCTCTGGTCAGCAGCATCGAGCCTCCCCACATGAGTGCGAAGTAGGCCAGCAGTGGGAGCGCTATGCGGGCGACGTCGAGGGGTCGGTTGGTGATGGTGTCGCCCTGGAGTGCGAACAGGATGACGATCGTGAACAGCAGGCCGTAGAGCGCAGCGGGCCCGATCCTCGGAAGGAAGCGGGACTCGTACCACTCCCGTCCCCGCGTGCGTTCACCGAGGGTGCGCGTGAGGAACCCGGCCAGCAACGGGATGCCGAGGAACACCAGGACGCTCTTGGCGATGCCCCACACCGAGACCTCCAGCTGGGTCTGTTCGAGGCCGAGCCAGCCGGGAAGGACCTGGAGGTAGAAGTAGCCGAGGACGGCGAAGGCCAGGATCTGGAAGACGGCGTTGATGGCCACCAGGATGGCGGCGGCCTCGGCGTCGCCGCAGGCGAGGTCGTTCCAGATCAGCACCATCGCGATGCAGCGCGCGAGGCCCACGATGATCAGCCCGGTGCGATAGTCCGGCAGGTCGGGCAGCAGCAGCCAGGCCAAGGCGAACATGAGGGCCGGTCCCACCACCCAGTTGAGAAGGATGGACGTGGCGAGCAGACGCCTGTCGCCGGTCACATGCCCGAGCTCGTCGTAGCGCACCTTCGCCAGGACCGGATACATCATGATCAGCAGCCCGATCGCGATGGGCAGAGAGACCGACCCGATCTCCACCGCGGCCAGCGCGTCGTCCAGCCCCGGAACGAGCCGCCCGAGCAGCAGCCCCGCCACCATCGCCACGCCGATCCACACCGGGAGGAACCGGTCCAGGGTCGAGAGTCGGTGGAGGACATCGGCGTCGGGACCGTCAGTCTGGCTCACTGCGTCGCTCACGCCGGGACCGCGGCGTCGATGAATAGGTTGGCCAGGGCAGCCATCGCCGCCGGGCGCGCCCCGTAGAAGACCCAGGTGCCACGCTTCTCGCGATCGAGCAGCCCGGCCCGGTGGAGCACCTTGAGGTGGTGGCTGATGGTGGGCTGCGACAGGTCGAAGTAGGGCAGGAGGTCGCACACACACGCCTCAGCGCCCTCGTGGGACAGGATCAGCGACAGCAGGCGCAGCCGGGCGGGATCGGCCATCGCCTTGAGCATCGGCACGATCTGCGAGGACGCCTCACTGCTGATCGGCTCTCGGGCCAGGGGAGTGCAGCACAGCAGGGGATCCTCGGATGAGTTCGACACCTGTCTATCTTGACAGACGTCGATATCCTCCGCCACCTCAGGATGGGCGGCGTCCGAGCGAGACCAGCTGTGGCTCGGCCGTGGCGGGTGCACCGCAGCAGCCACCGCCGGACACGGTGCCGGGGTTGGAGTCAGGGTCGTCGAAGGCTCCGGCACCGTTGCAGACTCCCGTCTCGGGGAGCACGAGCTCGACCCGCCGGCGGCTTCCAGGTCTCCGTCGAGCGCCGCCACCACGGAGCGGACCTGCTCGAAACCGGTCATGGCCAGGAAGGAGGGGGCGCGACCGTAGGACTTCATGCCCACCAGGAACAGGCCGGCCTCGGGCTGGGTGAGCTCCTGGTAGCCGTGGGGCTGGACGTCGCCGCAGGAGTGGTGGTCGGGGTGGATCTGTTCGGCCAGGACCCTGGCAGATCCCAAGGCCGGGTCGAGGTCGAGACGGACCTCGGAGAGGAAGGTGAAGTCGGGGCGGAAGCCGGTGACGACGATGACCTCGTCGACATCGCTCACCTGCTGGCCGTCTGCCGAGGCCAGCGTGAGCCTGCCGTCCGGCTGAGCGGTCAGGGACGCGGTGCTGAACCGGGTGACGTTGGTGACGTGCCCGGCGCCGGCGGCGGCCTCGGCTTCCTGCCCGAGCCTGCCGCGCGCCTCGAGCTGGTCGTTGTCACCTCCACCGAAGGCGTCCCCCACGCTGGGACGCCGCAACAGCCACGACACCCTGGTCCCCGCATCCTGGTCAGCGAGCCGGGCCAGCCCGATGAGGACGCCCTGGGCCGAGGCGCCCTTGCCGGCCACGGCGACGTGCTTGCCGGCGTACCGCGAGGCCACCTGGGCATCGCTGAGGTCCGGGATGCCGTAGGTGAGGCGATCGTGGCTCGCCAGCTCACCCAGAGCCGGGTAGCCGTCGCCCCCCAGCGGATTCGGCTGGGTCCAGGTCCCCGAGGCGTCCACGACGGCACCGGCCAGGAGGCGCTCCTCACCTGCGTCGGTTCGCACGTGTACGGCGAACGGGTCGCTCTCGCGGCCTGAGTCGACCAGCAGGTCTCGACCGGCACGGCCCACGCCGGTGACCAGGGCGCCGTACCGCACCGCTCCGCCGGGGGTTGCGTCGAGGAGGTCGGCGAGAGGTTGGAGATAGCTCGCGCGCCACTCGCCACCGGTGGGACAGCCACGCTCGTCGGGCGAGGTCCACCCCCCGGCGGCGTCGAGCAGGCGCCGGGCCGCCGGATCGACGAGCTCGGACCAGGACGAGAACAGCCGCACGTGCGCCCACTCACCCACGGCCGCGCCCGCATCGGCTCCCGCGCTCGAGGACGACGAAGTCCAGGCCCCGCTCGGCGGCATTGGCGGCGGCGGCCAGGCCGATCGGGCCGGCGCCGATGATGACCAGGGGATGCTGCATGTCGATCTCCTCGAGCTGCTGATTGCATCGACGAGCGTCGATGGATCGGACTGTATCGATCGCTCTCGATGAAAGCAAGGTACCCTTGCCTCGTGACCTCCTCCGCCGCGACCTTGAGCCGCGGCGAGGCCGAGAACTACGCCGAGTGGTTCGCGGTGCTCGCCGATCCCACCCGGGTTCGACTGCTGCACACCCTGTCGACCTCCGCAGCCGGCGCGATGCGCATCGGCGACCTGGCCGAGGCCCTGGGGGTGAGCCAGTCGACCTGCTCGCACCACGTGGAGCTGCTGAAGAAGGTGGGGTTCGTGGTGGTCGACCAGGTCGGCACCTCGAGCCTGGTGTCGGTCAACGCCGCCTGCTGCACCGGCCTGCCGCACGCTGCCGACGTCGTCATGGGCACCCTGTCCTCGCCCCCGTGCTGCCCCGAGGACCTCCCTGCCGATGTCACTACCCGGCTGGTGTCCGAGGACGACCTGCCCGCCGTCCTGGCCATCTACGACGAGGGCCTGGCCACCCGCAACGCCACGTTCGAGACCAAGCTGCCGACTGCGGACGAGCTGCGTGCCACGTGGCTGCCAGACCTGGCCTGGGTCGCCGAGCTCGAGGGTGAGGTCGTCGGCTGGACCGCGGTGATGCCGGTCTCCGCTCGCGACTGCTATGCCGGGGTCGGCGAGACGTCGGTGTACGTCGCCGAGGAGGCGCGCGGTCGCGGGGTGGGCAAGGCACTGCTCCTCACCCAGGTCACCGAGGCCGACCGGGCCGGACTGTGGACGCTGCAGACCTCGATCTTCCCCGAGAACCGCGCCAGCCTCGCGCTGCACCACTCGGCGGGCTACCGCACCCTTGCGGTTCGCACGCGCATCGCGCAGCTCGACGGGATCTGGCGCGACACCGTCCTGCTCGAGCGACGAGCCGAGCCCAGCTGAGCTCGCGAGCACCACGGCGTACGCCGGGTGGACGTCGTGGTCATCGGCGGCGGACAGGCCGGGCTGGCGACCGGCTACCACCTGCGCCGAGCAGGCCTCTCGGCCGGCGAAGACTTCGTGATCCTCGACGCCGCCACCCGGCCCGGTGGTGCCTGGCCCCGGATGTGGGACGGCCTGCGCCTGTTCTCCCCTTCCTCGGTGCTCCTCGCTCCCGGGTTGGATGATGCCGCCCTGGAACGACGCCGCGCGCGGCTTCCCACCGCGAGCAGCACGTCGTGGACTACCTCACCGCCTATGAGCAGCGCTACCGGCTCGCACCACTTCGACCCCATCGGGTGAGGTCGGTGAGCGCGCGTCGACGAGGACCCGCAGGGTCGGCTCCTCGTCTCGGCGCCCGGACTCAGGGTCGCCGCGCGGATCGTGATCTCGGCGACCGGGACGTGGGACCGGCCCTTCTGGCCCGCGTATCGCGGGGCGGCCGGGTTCGCGGGTCGGCAGCTGCACACCGTCGACTACACGTCGGCCGACGAGTTCGCGGGTCAGCGGGTCGCGATCGTGGGAGGCGGCAACTCCGCGGCCCAGATCCTCGCCGAGGTCTCTACGGTCGCCGACACCCTCTGGATGACCCAGCGGGAGCCCCGGCTCCTCCCCGACGATGTCGACGGGCGGGTGCTCTTCGCCGCCGCCACCCAGCGTGTGCACGCCCTGGCCGATGGCCGCGAGCACGACGGGGTCGGTGGGCTGGGGGACATCGTCGCCGTACCCAGCGTCCGCGAGGCCCGCGAGCCGGGGCGTCCTGCGGGCCCGCCGATGTTCAGCAGGCTCACCCCGCACGGAGTCGCGTGGGACGACGGCAGCGAGGCGCAGCTGGACGCGATCATCTGGTGCACCGGCTTCCGTCCCGCGCTGCAGCACCTGCAGCCCCTCGGGCTGCGCGACACCGATGGCCGCATCGCCACCGCCGGGGCTGCGCACACCCAAGCGCTCCTCGAGCCACGGCTGTACCTCGTCGGCTACGGCGACTGGACCGGAGCCGCCTCGGCCACCCTGCTCGGCGTCGGACGCACCGCGAAGGACACCGTCGCCTCACTCATCCGGCGGCTCGACGGTGACGACACGCCCGGACATGCGTGAAGCCCCGGGTCTGGTGACCTGGGGCTCACGTGCGCGAGGGGGAGTTGAACCGGCGGGATCTCACCCTTGGATCGGCGTGAGAGGTTCGAGATGCTCGGTTCTGGTGCGGCAAGCGAGGAGCCCGACTCGACTGCATCGTCAGGCTGAACTCCTTGGGGCCCGGGAGGATCACGACAGTGCCGCTCAGGTGGTGTCGAGGTGCTGAGGGCGTTCTAGCGCTCGGTGCACTGAAGCGACGGCGCTCGCACCCTCGCCCACGGCGGCCGCGACTCTCTTCATCGATCCGGCACGTACGTCACCCGCTGCGAATACTCGCGGAACGCTGGTTTCGTACGGGATCGGAGCGAGGGCGCGAGTGTGCGCTAAGGAGACATCGGTAAGAACGAAGCCATTCGCGTCGCGCCTGACATCTCCCATCCAGTCCGTGTCGGGCTCTGCGCCGATGAAGCAGAAGATCGCTCGGGTGAGCGACACGGACCGGGCACTCTCTCCCGCGCAGATGACTACGGCATCGAGGTCGTGGGAACCTCGCAGTTCGACGAGACGTGCGTTCGTCCAGACGGTGATCATGGAGTGCGCCTCCAGGCGACCTACCAAGTAGCTGGACATCGATCTCTCGACGTGATCGCCGCGGACCACCACGTCGACGCGACATCCCCGCGACGCGAGGAACAGCGCGGCCTGACCAGCTGAGTTCGCCCCACCGACGACTGTGACCGGGCTGGACTCGCAGCCCGCAACGTCGAGCTCGGTGGCCGAGTAACGGATCGACCCCCGCTTCTCGAACTCGTCCCAGCGCGCCACGTCGAGGCGGCGGTAGTGCGCACCGGTGGCGACGATGACGGCTCGGGCGCGCACCTCGCTGCCGTCCTCAAGGGTCAGCACGGGTCCGTTCGCTTCGCTCGTCAGGCCAACGACGTGGCATGGGGCGTAGACCTGCGCTCCGAACTTCAGTGCCTGCACCAGGGCCAACCGGGTCAGGTCATCACCGCTGATCCCGCCGGGGAAGCCGAGGTAGTTCTCGATACGCGATGTGGTCGCGGCTTGGCCGCCGGGTCCTTCGGCGTCGAGCAGCACAGTGACGAGGCCCTCCGAGGCGCCGTACACGGCCGCCGCCAACCCCGCTGGCCCGGCGCCGACGACTACGAGGTCGACGTCGCGGTCCGACGGCTCGAAGGTGAGCCCGACGGCGCGGGCCACGTCCGGGGGCGTCGCCCGGACCAGGACGCGGTCGAAGAGCACGGCGGCCGGGAGGTCGTCGGCGACGAGACCGTATGCAGCCATCAGCGACTGCCCGGCCACCGACTCGGCATCGAAGTGGGAGTGCGGGAGCTGGAGCCGCGCGGCGTACGTCCGCAGCGCCCGGTGGCTGGCCGTGCCGGGATGGCCGACGATCTCGAGCGCGCTGCTTGCGGAGTCGAGCATGATGCGGCGGCGCAGCCGGAAGGCCTCGATCAGCACGTCCGCGATGTCGACCTGCTCGGCCAGTGCTCTCCGGAACGGGACCGACAGGAGCTGGACGACGACCCCCGGCGCTCGGACCCTCGCCGAGACGTAGACCGTCTGCCCGGTGAGGATGCTGAGCTCGCCCATGAAGTCGCCTGCGGTCCGCGTGTAGACGACGTGCTCGGGCTCGATGGTGCTCGCTTCCCGGACGACGTCGACCGCGGCGGACTCGATCAGGAACAGGTCGTACGAGGTGTCTCCCGTGGCGTACAGGACCTCGCCGGCCACCACCGTGCGCCGCTCGCCGTAACGCGCCAGCCGCTGGAACTGCTCCGGCGTCAGTCGCGGCTCCCCGCCGGGCTCCGGGCCGCCGTTGGTCACGTCCGGCGCCATGTCTCGACGGGCCGGCCGAGGATCGAGCGCATCGCCCGCCGGCTCAGGATCGAGCTGCTGCTGCCTCGGCAGAGGATCGAGCAGTTGCTGAAGTGGCTCAGGATCGAGCAGTTGCTTTGCGTCGAGAGCATCGACATCACCGAAACGACCGATCCGATGGAGCCGATCGAGAGGACCGACCCGATCGATCCGACCGAGCACACCGACCCGATGGATCCGACCGAGAGGATCGACCCGTCGGAGCAGACGGAGAGGAACGAACCGCGGGACTTCAACGACAACATGGCCCGCGTCACCCCACAGCCGGGACCGGTTCGGCAGCCTTGGGCGGCGATGCCCGAGGGACCGTGACTGCGAAGAGAAGCAGGCCAGCTCCGGTGAGGACCAGGCCCGCCCATGCCGTGGAAAGCGTGCCCCACCCGGCGTCAAGCACCAGCGCACCCCCGACCGCTCCCAGTGCGTTGGCAAGGTTGAGCGCCGCGAGGTTGACTGCGCCCATCAGCGTGGGGGCCTC
Source organism: uncultured Actinomycetota bacterium (assembly GCA_963837595.1). Classification (GTDB taxonomy): domain Bacteria; phylum Actinomycetota; class Actinomycetes; order Propionibacteriales; family Nocardioidaceae; genus Nocardioides. Next base: position 255,304 of record CAWIOB010000007.1, on the reverse strand, counting down.
GGGGGCGTACCTCGTGAGCAGCACCTGGATGGTGGGGATCGCCATCATGGTCGTCGCTCCGACGCCGAACAGGCAGGGCAGCAGGATGGTCAGCCGGTCGCCGACGGACCCGATAACGACAAGGAAGCCCAGTACCCCGGCGTAGCCGAGCACGAGGCCGCGGTGCTCGTACTGGTCGGCCAGCCGACCACCGACAAAGTTGCCGACCGCCATCCCGAGGCCAAACACCGCCAGGGCTACCGGGATCCACGAGTCGGCCGCCCCCACCGCATCGGTGACATACGGACCGATGAAGGTGTAGACCGCAAAGATGCTCGAGATGCCGAGGGCGGCGATCGCCGTCGTCACCCACACCATCGGCCTACGCAAGGCACCGAGCTCGTTGGCGACCGAACCACCGTCGAGTGCGGGCGTCCGCGGGACGCACAGCCAGATCGCCGCGCCTGCCAGCAGGCCGGCAGAGGCGACCACGACGTAGAGCGCCTGCCAACCCATCTGTTGGCCGATGAAGGTGCCGAGAGGCGAGCCGATGATGGTCGCCACGGTGAGTCCCGCCATCACGCTCGCGAAGGCCTTGCCTCCTTTGCCAGGGCCGTAAGCGTGAGCCGCGACCACGGCGCCGGCGCCGAAGTAGGCGCCCTGCACGGTGCCGGTCACGAAGCGCGCGGCCACGAGCAGGCCGAGGTCGGATGCGAGGGCCGACAAGAGGTTGCCGACAAGGAACAGGCCGACCAGCGCCAGCAGCAGGGTGCGCCGGTTGAGGCGCGCGGCGACGATCGTCAGGACCGGCGACCCGATGACCACGCCCAGGGCATACGCCGTGACGGCGTTGGTGGCCGTGGGCACCGACACGCTCAGATCGTCGGCGATGAGCTGGATGATGCCGTTGCTGCCGAACTCACCGGACCCGATGGCGAAGGTCCCGAGGGCGAGCGCGAGCAGAACCAGCGCCACGCTCCGCTCCGCCGCCTGAGGCTCGTGCCGTACCTCCTCCTTGTCGCACTGGGCCAGATAGGCATGCTCGTGCATTTCGTCCTCCTCGCCCGCCGGCCAGACTCAGCCAACCGCCCGGGCGGCGGCCATGACGAGCGCAGCGGTCGCGTCCGGGTGGGACTGCATCGCCACGTGGGATGAGCGGATCCTGACAATGGTCGATCCCGCACGTGCCGCCATGAACTCTTGCGTGGCGGGCGGGATGGTCCGGTCCTGGGTGGAGAGGAGGTACCAGGAAGGGATCGTCCTCCACGCCGGGGCGCCCGACGGCTCACCGAGAGCCGATGCCGAGAGCGGCCGTTGCGTCATCTGCATCAGTCGCGCGGTGCGCGCGGACAGGTCGGCGGCGAACGCCTCGCGGAAGATCTCGGGCCGGATGTAGAGGTCGGCGCCAGCACTGGTGCCGGTCGAGAACGGCCGGACGATCAGCGCTTGGTCGTTGATCAGGCTCCCGGGGTTCAGCTGGGTGAGGGCGCCGACGGGCTCACCCTCGTCGGGCACGAATGCGGCGACGTACACCAGCGCCTCGACGTTGGTCAGACCGGTGGCCGCGCCAGTGATCACGGCACCGCCGTACGAGTGCGCCACGAGGACGACCGGTCCCTCGATGGTCTCCAGGGCGCTGCGGATGTAGGCGGCGTCAGACGTGAGACCACGCAGCGGATTCGCCAAGGCGACGACGTCGTAGCCTCGCCTGCGGAGGATCTCCGCGGAGTCGTACCAGCCCGAGGAGTCGGCCCAAGCGCCATGGACCATGACGACGGTCGGACGGCCTGTGCTGGGACTAGGGTGCTTGATTCCGTACGACTCCCCCGCTGGCGCGCTTGCCTCGGAGGTGGGACCGAGGAGGGTGGCGGCGAGGACGCCGGCCAGGCCGGTGCCGAGGACGGCGATGAGCCGTCGGCTGAAGCGGTACATGTCTTCTCCTTCGAGGATGGGTGTGCAGTCCCGGCCAGAAGCCGCGTAGGCAGGTCCGGTCCGGGCCCGAGTCAGGCGGTGACGGAGGTGACGGCCTTGCGGATGAGGTCAGTGACCGCCGCCGGGTGGGCGAGCATGACAAGGTGCGAGCTGTCGAGCTCGATGGCGGAGACGCCCGCGCGCTGGTAGCCGTATCGCTGGACGTCGGGGTTGATAGTGTGGTCCTGGGCGGCTACGACGCCCCAGGCCGGCTTGGTCTTCCACGCGGCAGCAGACGCAGGTTCGCCGAAGGCCGCCCCGGACAGCGGGCGCTGGGTCACAGCCAGGACCGCGGCCGTTGCCGGGTCGACGTCGGCGGCGAACACCGCGGGAAACCTCTCGAGATCGACCGTCAGGTCGACGCCTCCGGGGACCGGTGTCGGGACCAGCGCGGTCGCGAGGTCCGACGGCGCGAAGCGCTCCTGGAGCGTTCCCAACGCCTCGCCCTCGTCGGGCACGAAGCCGGCGAGGAAGACGAGGGTCTCCACGTTGTCAGCGACGCCGGCAACGGTCGCGACGGCGCAGCCGTATGAGTGGCCGACCAGCACTACGGGGCCATCAATGGTGGCGAGGACCGCGGAGACCGCCTCGGCATCGCCGTTGAGCGAGCGGTTGGGGACGGCGGGCGCCACCACGCGGATCCCGTCGCCCAGCAGTTGGGGGATGACCGGACCGTAAGCTCGAGGCGTCGGCGAAGGCACCGTGGATGAGGACGACAGTGGGCTCGGGCATGGGGGGCCTCCAGGGTCGACAACGGGAGGCCCACCACACCAGCGCGGTGTGGACGATCCGTGTACGCCGCCGGGGTCCGGAGTTCAGCCGAAATTCAGTCGCTCCACAAGGCGGCCCTCGACCTTCGGCCATGGTCGAGCGGGGCGCTGATCGCCTACGATGCCCGCAATGCCCTTCGGTCAGCGAGGAGGGAGACGCTCGTGTTCAGCATGCACGCGGAAGAGCCCGGCGAGACGCGCCTACAGGTCCTCGGTCCGCTGCGGGCGTGGCGTGGCGGCGTCGAGCTCGACCTCGGCCCTCGCCAGCAGGAGTACCTCCTCGCCCTGCTGCTCGCGCGCGTAGGGCGCCCCACCAGCGTGTCGGAACTGATCGACCTCCTCTGGGACGACGACGTACCCCGGTCGGCGATCAACATCCTCCAGAAGTACGTCGGCGCCATCCGGCGGCTGCTGGAACCGGAGCTCGCCGCACGTGAGTCGGGCGCCTTCGTCCAGCGTCGCGGCGGCGGCTACATCTTGTCTGCGGTGCACGGCGCCATCGACCTCGTCGACTTCCGGCTGTACGTCGGCCAGGCCCGCGCACACCTCGCCGCTGGTCGTCCGGACGACGCGTCTGACGACTTCGTGCGGGCGCTCGCCCTCTGGCATGGACCCGCCGGGGACGGGCTCAACCACAGCACGACGGCCACACCGCTGTTTGCCGGCATCGACAACGAGTTCTTCGACGCATGCACCGCCGCCGCCGAGCTGGCCCGGACGCAGGGCCGCTCCGAGCGCGTCGTACAGCCCCTCCGGCTGGCGGCGTGGATGGCCCCGTTGAACGAGCCCGTGCAGGCGGGCCTTGTGGACGCGCTCGCCGCGTCCGGGCAGCAGGCCGAGGCGCTCTCGGTCCTCGACGCTGTCCGCACACGGCTCGCGACAGAGCTCGGCGTGGCCCCGGGACACACCCTGCGCGCGGCGCACACACGTGCCCTCGGTGGCGCCGAGCCGTCGGGCAGCACTGCTTCCGTGCCGAGCGACGTGCTGCCCCACCCGCTGAGCCCAAGGTCTCTCGGCGTTGCCGAGGCGGACGGCCGCGATGGAGCGTCTCTCGGCCGCCTGATCGGCCGGGCCGACGAACTCGCGATGCTGTCGTACGAGCTGGTGCGGGTCACGAGGGGCGAGCGGTCGCTGGTCCTGGTCGAGGGCGAGCCGGGCGCCGGCAAGACCACACTGCTGGAGGAGTTCGGCACGACCGCCGCACACCGGGGTGCGACAGGTCGTATGGGGTCGGTGCCTGAGCCACGAGGGCATCCCCGCACTGTGGCCGTGGACGCAGGTGCTCGCCGAGCTGTGCCACGACCAGGCCGTCGAGGTGCAAGCGGTCGCGGGCGTGGGCGAGTTGGGGCGGCTGCTCGAGCCGGGCGAGGACAGCATGCTCGGCGGCGCGGTCCTGCCCGACAGCGGAGCGCAGTTCCGACTATTCGAGCAGGCGGTTGCACTAATCGCGCGGGTGGCCGTCAAGCGTTCGCTCGTCGTGGTCCTCGACGATTTGCAGTGGGCCGACCTCGCGTCCCTGCAGATGTTTCGGCACGTCGCCTCCCAGCAACCCGAGCACGTCCTACTCGTTGGCATCCTGCGCGATCGGGCACCTCGCCCGGGGCTGGACCTGGCGCAAACGCTCGCCGCGGTCGGGCGCCTTCCCCACCACCAGCGCCTGCACCTGGGCCCGCTCCAGCCGACCGAGGTCGGCGAGCTCGTACGCCGCGAGACCGGCCGCGCTCCGACTCCGGCAATCGCCCGGAGCATCCAGGCGCGCACCGAGGGCAACCCGTTCTTCGTCCGCGAGCTCGCGCGGTTGCTGGCCGACGGCGACGATCTTATTGCAGCCGACCGAGCCGTGCCCGCGACCGTGCGCGACATCGTGCGCGACCGGATGAGCACGCTTGACGAGGACACCAGAGTCGTGGTTGAACGCGCCGCCCTCATGGGCCGGGAGGTCGACCTGCGGCTTCTGGCCCGCGCCTCCGGCCTCGACATCGAGGCGTGCATCCTGCTGCTCGAGCCCGCCGGCAACCTGGGGCTCCTCACCACCGGCGGCATGCCCTTCCACCTGTCCTTCGCCCACGACCTCGTGCGCGAGTCGGTGATCCAGTCCACCTCGCAGCTCGAGCTTGGGCGCTTCCACCTGCAGATCGCGGGCGCGCTGGAGACGGCGCCGACTAGGGACGAGTCGATCGACGAGCGCCTGGCCCATCACCTCCGGCTGGCCGGACCGCTCGCCGACCCCGAGCGCACCACGACGGCGCTGCTACGTGCCGGACGTCGGGCCATCTCGCGGTCGGCGTTCGACTCGTCCGTCACCCACCTCGAGGCGGCTGCGGACATCAGCCGGGAAGCAGGGCTCCTCGACCACGAGCTGTCCGCGCTCTCCCAGCTGGTCGCAGTGATCGGCATGCAGTCCGGCTACATGGGCAACGCCGATTCGACCTCGGCGCTCTTAGAACGCGCCGAGACGGTCGCTCGCGCGCTCGGCCGGGAGCGTGCGGCGGCCGACTTCCTCTTCACCCACTGGGCAGGCCACTCCCAAGCAGTTCAGCTCGACCGCAGCGGCGAGCTCGCCAGGCGGCTGCTCACCGAGGGCGAGCGGTCCGGCGATGCGGTCGTACGGGCCTACGGGCGGCACGCGTGGGGCATCCACCAGTGGGATGTGGGCAACATCGGCGACGCCTACCGGTTCTTGAGCGAGTCCAACGCGGTCGTCCGGGACCGCTCGCACTCGTGGGAGGACGAGCCGTTGCGGCATGACCTCCAGCTGCTCTCGCCGGCCATGCTGGCGCTCAACACCGTGCTGCACGGGCGGGTGAGCGAAGGACGGGAGCTGTTCAGGTCGATCGAGGACGACGCCGGGGATCACTCCTACGACGTCACGGTCTGGTCCTCCTTCGCGGTCACCGCCGCAGCTCTGATGTCCGACCCACACTGGGCTGCCCGCGCGGCCGACCGTGGGATCTCGGCCGACCCGCAGCACGCGTACGTCTTCCTCGGCGCCTACCAGCGGCTCGGCCGGTGCTGGAGCCGCGTGATGATCGGCCTTGACGGCGACGCCGCGACGGCGGAAGCCGAGTCGCTCATCGAGTCGCACCTGCGTGAACCGTCCCGGTCGGGGCTGACGACCTGGCTGGCCCTGCTGGCCGAGATGTACCTGGCCAGCGGGCGGCTCGGCGCGGCCGAGCACACCCTCGACCGTGCGTTCGACTCCATCGACGCCTACGGACAGCGCTACGCCGAGGGCTTCGTCCGGCTCATGCAAGCGAGGTTGATGTCCGCGTCCGGGACCGCGACATCACGCGTGCTGATGGTGGCCCAGGAGGCCCGATCGCTTGCACGGTCTCACGAAGCGCACCTGTTCGAGGGCCAGGCCTCGGACTTCATCGCGAGTCTGGAAGACAGGTAGCTCTACGCGCATCCAGCGGTCGCTGCAGGTCCTAGAGAAGCTGGTTGGCACCGCTGGGAGGTTGCGAGCGAGCCAACGCGGGGTGTCCTCTCCTCGTCCTCTCCGTTGCGCTTCCATGCCTTGTTGATCCGCACGGTCCGCCGATCCAGGTCGACGTCGCTCACCCAGAGGGCGCTGATCTCGCCGAAGCGGAGTCCGGTTCCTACGGTGACGCTCAAGAGATCGCCGTGGTTGCCGGCGAGCCGCACTGCGGTCGCAGCCTCTGCCTCCGTGAGGAACCGCAGCTCGGGCCGAGACTGCTTGACCGCGAGACTGCTTCGGGGCAGTGCCCAGCGCTGGGTTCGTGCCAGGTAGCCCTGCTTCACGGCGTACGCGAACACTCCGTGCATCAGCCCGTGGTAGTTCGCCTTCGTCTTCAGAGAACGGTCCCACGTGATCAGCCAATTCTTGATGTCCGACTCGCTGATGCAGATGCGACCGGCGCGGTGAAGGGACAGCGCCACTCACGCTTGATCTGAGCAAGCACCCGCAGCTGACCCAGATATCGCTTCCGCTGTCCTGGTGACAGATCGACGATCTGGCGGACGTACTCCTCGCCGAACTCGAGCGAACCGCGGCGGCGGCTTGTACACATCCACGCCGACCGCGCGGACAAATCCCTCGCCCTTGACCCACCCGTCGGGCCAGTGCTGCCCAGCCGCCTCGACCATCTTCTTGAAGCCGTCCGCCCGAGCCAGGTTCTGCGCATCGCTCCCGACGCTGAAAGTCTCCGCCTGGTAGGCGCCATCGCGAGCACCGCCCAGGCGCCAGACCACCCTTGCGGAGACGCCTCCATCGCTTCGTTTGCGCTTGTCGATCCAAGCCATGCCGCACCTTCCAGGTAAGGCTGGTGCTACCACCGTGCTACCACGGAGGTGAGGCAGTGCCCTGGAGATGGACGAAGCCCCAGGTCAGAAGACCTGGGGCTGTTGTGCGCGAGGGGGGAGTTGAACCCCCACGTCCTTTCGGACACACGGACCTGAACCGTGCGCGTCTGCCTATTCCGCCACTCGCGCGTGAAGCCTGCAAAGGTTATCCCAGCGCGGCAGCGGAACCCAAACTGGGCGACCCCGATACGATCGACGAGGCCTGAGCAGTGGGAGCAGGAGTGGGAGAGGAGGCGTCATGGGTGGCTTGCAGCGATTTGAGAACAAGCTCGAGCAGATGATCTCCGGGGTCTTTGCGCGCGCCTTCCGAAGCGCGGTCCAGCCCGTCGAGATCTCCGCCGCACTGCAACGCGAGGTCGACAACAACGCCCAGATCCTGAGCCGCGACCGGCGCCTGGTGCCCAACAGCTTCCACGTCGAGCTCAGCGACGGCGATCTCGAACGCCTCAGCCCCTACGACAACGCCATGGCCGAGGAGCTCACCAACACGTTGCGCGACCACGCCGACCACCAGAGCTATGTGTTCCCCGGTCCGGTGAGCATCGTCTTCGAGCATGCCGACGACCTCACGACGGGCCGGTTCCGGGTGCGCAGCAAGGCCGTCGCGAAGGTCACCCACAACGCCACCCACACCCAGGTCGGCCGGGCCCGGGCTCTCCTCGAGGTCAACGGCACCCAGCACCCCCTCGATCCGCCCGGCCTGGTGGTCGGCCGCGGCACCGAGGCCGACCTGCGCATCAACGACCCAGGCGTCAGCCGCCGCCACATCGAGTTCCTCGTCGAGTACGCCGGCGGCCAGATGCGGCTCGGCGTACGAGACCTCGACTCCACCAACGGGATGCTCGTCGACGCCAGCAAGGTCCTCGAGTCGCCGCTCTACGAGGGCTCGACGGTGAAGATCGGCAACACCACGATGACTGTCCGCATCGTCACCGACGAGAAGAGCGCCGATGTCTGAGCTGACGCTCTTCCTGATCCGGTTCGCCTACCTCGCGATCCTGTGGATCTTCGTCCTCTCGGCCATCTCCGTGATCCGCTCCGACATGTTCGGAGCGCGAGTCCCCGAGGGCGCCCGGGTGGAGCGCCAAGGCCGGCAGAAGGCGGCGAAACCGCCCGCCAAGCGCCGGGGGTCGCCCACGCACGTGGCGGTCGTCGACGGCTCCAACGCAGGCCAGCGCGCCGAGCTCGACGCAGCCCCGATCCTGATCGGACGCGGCACCGACGCGGCCATCCGTCTCGACGACGACTACGTCTCGACCCGGCATGCCCGGATCGCGGCCAGTGGCGACCAGTGGTTCGTGGAGGACCTCGGCTCCACCAACGGCACCTACGTCGGCACCGCCCGGATCAGCCAGCCCACCACCATCTCCCTGGGCACCCAGGTCCGGATCGGCAAGACCACCCTCGAATTGAGGAAGTGACATGCCGCTGCACCTGCACTACTCCGCGCTGTCCGACGTCGGTCGGATCCGCAAGGACAACCAGGACTCCGGCTACGCCGGCCCGTGGTTGCTGGCGGTCTGCGACGGAGTGGGCGGCGCGGCACGCGGTGACATCGCCTCCAGTACGGCGGTCGGCCAGCTGGTCCGGCTCGACGAGGGGCCGACCGATGACCTGCTCGGCGCGGTGGCGGGCGCGATCCATCGCGCCGACGACCGGATCGGCGAGCTCGTCGACCACGACCCCGCCCTCAACGGCACCAGCACCACCGCGACCGTCGCCCTCTTCGACGGCCAGCGCGTCGGCGTGGGCCACGTCGGCGACAGCCGTGCCTACCTCTACCGCTCCGGTGAGCTGAGCCAGCTGACCAAGGACCACACGTTCGTGCAGAGCCTCATCGACGAGGGCCGGATCAGCGAGCCCGAGTCGCGCGTGCACCCCCACCGCAACCTCATCCTCAAGGCCGTCGACGGCCGCGGCGAGAACGAGCCGGACCTGTTCCTCGTCGACCTCGCCGAGGGCGACCGCCTGTTCCTCTGCAGCGACGGTGCCAGCGGCGTGCTCGACGACACCCGGATCGCCGACATCCTGTCCTCGGGCACTCCCGACTACGCGGCGGTCGAGATGGTCCGCGCCAGCCTGGAGGCCGGCAGCTCCGACAACGTCACCTGCGTGGTGGCCGACGTCAGCGAGACCGAGCCCGACGAGGACCTGCAGCCCCTGCTGGTGGGCGCCGCCGCCGAGCTGCCTCGGAGGAAGGGACAGGGGATCGGGGCCGTGTTCCGTGGGCACCGCTCCGGCGACACCGGCGAGCTCGAAGCCGTCCCGCCCGAGGTCCCCCACGCCATCCTCACCGATCCGCTCGACCCCGAGAGCGCCCGCTACGCCCCCCGGCCGCCACGTCGCCTCAACTGGCTCAGGAGACTGCTCGCCCTGGCCGCCGTGGTGGGCCTGCTGTGGATCGCGATCGCCGCCGCCTGGACCTGGAGCCAGAGCCAGTACTTCGTCTCCGAGCTCGACGGCAACGTCACCATCTTCCGCGGTCTCAACACCGACCTCCCAGGTATCTCCCTCAACTCGCCCTACGAGACCACCGACGTCAAGGTCGATCTGCTCTCGGAGTACGACTCCGGCCTGGTCAGTGAGGGGATCGAGTCCGCCGACCTCGACGAGGCACACAACACCGTCAACGAGTTGGCTGGGCGGCAGGACTGTCCGACCGGGACGACGTGCTGATGTCCAGCTATCAGGCAAGTCATCAGGGAGCACTGCTCGGCTTCGTCCACCGCCGGCGACGGGGGGCGGAGCTGTTCCTGCTGCTCATCGCCCTGCTGGTGGGCGTCGGCGGCTACGCAGCGGTCGGCATCGGTGTGAAGGGCGAGGTGCCCGCCGACATCATCGGCTACGGCACCTGGCTCACCGCCCTCGTGCTGGTCGCCCACGTGGTCGTCCGGATGACCGCCCCCTACGCCGACCCCGTGCTGCTGCCCGTCGTGTGTGCGCTCAACGGCCTGGGCCTCGCGGTGATCTACCGACTCGACCTGGCCAAGGGTGCCGAGGGCATCTTCTCCGGCCAACAGCTCACCTGGATGACCGTCGGAGTGGTGCTGTTCGCGGCGACCCTGATCATCCTGCGCGACCACCGGGTGCTGCAGCGCTTCACCTACACCTCGGGTCTGGCCGCGATCGTGCTCCTGTTGCTGCCGCTGATGCCCGGGATCGGCAAGACGATCAACGGGGCGCGCATCTGGATCCACGTCGGTTCCCTGAGCTTCCAGCCCGGTGAGGTCGCCAAGGTGCTGCTGGTGGTGGCGTTCGCCGGCTACCTCGTCCCCCACCGCGACGCGCTGGCGCTCGCCGGTCGGCGGCTGCTCTTCGTCGACCTCCCCCGCGGTCGTGACCTCGGGCCGATCCTGGCGATGTGGCTGGTCAGCCTGGCGATCCTGGTGTTCCAGCGCGACCTCGGCTCCAGCCTGCTGTTCTTCGGGCTCTTCCTGGTGATGCTCTACGTCGCCACCGAGCGGCCCGGTTGGCTGGTGGTCGGCAGCGGGATGTTCCTCGCCGGCGCCTACCTCGCCTACAGCCTGTTCGGACACGTCGCCGACCGCGTCGACATCTGGCTGCACCCGATGGAGTACTACCAGCAGCGGTCCGGACCCGACTCGGGTCAGCTCGTCGAGTCGCTGTTCGGCATGGGCTGGGGAGGCCTGCTCGGCCGCGGGTTCGGCAACGGCAGCCCCTTCCGCATCCCCTACGCCGAGTCCGACTTCATCATCGGGGCCATCGGTGAGGAGCTCGGGCTCACCACCGTGATGGCCGTGATCCTCTGCTACGGCCTCATCGTCGAACGCGGCCTGCGCACCGCCCTGATCTGCCGCGACTCCTTCGGCAAGCTGATGGCCACCGGCCTGGCCGTCTCCATCGCCCTGCAGGTCTTCGTGGTCATCGGCGGTGTCACCCGGCTCATCCCGCTGACCGGCCTGACCACCCCGTTCCTGTCCTACGGAGGGTCCTCGCTGGTCGCCAACTGGGTGATCATCGCCCTGCTGCTGCGCATCTCCGACCAGGCGCGACGGCCCGTCCCGGACCTGTCCGTCCCTGAGGACGCCGACTCCGACGCCACCCAGGTGGTGAAGCTGGGATGAACAAGCCGATCCGCACGATGGCCATCTTCTGCATGGTCCTGTTCCTGGCGCTGATGCTCAACGCCACCTACCTGCAGTACTACAAAGCCGACGCCCTCAACAACGACCCCCGCAACAGGCGCGTGATCGAGGCCGCCTTCTCCAGGGAGCGCGGCGCGATCCTGGTGGGCCGCGACGCCGTGGCCAAGAGCGTGGAGAGCAACGACAACTACCAGTTCCAGCGCACCTACGACTCGCCGTTCGTCTATGCCCCGGTCACCGGCTACTTCTCCTTCTACTCCCAGACCGGCATCGAGAAGTCCCAGAACGCCGTCCTCTCCGGCGACGACAGCAGGCTGTTCGTCAACCGCCTGCTCGACCTGCTCAGCAACGCCGAGCCGCAGGGAGGCAGCGTCCAGCTGACCATCAACGCCGCGGCCCAGAAGGCGGCGTACGACGGACTGTCGGCCCTGGGCGACGGCGTACAGGGCTCGGTGGTGGCCATCGAGCCCAGCACCGGCAAGATCCTGGCGATGGTGTCGTTGCCGACCTACGACCCCAACAAGCTGGCCTCCCACGACCTCGACTCGGTGTCGAAGACCTACGACCGCCTCTACGCCGACCCCACCGAACCCCTCCTGAACCGGGCGATCCAGACCCGGCTGCCACCCGGGTCGACGTTCAAGGTCGTCACCGCCGCGGCCGCCATCGAGAGCGGACGCTACGACTCGAGCAGCACCGTGCCCGGCGGCCCGACCTACCGCCCGCCCGGCACCACCAACGTGATCGACAACGAGGGCCGCGACTGCGGCAGGAACCGGATCCCCTTCACCCAGGCCATGGAGAACTCCTGCAACACCACGTTCGCCGCCCTGGCCGACGAGGTCGGAGCCGACGCGATGCTGAAGCAGGCCGAGGCCTTCGGGTTCAACAGCGACTACCTCGACGACATCGCCCCGCAGGCGCAGTCGGTGTTCCCCGACGGCATGGACCAGGCCCAGACGGCACAGGCCGGCATCGGACAGTACGAAGTCTCGGCCACGCCCCTGCAGATGGCCATGGTCGCAGCCGGGATCGCCAACGACGGCGTCGTGATGAAGCCCTACCTGGTCAACGAGGTGCAGACGCCCGAGCTCGAGGTGCTCGACCCCGTCGGCACCGAGGAGTTCTCCCGGGCCGTCTCGTCGTCCACCTCCAACGAGCTCAACCGGTTGATGGTCTCCACCGTCGACAACGGCACCGCCGCGCCCGCCGCCATCAGCGGCATCGAGGTGGCCGGCAAGACCGGCACCGCCCAGAGCGGGCTCGACGACGTGCCTCCCTACGCCTGGTTCATCTCCTTCGCCCCCGCCCAGGACGCGGACGTCGCGGTCGCGGTGATGATCCAGAAGGCGGACATCCCCCGCGGTGAGATCGCGGGTGGGCTTCTCGGCGGACCGATCGCCAAGGCGGTCATGGAAGCGGTGATCAAGCCATGACGTACGTCGACCCCGAGCAGCGCTACCGCCTCGACTCCAGGATCGCCACCGGCGGCATGGGGGTGGTCTGGCGCGGCACCGACACCGTCCTGAACCGTGAGGTCGCCATCAAGGTCCTCAAGCCGGAGTACGCCGACGACCCGCAGTTCCGCTCGCGCTTCGAGACCGAGGCCAGGCACGCCGCCGCGCTGCACCACCCCGGCGTGGCCGCGGTCTTCGACTTCGGCGAGGGCATCCTCGACGACGGACCTCGTCCCTACCTCGTGATGGAGCTCGTCGAGGGGCAACCACTCTCCAACCTGCTCCGGCCCCACGCGCCCATGGACCCGGCCGTGGTGCGCGAGCTGATGGCGCTCACCGCCGACGCCCTGGCAGCGGCTCACGCGGCCGGCATCGTGCACCGCGACATCAAGCCCGCCAACCTGATGGTGCTGCCCGACCGTCAGGTCAAGATCACCGACTTCGGGATCGCCCGGGCCGCCGACGGGCTCGCCCTGACCGCGACCGGCCAGGTGATGGGCACCCCGCAGTACCTCTCCCCCGAACAGGCCGAGGGCGGCACGGCCACGTTCGCCTCCGACATCTACTCCCTCGGCGTCGTGGCGTTCGAGTGCCTGGCCGGCTATCGGCCCTTCGCCGGTGACACGCCGGTGACGACGGCTCTGGCCCACCTGCGTGAGCCCGTCCCCGAGCTGCCTGCCGAGGTGCCGAGCGATCTGGCCCGCGTCGTACGCCGGGCCATGTCCAAGAGTCCGGGCGACCGGTTCGGCTCCGCCGCGGAGTTCGCCGCGGCCCTGCGCAACCCCCGCTCGGTGCCCGACCGGGTGGTGCCCGTCGTCCCGGTGCCCGTCCCCGGGCTCGCCACTGCCGTGATGCCGGCGATGACGGAACCGGTGCCGGTCCCTTCGCCGACGCCCGACGCGAGCGGCTCTCGCGGGTCCAACCCGTGGCCCTGGGTGCTGTTGGCGGTGGTGGCGATCGTGGCCGTGGTCGCGCTGGTCGTCAGCCAGCAGGGCGGCGACGAGGCACCGACGGCGCCGACCGACCCCACCAGCGCGTCGAGCAGCCCGACCGAGGAGACGTCCACCCCGTCCTCGCCGACGGCCCCGGCCGTGGTGAGCATCGACGCAGCCGACTACATCGGTCGCAACGTCGACGACGTGGCCCAGGAGCTGCGCGACCTCGGACTGCAGGTGTCGACCGTGCGCGTCGACAACCCGGGCGGCGAGACCGCTGACGACGTACAGGACGTGAGCCCGGCGGGCGACCTCGACGAGGGCGACCGGGTCACCGTCACCTACTGGGGGGCGGCACCCACCGAGCCCACCACGCCGCCGACAACCGATCCGACCTCGCCGGCCACCAGCGACACCGCGACCCCGGCCGCGTCGGCCTCCAGCCCAACACCGTCCAGCGCCCGAGCGCTGAACCGGCTCCAGAACGGGAAGGTCAACCACCGATGAGCAACGAGCAGCCGACCCTGGTCGGCGGCCGCTACGAGCTGGGCGAGCTGCTCGGCCGTGGTGGCATGGCCGAGGTCCGCAAGGGCACCGACACCCGCCTCGGGCGAATCGTCGCCGTCAAGCGCCTGCGCACCGACCTGGCCAGCGACGCCACCTTCCAGGCCCGGTTCCGCCGGGAGGCCCAGGCGTCCGCGTCGTTGAACCACCCGTCGATCGTGAGTGTCTACGACACCGGCGAGGAGATGACCGACGATGGCGTCGCCCAGCCCTACATCGTGATGGAGTACGTCGCCGGCCGCACGCTGCGCGACGTGATCCGTGAGGGCCGCAAGATCCTGCCCGAGCGGGCCCTGGAGATCACCAGCGGCGTCCTCTCCGCGCTGGACTACAGCCACCGAGCCGGCATCATCCACCGTGACATCAAGCCCGGCAACGTGATGCTGACCCCGTCCGGTGACGTCAAGGTGATGGACTTCGGCATCGCCCGGGCGATGTCCGACGCGTCCTCGACGATGACCCAGACAGCCGCTGTCGTCGGCACCGCCCAATACCTCTCCCCCGAGCAGGCCCGCGGCGAGACCGTCGACTCGCGCTCGGACGTCTACTCGACCGGCTGCCTGCTCTACGAGCTCCTCACCGGCCGCCCGCCGTTCGTGGGTGACAGCCCCGTGTCGGTGGCCTACCAGCACGTGCGCGAGCCGGCGGCCCCACCGTCCGAGCATGACGTCGAGCTCCCGCCCGAGGTCGACTCGATCGTGATGAAGTCGCTGGCCAAGCGCGTCGAGGAGCGCTACCAGTCGGCCGCTGCGATGCGTGCCGACATCGAGCGCTACCTGTCCGGGCGCCCGGTGCAGGCGCCGGCCGTGGTGGCGCCGCTCCCGCTGCCCGACCCCACCCCGACCGCCGTGACCCGGCCGGTGGTCGCGGAGCCCGAGGAGGAGCAGCCGCAGCGTCGCACCGGCCTGTGGGTGTTCATCGCCCTGCTGGTGCTCGCCCTGCTGGCCGGAGGCATCTGGTTCCTCACCAACGGGTTCGAGAAGCCGGTCGAGAAGGTCCAGGTGCCCGGGGTGGTCAACATGACCGAGACTCAGGCCAGGGCCGCCCTCGGCGACAAGGGCCTCAACCCGGTCGTGACCTACGAGAACAGCGACACCGTCGCCAACAAGCGCGTCATCTCCCAGGACCCCGATCGCGACCAGTACGTCGAGCCGGGCGCCGACGTGAACCTGGTCGTGTCCAGCGGCGTGTCCCTGGTGACGGTTCCCTCGGTGGTCGGCCAGACCCGCCGTGACGCACGCTCCCAGCTGGAGGCGCAGAAGTTCGAGGTGACCATGCAGGAGGTCGAGTCCGACCTCCCGCGCGGCCAGGTCATCGAGACCAACCCCGCGGCCGGCACCCGGGTCCCGAAGTTCTCCGAGATCACGGTCACGTGGTCCGCCGGGCCCAAGAAGATCCCGGACGTGGTCGGAATGACCCAGGAGGACGCCGAGCAGGCGGTCCGCGACGCCGGCTTCAAACCCGACGTGATCCAGGACGCCGACACCACCGAGCCCGCCGGCACGGTGATCCGGCAGAGTCCGGCCGCCGACGTACCCGCACCCCAGGGCAGCACCGTGACGATCGTGGTGTCGAGCTTCGTCGAGCCCACCGATCCAGCCACGCCGACCGACGGGGCGACGCCCACCGACGGAACGACGCCCACGGACGGAGCGACTCCCTAGGGGATGACGCTGGCGTAGGACAGGTCGATCGGGGCGTCGTAGGCCGGCGCCTCCACGACGTCGTCGAACTGGAGGTCCCAGCCGATGGCGATGTCTGGGTCCTCGGCCTGGGCGCGGTAGACCGCGAGGTAGTCGCTGGCCATCACCGAGTCGTAGAGATCCAGCTGACTTCCCACCGCGGAGATGACGTAGGGCTGGGCGTAGGGGATGCCGTGGAGGCGCACGGCGTTGCCCGAGCACTTGATGCCCGTGGTCGAGATGACCCGCTGGCCCTGGATGGTGACCGCCTGGGCCCCGCCCAGCCACATCGCGTTGACGACGGACTGGATGTCCTGCTGATGCACCACCAGCTGCTTGACCTCGACCTCCGAGGTGGCCTCCACCGAGTCGGGGGAGTCGGTGAGGGTCACAGTGATCCCGGGGCCGGTCACCTCGGACCGGCCGGCGGGGGCCTTGAGCTGGAGCACCTCGCGGTTGATCCTGTCGACGGTCTTGTCGCCGACGCCTGCGGTGAGCTTCTGGACCTCCTGGTTGAGGGTCGCCGAGCGCGCCTTCAGCCCCTCGACGGCGGTGCTCTCCTCGGACACGATCGAGGAGAGATCGGTGTATCGCCCCGGGCGCAGGTCGGTGCCCTCGCTGCTCTCCGCACTGACCACGAACAGTGTGCCGCTCAGCAGCGCGACGAGCGGCGTGCCGATGCGCCAGGCTCGTCGTACCCGCTTGGAGTGCGCCTCTGCCTCACGGCGACTGGCGGAGTCGAGGGCGGGATCACGGGGCACGGCGACTACGCTAGCCCGCGGCGACGGAGTAATCACATCGCGCCTGCGCCATGACGTATCACAGATCGGAGAACCAGGTGTCCAAGCCCAAGGCCACGCAGAGTTACGTCGACCCCAACGCGGGGCCGCTGTTCTCGGTGCGATTCGCGGTCTCGCTGCTGTTGATCGCGCTAGGGATCGCCTGGATCGTCTTCTACTACCTCCAGGTCCGCGTGGACCCGACGGTGGTCCCCGCTCCGAAGGCCGGCAGCCCGAAGTTCATGGCCGACCTGAAGGACTGGAACTACGCGATCGGGTTCGGGCTGGCGTTCTTCGGCCTCGCCTTCGCCGCGCATCCCTCCACTCCGCTGGGCCGTGGCCGAGGCGTGGTGACTGCGATGCTCGGGTGCTTCATCCTGGGCCTGATCTGGATCTGCACGTTCTACGTGCTCGGCGACAACCTGGACAAGGCGCCGATCATGAACGACCTGGGCCAGTTCAACCTGATGGTCGGAATCGCGTTCATGGGGGTCGGCTTCTCCTTCGCCACCCGCTGGGAGTAGCCCACCTGTCGCAGATGTACGCGCAATCCCCGTCGACCTGTCGCAGATGTACACCCCGCCGTGTACATCTGCGACAGGTCGACGTCGTTTCGGTGTACATCTGCGACAGGTGAGCGAATGACACGGGTGTAGTTATGCACAGCAGTTATCCACAGTGGGGATAACTTTGGCCGGTGGCTCAGGCGAGCTGGGTGGTGCGCACCACGGTGGCGGCGACGAGCGCCACGGCGAACACGGCCAGGCCGGCGATCTGCCAGGTGGCCCGCGACGGCCTCGGAGAATAGACCAGCAGGGCGGCGATCAGGACACCACCGACGAACCCGCCGAGGTGCCCCTGCCAGGAGATGGATCCCGAGCCGATCACGGTGATCACGGCGTTGATGCCGATCCAGGTGAGGATCCCCTGCACGTTGCCGCCGACCTTGATCGCGATGACCAGCAGCCCGCCCATGAGGCCGAAGATGGCACCGGACGCCCCGAGCGTGGAGACGAACGGGTAGGACGCCCAGTAGACGAGCACCGAGCCCGCCAGGGCGGACAGCAGGTAGAGCGCCAGGAACCGGACCCGACCGATGTAGGCCTCCAGCGACGGTCCGAGGACCCAGAGCGCCAGCATGTTGAACCCGATGTGCACCACCTCGACGTGCGCGAAGGCACTGGTGAGCATCTGCCAGTAGGCGCCGTCGCTCACCCCCGGCAGCCACGTCCCCGGGGCGGGGCAGGCGGACCGCGCCACGTCGAACGCGCGCCCGTCGGCCAAGGTGCACACGCCCTTCGGGCGTAGCGCCAGCCAGTCCACCAGGCGGCTGCCGTTGGCACCGGTGGCCATGATCGCGATCCAGATCGCGACGTTCACGATGATCAGGGCCAGCGAGGTCTGCTGCGGATTGTCCGAGCGGAGTCCGCCGTACGTCGTGCGCGCCGCCCGCGTCGTCCTGGCGCCCTCTGCCACACAGGTGGGGCACTGGAAGCCCACAGCGGCGTCGCGCATGCAGTCGGGGCAGATGGGCCGGTCGCAGCGCTGGCAACGGATGTACGTCTCGCGGTCGGGGTGCCGGTAGCAGGTCGGCACCCCGACCTCGGGAGACGGGCTCTCGGCGTTCAGGAGCGGATGACCTCCACCGAGTTGATGACGACCGGCTCCGTGGGCCGGTCACCCGGGCCGGTCGGCGTGGTGCCGATGGCATCGACGACGTCGCGCGAGGCCTGGTCGGCCACCTCGCCGAAGATCGTGTGCTTGAAGTTCAGCCACGGTGTGGCGCCGACGGTCACGAAGAACTGCGAGCCGTTGGTGCCGGGCCCGGCGTTGGCCATCGCGAGCAGGTAGGGCTTGTCGAAGACCAGCTCGGGGTGGGGCTCGTCCTTGAACGTGTAGCCCGGGCCCCCGGTGCCGGTGCCCAGCGGGCACCCGCCCTGGATCATGAAGCCCTCGATGACGCGGTGGAAGCCGAGCCCGTCGTAGAACGGACCCGACGACTTGCCACCGTCTGCGTCGTAGGACTTGGTCCCCTCTGCGAGCCCGACGAAGTTGTCGACCGTCTCCGGTGCGTGGTTCGGAAGGAGATTGATGGTGATGTCGCCCCGATTGGTCTTCAGGACGGCCTGCAGGTCAGTCATTGACATGCCCTTCTAGTGACGGTCTGGCGATGTGTGTACTGGCGCGATCCTTGCAGGCCACCGCAAGGTTTCAAACCACACCACCCCTAAGGGCACTTGGGTTCAGCGCGCCGGCATGGTGGGATGGAGGTCCGGATCGGCTAGCGAGAGGACGGGAAGCATGGGCTTCCGCAAGAAGAAGACCCTGATGGATCAGGCGGGCGACCTGGTCGACCAGATCCTGCCCGTCCTGGAGTCGGCGGTCGACACCGCCAAGGAGAAGGCCGGCCCGATCTACCAGGACGCCAAGGACAGGGCGGTGCCGCTCTACAACGACGCCGTCGAGTCGGCCAAGCCGGTCCTGGCGCAGGGCAGGGCGATGGCCACCGAGAAGGCGGCGCTGGGTGCGGCGATCGTGGCCGACAAGGCTGCCAGCAGTCGCGACCTCGCCGCCACCCAGATGGCGAAGGTCGTCGAGCTGGCCGAGCCCGAGAAGAAGAAGAAGGGCGGCAAGCTGAAGAAGGTCCTCATCATCACCGGGGTCGCCGGCATCGCCGCCTTCGCCTACAAGAAGCTCACCGCCAGCGACGACAGCTGGCAGTCGTCCTACACCCCGGCGCCGCCACCGGCCCCGGCGAAGCCCGCCGCTGCGCCCGTCACCGAGGAGCCGACAGCCGACGACTCCGCAGCCTCCTCGCCCGACGAGGCCATCGCGGACGCCGTGGAGGAGCCGCACGAGGTCACGACCCCGGAGCAGCCCGCCGAGGTCGTCGAGATCACCGACGAGGACTCCGGGAAGGCCTGAGCCTCACCCAGCAGTCGTCACGTCGTACGCCGGTCGGAGGGAACGTCCTCCGGCCGGTGTTCCTCTATCCAGTCGTCGATGTCCTCCCACCAGCCGAAGAGCCACTCGATGCGGTCCTCGCGAGACGTCGGGATCTCCTCGCGAGCAACTGTCCACCAGCGCATGGTGATCCGCTTGTCCAGTGGCAGCTCGCGCCACATGTCGCGGGCGGTGAGCATGTGGTCCAGGCCCGTGTGGGCCACCAGGACCACGTCGGCGTCGGGCGCGGCGTCGAGCGCGGCCAGCAGCCCACCGGGACGCGGCGCCAGCACGTGGATCATCTCCTCGGCGCGCTGTGCCATCTTCTCCATGCCGAGCTGGCGGAGCCGCTCGATGCCTCTCAGGCGGCGCCCGGGAGTGAAGTTCCCACCCTCGGGGAAGATCACGAAGGCATCGTTGTCGTCGAGCCCGGTCGCCAGGGCGGCGATCTGCTGCTCGAAGTTCTGCCCCTCCTTCGGGTTCGGCGAGATGAAGCGCGCGGGGATCCGGTTGAGGAGCACCCCCGCGACCGGGTCCCAGGCGATCGTGTCCTTGAGCACGACCCGCGGCTCGCGGTCGTACCACTCCATCAGGGTGTGCACGAGGATGAAGGAGTCTCCCGGTCCGGCATGGCGGCAGGCGACCAGGATCGGGGTGCCCGGGTGGGCATCGGGGGCCGGACCCACCGTCTCGATCTCGAGCCTGGCCACCCGACGGGCCTCGCGGAAGAAGAACCCCATCAGCAGCTGCAGCAGGTCGTAGTGCACGCCCTCGAAGTAGGCGGTGCGCAGCTTCCAGCCGAAGCCCGAGCTCACCCAGAGGACGAACATCACCAGCAGCATGATCGACTCACAGGTGAGGTAGAGCACGAAGATCCACAGCAGCCGCAGGATCCGCAGCCGGCCCGGGAGAAGCGGCGAGAGGGCCGCCGCCACGATCAGCCAGAGCGGTCCGGAGACCCACAGCAGCACGGTGAGGCCGATCAGGGCCGGAGCCAGGACGAGCCGCCGCAGGGCCCAGATCACAGCTGCCCCAGGTAGTCGCGGCTCGCCTCGTAGGTGGCCTCGATCTTGGCCGTGACCGCGGAGAAGTCGCGGAACGCGAACATCGAGTCGTCGCGGGCCGACGTACCGGCTGCCGGCAGCACGTGAGCCTCGACGCCCTCCGGGAGCTCGGCGAGCTCACGGATGAAGCGGTGCCTGCGGGCGATCTCGAAGGACACCCGCGCCACTTCCCAGGGACGCTTGGGAACCGTGAGCGGCCGGTCGATCCGACCGACCTGGAGCACGAAGATCCGGGTGGCTCCGAGCTGGGCGGCCCGGCCGACGGGGATGGAGTTGACGATGCCGCCGTCGAGGTAGTGCTCGTCGCCGACCTTCGCGGGCGGCAACAGGCCCGGTACGGCGGCACTGGCCATCACCGCCGAGACGACCGGACCGCTGGTGAACCAGTGCTCCGCCGAGCGCTCGATGCTGGCGGCGCAGGCCTGGAACTCCACGGGCAGCTCCTCGAACGTCACGTCGCCGAACTCGTCCTGCAACCGGTCGCGCAACGGGGCCGAGGAGAAGACGTGGGTGCCGCTGGAGACGGCTCGGCGCACGGTCTTGAGCGGCTGGGTCGGGTAGACGTCGCGGGACTCGCCGACGGCCGTCCAGAGGTCCGTGAGCCGTGAGATCACCGCGACGTCGGGCTGGCGGGCGACCATGGCGCCGTTGAGCGCGCCGACGCTGGTGCCGAGCACCAGGTCGGGCACGATGTCGCGCTCGAAGAGGGCGCGCAGCATGCCGACCTCGACGGCCCCCAGGACGCCACCCCCACCGAGCACGAACGCGGTCTTCTGCACGAGCCGACCCTAGCGGCTGAACAGCTCCGGATGCTCCACGCGCGTGCGCTGGGTGACCCGGTGCTCCACCCAGAAGATCAGGATCGGGACCAGGCCGGCCACCAGCATCAGCAGCGTGAACGGGATCGTCCAGCCGGCCCGGCGGGCGAACAGGAACGCCACCACCACGTAGGCGATGTAGACCCACCCGTGCACGACCCAGACGAGGCTCAGGGTCTCGCCGAGCTGTTGCAGGTCGGAGCCCTCGGTGGTGAGGTAGCGCAGCGGGAGGGCCACGAAGGCGCCGAAGACGAGGAGTATGCCGACGATGATCGCCAGCACCCGGTAGGTCGTGAAGAGTCTGCGCACCGGGCCAACGTACCTAGTCGTCGGTGAGCACCTCGTCGCGCACCCAGCGCCACCAGATGAACGCCGCGAACAGACCGAAGAACCACCACTCGATCGCGTAGAGCAGGTTGCGGACCGCGGTGAACCTGCCGGCATCCGGGAGCTGCTCGAGGTCGGCCCGCACCAGCCCCTCCTGACCGTCCTGGGACACGGCGTACGCCCCGTAGAGGTCCTGGTCGACCCGCTGGATCGCGTCGGCGATCCGCAGCTGCGGGAGTACGTCGTCGGTGGGGTCCGGGTCGTTCTGGCCCGTGCCCTCAGGCGGTTGCAGCCACGCGACGAGCTCGTGATGCCCGGTCGGGGGTGCCGGGGCCGCGGAGACCGAGGGCGTCCAGCCGAGCACGATCTCCAGCGCGGAACCGCCGGCGTCGTCGACCTCGAGCGGCGTGACCATCCAGAGACCGTCGTTCCCCTCGTGCGGGCGGCCGCTGACGAAGAACGTGCCGGCCGGGACCCAGGTGCCGCTCACCGTGACCGGCTGCCCGACCAGGTTCCCGGGGAACGGGTCGTCCGGCCCGATCGCATCGGAGAGCGGGATCGGCGCACGCTGGGTCAGGTCGGTCGCCTCGGCGCTGCGGCGGGTCTGCCAGGCGTCGTACTGCCAGACACCGAGCCCGACCGCGGTCGCCACCAGGACGATCGCCAGCAGGTGGAAGCCCCAGTAGCGCGGCTGCAGCGGACGGGGCACGGGCACCGCCCCAGCGTACGGAGGGGAGAACACGGGCACAGCGGCGGCAGGATCCTTGACTTGAGGACCGGCAGAGTCGAACGTGACCCTAGGATCTGAATACGTCTGTCCGGACCCAACAACTGGAGGCCCCCGTCATGCCACGTGACCTGTCCCCCGACGACATCGGCCCGGTCGATGTCGCGGTGATCCTCTTCGAGGGGAACGAGTTCAACGGAGAGGTGGCACCTGCGCTGCTCGACCTCCATGAGGCCGGCACGGTGCGGATCCTCGACCTAGCGTTCGTGCGCAAGGACGCCGACGGGACCTCCTCGTTCCTCGAGGTCACCGACGCCGACGTGGCCCACGTCTTCGACCGCGTCAGCGAGGGGCACTACGACCTCCTCAACGACACGGAGCTCGAAGAGGTCGCCGAGGGTCTCGACGCAGGAACCTCGGCCCTGGTGGTCGTGTGGGAGAACACCTGGGCGGCCCGCCTGGGAGCGGCCATCCGCGGCTCGAACGGCACCGTGGTGGCGCTCGAGCGGATCCCGAGAGAAGACGTGCTGGTGGCGATCGCCGCACTCGACGAGGAGGACTAGACATGCGACGAGGACGACCCGGGCTCATGGGGACGATGGCGCGCACCGCCGTGATCGCCGGCACGGCCCAGGCGGTGACCGGCAACGTGGCCCGCAGGCAGGCTCAGAGACACGCCCCCCAGCAGGCAGCGCCGCCCCCTCAGCAGGTGGTCTACGAGCAGGCCCCGCCCCCACCACCGCCACCGGCTGCACCTGCGGGGATGTCGATCGACGACAAGATCGCCAAGATCACCGAGCTGGGCAAGCTCAAGGACGCCGGGTTGCTGAGCGAGGACGAGTTCGCCGCCGAGAAGACGAAGGTCCTCGCACTCTGATCGGTCCGCAACCCCAGGGTCTCGTGCCCCGAACAGGCCATCTGGCTGATACCGACTGACCATTCAGGTCGCGTCCGCAGTGTGGCTACGTTTCATGTGAACGGCTTTTGTGAGCCGAGCCTGCCCGGTCAGATCACAGTCTCGTGAATGGGTGGACTCATGCTGCATCGCCTCGCCTCAGTTCTCTTGTCGACCTTGCTGGCCGTCACCGGTCTGCTTCTGGTCACGACAACCGGCAGCCAGGGGGTGGGCTCGCCACCTGGCACCTTGGTGAGCGAGCGCCCGGCCGCGGGCACTCCCCAGGTTCTCGACGGGCGGGTCAACTCCGTCGTCCAGGTCGGGAACCTGATCGTCCTCGGCGGCACCTTCAGCACGGCTCGCAACGACGGCAGCCAGACTCAGCTGAGCCGCCCGCGGGTGCTCGCGTTCGACGCCACCACCGGCCAGATCAGCACCACGTTCAACCCGGCCCCGAACGGCGGCGTCAATGTCGTCCTGCCGGCCGGTGACGGCGTCTCCGTCTACGTGGGTGGTTCCTTCACCAGCATCGGCGGGGTCAGCCGCTCACGAGTGGCTCGGGTGCGCGTCTCGGACGGTGCGGTGCTGACCAGCTTCAACGCCGGCGGGATCAGTGGTGCGGTTCGCGACCTGCGGCTGAGCCAGGGCCGGCTCTGGCTGGGCGGCAGCTTCGGGCAGGTCCAGGGCCACTCCCAGGGTTCGCTCGCGACGGTCGACCCGGACACCGGCGCCTTCGACGCCTTCATGGGCGCCACGATCAGCGGCGTGCACAACGGGGGCGGCACGCGAGTCAGCAAGTTCGACATCACCCCCGACGGCTCGCGGCTCGCGGCCGTCGGCAACTTCGACGCCGTGAACGGCAGCACCCGCGCCCAGTACTTCATGCTCGATCTGTCCGGTGCGTCGGCCCAGCTGGCCAACCACGCCACCTCGTTCTTCTCCCCGTCCTGCCTGGCGCGGGCGTTCGACACCTACCTGCGCGACATCGACATCTCCCCTGACGGGTCGTTCCTGGTCATCTCCACGACGGGCGCCTACGGCGGGTCCGAGGGCCCGTGCGACTCGACGTCGCGGTGGGAGATCGACTCGCAGGGAACGAACCTGACACCCACGTGGGTGGACTACACCGGCGGCGACACGACGTACGGCGTCGAGATCACCGACTCGGCGGTCTACGTCGGGGGTCACCAGCGTTGGCAGAACAACGCCTTCGCCGGAGACCGGCCCGGCCCCGGCTCGGTCTCGCGGCCGGGAATCGCGGCACTGGACCCGATCAACGGCCTGCCGTTCTCCTGGAACCCGACCAGGGACCGTGGGGTGGGCGTCTTCGACTTCCTCGCCACCTCCCAGGGGCTGTGGGTGGCCTCGGACACCACCCGCATCGGCGGACAGCTCAAGAGCCGGATCGCCCTCCTGCCGGCAGCCGGCGGCAGCGACATCCCGGCCATCTCCACCCCCACCCTGCCCAACGACGTCTACCTGGCCGGCGCCAGCGGTCAGGCCACCGACCCCAGCGTGCTCTACCGGGTGAACGCCGGCGGACCGGCGCTGAGCGCCGACAGTGGCATCGACTGGCAGGCCGACACCGCTGCGTCGCCGAGCCCGTTCCACAACTCCGGCGGCAACCGCGCCAGCTATGCGACGGTGCCGAGTGTCGAGGCCGGCGTGCCGTCGGGGACGCCGCGCGATGTCTTCAGCACCGAGCTGTGGGATCCCTCGGCCGATCCCGAGCAGCAGTGGGACTTCCCGGTCGCGGCCGGGACTCCTCTCGAGGTGCGTCTCTATCTGGCCAACCGGTGCACCTGCACCCAGAACGTCGGTCAGCGGGTCTTCGACATCGACCTCGACGGGACCACGGTGCTTCCCAACCTGGACCTCGTCGCCGAAGCGGGCCATGACGTCGGCTTCATGCGCAGCTTCGACATCGTCAGCGACGGCAGCGTGGACATCGACCTGAGCCGGGTGACCGAGAACCCGCTGATCAACGGGATCGAGATCCGACGCACCGACCTCGGCTCCCCACCACCGGCTGGCCAGACCCTGGTGAGCCGCAGCTTCGACGGCAGCGACGTCGGGGCGGACGCGAACGTCAATGCAGGCGGGCTGAGCTGGAACTCGCTGCGCGGGGCCTTCATGCTCAACGGGAACCTCTACACCGCCTGGTCGGACGGCTCGTTCACGAGGCGGGCCTTCAACGGGACGGCGTACGGCGCCCCGACGCCCGTCGACACCGCGGACGAGAACGTGCCGCTGGCCGACTGGGCCGGCGACATCCAACAGTCCACCGGCATGTTCTACGACTCCGGCCGCATCTACTTCACCCGGGCCGGCTCCGACCAGCTCTACTACCGCTACTTCACGGCGGAGAGCGACGTGGTCGGTGCGAAGCGCCTGGTCGCCAGCGGCAGCGTTGCGGGCGTCGACTTCAGCCAGGTCCGCGGCATGTTCACCGACGGGAGCTCCCTCTTCTGGGCAACCGCCGACGGGACGCTGCACCGCAGCGACTGGGCAGACGCACCGATCTCGGGTGCCCCGGTTCCCGGCACGGCGACGGCGGTCTCCGGTCCGGGCATCGACGGCCACGCGTGGTCGGGGCGGGCGATGTTCCTCTACCAGGGCTCCGAGGCAGGTACGCCGCCCAACTCCCCGCCCACGGCTGCGTTCACGGTGTCGTGCAACGGCCTGAGCTGTGCCTTCGACGCGAGCGGGTCGAGCGACTCCGATGGCTCGGTGGCGAGCTATTCGTGGGACTTCGGTGATGGCGACAGCGGCATCGGGATGCAGACCGCGCACCCCTACTCGTCGGCCGGTCCACGCACCGTCACCCTCACGGTGACCGACAACCAAGGGGCCACGGGCACGACGACGCGACAGGCCAGCCCGACCGTGGTCTCCTCGTCGGCGGAGTTCGTGGCAGCGGACGAGAGCCACGGCAACCGTCGGGCCCACGCGGTGACCGTTCCGGGTGGGATCCAGGCTGGCGACACCCTGGTTCTCTTCATGACCCTGAACAGCACCAACGGCTCGGTCACGGGCCCCGACGGCTGGACGGCGCTGGAGACGGTGGACTCCACCGGCTTCCGGGCTCGGGTGTGGACCCGGACGGCCACCGCCTCCGACGCGGGCAGCCGTGTCCAGGTCGACACCAGCTCCTGGCTGAAGTCGAACCTCACCGTGGCCGGCTACCGCGGACCGGCGTCCTCGGTGACGGCGTCGGCAGCCTCGGTCGTCCTGAGCTCCCAGACGTCGCACACCTCACCGACGGTCCAGGCCGCAGATGCCGGTTCGCTGCTGCTCACCTACTTCGGTGAGAAGTCGAGCAACCAGCTGACCTGGTCGACACCTGCCGGGCAGTCCCTGCGCACCGAGAGCGCCGTCACCGGCGGCGGCGGCGTGAGTTCCATCCTGGTCGACTCCGGCGCTCCGGTCGCGACCGGGACCAACGGTGGGCTGACCGCGACGACCAGCGGAGCCACCAGCCGCACGGTCGCGGTGTCTGTGGTGATCGCGGGCGGGTGAGGCCCTGCGGCCCTGCCCGTCGCTGAGGGCCGGGGCAGCTCCTGCGCAGTCAGGAGGTGCCCCGGTCCGTTCATTCCTGGAGCAGTTCGCGATAGTCCGCCTCGACCAGGGGACGACTGGTCAGCGCGCCACCCGGCAGCGGCACCTCCATGGGCTCGCCGTCGACTCGCAGCTCGACGCGGGAGACACCCGCCACCGAGACCGCACTGAGCACGATCTGCCCGATCGACAGCGGCAGCAGCGCAGCGTCGGTTCCCGGGGTGCCCGGGTCGAACTCGATGACGGCGTCATCGCCTGTCAGCTCGTCCAGCTCCAGGGTCGCGTCCGGCGCGAGCGCCGTGCCGAGGGTGCCGTCACCGCGTTGATCGGGACCATCATCCAGGAGATCCAGGACGCGGGTCAGCTGCTCCTCCGTGCTCCCGCCCGGAGCGGTCGACTCCCGCTGTGCCACGAGGCGGCTGGCGTCGATCACCCAGACCACGCTCGGTACGTCCGGCTGGGACGGCGTCGAGGTCGTATCGCCCTGCGGGGTGGCCTGGTCCGAGGGTGCCATCAGCCCGAACGGGACGTCCTGGTCGTCGATCTCGGTCGCGTCGTTGCTGGAGGGGAGGCCACAGCCGGTGAGGGCCAGGGTGAGGGCCAGCCCGCCGACGACTCCCCTGGCAGGGTGGTGGCTCATCGCTCGTCCTGGTCGTCGGCCCACAGGGGCAGGCGCACCACGAAGCGTGCGCCGCCTCCCGGCACGTCGGTGCACCAGACGCTGCCGTCGTGCAGTCGGATCGTCTCGGCGACGAGGCTCAGCCCCAAGCCTGTCCCGGTGTGCGAGCCTCGTGAGCCTGCGCGGGCGAAGCGCTCGAAGATGTGCTCGCGCTCCTCCGGCGGGACTCCGGGACCCCCGTCCTCCACGTGGATGTCTCCGTACTCACCGTCCTGCACGACGCGGACCCGGGCGACGCCGCCCCCGTGGAGATCCGCGTTCACGAAGAGGTTCGTGAGGGCACGGCTCATGCGTTGCCGATCGATGAGGACGATGAGCTCGCGCGCTGGCGGCCCGGGATCGGTGCTCGTCTCGAGCAGCGCGGTCGACCTGCCGTCCGCATCGAGAGCCTGGCGGACGAAGACGCGCAGGTCCACGGCGCTGAGGTTGGTCGCCGCCACCTCAGCCTCGAGGCCGCTGATCTCCAGAAGGTCTTCCAGCGAGCTGCGAAATCGCTCCAGCTCACCTTCCATCAGCTCCACGGCCGTTCTCGATCGCGGCGGCAGCTCGACGGTCTGCTTGATCACGCTGACACTCGTGATCAAGGTCGTCAGTGGCGACCGCAGCTCGTGACTGACGTCGGCTGCGAAGCGGGAGTCACGCGTGATTCTCGCGTCGAGGGCGTCGACCATGGTGTTGAAGGCGTCGACGAGCGCGCCCAGGTCGGGGTCGGCGATGTGGTCGAGACGAGTGTTCAGGTCTCCGGCCGACACCTCGGTGGCAGCGGTGGTGACCGCCTGCAGGGGCGCGAGGAGGCGTCTGGAGGCGAGCAGCCCCAACGCTGCTCCGGCGATCGTGGTGATGGCTGCGGACACTGCGAGCGCAGCCCGGAGGGTGGTCAGGGTCCGGTCGAGCTCCCGGGCGACCGCGACCTCGTAGTACTCGGCGTCCACCGCGGGCAGTGGGACCCCGACCACCACCGCGTTCGGGTCCGTGGTCGAGGTCCAGGACATCGCCGCGGACCCGTCGGCGACCTTCGCTCTCACCTCTGGTGGAACGAACTGCGAGGTCACGTCCAGCGACGAGGAGAACCAGTCCCCTCCCTGATGGATCAGGATCGCCGAGTCGGCAGGAGGGGCGACCGAGCCGAGCACCTCGGCGACCTCCGAGGCAGGCGCGAGCAGCCCCTGCCGGACGATGGCGGCGTTGGAGAACGCCTGGCGCTCGGCACTGCGCTCGCGTTGTTCGACCAGGTAGTGGCGCGCCAGGGTGTAGGTCCCCACCGCGAGCACCGTCGAGAGGCACAGCGCTCCCAGCGCGAACGCCCAGGTCACGGTCGACCGAAGCCCTCTCGCCTGGAAGCGACGGATCACCGCGGGTCCAGTCG
Source organism: uncultured Actinomycetota bacterium (assembly GCA_963837595.1). Lineage (GTDB taxonomy): Bacteria > Actinomycetota > Actinomycetes > Propionibacteriales > Nocardioidaceae > Nocardioides. Next base: position 226,361 of record CAWIOB010000007.1, on the reverse strand, counting down.
GTAGCCGAGGCCGCGGACCGTGACCAGGAGCTCAGGACGGCCCGGATCAGGCTCGACCTTGCTCCTCAGGCGCCGCACGTGCACGTCGACGAGACGTTCGTCGCCGTGGAAGCCGTGTTCCCACACCCGCTCCAGCAGGGTCTGCCGGGAGAGCACTCGACCCGGGTTCTCGCTCAGAACCTCCAGGAGTCGATACTCCGTCCTCGTCAGGTGGATGATCTCCTTCCCGCGGCTCACGGTTGCGGCCGCCAGGTCGATGACCAGGGTGTCGGCGCCGTTCGAGAGGAGGACCTGGGCCGCTCCCTGCCCATCGGGGTCGAGCGGACGGATCCTCGGACGCCGCAGGAGCGCGCGCAGCCGGGCGTGCAGCTCCTCGACCACGAAGGGTTTCGTGACGTAGTCGTCCGCTCCCACTTCGAGCGCCTGCACGATGTCACTGGTGCCCTGGCGGGCACTGAGGACCACGATCGGCGCGTCGGTGTCCCCTCGGACCCTGGAGATGAACGTGAAGCCATCGATGCCGCCCAGCATCAGGTCGACGAGCATCAGGTCGACGGGCTCCCGGGCCACCGAAGCGAGCGCCTCTTCGGCCCGTGCGCACCCGACGACGGCGTACCCGGCGTCCTCCAGCGACAGGCTCAAGGACGTGCGGATGCCGTCGTCGTCCTCGAGAACCAGTACCCGAGCCGTAGCCATGGTGCCATCGTGTCATCGTTTCCAGGTCGACGAGCGGGACGCCCCACTTGTGGCGAAATGTCATGCAATCGCAAAGTAATCGACGGTTTGGGTCAACGTTCGGCTTCCATCATGGGGACCGTCCGGAGCGAGATCGCTGAGGGGGCACATTGCCGCGAGACCGCAGGTCAGGGGGGGCACACCACCAGCGCGGCGACGTGCCGAGGTGTGTGACCCGCGACAGGCGGCGCAGCGAACATCTCTCGCTCGGTCCCGAATTGCGATGCCTGGTGTCCTGGGCAGGCCGCCAGGCATCGCAGTCCTCGCGAGACACGCGTGATGAGCTCTCCTCGACCTCGGGGACTGGGCGTTCGGTGGTGTCCTCGCCCGGTGATGCTCGAGGCTTCGTCGGCGCCTGGTGCCGGCGGCACGGAGTCTCGGACCCGGAGTACGACATCACGCTGTTGGTCAACGAGATCGTCACCCACGCGATGCGGCACCATCCGCATCCGATCGCCGTGCACCTCGAACACTCCGGGCGGGCCGGGACCCTGGTGAACGTCGAGTGGAGCGCCGAGCCGCGGCAGCGCGTCGGCTCGAACGCATCGCTGTCACTGGTGTGCCGCCGCCTGCTGGCGTCCATCGCCGAGGGCTGGGGCATCCACCGCGGCGCGCGCGAGGACGGCCTGTGGTTCACGGTTCCGGACCCGCCCGGACGGCACCGACGAGGTCCCGGGTCGCTGAGCCGATAGAGTCGTCGAACCGATGAACAGGGGAGGCCGACCGTGCATGCGGACCAACTGGCGGAGGAGTTTCCCGTCGTACGACTCTCGACCGATGTGCTCACCGCAGCCCGGTTGATGGGCGACCGGCGACTGCCGGGGCTGATCGTCTGCGACGACAACGGTCGACCCCACACCGTGCTGCCCGGCTCCCAGGTCGTCCGGTTCATGGTGCCGACCTACGTGCAGGACGACCCCACCCTGGCTCGGGTGTACGACGACGGCGCCTCACAGAAGCTCATGACCAAGCTCGCGAGCAGAACGGTTCAGGACCTGCTTCCAGAGCCCCAGGACCGCGACGAGCTGCCGGTGGTCGACCCCGATGCGACCGGACTGGAGGTCGCGGCGGTGATGGCCCGCATGCACAGCCCGATCGTCGCGGTGGTCCGGGACGGACGCGTGATCGGTGCGGTCACCGCCAGTCGCCTCTTCGAGGTGCTGTTCCCGCTGCCGGAGGCCTTGTGACCACGGTTCTGGTGGTCGTCGCCTTCGTTGCGGCCTATGTCCTGATCGCGACCGAGCGGATCCACCGGGTTGCGGCCGCGCTCGGCGGGGCCGCGGCGATGGTGGTCCTCGGGGTCGTCAATGCCGAGGTGGCGTTCTTCAGCGAACGCACCGGCGTGGACTGGAACGTGATCTTCCTGCTGCTTGGCATGATGATCATCGTCGGGGTCCTGCGCCAGACAGGTGTCTTCGAGTACCTCGCGATCCTGGCCGCCAAGCGGGCCGGGGGCCGGCCCTTCGTGATCATGGTGAGCCTGGTCGTGCTGACGGCGGTCGCGTCCGCGCTGCTCGACAACGTCACCACCGTGCTGCTCGTCGCGCCGGTCACGCTGCTGGTCTGCGACCAGATCGGCACGCCGCCGATCCCGTTCCTGCTCGCCGAGGCGATGGCGTCCAACATCGGCGGTACGGCGACGCTGATCGGGGATCCGCCCAACATCATCATCGCCTCGAAGTCGGGCCTGAGCTTCAACGACTTCGTGCTCAACCTCGGTCCCATCGTGATCGTGCTGATGGTGGTCTTCATCGGCATGTGCTGGCTGATGTTCGGCAAGGCGCTGAGGTTCCACCCGGAGTCCGTGGAGGCCCTGATGGCGCTCGACGAGCGCGAGGCGATCAGCAACCCCCGGCTGCTGGTGAAGTCCGGCGTGGTCCTCGCGCTGGTGATGCTCGGGTTCGTCAGTCACTCACTCACCGACCTGGAACCCTCGATGGTGGCCCTGCTCGGCGCCGGTGCGCTGGTGGCCGTCTCGCGCCTCGACTCCTCCGACTACCTCGCGGACGTGGAGTGGCCCACCTTGGTGTTCTTCATGGGCCTGTTCGTCATGGTCGGTGCCCTGGTCGAGGTGGGCATCGTGGGTGACCTCGCCAAGAGCGCCACCGACGCCGTGGGCGACCGCTACTTCCTGGCCTCGACCGTCCTGCTGTTCGCCTCGGGTCTCCTGTCCGGCATCGTGGACAACATCCCCTACGTGGCGACGATGGCCCCGCTGGTGAACGACCTCGTCGCTGCCGGCAACGGTGCGGCGGGAGCCGACGCGACGTGGTGGGCGCTGGCGCTCGGGGCCGACCTGGGCGGGAACGCCACCGCCGTCGGCGCGAGTGCGAACGTCGTGGTCATCGGAATCGCCGCCCGCAACGGACACCCGATCTCCTTCTGGCACTTCACCAAGTACGGGATGGTCGTCGCGGCGACCACGATCTCGGTGTCGTGGGTCTACCTGTGGCTGCGCTACTTCGCGTTCGCCTGACCCAGCTGGTCGGTCAGCAGGCCGATGAACTCATCGGCCATGCCGAGTTGCCGACGCAGCTTGTCTCGTCGCGTGTAGGCCTCGTCGAGGGTCGCCAGGAGGCGGTGGCGGGCGTCGGTGCGTTCCTCGTCGACCTCGGAGCCGGAGGGGTCGCTCGAGGAGATGGCCTCGATGGTGCGCATCACCTCGACCATCTCCTCGAGGGTGAACCCGAGTGGCTTCATCCGCCGGATGACGAGCAGCCGCTCCAGGTCGTCGGCGGTGTAGAGGCGGAAACCACCCTCGCTGCGGCCCGAGGGTCGCAGCAGCCCCACCTCGTCGTAGTGACGCAGCGTCCGCAACGACAGGTCGGTGAGCTGCGCGATCTCACCGATCTGCATCGACCGCCTGCGCGTGACCTCGCTGTCCACGGTGGTCCCCCTCACGTCGCCTATCGATTTCAACCCTACCCTCACGTAACGGTAGAGTCCGGATCAGACTTCTGCCGGCGAGCGTCGGCACGCATGCATCGTGACATGCACCCATCCACCAGCCCGAGCCTGTCGGCTCCGTCTCGACGCAGCGACGAGCCGACGTACGCCGCGTCGAACGGAGCCCCCGTCGTGAGCACGACCACGCCACATCCTCCTGCGGGAGGAACGTCCGAGACCGCGCCGCTCGAACCCACGGTCATGAACGCCCTGCGGTCGCCCCGGATGCTGCGCACCGAGGTGCTGGCCGGGCTCGTCGTCGCCCTTGCACTGATCCCCGAAGCCATCTCGTTCTCGATCATCGCCGGGGTCGACCCCCGCGTCGGGCTGTTCGCCTCGTTCACCATGGCGGTCTCCATCTCGTTCCTCGGCGGCCGGCCCGCGATGATCTCGGCGGCCACCGGAGCGGTCGCACTGGTCATCGCCCCGGTCATGCGCGACTACGGCTTCGACTACCTGATCGCCACCGTGATGCTCGGCGGCATCCTGCAGGTCGGTCTCGGCCTCGGCGGCGTGGCCAAGCTGATGCGGTTCATCCCTCGCTCGGTGATGGTCGGGTTCGTCAACGCCCTGGCCATCCTCATCTTCCTCGCCCAGGTCCCCTATCTGGTCGACGTGCCCTTCCTCGTCTACCCGATGATCGCCGTCGGGATCGCGGTGATGGTCGGGATGCCGAAGGTGACCACGGTCGTCCCGGCGCCCCTGGTCGCCATCGTGGCTCTGACCGGGTTCACCGTCGTGGCCGCCCTGACTGTGCCCAACGTCGGGGACGAGGGCGCCCTGCCCGACTCGCTGCCCTCGCTGTTCGTGCCGAGCGTGCCCCTCACGCTCGAGACCCTGCAGATCATCGCCCCCTATGCGCTCGCGATGGCCCTGGTCGGCCTGCTGGAGTCCCTCCTGACGGCCAAGCTGGTCGACGACATCACCGACACCCACTCGCAGAAGACCCGCGAAGCGTGGGGACAGGGCGCCTCGAACGTCATCACCGGGTTCTTCGGCGGCATGGGCGGCTGCGCCATGATCGGCCAGACCATGATCAACGTGAAGGCCTCGGGTGCGCGCACACGCATCTCCACCTTCCTCGCCGGCGTCTTCCTGCTCATCCTGGTCGTCGGCTTCGGCGACGTCGTCGCGATCATCCCGATGGCGGCCCTCGTCGCGGTGATGATCATGGTCTCGGTCGGCACCTTCGACTGGCACTCGATCCAGCCCGCCACGCTGCGCCGGATGCCGAAGTCCGAGACCACCGTCATGCTCGCCACCGTCGCGGTGACCGTCGGCACCCACAACCTCGCCATCGGCGTCGTCGTCGGCGTCCTGGTCGCGATGACCCTCTTCGCCCGCCGGGTCGCGCACCTGACCGAGACCCGCCGCGAGCTGGTCGAGGACCGCGCCGGCAACCCGACGGCCGTCTACCGCGTGACCGGCGAGCTGTTCTTCGCCTCCAGCAACGACCTCTACACCCAGTTCGAGTACGCCGCCGATCCCGCCACCGTGGTCATCGACCTCACCGCGTCCCACATCTGGGACGCCTCCACGGTGGCCGCTCTGGACGCCATCACCACGAAGTACGCCCGCAAGGGCAAGACCGTCGAGATCATCGGCCTCAACGACGCCAGCGCAGAACGCCACGGACGTCTCACCGGCCAGCTCTCGAGCCACTGACCCCAGCGACGAAGGCCGGACTCCCTGTGTCGGCGCCTGTACGGTAGGCGCAGGAGCGCCGGGAAGTCTGGTCGGCAGTCGACAGCCGACCCCACGAACCCACGACGGAGCACTCCAGTGAGCGAACCGACCCCCCACTCCAGCCTGCCACCGGTCCGGAAGGTGTTGTTCGGCCGCGGCTCGCGGTCCGAGGACTCCCGGATCGCTCACCTGCTCCGCCAGGAGTCCGTGGGCGGCGCACTTCTCCTGGCGGGCACCGTCATCGCGCTGGTGTGGGCCAACAGCCCCTGGGCGTCGTCGTACGACGCACTGCGCGACTTTCGCGTCGGCCCGGCGGCCCTGCACCTGGACCTGACCCTTGGCACCTGGGCGGCGGACGGGCTGCTTGCCGTCTTCTTCTTCGTCGTCGGGCTCGAGCTCAAGCGTGAGTTCGTCGCCGGCGACCTCAAGGACCCCCGTCGCGCCGCACTGCCGATCCTGGCCGCCGCCGGCGGCATGATCCTCCCGGCTGGTGTCTTCATCGCCGTCAACCTCACCACCGGGGAGGGCGCCCTGCGCGGGTGGGCCATCCCCACCGCCACCGACATCGCCTTCGCCCTGGCCGTGCTGGCCGTGATCAGCACCCACCTGCCGACCGCCTTGCGCACCTTCCTGCTCACCCTGGCGGTGGTCGACGACCTGTTCGCCGTCACCATCATCGCGGTGTTCTACACCAGCGACCTGCACCTCCTGCCGCTGCTCGGCTCCCTGGTCCCGATCGGACTGTTCACCCTCGCCGTCCAGCGCCGGGTCCGGTCCTGGTGGGTGCTCGTCCCGCTCGCGCTCGTCGCGTGGGCGTTGATGCACGCCTCCGGGGTCCACGCCACGGTCGCCGGGGTCCTCCTCGGCTTCGCGGTGCCCGTCCTGCGCAGCCATGCTGCCGGTGGCCCTGACGCCGGGCCGGGACTTGCAGAGCACTTCGAGCATCGGATCCGTCCGCTGTCGGCCGGGTTCGCCGTGCCGGTGTTCGCGTTCTTCGCCGCGGGAGTCACCATCGGGGGGACGTCCGGCCTCGTCGACGCCCTGAGCGACCGGGTCGCGCTCGGCATCGTCGCCGGGCTGGTGGTCGGCAAGTTCGTCGGTGTCTTCGGGACCACCTACCTCGTCGCCAGGTTCACCCGCGCCAGCCTGGACGACAACCTGAGCTGGCGCGACGTCGCCGGCGTCGCGCTGCTCGGCGGCATCGGCTTCACCGTGTCGCTGCTCATCGGCGAACTCGCCTTCTCCCCGCAGAGCGGGCGCGATGAGCACGTCAAGATCGGAGTCCTCACCGGATCGATCATCGCCGCGGTCCTCGCGGGGATCGTGCTGAGGACGCGAAACACCGCCTACCGTCAGCTCTTCGAGCTCGAGGCCGCTGAACGGGCCGCTGAGGATGTGCCAGATGTCCATGACCCCAGCAGGTGAGGTCGCCGTTGCGCCCGCTTGGTACGCCGTGATATGCTCGGTGCAATCTTTACGCGTCACCGGGCCTCATCATCGAGCGTCTCCCGAGCGTACGAAGACAGTTGTGAGGGTGAAGTAATAGTCCGCCGTGCGGGCCTCCAGGATCGACGACCCATCAGTTGAGCGGTGCGCTCAGCCCACGTCGTGCGGGAGGTCGTCATGAGTCATCCGATCATCGCGGCCGCCTGCGACATCGATGCAGTCCTGAAGTCCGTGGCCGACTCCAACCCGACCTTCATGTCCACCGACGAGAAGGCGGGTGCGCTGCGCGAGCTGGCGCGACTGGAGGGCCGCCTCACCGAGTTGCGGTTGCGGGTGCTGGCCGACGCGGGTGACGTGGCCGAGCAGACTGCCGCGCGCGACGCCGCCTCGTGGCTCGCCCATCAGACCCGGGTTCGCTTCGACGACGCCCGCGCCGACCTGGCCCTGGCTCGGTCTCTCGACCGGGACTGCCCGGACCTGGGCACGGCGGTGCGTGACGGTGACGTCAACGTGTCCCAGGCCCGGGTGATCCTCCGAGCCCTCGACGCCCTCCCCGCTGACCTCCCGGTCCAGCTGCGTGGCGACGCCGAGCGGACCCTCATCGGCTATGCCGCCGACTTCGGTCCCCGCCCGCTGGCGCGACTCGGTCGGCGCATCCTCGACGTGGTGGCTCCCGAGATCGCCGAGGCCGCGGAAGCGCGACGGCTGGCCGACCTCGAGGCCGAGGCACGCCGCAGGACCAGGCTCACGCTACGTCGCCTCGGCGACGGCACCACCCGGATCCAGGGTGTGCTTCCGGACGCCGCGGCCACCCGGCTCGCGACCTACCTCGAAGCCTTCACCAACCCGCGCAAGGCCGACCCCAGCAGCACTCGCCTGCCCTACCCGCGCCTGTTGGGCGAGGCGTTCACCGAGCTGCTCGAGCTGATCGACCCGGCCAGGCTTCCCCTCCATGGCGGAGACGCCACGACCGTCGTCGTCACGATCTCCCTCGATGCCCTGCGCAGCGAGCTCGGCGTCGCCGGCATCCTCGGCGGTCAGGTGGCAGGTGAGGCCGACACCGGCGACGTGATCACGGCGTCCGAAGCCAGGCGCCTCGCCTGCCAGGCACACCTCATCCCCGCTGTGCTCGGCGGCCGCTCCGAGATGCTCGACCTGGGTCGCAGCCAGCGCCTGTTCTCGCCGGGCCAACGCAAGGCACTCCTCCTGAAGGGGACGACCTGCCGGGCCGACGGCTGCGACATCCCTGCCACCTGGACGGAGGCACACCACCTCCTGCCCTGGTCCTTCGGCGGACGCACCGACCTCGACAACGCCATCCTCCTGTGCCGACATCATCATCAACGCATCCATGACACCACTCGGCACAGCCATCAGCGGCTGCCCAACGGTGACATCCGGTTCCACCGGCGGACGTAGGCCGGTAGTCGAACACGTTCGTTGTGCACACTGGCGTGTCCTTGCGTGCGAGGTACGCAATTGCCCGACTGGGCGTCACCACCGACTTGGTCAGGTCGTCATGTGGTCGCGTAGTCCTTACGATGCGGCCAGCGTGGCGCTCGCGAAGAAGGTCGACCGCATGGCGTGCTGAAGTTCCCAGGTGATGGCGATGGGGCGCTCGCCCACATGACTGACGTACGAGGCAGGCCCCAGCAATACGTAGGGTTCGGTGTCGTACTCGCCCTTGTGCTCGATCCGGCAGAAGAGCAGCACGGTGCTTGAGCCGTTGAGGTAGCGCTGCCCGGTGGGCGAGGTGATCGAGGTGGCGTTCTGTGATTCCCAGTGGAACAGCGTCGGGCTGATCGGGTAGTCGCGGTACATGGTGGTGGGCGAGTAGTCGGCCTCGGACTTCTTGAGGGTGACGAACAAGGCGTCGACGTTGAGCGGCTCGGAGTAGGCGACGCCTTGCATCATGCTCGTCGGTTTGCGCTGGAGGTTGGCGTAGTCGAGGGCCGCGAGGATCTCTTCGCGCTGATACGAGGCGTGAACGCTGAGCGGCACGTTCGCAAGGGATCCGGTCAGCGGCAGCGCACCATGGCGGGTTTCGTCGAAGACCAGGTCAATGACCTGGTCGAGCTCGGCCACGGCAGCGCTCTCGGTGCGTATGGCGGCAAGGCCTTCGTCATACGTCGAGAAACCGCCAGCACTGGGAAACGCTGAGAAGAAGAGCATCCGCGCGAGCCGCTGTTCAACCAGGGTGAGGTCGGCGTACGGCGTGTCTGAGCCCAGCAGCTGGCGGTAGCCGGCCGCCCGAAGTCCGTCGTCGACGTGGGCGAAAGCGCGGATCCGCTTGAGAAGATCACCTTCGCGAGGCGTGCCAACGGACGTCGGAAGGCCCGCGTCTCGGCGAAGCTGGGTCCAGGACCGTTGGCCGCGGCGCAGGATGTCGGGCAGCTCGATACCGGACTCATGGACGAAGGCCGGGAGGTCGAGGTCGCCGTAAGAGCGCAGCTCTGCGGTCATCGACTTCCAGCTGTTGGCGACCTGCGTGCGCAGGTTCTCGAGGATCAACGACTGGGCCTGTCGATCCATCACAATCTGGCAGCCGGACGGCAGGAACGGGAACCCGCGTTCAATCTCGCGCTCGAGGCCCCGACGAGTCTCACCGGTGAGCGCGCGCAACTTTGTGTCGAAGCGGAACTCCTTGCGCTGGTGGCCGACGAAGTCGAGGACGGTCAGCACGGCCTTGTCGGGCGTACGACGAAGTCCGCGACCGAGTTGCTGCAAGAAGATCGTGGCGCTCTCGGTGGGGCGGAGGAACAGCACCGTGTCGACGTCGGGAAGGTCGAGCCCCTCGTTGAACAGGTCAGCGGCAAAGAGGGCGTTGACTCGGCGTGACTTGAGGTCCTCAAGTGCGCGTTGGCGGTCCGCCGGGGGTGTGTCACCACTGACCGCGAGCGCGGGGATACCGGCAGCAGTGAACGTGTCAGCCATGAAGCGTGCGTGGGCGACGCTGACGCAGAAGCCGAGCGCGCGCATCGACCCGGAGTCGATGACCTTCTCGTGCAGCTGCTGGAGGACGATCGCAGCCCTCGCCTGGTTGCCCGTGTACACCGACGACAGCTCGCCGTCGTCGTACCGGCCACGGCTCCAGCTGATGCGCCGGAGGTCAGTACCGTCCGCGACGGCGAAATAGTGGAACGGGCAGAGCAGGTCCTTGCCCAGGGCGTCCCACAACCGCAGCTCGGTGGCGGTACGCCCGTCGAAGAACTCGGCGCGGACGTCGATACCGTCGGCGCGCTCGGGGGTCGCGGTGAGGCCGAGCAGCTCGCGCGGGGTCAGGTGGCCCAGGATCCGTCGATAGGTTGGCGCTTGGGCGTGATGGAACTCGTCAATGACCACGATGTCGTAGGTGTCGGCAGGAATGTTCGTGACGCCGTACGACTGCAGGGACTGCACACTGGCGAAGACATGGTCCCATCGCTCGGGGCGCGCCCCAGCGACGTAAAGCTCACCGAAGCCGGGGTCGGCGAGCACTTCGCGATACGTCCGCAGCGACTGCTCGAGAATCTCTTTGCGGTGCGCGACGAAGAGAAGTCGCGGCCGGTCGGTTGGCGTGCGTCCGCACAATCGCCGGTAGTCCAGTGCGGCGACCACTGTCTTGCCGGTCCCGGTGGCGGCGACGACCAGATTGCGATGTCGACCGTGTACGTCGCGCTCGACGGCCAACTCGTCAAGCATGTGCTGCTGGTAGTTGAACGGTCGGACCTCGAGTCCGGACAGGCTGATGGTCACCCTGTCGTGCTGCCGGCGTCCCGAGGCTTCGGCGAGTGCATCGTCCAAGCGATCCCGGTCGACGTCCGGGTCGTACAGCTCGAAGCTCGTGTCGTTCCAGTAGGTGTCGAAGGTTCCATGGAACTTGTCCAGCAGCGACGGGGTTGCGACCCGGGACAACCGGACGTTCCATTCCACCCCGTCAAGAAGGGCGGCGCGGGAGAGGTTGGAGGAGCCGACGTAGGCCGTGTCGTACCGGGTCTGGCGGCGGAACATCCAGGCTTTGGCGTGCAGGCGGGTGCGGGCGGCGTCGTACTGGATTCGTACCTCTGCGCCCAGCTCCCGCACCAGCCGGTCGAGCGCAGCCCGCTCAGTCGCGCCCATGTAGGTCGTCGTGATCACGCGCAGCGGCGCCCGGCGACGGCGCAGTCGTCCGAGCTCATCCTCCAGAAGGCGGAGACCATGCCACTTCACGAACGCGCACAGCAGATCGACCTCGTCCGAGGTGTCGATCTCGGCGCGCAGCTCGGCCGCGAGGTTCGGCTCGCCAACGCTGTTGGTCAGCAGTGCGGCGTCGGACAACGGCGTCTTGGGTCGAACCGATTCGATATCGAGCGCACCGGGGCCAGGCTGCACTGCAAGGCGACGCAACTCTCGGGCGGGAGCGTCGACTCGCGCAGTCGGGACCTCGAGCAGGACGACGAGATCGTTGAGAAGCTGGAGGCGAGCATCCGGATCAATTCGGCCTTCCAGCGCACGGCGCGTGAGCTCGTAGATGTGCCGAGCGAGCACGTGTGGTTGGTCAGCCGGGTCGACCTTGCCGATCTCGACCCGGAGCCGGGACTCAGCGTCGAGCGCGGCCTGCATCCCTGTGGTCACGAGCTGCTCGTAGAGCCCCGGCACGACAAGCGGCTGTTCCATCATTGGACAAAGCTCTCACGCGTACCGCGTGCAGGGCTGCTCCCTTCCCCCAACCACTCCCCGCAGTGGATCAGGTGTTCGCAGGGGGATAGGTCGGAAATGGAAAGAAACCGCAGGCTGACCTGCGGTTTCTCGTGGTGGAGCCTAGGGGACTCGAACCCCTAACCCCCTGCTTGCAAAGCAGGTGCGCTACCAATTGCGCCAAGGCCCCTGGGTGGAAGGATCAGGACTTGTCGACGGTGTCGGTGGCCTCGGCCCACAGGGCCTTGTCGGCGTTGGCGTCGTCCATCTTCTTCTTCACCAGCACCGCACCGACGGCGGCCAGCAGGACCAGCAGGATCTTCTTCATGTGGTGACCCTTCCGAGTCTGGAGGTGCGACGGGGTGGAGCCGGAGAAACCGAGGGTGGGCCTAACAGGACTTGAACCTGTGACCTCTTCCTTATCAGGGAAGCGCTCTAACCGTCTGAGCTATAGGCCCGGGGTGGGACTGCGTGCTGCTACTGGGCGCGGATGAACCGCCGGGGAAGATTACCCCACCGCACGCAGGCCCGACAAAACGGGGCACCACCGATCAGTGGCCGTCCTCCGAGAGCGTGAGCTCGATGCCGCCGAGCAGTGCCGCCGACATGTTGTAGAGGAACGCACCCAGGGTGGCGATCGCGGTGACCAGCACCACGTCGATGACCGCCACCAGCATGGTGAAGCCCAGCACACGGGACATGCCGACGTAGTTCTCCACGTCGAAGTTCGCCGAATCGGCGCCCCCGATCACGTTCTGGACCGACGAGTTGATGGAGTCCCACACCCCGGCCGTGCCGAGCACCGACCAGACGATGAGCACGGACACGACCGTCACGATCGCCAAGGCGATGGACAGCAGGAACGCCGTCTTCATGACCGACCAGGGATCCACCCGGCTCAACCGCAACCGAGCCTTGCGCGGCTGCTTGGGAGCCTGGCTCGACGACGAAGCACCGTTCGCCGCCGGCGAGGGCGTCGAGGAAGCCTCCGGACGGGGTCCGGACGGCGCCGCCTCGGTGGCCGAACCACCTCCCGAGGTCAACGCACCCTGAAGTCGGGTGCGCCAGTCTGCGCGCTCTGCCGTCTCCTCAACGCCCGCGTCAGAGTCGACGCGTTGGGTGCGGGTGTCGGTCATCAGGCTTCACTCTCCCCGGTATCGGAGTCGGGTCCAGCCTCGATTGTTGCACTCGATGCCTGATCTGCCGACTCCTCGACCTCGACGACCTCCTCAGCGGCCGTCTCCTCGTCGACCTTCGACTCCACCGACCGGGCCACCACCGCCACCGCGTCACCCGACTTGGGAGTCACGAACTTGACCCCCATCGTCGACCGACCGGTCGAGCGGAACTGGTCGTTGATCGGGCTGCGGACGACCTGCCCGGACTGGGTGATCGACAGGATCTCGTCGCCCTCCTCGACGATGAAGGCACCCACCAGGCCCCCACGGTCCTCGTTGGTCAACGACATCGCCTTGACTCCGAGCCCGCCGCGCGACTGGGCGCGGTAGTCGTTGATCGGCGTACGCTTCGCGAACCCGCCGTCGGTCATCGTGAAGACGTACTGCACGGACACGTCGGCCCCGGTGTCCTCAGCAGACTCCTCGGCCGCGACCTGGGCGGCGCGGATCACCGACATCGACAGCATCGAGTCGGTGCTGCGGAACTTCATCCCCGAGACGCCCGAGGTCGCCCGCCCCATCGGACGCAGCTGGGAATCGTCAGCGGTGAACCGGATCGCCTGTCCCTTGCGAGACACCAGCAGGATGTCGTCGTCGGAGGTGACGAGCTCGGCACCGATCAGCTCGTCGTCGTCCTCGCGGAAGTTGATCGCGATCACGCCGGCCTGACGGGGGCTGTTGTAGTCGGCCAGGCGGGTCTTCTTCACCAGGCCGTTGCGGGTGGCCAGCACGAGGTAGGGCGCCTGGTCGTAGTCGCGGATCGCCAGCACCTGGGCGATCGACTCGTCGGGCTGGAAGGACAGCAGTCCGGCGACGTGCCCGCCGCGGGCATCACGCGACGCCTCGGGCAGGTTGTAGGCCTTCGTGCGGTAGACCCGGCCGGCCGTGGTGAAGAACAGAAGCCAGTGGTGGTTCGACGTCGCGATGAAGTGCTGCACGACGTCGTCGCCTCGCAGTGAGGCACCGCGCACCCCCTTCCCGCCACGCCGCTGGGTGCGGTATTGGTCGGACCGGGTGCGCTTGGCATAGCCACCGCGGGTGATCGAGACCACCAGGTCCTCGTCGGGGATGAGGTCCTCCATGGAGAGGTCACCGTCGGCCGCGATGATCTGGGTGCGCCGGTCGTTGCCGTACTTCGCGACGATCTCGGCGAGCTCCTCGCCGATGATGGAGCGCTGCCGCGCCTCGTTGGCCAGGATGTCCTGCAGATCCTGGATCTCCAGCTCGATGGCGGCCAGGTCGTCGATCGTCTTCTGGCGCTCGAGGGCGGCCAGCTTGCGCAGCTGCATCTCGAGGATCGCGTTGGCCTGGATCTCGTCGATGTCGAGCATCGCGATCAGACCCTGGCGGGCGTCGTCGACCGCAGGTGAGCGGCGGATCAGCGCGATGACCTCGTCAAGAGCGTCGAGCGCCTTGACCAGCCCGCGCAGCAGGTGGGCACGACGCTCGGCGTCGAGGAGGCGGTAGCGGGTGCGGCGCTGGATGACCTCGATCTGGTGGGTCACCCAGTTGCTGACGAACTGGTCGACGGTGAGGGTGCGCGGCACCCCGTCGACGAGGGCCAGCATGTTGGCACTGAAGTTGGTCTGCAGCTCGGTGTGCTTGAGCAGGTTGTTGAGCACGACGCGGGCGACCGCGTCGCGCTTGAGGACCACGACCAGGCGCTGGCCGGTGCGGCCCGACGAGTCGTCGCGTACGTCGGAGATGCCCTGCACCTTGCCGGAGTCGGCGAGCTCGGCGATCTTCAACGCGAGGTTGTCCGGGTTGACCATGTAGGGCAGCTCGGAGATGACCAGGCAGGTGCGGCCCTTGTTGTCCTCGTCGATCTCGATCACCGCCCGCTGGGTGACCGAGCCGCGACCCGTGCGGTAGGCCTGCTCGATGCCGTCTCGCCCGACGATCAACGCCCCGTTGGGGAAGTCGGGGCCCTTGATGCGCTCCACCAGGGCGTCCTGGAGCTCCTCGCGGGTGGCATCGGGGTGCTCGAGGGCCCACTGCGCACCCTCGGCGACCTCGCGCAGGTTGTGGGGCGGGATGTTGGTGGCCATCCCGACCGCGATCCCGGCGGAGCCGTTGACCAGGAGGTTGGGGTAGCGCGCCGGGAGGACGGTCGGCTCCTGGGAGCGACCGTCGTAGTTGGGCTGGAAGTCGACGGTGTCCTCGCCGATGTCGCGCACCATCTCCAGCGCGAGCGGAGCCATCCGGCACTCGGTGTATCGCATCGCGGCCGCGGAGTCGTTGCCCGGCGAACCGAAGTTGCCCTGACCGTGGATCAGCGGCGCCCGCATCACCCACGGCTGCGCGAGCCGGACCAAGGTGTCGTAGATCGCCGAGTCGCCGTGGGGGTGGTACTGACCCATCACGTCACCGACCACGCGCGAGCACTTCGAGTAGCCGCGGTCGGGGCGGTAGCCGCCGTCGTACATCGCATAGAGCACGCGGCGGTGCACCGGCTTCAGACCGTCGCGTACGTCGGGCAGTGCCCGACCCACGATGACCGCCATCGCGTAGTCGATGTAGGCGCGCTGCATGGTCGTCTGCAGCTCGATCGGCTCGATGCGTCCGCCGGGGCCGGTCGGGTCCCCGGCCGAGTTTTCGGTGCTGTTCTCAGTCACGGTCAGTCTTTCTGGAGAGTTCTATCGATGTCTAGGAAAAAGCGAAGAGACCTAGATATCGAGGAATCGAACGTCTTTCGCGTTGCGTTGGATGAACGAGCGGCGCATCTCGACGTCCTCGCCCATGAGCGTGGAGAAGATCTCGTCGGCCTGGGCCGCATCGTCGAGGGTGACCTGCAGCATCAGCCGCTGGTCGGGGTTCATCGTGGTCTCCCACAGCTCGTCGGCGTTCATCTCACCGAGACCCTTGTAGCGCTGGACCGGGTTCTCCTTGGGCAGCTTCTTGCCCGACGCGAGGCCGTCGGTCATCAACGCGTCACGCTCGGAGTCGGAGTAGACGAACTCGTGCTCGGCCGGCTTGTTCCACCGCAGCCGGTAGAGCGGGGGCTGCGCCATGTAGACGTAGCCGTGCTCGATCAGCGGGCGCATGAAGCGGAAGAGCAGGGTCAGCAGGAGGGTGTTGATGTGGTGACCGTCGACGTCGGCGTCGGCCATCATCACGACCTTGTGGTAGCGCAGCTTCTCGAGGTTGAACTCCTCGTGTACGCCGGTGCCCAGCGCGGAGATGATCGCCTGCACCTCGGTGTTGGCGAGCACCTTGTCGAGCCGGGCCTTCTCGACGTTGAGGATCTTGCCGCGGATCGGCAGGATCGCCTGGATCCGGGGGTCACGACCCTGACGAGCCGAACCACCGGCCGAGTCGCCCTCGACGATGAAGACCTCGCACTCCTCGGGGTTGGTCGACTGGCAGTCGGACAGCTTGCCCGGCAGGCCACCGCCACCCAACAGGCCCTTGCGGCCACGAGCCAGGTCACGGGCCTTGCGGGCCGCGATCCGGGCCGACGCGGCGGCCTGTGCCTTGCGCACGATGTCCTTGCCCTCGGAGGGGTTCTGCTCCAGCCAGGCACCCAGCCCGTCGTTGACGACGCGCTGCACGAAGCCCTTGGCCTCGGTGTTGCCGAGCTTGGTCTTGGTCTGGCCCTCGAACTGCGGCTCGGCCATCTTGATCGAGATGATGGCGGTGAGACCCTCGCGGACATCGTCACCCGAGACGCGGTCCTCCTTCTTCTTGATCAGGTTCCACTGCTCTCCCCAATGGTTGACCAACGTGGTGAGCGCCGCTCGGAATCCCTCCTCATGGGTCCCGCCCTCATGGGTGTTGATGGTGTTCGCGAAGGTGTGCACCGACTCCGAGTAGGAGGTGTTCCACTGCATCGCCATCTCGAGCGACATCGGGTTGTCGGAGGTGTCGATGCCCTTGACGTCACCGGAGTCGGCCTCGAACGAGATCACCGTGGGGTTGGCATGCTGCTTGCGCCGGTTGAGGTGCTCGACGTAGTCGACGAGGCCGCGGTCGTACTTGAAGACCTGGGTGAGTCCGCCGCCCTCGCCCTTGCGCATCGCGTCGGTGCCGGCCTGGTCGATGTCGGCGGCCACCGTGTCGTCGCTCACCGCGTCGAGGACCTCCTCGGCCGCGGGACGCTCGTCGTTGACGACGATCTCCAGGCCCTTGTTGAGGAAGGCCATCTCGCGGAACCGGTGCGTGATGGTCTCGAGCGAGTAGGTCGTGGTCTCGAAGATGTCCGGGCTGGCCCAGTAGGTCACCGCGGTGCCGGTCGACTCCCCCGGCTCCATGGGGCGGACCTGCTCGAGCTCGCCGTCCGGGACGCCCAGGCTGAAGGTCTGGCGCCACAGGTGGCCGCGGTTGCGGACCTCGACGATCAGGTGCGAAGACAGCGCGTTGACCACGGACACGCCGACGCCGTGCAGTCCGCCGGAGACCTTGTAGCCGCCACCGCCGAACTTCCCTCCCGCGTGCAGCAACGTCAGCGCCATCGTGACCGCCGGCATGTCCTGGCCCGGAGCCGTGTCGGTCGGGATGCCGCGCCCGTTGTCCTCGACCCGGATCGCCCCGTCTGCCTGCAGGGTCACCAGGATCCGGTCGCAGAACCCCGCCAGGGCCTCGTCGACCGAGTTGTCGACGATCTCCCAGACGAGGTGGTGCAGGCCGCGCTCACCCGTGGAGCCGATGTACATGCCAGGGCGCTTGCGCACCGCTTCGAGACCCTCGAGGACCTGGATGGCGGAGGCGTCGTACGCCGTGCCTTCCGCGGGAGCAGTGGAGCCGACTTCCTCAGACACGCGTACCTCTTCTGTTCGTGCTTGCTGCATGAAGGAGGCCGCGGCGAGAACAGCCAGCGGCCCAACAGCCATAATAGCCGTCTGAGGCCGGGATTCCATGCACCCACCCCTGTTCGGGGGGTGGATCTGTGGACAAACATGCCGTTCTGAGCCCTCTGAAGGCGGATTCCGCCGCCGTGGAGGGGGTCGGCTGAGTCCCTATACGTCCGAGCGGCCCGCAGATCGCCATATCGGGCGTCGTGGGCGTCCTCAGCCGTAGGTGTCGCGCGGACCCCGCCCCGGCACGCTCAGCCGGCCCTTCTTCCAGGACTTCTGACTGGGGCCGTGGACGTCGAGGAAGGTCACCGTGCCGTCACCGAGCTCGTCGTTGAGGCGGCGTACGACGTTGGCCGCGAGCAGGGTCAGCTCGGTGGCCCAGGCGGTCGAGTCGGTGCCCACCACCAACCGTCCCTCCGCGAAGGACTCGGGGGTGCAGTGCTCGGCGATCGCGTCGCCCACGATCTCGCGCCACCGCCCGAAGACCCCGTGGACCCGCAGGTCGGTCTCCCAGCCGAGGTCGCTCACCAGCCGCCCCACGGTGTTGTCGAGACGCTGCGGGTCGCGGTCGTCGGCGTGCGCCCCGGTGGACTGCGTGAAGCGACGCCGACGCGCGGGGCCGGCCGGCTTCCGGCTCGGCCGGCTGCGCGCCGCCCCGGAGAGCGACTTGGCGATCAGCCGCGCGAGGTCGAGGCCGGCGTCGTCGTTCTCCTCATCCGGCACGCGTCACCTCCCCGTTCGCCACGGTGTATCGGACCCCGGCCAGGGCCTCGGGGACGTCGGCCTCCACTGCCGCGGTGACCAGCACCTGCTCTGCGCCGGCGACCAGCTCGGCGAGCTGGCTGCGCCGCTGGGTGTCCAGCTCGGCGAACACGTCGTCCAGGATCAGGATCGGGTCATCGCCCTCGCTGCGCAAGAGGTCGTACGACGCCAGCTTCAGCGCGAGCGCGAACGACCAGGACTCACCATGGGACGCGTAGCCCTTCACCGGGAGCCGCAGCCCGTCGTCGGCCGGTCCCGTGCCCAGCGTCAGCAGCAGCTCGTCGCGATGGGGGCCGACCAGCGAGATGCCGCGATCCAGCTCGTCGTTGCGCCGACGTGCGACCTCGGCCAGCAGCGCGGTGGTCAACGCCGCGCGACCAGGCGGCGCGGCCGGGTCGGACACCGGAAGGGGCAGCTCGAAGGACGGCCTGTAGTCGATCGCCGCGTCCTCACGAGAAGCGCCCCGGGCGACGGTGGCGTAGGCCGTCCCGACATGGGGGCGGAGGTCTGCGACCAGCTTGAGTCGTTCGAACAGGATCTCCGCGCCGGTCCGCGCCAGGTGGTCGTCCCAGACCTCCAGCGTCGAGAGCGCCCCCTCCTGCGAGCTCGACCCGCGACGCGCGGCGCCTGCCGTCTTGAGCAGCGAGTTGCGCTGCCTCAGGACCCGCTCGTAGTCAGCCCGGACCCCGGCCAGGCGTGGGGTGCGCAGCACGAGGAGGTCGTCGAGGAACCTGCGCCGGTCCGACGGGTCACCCTTGACCAGAGCGAGGTCGTCGGGGGAGAACACGACCGTGCGGATCAGGCCGATCAGCTCCCGCGAGCGCGGCAACGGCGACTTGTTGACCCGCGCCCGGTTCGCACGGCCCGGGTTCAGCTCGACCTCGAGTACGGCGGTCCGGCCATCCCGCACGACCGCAGCCCGGATGACGCCCTGATCCGCTCCCGCCTTCACCAGCGGGGCATCGGTGGCGACCCGGTGCGACTGCAGCCGGGAGAGGTAGTCGATCGCCTCGACGAGATTCGTCTTGCCCTGCCCGTTGCGTCCCACGAACGCACAGACCCCTGGCTCCAGCGGCACGTCGATGTCGGCATAGGACCGGAAGTTGTGCAGGGTCAGATGAGCGACATGCACCTCTGTCTCAGGCTTGCGCGGCGTCGCCGCCGGCCGGCGGGCCGGCGTGCACGGCGTGGCCGCCGAACTGGTTGCGCATGGCGGCGATCGCCTTCATGGCCGGACTGTCGTCCTGTCGCGAGACGAAGCGCGCGAACAGGGAAGCCGCGATCGCCGGCACGGCGACCGCGTTGTCGATCGCTGCCTCGACGGTCCACCGGCCCTCGCCGGAGTCCTCGGCGTAGCCCTGGATCTTCGACAGACCGGGGTCCTCGTCGAGCGCCGCGACCAGAAGGTCGAGCAGCCACGACCGGATGACGGTGCCCTCTCGCCAGGAGCGGAAGACGTCGGTCACGTTGTCGACCAGGTCGACCTTCTCCAGCAGCTCCCAGCCCTCGGCGTAGCTCTGCATGATGGCGTATTCGATGCCGTTGTGGACCATCTTCGAGAAGTGGCCGGCCCCGGGAGCCTTGCCGGCGTGCACGCAGCCGAAGTCGCCCTCGGGTCGGAGCGCGTCGAACGCCGGCTGTGCCTTCGCGACGTCCTCGTCGGCTCCGCCGTACATCAGTGCGTAGCCGTTCTGCAGACCCCAGACACCACCGGAGACGCCGCAGTCGACGAAGCCGATGCCCTTCTCGGCGAGCATGGCGGCGTTGGCCTGGTCGTCGGTCCACCGTGAGTTGCCGCCGTCGATGACGAGGTCGCCCTCACCGAGCAGCTCACCCAGGCTGGCGACGGTCTGGTGGGTCGGCTCTCCCGCCGGGACCATGACCCAGACGACCTTCGGGCTCGGCAA
The DNA here is from genome assembly GCA_963837595.1 of uncultured Actinomycetota bacterium. Lineage (GTDB taxonomy): Bacteria > Actinomycetota > Actinomycetes > Propionibacteriales > Nocardioidaceae > Nocardioides. The sequence continues at coordinate 206,252 of CAWIOB010000007.1, read as the reverse complement.
CGCCTCGACCAGGGCCTCGAGGCTGTCCACGTCACTGATCTCGGGGTTGCGGTCGTAGCCGACCACGGTCACCCCACCGTTGCGAAGACGGGTTCGCATGTTTCCGCCCATCTTGCCCAGGCCGATGAGTCCGATGTCCATGTGCGAAACCCTTTCGTGGTGGGGATGGGTCAGGAAAGCAGGCGGCGCGGCATCAGGAGGTAACGGAAACCGTCACCGTCGGTGTCACCCTCACTCGAGCCGCTCATCACCACCGGCTTGGAGGCCTGGGTGAACGCGAGCTCGACGACCGACTGCTCGATGGCGGTGAGGCCGTCCAGCAGGAACTGGGGGTTGAACCCCGTGGTGATGTCCTCCCCGTCGATGCTGGCCTCGATCGACTCCGAGGCCTGCGCCTCCTCCCCGGAGCCCGCATCGAGCGTGAGGACACCGTCGCTGAAGGCCAGCTGCACGGCGGTGTTGCGCTCAGCCACCAGCGCGACCCGCTTCACCGACTCGATCAAGGAGACCTTGTCGACGCGAGCGGTGGTCTGGTGCTCGTTGGGGAACAGGCTGCGCACCTTGGGGAACTCGCCGTCCAGCAGCCGGGTCGTCGTACGGCGGATGCCACCGGGCGCCGCTCCCTCGAAACCGATGATGCCCTCGCCGGAACCACTGGCCGCGAGGGCGATGGTGACCTGGCTGCCAGCGGTGAGCGACTTGGCCGTGTCGGCCAGCACCTTGGCGGGCACCAGGGCCGCGAGTGACTCGTCGGGCGAGTTGGGCTGCCAGGAGAGCTCGCGCTGTGAGAGCCGGAAGCGGTCGGTGGCCAGCAACGAGATGGTGGAGCCGTCGATCTCGATCCGGACCCCGGTGAGGACGGGAAGCATGTCGTCACGTCCTGCGGCGGTCACCGCCTGAGCCACCGCGTGGGAGAAGACGTCACTGTCGACGGTGCCGCTGGCGCTCGGCATCGCGGGCAGGGTGGGGTATTCGTCGACGGGCAGCGTCTGCAGGCTGAAGCGTGCGGACCCGCAGGTGAGCGAGACCTTGGTGCCTTCGAGCACCATCTCGACCGGCTTGTTGGGCAGGCTCCGGCAGATGTCGGCCAGCAGGCGGCCGCTGACCAGCGCCTTGCCTTCCGCGGACACGTCGGCGGAGAGCGTGGCGCGTGCCGACGTCTCGTAGTCGAACGTCGACAGCTGCAGTCCGTCGCCGGACTCGGTGGTGCCTGCCTCGATGAGCAGGCCGGCCAGGACGGGGACGCTTGGTCGGACCGGCAGACTGCGGGCCGCCCAGGCGACTGCATCTGCGAGCACGTCGCGCTCGACGCGGAACTTCACGACTCGTTTGCCTTTCGGTGGAGCGATGACACGTCTTGGACTGTGAATCCTGCCATGCGGCAGCACCGAGCGGGAGTTCTCCCCAGGGGAGCGGGCGGTCGTCTTTGCACGATGGTGTTCTCCGTAGATGGTCCAGTAGTCGTCATAGGGTCGGTGGAATCTGTGGATAGACCCTATTGCCGCAGGTCAGGTGGGAACTATCTGTCCACAGGCCATGTGGATGAAACGGGGACAACCTGGTGCTTGCTGGGGAGTGGGGATCGGCGCGACCGGGTTTCGTGCACCGAGTGCACAGCCTGTGCACCGAAACGTCGCCCGGAACCACATGCTCCTGCACATCTCACAGCGTTGTAGTTCGGCACAGCGGTTTCCTTCTCAGCCACGAGCTTGCTTGACCCGGTTGGTGAGCTCGCTGACCTGGTTGAAGACCGAGCGCCGCTCGGCGAGCAGCTGGTTGATCTTCCGGTCGGCGTACATCACGGTGGTGTGGTCCCGATTTCCGAACTGGGCACCGATCTTCGGCAGGGAGAGGTCGGTGAGCTCTCGGCAGAGGTACATCGCGATCTGGCGGGCCTGCACCAGGTGGCGGCCGCGACTCGGGCCGCACAGGTCCTCGATGGAGATGCCGAAGTAGGCCGCGGTCTGCGCGATGATCACCGCAGCGGTGATCTCCGGCTCGGCACCCTCGGGGATCAGGTCGCGCAGGACGATCTCGGCCAGGGTCAGGTCGACCTCCTGGCGGTTGAGGTTGGCGAAGGCCGTCACCCGGATCAGGGCACCCTCGAGCTCGCGGATGTTGGTCTGGATCTTGGAGGCGATGAACTCGAGGACGTCGGGCGGGGCGGTCAGCCGGTCCATGGCCGCCTTCTTGCGCAGGATGGCGATCCTGGTCTCGAGGTCGGGCGGTTGTACGTCGGTGATCAGTCCCCACTCGAAGCGGTTGCGCAGCCGGTCCTCCAGCGCCTCGAGCCGTTTGGGCGCCCGGTCGGAGGTGAGCACGATCTGCTTGTTCGCGTTGTGGAGCGTGTTGAAGGTGTGGAAGAACTCCTCCTGGGTCTGGGTCTTGCCCTCCAGGAACTGGATGTCGTCGATGAGGAGGACGTCCACGTCACGGTATTGCCGCTTGAAGCGGTCCTGCCGGTCGTCGCGGATGGAGTTGATGAACTCGTTGGTGAACTCCTCACTGGACACGTAGCGGACCTTGGCGCCGCTGTAGAGACTGCGCACGTAGTGGCCGATGGCATGCAGCAGGTGGGTCTTGCCCAGGCCTGAGTCGCCGTAGACCAGCAGCGGGTTGTAGGCCTTGCCCGGCGCTTCGGCCACCGCGATGGCAGCAGCGTGGGGGAACCGGTTGGACGGACCGATGACGAACGTCTCGAAGGTGTACTTGGGGTTGAGCCTGGTCTCCATGACCCCGGACTTCTGGGGGGTGGACTGCGGCTGCTCGATTGTCGACAAGTCGACTTGATGACTTATCGGTTCTGCAGGCCCGGCTTCGGGGGTGGGCCGGTCGACCGCGCTGCCGTCGTCGAGCATGGGGTTGACGGTGACCGCGATCCGGATCTGGTGGCCGAACGCCTCGGTCAGCGAGTCCTCCAGACGGGTGCGCAGCCGCCCCTCGAGCTGGGTGCGGGTGAAGTCGTTGGGCACCGCGATGATCGCGGTGTGCTCGTGCAGGGTCACCGGCTCGCTCGCGCTGAGCCAGGCACGCAGGCTGGGCTGGAGGTCGTCGACGAGCGTGCGCCACACGGTGTTCAGATCGGGATCGGCCTCCGTGTCGTGGGATCCCTCGTGCGGATCGTCTGCCCCGTGCTCCACTCTTGCTCCACTTCTGCACTGTCACTCAGTGATAGACCCCTGGCGCGCAACGAGCGGCGCCGTCCGAGATTTTTTCCACAACCTTGTCCACAATCTGTGCAACGTGGTCGAGTCGGCGATGCTGGCCAGCTCTCCCGCGACCCCCAGGGCCACTCCGAACGAAGTTTCCGCAGGTCAGAGCCTTGGTTGTCGTCCCTATGACCTGGGACACACACGTGAGTCACCATCGTCGCGGGCTGGTTCCGACCACCCTCGGGAGGCTGAACCTAACAAGCCGACGGCCCTGCCGACAACCCGTCATCCACAGGCAGCGCCTTCGCGAGTTTGACCCTGTCTCCGGCTGACGCGTACCGTTGTGCGGTCACCGTGTGTCGACCGGTGCCGCATGTCCACAACAGCCCACGCCCGTGGGTTCCTGTGGGTGGGCGGTGCCAGCCGAAAGGCCACACTGCCCACTTCACAAGGTGTGGACACGTCCGAAGAAAATGACCTGGCATCGGAGAACCAGCCGTGAGCAAGCGTACGTACCAGCCGAACAACCGTCGACGCCACAAGGTGCACGGTTTCCGCCTGCGGATGCGCACCCGTGCCGGCCGCAGCATTCTGTCTGCGCGTCGTCGCAAGGGTCGCACCAGCCTGTCGGTCTGACCCGGCCCACCGCCGAACACCGTGCTGGCGAAGGAGCAACGTCTCACCTCGAGCGAGAGCTTCCGCCGGACGATCAGGTCGGGATCCCGTGCTGGGTCTCGCACGCTGGTCGTCCACCTGCTCCGTGAGGAGCAGGTCGGCCGTCGCGTGGGGTTCGTGGTGAGCAGGGCAGTCGGCAACGCTGTCAGCCGCAATCGTGTGAAGCGCAGACTTCGTCACCTGACCCGGGATCGACTTTCGTCGCTCCCGGGTTCTTGCGTGCTCGTGGTGCGCGCCCTGCCCGCTGCCCGGTCGGCCTCCTCGGAGGAACTCGCAGTCGATCTCGATCGTTGCCTGAAGCGGGTGGTGGCGTGAAATATCTCCTCATCGGCTTCCTCAGGCTCTACCGGCTTCTGATCAGTCCGCTCTACGGCCAGGTGTGCCGCTATCACCCGTCCTGCTCGGCGTACGCCCTGGAAGCGGTCACCGAGCACGACAGCCTGCGAGGCAGCTGGATGGCCATCAAGCGCGTCGGACGCTGTCACCCGTGGGCAGCCGGCGGCTACGACCCCGTTCCACCCCGTGAGAAGCGGGCCAACTCCCAGACTCAAGGAGCCTGAGTGTCGATCTTCGGAACCATCGGCGGGGCGATCATGACCCCGCTCTACTTCGTCACGAGTGCCGTGCTGGTCGGCTGGCACTGGGTGTGGAGCCTGATCTTCCCGGCAGAGTCGGGTGCGGCGTGGGCGCTGTCGATCGTGGGCCTCACGCTGGTCATCCGGGCGGCCCTGATCCCGCTGTTCGTCAAGCAGATCAAGTCGAGCCGCAACATGCAGCTGCTGCAGCCACGCGTCAAGGAGCTGCAGAAGAAGTACGGTCACGACCGCGAGAAGCTCGCCGCGGAGACGATGGCGCTCTACAAGGAGACGGGGACCAACCCGTTCGCCTCCTGTCTCCCCCTCATCCTGCAGATGCCGATCTTCTTCGCTCTGTTCCGACTGATCGATCAGGCCGCCAAGAACGAGACCGCGCACAGCTTCCTGAACTCGGAGTCTGGCATCGCAGTTCGCGAGCGCCGAGCTCTTCGGCGTCCGGATCTCGCAGAGCTTCACCAGCGCCGACCACGTCGGGGTGCAGATCATGGCCGGCATCCTCGTCGTGGCGATGACGGCGACCACCTTCCTCACCCAGCGTCAGCTGATGAGCAAGAACATGCCCGCCGATGCGATGAGCGGTCCCTATGCCCAGCAGCAGAAGATGTTGCTCTACGTGCTCCCCCTGGTGTTCGCCATCGGCGGCATCGCGTTCCCCGTCGGCGTCCTGCTCTACTGGACGACGTCGAACCTGTGGACGATGACCCAGCAGTTCTATGTGATCCGCAACAACCCAGCCCCGGGCACGCCCGCCGAGCAGGCCAAGCTGGACCGCGACGCTGCCAAGGCGGCCAAGCACGGCCGATCGCCCGTCCTGCTGGAGAAGGTCGAGGAGGAGCCGGCTCCCCCGCCTCCGGCTCCGGTTCGTCAGCAGCCCAAGCGTCAGCCGCGAAGTCAGCGCGGCAAGCAACAACCCCCCGGCAAGGCGCCGAAGAAGCGCCCCTCGCCACCATCCGCATCGTCAGGAGAGAACCCATCATGAGTGAAGACGTGAGCGACGACGTGACCGATCAGCCCGTCGTCGACGAGGCTGAGGAGCCGGTCGAGCAGTCGGTCGAGGAGGACCGTCGTCGAGCCGAGGCCTCGCGCCCTCTCGCGTGGAGCGGCTGGAGAACGAGGGCGATATCGCCGCCGACTATCTCGAGGAGCTGCTGGACATCGCCGATCTCGACGGTGATCTGGACATGGATGTCGAGGGTGACCGTGCCGCGGTGTCCATCGTCGGCGCTGATCTGTCGCAGCTGGTCGGTGGCCGCGGTGAGGTTCTCGACGCGCTTCAGGAGCTGACCCGCCTGGCGGTCTACCGCGAGACCGGCGAGCGCTCCCGCCTGATGCTCGACATCGGCGGCTACCGCGCCGACAAGCGAGCCAGCCTGGAGAAGACCGCCGCTGAGCTGGTCGCTCGGGTGAAGGAGACTGGCGAGCCGGCTTCGTTGGAGCCGATGTCCCCGTTCGAGCGCAAGGTGGTGCACGACGTGGTTGCGGCTGCCGGTCTCGTATCGGAGTCGCAGGGCACTGAGCCTCGCCGGTTCGTCGTGGTGCAGCCGGCTTGACGCGATGAATGTTTCACGTGAAACACCCGCTGCGCCCGCCTCGGCGCAGCGGGTTTTCTCTGCCCGCTACGACGTGGCCCTCCGCTATGCAGAGCTCCTCGCCACCGAGGGGATCGTGCGTGGACTGATCGGGCCGCGGGAGGTGCCGCGCCTGTGGGAGCGACACCTCCTGAATTCGGCGGCCCTGGGGGCCCTGATTCCGGAGGGTGCCTCGGTGTGTGACGTGGGCAGCGGCGCCGGCCTACCGGGTCTCGTCCTCGGGATCGCACGTCCTGACCTGACGCCTCACTTTGGTGGAGCCTCTCCTGCGCCGCACCACCTTCCTGGACGAGGTCGTCGAGGAGTCTGGGACTCGGCAATGTCGAGGTGCTCCGGGCTCGCGCGGATGCGCTCCATGGCCAGCGCGTGTTCGCAGTGGTGACGTCGCGTGCGGTGGCGCCGCTCGATCGGCTGCTGGCGTGGTCCATGCCGCTGGTGGAGCCGAACGGTGTGCTCCTGGCCATGAAGGGCGCTTCCGCGGCTGAGGAGGTGCGCACCCACGAGGCAGTCTGGAGACGCCTGGGCTGCACAGAGCCAGAGGTGGTCGAGCTTGTCGCCGGGGAGCCGGTGCACCAGACATTTGCTGTTCGGGTGGCCTGGGCACGTCCCGGGCGGGTAGGTTCGGACAGATCCGCGGGGTCGGTGTCAGGAGTGCCATCTCGGGCGCGCACCACCAAGCCGCCAAGCCGGAAGAAGTGACGCGTGTCTGAGGCGAGCGAAGAGTTTTCCACCGGTCGAACACCTCCGGCTGAGCGTGACTATCCACAGAACGGCCGAGTTTATCCACAGGGAGGGCCCTCGATGGTGTCGACGGACTCGTCGCCGTTCTCCAGTGATTTCGACGCGGATGTTTCACGTGAAACAGCGCCCGCGTCGCCCTTCACCGTTCGTACGGCGGCCCAGATGGCCGGCCAGCTCGGGGCTGAGCCGACTCAGCTCCATGACGACACGACGCCGCTGGCTCGAGCAGCCGAGAGCAGCGTGCTGGCTCGCACGGGACGCCCTCCGGTTCCCCGCCCTGCCGGCACCCGCGTGCTGGTCGTCGCCAACCAGAAGGGCGGGGTCGGCAAGACCACCTCCACGGTGAACATCGCGGCCGCGCTCGCCCAGCTCGGTCAGCGTGTCCTGGTCATCGATCTCGATCCCCAGGGCAACGCCTCCACGGCCTTGTCGATCCCGCACCACCGGGGGGTCCCCTCGACGTACGACATGCTGGTCGAAGGGGTGCCGCTCGCCGACGTGATGCAGGAGTCCGAGGAGATCCCCGGGCTGTTCGTCGTGCCCGCCACCATCGACCTGGCCGGGGCAGAGATCGAGCTGGTCAGCCTCGTGGCGCGGGAGAACCGGCTCTATCGCGCCCTGCAGGCGCACCCGCAGATCTCCTCGGCAGAGGCGGACGACGACCGGCTCGACTACGTGTTCGTGGACTGTCCACCATCGCTCGGCCTGTTGACCCTCAATGCTCTGGTGGCGGGGGCGGAGATGCTGATCCCGATCCAGGCCGAGTACTACGCCCTCGAGGGCCTTGGGCAGCTGCTGGAGACGGTGGACATGGTCAAGGCCCACCTGAACCCGCGGCTGGTCGTGTCCACCATCCTGATCACCATGTACGACGGGCGCACGCGACTCGCGGCGGGGGTGGCCGAGGAGGTGCGGGAGCACTTCGGTGAGCAGGTCCTGCGAACCAGCATCCCGCGCTCGGTCAGAGTCTCCGAGGCGCCGTCGTACGGCCAGACGGTGATGACCTACGATCCAGGCTCACCGGGCGCGCTGTGCTATCTCGAGGCAGCACGCGAGATGGCCACCAAGGGGACCAACAGATGACACAGAAGCAGCCGCAGCGCCGTGGCCTCGGTCGGGGCCTCGGGCTCCCTCATCCCCACCTCGCCGGCTCATGACGCCCCTCAGCCGGCCCCCAATGGAGTCGAGGAGGACGGCGGCATCGCCGTCGCCGTCCAGGATCTCCCGGCCGCCCCGGCCGGCGCCTACTTCGCCGAGCTGCCACTGACCCAGATCGTGCCCAACCACGCCCAACCACGCCAGGTCTTCGAGGAGGAGGCCATGGCGGAGCTGGTGCACTCCATCACCGAGGTGGGTCTGCTCCAGCCGATCGTGGTGCGGCGTATGGGCGAGGAGTCCTACGAGCTCGTGATGGGAGAGCGCCGGTGGCGTGCCTCGCAGCTCGCGGGCCTCGAGGTCATCCCGGCGATCGTCCGCGAGACCGGCGACAACGACATGCTCCGTGACGCGCTGCTGGAGAACCTGCATCGCTCCCAGCTGAACCCGCTGGAGGAGGCGTCGGCCTACGCCCAGCTCCTCGAGGACTTCGGCTGCACGCACGAGGACCTCGCCCAGCGCATCGGCCGATCCCGACCGCAGATCAGCAACACCCTGCGCCTGCTCAAGCTGTCGCCGGCCGTCCAACGCCGGGTGGCCGCAGGAGTGCTGTCCGCCGGCCATGCTCGGTCGCTGCTGGCGGTGACGGACGGGGACATCCAGGACCGGCTGGCCCAGCGGGTGGTCGCCGAGGGCATCAGCGTGCGGGGGCTCGAGGAGATCGTGGCCGTGGGAGAGCACGGTGGTCGTGCCGAGCGTCAGGTGCGGCGTCGTCCCACCGCGCCGGGTCTGGCCGATCTCGCCGAGCGCCTCTCGGACCGCCTCGAGACCAGGGTGAAGGTGGACCTCGGCCGCGCCAAGGGCAAGATCACCGTGGAGTTCGCCTCGCTGGACGACCTTCGGCGCATTGTCGACATCATGGACCCTCGCAACCGCAGCGACCGCCCCATCTGACGAAGGCCTGACGTCTCGACCCTCCGAGCGAACTGACGCCGACCACGTATCGATATGTCGACAAAGTGACTTATCGATCTACTTCTTCTTGGCTCTCCGGGCCTCGGCACGTCGACGCTTCTCGCTGGCCTCCAGGACCGAGGCCTCCTCGAGGGTGGGCGCACTGCCGCCGTATTCCTGGGGCAGCCACCACGAGCCGGGAGGCTGCTCGTCGGCGGGATAGGCGGTGATCGTCCGGTCCAGCAGCGCCGTCATCGCCGCCTTGAGCTCGGCGGTCTCCGCCACCGGGTCGGCGCCGGTGGGGTGCAGTGGCGTTCCGACGGTGATCGCGATCGTCTTGCCCCGGGAGAAGTCCTTCGGGTGATCCTTGGTGATCATGCGCTGGGTGCCCCACAGGATGACGGGCACCAGCGGAACACCGGCCTGCGCGGCGATCCGGACGGCCCCGGTCTTGAACTCCTTGAGCACCATCGCCCGGGAGATGGTGGCCTCCGGGAAGATGCCGACCGCCTCGCCGTCGCGGAGATACTGCAGGGCCTGCTCGTAGGAGGCGATGCCGTCTGCGCGGTCCACCTCGATGTGGTGCAGGGACCGCATCAAGGGGCCTGCCAGCGGATGGTCGAAGAGCTCCCGCTTGGCCATGAACCGCACCAGTCGTCCGGACGGGTTGGCCGCCAGGCCGCCGTAGATGAAGTCGACATAGCTGATGTGGTTCACGGCGAGGAGTACGCCGCCCGACGTCGGCACGTTCTCCGTGCCGGTCATCTGGAAGGTCTGGCCGAGGGCCTTGAAGGCCGTCTTGGCCGTCACGATGATGGGCGGGTAGGTGAGGTCACGCATGGGGGGCCACCGATCGGTCCACGGCGGCCTGCACGAGCGAGCTCATCACCTTGCCGAGGTCGAGACCGGCTGCCTGGATGGCCAGCGGCACCGTCGAGGTCTCCGTGAAGCCGGGAGCGACATTGACCTCGAGGAACCACACCTCTCCCTGGGCGTCGATGATGAGGTCGGAACGGGACAGGTCCCGCAGCCCCAGCGCCTCGTGGGCGCCGACGGCCACCTCGGCACATCGACGGGTGAGCTCGGGCGAGAGGCGCGCGGGGACGACGAACTCGGTGGAGCCCGCCGTGTAGCGCGCCGTGTAGTCGTACACCCCGCCGTCCGGCTGGATGCCGACCGCCGGCAGGGCCTCAGGGCCGGCCCCGTGGTCCAGCACGGGGACGGCCACCTCGTCACCCGCCACGAACTGCTCGAGCAGCGCGACGTCGCCGTAGGCGAACGCGTTGATCATCGCCGTCGGCAGCTCCGAGGCCTCACGCACGACCGAGCAGCCGAGCGCAGAACCACTCCGAGCCGGCTTCACCATCAGTGGCAGCCCGAGCTTGGCGACCAGCGCGTCCATCACCGCCGCCGCCCCGAGCTCGCGGAAGGTCTCGTGGGGCAGGCAGTACCACTCCGGGGTGCTGATCCCCCGGGCGCGGATGATCGTCTTGGCCACCGGCTTGTCGAAGGCTGTTCGGCACACGGCCGGACGCGAACCGACGTAGGGCAGGTCGAGCAGCTCGAGGACCTCGCGTACGGCGCCGTCCTCGCCTGCCTCACCGTGCAGCATCGGGATCACGCAGGTGGGCGGCTCGGCGGCCAGCGACGGCAGGAGGGCGGAGTCCACGTCGCGCTCCTCGACCTCGATGCCGTCGTTGCGCATCGCCTCGGCCACGCGGCGGCCCGATCGCAGTGACACGTCCCGCTCGTGCGAGAGGCCGCCGGCCAGGACCACCACCCGGCCCGGGCCTGTGTCGTGGGTCGAGCCCATCGCTACCTCCTGGTGTGCCATCAGGTCATGTCCGTGCTCGGGCCGTCGTATCCGCTCCGTGGCGAGTTGTCAGGTGCGCTGGCCAGTGCCCCGAACGTCTCGCGCAGCTCGAGCTCCTGCTCGAGGACGCCCGCAAGGCGGCGTACGCCCTCACGGATCCGCTCGGGGGTGGGATAGCAGAAGGACAGCCGCATCGAGCCCGAGCCGAAGCCGTCGGCGAAGAAGGCCGTTCCGGGCACGTAGGCCACCCGGGCGGTCACCGCGCGCGGCAGCATCGCCTTGGCGTCGATGCCAGGGGGGAGAGTGAGCCAGACGTAGAACCCGCCCGACGGGATGTTCCAGCTGCACGCGGCCGGCATGTGCGTGGCCAGCGCCTCGACCATGGCGTCGCGACGCTCGCGGTACATCTCGCGGAAGTTCTTGATCTGCCCCTGCCAGTCGTGCTCGCGCAGGTAGGCGGAGATCGCCATCTGGCTGAAGGAGGACGGGCAGAGGGTGGCCGACTCCTGGGCGAGCACCAGCTTCTCCCGCACCGCATGCGGCGCGAGGGCCCAGCCCACCCGGAAGCCCGGCGCGAAGGTCTTGGAGAACGAGCCGAGGTAGATCACGCCCTCCGCCTCGTCGGCCCGCATCGCCCGCATCGGCTCCTGATCGAAGCCGAGCAGGCCGTAGGGGTTGTCCTCCAGCACCAGGATGTCGGCGTCGCGACAGATCTGCAGCACCTGCTGGCGTCGCGCGAGCGAGAGGGTCACGCCGGCCGGGTTGTGGAAGTTGGGGATCGTGTAGAGGAACTTGATGGTCTTGCCGGCTGCCTTGACCGCGGTGATGGCCTGCTGGAGAGCCTCGGGGACCAGCCCGTCGGCGTCCATCTCGATGTGGACCACGTCGCACTGGAAGGCACGGAAGACGCCCAGCGCCCCGACGTACGAGGGGGCCTCGCAGAGCACCACGTCGCCCGGATCGCAGAAGATCCGGGTCACCAGGTCGACCGCCTGCTGCGAGCCGACGGTGACGACCACGTCGTCGGGGTGGGCCTCGATGCCCTCCAGACGCATCACGTCGGTGATCTGGTCGCGCAGCACGGGGTCGCCCTGCCCGGAGCCGTACTGCAGGGCGGTCGGCCCGTGGTGGGCGATCAGGTCGCTGATGGCCGCACCCACGATGTCGAGGGGCAGACCCGAGATGTTGGGCATCCCACCGGCGAGCGAGACCACCTCGGGTCTCGAGGCCACGGAGAAGAGGGCCCGGATCTCCGAGGCCGTCATTCCCTGGGTGCGGGCTGCGTAGCGGTCGACATAGTTGTCGAGCCGGGTGCTGTTGCGGGCGATCTCGTTCATGGCCCCTCTAGCATGGATCATCGAACGGCCCGGCGCAGCACCTGGGTCGTGATCTGGCCGGTTCAGGAGGGCCGATGACCCGTCGTACCGCACCGCTGACACTCGATCGGCTGCCCGAGCTGCCGAGGACCTGTCAGGCGTGCCTGTTCTGGGAGCTCGATCCTGTCCGCCGTCAACGGGTGCCGGGCGAGGACGCGGCGGAGGAGAAGCAGGGCTGGGTCTCGGAGGTGCTGCGCGAGTGGGGCTCGTGCGGACGAGTCGCCCTCATCGACGACCAGGTCGTCGGCTACGTGATCTACGCGCCCGCCGTCCACGTGCCGGGGGCCCACACCTTCCCGACCGCTCCCGTCACCGCCGACGCCGTCGTGATGACCACGCTCTACGTCGCACCGGCCCACCGCCACGCAGGGATCGGCCGGCTGCTCGTCCAGGGGATGGCGCGTGACCTGATCAAGCGTGGAGGGATCCGCGCGGTCGAGACGTTCGCCGACACCCACGGCCGGGCCGGCCACTGCGTGGTCTCCCAGGAGTTCTGCCTGCGGGTGGGTTTCAAGACCCATCGGGCCCACCCCACCCGGCCTCGGATGCGGATGGATCTGCGCAGCGTGCTCACCTGGCGCGACGAGGTCGAGCAGGCGCTCGAGAGGCTGCTGGGCGTCGTACGCCCGATCGTCCACCCGGCACCGAAGGCCTCACGGCCCTCGGCCCGGGGGACGCAGTGAATCAGTTGATGAATTCGGCGATCTCGTTGAGCAGCGCGGCCTTGGGCCGGGCACCCACGATGGACTTCACGACCTCGCCGCCCTGGTAGACGTTGATCGTCGGGATGCCCGTGACGCGGTAGGACGACGGGGTGACGGGGTTCTCGTCCACGTTCATCTTCACGAACGTCAGCTTGTCACCGTGCTCGGTGTTGAGCTCGTCGAGGATCGGCGCGACCTGGCGGCACGGACCACACCACTCGGCCCAGAAGTCGACCAGCACAGGCTTGTCGGACTTGAGGACGGCGGAGTCGAAGTCGGCGTCGGTCACGGCTGCAATGTTGCCCACGGGTTTCCCTTTCGAAGGAGATGAGGTCTGGTACTGATTCAACACCTGGGGTCGGACAGTTGTTCCCGGCCTCAGGCGCCGGCGGTCTGGACTTCCTCGACCAGCACCTCGGCCGCACCGGCGGTGGACGCCAGGTGGTCGAGGTGCGCGATGTAGCGCTCGGCGTCGAGGGCGGCCGCACAGCCGGTGCCGGCGGCGGTGATGGCCTGGCGGTAGTGGTGGTCGACCAGGTCGCCGGCGGCGAAGACGCCCGGCTGGTTGGTCGCGGTCGAGGGATGATCGACGACCACGTAGCCGTCGTCGTCCATCTCGACCTGTCCCGGCAGCAGCTCGGAGCGTGGGTCGTGGCCGATGGCGATGAACAGCCCGGTCACCTCGAGCGGACGCAGGTCTCCGGTCACGGTGTCGCGCAGGACCACGCCGGAGAGCCTGTCGTCGCCCTCGATGGAGGCGACCTCGGAGTTCCAGACCATCTCGAGCTTCGGGTCCGCGAACGCCCGTTCCTGCATGATCTTGGAGGCACGCAGCTCGTCGCGGCGGTGGATCAGGAACACCCGGGAGCCGAAGCGGGTCAGGAAGAGCGCCTCCTCGAGGGCGGAGTCGCCACCACCCACGACGGCGATCGCCTGCTCACGGAAGAAGAAGCCGTCACACGTGGCACACCACGAGACGCCACGCCCGGACAGCTCGTCCTCACGGGCCAGACCGAGCTTGCGGTAGCCCGAGCCCATCGACAGGATCACCGAACGGGCGGTGTAGGTGTCGGTGGCCGTCTTGACGACCTTGACGTCGCCGGTGAGATCGACCTCGACGACGTCGTCGGAGATCAGCTCGGCCCCGAACCGCTCGGCCTGGGCGCGCATCTCGTCCATCAGCGCCGGACCCATGATGCCGTCTCGGAAACCGGGGAAGTTCTCGACCTCGGTCGTGTTCATGAGCGCGCCCCCGGCGGTCACCGAACCCTCGAAGACCAGCGGCTGCAGCGCGGCCCGGGCGGCGTACACGGCAGCCGTGTAACCGGAGGGGCCGGAACCGATGATGATGACGTTGCGAAGGTCGGACATGCGAGCACTGCTCCTTGCGGGCCGCGTCGGCGGCGGCCGTTGGTCGGGTACGTCGTGTTCAACCGATCGTAGGCGTCCCGCATTCCGCCGGGCGAGAGCACTCGCGCCGCGGACCGAGCAGCTGTGGATCAGGGTGCCGGGATCCGCACGCTCTTCTCGAAGCCCCGCGGGTCGCAGCGGTAGAGATCGACCTTCTGCAGGCCGTCGGCGGGCTGGCGGTAGACCAGGGTGGCGAGCTTGCCCTGGTAGATGACCGCCACGGCCTGCTCGCCCGCGCCGGGCTTCAGGCACGCCTTCGTCACGGACTGCGAGGTGTCGTAGGAGTTTTCCTGGGCGCGGGTGCTGAGGGCGTCCTGGACGAGCTGCTTCCTCGACACGATGGCGAGCCGGCCCAGCGAGCCGGCGCTGTCGGCCGGCGCGTCCCCTCCGGCCGAGGTCGCCTCGGGCTCCGTGGTCTGGCGGCTCGCCCCGCCTGCGCTGCTGGCGGCGTCATCGGCACCGGAGCCCAGTCCACCGCTCAGCTGGCCGTAGCCGAAGCCCACGGCGATCACCGCCACCGCAGCGACCAGCAGCCGGGTGACCTGGCGACGCCGCCTGCGGGCCGCCAGCTCGTCGGCGGGATCGCCGAGCGGCGCGGGGGTCTGTTCATCGGCCAGGCCCGAGAGCACCCGGTCGAGGCGCGCGGCCACCTCTGTCGGGATCGGCCCGGTGTGGCGCGCCGCAGCGAGCCGGCGACGGACAGCGTCCTCCTGGGCTGGGGTCAGCTCCGGATCTGACACCTCAGGGTGTGCGGGATCGTTCTCGGTCACGTCGGTCACCTCCTCGGATGGCTCGTCGGTCACGCCAGGTGGGTCGGGCAGGGCGGCTCAGATGGTGTAGCGCGGCGGTGGCGCACGGGCCGGATCCGTGGGTGAGACGGCGGGAGGAGCGGCCAGGTTCCAGTGACCCGCGTCACCGGTCTGTGGTGCACGGAGTACGCCGAGCAGCACGGCCAGCCGGGATCGGCCACGCGAGCACCGACTCTTCACGGTGCCGACCGCGCAGTCGAGCATCTCGGCGACCTCGGCCACCGGGTAGCCCTCCATGTCCACCAGGACCAGAGCCGCGCGCTGGTCGGCCGGCAGACTGTCGAGCGCAGCGAGAACCTGTCGTCGGGTGTCGTCGGCCTCCGCAGCCCGGGCCGGGTCGGCGTCCTCGGGGGCGACGGTGGTGAGCGAGCCGCGGCCGGCGTACTCCTCGAGATCGTCGGGCAGCCGATCGGCGGCGCGGACCTTCGAGGCGCGCAACCGGTCGAGGCAGGCGTTCACGACGACCCGGTGCAACCAGGTCGTCACCTGGGCTTCGCCCCGGAAGGTGCCGGCCCGGCGGAAAGCGGCGATCAACCCGTCCTGGAGACCGTCGGCGGCGTCGTCGGGATTGCCCATGGTGCGCAGGGCGACGGCCCACAGGCGGTCGCGGTGTCGCCCGAACAGCTCGCCGAACGCCTCGGGGTCACCCTCGACGTGGGCCGCGAGCAGCTGGGCGTCGGAGCGATCGGTCATGAACGCACCACGATCTCGGCGATCTCACCGCGAAAGCCGTCACCCGTCTGCGGCAGCGAGGTCAGCCAGACCAGCACGTAGCGCCCCGAGGTGTCCGCCGGAATCGTCAACGTCACCTTCGAGGCATCGCTGACGGCGGTCGCCGCCGGGTCGCCGGTCGGAGCCGTGGTCGGACGGCGCGGGAGGACGTAGGCAGACACGCCCGTGGGGGAGCCGACGAGCTCGAGGTTCACCGATGACACCGTGGTCGATGATCCGAGGTCGAGCAGCAGCCCCACGCCGTCCTTGAGGCCCTTCGGTCCGAAGTTCTGCTTGTACGACGACGTGCGCCAGCTGGTGCCCGGGTCGCCGTCGATGGCGTCGGCGGCGAGCTCGGGGTTCTCCTCGGGTGGGGCGCCCTGGGGATCGAAGTCCTCGATGCCGCTCACCTTGACGGCCTCACCCGAGGTCGCCGCCTTGCTCGTCGGGCCGCTCGGGCCGGGCGACGCGCCGGGGGTGTCGGTGGCGCCGTCACGGTTCAGGGTGAACGCGAAGGCGACCGCGGTGAGGATGAGCGCCGCCGCAGCGATGACGGCAGCCAGCCGCAGGAAGGAACGCCCGGGGACCCGGTCGTCGTCGGGCTCCGCCTCGACGATGGGCCCGGTCCCTGTCATGGGGCCGGCGCCCGAGGGGTGACCGGTGTCCCAGGGCCAGAACTCCACGGGAGCGGAGTCCGCCGCGGGCTCCCGGGGACGGCGTACCGGGTCCGGAGCGTAGAGCGGACGCTCCGGTGGCTGCTCGAACCGGGGAGGCGGCGGCGGGCGGTCGGCCCGGGGGGTGAGCCAGTCGGACTCGAAAACCGGCACGCCGGCCACCGTGGCGCCGGGGTCCAGGCCGGGGTCGGGGTCGGTGGGTTCCCCGGGTTCGCCGGGTTCGCCGGGTTCATCGCCGGGTTCATCGCCGGCTCCATCGACCTGCTCGGGCTCGGCCTGCGGGCCGAAGACCGCCGGCGCCGACCAGGCCACCGTCGGTGCGTGGTCCTTCTCGGCAGCGGCGAGGGTGCCGGGATCGCCCACGAACTCGACCAGGGCGTCGTGGATGGCGGCCGCGGAGTCGATGGTCCGGGTGTGGTTCCCGGAGGTGTGCGCGAAGGGGCTCAGCACCTCGTCGCACACCACGTCGAGTGGCTTGGGGATGCCGGCCCGCACCTTGCGGGGCCGCAGGGGCTGTCCGCCCTCCTGGGGTGCACGAGGGACGGTCGAGGTCGAGACGCCTGGCCACTTGCCCACCAGGCACGCATAGAGGAGGCCGGCAAGGTCGACGGTGTCGGTGGATCGACGACCCGCCGGCAGGCCGTGCAGGGCGGCGTCCACCGCGAACCCGATGATCTTGATCGAGCCGTTGTGGTCGATGAGCACGTTCTCCGGCACCAGGCGGCCGTGGGCCTGTCCGACCGCGTGGGCCCCCGCGATGGTCTCGGCGACCTCGGAGACGATCCATGCAGCGCGACGGGGCGACAGGGGTCCGTCGGCGAGCAGGATGTCCAAGGACTGCCCGGAGCCCCACTCGTTGACGACGAAGCAGATCCCGTCGCGCTCGTCGGCGTCGAGGACGCGCAGGATGCGTGTGTCCACCACGGTGGCCGAGCGCTTGGCGGCGTCCATCAGCAGGGGCGCCCGAGGGTCGCCGGCACCGATCACGTGGAAGGCGACATGACGTGCCAGGACCCGGTCGAAGGCACGCCAGAACAGCCCGCCCTCTGTTTCGTGGAGAAGGTCGAGCATGCGGTAGCGATCGGCGACGATGTCGCCGGTCCGGATCGAGTTCGGCACTTCGGTCATCGTAGGGCGCCGCCGTCAGTCGTTCCGGGATCCGGAGGATCGCCGGGACGACCGGTGGGTCAACCGGGCCGGCAGCCGGCTCGTGACCACCCCGAGCACCTCGGCCACCTCGGCGATGCGCAGCAGTCGCGCCAGCGTCACGAACACGATCGCGTCGACGCAGATCACTGCTGCGGCGATCAGCGCCGAGGAGAGTCGACTCCCCGCCTCGATGTCGGCGGCGAGCCAGGTGCGAAGCAGCTCGGCCAGCCCCAGCCCGACCAGGGTGGCCAGGCCAGCGGCGACGGCCATCCGGGCCAGGAACCGCACCATCAGCGGGGTCTCGAGGCCGCCCAGGACACGGCGCAGCAGAAGGTAGGAGATGGTGGCGCCGACCAGGTAGGCCCCGCCGTAGGCCAGCACGAGGGCCGGGGAGGTGTCGTGGGCCGAAGCACCGTGGACGAACGCGAACGCGAGCAGGATGTTGGTCGCCGAGACCGCGCACTGGATCCAGAAGACGGTGCGGGTGCGTTCGAGTGCGTAGAACCCACGCAGCATCAGGTAGTGCACGGTGAAGAAGAGCAGCCCGGGCGTGAACAGCGCGAGCGATGGGGCGAAGTTTCCCGATGACCCCGCATTCGCTCCGTAGCCCCAGACCAGCTGGCTGACCTCGCGGGCCACCACCGGCAGCACCAGGGCGAACGGGAGCACCAGGGCCAGCGTGGTGCGCAGCGTCGCGGCCAACGTGCGGGCGAGCCCGGGCAGGTCGGTCTCGGCAGCGCTCGCCGACAGCCTCGGCAGGATCGCGGTCGCCAGGGACACGGTCACGATCGCGTGCGGCACCATCACCAGCAGGAACGCCGAGGAGTAGACCGTGTAGCCGGTCGCGGATCCGGCCGCCGCACAGTCGGCGCCGACCGCGCCGGCGGTGCCGCCGGAGGCCAGGCGTACGACGACCGTGTAGGCCACCTGGTTGACGATCACGAACAGCACGGTCCAGACGCCGAGCCGCAGGGTGTGGCTCAGGCCGGTGCCACGGAAGTCGAAACGTGGGTGGAAGCGGAAGCCCGCCGCCTTCAGGTAGGGCAGCAGGATCAGGAACTGCACGGCGATCCCGAGAGTCGAGCCGAGCCCGAGGAGCGCCTCCTGTCCGAGTGAGAAGGGTCCGAGGATCTGGTTGTGCGCGGCCACGTCGAGCCCAGGATCACGGCAGACGTCCTGGGCCTTGCCGAACACGAGGAGGTAGGACACCAGCACGAGCACCGAGATCACGTTGTTCGCGATGGGGGCCCACATCATCGGCCCGAACCGGCCGCGTGCGTTGAGGATCTGGCCCACCAGCACGAACATCCCGTAGAAGAACACCTGCGGCAGGCAGAAGCGGGCGAAGGTGATGGCCGACTGGCGTTGGGCGGCCAGCGCGGGGAGGTCGTACTCCGAGGACAGCAGGACGCGCATCACCAGCGGGGCTGCGAGGATCAGCGCCACCGTGACGACGAGCAGGAAGAGCCCGGCGAGGGTGATGATCCGGTTGGTGTAGGCGTCGCCGCCGTCCTCGTCGAGCCGCATCGCCCGGACCAGCTGGGGCACCAGCACGGCGTTCATCACGCCACCGGCCAACAGGATGTAGAGCATGTTGGGGATGGTGTTGGCGATGTTGAAGATGTCGGCGTGCAGGGCGCTGCCGAGCGCGGCCACGAGCAGCACCGAGCGGACATAGCCGCTGAGCCGGGAGACGACCGTGCCCGAGGCCATCACCGCGCCGGACCTCAGGATGCCGCGCTGCTCCGCACCCTGGTCGGGAGTCCCGCCGCTCACCCCTGGTCACCGTGGGAGCTGCGTCCGGTGAACCGCCGGAAGAGGCGCACGGTGATGGCTCCGAACAGGAGTGCGAGTCCGACGGCGATGATCACCCACACGATGCGGCCCGACTGGTTGGAGCGAATCGGGAGGTCTGCCGCAGGTCCGATCTCCGTGCCGTCGGTGTCGACCAGCGCAAGGCGCACCTGGTGCAGGCCCAGCTGGGTGGAGCGGACCCGGAGCCGGACGCTGGTGCTGGTGCCGCCTTCGAGCTGGACGGCCTCCGGGGTCCGGATGGTGATGTCGGGGTCGGAGATCGGCTCGATCTGCACCGTCACCGTCTGAGCGAGGTCGTTGCGCAGGTCGACGCGCACGGGTCCGGCCGCGCCGGAGAGCGTCACGAACTCCGGTGCGGAGATGTGCACCTGGTTCAGCACCCCCTGCAGGGAGGTGTGGGCCCGCTCGGCGTCGGCGATCGCCTCACCCGGGTCGGCACGCATGTAGTACGACGTGGTGGTGAGCGCCTGGGAGGTCACCTCCCGCTCGACGCTGGTGTTGTCGGTGAGCACGTTCTGCAGCGTGGCGCCCAGCTCGACCAGTCGGGTCGCCGAGGCGAAGTTGAGTGGACCGAGCTCCCGGTCGGCCTGCCGGTCCGGGTAGACCAGGCTGTCCGCTGCCACCGTGGGCGGATCGAGGTCGGCCAGTGACTGCTGGGGGACCAGCGAGAGCCATGGGACGTCGAGCGCCGAGAAGAAGCCCGACCTGGCCGAACCAGGGTTCCAGTCGTTGGGAAGGGCCACGACCAGGGGGCGGGTGGGGGAGGACATCGAGCGCAGGGCGGCCTCGGAGACCAGGCGCTGGCGCACGGCCAGCTCGGTCAGGGCCAGCGTCGGGCCGGGACCCCCGGAGGAGGCCGCGCTGTCGAACAGGTCGACCCGGTGGCCGTCGACGGCCACGCTCGTGGACTCGGGGTTCACCCGGAGGTCGGGATCGGAGAGCACCGTGTCGGAGGCCAGGATGGTGGCGTCCGGGTCGAGCTCGGTGATCGAGGTGGGATCCAGGTAGCCCGACGGTGGTGCGACGGTCGGTTCCGCCGTGATGCCCAGCTCCTGGAACGCCGTCTGTGAGAACGTCGTCGCCCGCGCGCCGATCTGGGGGTCGAGCGTGTTCGCGGCCGCCATGTCGACATCGCCGTAGGGCAGGGAGAGCACCTGCTGACCGAGCGTGAGCCCGCTGAGCCGGGTGAGCCAGGCAGCGGCCGAGCGAGCGGCCTCGTCGAGGGCCAGCGGTCGCTCCGCCGAGTCCCCGGCGGCGCCGGCGGCGCCGGTGGCGTCGCCCGAGGCGGACGGCGACTGGCTGGGGTCAGTGCTCTCACCGGTGTTCGGCCCGAGGTCGCGGACCGGGTTGCCGTCCGCGATCCGCTGCACCGCCTCCAGCACAGCAGGGTCGATCAGCCAGGTGAGCGCTCCCGGTGGCGCGGTCGCAGCGAAGTCCAGCAGGTTGCTCAGGCGGCCCGACGGCGCGAGGTCACGGCGCCAGGCCGGAAGGTCGCGGACCCTCCCCTCGTGGGTATAGGTGACCTCGGCCCGGATCGGGAGGATCACCGCGGTGCGGACCGTCGCCGGGTCGGCGGGCAGCAGCGGCACATAGGAGTAGGCCCGGCCGATCGCGGTCTCCGGTCGGCCGTCGGTGGAGGTTCCGAGAGTCTGGATGCCGATGCGGTAGACCCCGGCCGTCGGCGGCGTGACGATGTAGCGGGTCAGGATGTCGTGGGGGATCGAGACGGTGTACGACGCGGTCTGGCCCGGGTTGAGCCGGTCGATCCTCAGGTCCGTCTCGGGCTCGACGATGCGCTGACCCACCTGCTGGTAGGGGTCACTCTGGGCGTTGAGATCGAGCTGGTCGGTGCTGGTCAGTGGCTGGTAGGAGATCCAGGAGTAGACGTTGATCAGCGACCAGCTGTCCTCCGAGACGTTCGTGATGGTGCCGCTCAGGCGAAGGGGCCCCCGCTGGGGGATCACGGCGGGGTCGAGCCCCGTGATGCGGACCTTCAGTGGGTCAGCCGCCTCCTCGGCCCCGGAGGACGCCGACGCCGACGCCGGGATCGCGGTCAGGGCCAGCAGACCCCCGATCAGGCCGAGGACGAGCAGGGTCGCGGTGCGTGCAACCACCTGCCTCGCCTGTGCTGTCACGGGCCCGACCCTATCCGGGCAATCGGCGTACCCGGTCGAGGCCCACTACAGTGTGCTCCCGTGTCCGACCCTCTGCCGCCACTGCTGATCTCCGAGGTGGAACAGCGCGTCGCGGCCGAGCTCGACCGGATCGCCCCGGTGACCGACGAGCTGGGTGCCCGCTTCACGGCGGCCGGCCATGCGTTGGCGCTGGTGGGGGGTCCGGTGCGGGACGCCATGCTGGGGCGGGCCCAGGTCGACCTGGACTTCACCACGTCGGCGCGTCCGGAGGAGACCGAGCGCCTGCTCCAGGGCTGGGCCGACGCGATCTGGGACATGGGCCGCTCGTTCGGCACCATCGGCTGCCGCAAGGGCGACTGGCAGGTCGAGATCACGACGTACCGCTCGGACAGCTACGACCCCACCTCCCGCAAGCCGCAGGTGGCCTTCGGCGACACCATCGAGGGCGACCTCGGGCGGCGTGACTTCACGGTCAACGCCATGGCGGTCTCGCTGCCGTCCAGGGAGTTCATCGACCCCTACGGCGGCGTGGTCGACCTGGCCCAGCGGGTCCTCACCACGCCAGGCACCCCCTTCCAGTCCTTCTCCGACGACCCGCTTCGGATGATGCGGGCGGCCAGATTCGTGGCCCAGCTCGGGTTCACGGTCGCCCCCGAGGTGGTGGCGGCCATGACCGAGATGGCGGACCGGATCTCGATCATCTCGGCCGAGCGGGTCCGCGACGAGCTGGTCAAGCTGATCTGCGCGCCCTATCCCCGTCGCGGGCTCCAGCTGCTCGTGGAGACGGGGCTGGCGGCGATCGTGCTGCCGGAGCTGCCGGCGCTGGCGCTCGAGCGCGACGAGCACCACCGGCACAAGGACGTCTACGAGCACACGCTCACGGTGCTCGAGCAGTCGATCGAGCAGGAGTCCCGGCTCGGCGGGGCGCCGGACTTCGTCTCCCGGTTCGCCGCGCTGATGCACGATGTCGGCAAGCCGCGCACGCGCCGGTTCATCGAGGACGGGACGGTCACCTTCCACCACCACGACGTGGTGGGTGCCAAGCTGACCCGCAAGCGGATGCAGGCGCTGCGGTTCTCCAAGGACCAGATCGAGGCCGTCTCGCGCCTGGTGGAGCTGCACCTGCGGTTCCACGGCTACGGTTCGGGTGAGTGGACCGACTCGGCGGTACGCCGCTACGTGCGCGATGCCGGTGACCAGCTCGAGCGCCTGCACATCCTGACCAGGGCCGACTGCACCACGCGCAACCGACGCAAGGCAGACCGGCTGCGGCGGACCTACGACGAGCTCGAGGAGCGCATCGCGAGGCTGTCGGAGCAGGAGGAGCTGGCCGCCATCAGGCCCGACCTGGACGGCGCCCAGATCATGGAGGTCCTCTCCATCGGGCCGGGTCCCGAGGTCGGGGCGGCGTACCGCTTCCTGCTCGACCTCCGCATGGACAACGGTCCGATGACCGAGGCCGACGCCACCGCGGCGCTGGTGGCCTGGTGGGGTTCGCGCACCTGAGCGCCCAGGGCTTATCCTCCCAGCATGTCGATCTCGCCGGTGCAGCCGATCTCGGTGGCCCTCGCCAACGACTACGAGCTGGTGGTCCTGGGGCTGGCGCACCTGCTGGCGCCCTACCCCGAGCGGGTTCGGATGGTGGAGATGGTGGCCGGGGTGCAGGTCACCTCCGACGTCGACCTCACTCTCTACGACACGTTCGCACAGCCCCAGGTCGACACCGAGGACATCGAGCGGGTGATCGCCGGTGACGGCGCGGGCCGGGTCGTCGTGTTCACCTGGAACCTCCAGGCCGAGCTGATCGAGATCGCCCTTAAGAAGGGCGCGAGCGGCTACCTCTCGAAGGCTCTGTCCGGTGAGGAGCTGATCGAGACGCTGGAGCGGATCCACGCCGGCGAGGTGATCGTCAGCCCCGCGGTCGAGGCGGCGGAGACGGCCAGCGAGGAGTGGGACGGCGGGCTCTGGCCCGGCCAGACCGACGGCCTCACCGTGCGCGAGTCGGAGGTCATCGCGCTGATCACGCTGGGGCTGAGCAACCAGGAGATCGCCAAGCGGGCCTACCTCAGCATCAACTCGGTGAAGTCCTACATCCGCTCGGCCTACCGCAAGATGGGGGTCACCACCCGCTCCCAGGCGGTGCTGTGGGCCGTGCATCACGGCTTCCTGCCCGACTCGGTGCGTTTCGGCGGCGAGCCCGAGGGTCAGTCGACCGCCTGAGCGTGAAGAAGCCGAACGGCGGCGACCAGCTGAGCTGGTCACCGCCGTGTCAGGTCGTGAGAGGTCGAGTCACTCCTCGCCGCGGATGAAGGCCTCCACTCGCGCGCGGCCCTCGTCGTCCGGCAGCTGCACCGGCGGCGACTTCATGAGGTAGGACGACGCGGAGATGATCGGGCCACCGAGGCCACGGTCCTTCGCGATCTTCGCGGCGCGGATCGCGTCGATGATGATGCCGGCCGAGTTGGGGGAGTCCCACACCTCGAGCTTGTACTCCAGGTTGAGCGGGACGTCACCGAAGGCGCGGGCCTCCAGGCGGACGTAGGCCCACTTGCGGTCGTCGAGCCACTGCACGTAGTCGGACGGGCCGATGTGCACGTTGCGGGCGCCGAGCTCGTGCTCGATGTTGGAGGTGACGGCCTGGGTCTTGGAGATCTTCTTGGACTCCAGGCGGTCGCGCTCGAGCATGTTCTTGAAGTCCATGTTGCCGCCGACGTTGAGCTGGTAGGTGCGGTCGAGCTGCACCCCACGGTCCTCGAACAGCTTCGCCATCACCCGGTGGGTGATGGTGGCGCCGATCTGGGACTTGATGTCGTCACCGACGATCGGAACGCCGGCGGCCTCGAACTTCGCGGCCCACTCGGGGTCGGAGGCGATGAACACCGGCAGGGCGTTGACGAACGCGACCTTGGCGTCGATGGCGCACTGGGCGTAGAACTTGTCGGCGTCGTCTGAGCCGACCGGCAGGTAGGACACGAGGACGTCGGCCCGGGCGTCCTTGAGGGCCTGCACGACGTCGACAGCCTCGGCGTCGGACTCCTCGATCGTCTCGCGGTAGTACTTGCCGAGACCGTCGAGGGTCGGGCCACGGAGCACGTTGATGCCGGTCGGGGGCACATCGGCGATCTTGATCGTGTTGTTCTCGGAGGCCTGGGTGGCCTCGGCGATGTCGAAGCCGACCTTCTTGGCGTCGACGTCGAAGGCGGCGACGAACTCCACGTCGCGGACGTGGTAGTCACCGAACATCACGTGCATGAGGCCGGGGACGGATGCGTCCGGGTCGGCGTTCTTGTAGTACTCGACGCCCTGGATCAGTGAGGTGGCGCAGTTGCCCACTCCCACGATTGCTACACGTACCGAGCCCATCGGGTTCCTCTTTCCGTCGAAATTTGTCACAACTGGGTGGGGCTGACGCCCGGGTTGTCACCCGGGTTGTTGCGTTCTGCGTTGATCAGGTCGGAGAGCCAGCGGACTTCGCGCTCCACTGACTCCACGCCGTGCCGTTGGAGCTCGCCCGCGTATCGGTCGACCTCACGCTGGGTGAGCGAGAGCTGGTTCTGCACGCGCTCCAGTCGCTCCTGGAGACGCATCCGGCGCCCTTCGAGGACGCGGAGACGGATCTCCATGTCCGTGCGTGAGAAGAACGCGAACCGGATGTCGAAGTTGTCGTCCTCCCATGCGGTCGGGCCCACCTCCGACATCAGGCGGGTGAACTCCTCGGTGCCCTGCTCGGTGACCTGGTAGGTGATCCGCTGACGGCGACCCGGGGCGGCAGGGCGGACCTGCTCCTCGATCCAGGTGGCGCGCAGCATCTTCTTCAGAGCCGGGTAGAGCGATCCGTAGGACAGCAGCCGACCCCACCCGAGCATCAGGTTGAGCCGCTTGCGCAGTTCGTAGCCGTGCATGGGCGACTCGTGCAGCAGCCCGAGGACTGCGAGCTCGATGGTGTCTCCACGCCTTGCCATAGACCTATCGTACCGAT
Source organism: uncultured Actinomycetota bacterium (assembly GCA_963837595.1). GTDB lineage: Bacteria > Actinomycetota > Actinomycetes > Propionibacteriales > Nocardioidaceae > Nocardioides. The sequence goes on along the minus strand of CAWIOB010000007.1, from coordinate 180,875 downwards.
ATATCCGTTCCGCGCGAATCCAGGTGCGGCTCTGGCTGTGCACCGAGGCTCCTGCGGGTGTCTTGTGGCGCGGGGCTACCCTCGCAGGGAGGCGTCAGAACGGCGTTGCCGGCCGCGGGGCTCGGACAGACATTTGCGGGGGCAATGTTGACTCAGCACCACTCACTGCGACGCGCTGCTTGGCTCCTCCTGATGGTGACCTGTCTGGTCGTGGTGATCGCGAGCGGCTCCCTCGGTCGGGCACGACCCACTGGCAGCTACCGGCCGCCACTCCCGCCGGACGCGCTCGAGACCGGATGCTGGCCGCTGCCCGGCGGGGTCGAGCTCCGGTTCCCCTACCAGGTGCGCTCGGACGGTGAGGTGGCCGGCCAGGACGGTCCGCGGCGGCGGTTGGTGCTGCAGTACGACCTGGTCGCGGCCGACCTCGTCCGTGCTGAGCTGCGCCGCGCCTTCCCGGCCTCCGGACCGGAGGTGAACGCCGAGGTGACGCCGCTGGCGGACCTCGGGCCCGACTCGATCGTGCGCGGCACCGTGGTGCTCGACCTGCCCTCCACCCCGCTGGCGTCGCGGGCTCGGGCGTGCGCGGACCCGTTCTCCACCAAGCGCTTCTCGCCCGAGACCGGCTCATCTCGATGAACCGGCTCGAGCGACTCTCTGGCGACGCCGCGCTGCGCTGGCTGTTCGCTGCCCACGTCGTCCTCACCGTCGTGCTGCTGACGCTGATGGCCCGCACGCCCCTGCGGGGAGACGAGGTCGCCTACGCCGACGGCGCCCGGGCGCTGTCCAACCTGCTGCGCGACCTCGGTGGCGGTGGCCCCCTCGACACCGCCGAGCTGCAGCGCAACGTGGTGGGCAGCGGTTGGTTCATGCCCGGCTCGTCGATCCTCATGACGCCTCTCTTCGTCCTCGTCCCGGAGGCCTCCAGCGCTGTGATCCGGTGCTATCTCGCTCTGGTCACGACCGGGCTCCTGTGGTGGTGCGTGGTCGCCGTCCGCCGGGTGCTCGGGGCGAGGTACGCCGCGGCGATCCTGGTGATCCCGGGGCTCATCCCCATCTGGCTGATGTTCTCGGCGGCGGCCTGGGGTGACCTCGGTGCGGGGCTGCTCGTGGTCGTGCTGCTGACGCGACTGATGGAGCTGGTCCGAGGAGTCCGCACTGCACAGGCGCCCACCTACCGCCAAGGTGCTGCTCTCGGCCTGCTGGCCATCGCGGTGGTCTACCTGCGTTCGAGCGCCCTCCCGATGGTGTTCGGGCTGATCGCAACAGCAGCGGTGATCGCGGCCGTGTCGGGCGCACGGACGCTCGATCCACGCCAACGGGTCAGGGCGATCGGCGCCGTCGGTCTTGCCGGTGCCGTGTTCGTCGCGTTGCTGCTGCCCTGGTCGATGTTCGCCTCGCACACCCTCGGCGGGCGGGTCGTGACCACCACGTCGGTGCCCACCGTGATGGCCAACACCTTCGGTGACCGTGAGCGACTCTGCTTCGGCCCCTGTGATCCCGGCAGCACGATCTGGTTCACCCCGCTGCGCTACTCCCGCGAGGTGGCTCGGGCAACAGGCGTCGACGAGCTCGAGGTCCAGCGGCAGATGTCGTCCTATGCGCGGTCCCAGATGACCCCCGAGGGCTACGCCCGCGACGTGGCCGCCGACTCCGCTCGCTACTTCCTCAATCCCACGGGCTTCGTCTCGATCCTGACCGGTCGCGCGCCTGGGGATCCCGTCGGGGCCGTGCTCACGGTGACGTCCGCGGTCCCCTACGTGCTCCTCATGGTCGGCTGGCTGTTCGCCCTGCTGGCCCAGCTCCGCAGACGCTACGACGACCAGGTGCTCAGCCTGCTCCTCAAGGTGGGCCTCCTCGGCCTGTTCGTCCAGCCGTTCGTGCACGTCTCCGGGTCGCGCTACTGGACCACGGCAGCGCCCCTCGGCGGGCTCGCGCTCGGGCTCGCGGCATCGCTCCTCGCCGCCCGGTTCCGCCCGATGCCCGGCACCGTGCGCAGCCTCACCCTGGGCCACGGTGCCCGATGGCTCAGCTTCGCTCAGGCAGGCCTCGCCGTGTTCGCGGTAGGCGTCCTTCTCACAGTGATGGCGGTGGCGGCATGAGCGAGGTGATGGTGCGGCGCAAGATCACCTATGTGCTGCCCGTCTTCAACGAGGCGGAGGGACTGCGGGCCTTCCACGGCGAGCTGGCGGCGGCCGTCGGGGCCCGCCCCGACCTGGACTGGGAATTCGTCTACGTCGACGACGGGAGCCGCGACGCCTCGCTGGCCAGGCTTCTCGACCTGCGCGCCGACGACCGACGCGTGAGCGTGCTCAGCCTCTCGCGCAACTTCGGTCACCAGATCGCGGTCACGTGCGGCATCGACCAGGCCGGTGACGCCGACGCGGTGATCGTGATGGACACCGACCTTCAGGACCCGCCCTGCGTGAGCCTGCAGATGGTCACAGCCTGGGAGAACGGCGCCGATGTCGTCTATGGCCAGCGCCGCAGCCGCCGTGACGGACTGTTCAAGCGTGCCAGCGCGTTCGGCTTCTACTGGGTGCTCCAGCGGTTGGCCTCCGTCGAGATCCCCCGCAACGTGGGTGACTTCAGACTGATGGACGCCAGGGTGGTCGCCGAGGTGTCTCGCTACCGCGAGCGCGACCGCTTCCTGCGCGGCATCGTGGCCCACGTCGGGTTTCGTCAGGAAGCCCTGCTGTTCGACCGTGACGAACGCTACGCCGGCAAGACCGGCTACCCGCTCCGCACCATGGTCGACTTCGCTGCGTCCGGCATCCTCGGGTTCTCCACGGTGCCGCTCAAGCTGATCTCGCGGTTGGGGTTCGCGATCTCGTTCGTCAGCCTGCTGCTCGGCGTCTACGCCCTCGGCGTACGCCTGTTCAGCCCCGAGGACGCCGTCCCGGGGTGGGCGTTCCTGGGCGTGGGCATGTTCATGATGGGCGGACTCCAGCTGATCATGATGGGCGTGATCGGCAGCTATCTCGGCCGGGTGTACGTGGAGACGCAGGATCGGCCGCTCTACTCAGTGGCGCTCACCGCCCGGGGCTGAGGGCCGGGGGCTGGGAGCCCGCGAGTCGCGTCGGATTGGGGGGTGTGTCCGGCATGCCCGTACCCTCGTATCGACTCAGAGACAAGCATTCGTCGAGCAGCAGCCGGAGACCGATTCGTGAGTGGAAGACGCAGGGCCGCAGGCTCGGGCGAGCCCAGCAGCACCCCGAAGAAGCCGAAGAGGTCCTCGGGCAGAGCGCGGCTGTTCAAGGTCGCCAAGTGGTTGCTGATCCTCGGCCTGGTCGGGGCCCTGGGCGTGGCGGCCGCCGGCTTCGTGATCTATCAGCGCACCACGATCCCGAACCCGAACGCCGACTTCCTCACCGAGACGTCCCACATCTACTACAGCGACGGCAAGACCGAGCTCGGCCAGCTCGCGGTGCAGAAACGCGACAGCATCTCGTTCGACGAGATGCCCGACTGCATCAAGGAGGGCGTCGTCGCGGCCGAGAACCGCACCTTCTGGACCGACAAGGGCATCGACCCCAAGGGCATCCTGCGAGCCGCCTTCAGCAACGCCAAGGGCAACGCCACCCAGGGCGCCTCGACGATCACCCAGCAATACGTGAAGATCCTCTACCTCACCCAGGAGCGCAGCCTCAAGCGCAAGGTGAAGGAGGCCTTCTTGTCACTGAAGATCCGCAACACGCTGAGCAAGCAGGAGATCCTCGAGGGATACCTCAACACCATCTACTTCGGCCGCGGTGCCTATGGCATCCAGGCCGCGTCGCAGGCGTTCTTCGGCGTCGATGCCAAGGACCTGAACCTCAAGCAGTGCGCGGTGCTGACGAGCGTGGTGAACAATCCCACCGGCATGGATCCCGCGAACGGCAAGGCGGAGCGCGAGCAGCTCAAGGAGCGCTACGCCTACGTCCTGGGGCGCCTGGAGGCCGACGGCAAGATCACCGCCGCGCAGGCCGAGAAGGCCGGCCGGTCCCTGCCGAAGTTCCCGAAGATCAAGGCCCAGAGCACCTACGGCGGTCAGCGCGGCCACGCCCTGACCCTGGTCAAGTCCGAGCTGCTCAAGCTCACCGACGACAACGGTGACCCGCTGTTCTCGGAGGAGCAGATCGCCGGCGGCGGCCTGCAGATCACGACCACGCTCACCAAGCAGGACATGGACGCCGCCGAGTCCGGTGCCGACGAGGTCCGCCCCGACCTGAGCAAGCGCAAGGACAAGAAGCTGCACGTCGGGATCGCCAGCGTGGAGCCCGGAACGGGCGCACTGCGCGGCTTCTACGGCGGCCAGGACTTCCTGGAGTCCCAGCTCAACTGGGCCACCCAGCGAGGCATGGCCGGCTCGACCATGAAGGCGTTCACGCTCGCCGCTGCGATCAAGGAGGGCTACTCCCTCAAGGACACCTTCGACGGCAACTCTCCCTACGAGTTCCCCGACGGTCTCACCGTGCAGAACGAGGGCTCGGGCACGGGGACCAGCTATGGCTCGGCCGTCAGCATGGTCAAGGCCATGGAGGACTCCATCAACACCGCGTTCGTCGACATGACCGTCGGCATGGACGACGGGCCGCAGAAGATCTACGACATGGCCCGCTCCATGGGGCTCCCGCCGTCCGAGGCGAACCCGAAGTACCCCGGCATCCCGTCGACCACGGTCGACTTCTCACCCGACGACGTGCTGGTCTCGCTCGGGAGGGCCCGGGTGAGCCCGGTGAACCTCGCCAATGCCTACGCCACCATCGCCAACGGCGGCAAGCGCGCCGACGTCTACGTCATCGACAAGGTCGTCGACCGCAACGGGGAGACCCTCTACAACCACAAGGTCAGCGACAAGCGCGTCCTCGACGAGGACATCAGCGCCGATGTGTCGTACGCCGCACAGCAGGTCGTCGAGAACGGCACCGGCACCGCCGCCCAGGCGCTCAACCGCCCTGCGGCGGGCAAGACCGGCACGGCCACCAACGACGACGGCGAGGTGTCGTCGTCCTGGTTCGTCGGCTTCACCCCTCAGCTGTCCACTGCGGTGATGTTCGTGCGCGGCGATGGTGACAACCAGCTCGACGGCGACTGGCTGCCCTCCTACAACGGGCTCGCCGGCTACTTCGGCGCCAACTACCCTGCCCGCACCTGGACCGCGGTCATGACCAAGGCGCTGGAGGGCGAACCCGTCGAGCAGCTGCCCGACGCGGCGAACGTCGACGGCCAGGCGCCGCAGGACGGTCACTCGCCCTACGTGCCGCCGCCGAAGCCGACCAAGAAGCCCAGCCGGACGCCGTCGAACACCCCGTCGAACACCCCGTCCAAGACCCCGAGCCCGACGCCCACCCCGACTCCGACGCCGACCCCCACGGACACGCCCAGCGAGACGCCCACCCAGACCCCGACGGGGACCCCGACGGTTCCGGCCGCCACGAGGTCGGCTGCGGGCAAGCCATGATCCACCCGACGCAGGACGACCCCGTCCTGCGTGCGGCCAGCGAGGTCGTCGGTGGACCGGCCGGGAGACGCTCCATGGGTCACCCGTGGTGGACGCCGGTCCGCGTGCTGCTCGTCATCACCGCGGTGTGCTGCGCCCTGGGGATGGTGCAGAAGGCCGGCTGCTACTCGTCGACCTGGCGTGACGGCGACCAGCGCTACTCCCAGATGTGCTACTCCGACCTCCCCTATCTCTACACCGGCAGAGGTTTCGCCGAGCTGAGCTGGCCCTACGACTCCGACCCCGAGGTGCGTGCGCGCTACGAGACGATGGAGTACCCGGTCGGCATCGCCTACTTCGCCTGGGGGACCGCCGTCCTGACCCACCTCGTCACCGGGTCGCCGGAGCTGGCGGCGCGAGCCCAGCAACCGGTCGACACGTTGTCCGGCACGCCCGAGGTGCTCGCAGAGACCAGGGTCTTCGTGAGCCTCTCGGCAGTGCTGTTCGCGCTGATGGCCCTGATCTCGACCTACCTGCTGTCCCAGGTCAACCCGCGCCGGCCCTGGGACGCGCTCGGTTTCGCGGCCTCACCCGCACTGCTCCTGACCGGGCTGGTCAACTGGGACATGCTGGCGGTGGTCCTCGTCGCCGGCGCACTGTGGGCCTGGGCGCGCGACAGACCCGTGCTCACCGGGGTCCTGATCGGTCTCGGCGTGGCCACCAAGCTCTATCCCCTCTTCCTGCTCGGTGGGCTCCTGGTGATCTGCCTGCGGCAGCGCCGTCTGGTCGACCTCGTCAGGGTCACGGTCGCGGGCCTGCTCACCTGGCTGGTGGCGAACGGGCCGGCCTACGTCACCGGTCCGGAGCAGTGGAAGGTCTTCTGGAGCTTCAACTCCGAGCGCAGCGCCGACCTGGGGTCGATCTGGTTGGTGCTCTCCCAGCTGCCTGAGCCCGACCGGGTCTTCTCCGCCCACACCATCAACGTGGCCTCCTGGCTGTTCTTCTCGGCATGGTGTCTCGGCGTGCTCGTGATCGGGCTGCGAGCGCCGGTCACGCCGCGGTTCGCACAGCTGGGCTTCCTCATCGTGGCCGGCTTCCTGCTCGTCAACAAGGTCTACTCACCTCAGTACGTGCTCTGGCTGCTGCCGTTGGCCGTCCTGGCGCGGCCACGCTGGCGCGACCTGTTGATCTGGCAGGCCGGCGAGGTGTTCTACTTCTGCTGCGTGTGGTGGTACCTCCACGGCACGCTGGACAGCTCGGCCACCAACGGCGGGGCGCCGGTCTACTGGATCGCGATCCTGGTGCGGATCCTGTGCCAGCTCTACCTGGTCGCCGTCGTGGTGCGTGACATCCGGAGGCCCTGGCGCGACCCGGTCGAACGCGAGGACCCGCACGACTACGCGGAGACGAGCACCTTGTCGAAGTCCGTCGCGGTGTAGCGCACCCGCACGTCGATCTCGTCACCCACGGCGGGCACGAGCGCGCCCTGGGGCAGGAACAACATGGATGCCTGCATGTGGGGGGGCTCGGCGAACAGACGCTGCTTGCCGAAGACGGAGTAGGGCGACCTCACGAACCCGACCGCGTCCAGTCCGCCTCGTGCCAGGGTCGCGGCCCGCGCCTTGATGGACAGGTCACCGGAGGGGGCCTCCAGGCCGATGCCGTGCGAGGTGCCGCCACTGACCACGAGGATCGTGCCGGCCTTGGGCGCCGTACGGCCGCGGTAGCCGAAGGTGTCGCCCCGTTCGACGTGATGGCGGTCGAGCACCGTCGCGGTCACCCGGAGAGCGGAGCGGTCCCCGAGCCACAGGTCGGTGCCGATGCGGGGGCGGATGGTGAAGTCGGCGTAGGACGCGCGCATCGTGGCCAGGTCGCTGGGCGTCAGGTGACTGACCCAGATCGTGTTCGTCGGCAGTCCGGAGGCCACCGTGTCGGTCATGAGCCGCTGCGCCTGGGACAGGTTCGAGCCGGCCAGGGGGAGGTGGAAGCTGACTCCCTCGATCCTGGGGTCGATCCCGGGGAGAGCCTCAAGCAGCGCCTCGGCATCGCGCAACTCCCGTGCGGTCATGCCGTGTCGCAGCATCGAGGTGGCGCGTTCGACGACGAAGCGCGCGGTGGGTTGGCGGGTCAGCAGGTCCTCGAGGTCCGTCAGTCGGCTGACGGTGTGGATGACCCGGTCGCTGGCAGCCGTCTCCAGGGCACTGCCGAACGGACGCCAGGGCGTCAGGATGATCACGTCACCGGGAAATCCGGCGATCGCGCTGCCGACCTCGTCGTAGGTCCCGACCGCGATGGTGTCCAGTCCGAGAGCGGCTGCCTCGTCGGCGAGGCGTGCCCTGCCGAAGCCGTAGCCGTTGCCCTTGATGACGGGCACGAGGCCGGGGTCGGCGCCGACGCGGGACTGCAGGTGCGCGCGCCAGCGTGGGCCGTCGACGTTGAGGGTGAGCGACATCAGCGCCGACTCAGGTAGAACTGGAAGGCCTTGTAGAGCGGCCGGTTGATGGGCAGGTCCCACTCGCCGGCGTACTCGACCGCCTCGCCGCCGGTGCCGACCTTGAACTGGATCAGCCCGACGTGGCTGTCGTCTGCGTCGAGCGTGTCGGTGATGCCGCGCAGGTCGTAGACCTCGGCACCTGCGTCGAGCGCGTCGGTGATCATCGCCCACTGGATGGCGTTGGACCCGCGGACCTCGCGCTTCTCGGTCGAGGAGGCGCCGTAGGAGTACCACGCGTGCACGCCGACCCGGATCGCGATGGTGGCCGCGACCAGATCGCCCTCGTGCTGGGCGAGGTAGAGGCGGATGCGGTCGGGTTCCTCCGCCTCCAGGGCCGAGAACATGGTGTCGAAGTAGCCGAGCGGCCGTGGGGTGAAGTGGTCGCGCTCGGCGGTGTGGACGTAGAGGTCGTGGAAGAGCTTGAGGTCGGTGCGGGTCCCGGAGGTGACCTCCACCCCTTCCTTCGCGGCCTTCTTGATGTTGCGTCGCCAGAGCTGGTTCATGCCCTTGAGGACGTCGTCGGCGGACTTGCCGGCCAGCGGGATCTGGAAGTTGAACTGCGGCTGGCCGGCAGCGAAGCCGCCGTCGGTGCCCTGGAGTCGCCAGCCGAGCTCATGGAGCTGAGACACGACCAGGGCGCCGGCCTGGCTCCGCTCGGTCGGGGGGAGGTCGGTGAGGCGGCGTACCTCGGTGCTGGCGATGCCCTCCTTGACCTGCGCTGCCGACCAGCGGGCGGTGACCACCGGCGGACCCATCCGGACCCCGAAAGCGCCGGCGGCGCGGAGGTGGACCACGAGCGGTCTGAGCCAGGCGTCGAGGTCGTCGGTGTCCCAGTCGATGACCGGGCCCTCCGGCAGGTAGGCGAGGTAGCGCCTGAGCCGAGGCAGCTGCCGGTAGAGCACCAGGGCCACGCCGACGAGCTGTCCTTCGCGCCACCAGCCGAGCGACTCGCGCTTCCACTCGGCCTTGACCTGACCCCAGGCGGGGGTCTGCAGGAAGCTCGCTGATCGCTGGCCACGGATGAAGTCGAGGTGCTCGCCCTCGCTGATCGGCCGGACGGTCAGGGGAGCGGAGGTCACGGCCCTGAGGCTACAGGGGGGCATGGGAAAGGGGATTCGAGCTGCCCCCCGCGCGGCTCGAATCCCCTTCAGTGGGATTGGGAAGAGAAAGTCCCATTCAGTTGTGCCGGTGAAGAGTGGCTCCCTCCCGGCCTGATACCTGCCGATCCCGAAAAGTTCCGAGCGGTCTAGACCGGGTATCACCTGTCGGATCCGGTGCTCTTGCGCAGTGTGAGAATGCAACCGATGACGGTCAGCGACTCGCGGTCTGATCAGGCCGACGATCTGTGGGGCCAGTGTGCGCAGTGCTTCGAGCACTGGGTCGGTGGTGACACGGGCGCGCTCGACGAACTCGTCGGCCTGATGACGCCGGTGCTCTGGCACGTGGTCCGCGCCTACCGCCTGTCGGAGGACATGGCCGAGGACGTCATCCAGACGACCTGGCTGGCTCTCGTACGTCGGCGCGACGCGATCGTCGAGCCGGCGGCGATCGGTGGCTGGCTGACCACCACGGCACGTCGTGAGGCGTGGCGGGTGGGCAAGCTCGGCAACCGGGCGATCGCGGTGGAGGACGAGGAGCTCGCGGTGCGGCTGCCCCAGCAGCGCTCTGCCGAGGTGTCCGCCGTCGAGCTCGACCAGAGCCGGTTGATGTGGGCGGCCGTCGACCAGCTGCCCGAGCGCTGTCAACGGCTGCTGCGCATCGTTGCGTTCGAGAACAGACCCGATTATGCCCAGTTGGCAACCGATCTCGGGATGCCTGTCGGGAGCATCGGCCCCACCCGGGGACGATGCCTGGCCAAGTTGCGCGTGGCGCTGATGCAGACAGGAGGTCTGTCATGACCGAGATCAACCGCGAGGCGCTGTTGGGCGTGGTCCGGACGGTGTGGACCCAGCGAGACCCGGTCCCCGAGGGCCTCGTCGGCCGGATGCAGGCGGTGGTGGCCTCCGAGGCGTCCCTCGACTTCGACCTCGACTACGAGCTGCTGGTGCTCATCGAGCGGTCCTACGAGCTGGCCGGGGCGCGCGGCACGGGCACCGCGTACACCCTCCAGTTCGCCCACGGCGACATGGCGCTCCTGGTCCGTGCCGCCGGCGAGGAGGAGCCCGGTGCCGGCGGCCGTCTCGACGGCTGGCTGGCGCCGGCGGCGGAGATGACGATCAAGGCCTCCCTGGTCACCGACGACGGTGAGTGGGTGACCGACATCGACTCGCGCGGCCGCTTCGAGTTCCGCGACCTTCCCCCGGGTCTCTTCCGGCTCTGGCTCACCCCCCACGAGGCCGGAGCCAAGCCGTTCGGCACCCCCGCCTTCGAGCTCTGAACCGACAACCTGAGGACACTGCATGGCGCCCAAGCAACACCGCAAGCCCCTGGATCGCGAACCGAAGCTGCCCTCGCCGTCGGTGTTGGCCGGTGGGACGGGGCGGGTGCTGGACCCCAGCACCGCCCTGCGCACCCGGGGGGCCGAGTTGCGGCCCACGGTGTACATCGGATCGCGCCTGCTGGTGTCCAACCAGGTGGATGTCGAGGCCAGGCTGGAGATGCTCCAGCACGTGGCCGACGGGTTCGGCTGGACCGCGCGCCTGGAACCCATGAACGAGAAGCTGGCCAAGCTTCCCTTCGGGGTCCGCACGGTCGAGTTCGTCATCACGAAACCCAACGTCTACGTGGCGCCCAACGCCTGGGCGGTCCTGGAGCAGGCACGGACCGAGTTCGGCAACGCCAAGATGACCGGCGTCAGCCTGGACCACGTCGTCCTGGCGAGCCGCGTGTCCGCGGACCCGCTCGAGTCGCCCCACCCGCTCGAGTCGCCCCACCCCCTGGAGTCGCCGCACCCGGCCGGCTCCGCCGCATCGAGCACCTACGCGCTGCCCGGGTGGGGTGGCCGGCAGCCGATCTCCTATGTCGGCCCCGCGCCCACCCGCAGCCCGAAGGTGGCAGGACGTCGCCCGGTGGTCGCGATCCTGGACACGGGGTGCAACGTCAACCACCCCTGGCTCAAGGACTCGGTCGACGCCAAGGTCAAGCTCGACGGGTTGCCGATCGGCTACGACGACCCGAAGACCGACCCCGAGTTCCACGGCGACCTGGACGGCGTCCTGGACGGCATGCTGGATCCCTACGCCGGCCACGGCACCTTCATCGCCGGTCTGGTGCACCAGGCCTGTCCTGACGCCGACATCCTGTCGTGGCGGATCGTGCCGTCCTTCGGCCCCTTGGTCGAGAAGGACTGGATCGTGGCGCTGGCACAGATCGTCGAGCTCGTCCGACGCCATGCCGCCGGCGAGAAGGGTGGTCGGGCGATCGACGTGCTGAGCCTCTCGATGGGCTATTACCACGAGTCTCCGGCAGATGCTCTGCTCGATCCGATCCTGCAGGCGATCATGGTGGAGTTCGGTCGCCTCGGAACCGTCGTGGTGTGTTCGGCGGGCAATGACTCGACCTCCCGGCCGTCGTTCCCCGCCGCCTTCGCCCCCTGGTCGGACAACAAGGGTCCGGTGAAGCGGCGCCACGACACCGTCCCGCTGGTCTCGGTGGGTGCCCGCAACCCCAGCGACAGGTCCGACGCGATGTTCAGCAACGCCGGACCGTGGGTGCGCACCTACGCCGAAGGGGCAGCTCTGATGAGCACCATGCCGCCCTACAACGCCGCAGGGATGCCCTTCGCCCGGACCACGGTGTTCGGCCGACGGCGCGAGACCATCGACCCGGACGACTTCCGCAGCGGCTTCGCGGTGTGGAGCGGTACGTCGTTCGCGGCACCGCTGGTGGCCGGTCGCCTCGCCGCAGGTTTGGGTCGACTGCCCGCTGAGTCGGCCAAGCCGAACCTCAAGGCTGCTGTCGAGCGTGGTTGGCGGGTGGTGTCGGCACAGACCGGCATCAAACGGCCATGATGGGCGGGTGCAGTCAGCCGAGGAACTCCACCGTCGCGGAGTAGTCGCGCTCACGGCACGCCGCTTCGAGGCAGCACGCAAGCTGCTGCTCCGGGCCCGCGAGACCGCCGGGACCCCGCAGGTCCGGGCCAGGGTCGAGGCGAGCCTGGCGTTCCTCGCCTATGAGACCGGCGACGCCGACGAGGCCTTCACGCTCTGTCGGCGGGCCATGTCCGTGTCGGGGCTGGATGCCGAGACCCATGGGATCGTGCAGTGCCAGCTCGCGCTGCTGCTTCTTCGAAGCGGCCGGACCACCGAGTCGCTGGCGGCCTTCGGGGAGGCGATCCAGACCCTGCAGGATCCCCTCCAGCTGACCAAGGCCTACATCAACCGAGCCGGCGTGTTCCTGCAGCTGGGGGCAGCGGATCGGGCGATCGGTGACCTCGGCCGCGCGGTCAGCTTCGCCAGGGTCGCCGGTGACGAGCGGGAGGCGTCGATCGCCCTGCACAACCTCGGCTATGCGTTCCTGCTCAAGGGGGACCTGGTCAGCGCCCTGGAGAAGCTGGATCAGGCCAGCCCGGTGCTGTCCGCGATGTCTCCCCTGGTCAAGGCCACCCTCGATCAGGATCGTGCCGAGGTGCTGATCGCGGCCGGCATGATCCGTGAGGGCGAGGCGTCGCTGCGCGACGCCGCTCGCACGTTCGGCCTGCGGCGCTCCCACCAGCGTCGCGGCGAGGCCGAGCTGACGCTGGCGCGGATGCTGCAGCACACCGATCCGACGGCGGCCCTCGCCGCGGCCCGCGCCGCTCGTCGGCGCTTCGTCCGCACCGGCGCCGAGGCCTGGTCGGTGCGTGCGGACGGCGTGGCGTTGGCCGCCGAGGTCGAGCTCGGTCGTCGTGGGCCGTCGCTGATCGTCCGGGGGGACACCCTCATCGACGAGCTCAACGCGCAGGGCCTGTTCTGGGGGGCTGCCTCGGTCCAGCTGCACACCGCCCGGGTGCTGCTGCGACGCAACCGTCCCGACGAGGCCCGGGAGCGGATCCGTGCCGTGCGGCTGCTCACCGCCGCTCCGCTGTCCCTGCGGCTGCTGGCGCGCGACGTCAGGGCCGAGCTGGCGAGCATCCAGGGCCGGCGATCCGCGGCACTCGCCCAGGTGCGCTGCGGACTGGCCGAGCTGCACGCCTGGCAGAGCTCGTTCGGCTCCCTTGACCTGCAGACGATGGTCGTCGGCCACGGCACCTCGCTGGCTCGGCGCGGCCTGGCGCTGGCGGTCGACTCGGGCCGGGCGCCGGTTCTCTACGAGTGGTCCGAGCGCGCCCGCATGCTGGCCAGCCGGATCCAGCCGGTGCGCGCGCCCACCGACGAGCAGATGGCCTCCGACCTTGCCGAGCTCCGGCGACTGGCCACGCCCGAGGACGGCGCCCGGGTCCCCTATCCCCGGCGTGCCGAAGAGATCCGCACCAGGGTCCGCGAGCGTGCCTGGCAGCTGCGGGGTTCCGGGGAGGTCGCGGAGCCGACACCGCTCTCGGAGGTCCAGGCCCGGCTCGGCGCGGACACGGCGCTGGTGGCCTGGGTGGTGACCCAGGACCGGGTCACTGCCCTGGTGGCGGACTCGGGGAAGGCCACCAGGCACGATCTGGGCCCCCGCGCCGATCTCGAGGAGCTGCTCGACGGACTCCTGCCGGATCTCGAGGTCGCCGCCTCGACGCTGCCCGACGTGCTCGCGCGGGTCGTCCGCGAGCAGCTGGCCGGCCGTCTGGAGGACCTGGGGGCCCTCCTGATCGAGCCGTTGCTGTCGCGCATCGGTGAGCGCCGGGTCGTCCTCACCCCGAGTGGGGTGCTCGCCGGGGTGCCCTGGACGCTGCTGCCCGGCTTCGTGGGACGTCCGGTCACGGTGGCGCAGTCGGCGACGTCCTGGCTCACGCGACGCACACCACTCGCGCTGCGCTCGGCCGGCTTCGTGGCCGGTCCGCGGGTCGCGCGTGCGGAGGCGGAGGTGCGCGACGCGTCTCGCCGCTGGGCTGGATCGGTGGAGCTTCGCGGAGACCTGGCCACCGCGGACGCCGTCGCCACGCTGGCGGCCAAGGTCGACGTCCTGCACATCGCGGCGCACGGCCGGCACTCGGCCGACAACCCGCTGTTCTCCGGTGTCGAGCTCGTGGGGGGTCCGTGGTTCGGCTACGACATCGACCAGCTCGAGTCCGTCCCGCAGGTCGTGCTGCTGTCCGCCTGCGAGGTCGGACGCTCTTCGGTGCGCTACGGCGAGGAGCTGATCGGGATGACCGCGGCGTGGCTCCACGCCGGAGTGCGCTGCGTGATCGCCTCCTCGGTGGCGGTCAGCGACGAGGCGGCGCACGACGTACTCACCCAGATGCACGCCGGCCTCGCCGCCGGCCTCGATCCGGCGACCGCCCTGGCCGCTGCCGTGCCGGCCGTGAGTGCCGAGCACCCGCCGGCGCCCTTCGTCTGCTTCGGCTGACCTGTCGCAGATGTACGTAAAATCAACGCCGACCCGTCGCAGATGTACGTCGAGCCCGCGTATCAGAGGCCTGCTCCGAGACCTCCTCCACCACATGCGCCATGTCGTCACCGAACCTCAGCCCGGCTCCGTGGTCCGCCTGCGTGCTGGTGACTGGCTCGAGCTGCGTCTCACCCACACCGATTCCGACGCCGACTGGCAGGTCGTCGACCAGCCGGGGTGCCTGTTCCCGGTCGCGGACGCCGTGTCGCATCGGCCCGCCGTGCTTCCGGCCGGACCCCGCCAACGCTCCTGGGGCTTCCTCGCGTTCGGCACCTCCTCTCAGCAGGCGCAGCCCCTGAGGCTGGCGCTGGTCGACCGCAGGCGTCCCGGTCGGGGCCAGGTGTGTGAGGTGTCGGTGCTGGTGGGCTAGAGCCGCTCGCGCAACCAGGCGAAGTCGGCGGAGTGCTCGGCAGCGCCGCCGGGGGTCTCGCAGATCACGGGTGCGCCCGCGTCGCGCACGACCGAGGCCAAGAGCTCGGGGTCGATCCTGCCCGCACCGAAGTTGGCGTGCCGGTCGGCTCCGGAGTCGAACTCGTCGCGGCTGTCGTTGCAGTGCACCAGGTCGATGCGTCCCGTGATGGCGAGCACGTCGGCGACCACCGTCTCGAGCGGGTTGCCGCCGGCGTGGGCGTGACAGGTGTCGAGGCAGAAGCCGACCTGCTCGGCATCGGCGCACGAGGAGATCGCATCCCAGACGCCGGCGATGCGGTCGAGGTAGCGCGCCATCGCATTGTCGCCGCCGGCGGTGTTCTCGATCAACAGAGGCACCTTGAGGTCGGTCGCGTCGATGGCCTTGCGCCAGTTGTCGAACCCGACGGCTGGGTCGTCGCTCTTGTTGACGTGGCCGCCGTGCACGATCAGTCCTTTCGCACCGATGGCGGCGGCCCCGTCGACGTGCTGCTGGAGCAGCTTGCGGCTCGGGATCCTGATGCGGTTGTTGGTGGTCGCCACATTGACGATGTAGGGGGCGTGGACGTAGAGGTCGATCCCATTGGCCTCGGCGTCAGCACGCAGACCCTCCGCCCCTCCGGCGTAGGCGAAGGCCGCACCTTTGTAGCCCTGCGGATCACCGAGGAAGAACTGCACCGCCGTCGTGTTGCGGGCCTTGGCCTCGGCGATGGGGTCGGTCTGGTCGACGTGGGCGCCGATCACCTGGTTCATGAGCACAGTCTAGGGAGGAGCCCCGACAGCCTCAGCCGGCCACCAGCCAGTCGACCGCCGCCGCCACGTGGAGCGCGGTGGTGTCGAAGACGGGCACCGTGGTGTCGGCGGCCGACACCAGCAGTCCGATCTCGGTGCAGCCGAACACGATCGCCTGTGCCCCCTCGGCGACGAGGTCGGCCATGATCCGGCGATAGGTCTCGCGGGAGGCGTCGGTGGTGACGTCGAGGCACAGCTCGTCGTAGATGATCCGGTGGACCTCGGCCCGGTCCGCGGCCTGCGGGACGAGGCACTCGATGCCCGCGTCGCCGAGCCGTCCGGTGTAGAAGTCCTGCTCCATGGTGAACGCGGTGGCGAGCAGGCCGACCTTGTCGATGCAGGCCGCGTTGAGGGCGTCTGCGGTGGCATCGGCGATGTGCAGGAGGGGCAGCCCGGAGGCGGCCTGGACCTGGTCTGCCACCTTGTGCATGGTGTTCGTGGCGAGCAGGAGTACGCCGGCCCCCGCACCCTTCAGGCCGCGGGCGGCGTCGGCCAGGATGTCGACGGTCCCGGGCCAGTCCTCGGCGTGCTGGAGCCGCGCGACCTCGTCGAAGTCGACGCTGTGCAGGAGCAGCCGCGCCGAGTGGAGTCCGCCGAGGCGGTCCCTGACGCCGGAGTTCAGCAGGGTGTAATAGGTCGCGGTGCTGGTCCAGCTCATCCCGCCGAGGACGCCCAGCAATCGCATGGACACCAGTCTAGGCGGAGCTCGGCGCACGGGATTTCGGCTCAGCGCCGGGCGCTGTTAGCCTTGGCTGTCTTTCACTCCGGCGGAGCCCAACAGAGGGCTGCACGTCGGGATGGGGACCCGCCGTGCCCCAGGGCCCGGCGTGACGCACAGCCCTCCTGCCACGGAAAGACCGTGGTCGCCTAAGTCCAGAGGAGGTGGAGACTGCTATGCGTGCTTATGAAGTCATGGTCATCCTCGACCCAAGCCTTGAAGAGCGGACCATCGAGCCGTCCCTCGACAAATACCTCAACGTCATCCGCAAGGATGGTGGCAACGTGGAGAACGTCGACGTCTGGGGACGCCGTCGCCTCGCCTACGAGGTCAAGAAGAACGCCGAAGGCATCTACGCCATCATCACGCTGCAGGCCGAGCCGGCCACGGTCAAGGAGTTCGACCGCCAGCTCACCCTCAACGAGTCCGTTCTGCGGACCAAGGTGCTGCGCGCTGCCAACTGACCTGTGGAGAGAGATCTTCCACTTGTCGGTCCAGCCGTACACCATGTGACGCAACACCCACCACGGATCATCAGCAAGGAGCCCTGACATGGCAGGCGAAACCATCATCACGGTGGTCGGCAACCTCGTCGACGACCCGGAGCTGCGCTTCACCCCCTCGGGGGCGGCGGTCGCCAACTTCCGGATCGCGTCGACGCCGCGCAACTTCGACAAGAACACCAACGAGTGGGTCGACGGCGAGGGGCTGTTCCTGTCGTGCGCCATCTGGCGGCAGGCTGCCGAGAACGTCGCCGAGTCTCTCCAGAAGGGCATGCGCGTCGTCGTCCAGGGCAGGCTCAAGCAGCGCAGCTACGAGACCCGTGAGGGCGAGAAGCGCACGGTCTACGAACTCGATGTCGAGGAAGTCGGCCCCAGCCTGAAGTACGCCACCGCCAAGGTCACCCGCACCACCCGCTCCGGCGGCGGTGGGGGCTACTCCGGCGGCGGCCAGTCCGCACCGGCCCCGGCCGGTGGCGCTGACCCGTGGGCCACCCCGGCTCCGGCTGCTCCCGCGCAGTCCGCCCCTCAGGGCGGCAACCGCGGGCAGGCCGATCCGTGGGGCGCACCCGGCGTGGGTTCCGACGAACCCCCGTTCTGACCAACCGAATACACCCTCACCATTCCGGCGCGAGCCGGGCTCTAGAAAGGGAGCACCACAATGGCCAAGGCAGTGATTCGCAAGCCCAAGAAGAAGGTTTGCCAGTTCTGCAAGGAGAAGGCGACCGGTGTCGACTACAAGGACACCACCCTGCTCCGCAAGTTCATCTCCGACCGCGGCAAGATCCGCGCGCGTCGGGTCACCGGCAACTGCGTCCAGCACCAGCGGGACGTCGCGATCGCGGTCAAGAACTCCCGTGAAGTCGCTCTGCTGCCCTACACCTCGACCGGTCGATAGGGAGGCGTGGACATGAAGCTCATCCTGACTCAGGAAGTGACCGGTCTCGGCGCCCCCGGCGACGTGGTCGAGGTCAAGGACGGCTACGGCCGCAACTTCCTCATCCCTCGTGGGTTCGGCATCCGCTGGACCCGCGGCGGCGAGAAGACGATCGAGTCGATCAAGACCGCCCGCAACTCGCGTGCGGTGCGTGACCACGACCACGCGGCTGAGATCAAGGCGAAGCTCGAGGGCTCGCCGGTCAACGTCTCGGTGCGCGCGGGCGCAGGCGGTCGTCTGTTCGGCTCCGTCACGGTCGCCGAGATCGCAGACGCTCTGGCGGCCACGTCGGGGGAGCCCGTCGACAAGCGCACCATCGTCGTCGGCAACCCCATCAAGTCGCTCGGCGCCCACCAGGTGTCGGTCAAGCTGCACGACGAGGTGTCCGCCACGGTGGCCCTCAACGTCGTCTCGGCCTGACCGCGACGCACTGGTCCACGTCGAAGGGCCACCTCCAGGGGAGGTGGCCCTTCGACGATCTCGGACCTAGGCGGGAGCCGCGCTCACGACCAGGTTCTGCTGATAGCCGCCGGAGTCGGCGTCGTAGCTGCCACCGCAGGTGATGATGCGCAGGACCGGCGGTCCGCCTGTCGCGAACAGCTCAGCGGGCAGCGACTCCCGGTCGTAGTGGTGCAGCCCGGTCACCTTGTAGACGAGGTGTCGCCCGTTGGCCAAGGTGATCTCGATCGGATCACCGGGTTCCACGTCGCGCAGCCCCACCAACGGCCCCACGCCGTAGTCGAGAGAGTCCAGGTGGCCGGCCAGCACGGCGGACCCGGATCGGGCTCCCGGCGTACCCCCGAAGCGATACCAGCCGAGCACCCAGGGCTGGTCCGGCAGCCTCATGAGTCCCTCGGGCGTGACTCCGACCGGGGTGACCCGAGACCTCAGGTCGATGGACTCGAGCCTGACCGAGACCGGGCGGGGTGCCCGGGCGGCGACTCGGCCGACCGCCGGCCGGGTGAGCACCCGGCCTTCCGACAGCGGGGCGGACGACGCAACGGGTGTGGTGGCGCGCTGCCCCGGCACCGGCTCGCCGACAGAGAAGTCGGCGGGGCCGGGCCGGGGCCACAGGGCGACCGCGCTGACGACCAGACCGATCACTGCCGCCACGGCCATGATCGCGGGGGTTCTGGTGGTTGACACGGTCGGTCGATCCCCTTGGTCAGCTGCGAGCCCTGGTCAGGACCAGGTTCCGACCGGCGAGCCCGAGCAGCAGGAGGGAGGTGCCCGCCAGGCCCAGCGCCCACCAGGGAGCCGAACCGGTCTCGGCGGCCAGGCCGGCCTCGCCACCGGGCACACCGCCAGGAGCGGAGTGCAGTCCGTCGATGGTCTGGACGGCGAGATCGAGGTTGCCGTCCGCAGCGCTGCCCCAGGCATACACGATGGTGTTGGTGCCCTCGGCCAGCGTGAGGTCGGCGGGGCCGATGGCGACCTTCGACGTGCCGGCGAGCACGACGTCGGCTGAGTAGGTGTCGGCAGGGACGTCGGTGACTGCCTCGTTGGGGTTGGTGACGTCTGCGAAGAGGACGTCCTTGTTGGCGCGGACATCGACGGCCGGGGCGGCTGCGGTGTGGCGGACCGTGAGACGGGCCTCGCCGGGGGCCGTGGGGTCGGTGTCGTTGACGAAGACGCTGAGCATGGGTGCGCCGTCCGCGTCGAGATGGGCGACGACGGTCGCGTTCACGCCGGCGGGCACCTCGACGCCCTTGGCTTCGATGGCCGGCTTGCCGTTGCCGGGGCTGTCGCCCTGGGCGAACACCTGCAGGTCGTAGGTGCCGGCCGGCACCTCAAGGGGATCTGAGAGTGTCCCTGGCTCGAAGTCGGGGATCAGCTCGTCGCCGTTGGCGTAGACGTCGACGGTGAGTCCAGGCACCGCGTGCAGCACGGACACGGTGGCCGTGTCGGCCGCCTGAGCGGGTGTTCCGACGAGGGTGGTGAGGGCGATCAGGCCGGCTGTACCGACCGCGGCAACGATGCGTCGCATGGGGCTTCTCCTTCGGGGGATGGGTCGAGCCTCTTGCTGCCTACTTCGCAGCGGGAGGCGGACCGGTTGCCTCGAAGCTCAACTCGCCCCGGTGACCAGCCAGGCCGTACCGCGTGAGCGATGCACCAGGACCACTGCTCTGGCAGACATGAAGCCACCGGCGAACGCGACCCAGATCCACCCCAACGAGCCCGAGGCGGCAGCCACGCCGAGCAGCGGCAGGTAGGCGACCAGCGCGCAGAGGCCGGCCCAGGCGAGATAGCGGCCATCCCCGGCTCCGATCAGTACGCCGTCGAGCACGAACACCACCCCCGCGACCGGCTGACCCAGCGCGGCGATGATCAGCACGGGTCGGAGCAGGTCGTGCACGGCCGGATCGTCGGTGAACATCCCGCCGAGCCACGGGCTGAGGAGCGCCAGCCCCAGCCCCGTCACCGCGCCGCTGACCAGCCCCCACTGGATCATCCGCCGCGTCAGCACCCGGGTGGCGTCGACGTCCCCGGCGCCCAGCGTCCGCCCGGTGATGGCCTGCGCGGCGATGGCGATCGCGTCGAGCGCGAAGGCGAGGAAGGTCCACATGGTCATCGCCAGCTGGTGGGTGGCGAGGTCGCGTTCCGAGGTGCGGGGCGAGGCGGCGAGGACCACGGCGTACACCGTCAGGAGCAGGGCGGCCCGCAGCGTGAGGGTCCGGATCAGCAGGGGTGCCCCGGCCCGGGCCGCCAGACCGACGCCGCCCAGGTGGGGTCTCAGCGGCGTGCCCTCACGACGGGACAGGCGGATGACGACGCTGAGCAGCATGCCGGCACTGATCAGCTGGGCGAGGACGGAGCCGATCGCCGAACCGGCGATGCCGAGTCCCTCGAAGCTGCCGAGGCCGTAGACCAACAGGAGGTTCAGCGCAATGTTGAGCAGGTTGCCGGCCACGGCCACCACCAGCGGCGTGCGCGTGTCCTGGAGTCCTCGGAGGATTCCGGTGGTTGCGAGCATGACCAGCAGCGGAGTGGTGCCGAGGAAGGCCAGTCGTAGGTAGGTCGTGGCGTACGCCGCGACCGTCGTGCCGGTGCCGAACGCGTCGATCACCACCGGTGTGAGGGTCATCCCGACCAGGGTGACGATGATGCCGATCAGGACGGCCAGCCAGACGCCGTCGAGCCCCTGACGCAGGGCGCCTGCACGATCGCCGGCGCCGATGCGACGAGCGACGCTCCCGGTGGTGCCGTAGGCGAGGAACACGCAGAGTCCGACCACGGTCTGCAGCACCACTGCAGCGACGCCGAGGCCAGCGAGTTGAGGTGTGCCGAGATGGCCGACGATGGCGGCGTCGGCGAGCAGGAACAGGGGTTCGGCGACCAGGGCCAGGAAGGCGGGGAAGGCGAGCCTGAGGATCTCCCGATCGGTGGCCCCCAGCACCCGGTGAGACTAGCAGCGGCGGGTCGCGGGACCGGGATGAGGCAGCCTGTGGATACAAGGTGACAAATACTGACTTTGTCAATGACCCGGGCGCTTTGTCGACTTGACTACACCCGACCACTGGATGACGGCGAGATGAACAGCGTTCCTGCCAAGTATTTTCTATCCACAGGGCCGACTCTTCATTTATGCAGGTCAGAGGCCCTACGCCCAGAGTGTGGGATGGCTTGTCCACAGGTGAATCCCCCACCTGTGGAACCACAGTGGCGTGTCGTCCACGGCGACCCGGCAGTTATCCACATGGCCTGTGGATAACTCTGCTCTGCGGGCTTGATACGACACGTCCAGCGGCATAGCGTCAGCGGCTGATCCACCTCGGATGATCGGTGACGGCGGCGGGTCCGTGCACGGACGGGGGCCGATGTCGGTGCCCTTGCCTAGCATCGGATCAGGTCGTCATCGCTGCATCAGCGTCAACCTGCCAGAAGGAGCCCGATGAGCGTCGCCGAGCATGCCGAGGCAGGCTTCGGACCGGAGCCCCAGTGGGGTGACGGGCCCTCGTCATTCGCGCCCGGTGAGTCTCCTCGCGGCGGCAACGATCGCACTCCACCGCAGGACATGGCAGCGGAGCAGTCCGTGCTCGGCTCGATGCTGCTGAGCAAGGACGCGATCGCCGACGTCAACGAGGTCCTGCGCGGGGTCGACTTCTATCGCCCCGCCCACGAGATCGTCCACGATGCCATCGTCGACCTCTACGGACGCGGAGAGCCCGCCGACCCCGTGACCGTGGCGGCCGAGCTGCAGCGCAGGGGTGAGCTGGTGCGCGTCGGTGGCGCGCCCTATCTGCACACCTTGTCGGCCAACGTCCCGATCGCCGCCAATGCCGGCTACTACGCCGAGATCGTCCGGGAGAAGGCCATCCTTCGCCGCCTGGTCGAGGCCGGCACCAAGATCGTGCAGATCGGCTACGCGGGCGAGGGCCAGGTCGACGACGTGGTCGACCAGGCGCAGGCCGAGGTCTACAAGATCACGGAGAAGCGGACGTCGGAGGACTACGCGCCGCTGAGCGACATCATGCATCACGTCCTCGACGAGATCGAGGCGATCGGCAACCGGGAGGCCGGCCTCTACGGCGTGCCCACCGGCTTCGCCGACTTCGACGACCTGACCAACGGTCTGCACAGCGGGCAGATGATCATCGTGGCCGCCCGTCCTGGTGTCGGCAAGTCGACCCTGGCGCTCGATCTGTGTCGCGCGGCGTCGATCCACAACAACCTCGCCAGCTGCTTCTTCAGCCTGGAGATGACGCGGTCCGAGATCACCATGCGGCTGTTGTCCGCCGAGGCGAAGGTGCCGCTCAACCACATCCGCACCGGCCAGATGACCGACGACGACTGGGCTCGACTGGCGCGCAAGATGGGTGAGGTCGAGTCGGCCCCGATGTTCATCGACGACTCTCCCAACATGACGATGATGGAGATCCGGGCGAAGGCCCGTCGCCTCAAGCAGCGCCACGACCTGCGCCTGATCGTGATCGACTACATGCAGCTGATGACGTCGGGCAAGAAGGTGGAGTCGCGCCAGCTGGAGGTCTCGGAGTTCTCTCGCCAGATCAAGCTCCTGGCCAAGGAGCTCGAGGTCCCGATCATCGCGTTGTCCCAGCTCAACCGTGGACCCGAGCAGCGCTCGGACAAGCGGCCCATGATCAGCGATCTTCGTGAGTCGGGATCGTTGGAGCAGGACGCCGACATGGTGATCCTCCTGCACCGTGAGGACATGTACGAGAAGGAGTCCCCACGCGCCGGTGAGGCCGACCTGATCGTGGCCAAGCACCGCAACGGCCCGACCCGCGACCTCACCGTCGCCTTCCAGGGCCACTACTCGCGCTTCGTGGACATGGCCCACTGATCGCTTCAGAGCACCGGAGCCTACTTGTCATTGCCCACTACTAAGTATAACTTTGTAGCGTGCCTGCCGTCGACGCCCAGATGCTCAAGGGGCTGATCGCGCTTCTCCTCCTCTGGTTGGTCGGGGAGCGAGAGGACTACGGCTACGCCCTGGTCGTCCGCCTGCAGGAGGTCGGACTGGACATCGCCGAAGGCACCGTCTATCCCGCGCTGGCGCGTTGCGAGCGGGCCGGATGGGTGGAGGCGAACTACGTCCCCTCGGAGCGGGGCCCCGCGCGCAAGTACTACCGGCTCACCTCCGCCGGCGCGGACGAGCTGACCCGCTCGCTCAACTCCTGGAACCATCTGGCCACCCTGGTCTCGAGCATCACCTCGAAGGGAACCCTGAGATGACCATCGACCTGACCCAGTTCAGCATCGGCATCCTTGTCGTCGTCCTCGGCGGCGGAGCTCTCGGCCTGTATCTGAAGAACCGGGTCCCAGGACTCGGCTATCGCGACAGTCTGCGCGCCGCGGTCTACCTGACCCAGTACGACGCCGCGCTCGAGTATCACGGTCTGCGCCGCCGCGAGCTCCGGGCCCGGGTCGCCGAGCTCCGGGCCGATCTCGCGGAGTCCGCGGCCGATGGCGGGGCGGCGGCTGCCATCCACAGACTTGGTCCGCCACGCGTCCTGGCGGCCGAGGTCGCCGGCACTCGGATGGTCCCGTCCTGGTCGCGCGGCACACTGTGGGTGGGAGCCGCCGTGGTGGTCGGTGCCTTCGCGATCGCCGTGAGCACGAGCGCCTTCCTCGCCGCCGTCGAGTCGGCCGTGGCACCCGGGGCCACCGCGACCTGGTCCACCTTCTTCCTGACGATGACGGCCACCGCGACGAAGAGCGGTGCCCCCACCTTCACCGTCGAGCTGCCCATCGTGACCCTCGCACTTCTGCTGGTGCCCTTCGCGCTGGGGGCGAGGGTGTGGCGACTCTGGACCGGCAGCCGCACTCACCACGTTTCGAACAGCGGTCACTGACCCGGGCTACCCGTGGCCCGCCCCGAGGGATTAGTTGTTGCATCAACCAACTGGCTAGCATGGACGCGTGAACACCACCTGGCTGACCGAGGACGAGCACACGGCGTGGGTGCGGTTCGCGGCAGTCCTCGAGCTCCTGCCGGGCGTGCTCGACTCCCAGCTGCGACGCGACGCTGGTTTGAGCCACTTCGACTACTTCGTGCTGGCCATGCTGTCGGAGGCGCCCGAGCGCACCTGGCGGATGACGGCGCTCGCGCGGCGTACCAACGCCACCCTCCCGCGCCTGTCCCACGTCGTACGCCGCCTCGAGGACCGTGGCCTCGTCGAGCGCTTCCCGTGCCCGCAGGACGCTCGAGCGACCAACGCCCGGCTGACCGAGCAGGGCTGGGCGACGGTGCAAGCGACCGCCCCGGGCCACGTCGACACCGTGCGTCGCACAGTCGTCGACGCCCTGAGCGCGCAACAGGTGGAGCAGCTGGCGGCGATCTCCGCGACGATCCTGAGCCGGATCGACCCCGAGGGACGGATGACTGCGCCCTCACCCCGGCGCGACTGAGGATCAGAGTGCTGCCCCGCCGGGACCGGCACGCCTGGGCGGGGCAGCACGTGTGATGGGAGACCCGAGGGCTCCCTGGTCCGTTCGTTGCCCGGGACCACGCCTGATGACCGGAGGAGAAAACTGGTCGCGGGGCGGATGTCCTTCGCGCCCCGCCCCCGTTGCCCGGGATCGTGGCGACTGATGCGGCTGAAGTGGGAGTCGCCGCATCGGTGCTTCGAACGAACCCACTGGAGAACAAGACGGCTGATGGCACCGGTCCATTACGGCCGACCCGGTGTTCAATGAGGCATGACAATCCTGACCCTCCCCGACGGCCGGCTCCTCGACGTGGAGGTGAGTGGCCCCTCGGGCGGGATGCCCCTGGTGTTCCATCACGGCACGCCCGGCAGCCGACACCAGTTCGACCTGATCCAGCGTGAGGCCCACGCCCGGCAGTTCAGGCTGGTGACCTGGTCGCGGCCCGGGTACGGCGCCTCGCAGCGGGCACCTGACCGAGTCGTGGCGGATGCCGCGACCGACGCCGCCGCGGTGTTGGACCTGATCGGCGCCGACACCTGCGTCACGGCAGGCTGGTCGGGTGGAGGTCCGCATGCGCTGGCTTGCGGTGCCCTGCTCCCCGAGCGGGTGCGGGCGGTGCTGTGCATCGCCGGCGTGGCGCCGTACGACGCCGACGGACTCGATTGGCTCGCCGGCATGGGTGAGGACAACGTGGAGGAGTTCGGCGCCGCACTACAGGGTGAGTCGACACTGCGGCCGTGGCTGGAGGCGGTCCGTGGGGAGCTGGCCGAGATCACCGGAGACCAGATAAGTGCCTCGATGAGCAGCCTTCTTCCGCCGGTCGACGTGGCTGCCCTGACCGGCGAGTTCGCAGCCGATCTGGCGATGTCGTTCCGGCAGGCGGTCGGTGCCGGAGTGGACGGCTGGCTGGACGACGATCTTGCCTTCACGAAGCCGTGGGGCTTCGACCTCGACGCCCTCAGCCGGCCCACCCTGATCTGGCAGGGCAGCGACGACCTGATGGTGCCCTTCGCGCATGGGACCTGGTTGGCTCGGAGGCTGCCGCAGGCCACCAGCCACCTCGAGGACGGCGAGGGACATCTCTCGATCTCGGTCGGAGCCTTCGGCAGGATGCTCGACGAGCTGAGGGCCAGCAGCTGAGCGGGATCGACGGAGGAGACGAACAGGCCCCCCGGCGGACCGGGAGGCCTGTTCGTTGCGGCGGTGCTTCAGTCGATCAGGGGTGGAACGGGGTCGAGTCACGGTCGGCTGGGTTGCTGCCGGCCTTGATCTCCTTCAGGTCGTCCGCGCCGCCGAAGTCGGTGTCCTTGCGCATCGGATTGGTCGGCTCGTTGTCGAACTTGCCGTTCCGGGCGCCAGTGACCTCCGTGCGGTCCTTGAGACCGTCCCGGTCCGAGTCGACCTTCAGCGGGTTCGACCTATAGGTCTTGTCGAACGCGACGTTGGTGAACCCGAGGATCTCGGTCCCATCCTTGAGGTGGTCACCGTCGGTGTCCGCCTCGTTGGGATCGGTCTTGAGACCCGCGAACCTGCCCTTGGCTGCCCCCTTGACCTCACGGCCGTCCTTGAGGCCGTCGCGGTCGGAGTCCGCTGCGAGTGGGTTCGTCGGCTGGTGGTCGTACTTCCTGTTCGCCGCACCGCTCACCTCGTCGCCGTCCTTGAGCCCGTCCCTGTCGGTGTCGGCCTTCAGCGGGTCGGTGCCGAGGTTGATCTCCTGACCGTCGAACAGCCCGTCCTCGTCGGTGTCCGCCTTGGTCGGGTCGGTGCCGCGCTCGATCTCGTCGGAGTCGGACAGCCCGTCCTCGTCGGTGTCCGCCCTGGTCGGGTCGGTGCCGCGCTCGATCTCGTCGGAGTCGGACAGCCCGTCCTGGTCGGTGTCGGAGCTGAGCGGGTCGGTGCCGTAGGTGTCGACCTCGTCGCCGTCGCTGAGTCCGTCCTCGTCGGTGTCGGAGCTGAGCGGGTCGGTGCCGTAGGTGTCGACCTCGTCGCCGTCGCTGAGTCCGTCCTCGTCGGTGTCGGCCACGGTCGGGCTGGTGCCGACCTCGTGGACCTCCCTGCCGTCCTTGAGGCCGTCCTCGTCGGTGTCAGCCACCGACGGGTTGGTGTCGTAGGCGATCTCGTCGCCGTCGAGCAGGCCGTCGTCGTCACCGTCGGCGACCAGTGGGTCGGTGCCGAAGGTATTGACCTCGGCGCCGTCGCTGAGTCCGTCCTCGTCGGTGTCGTACTTGGTGGGGTCGGTGCCGAGCTCCGCCTCCTCGGTGCGGGTCAGGCCGTCGCCGTCGGCGTCGGTGATCTGGATGTCGTCGCTCGGGTCGAACGGGTCGGTGCCCAGCGACACCTCCTCGCCGTCGAGAGCGCCGCCGTCGTCGGTGTCGGAGTCCAGCGGGTCGGTGCCGAGGTTCCACACCTCGGTGCCGTCGTCGAGACCATCCTCATCGGTGTCGGACACGAGCGGGTCGGTGCCGAACTGGTGGACCTCGTCGCCGTCGTTGATCCCGTCCTCGTCGGTGTCTGCCGTCGTCGGGTCCGTGCCACGCTCGACCTCGTCGGAGTCGGACAGGCCGTCGTAGTCACTGTCGGAGTTGAGCGGGTCGGTGCCGTAGGTGTCGACCTCGTCGCCGTCGCTCAGTCCGTCCTCGTCGCTGTCGGAAGCCAGCGGGTTGGTGCCGTAGGTGTTGACCTCATCGCCGTCGTTCAGTCCGTCGCCGTCGGTGTCGGCGAGCTCCGGGTCGGTCCCGAGGCGCCCCTCCCGCGGGTCGGTCAGGCCGTCGCCGTCTGTGTCCACCGGCGGAGTGCAGTCGACCCCGCCGACGGGGACCTGGGCGTAGGCCCACAGCTGTTGGGCGCTGCTGCCCAGGTAGTTGTAGCCGTTGCCGGACTGGCTGCTGTTGGAGACGTAGGCAGTGAAGGCCTGCAGCTGCGCCTCGACGTAGGTGCCGTTGCTCTGCTGGCTGTAGGTGTAGCCCGGGTTGACGTTGAAGGTCATGGTCAGTGACGGGTCGTTCGGGTCGGTGAACTGGGCGGTCGTGTTCTCCGCGTCGAGTGTCGTGACCGCGCCCTCGGAGTCCTCGACGGTCACGACCGACGGGGTGAACTCGACGGCGGTCCCCTCGAGCCCGTTGACGGTGGCCACCAGCTTCGAGGGGGTCTCGACCCGGACCGTCAGGGAGTCGTTCAGGGCGGTGTAGGTGGCCGTCGAGCCGGTCACGGTGGAGACGACGCTGCGGCGGTTGTCACCGGCGCCGTTGTCCTCCATGCGGATGTCCGTGGTGATCGTGGACTCGCCGACCAGGTTGAGGTCGTCCACGCTGTGGCCATAGCTGTCGACGGGGGCGAGGTCGAGGTCGGTGATGGTCGCCTCGGTGTGACTGATCGACTCGTCCACGGCGACGCAGCTGTCCATGTCGACGGGGGCGACCTTGCTGGCGGCGGAGCTTGCCCCGACGCTCAGCACGTTGTTGCTCCCGCCCGGGTTCGTGACCGTCTCCGAGTCTCCGGAGGCGTAGCCGTTGGAGGCGTAGGCGTAGCTCTGCGCGCTCAGAGCTGAGGAGTCCGTCGGGTAGGTGGAGAAGCCGTAGGAGCTCGCAGAGGAGTACCGCTCCCCGTTGGAGTAGTTCTGGGTGTAGCCGTAGCTGTTGCCGGCGCTCACGTAGCGACGGTTCTGCGTGGTCTCGTTGTAGAAGTCGCTGTAGAAGGCCTGGCCGCCGGCCTGGGCGTAGAACTCCTGGTTGGCCGGGTCGACAGGGCTTGCGTCGGCCGCCGGAGCGAGCGCGAAGCTCAACCCCGCGACGGCCAGGCTGAGCACGGCCGCGGTGGAGAGTCCGGAGCGGACGGGGTGGGGGCGAACTGTTCGCTTCACGAAGGGTTTCCTCACTCATGGGGGGTGGAGGCGTGCGTGTAGACACCACAGGGCGTGGCGGAAAACGGCGTTTTTGGGGGGATGTCCCATCGGGGGAACAAGGATCACCGAGAACGAACGAAGCATCGCAGTCACCCGCTGCCGCCGTGGGTGGTTGATTCGAATTGGTCGAACGCTGTCCGGTCATCGTCTCGGCACCACCCGTTCGGGCTACCCGCGCAGTTCCGGATGGGGTCAACGAGTCGAGACGACGTACTCCCGGAACAGCTCGGCCGACGGCAGGAGCCGGCGCTCGCGCGACCAGGCCACCCCGACCTCCCGGAAGGCACCGGGGTCGGTGAGCGGCACGAGGCGGGGGTCCTGCTCGGGGCCGGCGTCGGCGGCCGGCACGATCGCCACTCCCAGCCCGGCAGCCACGAAGCCCTCGACCACGGGCAGGTCATCGCCCTCGAAGGCGACCCGAGGAGCGAACCCGGCGGCGGCGCAGAGCTCGTCGCTCAGGCTACGCAGCTCCCAGGTGGGGTGCAGCATGACGAAGTCCTCGTCCGCGACCTCGTCGAGGGCGGCCCCCGATCGTCCGGCGAGGCGATGCTGGGGAGGTACGGCGAGCAGGAGCCGCTGGTCCAGCAGGTGCTCCCAGTGGACGCTCGGATTGCGCGGCCGCCTGGCAGTGAACTCCAGGTCGATCCGCCCGCCCGCGACCAGGGAGGACCCCAGGGCGTCGTCCGAGTGCTGGAGCCGGAAGCCCACCTTGGGATGCTCGGTGAGGAAGCCGCTGATGAGGCCGGGAACGAGCCAGGTGCCGAGCGAGAGCTGGAAGGCCAGGGTGACCGTGCCGGCCTCGGGATCGAGAAGCTCCTCGAGTGCGGCCAGGCCGTCGTCGAGTGCGTGCAGCAGGGCGTCGGCGTGTCGCTTGAACACCCGCCCGGCGTGGGTCGGCCGCAGCAGCCGTCCGCTGCGCTGGAGCAGGGGAGTGCCGACGTCCTGCTCGAGCCGAGCCAACGCCCGCGAGACCCCGGGCTGGCTGACCAGGTAGATGTCGGCGACCTCCGTCACGGTCACTCCATCGGACACCTGCTGGAACCATCGCAGAGCATCGGTATCCACAACCATGACGATAACGCATGGATTGTCCCTCGCCATGACATTGGACGTATGGATACGCGGTGCGGAGACTGGAACCATGACCACCACACACAAGTCCACCCGTCGGCCGTCCCAGGTGCTCGCCGTACTCCGTGACGAGCTTCGTGAGCGTCGCCAGGCCCGCGCCGAGTTCCGTGCCCTTGAGCGCGAGCTCGCCCACTACACGAGCCCCAACGACGTCGACGACCTGCTGGCGTCCCTGCGCAACGAGGACAGCGACGAGGCCGAACAGATCCGCGGCATCGTCTCCCGCAACGTACGCGCGCACCGGATGGCTAGCTGAGCGCAGTCCTGATGGCGTCGATGTGCGCCGGGGTCGAGCCACAGCAGGCCCCGATGAGATCGATGCCGAGATCACGCAGGACTACGGCATGCGCGGCCATCTCGGCCGGTGGAGAGTCGTACTCGAAGTGATCGCCGACGACCTGGGGCAACCCGGCGTTGGACTGTGCCACCAGCAGCAAATCCTCCGTGCGCGCCTCCACCAGCTCTGCCGCGATGGCCTCCATCTCGCTGGGGCCACGCCCACAGTTGGCACCCACCGCGTCGACGCCGAGGGCGCCCAGAGCACGGACGGCATCGCCGGGTCGCACCCCCATCATCGTGCGCAGGTTGGTGTCGAAGCTCAGGGTCGCGATGATCGGCAGGCCTGGAGTGACCGCCCGCGCCGCCGCGACCGCAGCCTCCACCTCGCCCAGATCACTCATGGTCTCGATGAGGACGAGATCGATCCCGCCCGCAGCCAGGCCGGTCAGCTGCTCGGCGAAGAACGCCTGTGCATCAGCGGACGTCATGGTGCCCAACGGCTCCAGCAGCTCACCCGTAGGACCCAGGTCTCCCGCGACGAGTACGCCGTGCTCGTCCGCGACGGCGCGTGCCACCCGGGCGGCGGCCTCGTTCAGCTCGTGGACCCGGTCCTCGAGACCGTGCATCTGCAGCCGGGGCCGGGTGCCCCCGAACGTGTTCGTGGTCAGGATGCGCGCGCCGGCGGCGGCGTACTCCTGATGGGCGGCGGTGATCACCTCCGGGCGCTCGACGTTCCACAGCTCCCCCGAGCCACCATCGTCGAGGCCGTTGTCCTGCAGCAAGGTGCCCATGCCCCCGTCCAGGACGACGGGCGACCCACCGAGCAGGACCGCCAAGCGGTTCACGCGCTGCCCAGCGCATCGAGATAGTCGGAGATCGCCTGGGTCGGCCAGGCCGCCTCGAGGTCCGCGCTGATCCGCTCCGCGACGTCGGCGGGCTCGCCGTCCGCGGCCGTCCAGTCGGACCGTCGCCACCCGGCGAGGTAGTCGTCGCTGCCGATCTCTCCGAGGCGCATCGCGGCCTCGTCGATGGCACCCTGGAAGCGCGCCGCGAGCAGCGACTTGGTCACGTCGTCACCCGAGCGGGCCACCACCAACGAGGGGAGCTCACGCCAATAGGTCACCTGGTATTCAGTCACCGCTAGAGCCTAGGCCGCTGCGGGCGCAGGAGGGAATTCGGTGGCGGTGCCGGCCCGCGGCCGCGAGGATGATCGGCATGGACATCGACCAGCGCCCGGACACCGTGACCGACAGGGAGTCCGTGCAGAGGGCGACCTCGGCGGATCGCGACGAGATCCTGGATCTGATCACGTCGGAGCAGTCCGACCCCGCCCGCGGCATCCCCTACCTCGGCGAGTACCGGGTCGGCATCGAGGCCGAGCTGGCCGACCTCGAGCCTGCCTGGCTCGGCACCGTCCGGCTGGCGCGCGAGGACGGACGGCTCGTGGGGCTGGCCCTGGCCGAGTGGGACGCCGAATCGGGGCGGGCGTGGATCTTCGGTCCGTGGGTGAGCGGCTCGGGCGAGGCGGGTTGGGATCGCTGGGCACGACCCCTCCTCGACGCGGTCTCCGAGCAGATCCCCGCAACCGCGGGCGATCGCGAGATCTGTGGGGACGTCGCCAACGTGCGGCTGGCCGCGCTGGGCGAGGACCTGGGGTGGACGGCCGGCGTGGTGAACCACATCTTCGTCGCCGACGCGACCGCGGCACGGGACTGGCCGACGGACGAGACCTCCCTGAGGCCGGTGACGGCTGCCGACCTGCCCCGCCTGGGACCCCTGCACGACCAGGAGTTCCCGGCCACCTACGCCTCCGCGGACCAGCTCCTGGCACGCGCCGACGCGGGCACCTGGATCGTGCTCGTCGCCGAGCGCGACGGGGTCTTCGCGGGCTACGCCGCCGGTCACGTGCAGCCCGACGGCGATGGTTTCCTGTCCTTCCTCGCCCTCACCCCGCAGGCACGTGGCCTCGGGCTCGGTGCCGCCCTGGTGGCAGCCGTCGGCCGTCGCCTGATCGAGTCGTCGCCTCATGCCAACGTCAACCTCACGGTGGAGGACCCCCGGGTGTCGGCGCGAGGGCTCTACGAGAAGCTCGGCTTCCGGCTCGAGGCCTCGATGCGCGCCTATCGTTCCCGAGTCGGCGACCAGACTGCTTGAACCCTCCAGCCAACCGAGCGCAGCGGTGTGCACTCACCATGGACTGGGCTTGAAGTCCTTCACGAAGCAGCCGTAGAGATCCTCGCCGGCCTCGCCCAGCACGATGGGGTCGTAGACGCGGGCGGCGCCATCGACCAGGTCGAGTGGCGCATGCCAGCCCTCGGCCGCGATCCGCAGCTTCTCCTGGTGGGGCCGCTCGTCGGTGATCCACCCGGTGTCGACCGCGGTCATCAGGATCTGGTCGGTCTCGAACATCTCGCCGGCGCTGGTGCGGGTGAGCATGTTCAGTGACGCCTTGGCCATGTTGGTGTGCGGGTGTCCGGGCCCCTTGTAGGTGCGCGAGAACTGGCCCTCCATTGCCGACACGTTCACGACGTACGCGCGACGGGCTCCCGCGGCGACCGCGGCACGCATGGCGGGGCGGAGCCGGGAGATCAGCAGGAACGGCGCGATCGAGTTGCAGAACTGCACCTCGAGCAGCTCGAGCGGGTCCACCTCCTCCACGACCTGGGTCCAGGAGTTGGTGGCCTGGGTGTCGGGCAGCAGGCCGCCCGCATCGACCGCCGTGCCGGCCAGATGGGCCGCCAGACTGGCATGGCCGGCGCTCAGGGCCAGACCGGTGAGGTGGGCGGGGTCGAGGACCGGCGACTCCTGGGTCGCCGCGGTCCCGCCTTCGTGGTGGGCGACCGCGTGAGCGGTCAGCGCTCCCGAGATCGCCGCCGGGTGGGCGTCGGAGATCCGGTCGAAGGTGACCAGCTCGGGCGCGACGGGCAGGTCGGGCAGTGCCGTGGACTCCATCTGCACCAGGTTCGAGTAGGCACCCGGCGAGCGCCGTACGGTCTGGCAGGCGTTGTTGATCAGGATGTCGAGCGGACCGGCGGCGGCGACCTCGTCGGCGAGGGCGACGACCTGGGTGGGGTCACGCAGATCGATGCCGACGATCTTCAGACGATGGAGCCAGTCGCCGCTGTCCTCCATGGCGGCGAACCGGCGGACGGCGTCCTTGGGGAACCGCGTGGTGATGGTCGTGTGCGCGCCGTCACGGAGCAGGCGCAGGGCGATGTACATGCCGATCTTGGCGCGACCGCCGGTGAGCAGGGCACGCTTCGCGGTGAGGTCGGTGCGCTGGTCCCGCTTGGTGTGGGAGAACGCAGCGCAGCTGGGGCACAACCAGTGGTAGAAGGCGTCGACGAGCGTGTAGTCGTGCTTGCAGATGTAGCAGCCCCGCGGATTGATCAGCTCGCCGGCGAAGGCACCCTGGGCCGATGACACCAGAGGGATGCCCTGGGTCTCGTCGTCGATGCGCAGTGGTGATCCGGTGGCGGTGGCCTCGGTGACGGCCCGGTCCGCCGCCAGCTCTGCCTCGCGCTTGCGGGTGCGCCGCTCGCGCTTGAGTGCCTTGTACATGTGGCTGGCCGCGTGCTTCACGGTGCGGGTGTCGGGATGCTCGTCGGGCAGCTCGTGCAACTGGTGGAGGACCCGGACTGTGGTCGCGAGGTCGACGGGATCGATGCCGTCCAGTCCCGGGACGGCGTCTGCGCTCGGCTCGGTGCTCGGGTCCGGGTTCACCGAGGAATCGTACGTTGCGCCAGCAGCCGCTCCACCATCCGCTGGATCAGGTCATACGGCATCGGATCGACGTAGGCGAACCGCGCGGTGCCCTTGTCGCCGCGATGGGCGGCGAACTCCTCCTCGAACTCGACGTCATCGCTCAGGGCGGGCGCCGGGTAGAGACTGAGGTGCTGCTTCCAGGCGGCCAGGTGCACCACGGACTCGCCGTCGATCCGCCAGGTCGGCATCTGATAACTGATCGTCTCCTCGGCAGCCGGGAGCACCTCGCGGATCCGGCGCAGGACCTCCTCGAAGACATCTCGCCGCTCCACAGGGAGGGCGGCGGCATAGGCCTCGACCGAGTCGGCAGTCATGGGACCAGTGTGGCAGGCCGGGGATCCGCTACGGCCCGGCTGGCAGGATCGGGGCCATGCGCACCATGACTCTCGGACTGTGCGGCTCACTGATCGGCGCCCTGGCGCTCACGGGGTGCACCGGATCCGACGACCCCGAGGGACCCGGCAAGGCGGCCGACCTCCTGGCCCAGGGTTTCGTCACGAAGGATCTCAGCGGCGTCCCGTGGACCACGAGCGACCCGGTTGCCCTGCCCGAGCTGCTCGGGTCGCTCGAGGACACCCCGGTCACCGTGGAGGTCACCCAGGTGAAGGCGAGCGCGGGAGAGGGAACCGCCACCCTCGCCTGGTCCTGGGACCTCCAGGGACACGACTGGACGTACTCCTCGACCGCCGCGCTCAACGAGGACGGCGACCAGTGGCAGGTCGCCTGGTCCCCTTCGATCCTCGAGCCGTCGCTCGTCGACGGCGAGACCCTGGCCGTCGACACCAGGCCCGCCCAGCGAGGCGACGTCGTCGGCGCGGGCGGGCGCAAGCTCGTCAAGGACCGGGAGGTCGTCCGCTACGGGCTCGACAAGGTGCGGATCAAGCCCGCCCAGGTGCGTGAGAGTGCGCGACGGATCGCACGCGAGCTCGACATCGACCCGGCGTCGTACGTCGCGGCTGCCCGAGCTGCCGGGCCCCGCGCGTTCGTGCAGGCGCTGGTGCTGCGCCGCGAGGACACCGGCGACATCGGTGCGGCGTACGCCGACATCCCGGGCGCGGCTGCGATCGCGGACCAGATCCCGCTCGCCCCGAACCGGGAGTTCGCCGCGCCGATCCTGGGCACGGTGGGCCTGGCCACGAAGGAGATCGTGGACGACTCCGACGGCACGATCCGGGCCGGTGACGTGGTCGGGCTGTCGGGTTTGCAGGCGCGCTACGACGAAACGCTGCGCGGCACGCCCGGTCTCGCGGTCCAGGCCGTCGGCCCCGGTGGCGCCGAACGGCAGCTGTACTCGTTCGAGCCGGTCGACGGCACGCCGCTCGAGGTGACCCTGGACCAGAGGCTCCAGTCGAAGGCGGAGCGGATCCTGGCCGGTTTCGACGGCGGCGCGAGGAACGCGACGGCCATCGTGGCGATCCGGCCCTCGACCGGCGACCTGCTGGCAGTCGCGAACGGCCCGGGGGCCGGGGGCGTCAACATCGCGACCTTCGGTCAGTACGCCCCCGGCTCGACGTTCAAGATCGTCTCGGCACTGGCGTTGCTGCGCTCCGGACTGACCCCGGACAGTGCGGTGGACTGTCCGGCCACCGTGGTCGTGGACGGCAAGAGCTTCAAGAACTACGACGACTACCCGAGCTCGGCCCTGGGCCGGATCACCCTGCGCCGGGCCGTCGCCAACTCGTGCAACACCGCGATCATCGGCGCCGGCACCACGCTTGCGAACGGTGCGCTCGCACAGGCCGCGGCCGCTCTCGGGGTGGGCGTCGACCACGACCTCGGCTTCCCGGCCTACTTCGGCCAGGTGCCGGAGCCGGCCAGTGAGACCGAGGCCGCAGCCGACCTGATCGGCCAGGGCACGGTGCTCGCGTCGCCGATGGCGATGGCTGCCGTGGCCGCGTCGGTGGCGGAGGGTCACGCCGTCCTTCCGCGTCTTCTCCCTTCCGTCGACTCCTCACCGGTGCCCCCCGCCGATCCCCTCACCACCAGCGAGGCGCGGCAGCTGCGTGAGCTGATGCGGGCCGTCGTGACCGAGGGCTCGGGCAGCCTGCTGCAGGACCTCCCGGGCGAGGTCGGGGCGAAGACGGGCACCGCGGAGTATGGCGATCCCGCAGCTGACGGCTCCCTGCCCACGCACACCTGGATGATCGCCACGCAAGGCGACCTGGCCGTGGCCGTGTTCGTCGAGACCGGTCAGTCCGGCTCCGGCACCGCCGGACCGTTGCTCAAGGCGTTCCTGCGCTGAGTCAGGCTCGTCTGCTGCGCCGGGCCCGTCGTCAGGGTCGCGAAGATGTCCTCGTACAGCCGCCCAGCTGTGCCCCGGTGGGGCTCGCGGAACCACTCCGTGCCCAGGGCCAGACGGAACAGTGGCCCCGGAAGTCGGAGCAGCAACGCGATGAGCCGCGTGCCGGAGTCGGCCGAGGCCTGCGTCGCGTGCGCGGCCAGCGCCGCTCGCTTCGCGTCGAGGTGTCGTGTCACGTCGATCCGGTGCGTCAGCTCGGCTCGCGCGGTGTAGGCCGTCGTGAGGTCGGGCGCCGCCAGTCCGGGCACCAACCAGCTCAGCCGACGCACGATCGCAGCACCGCGCTGCAGGAGGGCTCGGTCGAGCGTCGCCTCCAGCACCACTGGCGTGTCGGCGAGGGCTCCGGCCAACGCGCCGACCCGGTGGACCTGGACATGATCGGGATGGCCGTAGCCGCCGAAGCGGTCGTAGGTGGTCAGGACGGTGGCGTTCTCAGCACGCAGGATCGCGGCGAGGCGCCCCGCGGCGTCGGTGACGTCGGCGTGGGTGAATCCCTCGGGAGCCGAGCCGTCCAGGCCCGAGTCGCCGTAGCCGAGGACGACGACCCTCGCGCAGCCGATCGCCGCTGCCGAGCTGTGCAGCTCCGCCAGGCGCCGGTCTCCGAGTGAGACCCCCGGGTCACCTGCGGCAACAAGGCCCCTCTCTCCCGCGGTGGCGACCACGAGGACCACGCGATGCCCCTCGGCCACGGCCTTGGCGAGGGTGCCGGCCGTCAGGAGAGCCTCGTCGTCGGGGTGGGCGTGGAAGGACACCACGGTGTGACGCGTGCTCATCGTGCACCCGCCGGCGCATGGGTCCGCTGAGGCTTCGCGAGGCGCGCGTGGGCCGAGATGTCTGCGGCGCGGGCGTACCCGTTCATCGTGAGCCGCTGGGCGTTGGCCCAGTCGTGGACGGGCGGATGCGTTCGGGCGTGGTCGGTCAGCCGGGCGCGCAGGCGCTCGTCGGTGGCCAGCCGGATGAGGGCGGCGCGCATCGCGGTGTCGTCGGGGACCAGGAGCCCGTCCACTCCGTGCTGGACGAACTCGCCGACGCCACCTCGGCTGCTGGCCACGACCGGCAGTCCGGCGCTTCGTGCCTCCAGGGCCGCGATGCCGAAGGACTCCAGCAGCGCCGGTGCGACGTAGACGCTGGCCTGGCGGAACCGCTCCCGGATCGAGGCGCGGTCGAGAGTCCCGGGCAGGTCCACCCACGCGGTCATACCGTGTCGCGCCAGATAGTGCTGCAGAGCTGCGCGCTGGGGGCCGTCGCCGATGATCACCGCCTGCAGCGGGATGTCGGGGGGCAGCGCCTGCCGCACCTGCCGCAGCATCCGGGCGAGCTGGAGCGGACGCTTGCGCGGTGAGAGTCGCATCACGCTGACCACGGTCAGGATGCCGTTCGGGTCAGGGACGGCCCTCCACTCGGCGGGATCGACGGCATTCGGAAGGACGATCACCGGCGTCCCCGGCCCGAGCATCGAGCGGAGGGGCTCGGTGGCCCGCTGGCTGACGGCCGACCACAGGACCGGCCAGCGTCGCAGGCCCAGTGCTGCGTCGGCCACGGCGGGGATCGCACCTCCCGCCGACCACAGGGAGTGCATGGTGATCACCGTCGGGATGCCGTGGCGTGCGGCCACGCGCGCCGCCGACCAGGCGAACGGCGAGACGACCGAGACGTGCACGTGCACCACGTCGGGCCGGATCTCCTCCATCACCTCGCCGAGCCCGTGCGCGGCCCGCACCGAACGCAGGAGGCCGGAGGACGAGTCGATCGCCACCCGACTCACCCATGCCTGGTCGGGCCGGCGATCCTCGGCGGGCTCGCTCGTCAGCACCCGGGCGTCGTGTCCCGAACCGCGTTGGTGCGCGGCGAGGTCGTGCACGTGCATCTCGATGCCGCCGACATGCGGGAGGTAGCAGTCGGTCACGTGCAGGATGGCGGTCATGCCGACGCTCCCTGCGCAGACTTCGCCTGTCGGTGGGTCCACCACCACCCCACCAGTCCCAGGGCGCCGACGGGGATCTCCAGCCCGAACGTGAACAGCCGGTAGAGCAGGACCCCGGACACGGTGCCGACCGGATCGCCACCGAGTGCGAGTAGCAGCCCCGTCACCCCGATCTCGACCACTCCGGCACCCCCGGGTGTGAGCCCGAGGAGGCTGAGCACGCGCTCGAGCGCGAAGCCGGCGAACACCGCCGAGGCAGGGAGCCCGGAGCCGCAGATGGTGAGACAGCCCCACATCAGGGCGGCGGTCAGGACGGCGTAGGCGACCACCCCTGCGGTGAGGCGCGGCCATCCCGACCTGATCACCGCGCCGGCACTGCGATGCAGCCGTGGAAGGGCGTGTTCCAGGGCCGGGCGTCGGCCTGAGCCGACGAGGCGGAACACCGTCAGCAGCGCCGTGTCGGCGGCTCGCCCCGCGACGAGGGCGACCCGCGGGCTCAGCGCGACGAGAGCCACCAGCAGGGCGCTTGCGGACAGGGCGGCGGCGGCGACGGCACTGGCGGCCACCATGGACGGGGCGAGCGGTTGGGTGCTCAGGGTCAACCAGGCGAAGGCGACCAGGGGCAGGCACAGGCGGGCCCAGACGTCCCAGAGGTTGGTGACGATCGTGTAGACGGCGAACGCGTTGTTGTCGAAGCCCCAGGTCCGGCTCATCCGGTGGTTCAGCGCCACGCCCGCCCCGCCACCCAGGGGCAGCACGTTCGCCACGGCGCTCCCGGTGAGGCTGAGGGTCAGCGCTCTGCGGTGGGTCAGCGGCGGCATCGCGGCGGTGAGCGTGACGGTGTGAGCGAGCAGTCCCGTCAACCACAGTGCCGCCAGCGCGAGGAGGTCGGGCATCGGGACCGCGCGCAGTGCCGCGCCGACGCTCGCCCAGGGCACGGCGGCGACGTGCGGCAGCACCAGCGCGACCAGGACG
The DNA here is from genome assembly GCA_963837595.1 of uncultured Actinomycetota bacterium. Classification (GTDB taxonomy): domain Bacteria; phylum Actinomycetota; class Actinomycetes; order Propionibacteriales; family Nocardioidaceae; genus Nocardioides. Next base: position 141,989 of record CAWIOB010000007.1, on the reverse strand, counting down.
ACCCCGGCCACCAGCGAGAGCAGGCCTCGTAGGGAGACGGCGCGAGGGACGTGCCCGATCACGGTGCTCATGACGCGCCGACGAGCCTGGGGGGAGGCACCGGGCCGCGGCACACCCCGTGCTCGGCAAGAGGCCCGGGGGTGAGCCCTCGGCTCCGGATCTCCCCGACGATCGCGGGGAGGGCCGCGAGGGTGGCTCTCCAGGCATCCGGCGTGGACGTCGAGTCGGAATCGTGCAGCAGGATCGTTCCGCCCGGCCCGAGGTGACGGGCCACGTCGGTGGCGACCGTGGCCGACGTCGCGGCGCGGCGCCAGTCGCGACCCCAGGTGCTCCACAGCACCGGGGTCATGTGCAGCTGTGTCGCGGCGCCGTCCGCCGCCCTCGACATCACGCCGTACGGCGGCCGGTAGAAGGCCGGCGCCTGACCGCAGACGCGGGTGACGAGCTCGTGACCTCGGGCCAGGTCTGCCCTGGTCGCTTGCGGCGTCCGCAGGATCAGCGGGCGGTGGTCCCACCCGTGCAGAGCGACTTCGTGACCCTCCGCGAGCAGCGCTCGACCCAGCCAGGGCTCCCGCTCCAGCATGCGGCCGAGCAGGAAGAACGTCGCCCGCACATCCAGCTCCCGGAGCAGCCGGAGGAACGCGGGGGTCGAGGAGGGGTCAGGTCCGTCGTCGAACGTCAGTGCGACGTGCTGGGGGTCGCCGATGCCGGACAGCGGCGAGCGCGTCAGCCGGCGCACGGGGCCCAGCGAGCTCGCCGCCGGCACCAGCTGCACCCCCAGGCTGACCGCGGACGCGGCCACCTGGCCCACCGCCACCCGCAGACCGGTCATGCCGGAACCGCCTGCTCGACCCCGATGGCCAGCTCCCACGGCACGCTGCCCGCCGCCACGACCGGCCGGGATCCTTCGAGGGCGCAGTGCACCGCGTCGGCCAGGGCCGCCCGGTCCTGAGGCCAGGAGGCCCACCCGGCCGACTGCATCGCCTCGGCGTTGGTCAGCCCGTGGCCGGGAAGGCAACGGTAGGTGACCAACGGCAGTCCACTCTGCCGGGCCTCCAGGAGGGTCAGGCCCCCGGCGTTCTGCACCACCAGGTCGCAGGCCCTCATCAGCGTGGGCATGTCGTCGACCCAACCGAACGCCACCACGTCGCCACGCCGACGGGCGGCCCGCAGCAGCCAGCGGTTCGTGCCGCAGACGACCACCGGGGTGACGGTGCCGGCGAGGCGAAGGTCGTCGACGGTGCGGATCACCTCGCCCACCCCCCACGATCCGGACACCACCAGGGCGAGCGGACGGCCGGGCGGGAGTCCTAGCTCGCTGCGGAGTCGATTGGCCTCACCGGCTGCCGCGGGACCGAACGCCGGCGCCACGATCGGGCCGATCACCCGGACCCCTCGGGCGCCGAGGGCGCGGGCCTGGAAGGCGGGCAGCTCGTGGGTCGCGAAGTGGAGGTCCACCCCGGGGGCGATCCACAGCGGGTGCACGCTCATGTCGGTGAGGAACGTGGCGACCTGGCACGTCAGGTCTCCACGCAGCCGCAGGTCCGACAGAGCCTGACTGGCCAGCGGGTAGGTCGACACGACCAGGCAGGCGTCCGGCCCGACGGCGGTCAGGAGGCGGCGCCGGGACAGGCGCGAGGCGATCCGCGCGGCCCAGCCACGAGTCGCGCCGCGACCCAGACGCGGCAGGATCCAGCCCCACGTCCACGCCGCCACCCTCAGCTGGACCCGGTAGACGGCACGCAGCACCCGGCCTGCGTGCAGCGGGAGAAGGTCGAGGAAGTCCACCGCGTCGACCTCGTAGCCGGCGGCCTCGGCGCGCCTTCCCAGCTCGCGGGCGAAGCCGTCGTGCCCGGCCCCCATGCTCGCCGAGACGAACAGGATCCGGGGTCGCGCGGTCGGGAGATGCGGGGTTGGGATCGCGGCCATGCCTCAGTTCTAGGCACCCGAACCTGTCCCTCACCTGAACGCCGCTGGGAGCCCCAGTTCGAGAGGCCCACTTCGAGAGGCCCAGTTCGAGACGCCCAGGTGGGTCGGTCAGGCGAGTGCCACCGCGGCGGTCGGGGAGAGAGGCAGATCCGGGCCGATCACGGCGCCGACGGCGTGGTAGACGTCCGGCTTGCCGTCCCAGGTGCGGCGCGACACCTGCAGTCCCGCTGACAGCTCGTGGTGCCAGGAGCCGTGCACGTGGTCGACGAAGTGGTCCTCCACCTGCTGCCACCACGCGTCGCGGTGGGCGGCGTACGCCGGGTCCCCGGTGCGCCGAGCAAGGGCATCGGCTGCCTGGATCGCCTCGGCGATGACCCAGTGGAACCGTTCCTCGACCACCGGCCGGCCGGTCCAGTCGGTGGTGTAGGACAGACCGTCCGCAGTGGCCCGATCGAAGAGGGCGACCGCCGCCGGCAGCAACCAGTCGGGAGGAACCGGCAGCGCCGCCTCGAGCTGGACCGCGAGCCGCGCCCACTCGAAGCCGTGACCCGGCGTGGCGCCGTATGGCCGGAACGGGTCGGCAGGGCGGTCGCGGTTGTGCTCGGGGAGAGGCTGCCAGTCCGCGGTGAAGTGCTCGACGATCCGCCAGTCGTGCTCGCGGGCCACCCCGACCAGTCGTTCGACGATGGACAGGGCCCGCTCGCGCCACTCCTGGTCCCCGGTCACGTCGGCGGCCACGAGGTAGGCCTCGACGGTGTGCATGTTGCTGTTCGCCCCGCGATAGTCCTCGGTCGTGGTGAAGGCCCGGTCCCAGGACTCGCGGCAGGCGCCGTCCGCCTCGTCCCAGAAGCGGTCCAGATGCACCGCCATCGCGTTCTCGAGCAGGACCTCCGCACCGTCGATGCCCGCGGCGGTCGCGGAGGCGGCCGCGAGGAGGACGAAGCTGTGGTCGTAGCAGCTCTTGGTGGCGTCGGTCGGCTCGCCGTCGGTCGACACCTCGTGGAACCAGCCCCCGGCGTCCTCGTCGGCGAATCCCGAGCGCAGCGAGCGAACGCCGTGCGCGGCCAGGTCGGCGGCACCCTCGCGCCCCAGCAGGGCGGCCAGCGAGAACACGTACGTCATCCGGGCATTGATCCACATCTGGAGCCCAGCGTCCGGGCGCTGCCGGCCCTCGTCGTCCAGCCAGGCGAAACCGTGCTCGGTCCGCGCGGCCTCCGCGAAGCTCAACAGGGTGCGCAGCTGATCGGCGCGCCAGTCGGGAGAGCCGGGGATCATGCCCGGCTCCGGGTGTGGCGCAACCAGGCGAGGCCGGCGAACGGGAGCACGAGAGGTATGTAGCCGTAGCCGCCGCCGAACCCCGACCAGACGGTGTCGTCGGGAAACGCGCTGGTGTCCAGGACGCTCAAGGTCCCGACCACCAGGACGCCGACCAGCTCGACACCGCACGCGATCCAGGCGACCCGTCGCCATCGGGGCCCCGACCTGGCCAGCCCCACGGTCGCTGCGATGTAGACCACGGCGGAGAACGCCGAGAGCGCGTAGGGGAAGGGTGCCTGCGATGCCTTGGTCGCGAGCTGGACGACGGACCGACCGGTGGCCGCCAGCGCGAAGACGGCGTAGATAGCGATCAGCACGCGTCCCGGACCGGTGTTGGTGTCAGACACCGGTGCCCGTCCAGATCGTGTCGAGCCGGATCAGCATGAAGGGGATCAGCAGTCCGGCGACGATCAGCACCGCAGTGCCCGAGCGGCTCCGCTCGCCGAGGGCCCAGAACGTGGCCGCCGGCGGGATCAGGACCAGACCGATCAGGTAGCCGACGAACTCCAGGCCCGCGACGTCGCGCTCGGTGCCGATGAGGTTGGCCACGCCCGAGACGAGCTGCCAGATCGTGCCGGCGAACAGCACCGCCACGGGGGCCAGCAGCCAGCGGTCGGTGACCCGGTCGAGGACGACATAGCCGACGGCCACGAGCGCCACCAGGAGGGAGAGCGCCGTGAGGGCGATCTGGAGCCAGTCGGTCACCTGCCCAACATAGAGGGAGATCCACCTTTGGACACGCGCGGCAGGGTGGAGGCATGGACTTCACCCAACTCGGACGATCCGGGCTCTCAGTCAGCCGCCTGTGCCTCGGCACCATGAACTTCGGCCCGCTCACCACGCAGGACGACTCGTTCTCGATCATGGACTCCGCCCACGAGCAGGGCATCAACTTCTTCGACACCGCCAACGTCTACGGCCAGGACAAGGGCAAGGGCGCCACCGAGACCATCCTCGGCAACTGGTTCGCCCAGGGTGGTGGCCGTCGCGAGAAGACGGTGCTGGCCACCAAGCTGTACGGCGACATGGGGGAGTGGCCCAACGAGGGACGGCTGTCCGCGTTGAACATCCGCCGAGCGCTCGATGCCTCGCTGACCCGGTTGCAGACCGACCACGTCGACCTCTACCAGTTCCACCACGTCGACCGCCGGACGCCGTGGGACGAGATCTGGCAGGCGATGGAGGTAGCCGTCGCCCAGGGCAAGGTCCTGTACGCCGGCAGCAGCAACTTCGCCGGCTGGCACCTCGCCCAGGCGCAGGCCGCCGCCGCGTCGCGGCACTTCACCGGGCTGGTCAGCGAGCAGTCGATCTACAACCTCGTCACCCGCGACATCGAGCTCGAGGTCATCCCGGCGGCCCAGCACCACGGGATCGGGATCCTGCCCTGGTCGCCGTTGCAGGGCGGCCTGCTGGGCGGCGTACTCGGCAAGGACCGGGACGGCCGGCGTCGGCTCGAGGGTCGCGCCAAGGCGGCCGTCGAGAAGAACCGTCCGGCGATCGAGGCCTATGAGGCGTTCGCTTCCGAGCTCGGGCACGAGCCGGGAGACGTGGCGCTGGCCTGGCTGCTCCACCAGCCAGCTGTCACGGCCCCGATCGTCGGACCTCGCACCCAGGAGCAGCTCGACGCCGCCGTGCGCGCTCTGGACGTCACCCTCGACGAGGCCGCGCTGGCGCGCCTGGACGAGATCTTCCCGGGACACCGCACCGCGCCCGAGGACTACGCCTGGTAGGTCGCTAGAGCACGGTGAAGCCGTCGGGCAGGCTTCGCCGTCCGGTCGTCGCCAGCAGCAAGGTGGCGGCGGCCCCGGCCTCGATGGCGCTCTCGGCGACCAGGGCCAGGCTGGCCCGCGTGGCCAGGACCGGCGGCCGGGGCTCAAAGCCGAGCGCCACGGCGAGGTCGCAGGTGTGCACGGTCAGCTCGAAGGTCCGGGTCGGCAGGTAGTCGCCCAGGCGCATCCCCCCGATCGGGGTCCTCACCTGGTCATGGGGTGACGCCGCCGACACGAGCGCGACGACCCGGTCGCGGATCTCCCGGACGGCGATCGCCGGGTCGTCCCCGAGGGCCTCGCCCGCAGCCACTCCTCGTTGGGAGACGGCGTGGGGGTCGCCGATCGAGGCCATGGCCGCTCGGAAGTACGCCGTGGGTGTCTCGAGGTCGACCGGACCGGGGCCCGGTCGCAGGTAGGACTCGATGGTGAGCAGCGACCGGCTGGTGTGACCCACGAGGTCCCGGACGGTCCACTCGCCCAGCCCCGGTCGCGTCCAGGCCGCGTCGGGGCAGGTGGCGGTCGAGGCGGCGTACCACTCGGAGGCCTGCTCGAAAGCGGCCAGAGTCAAGCCCCAGTCGATGGCCGGCACGGTCGGATGCTATCGCCACACCACGTCACGTTGCGTGGCATCGAGCAGGCACCGGGTGCATCCCGGCTCCACTGAGGCGCGTCCAGCCCTGAGCGGCGCAGGTTCATCATGGGATGCAGACCAACCTGCACCTCCCACTACGAATTCAGCATGGTCGGCGCCGGTTCACCTGCATACCTTGATGAACCGACCAGCGCGCCATTGTGACGCCGACCACGGCGGCATAGGTTTCTCGTGACGCGACTCAGGAGGACCCACGTGGCAGGCAGCAGATCGGGCGAGAGGTTCGACTACGTGATCGTCGGTGCTGGGAGCGCCGGCGCGGTGCTCGCACACCGGCTCAGCGAGGACCCCAGCACCTCCGTGCTGCTGCTCGAGGCCGGTGGCCCCGCCGACGCCGACGAGATCAGCATCCCGGCCGCCTTCCCGACCCTGTTCAAGACCAGGTGGGACTGGAACTACCAGACGGTCGAGCAGAAGCAGCTCAACAGCAGGTCGGCGTACTGGCCCCGGATGAAGGCGCTCGGCGGCTGCTCCAGCATGAACGCGATGATCTACATCCGCGGCAACCGACTCGACTTCGACACGTGGCGCGACGGCTACGGCGCCGACGGGTGGGGCTACGACGATGTGCTGCCCTACTTCATCAAGGCAGAGGGCAACACCCGGCTGGGGTCGCCCTTCCACGGCCAGGACGGGCCGCTCCACGTCGAGGACCGCCGCTACACCCACCCTTTGACCGAGGCCTGGGTGGAGTCTGCGGTGGCCGCGGGCTTCAAGCCGACCGACGACTTCAACGGTGCCGAGCAGGAAGGTGCCGGGCTCTACCAGGTGACCTGCAAGAAGGGTCGCCGCTGGTCGGTCGCCAAGGCCTACCTGGAGCCGGCTGCGGATCGAGCCAACCTGACCATCCGCACGGGCGCCCTGGCGGAGCGGGTGGTGCTTGAGGGCACGAGGGCGGTGGGGGTCACCTACCGCTTCGGCGGTCAGAGCCAGACGGCGTACGCCGAGGCGGAGGTGGTCCTGTGCGGTGGCGCGATCAACTCCCCCCAGCTCCTGATGCTGTCGGGCATCGGGCCGGCCGCGCATCTGCGGGACCTCGGCATCGAGGTCGTCTGCGACCTGGCCGGTGTCGGACAGAACCTGCACGATCACCCCGCGGCTCCGCTGGTGTTCCACACCAAGGACATCAGTGACCTCGCCGAGCACAACAACCTGGTCAACTTCGCGCGGGCCAAGGCGACCGGCACCGGCCCGCTGGTGTCCAACATCGGCGAGGGTGGCGGGTTCTGGAGGAGCCGTGACGACCTGGCCGCCCCCGACCTCCAGGCACACGTCGCCCCGAGTGGATTCTGGGACAACGGCATGCACGAGCCCACCACCCGCAAGGTGACGGTGGCACCCACGCTGGTCAGCGTCGCCAGTCGCGGCCGGCTCCGGCTGCGCTCGGTCGATCCGCGCTGGCACCCCGAGATCGACCCGGCCTACTACGACGACCAGGCGGACCTCGACGCGATGACGGCCGGCGTACGTCGGCTGCTCGACACGGTGCACACGGGGCCGCTGGCCGACTACATCGCCTCGCCGGCCATGCCCGGCCAACAGGATCCGACCGATGCCGAGATCGTCGAGCACCTGCGCCGCCACACCCAGACGCTCTACCACCCGGTCGGCACCTGTGCCATGGGAACCGGTGAGCAGTCCGTGGTCGACCCCGACCTCAGGGTGCGCGGAGTCGAGGGCCTGCGGGTGGTCGACGCCAGCGTGATGCCCGTCGTGACCCGTGGCAACACCAACGCCAGCACGATCATGATCGGCGAGCGCGCGGCGGACCTCGTCCGCGGCCGAGCCACCACCCCCCGAAAGGCTGACCGATGACCGACGCAGAGGCAGGCAAGCTCGAATCCCTCAACCCCGCCACCGGCGACGTCGTGGGCGTGCACGCGATCGACGACGCGGACTCCGTGGCCGCGGCGGTGGCGCGGGCCAGGGACGCCGTCGACTGGTGGGCCGGCCTGGGCTTCGACGGCCGCAAGGCGATCCTCGGGCAGTGGCGTGGCGTGCTGACCCGACGGATGGGTCAGCTCGCCGACCTCGTTCACCAGGAGACGGGCAAGCCACACGGCGACGCGCAACTGGAGATCGGCCTCGCCATCGAGCACCTCGCCTGGGCGGCCGGCCACGCCGAGAAGGTGCTCGGCCGCAAACGGAAGGCGCCAGGGCTGCTGCTCTCCAACCAGGCCGCGACCCTGGAATACCTCCCGCTCGGAGTCATCGGGGTGATCGGTCCGTGGAACTATCCGGTGTTCACCCCGATGGGCTCCATCGCCTACGCGCTGGCTGCCGGCAACCCGGTGGTCTTCAAGCCCAGCGAGCTCACCCCAGGTGTGGGGGTCTGGCTGGCCGATGCGCTGGCGGAGGTGGTGCCGCCCGACCAGCACGCGCTGCTCCAGGTCGTGATCGGCCGCGGTGAGACGGGGGCGGCGCTCTGCACAGCCGGCGTCGACAAGCTGGCCTTCACCGGTTCGACGGCGACCGGCAAGAAGGTGATGGCCGCCTGTGCCGAGACGCTCACGCCGGTGGTGATCGAGGCAGGTGGCAAGGACGCGTTGCTCGTGGACGCCGACGCGGACCTCAAGGCCGCTGCGGACGCCGCCGCCTGGGGCGCCTTCTCGAACGCAGGCCAGACGTGCATCGGCGTCGAGCGCGTCTACGTCCATGAGCAGGTCTACGACGCCTTCCTCGCCGAGCTGAGTGCAACGGCGCGCAGTGTCCGGGCGGACCTCGACGGCAAGCTGGGCCCGATGACGATGGCGAGTCAGATCGGCGTGGTGCGCCGTCACATCGACGACGCCCTGGCCCGGGGCGGACGCGCCGTGGTCGGTGGGCCTGAGGCGGTGGGTGAGAGGTTCATCCAGCCGACCGTGCTGGTCGACGTCCCAGAGGACTCGACCGCCGTAACGGAGGAGACCTTCGGACCCACCGTGACGGTGGCGAAGGTGCGGAGCATGGACGAGGCCGTCGAGCTCGCCAACGCGGGGAGGTACGGCCTCGGCTCCACGGTGTTCTCCGCCAAGCGTGGGCCGGAGCTGGCCCGTCGGCTGCGCTGTGGGATGACGTCGGTCAACTCGGTCATCTCGTTCGCCGGCATCGCGAGTCTGCCGTTCGGGGGTGTGGGTGACTCCGGGTTCGGCCGCATCCACGGCGCCGACGGGCTCAGAGAGTTCACGTTCGCCAAGTCGGTGGCGCGCCAGCGGATCAAGCCGGTCATGAACCTGACCACGTTCGGCCGCGATGCCAAGACGGACGCCGCCTTCGCGACCTTGGTGACCGCGCTGCATGGTCGTGCCTCGCAGCTGGGCAAGCGAAGGCGGCGCGGCTGAAACCGGACAAAGGCGGCACGTGGAATCATCTGGCCCATGCCCGCCCCGAGATCCTCGGTCGCCTCCGCGACGATGGTCGTCGTCGCCGCGGTCGTGCTTCCGCTCGCCCTGGTCTCGGGCTGGCTCGCGACGATCGTGACCGACACCGACCAGTACGTCGACACGGTCGCCCCACTTGCTGAGAACCCGACGGTCCGGGCGGCCGTCGAGGTGCGCCTCGAAAGCGCTCTGCTCGACGCCATCGACTTCGACAGGCGCCAGCAGCAGATAGCCGCCCTGCTGGAGGACCGCGACCTGCCGCCCCGGGTGCGCCTGGGGTTGCGGGCACTGGCCGGCCCTCTGGAGGGCGCGCTCGCCAACGCCGTCCACAACGCGGTCGTCCGGGTGGTCCAGGACCCTGAGTTCGCGTCGGCGTGGGCCCAGGCCAACCGCTCCGCCCACGAACAGCTCGTGGCCGTGCTGTCGGGCCAAGACACCGGTCTGATCTCCGGTGACGGCCGGGTCAGCATCCAGTTGAGCACGCTGATCAACAGCGTCCTGGGAATCCTGGGTGAGCAGGGAGTCGTCGACCCGGCGAACCTGCCTGAGGTGCAGGCGAGCTTCACGTTCATGGAGGTCGGCGACCTGACGAAGGCCGAGAGGGCCTACTCGGTGCTGGCGAAGCTCGGCCTCTGGCTTCCCGCGGTCTGGCTGCTCCTGGTGGCTCTCGCAGTGGTCCTTGCCCGGAATCGTCGGGCTGCGGTCCGCCTGCTGTCCTACGGCGCACTGGTCGGCGTGGTGCTGCTGGCGATCGTCCTGAGGATCGGCCGCAACCACGTGATCGGGGTGGTTCCCGACGACACCGATCTCGTCCGCGAGGTCTGGGACATCCTCCTGGTCTCGCTGCGGGCCTCGATGCGCACCCTGCTGATCCTGGCCCTGCTGGCGCTCGGGATCGCCTGGCTGAGCGGCCCGGCGAAGGCCGCGGTCCGGCTCCGTGAGCTGGCGGGGTCCCCGACGAACCCGCTGACCGCTCGCGCCGTGGTCGCACCGCTCACCCTGGGTATCGGCCTGGTCGCGGTGCTCGTCGTCCTGATCTGGGTGGTGTGACGATGAAGCGGATCCACACCGGTGACGTGGTCAGGCTCCTGGTCTCGTGGTTCCTGGCGTTCCTCGCCCTGCTCCTGACGGCCAGGCTCCTGCCCGGCTTCGACTATTCCTCGTGGCGACCGCTGCTGGCGGCTGCGGCGGTCACCGGTGTCGTGGGGATGTTCGTACGGCCCCTGCTGGTGCAGGTCGCTGCGGCGATCGGCTGGGTGGCGGTGGCGGTGGCGACCGTGTTCGGGCAGGCGCTGGTCATGTACGTCGCGCTCGACGTGGTTCCGGGTGCCTCGTTCAACACCTTCTGGACCGCTGTCGCGGCCGCCTGGCTAGCGGCAGCCTTCGGCACCGTGCTGGCCTGGTTCGTCAGCGCCGGCACCGACGAGTCGTTCGCGGCGGCTCTGCTGCGCACCCGCCCGGGCGTGGTGGCGGATCCCGAGGTGGACGGTGTCCTGTTCGTGCAGCTCGACGGTGTCTCCTTCCCGGTGATGCAGTGGGTGCTCCAGTCCGGTTCGATGCCGACGCTGCGGCGGTGGCTGGACGCCGGCAGCCACGCGGTCCACGAGTGGACCGTGCAGATGCCGTGCACGACACCGGCCAGTCAGCAGGCCATCCTGCAGGGGCATGCCCGTGGCGTGCCGGCGTTCCGCTGGTACGACCGGGAGCTCGGGCGAGTGCTCGTGGCCAACCTGCCGAAGGACGCCGCCATCATCGAGTCGCGTGCCACGACCGGCCTGGGGCTGCTGGCCGACGACGGGGTCTCCATCTCCAACCTGTTCACCGGGGATGCCCCGAAGGCGGCGATGACGATGAGCCGGCTCGAGGTGTCCCGTGGCTCACGGCGTACCCGCGTGGTCTTCGCCCGCTTCCTGCTGCGACCCGACGGACTCTCGCGCAGCATCTCGCGCACCGTCGCGGAACTCGTGCGCGAGCGCTTCCAGGCCAAGCGCCAGCACCGCCAGGCCATGCACCCGCGCGTGCATCGTTCGTGGACCTTCGCCGGCCTGCGCGCCTTCACCAACGGCCTGCTGCGCGATCTCAACACCGCGATCGTCTCGGAGGAGATGATGCGTGGCGCCAAGAGCATCTACGTCAACTACGTGGACTACGACGAGGTAGCCCACCACGCCGGAGGCACCCGTCTGGAGTCCCTGATCGCCCTGACCGGGCTGGACACCGTGATGGCCATCCTCGAGCAGGTCGCGGCGAAGGCGCCGCGTCGCTACCACCTGGTGCTGCTCAGCGACCACGGTCACTCCACCGGCGAGCCGTTCGCCTCGCGCTACGGCTCCACGTTGAGCGAGCTCTGCACCGAGCTCACGCACTCCGCGGCCACGAGCCTCGAGGACAACGTCGAGGGATGGGGTCGCGTCGACGCCGTCATCGAGGATCTCGGCAGCGGGAAGGGTGGCTCAGGCGTCCAGCAGGCCGCGTCACGTCGGATGAACAAGAAGCTGATGCCCGAGGAGTCGGGCGAGGGCGTCGAGTTCGTGGTCGTCGGCAGCGGCAACCTGGGTCTCGTCTTCGTGCCGCAGCCGCAGCGGATGACCCTGGAGGAGCTCGACGCCAGCTGGCCCGCGCTCGTGCCCGGACTGGCCGGGCATCCAGGCGTCGGCTTCGTCGCGGCGATGTCGGCCGACGGCCCTGTGGCCATCGGTGGGGCCGGCAGGCATCACCTCGAGACCGGGGTCGTCGAGGGTGAGGACCCGCTGCTCCCGTTCGGTGACCACGCCCCGGCGATGCTGCTCTCCTTGACGACGATGGCCCAATGTCCCGACCTGCTGGTCAACTCGCTGGTGGACCCCGGAACCCAGGAGGTGGCGGCCTTCGAGCCGTTGGTCGGCTGTCACGGAGGGCTGGGGGGGTGGCAGGACCGGGGCTTCGTCCTGGCCCCTCCCGAGCTACTGAGCCCGACCGAACCCATCGTCGGTGGTGGCGCCCTGCACCGCCAGCTCGTCGGCATCCTGGAGACTCTGGGACACCGCAAGAACATCGCGAGGAGCGAGCCATGACAAAGTCGGCAACTCGATCGGCGACCCGATCCGTCACGCAGTCGGTGACCCAGTCGGTGACCCAGTCGCGCACCCTCAACCTGCTGATCGGTGCGGCGGCGCTGGTGATCGTCGTCGGCGGGCTCCGCGCTGCCGGCGGCATCATCGGCCCCCTGATGCTGGCCCTGGCCCTGACCATCGTCTTCCACCCGCTGCGGATCATCCTCGAACACCGGATGCCGGTGTGGGCCGCATCCGCGGTGGTGCTGGTCGCTGCCTATGTGCTGCTCCTGCTGCTCACCTTGGCGTTGATCGTCTCCGTGGGGCGGCTGGCGGTGCTCGTGCCGAGCTATGCACCACAGATCAATGACTACGTGAGCAACGTGGGCGACTGGTTGCAGGCTCGCGGCGTAGGGAGCGAGCAGGTGCAGGCAGTCATCGACTCCATCGACGTGAGCAGGATCGTGGGGCTGGCCACCACCCTGCTGTCCAGCATGCTCGGCATCCTGTCCGACCTCTTCTTCGTGGTCACCCTGCTGCTCTTCCTGGCCTTCGACTCCGCCCACGTGACCCGGTTGGCTGACGGTGCCCGTCGGGCCGGCCACGCGGAGATCATCGATGCGCTGTCGTCCTTCGCCGGCGGCACCCGCAGCTATCTCAGCGTGTCTGCCGTCTTCGGGCTGATCGTGGCCGTGGTCGACGTCATCGCGCTCGAGCTGATGGGCGTGCCCGGAGCGTTCGTGTGGGGAGTGCTGGCCTTCGTCACCAACTTCATCCCGAACATCGGGTTCGTGATCGGAGTCGTGCCTCCGGCCGTCATCGCGCTTCTCGACGGCGGACCGGGACTGATGATCGCGGTGATCGTGATGTACTCCGTGGTCAACTTCGTCATCCAGTCGGTGATCCAGCCCCGGTTCGTCGGCAACGCCGTAGGCCTCTCGACCAGCCTGACGTTCATCTCCCTGATCTTCTGGGCCTGGGTGCTCGGGCCCTTGGGCGCGCTTCTGGCCGTGCCGATGAGCCTGTTCTTCAAGGCGGTGCTGGTCGAGGCGGACCCGAAGGCCCGGTGGATGGACCCACTGATCAGCGGCCACCCCGCTGACGACCCGGCCTGATGCGCCGACGTAGGCACGGCGGTCCCCTGATCGCCACGTTCTCCTGGTCCCGGCCGGTCTGGAGCCTGGTGGGACTGCTGATCGCCTACTTCGCGTTCCCCTTGGAGTTCGACAACGTGGCGGTGGCGCTGGTGGGACTGATCCTCACGCTCGCCGGGCTCGCCCTTCTCGGGGTGATGCTCGCCCGTGAGGCGAAGCACCTCCAGCGGGGCGAGTCCCAGCGAAGTACGACGGCCCTCGCGATTGCGGTCGCGGTGATGGTGGTGGCGTTCTCCATGGCGTTCTACCTGCTCCAGCGGCTGGGTGAGAACCAGATGGTGGGTCTGGACACCCGCACCGACGCGCTCTACTTCACGTTGAGCACGATGGCGACCGTCGGGTACGGCGACGTACACGCCACTGGCCAGCTCGCCCGGCTGTTCGTGTGCGGCCTGATCGTGTTCAACGTCGTCGTCTTGGCTGCCCTGGTGCGTGGGCTGGCCAGCCGACAGTCGGGCTGACCGCTACTGCAGGGCCGCGGTGAGGCGCATCGCGTTGTCGACGTAGCGCTTGCGCCACGGACGAGCCTGCCACTCGGCGAGGGTGAGCTCGCGTGACACGGCCCGATAGCTGTCCTCGACCTCCCTGAACCGGCCCACGATGTCGCCTCCGGTCAGCATCAGTGACACCTCGTAGTTGAGGGCGAAGGAACGCATGTCCATGTTGCTCGACCCGATGACGGCGACATCGTCGTCGATGGAGAAGTGCTTGGAGTGCAGGACGGCGGGTGCGGGGTAGAGATGGATCCGCACCCCTGCCTCGAGCAGAGCCTCGTAGTAGGAGCACTGGGCGTGGTAGACCATGAACTGGTCGCCCTCCTCGCTGACGAAGAGCTCCACCTCGACGCCACGTCGAGCAGCCGTCGTGACCGCATAGAGCAGTGGCTCGTCGGGCACGAAGTAGGGGCTGGTCAGCGAGACCCGCCGCTGCGCCGAGTAGATCAGCGCGGTGAACAGCCGCAGGTTGTTCTCGGTGACATAGCCGGGGCCACTGGGCAGGACCTGCGCGGTGACGGTCTGCGGGCCGTCCGGGTGGAGGGTGGCCGAGTCGGGGGTGATGTCCCCGCCCAGCCGTTCGTTGGACTCGGTGTACCAGTCCTTGGCGAAGACGGCGCGCAGAGCGTTCACCGCCGGGCCGTCGACGCGAGCGACGAGCTCCACCCATTCACGGCCGGCAGCGTGGTTCTTCGGCTTGTTGTAGCCCGGTTCGATGAGGTTCTGCGAGCCCGTGAAGGCGATGCGGCCGTCGACGACCATGATCTTGCGGTGGTTGCGCAGGTCGGGTCGCTGGAACTTCCCCTTGAGCGGTTGGACGGGGAGCATCGGGTGCCAGACGATGCCGGAGGTCTTGAGCCTGGCGAGGAAGTCCTGGTAGCCCGGGATGCCGCGCGAGCCCATGTGGTCGAACAGCAACCGCACCTTGACCCCGCGGGCGGCGGCGTCGACCAGCGCCTCGAAGAAGGGTGTGGTGACGGCGTCCCAGGCCGAGATGTAGAACTCCACCTCGATGGTGCTCCTGGCCGTGGCGGCGGCCGTGGTCATCGCCGCGATCGCGTCGGCGTAGCCGGGGAAGAGCTCGACCAGGTTGCCCGGCTGCAGAGGCAGCGAGCCGAGGTTGCGGTTGAGGACCGCCATGGAGTGGAGGTAGGCCGGCTGCCCCTCGGTGCCCGCGCCCGTCGAGACCAGCTTGTCCGTCGCGGATCGGACCGCCTGGTCGGCCTCCCTCTGGCGAGCGAGCCGCTTGGCGCCGATGTTGGTGCGGCCGAGGAACAGGAACACCACGAAACCGGCGAACGGAATGATCAGGATCAGGATCAGCCACGCCATCGCGGAGGACGGTTTCTTGTTCTGCGGCAGCACACCGATGGCCAGGAACTTGATGACGTAGTCGGCGATGATCAGCAGGACGCCGAGGATGGCGAGGATCGTTGTCACCACCGAACTCTAGGGCTCGGCGGCGGCCCCCGGCCACGAGGACGGTAACGTCCTCCCGTGGCGTCGGGTCGGTTCTCAGGCATCCTCGCGGACACCCGGCCCCTGGAGAACCCGCACTTCCGGCGGCTGTGGCTGGCCAACATCGTCACGGTCATCGGAGCCCAGCTGACCGTGGTCGCGGTGCCCGCACAGATCTACGCGATGACCGGCTCGTCGGCCTACGTCGGCCTGACCGGGCTCTTCGGCCTGGTGCCCCTGGTGATCTTCGGTCTGTGGGGTGGTGCGCTGGCGGACGCCTTCGACCGGCGCACCGTCCTGCTGTGTACGACGATCGGGCTGATCGCGACAAGCGTGCTGTTCTGGGCGCAGGCGGCCACCGGCGCCAGCAACGTGTGGCTGTTGCTGTGCCTGTTCTCGGTGCAGCAGGCGTTCTTCGCGGTGAACCAGCCGACCCGCAGCGCGGTGCTCCCCAAGCTGCTGACCCCGGCCCTGCTCCCGGCGGCGAACTCGCTGAACATGACCGTGATGCAGGCCGGTGCGATCGCCGGGCCGCTCGTCGGCGGCGTGCTCATCCCGGTCCTCGGCTTCTCCTGGCTCTACCTGGTCGACTCCGTCACGCTCTTCGCCACGCTCGGCGCCGTCCTCGCGCTGCCCCGGCTGCCGATCGAGGGCGTGGCGATGACTCCGGGTCTGCGGTCGGTGATCGACGGCCTGAGCTATCTCAAGAGCCAGCCGGTGCTGCTGATGTCCTTCGTGGTCGACATCATCGCGATGGTGTTCGGGATGCCGCGCGCCCTGTTCCCGGAGATGGCGCACACCAGCTTCGGCGGCCCGACCGAGGGTGGGCTGGCCTTCGCCCTGCTGTTCGCCGCCATCCCGGCCGGTGCTGTCGTGGGCGGCGTCTTCTCGGGCTGGGTGTCGCGGATCGAGCGTCAGGGGTTGGCCGTGATCTGCTGCATCCTGGTGTGGGGCTTCGCGATCGTCGGCTTCGGTGTCGCCACGGGTCTCGCGGGCGGTGCGCCCGGCGTATTCCTCTGGGTCGCCGTCGGCATGCTCGTGATCGGCGGCGCCGCCGACATGGCCTCGGCCGCCTTCCGCACGAGCATGCTGCAGACGGCTGCCAAGGACGAGGTCCGCGGGCGTCTGCAGGGGGTCTTCATCGTGGTCGTCGCCGGTGGTCCGCGGGTCGCCGATGTGGTCCACGGAGCCTCGGCGGCGATGGTCGGCACCGCGGCGACGGCTGCCGGCGGCGGCATCCTGGTCGTGATCGGCACGGTGGCCGCCGCCCTGCTGGTGCCGGCGTTCGTGCGGTACCGCCTGGTGCATCAGGCCTGACCTGTCAGGCTGCACCCATGTACTTCGTCGGCGTCGACCTCGCCTGGGGCCAGCGCAAGCCCACCGGACTCGCTGCGGTCGACGAGACCGGTCGGCTGGTGCACGTCTCGTCCGTCGGGACCGATGAGGAGATCCTGGCCGATCTGGCGCCGTACGTCGAGGGAGCGTGCCTGGTCGGCATCGACGCCCCGCTGGTGGTCACCAACCCGAGCGGCAACCGTCCCGCCGAGGCCGCCCTGAACCGTGACTTCCGCGCGTTCGAGGCGGGCGCACACCCGTCCAACACCGCCAAGCCCGAGTTCAGCGGGGCCCCTCGCGGTGCGGTGCTCTCGAGCGCGCTGGGCCTCGACATGGATCCCGGGTCGGCCCGGAGTCGTCGGGCCATCGAGGTCTATCCGCATCCCGCCACGATCGCGCTGTTCCGCCTCGGCCGGACGTTGAAGTACAAGAACAAGCCCGGCCGCTCGCTGGCCGAGCTGAAGGGCGAGCTGCGGCACCTGATGGACCTGCTGGAGGGCCTGGCCACAGCCGAGACCCCGCTGCACGTCGCCGACCATGCGCCGTGGCGAGCGCTGGTGGCCGCGGTCGACGCCGCCACCCGCAAGAGCGAGCTCCGGCGGGTCGAGGACCAGGTCGACGCGGTGCTCTGCGCCTACGTGGCGCTGTACGTCGTACGCCGCCCCGACGACGTCACCGTCTACGGGGACTTCGCCGAGGGCTACATCGTCACCCCGACCCTGCCTGCCGACCACCGCCCGAGCGCCCGCCCGCCCCGGCCGACTCCCCTCAACCGCGCGGTCCAGGAGTACGCCGCGCGGCATCCCGCCCTGCAGGTGGCGGGCGAGGAGTTCGTGGCGCTCGTCACCACCATCCTCGACGACGGCGGCATCAACTACCTGAGTGTCACCGGGCGCACGAAGAGCATCGCGTCGTTCGCGGAGAAGGCCTCGCGAACCTCACCGGACGGCAAGCTGCTCTATCCCGATCCTTTGTCCGACATCACCGACCAGCTCGGGATCCGGGTGATCACCTACGTCCAGAGCGACGTGACGGCCGTGGCCGACCTGCTGGCCGACCAGATCGCCGTCCTCGACGACCGCGACATGGGGCAGGAGACGGCTCGCGAGGGACGTTTCGGCTACGCCAGCCGCCACCTGGTGATCGCGCTCGACGCCGGCCGGGCGGCGGCTCCGGCGTACGCCGTGATGCATGGGCTGGGGGCTTCGGTGCAGATCCGCACGGTGCTCCAGCATGCATGGGCGGAGTTCGAGCACGACATCCGCTACAAGGGCACCATCCCGGAGGAGCACGCGCGCGACTTCGACCGGCGCTTCACCCTGGCGGCCGGGCTGCTGGAGCTGGCCGACCGTGAGTTCTCGACCATCTGGGACCGCCTGCGGCCCGAGGTCGCCGAACCGCGCTCCGAGCCGCCGGACGCCGAGGCCGAGCTCGATCCGCGCATCAGTGCCCGTGAGCTGGCGGCGTTCCTGGCCGGGCAGTACTCCGACGCGGGGTGGTCGCGCACCGACCACTACGCCTGGATCTCCGGACTGCTGCTCGAGCTGGGCATCACCTCCCTGGACGAGCTGGGCGAGGTGCTGCGCGGGGTCGATGATGCCGAGATCAGTGTGCAGATGGGCTATCGCTACCCGCCGGGTGCCGTGCGCCGCCTCGACGACGCCTTGCTCGCTGCCTACCGGGAGCGCTATCTGGGGCTGCACGGCAACGTGCATCGCGAGGCGCTGCTGCGCACCAGGCTGGACCGGATGACGGGCTCGGAGCAATGACGCGGTTCAGCAGCTCCTCGCGGACCTCCGCGGTGGTGCAGGCGGATCGCACCGAGATCTGGGCTGCCCTGACCGACCCGACGCTGCTGCCGAAGCTCACTCCCTTCCTGGAGTCGGTCGAGGTGAGCTCCGACGCGGAGGGCCACCTGTGGCACTGGCAGCTGACCCGGATCCCGGTGCTCGGGGTGAGTGTCGTGCCCGCGTTCACGGAGCGGATGATCTTCGAGGAGCCGCACCAGATCGACTTCAGGCATGCCCCGCCGCCGGGTGCCAAGGAGCGGGCCGGTGTCGAGGGACGCTACCTCCTGGCGGAGGGCGACGCGGGCACCCACCTGTCGATCTCTCTGTCGGTGGTCGTCGAGCTGCCCCTGTCCAAGCTCGCGGCCCCCGCCGTGGGACTGGCGATGAAGGGCATCATCGCCACGATGGGGGTGCGCTTCTCAGCGAACCTGGTGCGTCATCTGGGCCTCGACTGATCTTCCTGCCTGCGCCGTTGCTGTCGTGCCACCATGGCGGTCATGTCCGTTGCTCCGCGGCGGTGGCGTCGCCCACTGAGGGAAATGATCGGGCTCGTCCTCGGGCTCGTGGTGTTCTCGTGGTTGCACGACCTGGCCGGCACTGACGTCGCCGCGGCATCCGCGAACGCGCACACGCTGCAGCTGGTTGAACGCTCCCTGTCCCTGGACATCGAGGTGTCGGCCAACCAGTGGCTTGTTGATCGTCCGGCGCTCATCCCCGCTGCGGTGCTCTACTACCGGCTCTACTACCTGCCGGTGGTCGGAGTGTTGATCTGGATGCTGTGGCGGCACGCCGACGCCTACCTCACCCTCCGCCGCACCCTGACCGTCATGGCGCTGTTGGCGCTGCTGGCCTTCTGGCTCGTGCCCGTGTCTCCGCCACGATTCGACCTGCCCGGGATCGTCGACATCGTGGCCGGTCACGACCCGGTTGCCGGTGAGGCCTCGCGCGACCTGACCAACGGTCAGAATCACTTCTCTGCGATGCCGAGCCTGCACGTCGGATGGTCGGCCCTGTGCGCCTACGGCGCGGGCCTGGCACTGCGCGCTGAGCACCCGCGCTGGGCTCTGCTCTGCTGGCTGTTCCCCATCATGATGGTCGCGGTGGTCATCACCACCGGCAATCACTACGTCCTGGATGTCGTCGGCAGCTTCGTTCTGCTGGCGATCTCCATCGCCGTGGTGGCGTGGTGGGGTCGGAGCGCGGGCCTGTCTCGCGCTCGGTGATCCGGGCGGGGTCCCGCGGGGCTGGTTCGCCAGGTGCGACGTGGCTCGGTATCTCGCAGGAGTCCGGGCGCTCCTCAGCCGTGGAACCATCACCGTGGGAACGAGGAGACCTGAGATGACGACACGTTGGACCGTGCTGGCCGCGATCGTGCTGATCGCCACCGGGCTGGGTGGCTGTGGAGGCTCCGACTCCTCGGACCCTGCGCCCGCTGTCCGGGATGCCGCCTCCGTCGCGCCGGCCGACCCCAGCGATGCGACTTCCGGGGACGCCGACCTCGACGGCGAGGCGGACGCGGGCGCGGCTCTGACGGCGGACGAGTTCTGCGGCTTCCTCGCCGAGGAGACACCCAAGGTGCAGGACCTGCAGCCCGCGGAGTACGCCGCCGCGACGTTCGGCGGTGCGCTCTTCACCTTCTACACCGACCAGGGCCTGCTCACCGACATCGACGGTGCAGACATGGACGCCCTGGCTGCCGAGGGCTGCCCAGACGCCGCCGAGCGTCTGTGGCCGGTGCTGGGGGCGACCAGCTTCGAGCAGCTGCTCTCGCAGTAGTCGCCCACAGGCAAGCGCTCCGTCAGCTAGGGGATCCGTGGTTCCGGGACGTCGACCACTGTCGGCGACGACACCGCGGCAGCCCCCTCGGAATCGCCGCTCGAGGCTCGCGCATCGGCGAGGACGTCGGGTGGCACGTGCTTCTCGAGGAAGCGCCGGGCCATCCGGGTCGAGGGATGGATGCCGATCGTGGCGATCACGATGATGCCGGCGATCACCAGCCAGCCGGCCGCGCCCCAGTGCAGTGCGAGGAAGGTGTAGAGCGCGGGCGCCCACACCATGCCCAGCGTGCCGGTCAGCTCGGCCGCACCCTGGTAGGCGCCGCGCTGGCGGGGGTCCATCAGCTCGGCCTCGATCGCCCAGCTGGCTGCGGACAGGTAGAGCTCCGCGCCGGTCACGGTGACGTGTCCGAGCCACACCAGCACGATGGTGACCCACCCGACGGTGTCGTGGGTCGCCAGCGTGATGAGGCAGGAGACCACGAAGAAGCAGGAGGAGACGCGCACGGACCTCAATGCGGTCGGGATGTCCTCGACACCACGGGAGACGGTCATCGGCAGGAAGATGCACATCACCGTGTTGGTGCCGAACAGGAAGGCCAACAGCACCCGTGGCGCGTCGGTCTCCTCCACCAGCCACAGCGGGATCACCACGTGCAGCAACACCTGGTTGGTCCAGAACACGCCGACGAAGAAGTTCGCGATGAGCCATCCGGGATTGCGGAGGGGGCCCGGCCCGGGGATCTTGACCTTGCGGTCCTCGGCGCTGCGGTCGTCGTGGGAGGCGCGAGGCAGCCGACCGATCGCGACGGCATTGCCGAGGAACACGAGCGCGGTGAACCACGGCAGCGCATGCAACAGGTCGTTGGAGTCGAAGGCCAGTGCGATGCCGCCGGTCAGCGCGCCGAGGGTGAACCCGAGATTCAGCGCGGAGTACATGTAGGCGCGGGACCTGACCCGCTGGTCGGGCGGCAGCACGTCGATGGTGTAGGCGCCGTGCGCGGCGTTGCCGAGCGCGCCGATCACCTCCATCCCGACCGCCATCAGGACGTAGCCCCTGAAGTCGTGGATGAACGGCCACACGGTGAACATGGCGGCCTGCCCGGTCGCGCTGAGGGCCCACATCCTCTTCGGCCCGAAGCGATCGACCAGCTTGCCCATCGGCACTGCGGCCAGGAACGAGGCGAGGCCCGCGAACGTGAGCCCGAGACCGACCTGCGCGGCCGACAGCCCCACGATCTGGGTGAAGAACACCGCCGACCCGGTCAGGAACGTGCCCTCGCCCAGCGCGAAGAGCAGCGACTGGCCGGCAAGGCGGCCAGCCAGCACGGACGGCGGACGCAACTGGCTCGCGATGGCGGTGAACATCACCTCCACTTTGCCGGTCGCCGCCGACGGTTGTCGCCCGAATATTCGCCGCTCGTCCGGCGGGAGGGGACACACTGGGTGGATGGAAGCTTTTCGAACCCCGGACGCCGCTTTCGACCACCTGCCCGACTTCGGCTGGCAGCCGGCGTACGCCGAGGTCGCCGACCCGGACGGCGGGACCCTGCGGATGGCCTACGTCGACTGTGGCCCGCCGGACGGGCCGGTCGCGCTCCTCCTGCACGGGGAACCCTCGTGGTCGTTCCTCTACCGGCACGTGATCCGGGTCCTGACCGAGCACGGCATCCGCTGCGTCGCGCCCGACCTGATCGGCTTCGGACGCTCCGACAAGCCGGTCCAGGTGGCCGACTACTCGTTCGCGAGGCTCGTCGAATGGACCCGCGAACTCGTCTTCGATCACCTCGACCTGCACGAGGTCACCGTGGTGGGGCAGGACTGGGGCGGACTCATCGGGCTGCGCCTGGTCGCCGAGCACCAGGATCGGGTCGCCCGTGTGGTCGCCGCCAACACCGGGCTGCCCACCGGCGACATCGACATGCCGGCGATCTGGTGGATGTTCCGCCAAGCCGTCGAGAAGGCCGAGGTGCTGGACATCGGACGCCTGGTCGCCTCGGGGTGCGTACGGCCCATGACGGACGAGGTGCGCGCGGCGTACGACGCGCCGTTCCCCGAGGAGCGGGCCAAGGCGGGCGCCCGTGCGATGCCCGGGCTGGTGCCGACCCGTCCGGACGACCCCGCCAGCGAGGCCAACCGCGAGGCCTGGACGGTGCTGTCGAAAAGTGAGCTTCCGTTCCTCCTCGCCTTCAGTGACAGTGATCCGATCACGGGCGGGATGGCTCCGATCCTCCAGCGACTCGTCCCCGGCACGCAGGGGCTCACCCATCCGACCATCGCCAACGCCGGACACTTCCTCCAAGAGGACGCGGGCGACGAGCTCGGCCACGTGATCGCGGACTTCGTGCTGTGAGCACCGCCGAGCGGAAGCCGATCCAGTTCTCCTACGAAGCCGTCCTCGCGCTCGCACCCGACGAGGCCTACGCCTTCGTCTCGGACCCGCTCAACTGGCCGTCCTTCTTCGAGTCACTGCGCGACACCGACCGGGACGACGACTGGGGCAGGGTCGGGAGCCGGGGCCGGATGTCCAACGTCGTTCTCGGCCGTTCCATCACCTCCGAGATCGAGGTGACCGTCTGGAACCCTCCTCACGAGTTCCGCTACCTCTCCCGACAGCCGGGCACCCCGGCCCTCGACAACCGCAGGCTGTTCGAGGCCGTGTCGGCTGGGACACGGTTGCGTGGCACGACCACCCTCACCCCACGCCCCGGCCTGCCGGGCCTGCTGGACCGGGCCCGGGTGATCGCCGTGCGTCGGATCTTCGCGGCGGCCATGGCGCGGCTTCCGGAGGTGGCCGGCCGCTAAGGTTGTCGGCATGGCTGCAGACTGGAGATCAGACCTCGTCGAGCGCATCCGCGCGCTCATCCACGACGCCGAGCCCGGCGTGGACGAGGAGGCGAAATGGCGCAAGGCCTCGAACCCGGACGGTGTCCCGACGTTCTCGTCGTCGGGGCTGATCTGCACGGTGGAGACCTACAAGGACAAGGTGAAGGTCACCTTCGCCAAGGGGGCGTCGCTGGCCGACCCGGAAGGCGTGTTCAACGCGAGCCTCGATGCCGGCACCCGACGGGCCGTCGACCTCCTCGGCCCCGACGACCTGCGCGACGACGCGTTCTCGGCGCTGATCCGTGAGGCAGCCGAGCTCAACCGGGGATGACGGCATACTGACGCCACACTGAGGCCCGCGCGACATGGTCTGCGCAGCCGGTGCCCACCAGGGGCACCGCCGACGCAGGGGGAACCACCATGAAGAAGATCCTGATCGCGCTCGCCGCGGCCGCCATGCCACTGGCCGTGATGTCGCCGGCCGGCGCAACCGTGACCAGCAGCGGCTGCACGGTGACACCGCTCGCCCCGGAGTTCCACAACCAGTGGACGACCGGGGGAGACAAGCGCATCCAGTACAAGGTGAATGTGACCTGCTCGGCCGGTCGCACCATCTCGATCACCCAGGAACGATGGGAGGCCGACACCACCAGTGCCGACGACTTCATCGGCAGCTCGACGCTCACGAACAACTTCACCGCCGCGGGCGGCACCGTGACCCGGACCGTGACTGCCACGTTGCCCGACGCCGATCCGTGGGGTGACGACAACGAGGAGATGTACCAGCGGGTCCGGTTCACCGTCTCCAGCAACGGGGTGACGTCCCCGGTCACGGTGTGGGACTACAGCGCCACCCGCACCTTCCACCTCTGAGGCCGCAGCGGGGTCCGGTCGTACCTCGGCCGGGCCTCGCGCCGACTGGAACGCCTCTGGACGGCGGCCGCCTGCTCAGAGCACGTCGACGGTTGCGTGGTCCGACACGGACCGGGCCAGCGAGCCCAGGTGCTGGCGGGTGTCGCCGTAGGTGTGCTCGATCGCGGTGAGCCGCGCGGTGAGGTGTCCCACGGCGTACTCCGCCGTCATCCCGATGCCACCGTGCAGCTGGATGGCCTCCTGGCCGATCAGCCGCCCCGCCTTGCCCACGACCACCTTGGTCCGCGAGACCAGCGCGCTGTCGGACGGATCCTCGGCGAGCGACATCGCGGCGTACTGCACGGTGCTGCGAGCGAGCTCGAGCGAGACGTAGAGGTCCGCAGCCCGATGGTTCAGGGCCTGGAAGCTCATCAGGGGTACGCCGAACTGCTTGCGGGTCTTGAGGTAGTCCACGCTCAGATCGAGTGCCGCCGACATCGCCCCCAGGGCCTCGGCACACAATGCGATGGTCGCGTGGTTCATCGCCGGGCCCAGCACCGACCGGTCTGCGGACAGGAGTCTCGACGGGGTCGACGAGAGTGCGAGGCCGCTGCCGGCGACCGGTGGCGCCTCCACGAGGTGGATGCCGGCCACCGAGGTGACGATGGCATGGGTCAGGGCGGCAGCGAAGGGGACCGGGTCCTTCACGCCGGTCAGTGAGTCGCCGTCGGCGCTGACGGACGGGGCGGAGAGCCAGGATCGCGAGGGTTCGGCGAACGCCGGCAGCACCAGCGCGGTCCCCTCGCCCACGGCTTCCAGCAGCGCGTCCTGCCCGGTCGCGGCGAGGACGTGTCCGGCCAGGACGGCCTCGACGTAGGGCGATCGCACCCGGGCACGCCCGAACTCCTCGGCCACCACCATCACCTCGACCGGGCCGGCGCCGTCGTCGAAGGGCAGTGCCAGCAGCCCCATCTCGGCGAACTGCCGCCACTGCTCCGGGTCGTGGGTGGGGGTGCCGATCGGGTCAGGTGGGGTGCCGCGCTTGAGCATGTCGCGCACGGCCTCCCGCAGGGCCCGCTGCTCGTTGTCGAGGGTGAAGTCCATCGTTCGGGTCCTCTCAGCTCCGCAGACCCAGGATGCCGGCGGCGATGACCTGCCGCTGCACCTCGCTGGACCCGCCGTAGATGGTGGCCTTGCGGTAGTTCAGATAGCTCGGGGTGACCACCGAGGTCCAGTCGGGCAGCGACGACTCCTCGCCTCCCCACGCGAGGGACATCGGGCCGGCCACGTCGACCGCGAGCTCGAGCACCTCCTGCTGCAGCTGTGATCCGCGCAGCTTGAGGATCGAGGAGGCGGGGTCGGGCTTGCCCTCGTGGGAGCCGCCGGCGACCCGCAGGACGGTGAGTTCCAGGGCCATCACGTCACACTCGAGCTCGGCGATGCGTGCGGCCAGCAGTGGGTCGTCGAGCAGGGTCGTCTCGCCGTCGACGACCCCCCGGGCGTGCTCCTTGACCTGAGCGAGCCTGCGCTTGATCGAGCCCACCGGGGCAACACCGACGCGTTCGTTCCCCAGAAGGAACTTGGCGTAGTCCCACCCCTTGTTCTCCTCCCCGACCAGCTGGTCGAGCGGGACCCGGACGTTGTCGAAGAACACCTCGTTGACCTCGTGGCCGCCGTCGATCAGCTGGATCGGGCGGACGGTCACGCCGGGTGAGGACATCTCGATCAGGAGGAACGAGATGCCGGCCTGCTTCTTGGCCTCGGGGTTGGTTCGGACGAGCGCGAAGATCCAGTCGGCGTACTGGCCGAGCGTGGTCCACGTCTTCTGGCCGTTGACGACCCATTCGTCGCCGTCACGGACCGCGGTGGTCCGGAGGCTGGCGAGGTCGGAGCCGGCGTCCGGCTCGGAGAACCCCTGGCACCACCAGATGTCGAGGGAGGCGGTCGGTGGGAGGAAGCGCTGCTTCAACTCCTCGGACCCGAAGGCCGCGATCACCGGGCCCACCATGTTCGCGTTGAAGGCGAGGGGCGGGGGTACGGCGGCCGCCTGCATCTCGCTGGCCCAGATGTAGTGCTGCAGTGACGTCCAGTCCTGCCCGCCGTGCTCGAGCGGCCAGCCGGGAACCGCGAGACCCTCCGCGTGCAACGCCTGGTGTGCTGCCACGACATCGGCCTTGCTCAGCTCGTGGCCTGCGGCGACCTTGTCGCGGACCTCACGAGGGACCTTGCTGGTGAAGATGTCACGCATCCGGGACTGGAAATCCCGGTCGACGTCGCTCAGTCGTTGCTCCATGGCAACCAACCTAGCCACGACTTGGTTGAGTCGCGCGACGATTCAGGCTGCGTTGGGAAACACGCGGGCGAACTCCGTGACGGCGCACGGCATGATCAGGATGCGCCCTTCGGCACGCCACGATGGCAGGGCACCACCGGTGCAGAGCTTCCACACGGTCCAGACGGGTAGGTCGAGCTTCGATGCTGCTTCCTTGACGGTCATGCTGGTCACTCCTGTTCGGTAGGTCACTTCCTCCCCAAGTGACGCTGCCCCACGCAGAAGGAACGCACCACCACGACAGCCATGACGCGCCCAGAAGTAAAGGTTTCCGCAGGTCAGGGCATCGGCGCACTCCGCACGCGGGACAGGGCCGCCGGGGAACCGGCGGCCCTGTCGGATGCTGCGTGGATCAGGCGTTCTTGATCGCGGAGATGTCGAACTGCAGCTTGACCTTCTCCGAGACCAGCACGCCGCCGGTCTCGAGCGCGGCGTTCCAGCTCAGGCCCCAGTCCTTGCGGTTGACGGCGACCTCGCCCTCGAAGCCCACGCGGAGGTTGCCGAACGGGTCCTGTGCGGAGCCGGTCTCCTCGAACACGACGGTGACGGGCTTGGTGACGTCCTTGATGGTCAGGTCACCGGTGATGGCCCACTCGGAGCCGTCGCGCTCGACGTCGGTGGAGGCGAAGGTGATTGCCGGGAAGGTCGCGGCGTCGAAGAAGTCGGGGGACTGCAGGTGACCGTCGCGGTCGGCGGAGCCGGTGTCGACGCTCGCGACGTCGATCGTGAGCTTGACCGAGGAGGCGGACGGGTTGGCGGTGTCGATCACGGCCGTGCCCTCGAACGTCTTGAACGCGCCGCGGACCGAGGTGACCATGGCGTGGCGGGCCTGGAAGCCTACGTGGCTGTGCGAGGCGTCGATGGTGTAGTCACCGGAGACGTCGGCGACGGCGGTGGTGCCGGTGTCGAAGACGGACTCGGCGGCCGGGGTGCTCTTGCGGCTGAAGATGCTCATGAACTGCTCCTGGGGTACGTAATTGGTTGAACCTTCAACTATTGTAAGCGGACCCGGGTCCGATTGCTTCCCCCCGGAGGTGTGATCTGGGCCACAGGACGGATTTGTGCTTTCGCCGGGGTGGCCGCCCAGCCACTACCATTCGAAGGTGAGTGACACCGCAGAAGCCGACACCGGCACCGACACACCCAGCTTTGCCGACCTCGGCCTCGACGACCGCGTGCTGCGCGCCGTCAAGGACCTGGGCTACGAGACTCCGTCCCCGATCCAGGCCGCCACCATCCCGCCGCTCCTCGCGGGCCGCCACGTCGTGGGGCTCGCCCAGACCGGCACCGGCAAGACCGCCGCGTTCGCTCTGCCCATCCTGTCCCAGCTCGACCTCAGCCAGAAGGCACCCCAGGCGCTGGTGCTCTGTCCCACCCGCGAGCTCGCGCTCCAGGTGTGCGAGGCGTTCGAGCGCTACGCCGCCCGTCTGCCCGGAGTGCACGTGCTGCCCGTCTACGGCGGGCAGGGGTACGGCGTACAGCTCAGCGCCCTTCGTCGCGGCGTCCACATCGTCGTCGGCACGCCCGGTCGGATCATGGACCACCTCGACAAGGGCACCCTCGACCTGAGCCAGCTCCGCTTCCTGGTGCTCGACGAGGCCGACGAGATGCTGAAGATGGGCTTCGCCGAGGACGTGGAGACGATCCTGGCCGACACCCCGGCGGAGAAGCACGTCGCGCTGTTCTCCGCGACCATGCCGGCACAGATCCGACGGATCTCGAAGAAGTACCTCACCGACGCCGCCGAGATCACCATCAAGAACAAGACGACGACCTCGTCGAACACCACCCAGCGCTACCTCATCGTGTCCTTCCCGCAGAAGCTCGACGCCCTGACCCGGATCCTCGAGGTCGAGAACTTCGAGGCGATGATCATCTTCGCCCGCACCAAGCAGGCCACCGAGCAGCTCGCCGAGAGGCTTCGAGCGAGGGGCTTCAGCGCGACCGCCATCAACGGCGACATCGCCCAGGCTCAGCGTGAGCGCACGATCAACCAGCTCAAGGACGGCAAGCTCGACATCCTGGTCGCCACCGACGTGGCGGCCCGTGGTCTCGACGTGGAGCGGATCAGCCATGTCGTCAACTTCGACATCCCGACCGACACCGAGTCCTACGTCCACCGGATCGGCCGCACCGGCCGAGCCGGCCGCTCGGGTGACGCGATCTCGTTCGTGACGCCGCGTGAGCGCTACCTCCTCAAGGCGATCGAGAAGGCCACCCGCCAGCAGCTCACCCTGATGCCGCTGCCGACGGTCGACGACGTCAACTCGACCCGGCTCAGCAAGTTCGACACCGCCATCACCGAGGCGCTCAGCTCCCACGGCGTCGGCTTCTTCCGCGACGTCGTGGCCCACTACGTGCGGGAGTACGACGTCCCCGAGGGAGATGTCGCCGCCGCCCTGGCCGTGGTCCTGCAGGGGGACGAGCCGCTGCTGCTCGACCCCGAGCCCGTCCGCCCGGCCTACCAGGAGCGGGAGGACCGCGGAGGGTCTCGCCGCGACCAGGGCAGCGAGCGCGCCAAGCGCGAGGGCCGCAAGCCACGGGGCCGCACCGACATCGACATGGCCACCTACCGGATCGCCGTGGGCAAGCGCCACAAGGTCGAGCCGCGTCAGATCGTGGGCGCCATCGCCAACGAGGGTGGGCTCGGGCGCAACGACTTCGGGCACATCGACATCCGGATGGACCACTCCCTGGTCGAGCTGCCCGCCCAGCTGTCCAACGACACCCTGTCGAAGCTGCGCGGCACTCGCATCTCCGGCAAGCTCATCGAGCTGACCGCCGACTCCGGGGCGCCCGCGAACCGTCCCGGCGGTCACTACAAGGGCTCCTCGACAGGCGGGGCGAAGAAGCCACGGACCAAGCCGCGCTCCTGAGTCAGAGCCGGGCCAGCACCTCGGCGTTGTGCCGGTGTCCGGTGACCTCGTAGCCGATGACGGTCACCCAGGGGGCCAGCGCGAGCACCGCGATCGACCACTGCATGGAGAGGCCGGCCGAGGCGAGCAGGAGAGACGCGACGATCAGCGCAGCCGACACGGCGACGAGGATCAGGTGGAACGGGTCGACCGAGCGTGTCAGGGTCGAATAGAGACCGAACACCAGCAGCAGGTAGACGGCAACCGGCACGGCCACCGTCAGCACGGTCTCGGTCGCGCCGAGCTCGGAATGCTCCTCGATGAAGTACGCCGCCACGTGCAGGCCCGCGCCCGCGGCGACCACCGCACCGAACAGGGGGATGTGGCCGTAGCCCCAGCCGAAGGACCGCTCGCGGCGGACGCTGAGGACCTCGCCGCTCGGCACCGTGAAGTAGACCCACCACATCCCGAAGGTGAGAGCCGTGCCGGCGAGGCCGAGCACGGCCACGTCGAGCGACCAACCGGGTCCCTGTGGACCGATGATCGCGCTCAACGACGCCATCGTCCCCAGCAGGCCCTCGCCGAGCGCGACGATGACGAGCAGGCCGTAGCGCTCGGCGATGTGGTGCGGATGCCAGGGGGTGGGCCCGACCCGCGTCTCGGCGATCACCGGACCGGCCACCTCGACAAGGATCAGCACCCCGGCCAGGGCGAAGGTCGCGGCGATGCCGGTCTGGGCGAACAGGAGGGCGACCCAGCCGAACTGGGCGAGCAGGATCGTGATGATGAAGATCTGGCAGGTGCGACGGCGCTCAGGGTCCTGGGTGGCCGCGCGCATCCACTGGGCCACCATGGGGACCCTCATCACGACGTACCCCAGCACCATCACGCTGTTGTCGACATGCTCGCCGTGCTCCAGGGAGGCGAACATGTCGGGCAGACCGAGCGCCAGGATGAGCACTCCGACCATCTGGACCATCGTCGTGAGTCGATAGACCCAGTCGTCGGTGTCGAAGGCCGAGGCGAACCACGAGAAGTTGATCCAGGCCCACGACACCGCGAAGGTGGCGAAGAGGAAGCCCCCGATGCCGGAGCCCGCGTGGCCGGCAGCCAGCGCATGGGCGAGCTCGTTGGCGGCCGTACCGAAGGCGATCACGAAGGTGAGGTCGAACATCAGCTCCAGCGACGTCGCCGCGCGGTGCTGCTGACCGGGATCCCGTCCGATCATCCGGACGCGGTGGTGGTGTCGGGTCTCGCTCATGGCCGGGATTCTAGGAACAACTGCTGCTCCGGCGCCCACCACGACGGACAGGTGAGATGGTCGGGCAGACGGGTGGAGGGGTCGCCACGAGCCGCGTCGACCTGGGCCTGGGAGACGAACATCGACGTGCGCAGGTCAGCGCCGCGGAGATCGGCCGCCCGGAGGTCGGCGCCGGTGAGGTCGCTCCGGGACAGGTCGGCCCAGCGCAGGTCGGCGCCCGCGAGCAGGGACCCTCGCAGGCTGGCCCCCACGAGCGGGGTCGAACGCAGGTCCCGGCCCATCAGGTCGGCTCCGGACAGGTCGGGACCGCCGTCGTCTGCCCTGGCCAGCGCGCTGACCTGCCGCAGCAGGCCGTTGACCCGTGCGCGGTGGGCCGAGACGTCGTACGCCGCCAGCACCTCGTGCTCCTGCCGGGTGAGCTCGAGCGTCACCGCCTCCAGGTCGTCCAGCTCGGTCAGCAGTTCGTCGGCCTCCGTCAGACGGCTGGCCCGGTCGAGCAACCACAGCAGCTCGTGAAGCGCGCGAACCACTGCGAACACCGCGAACATCGCGCGCCCGGACGCGGCGTCGTCTCGCCAGTCGGGCCCGATCCAGGCCCGGGTGACCGCCTGCCCGGCACCGAAGCAGTCGAAGACCGTGCATCCGCGATATCCGCGGTCGCGCAGCGAGTCGTGGATGCCGCAGCGCAGGTCGCTCCGCAGGTGCCCACAGGGCTCGCCCGCCGGCTTGTCCACCGGGAAGTCGGCCGATCGGGTCAGTCCCAGGGCCACGCAACAGAGTCCGACGCAGCTGGCGCAGTCGGCGCGGAGGGCGGTCATCGGACCATTCAACCGCGACTCCCGATCGGAGGGTCGGGTTGGATCGTGACAACCGAGAATCCTCAGCCCCGCAAGGGGATTCTGGGGCCCGACCGTCCGAACGGGCAGGTGCAGGACGGGGTGACCCGAGGCACAATCTCAGTTACAGTCACGCGGCGGCTCAACGAGGAGCGAAGGGGACCGAAGTGATCGAAGTACATGCCCGGTTCAGCAACCGCTCCCGCCTGATCAGGCTCGGTGCGCGCACGTTCGTGCGCCCGGCGCTCGGCCTGTGGCCCTCGGTTCGGGTCGCCGCCCCTTTCCTCAACCTCCTCGACGTCGGCATGCGCGCGCTCCCTCGCCTCACCGACACCCGGGTGGAGGCCGTCGACGGAGGAGACTGGGCGGCTGAGCTGATCGATGCCTCGAGTTCCGAGGAGGGTCGCGGCGCGATCGTCTACTTCCACGGTGGCGCCTTCGTGATGGGTGGGCTCGGCACCCACCGCCGCATCGCCGAGCGGGTCGCCCAGGGCACGGGCCTCCCGGTGCTGTCGGTCGCCTACCGCCAACATGGGCGTGGTCACGTCGAGACGAGCATCGCCGACTGCGTGGCCGCGGTGAACTGGCTGATCGATCGTGGGGTCGAGCCTGACCGGATCGTTCTCGCCGGCGACTCGGCGGGAGGCCACCTCGCCTTCGCTGTCGCCTTGGCCGCCGGCGCCGACGGGGTGCGACTGGCGGGCATCGTGGCCCTGTCGCCCTGGCTGGAGTTCGACAACAGCCGCCGGCGACGGCACCGCAACGCCCGACGTGACGACTTCATCCCCGCCCATCGCCTTCAGCGGGCGGCCCACCTGGTCACGGGCACGACAGAGATCGACCCCAGCCGGTCACCGGTCAACGCCAGTCTGAAGGGTCTGCCTCCGGTGCTCATGGTGTGCGCCGCCGACGAGGTGCTCCGCTGCGACGCCGAGTTGATGGCCGAGCGGCTCGACAAGGCTGGAGTGCCGGTCCAGCTGCACATCTGGGAGGGGCAGGTGCACGCCTTCCCGGTGATGGCCGACCTCCTGCCCGAGGGCATGGCCGCGATCGACCGCATCGTCGCATTCACCGAGCTGGTCATCACCCCGCCGTCGCCCGCCGCTGAGGCTGGCCTGGCATCCTGACCCGTTGAGTGGGGCTCGACGTCGGCCAGATCCGGCCGAAACGCCGAGGACGTGGGGCCGATCCGGGCGTGTCGAGGTCGAATGACCCCCCTTTGTGGGGATTCTTTGGCATTTTCGGCGACCGCATGGCACACTGAAAGTGAACAGAAGATGAACGGAAGGTGTCCCATGCGCAACCACAAGCAGTCCAAGGCCGATCTGTCGATGACCTGGATCGCCGTCCGCGGCGAAGACGGACGGGTTCGCATGGAGGCCCGCTGGTCCTCGGCGGCCGCGCTCGCAGTCAAGCCCAACCCGCACGCGGCCTGACTCCGCCTTCTCGAGTCCCAGCCGGTCCTTCAGAACTGGTCTGTCCACTAGTTCTGCCCGAAAACGGGCAAAGAATTGCGAAAAGTGCCCTGCGGCAGCCACGATATGGCCGTGTCTGCTGATCCTGAGCTTGTCGACCGCGTCATCCAGAGCACCGGTCTGAGCGCGTCGGACGCGGAGCGCGTGATCGGCGACGTGCTGGCCTTCCACGCCGAGAGCGTGGAGGACTACGTACGGCGGCGGCACGCCCACCTGCAGACCTATGGGATGAAGAACCCGGACATCTTCGAGCGCTTGCGCGCGGAGCTGAGCGACCGACTGGTCGCGGCTCCGCCACTCAGCGAACGGCAGTTGCGCCGACTCATCTACGGCTAGGTCTGGACAGACTCGATCACCGAGAAGAGGACAGATGTGCGGAATCGTCGGTTACATCGGCAGCCAGCAGGCCGCCCCGCTGCTGATCGAAGGCCTGACCAGGCTCGAGCACCGGGGCTACGACTCTGCCGGGCTGGCGGTGCTGGGCGCCGGCGGCATCCGCGTCGCCAAGCAGGCCGGCCGGGTGCGGGACATCCCCCTGCCCAAGCGGTTCGCCGGCAAGATCGGCATCGGGCACACCCGCTGGGCAACCCACGGGCCGGCCAATGACGTCAATGCCCACCCACACCTGTCCTGCGACGGCACGGTCGCCGTGGTCCACAACGGCATCATCGACAACGCCTCGGCCCTGCGCGCCGAGCTGGGCGACGCCGGCGTCGAGCTCGTCTCCGACACCGACAGCGAGGTGCTCGCTCACCTGATCGCAGCGAGCACCGCTGAGACCCTCGAGGACAAGCTGCGCGAGGCGCTGGCGCGCATCGACGGCACGTACGGCGTCGCAGTGCTGCATTCCGACTTCCCGGACCGCATCGTGGTGGCCCGCAACGGCTCGCCGCTGATCATCGGGGTCGGGCAGAAGGAGATGCATGTCGCCTCCGACCTCGCCGCCCTGGTCCGCTACACCACCACCGTCGCCCACCTCGACGACGGCCAGCTCGCCACTCTCACGGCTGGTGGCTTCACCACCTCGAGCACTCGCGGAGCGGGGACGGTCCGCAACAACGTCACCGAGCTCGACATCGACCCGGCGTCCTACGACGCCGGCGACCACGAGTCCTTCATGCACAAGGAGATCCAGGAGCAGCCGGCGGCTGCCGAGCGGATGCTGCGCGGGCGTCTCGACGAGCGATTCGGCACCGCCCACCTCGGCGGAATCGACCTCGACCCGCGGGAGACCCGTGGTGTACGCCGGGTGAAGATCCTGGGCTGCGGCTCGGCCTACTACGTCGGTCAGATGGGAGCAGCCCTCATCGAGGAGCTGGCCCGGCTGCCTGCGGACGCGGAGGCGGCGAGTGAGTTCAGGTATCGCAACCCCGTCATCGAGCCGGACACCCTCTACGTCGCGGTGAGTCAGTCCGGGGAGACCATCGACACCCTGCTGGCCGTGCAGGAGATCCGTCGCAAGGGAGGTCGGGTCATCGGTCTCGTCAACGTCGTCGGGTCCGCCATCGCCCGCGAATGTGACGGTGGCATCTACCTGCACGCCGGCCCGGAGGTGGCGGTGGCCAGCACCAAGGCCTTGACCAACATGTTCCTCGGGTTCGCCCTGCTCGCCCTTCATCTGGGCCGGGTGCGTGACCTGTCGGTGGCCGACGGAAGACGCCTCATCGCCGGCCTCCAGCGGGTGCCCGCCCAGATCGAGGAGATCCTGAAGCAGGAGGATCAGCTCTGCGAGGTGGCCAACGAGATCTCGAAGGCCGAGTCGCTGTTCTTCATCGGCAGGGTCCGCGGTTACCCGGTGGCCCGCGAGGGTGCTCAGAAGTTCAAGGAGATCACCTACCGCCATGCGGAGGCCTATGCGACCTCCGAGCTCAAGCACGGACCACTCGCCCTGATCAGTCCCGAGGTGCCCACGGTCGCCATCGTCCCGGACGACGACCTGACCGGGCGCAACGTCGCGGCCCTCCACGAGATCGCGGCCAGGCTGGGCCCCTTGGTCGTGATCACCCATCACGACGTCGACCTGGGTGACGTCGTCGCCACGCGCATCGATGTCCCGGTCAACGAGCCTGAGCTGGATCCGGTCCTCTTCACCATCGCGTTGCAGCTGCTGGCCTATCACGCGGCACGTCGACTCGGACACGACATCGACAAGCCGCGCAACCTGGCCAAGTCCGTCACCGTGGAGTGATCAGCACCGTGGTCCTGAGATGGACGCGAACGGTGGTAGTCGGCCGCCCCGGCTAGAGCGTGCACCACGGTCATCGACGGGTTCGACCCCCGAACGAGATGGTCGGCCGGGTCATGTCCCACGACCGATCTTCGTGACCCCGATGGAGTCCGCGGCGCGACATCTTTCTGCAATGCACGAACCTGAAGGTGTTGATCCGTTGACCCCTCGTGGCCCGGGGGCCACGCTTCGATCCGGCCGTCCACCTTCTCGGGCGACCTCATCCGGTGCAGGTCCGATCGGACCAGCCGTCTCGAGGAAGAGTGGCGAACCAATGAAGAGGAAACATCTGGGTGGCGCGATCGCCGCCGTTCTGGCCGTCTCGGCGCTGGCTGCCATGCCGGCCGATGCCTCCACCACGCACCTGGTCAAGCAGACCTCGGTGAAGTCGGCGAGCAGGAGTGGTGACGCCAAGACCGCGGCGCGCACGACCTCGCGCAACCTCATCAGCAGCCGCGCTCCCCAGCTGAGGATCAGTCCGACCGACAGGTTCGCAGGCAAGCCCGTCATCTCCTCCCATGGCCTCCAGTACGCCCCCTACACGCGCACCTACCGAGGTCTGCGCGTGATCGGCGGCGACTTCGTCGTCGTCACCGACGCGCAGGGTCAGGTCCTCGCCACCTCCGTGGCCCAGGGCCGCAAGACCGCTCTGGCCTCGATCACCCCGCGCCTGTCCAAGGCGGCGGCCGCGGCCACCTCGCGCTCGCAGCTGAGCAGCACCACCAAGACGGGTGCCAGCCGCCTGGTCGTGTGGCAGAAGGGTGGCTCCCACCTCGCCTGGCAGACCCGGGTCACCGGCACCCGGGGCACGGCACCCTCGAGCCTGTCGGTGTACGTCGACGCGCGGACCGGCCACGTGCTCGGCAGCACCGAGCACGTGCTGTCCGGTCAGGGCACCGGCGCCTACAACGGCCCCAACCCGCTCGCGCTCAACACCAGCCTCTCGGGGTCGACGTACTCCATGAAGGACCCGGCGACGGCCTCGCGGGTCTGCCAGAACGCCTCGGGCAACGCCACGTACACCGGCTCGGACGACCTGTGGGGCAACGGCGACCCGACCAACCGGGAGACCGGCTGCGTCGACGCGTTCTACTCCACCCAGGTGATGAAGGCGATGCTGACCTCCTGGCTCGGACGCAGTGGCATGAACGGCTCCGGCACCTGGGTGCCGACCCGGGTGGGCCTCAACGACCAGAACGCCTACTACGACGGGAACCAGGTCCAGATCGGCAAGAACCTGTCGGGCCAGTGGATCGGCGCGCTCGACATCGTCGGGCATGAATACGGACACGGGGTCGACAACACGACGCCCGGTGCCATCTCCAACAACGGCACCCAGGAGTTCATCGGCGACGCGTTCGGTGCCCTGACCGAGGCCTACGCGGCACAGGGCGCCGCCTACGACCCGCCGGACTACCTGGTCGGCGAGGAGGTCAACCTGGTCGGCACCGGCCCGATCCGCAACATGTACAACCCGGCGGCCGTCGGCGACCCGGCCTGCTACTCCAGCTCGATCCCCTCCGCCGAGGTTCACGACGCGGCCGGACCCGGTGACCACTGGTTCTACCTGCTGGCAGAGGGTTCCCAACCGTCCAACGGATCGCCGAACAGCCCCACGTGCGATGGCAGCACGGTCTCCGGGCTCGGGATCCAGAGCGCCGGCAAGATCCTCTACGGCGCGATGCTGATGAAGACGACCAGCTCGTCCTACCTGAAGTACCGCACCTGGACGCTGACCGCGGCCAAGAACCTCCACCCGGGCAGCTGCACCGAGTTCAACACCGTCAAGGCGGCGTGGAACGCCGTCAGCGTGCCTGCCCAGTCGGCCGACCCGACCTGCTCGACCTCCGACAACACCGTCACGGTCACCAACCCCGGCGCCCAGAGCGGTTCCACCGGCACCGCGACCAGCCTGCAGATCACGGCGACCGACTCCGCTGCCGGTCAGACCCTGACCTACAGCGCAAGCGGTCTTCCGGCCGGTCTGTCGATCAGCTCCTCGACGGGCCTGATCTCGGGCACGCCGACCAGCGCCACCACCGCCTCGGTGAGCGTCACCGCGACCGACACCACCGGCGCAACCGGCTCGACCAGCTTCACCTGGACGATCACCGGTGCGGGCGGTGTCTGCAGCGAGGTCACGGCCACGGGCACGCTGGCCAACCGCGCGTCGAGCTATCAGCCCTCCTCCACAGGGTTCAGCTCGGCCGCCGGAGCGATCGTCGGGTGCCTGACCGGCCCGGGCGGGGTCGACTTCGACCTCTACCTGCAGAAGAGGAGCGGCAACAGGTGGAACAACGTGGCGACCAGCCTCAGCGCCACCTCCACCGAGAACATCAGCTACAACGCAGCGGCCGGGACCTACCGCTGGAGGGTCCTGTCCTACTCCGGGTCCGGGGCATTCACCCTGAAGTACGACGTGCCGTGATCCTCGCGGGCTGTGCGGTGCCCCGGCCCCTCGGCGTGCGAGCATGTCGCCATGGACCTCTACATCGACGGTGAATGGCGCGCGGCGCGCAGCGGTGAACGATTCGACGTACTCGACCCGGCCGATGGCTCCACCATCGACTCGGTGGCCAACGGCTCGGCCCTCGACGCCATGGATGCCCTGGACGCCGCCGTCGCGGCACAGGCAGGCTGGGCAGCCACCGCGCCGCGGGTGCGCGGTGAGATCCTGCGCAGCGCGTTCGAGGCGATCACCGAGCAGGCCGACGACTTCGCCAGGCTGATCAGCCTCGAGATGGGCAAGCCGCTCGCCGAGGCCAAGGGGGAGGTCGCCTACGGCGCCGAGTTCTTCCGGTGGTTCGCCGAGGAGGCCGTGCGCGTCACGGGCACCTGGTTGACGGCCCCGGCCGGCAACAGCCGCCTGGTCACGATGCGCCAGCCTGTCGGGCCGTGCCTGCTCATCACCCCGTGGAACTTCCCGCTGGCGATGGGGACCCGCAAGATCGGTCCCGCGATCGCGGCGGGCTGCACGATGGTGGTCAAGCCGGCTGAGCTCACGCCGCTGACGATGCTCAAGCTGGCGGAGGTCCTCCATGACGTCGGGCTCCCCAAGGGCGTTCTCAACGTGGTCACGACCAGGACGTCGCCGGCGGTGTCCGCCGCGCTGATGGCCGACGACCGCCTACGCAAGGTGAGCTTCACCGGGTCGACCGCCGTCGGCAGGATCCTGGTCGCGCAGTCCGCCGACAAGCTGCAGCGGCTCTCGATGGAGCTGGGCGGCAATGCGCCCTTCCTGGTCTTCGAGGATGCCGACATCGATGCTGCGGTGGACGGCGCGATGATCGCCAAGATGCGCAACATGGGTGAGGCCTGTACCGCTGCCAACCGGTTCCTGGCGCATGAGTCGGTGGCCGAGGAGTTCGCCGAGAAGCTGGCAGCGCGGATGGGCGCGCTCACCGTCGGCAGGGGCCAGGACGACGGCACCGACGTCGGCCCGCTGATCGACGACAAAGCGGTCACCTCGGTGTCGGCCCTGGTGGCCGACGCCGTGAGCGAGGGGGCCCGGTTGGTGGTGGGCGGCACCGCCGTCGACGGGCCCGGTCACTTCTTCCCGCCCACCGTGCTGGTCGACGTCCCCTCCGAGGCCCGGATCAACCGGGAGGAGATCTTCGGTCCGGTGGCCCCGATCACCACGTTCCGTACCGACGAGGAGGCATTGGCCCGGGCCAACGACAGCGAGTACGGCCTCGCGTCCTACTTCTTCACCGCCGACCTGGCCCGGGCACTCCGGATCGCCGAAGGGCTGGAGTACGGCATGGTCGGCATCAACTCCGGGCTGCTGTCCAACCCGGCCGCACCCTTCGGTGGCATGAAGGCCAGCGGTTTCGGACGCGAGGGCGGCTTCGACGGCATCGATGAGTACCTCGAGACCAAGTACGTTGGGATTTCTACGTCGTAACCTCGGCGCAATGCGCCCGAGCCGCTCGCGTGACAAGGTTGGATCATGGTCGAAGACATGGCAAAGAGAGACACTGCAGCGGGCAGGCACCCGATGGGGACCCCGGGGCCGCCCACGACGGTGATCTTGTTCGGCGCGACCGGCGACCTGTCCAAGCGCAAGCTGCTTCCCGGGCTGCTGCACCTGCTTCGGTCGGGCCTGCTGCCCGACATGCAGGTCCTCGGCACGTCGTTGGAGGAGCACACCCGGGACTCGTTCATCGAGTTCGCCCGCGCGGCCGTCACCGAGCATGGCGACGAGGTCACCCAAGGTGACTGGGACGAGTTCGCCAAGCGGCTCTTCTGGGCCGGCCCGCCAACCGTCGAGAACCTGAGGTCCGGGTTGGTCGAGGCCGAGGCGGGGCTCACCGAGCCGCAGAACCGCCTGGCCTACCTGTCGGTGCCGCCCAAGGCGGCGCTCGCCGTGATCTCGACCCTGGGCGAGGCGGGGCTGGTCGAGGGCACGCGGATCATCATGGAGAAGCCCTTCGGCACCGACCTCGCATCCGCCCAGGTCCTCAACGCCGCCCTGCACGCGGTCTTCGACGAGACCCAGATCTTCCGCATCGACCACTTCCTGGGCAAGGAGGCCGCGCTCAACATCCTTGCCTTCCGGTTCGCGAACGGCCTCTTCGAGCCGATCTGGCACCGCAACATGATCGACCACGTGCAGATCGACGTCCCCGAGAAGCTCGGCCTGGAGTCACGAGCCGAGTTCTACGAAGCCACCGGCGCCTATCGCGACATGGTGGTCACCCACCTGTTCCAGGTGTTGGCGTTCACCGCGATGGAGGCCCCGACCGGCCTCGACCCGAAGGCCATCACGGTGGAGAAGAACAAGGTCTTCCGCTCGATGCTGCCCATCCAGCCGGCCGACGTCGTCCGCGGGCAGTACGACTCCTACCAGTCCGAGCCCGGAGTGGCTCCGGGCTCGGAGACCGAGACCTTCATCGCCCTGCGTTGCTTCGTGGACAACTGGCGCTGGGCCGACGTGCCGTTCTACCTGCGCACCGGCAAGAAGATGGCCGAGGGTCAGCGGATCATCTCGATCGCCTTCAAGGAGCCCCCGCAGTCGATGTTCCCCGAGGGCTCCGGCATCGGCCAGAACGGTCCCGACCACCTGACCTTCGACCTGGCCGACTCCTCCAAGATGTCGCTGTCGTTCTACGGCAAGCGGCCTGGCCCCGACTTCCGTCTCGACAAGCTGTCGATGCAGTTCTCGGTGGAGGAGAGCGCATGGTCGGGCTCGGTGCTGGAGGCCTACGAGCGCCTGATCCTCGACGCGGTCAAGGGCAACCACACCTTGTTCACGACTGCCGAGGGCGTCGAGCGCCTCTGGGAGATCTCCGAGCCGCTGCTCGGCAACCTACCCCCGGTGCGCACCTACCCGGATGGCTCGTGGGGTCCCAACCAGATCCACCAGCTCATCGCACCTCGCGCCTGGCGGTTGCCCTTCGAGCGGAAGTGGCGCGACAAGAAGTAGCGCTCGTACAGCTGTCCGACGAGATCGACGAGGTCTGCCACCCGGTCGCCGTGTAGGCCGGCGATGAGTCCCCCAGTTCTCGAGCGTAGGCACTGGGCGTGGCCGATGACGCTCGCCGAGG
Source organism: uncultured Actinomycetota bacterium (assembly GCA_963837595.1). Taxonomy (GTDB): domain Bacteria; phylum Actinomycetota; class Actinomycetes; order Propionibacteriales; family Nocardioidaceae; genus Nocardioides. The sequence continues at coordinate 101,715 of CAWIOB010000007.1, read as the reverse complement.
CGGCGCAGCACGGTCACGGGGTCGGCAACGAGGGCAGGCAGGTGCTGTCCGGGCTCCTGGACCTGTCGATGGCCGGCCACGCACGGGCGAGCCCTTCATCGCCGGCCCGGACGGTCGGGCGGTTGCGCCGACCCACGGTCACGTCGCCAGCATGACCTGGCTGTAGTCAGGGGTGGGGGTTCATCAAGGGATGCAGCCCAAACAACAGTTCCCACGGCGAATCCACCGTGGGAACTGTCGGTCTGGCTGCATCCCTTGATGAACCAGCTGCGTCAGACCGCTCGCTGGCTCAGCGAGCCTCTCGGGCTCGGCACGTTGAGCAACCCGGGGAGTCGGGTGCGCGACCGGATGCCGAGCTTGCGGTAGACGTTGGACAGGTGCCACTCCACAGCCTTGACCGTCACGAACAGCTGCTGAGCGATCTGCCGGTTGGAGAGACCCGAGGCAGCCAGGTCGGCCACCCGTCGCTCCGACGCGGTCAGGGAAGTCAGGTTCTCCGTGGTGGAACGCTTGACCGGCTCGCCGATGCGCTCCAGGATGCGGTGCACGCGGTCGCTGAGCGGCCGCAGCTCCTGGAAGGCGGCGTAGGACTCGGCCCGGCGAAGGAGCACGACGGGCTCGCGGGTGTCGCCCATGCCCTGGGTGAGCAGCAGCATGCCGGCCAGGTCGGTGGCGACCTGGGCCTCGAGCCGCGGCGCCTGTGTCTGCTGCAGAGCAGCCAGGGCATCGCGGAGCATGCCGACCCGGTCCCCGGTCGCGTCGACGGCTGCCAGTGTGCGCAGCGCCTGGGCGATGGCGTAGGGCCCGCCGAACGCGCGGGCGCGCTCGGCGTTCTCACGAGCCAGGTTGACGGCCTCGCGGGGCTGCCCCATCCGGATCCGGGACAGCGCCTCCCCGGCACGCCAGGGCAGGATCGCCGGGTTGTCCATGCGGCCGTCGACGAGACGACCGACCTGGGCGTAGAGGTGGGCGGCCTGCTCATGGTCGGCATGGGCCGCCGCCAGGTCGGCCAGGGCGTAGGTCGCGAACGCGCCGGTCAGTCCCGGAGCGTGCGTGAGCTCCTCGAGCTCGTCGCGGTGGTCCGCGACCCGGTCCAGTTCACCGCGGGCGATCCGGCACTCCACCAGGGCCGCGAGGAGCGGCGCCATGAAGGCGTTCCAGCCGTGGGTGCGCTGGGCGAGGGCCGCCTCGAGGTCGACCAGCGCCTCGGAGATCATGCCCATGTGCATCCGGATGTTGCCGCGGCACAGCGAGGCCGTGGCCAGCGTCATGGAGGCCTTGCGGGCAGTGGCGTCGTCGATGGCCGAGGTCAGGATGGCGTCACCCTCACCGAAGGCCGACATCCAGTGCAGCACGCTGGTGGCGAGGTAGAGCATCGTGCCCTCGGCACTCTCGTCCTGCAGCATGGCCCCGCTGCCGATCGCCCGGATCGCGAGGTCGCGGGCGCGGTCGCCGTCCTGGCACTCGAACGTGAGCACCACGGAGGCGGCGGCCAGGCTCAGTCGCTCCTCCTGCGTCTCACCGAGCGGCGGCTTGGCCAGGACGTCGCTGACCTGGGCGCGCAGGTAGTCGAGCGAGACGCCGTTGAGCAGACCGGCCAGCACCATCCGTGCGAAGAGTCGCTGGCGACCCGAGCCGGGGTCGCGGCGGGTGCCGAAGGTGTCCTGGGCGTCAAGGTGGCGCCCGGCGACCATCAGGGCGTCGCCCGCTTCGGCCCGCAGGCGGTCGCGGGTCACGTCGTCGGCAGCGAGCTCGGTGGCTCGCTCCCACATCGACAACGCCTCGTCGAGCAACCGCTGGCCGGCGAGCGCGCGGGCGGTGGCCGACATGAGGTCGACGTCGTCGGAGGTGACGGGTCCCTCGGCCAGGGCCCGGGACAGGAAGCCGCTGGCCTCCTCGAGCGCCCCCTGGATGAGTGACTGCTCGCCCTGTTCGCGAAGTCGCTCGCGAATCGTGGCGTCGGTGCCGGGGAGCGTGTGCAGCAGATGCGTGGCGATGACCGATCGCGCCGCCCCTCGGCCCATGAGCACCTGGGCGGCTCTGTGGTGCAGCTCGGATGACTCGTGAGCCGTCATCGGTGCGAGGACGGCGCCGGAGATGAGCGGGTGCATCGCCCTGAGGTGTCCACCTGAGGCTGTCAGGATCTGCGCGTTGACCAGCGTCGAGATGTCGTCGGCGACCGAGGCGAGCGGGTCACCGGTCAGAGCGGCGACCAGGCCGACGCTGGCCTGGGCCCCGAGCAGGCACACCGCGCGGGCCGTGGTGGTCGCGGTCGGGTTGAGCCGACTGAGCCGGCCGGTGATCGAACCGACGACGGCGTCGGGCGTGCCGGTGGTGTCGGAGATGAGCTCGTTGACGAAGAACGGCACCCCACCTGAGTTGCGGTGGACGGCGTCGATCTCCGCGTCGCCAGCACGCGGACGGATCGCCCGGACCTGCTCGGCGACGGCCTCGCGTGACAACGGTGCCGGGCTCAGCACGGTGCTGGCGGACAGCAACCGGGTGAGCGACTCCGACGCGGCTACGGGTTCGCCGGACCGGACCGTGAAGACGACCAGGCACGGCAGCTGCTGCAGCGCCGTCGCCAACAGGTCGAGCGACTCCACGGAGGCCGTGTCGGCCCACTGCAGGTCGTCGACGACGAGCAGCACGGGCTGCTCGGAGGTCAGATCCTCCAGCACCCAGCGCACGGCGTACGTGAGGTCGCCGATGGAGCGCTCGTGCCCGTCGGCAAGCTCGAACAGCGCGCGGCCAGGACCGTCGAACGGGTGGACACCCGCCCCGGCGCGATGCGCCATCGGTCCGAACCAGTCGCGGAGCACGCAGTTGCCGATGGCGCTGCTCATCGGTGTGCATCGTGTGTCCAGCACCCGCCAACCGGAGTTGGTTGCAAGCTGCCGAGCATGAGCCAGAAGACGGGTCTTGCCTATTCCCGCCGGCCCTTCTATAGCCACCAAGCTGCCCCGGCCGCCAGCGGCTCGGGAGATCAGCTTGCCCAAAATTGTGGTCTCAGTATCGCGTTCTAGTACGTAGGCCCCCACCATGTCTCCAACTTAGGGACACCCCCGGGAAATTGCACCAGTCGGGTGACCAATTGAGCGCGACGAACCAGTGGGAATAGTCAGAATTGATGGTCTTTCCCCTAACTGGGGTTGGGGTTGCTGGGGTTGTCGACCTGCCAGGGTGCGAAACCCCAGCACAGCGACCGCAGGACAGCCGCGAAGACTGGGGTGCTCGGGTCCCCAGCGCGACAAAGTCTGGGGCTGCTCGCGGGCCCTCAGACCCGCCGCGAGGACTCCTGGAACGTCCAGATCAGGAGCTGGGTGGGCTCGTCCCCGGGGGTCGCCACGGGCAGGGCGCCGGCGTCGCTGATCCGGACCGCGTCGCCCTCCCGCAGGTCCTGGCCGGCAAGGCTCGCGTGGCCGGAGGCCACGAAGACATGAAGCAGCCGAGCGTCCGGCAGGCTGACCTGGCTGCGCAGGTCGACGGCGTACAGGCTGGCCGCCGCGCCGATGCGGACCAGGGCGTGCGGACTCACGCCGGAGGCGAGCGGGGTGAGCTCGTCGGGCCGTGGCGACGCGAGCGCGGAGGCGTACGACGGCGCGCCGCCGGGCGAGCTGGGGCGCACCCAGGTCTGCACGAACCGGGTCGGGCCGGCGTCGAGGGCGACGGTCTCCGAGTGCACGATCCCGGTGCCGGCCGACATGCGCTGCACGCGTCCGGGCGTGATGATGCCGCTCGCTCCGGACGCATCCTGGTGGGTCAGCGCACCCGAGAGCACCCAGGTCACGATCTCGAGGTCGCGGTGCGGGTGATCGGGATAGCCGTGTCCCGGCTCCACGTGGTCGTCGTTGTGGGCCACCAGGCCGCCGAACGTGGTGTTGGCGGCGTCGTAGTAGTCCCCGAAGGAGAAGGAGTGGAACGTCGAGCGGCCCTCGGCGACGGTGTTGAACCGGTCGGTGGCACGGCGGATGTCGAGGGGCATGGTCCCCATCGTGCCTCGTGCGGCCACTCAGAGCGCGGCGACGACCCGGGTGCCCTGCTCGATGGCTCGTTTGGCGTCGAGCTCCGCCGCCATGTCGGCGCCTCCGATCAGGTGGGCGAGGCGGCCCTCGGTGGTGGATCCGGTCGAGACCAGCTCGTCGTACACCGACCGCACCGACTCCTGCCCGGCGCAGAGCACCACATGGTCGACCGCGAGCACGCGTGGTTGGGGCGAGCCGTCGGCTCCCTTCACGCGCACGTGCAGACCCTCGTCGTCGAACCGGTCGTAGGTGACGCCGGGGATCATCGTGACGCCGGAGTCCTTGAGTACGGCGCGGTGCGCCCATCCGGAGGTCTTGCCGAGTCCGCGGCCGATGGTCGAGGACTTGCGCTGCAGCAACGTGACCTCTCGCAGCGGTGTGCGCGGCTTCTTGTCGGTGAGCCCACCGGGGTGCAGCGTGGGGTCCCCCACGCCCCAGTGCTGCATCCAGTCCTCGAGGGTGTCGGTCGGGTCGTGGGTGAGGAAGTGGCTGACGTCGACGCCGATCCCGCCTGCGCCGATCACCGCCACCCGCCTACCGACCCGGACCCGCCGGCTCAGCACGTCGGCATAGCTCACCACGCGCGGATCGTCGCTGCCGGGGAAGACAGGGAGGCGGGGCGTCACCCCGGTGGCGACGACCACCTCGTCGTACGCCGCCAGGTCGCTCGCCCTGGCCAGCGTGTTGAGGCGCACCTCGACGCCCAGCACCTCGAGCCGGCGGGTGTAGTAGCGCAGCGTCTCGGCGAAGTCCTCCTTGCCCGGCACGGCCATCGCCAGGCGGAACTGTCCTCCGACCTGCTCGTGCGCCTCGAACAGGGTGACAGCGAAGCCGCGCTCGGCCGCAGACACGGCCGCCGCGAGCCCGGCCGGGCCGGCGCCGACGACTGCGACCGATCGCTTGCGAGGCGTGAGCGTCAGGACCAGGGTCGTCTCGCGGCAGGCCCGTGGGTTGACCAGGCAGGAGGCGTGCTCGTTGGAGAACACGTGGTCGAGACACGCCTGGTTGCAGGCGATGCAGGTGTTGATCTCGTCAGCCCGACCGGCAGCGGCCTTGCTCACGAAGTCGGGGTCGGCGAGGAAGGGCCTGGCCATGGAGACCAGGTCGGCCTCTCCGGCGGCCAGGATCTCCTCGGCGAGCTCGGGGCTGTTGATCCGGTTGGACGCGCACACCGGGACGCTGAGCTCGGGTCGGAGCCGGGCGGTGGCCGCACGCCACGCGCCGGGCGGAACCTGGGTGATGATCGTCGGCACCCTGGCCTCGTGCCACCCGATGCCGGTGTTGAAGACGTCGACCCCGGCCTCCTCGAGGCCCTTGGCGAGGGTGACGACCTCCTCCCAGGACTGGCCGTGCTCGACAAGGTCGAGCAGTGAGATGCGGTACTGCACGAGGAAGTCGTCGCCGACGAGCTCGCGAGTGCGGCGGACGATCTCGAGGGGGAAGCGCATCCGCTTCTCAGCCGTGCCGCCCCAGCGGTCGGAACGGTCGTTGGTGCGGCTGGCCAGGAACTGGTTGATCAGGTAGCCCTCGGAGCCCATGATCTCCACCCCGTCGTAGCCCGCCTTCCTCGCGAGGGCCGCCGATCTGGCGAAGTCGGTCGCCGTGCGGTCGACCCCACGGGCCGACAGGGCGTGAGGCTTGAACGGGGTGATGGGCGACTGACGGTTGCTCGCCGAGACGCTGAACGGGTGGTAGCCGTAGCGGCCCGCGTGCAGGATCTGCAGGGCGATGCGCCCGTCCTGCTCGTGCACGGCGTCGGTGATCTCCCGATGACGCATCGCCTGCAGGCGATGGGTCATCTCCGAGCCGAACGGCTTGAGCCAGCCGCGCTTGTTGGGCGCATAGCCCCCGGTCACGATGAGTCCCACCCCACCCGCCGCGCGTCGGGCGAAGTAGGCCGCCAGGGCCGGGATGTCCCAGACCCGGTCCTCGAGGCCGGTGTGCATCGATCCCATCACCACCCGGTTGCGCAGGGTCGTGGAGCCGATCGTGATCGGGGCCAGCAGGTGGGGGTAGGTCATGGGCTGTGCCTTTCGTGGGCGTGGAGGTACTCCTCTAGCCAGGACACCCAGAACTCCTCGAGGCGGATGCCGCCGCGCAGGACGAGGTGCTGGTCGAGCTCGAGGCCCTCGAGGGTCTCCGGAGTCGGGTAGTCGCGCTTCTCCAGCTGCTGGTAGTAGCCCAGGCGGGTGCGGTGGTCGGCCAGGTCGGCTCGCACCACGTCGAGCACCGACTCCCGGTCGTCGGCGAAGGAGGCGCCGCGCATCTTGACCGACAGGTCGCTGCGGGGGTTCGCCTGGGGGCCGGGGGTGGTCAGCCAGGCCGACAGGGCGGCGCGGCCGGTGGGCGACACGGCGTACACCTTCTTGTCCGGACGGCCCCGTTGTACGACGACCTCGCTGCTGACCCAGCCGTCGCTCTCCATCCGTGCCAGGGTGCGGTAGATCTGCTGATGGGTGGCAGCCCAGAAGAACCCGATCGACCTCTCGAACCGACGCGTGAGCTCGAGCCCGGCGGCCGGGCGCTCACTGAGCGAGACGAGGAGGGCGTGTTCGAGGGCCACCGCCACATCCTGCCCCGCTATGCAACAAGTTGCAACCTCGGGTTGAACGGATACCCCTAGGGGGTATAGTGGCTACATGGAAGCGAGTTGGAGAGTCGCGGCGAGCGCCACCCTGCACTGCCTCACCGGCTGCGCGATCGGCGAGGTCCTCGGGATGGTTCTGAGCACCTGGTGGGGGTGGGGCCTGGGCGGGAGCGTGGCGCTGTCGATCGGGTTGGCCTTCTTCTTCGGCTACCTGCTCACCTTCACCGGCGTGCGTCGAGCCGGTGCCGACGTGCCGAGCGCGGTCCGGCTCGCGCTGGCCTCCGACACGGTGTCCATCGCCACCATGGAGCTGGTCGACAACGGCTTCCTCATCCTGGTGCCGGGCGCCATGGCCGCCGGCCTCACCGACTCCCTGTTCTGGGTCTCCCTGGCGGCCTCACTGGCGATCGCCTTCGTGGTGACAGTGCCGGTCAACCGCTGGCTCATCTCGCGAGGCCGGGGCCATGCGGTGGTTCACCAGCTGCACGCGAGTCACCACTGAGCGGATCTGGGGCCTACGATTCCTGCCATGCGTACGAAGCCTGCCCTGCTCCTGTTCCCGCTCGCCCTCTCGCTGCTGGCCTGCGCGCCTCAGGATGAGGCGAAGACCGTCACCGAGGTCGACTCGTGCGCGACCGACCAGCTGGCCCTGCTCACGCCCGGCACGCTGACCATCGCGACCGACTCCCCGGCCTACCCGCCGTGGTTCGTGGACAACAAGCCGGCCAACGGGAAGGGCTTCGAGTCCGCCGTCGCCTATGCCGTGGCCGGCCAGCTCGGTTTCGACAAGGCCGACGTCACCTGGGTCAAGGTGCCGTTCAACAACTCCTATGCGCCCGGCGACAAGAAGTTCGACTTCGACATCAACCAGATCTCGATCACCCCGGCCCGCCAGAAGGTCGTCGACTTCTCCGAGGGCTACTACTCGGCGGCCCAAGCCGTGATCACGCTCAAGAAGGACGCCGGGTCCGCCTCGTCCCTGTCAGCGCTGAAGGATCTCAAGCTCGGCGCCCAGACCGGCACGACGTCCCTGACCGCGATCCGCGACGACATCCAGCCGACCACCGAGCCCCTGGTGTTCCAGAACACCAACGTCGCCAAGCAGGCACTGCTCAACGGCCAGGTCGACGCCATCGTCACCGACCTGCCGACGGCCTTCTACATCACCGCGGTGGAGATCCCGCAGGGCACGATCACCGGTCAGTTCTCACCGAGCGGCGCTCCTGAGGAGTTCGGTCTGCTGATGGGCAAGGGCAGTGAGCTCCTGCCCTGCGTCAACGAGGCGGTGTCGGCGCTGAAGGACGACGGCACGCTCGCCGACCTCGAGCAGAAGTGGCTCTCCGACGTGGTCGACGTTCCCGTCCTGCAGTGAGCGACTGGTCGCCCAGCTCGCGCCAGCTCGAGCGCGCAAGCGTCGCGCGCAGGCAGCGACGACGCCGTGGCCTGACCGCGACCCTGGTCACCGTGCTGGTGCTCGGAGCCTTGGTGGCGGGCGTGGTCTCCTCGCCCGGGTGGCCGCGCGTGCACGAGACCTTCTTCAGCGCCGAGGACGCGAAGGCCTCCTTCCCCGCGATCCGCGACGGCTTCTGGGTCAACGTGAAGATGTTCCTCATCGCCGAACCGGCGATCCTGCTGATCGGCATCCTGGTGGCCGTGACCCGTCACACGATCTCCCCCTGGCTCACTCCCCTGCGGGTGCTGGCCGTGGCCTACACCGACCTCCTGCGCGGCATACCCACGATCCTGGTGGTGGTGCTCTTCGCGCTGGGTGTCCCGGCGCTCAAGCTCACCGGGATCACCACGAGCCTGTTCTGGCTCACCACCGCGGCGCTGGTGCTGTCCTACGGCGCCTACGTCGCCGAGGTGGTGCGCTCCGGGATCGAGTCGATCCATCCCTCGCAGCTTGCGTCGGCCGAGGCACTCGCGCTCTCGCGGGCACAGTCGATGCGGTTCGTGATCCTGCCGCAGGCCCTGCGCCGGGTCGTGCCTCCGCTGATGAACGACTTCGTGTCCCTGCAGAAGGACACCGCCCTGGTCTCGGTCGTCGGTGTGACCGAGGCGTTGTACGCCGCCCAGGACTACGGCAACTTCAACTTCAACTACACGCCACTGCTGGTGACGGCGGCCTTCTTCGTGGTGATCACAGTGCCGTTGGCGCGTTTCACCGACTGGCTGAGCGCACGCGCCCGGCGGCGCGAACGGGGCGGACGATGACCGAGCTGCTGAGGGTCGAGAACCTGCGCAAGTCGTACGGGGACAAGGTGGTGCTGCGCGACATCGACCTCACCGTCAACGCCCACGACGTGATCTGCCTGATCGGCTCGAGCGGCTCGGGGAAGTCGACGTTGCTGCGCTGTCTCAACCTGCTGGAGGAGATCGACGACGGGACCATCAGCTTCGACGGCCGCGAGGTCTCCGACCCACTGGTGGACCCACGGGAGGTGCGCCGCGAGATCGGCATGGTCTTCCAGGCCTACAACCTCTTTCCCCACCTCGACGTGCTGGCCAACTGCGCGCTCGCCCCGGTGAAGGTGCACGGCGTCTCCAAGGCGGAGGCCCGCGATCGCGCCGTCGACCTGTTGGCCCGCTTCGGCCTCGCCGACAAGGCGACCGCCCACCCCGACGCCCTCTCCGGTGGGCAACAGCAGCGGGTCGCGTTGGTGCGTGCGCTGTGCACCCAGCCGCGGCTCCTGCTGCTCGACGAGATCACCGCAGCCCTCGACCCCGAGCTCGTGGGTGACGTGCTGGAGATCGTGCGCGCCGAGGCGTCGCGCGGGATGACGATGATCCTGGCCACCCACGAGATGGCTTTCGCCCGCGAGGTCGCCACCAAGGTCTGCTTCCTCGACCAGGGCCGGATCCTCGAGCACGGCTCGCCGGAGCGGATCTTCGCCGCACCCCGTGAGGACCGCACCCGTGAGTTCCTGCGCCGCGTGCTGCCGTAGCCGGATCACGCTAACGTCGGGCCCATGACGTCGCACGACATCGGCCGGCTCGGTCGCCGGGGGCTGCGCGCCCTCGCCACGCCGCTGCTCGCCTCCGCGCTCTTCCATCGCGCTCCTGGCCGGCTCGATCCCCTCGGCTCAGGCGGCTCCCCAGCCGGGGTCCCAGACTGGTCCCGACACCCTGTTCCCGGCTCAGGGCAACGGCGGCTACGACGTGCGCAGCTATCGCGTGACGATGGCCTACCAGCCGGCCCGCAACCGGATCGAGGCCCAGACCCGGATCGTCGCCACGGCTCCACGGGCGCTGAGGTCCTTCTCCCTGGACCTGGCCGGGCTCTACGTCCGCTCGGTCGTCGTCGACGGCGTGAAGGCCAGGTTCAAGCGCCATGGTCACGAGCTCGTGGTGACTCCGAAGCACTGGGTGCGAGGAACCTTCCGCACCGTTGTCAGCTATGCCGGTACGCCGCGGACCTACGTCGACGCCGACGGCTCGAGCGAGGGCTGGGTCAGGACGTCGGACGGGGCCACGGCACTCGGTGAACCCGTGGGTGCCATGACCTGGCTGCCGTCCAACAACACCCCGAGTGACAAGGCGACGTACCTGCTGCGGATCACCGTGCCCTCGAGGCTCAAGGTGGCCTCCAACGGTGTGCTGGTGAGTCACACCAGACGGGGCGCCCACACGACCTGGGTCTGGCACGAGACCGCCCCGATGTCGACCTACCTCGCGACGGTCTCGATCGGGCGGTTCACGCTCTACCCGTCCTCGGCCACCTCGATCACCGGGCGGCGGATCCCGATCTGGTCGCTCGTCGACCCGAGCACCGGCTCGTCGGCGAGCTATCGGGCCCTGCTGCCCCGGGTGATCGCGTTCGAGGAGGCGCTCTTCGGGCCCTATCCCTTCCGCTCCGCCGGCATGATCGTCGACAACGCGAACGTGGGCTACGCCCTGGAGACCCAGAGCCGCCCGTTCTATCCGTTCGGCACCGACCCCTCCACGATCGTGCACGAGACCGCCCACCAGTGGTTCGGCGACTCGGTGACGCTGCGGGACTGGCACGACATCTGGTTGGCAGAGGGCTTCGCGACCTACGCCGAGTGGTTGTGGGAGGAGGCCCAGGGCGGTGACGCGCCGGCCGTGACCTTCGACCACCTCTATGCCACGGGTGCGACGAGCCCGCTGTGGCACCCCTCGCCGACGGGCTTCACCGACTCGGCGGACCTGTTCGGGAGCCCGTCGTACAACCGGGGGGCGATGACGCTGCAGGTGCTGCGCGAGCGGGTCGGGGACGACGCGTTCTTCGCCATCCTCAGGGCCTGGGCCGCTGAGCACCGGCACGGGATCGTCCGCACAGCCGGTTTCGTCGCCCTGGCCGAGCGCATCTCGGGCGAGCAGCTGGACACCCTGTTCGCCGACTGGCTGCAGCTCGACGGAAAGCCCCTGGGCTACTGAGGTGGGCCTCGAGCTGGGAAAGGGAACCGGTCCACTTCGCGGGATCAAGGTCGTCGAGATCGCCGGGATCGGGCCGAGCCCGCACGCCTGCATGATCTTGGCCGACCTGGGTGCCGACGTCATCCGCATCGAGCGGCCGGGAGGGTCCGCGCTGGCCGTCACCCCGGCCCACGACTTCCTGAACCGAGGTCGGCCGAGCGTCGCCCTCAACCTCAAGGAGCCGGCCGCCGTGGAGGTGGTCCTCCGGCTCGTCGCCCAGGCCGACATCCTCGTCGAGGGCATGCGCCCCGGCGTCACCGAGCGGCTCGGCCTGGGACCCCAGGACACACTGGCGGTGAACCCTCGCCTGGTCTACGGCCGGATGACCGGATGGGGCCAGGAGGGGCCGTGGTCGCAGGCAGCGGGGCACGACCTCAACTATGTGGCCATGACCGGTGCCCTCTTCGGGTTGGGTCAGGACCCGGCGCGGCCTCAGTTCCCGTCGAACCTGGTGGGCGACTTCGGTGGAGGGTCGACCTACCTCGTGATCGGCCTGCTCGCCGCGCTCCTGGAGGCCCGGATCTCCGGGCAGGGCCAGGTCGTCGACGCAGCCATCGTCGACGGCACCGCCCACCTCAACGCGATGGCCTCTGCCATGCTCGCCGGCGGTGTCCTGAAGGAGGAGCGGGCCGCCAACCTGTTGGACGGGGGTGTGCCCTTCTACGACCTCTACGAGACCTCCGACGGCCGACACCTGTCCGTGGGCGCACTCGAGCCGCAGTTCTTCGCCGAGCTGGTGCGGCTGCTGCAGCTGCCGCCGGATGCGCCGGGCCAGGCCGACACCGAGCGGTACGACGAGCTGCGTGGGCTGATCGCCGAACGGATCGGCTCGCGCACCATGGCGCACTGGGTGGAGGTCTTCGAGGGCTCCGACGCCTGCGCCTTCCCGGTGCTCACGCTCACCGAGGCGGCCCAGGAACCTCATCTGGTTGCCCGAGGAGTGTTCGTCGCACCGGACGGGGCCGTCCAGCCGGCGCCGGCGCCCCGCTTCTCGCGGACCGAGGCAACCCTGACCTCGCCCCCCTCGACGGCGGGGGCCCAGACCCGAGAGGCCCTGCTGGCCTGGGGAATCGACGAGGTGGAGACCCTGATCACATCCGGTGTCGCGGTGCAGGCCTGAGCTCTCGTTGATTCACCGGTTGGGGGTGCGGTGCTCTACTCTTGTAGACAGCAGCCCGCCAAGTCTTACCTCGGGCCGCCGGCGCTGATGTTGCTTTCACAGCCGACAGCGCCCCTCGCGACACAACGCGAGCACAACGCTTTCCTTCTCCCGCCGCCGGCGGGAACGGCTTGGTGAGACACACCAACTGATAGCGAACCCCTCTCTTGTCTTCTTCATCTTTCGTCGACCTCGGCGTGCCCGCAGACCTGTCAGCCCTGTTGGCCGACATGGGCATCACGAGCCCGACCCCCATCCAGGCAGCGACCCTGCCCGACTCCCTCGCCGGACGTGACGTGCTCGGCCGCGGGCGTACGGGTTCGGGCAAGACCTATGCCTTCCTCCTTCCCCTCGTCGCCCGGCTCACTGCGAGCAACCGGCGACCGGCCCCCAAGGCGCCCCGCGCCCTCATCCTGGCCCCGACGCGCGAGCTCGTCGGTCAGATCGAGCAGGCCCTGATCCCGTTGGCCAAGGCCACCGGCCTGAGCACCCGCACCGTCTTCGGAGGCGTCGGCCAGGGACCGCAGGTCCAGGCCCTCCGCAAGGGCGTCGACATCGTCATCGCCTGCCCCGGACGCCTCGAGGACCTGATCCAGCAGGGTGCCTGCTCGCTCGCCGACATCCAGGTCACGATCCTCGACGAGGCCGACCACATGGCCGACCTCGGGTTCCTGCCCTCGGTCAAGCGGCTGCTCGCGCAGACCCCGAAGTCGGGTCAGCGGTTGCTGTTCTCGGCCACCCTCGACGGTGCCATCAACGGTCTGGTCAAGCAGTTCCTGGTCAGCCCGGTCACGCACCAGGCCGATTCGGCGCAGTCGCCGGTCGCGAAGATGTCGCACCATGTGCTGCACGTGAACCGCGAGCACCGGCTCCCGGTCCTCATCGACCTCACCAGTGCCCCCGGGCGCACCATGGTCTTCACCCGCACCAAGCACGGTGCCAAGGCCCTGACCCGCCAGCTCAACAAGAACGGTGTGACCGCCGTCGAGCTGCACGGCAACCTGAGCCAGGGCGCCCGCACGCGCAACATGGAGGCCTTCCACTCCGGCAAGGCCACCGCCCTGGTCGCCACCGACATCGCCGCGCGTGGCATCCACGTGGACGACGTCGCGCTCGTGGTGCACGCCGACCCGCCGGTCGAGCACAAGGCCTACCTCCACCGCTCCGGACGCACTGCGCGCGCCGGCGCCGAGGGCACCGTCATCACGCTGATGACCGACGACCAGGTTCGCGACGTCCGCACCCTCACCAGGGCCGCGGGCATCAACCCGACCACCACCCGCATCGACGGCGCCGCCCACCCGATGCTGGTCCAGCTCGCTCCCGGCGAGCGGGTCGTCGTCGCCGGCGGAATCCCGGTCTCCGAGCCGCAGGCCCAGGGCGGCAACTCGTCAGGTGGCGGTCGCAACCGCGGCCGCTCCGGTGGCGGCAACCGGTCGCGCAACGGGGCGAAGTCCGGCAGTGCCACCTCGAGCAACGGTGGCCAGCGCTCGCGTCGTCCGTCCGCAGGACAGGGGGGCGGTGGCTCGGCGCCCAAGTCCGGTGCTCCGAAGTCGGGTGGCCGATCCGGTGGCCGCCCCGCTGGCAGCTCTTCACGTGGCAGTGGCTCGCACAGCGCCGCTCGCTTCAGCACGGGACGTTGACTCGGAACTGTCCGGCGTCGTGACGCGTTGACTCCCCGTCACCGATCGAGGGAGTCACTGCATGTCGCGTTTCGCTGAACAGGTCGATCGCCTCGTCGGACTCGGCTACCCGGCTCTCGCCGGGCTGGCCGAGTCCGATCTGCGTTCCCGGCTCGACCCACTGGGTGAGCTGGCCGCGGGTCTCGACGACACCGACCACCACGGCCACGCAGCCTACGTGCTGGTCGTCACCCGGGGGTTGGTCGATCCCTACGACACCGTGCCCCTGGTGCGGCTCGTGGGCTCCGGCGAACCGGGGGTGGTGGATCGCAACCACGCGCCGGGGGACCTGGCCACCTACGAGCCACTGCCCGAGCTCGCGGTCCCGGAGGTGCCGGCCTACCTGCTGGTCGACGTTCAGCGGGGTGAGGAGTTCTGTGGCGTCCGACCCGAGGACGCCCTCCCGGTGATCCGGGCCCGAGGTCGGACGCCGATCACCATCGATGAGGGCATCGCGTTGGTCACCCACGCTCCGCACCTGCTCGAGAAGAACAGGTGCTTCATGTTGTCGGGTTCGCGACGGCATGACCGCAGGGTGCCGGCGCTGTGGATCAGTCAGGGCGCGCCCAAGCTGGGCTGGTGCTGGGACGGCAACCCCCACACCTGGCTCGGGGTCGCCTCGGCGGGTGCCAGGGTGGCTCAGAAATCGGTGAGATCGGCATAGATGGCGGCATGGTCCGAGGCCTGGTCCTGCTCGCGGGTCAGGGTCGGGAACAGGTCCCAGGGATCCTGGGTGCGATTGCCGTGCCAGACGCCCTTGCGGAACACCCCGCCGCCCACGACCCGGGTGAAGAGGGCCGGCGAGAGCAGCACGTAGTCGATCTTGTCCTTCTCGTTGCCGGAGCCGTACGTCCCCCTGCGATGGTTCCAGTCGAAGTCGGCGTACTCGCTGACGTCGCGCAGGTCGGTGGCGAACACGGGCGCCAGGGCGGTGCTCGACGGGTCGTCGTTGAAATCGCCGGTCACGGCCACGTGTTCGATGCCCTCCGCCCTGAGGGCCCGGTAGATGGCGGCCACTCGGGTGGCCTGGCGGAGCCGGCGCTTGGCGCCGATCGGGTCGCCCGGTGAGCTGTAGCCCTTGGACTTGAGGTGGTTGGCGAGGACCACGAAGCGAGTGCCGAGGGGAGTCTCCAGGTGGTATTCGCAGCAGTCCCGCGAGAACACCGGCCCTGCTTCGTCGCGGTCGAAGATGTGCGTGCGGATCTCGACGAGCCGGTGTGAGGCCCGGGCCAGCAGGCCCACGTCGATGCCCCGGCTGTCGTTGCCCTCGACCACCATGACCTGCTCGTATGCGATGCCACCGACCGACGGCAGCAGCGAGCGGATGAAGAGGTCGAGGTCGGGCCGGTTGTCGGCCTCGACGACCGTCATCACCTCGGCGTCCAGCTCGTGGATGACGCGCGCGGTGTTCTCGGTGGCCCTCTCGGTGACCGCAGTGGTCGTGAGCTCGACCCAGCCGACCCAGTCGGCCCGCCCGTCCGCGACCAGCTCGACCGGCCCGTGGCTCGGCCGCCTGAGCAGCTGACCGCGCAGCTTGCGCAACAGGGCGAAATCGCCCTGATCGTCCTCGAGGAGGTCGAGGGTGGCCAGCAGCTCCAACATCTCCTCGGCCACGGGAGCGTAGTCGGCGAGCTCGAACAGCTCCGAGACCCGCGCATGCGCCCTGAGGACCGCGCGGCGCCGCTCGGCGTCCGCCAGGTGGGTGTCCATCGCCTTCGGGCGTGCGAACAGGTTCTCGACGTTGAACGATGCGATGCGCATGAGGGACCTCCGGCTCGACTGGTGATCAGGAGTCTGGCGCAACGCGCGCAGATACCTCGGCCCGTCAGCGGGGCGTGGCCCCCAGCGCGATCGTCGCCTCGAGCACGAAGGCAGGATCGTCGAGGCGGTCGCCGTACGCCTCCCGCAGCTGGCTGACCCGGTAGCGGACCGTCTGGGCATGCACGAACAGCTCGGCGGCGATCTCGTCGCGCCGGCCGTGGTGCAGCAGCCAGGATCGCAGGGTCTCGGTCAGCTTCTCGATCGCCGCAGGGCGCAGGGACGACAGGGGGGCCAGCACCCTCTCCCGCAGGTCTGCCACGGCTGACGGATCTGCCGCCAGCACGATCTCAGCCAGCCGGGTGTCGCTGTCGACCGTGGTGCCGGCCGCACCGGGCAGGGCGTGACAGCGGACCGCGCGCTGGTAGGACGACGCCACGTCGAGCCAGGGGACCGTCGGGCCGACGACCGCCTGGTGATCGGCCACCACCCGCAGCAGACGGGCCCTCGAGGTCGGGGTGCCGGCGCGGGGTTCGGCCACCAGCAGGACCGCGACCCCTTCAGGGGCTCCCGGCAGGTCCTCCGCGGGGTTGAGCGTTCGCGGATCCACCGAGGTGAGCACCGGCCGCACCTGGGACTCGGGCAGCAGGATCGCGGTCAGCGCCGCCGGCGGCTCCCACTCGGCGCGCTCTGCGGCGGCGACCACGGCGTCGGCCGGCGCGTGGGTCAGCAGCGCCCTGGCCAGCCGCTCCAGGTTGCGGCGCCGCAGCCGGCCGCTGCTCTCCAGCTCGTCGCTGTGCCCGGCGGCGCTCGCCGCCGAGAGCTCGTCGATGTAGGCGAAGACGAGCTCCGCGAACGAGGTGAGGGCGGAGGCGCTCAGGCCTTCGCTGACGGCGACATCGGCCATGTCGCGCCAGGCCGTGCGGGCGCCGATCCGGTAGGCCGCCAGCAATGCCTCCATGCTGCGCCCGCTGATGGCCTCGCCCCTGCCGAGCCGGTAGGCGCCGTCGAGGGCGGGAGCGAGCGGGGTGCCGGCATCGGATCGCCGGGTCCGGGTGGCCAGGTTGAGGAAGCCGCCGAGCGCCAGCTGGACCGCGCCCCGGATCGTCTCCCCCATCGGTCCGGCCAGAGCGCCCTCATAGCTGGGCACCTCGGCGATGACGGCAGCGACCGTCCGGTCGGCGACAGTAGGCAGATGGAGTCGCATCGCCTCGGCGATGGCAGGAGGCAGCTCGATGATCGCGTCGGATCGTCCCGCTCCGCTGATCGTCATACCCGTCCTTCTTTGTTCGTAGCGATCAAAAGGGTGCCGCGGATTCACCGCCACCAGTCATGACTTTAGATCATCGGTGCAGCATCATGGAGTACATGAGCATGCATCTCCTCGAAGGCGGCGCCCCGCGGCGCAGCCCCTCGATCAAGGAACGCATCAAGGCTGTCCTCGACGCGGCCACCACGCCGCTGACGCCGGCCGACTACCTCGACCAGGTCTTCCCCCTCCGCTCGGGCACCGACCTGCGGGGACGCATCGTCGAGGTCCGTGCCGAGACCAAGGACTCGGCCACCCTGGTCATCAAGCCCGGCAGGGACTGGAAGGGCCACGTGCCCGGCCAATACCTCCGCGTCGGCGTCTCGGTGGACGGCGTACGCCTCTGGCGCACCTACTCACTGACCCACGGCCCCCGCGCCGACCGCTGCATCAGCATCACGATCAAGGCCATCCCCGACGGCGTCGTCTCCAGCCACCTGGTCCATTCGGCGCGACCCGGTCAGATGATCCAGCTCGGTCAGGCCGAGGGCGACTTCGTCCTCGGTGACCCGATGCCGGAGAAGCTGCTGCTGGTCACTGCCGGCTCGGGCATCACCCCGGTGATCGGGATGCTGCGCAACCTGTTCTCGCGCGCCGTCCCCGTCGGGGCCGACATCGTGCTGCTGCACTCGGCCCTGTCGCGCTCCGAGGTGATCTTCGGAGACGAGCTCCGGCGCTACGCGTCCGAGGGGCGCCTGCGTCTGGTCGAGCTGCACACCGACGTCGACGGGCTCCTCGAGGTGGCCGACCTCGACACCATCGTGCCCGATCTCGCCGAGCGTACGACGTACGCCTGCGGGCCGGTGGGACTGCTCGACGCCCTCGAGGCGCACCATCTTCCGCGCGGGCTCCCGCTGCACATCGAGCGCTTCCGGACCACCATGGTCGTCGCCGGCGATGGTGGCACGGTGACCTTCACCGACGGCACCGTCGTCGAGGCCGACGGAGCGACCCCGATCCTCGACGCTGCCGAGAGCGCAGGCGTCCTGATGCCGAGCGGCTGTCGGATGGGTGTCTGCTTCGGCTGTGTCCTGCCGTTGCGCGAGGGTGCAGTGCGCGACCTGCGCAACGGCGCGATCACCACGGCGGCGCCCGGCGACGGCGTCAACATCCAGACCTGCATCTCATCCGCTGCCGGCCCCTGCCAGATCGACCACTGAGGAGAACTGACATGACCACGCTCCAGAAGAAGACCGGTCCCAGCCCGATCGCCCACCTGAGCCCCGAGGACGTCGAACTCCTCGGCGTCGAGCTCGATGCGATCCGTCAGAGCATCCTCGATGCGCGAGGCGAGTCCGACGCGGCCTACATCCACAAGGTCATCGACGCGCAACGCAAGCTCGAGCTCGCCAGCCGCGCCGTCCTGCTGTTCTCGTTGTTCCCGCCCGCCTGGTTCGTCGGCACCGCCGGCCTCAGCGTGGCCAAGATCATCGAGAACATGGAGGTCGGACACAACGTCATGCACGGTCAGTGGGACTGGATGCGCGACCCGAAGATCCACTCCACGACCTGGGAGTGGGACAACGCCTCGCCGGCGGACCAGTGGAAGCACTCCCACAACGAGCTGCACCACACCTACACGAACGTGGTCGGCAAGGACAACGACCTGGGCTACGGCATCATGCGCGTCGACGAGGACCAGAAGTGGATCCCGATGTACCTCGCGCAGCCGGTGTGGAACTTCATCAACGCCTGCTTCTTCGAATACGGCATCGCGGCCTACGACCTCGAGCTCGGCAAGAACCTCGCGATCCCGAAGGAGAAGCGCACCCAGGACTTCAAGGACCGCGCGAAGCAGACCCTGAAGAAGATCCGCAAGCAGGCCACCAAGGACTACCTGGTGCACCCCCTGCTGTCCGGCCCGTCGTTCCTGCACACGGTCAGCGCCAACTTCACCGCCAACCTGGTCCGCAACCTGTGGACGCACTCGGTGATCATGTGCGGTCACTTCCCCGAAGGCGTCGAGACGTTCGAGCGGACGTCGATCGAGGGCGAGTCGCGTGGTGAGTGGTACCTGCGCCAGATGCTCGGCTCGGCCAACATCTCGGGCTCCAAGGCGATGCACTTCATGACCGGCAACCTGTCGCACCAGATCGAGCACCACCTGTTCCCCGACCTGCCGTCCAACCGCTACGCCGAGATCGCCCCCCAGGTGCAGGCGCTGTTCGAGAAGTTCGGCCTGAACTACCACTCGGCCCCGTTGCCGGCGCAGGTCTACTCGGCGTGGCACAAGGTCGTCCGGCTCTCGTTGCCGAACGACTGGCTGGCCACGACCAACGCCAAGAACGCTCCCGAGCAGCTGAAGCTGCTGTGGGGCATGACGACCAAGGGTCCCAAGATCCGCCGTGCCGCACAGGCTCGGCTCACCCAGCAGGCCCGCAGGCTCAAGGCTGCCTGACCTCCGTGGCAGGCTGGGTGGGTGCCCGACACCGACTGGCTGCTCACCCAGAGTGAACGCGACAATCCCGGCACCCGTCTCGACGACGGGCATCCCGGCGACGAGGCCTGGTCGCGGGGGAACCTGGTCCGACCGCTGATCCACGGGTCGACGTACTTCGCCGAGCTGTATCAGCGGCTCGAGGAGACCCGAGCCGGTGATCTGGTCCTCTTCACCGACTGGCAGGGCGACGCCGACGAGCAGTTGACCGGCGAGCCGGGCAGCGAGGTCGTCGAGGTGCTGGGGCGCGCCGACGAGCGCGGCGTGGACGTCCGGGGCCTGGTCTGGCGCTCGCATCTGGCGGCGTTCGGGTTCACCTCGGGGGAGAACCGGAGGCTCGGGAAGAGCCTGCAGGACCGCGGCGCCGAAGCCCTGCTCGACATGCGCGTGCGGATGGGGGGATCGCACCACCAGAAGATGGTCGTCATCCGCTACCGCGACGATCCGCGCCGCGACATCGCCTACGTGGGCGGGATCGACCTGTGCCACTCGCGTCGTGACGACGCCGACCACGCAGGCGACCCGCAGGCGCTCTCCATGGCCAGCGAGTACGGCGACACCCCGCCCTGGCACGACATCCAGGCAGCCATCAGTGGGCCGGCGGTCCACGACGCGGAGACGGTCTTCCGGGAGCGCTGGGAGGACCCGACTCCCCTCAGCCGTCACCCCCTGCGCTACCTGGCCGACCGGTTCACGGGGATGGACCTGACGCCGGACCCCCTCCCCGCACAGGCACCGCCACCGCCTGCGGTCGAGGGCGGCACGCAGGTCGTCCAGCTGCTGCGCACCTACCCCGATCTTCGGCTCAACCGCGACTATCCGTTCGCCAACGGAGGTGAGCGGAGCGTCGCCCGCGGCTACTCCAAGGCGTTGGGGCGGGCGCGGGAGCTGGTCTACGTCGAGGACCAGTACCTCTGGGGAAATCACGTGGGGGACGTGTTCACCGCGGCGCTCGCCGAGAATCCCGGCCTGCGCGTCATCGCCGTGGTCCCGCTCCATCCCGACCTCGGCGGCACCTTCGGCCGGACCCCCCAGCTCCTCGGTCGCCGACGGGCGATGCTCGAGATGGCGCGCGCGGCGCCGGGGCGGGTGGCGATCTACGGCATCGAGAATCGATCCGGTACGCCGATCTACGTGCACGCGAAATGCTGCGTCATCGACGACACCTGGTCCACGATCGGGTCCGACAACTTCAACCGCCGGTCCTGGACCCATGACTCCGAGCTCTCCGCGGTGGTCGTGGACGAGGGCGGAGACTACGCGCGCCGCCTCCGGCTCGCCCTGGCCGCCGAGCACCTCGATCGGGAGGCCGACGACTGCGCCGACCCGTCGCAGATGTACGCGGCATTCGAGGCGTCGGCGGCTCGGCTCGACGGGTGGTACGACGGCGGGCAGGTCGGTCCCAGGCCGCCCGGCCGGCTGCGGAGACTCCAACCTCCCGAGGTGGGCAGGCTGGCAAAGGTCTTCGCTGTGCCTGCCTACCTCACCCTGCACGACCCGGACGGCCGGCCCCGCTCGCTTCGTCGCACGGACGGGTTCTGATCGGGCGTCAGTTGACGGTGACGACCTTGAACAGCTCGGCGAGCCGCCCCTCGGGCAGCCCGACCGTGGTGGCGCTGAACTCGCCCCACTGTCGCAACATCGGCTCGAGGCCCTCGCGGTGGCCGGTCTGGGACGCGTGCTGCTTGAGTGCGGCCACCTTGCGGGGGAAGGTGTCGGTCATGTCGACGCCGTGGTCGGGCGTCGGGTGGGACACGAGCCAGACCTCGTTGACCTTCCACAGCCCGAGGCCCTCCTCGAGGAGCTCGGGCCACGCGAACGGGTTCTCGGCCGCCGGATAGGCCGCCCGCAGGCAGGCCTCGCCCGACGCGAGGTGGTCGGGGTGGGAGCCGATGATCCGGTCGTAGTTGCGCTCGGGGGACTGTCCGACGATCCGCTGCGGGCGGACGTCACGGATCACTCGCACGATCTCGCGCACCAGGTCGGGCGTGGGGGCGAGGCCTCCGTCGGGATGCCCGTCGAGGAACCTGACGTCGGCGATCCCGATCTCGGCGCTGGCCGCCCGCTGCTCCGCCTCGCGCAGGGCCGGGATGGTCGTGATGTCGGCATCCGGCAGGGCTCCCTGCTCGCCTCGGGTCAGGCACAGCAGGGTGACCGATATGCCGGCCTCGGTCCAGCCGGCGATGGTGCCGGCGCTGGAGAAGTCGCAGTCGTCAGGGTGGGCCATGACGACCAGGACGCGTTCGATGTCGGCGTCGGGCCGCGGGGTGGTCATGGGCCGAGACTACTGGCGGCGTGCCGGCGCTCAGCCCAGGGCGGCGGTCACGACGTCACGAGCCTCGGCCTGCACCTGCGCCAGGTGGTCGGCGCCTCGGAACGACTCGGCGTAGATCTTGTAGACGTCCTCGGTGCCCGACGGCCGGGCCGCGAACCAGGCCGACTCGGTGGTCACCTTGAGGCCGCCGATCTTCGCACCGTTTCCCGGCGCCTCGGTCAGCTTGGCGGTGATCGGCTCCCCGGCGAGCGAGGTCGCCGAGACGTCGGAGGGTGACAGGGCGCCCAGCTTCGCCTTCTGCTCGCGGTTGGCCGGCGCATCGATCCGGGCGTACGCCGGGTCGCCGTGCTGCGCGACCAGGTCGGCGTAGTGGCGGCTCGGCGACTTCCCGGTGGCGGCCAGGATCTCGGAGGCCAGCAACGCCAGGATGATGCCGTCCTTGTCGGTGGTCCAGGTGCCACCGTCCCTGCGAAGGAACGACGCCCCCGCCGACTCCTCGCCGCCGAACCCGAACGAGCCGTCGATCAGCCCCGGCACGAACCACTTGAACCCGACCGGCACCTCCACCATCGGCTTGCCGAGCGCGGCGGCGACCCGGTCGATCATCGAGGAGGACACCAGGGTCTTGCCGATCTTCGCCTCGTCGGGCCAACCGGGCCGTGCGCCACCGAACAGGTAGCCGATCGCGACCGCCAGGAAGTGGTTCGGGTTCATCAGCCCGGAGTCGGGAGTGACGATGCCGTGGCGGTCGGAGTCGGCGTCGTTGCCGGTGGCGATGTCGTAGTCGTCCTTGCGGGCGATCAGGGACGCCATCGCCGACGGTGAGGAGCAGTCCATCCGGATCTTCTCGTCCCAGTCGAGCGTCATGAACCGGAAGGTGGCGTCGACCAGGGGGTTCACCACCGTCAGGTCGAGGCGGTGCCGCTCGGCGATCTCGCCCCAGTAGGCCACGCTCGCGCCGCCCAGCGGGTCGGCTCCGATGCGGATGCCCGCCTCGCGGATCCGGTCGAGGTCGAGCACGGAGGGCAGGTCGTCGACGTAGGTCCCCAGGAAGTCGTAGCTCCCGGCAGTCCGGCGCGCCCGCTCGTAGGGCGTCCGGCGTACGTCGGCGAGCCCGCCGGCGATCAGCTCGTTGGCGCGGGTGGCGATCACCGAGGTGGCGTCACTGTCGGCAGGACCGCCGTGAGGTGGGTTGTACTTGAAGCCGCCGTCCGAGGGGGGATTGTGCGACGGGGTGACGACGATGCCGTCGGCGAGTCCGGACGTGCGTCCGACGTTGGCGCGGATGATCGCATGGGAGACCGCCGGGGTGGGCGTGTAGCCGTCGCGATCGTCGACCAGCACCGTGACGTCGTTCGCGACGAGGACCTCCAGCGCCGATGCCCAGGCGGGCTCGGAGAGTGCGTGGGTGTCGCGACCCATGAAGAGCGGGCCGTCGTAGCCCTGAGCCGTGCGATAGTCGCAGATCGCCTGGGTCGTGGCCACGATGTGGTGCTCGTTGAACGAGGTCTTCAGGCTCGTGCCGCGGTGACCGCTGGTGCCGAAGGCGACCTGCTGGTCGACGTCTGCCGGGTCGGGGATGCCGGTGTAGTAGGCCGTGACGAGATGGGCCACGTCGACGAGGTCGGAGGGTTGGGCTGGCTGTCCTGCGCGGTTCGACATGGCGCCCATCATGTCGGCTGGAGCCGCGCCGGGAAAGGGCCGGCCCTCAGTCTCCCAGCAGTGCCCGCAGTGCGGCTCGATGCCGTCGGTAGGCGGCTGCACCGGACCGCGTGATCCGGTAGGTCGTGACGCCGCCCCTGCCGCGCCCCACCTTGCTGACGGTGACGTAGCCGGCACCCTCCAGCGCGCCCATCTGCTTGGACAGGTCGGAGTCGCTGATGTCGAGATGGTTGCGCAGGAAGGCGAAGTCGGTCGACGTCGAGTTGCTCAACAGCGCCATGATCGCGAGTCGCTTCGGGGCGTGGATGACCGGATCGAGGTTGGCCAGACCGGCAGGGGGGACGTTCACGCGAGGCGGTCCCGGGTCTTCTGGGCGGCACGTGCGTAGGTGCGCTCGTAGGTCCAGATCAGCGCGGTGCCACCGACGAAGGCGACGCCGGCCGAGACCCAGGCGCCGGCGAGGAGTCCGGCCACCGCGACCACGAGCATGAGCGCCAGTAGGCGCAGGAGGAACCAGCCGTAGGCTCCGCGGATCTCGTCGGGCGCCCCGGCCAGCCGTGGCCAGGTCCCCCAGCTGCGGCGCATCCAGGCGATGAACGCCAGCTCGGCTGCGATCAGGAGGGCCAGACCGCCCAGCGCCCAGGCGCGGTGGTCGTCGAGTGAGCTGACGGCGATGATCATCAGTGCGTACCACGCGCCTGTCGCGGCCGGATACCACGCCGGGCTGGCGGGATAGTCGAGGTAGGGCGCTGCCGCTGCCCGGTCGGCGTCGCGGAGCTGGGACATCTGGTCGCTATTGCTTTCCATAGTGGAAACCATACTTATCGGTTTCCATGTTGGCAAGTGCTCGGCTGCGTAGGATCGCCAGATGTCCGACGTGAGCAGCACCGAGGGTGACGTGGTCACCTTCCGGCTGGCCGACCCCGAGGAGCAGCTCACGGCCGTCCGCCTGTGGACCGATGTCGATCTCCCCCTGGAGCGTGACTTCACGCGCACCGGCACCGGTTGGGAGCTGAGCCTGCGATCGCTTCCACTGGACCGGATCGAATATCTCCTCGAGGTCGACGAGGAGCTCGTGACCGACCCCGGCAACCCGCTGCTCGTCGGTGGAGCGTTCGGCGACCACTCCTGGCTACCGCTGCCCGGCTATGCCGAGCCCGGCTGGGTCCGCGGGGTGCCGGCCCGGGCAGCACGCACCCCGCTCGCCACCGGTGAGCTGTGGGCGCCCGCAGGCATCCCGGCCGAGGTCCCGCTGCCCCTGTTGATCAGTCACGACGGCCCCGAGATGGATGCCTACGGCGGGCTGACGCAGTACGTCGGCGCGCTGACCGCCGGTGGTCGCCTGCCGCCGATGCGGGTCGCGCTGCTCGCTCCCGGAGACCGCAACCCGACCTACGCCGCCAGTGCCGACTACGCCGCGAGCCTGGTCGAGGAGATCCTTCCCGCGATCACCGGCACCTGGGCCACCGACGGTCAGCCGGTGCTGATGGGTCAGAGCCTCGGTGCCGTCGCGGCGCTGCACGCGGCCTGGACCCATCCGGGCACCTTCGCGGGGCTGTTCCTGCAGTCGGGCTCCTACTTCACTGCCGACCTCGATCCCCAGGAGTCGGACTTCGAGTTCTTCGGTTCGATCACCGACTTCGTCGAGGCGGTCCGCGAGGAGCCGGGGCGGCCGGCGGGGAGCATCACCCTCGTGTGTGGGACGGCCGAGGAGAACCTCGCCAACAACCGGCTGATGGCCCGCACCCTGGTGGGATCGGGCTGGGGCGAGGTCCGCGACGGCCACAACTGGACCTGCTGGCGCGATCTGCTGGACCCGCACTTGACCGATCTGCTCGTGTCTGTGTGGAGTTGAGGGCATGGAGCGCGTGCAGGTCGAACTCGCGGCGCCCGGTTTCGACCACGCAGGCACGGTGATCCGCTACGGCCACTGGGGTCGGCCGGTGCTGGCCTTCCCGAGCGAGCAGGGACGGGCCTGGGACTACGAGAACAACGGCATGGTCGAGGCGGTGCGCGGCCTGATCGATGCGGGCCGGGTGAAGCTCTACTGCGTCGACTCCTTCGACGCAGCCACCTGGTCGGACAACTGGCTTCCCCTCGAGGAGCGCGCGCAACGGCATGGGGCGTACGACGCGTGGGTCACCGGTCAGGTGATCCGCTGGATCGACGAGGACACCCCGGGAGCGACAGGTGTGGTGACCACCGGCTGCAGCATGGGCGCCTACCACGCCCTCAACTTCGCCCTTCGGCACGCCAACCTGTTCCCGGTTGCGATCTGTCAGTCCGGCAACTACGACCCCTCGCAGTGGCACGCCTGGGGCTCCCGCGGCGAGGCGGCGTACTTCACCAACCCGACCGACTACGTCCCCCATCTCGGCGGCGACCACCTCGACTGGCTGCGCAGCCGACTGCACGTCGTCCTCACGGTGGGGCAGGGGCCCTGGGAGACCCATCCGACCTCGAGCCTGCCCGAGGCCCGTCGGATGGCCGGGCTGCTCGCGGGGCGTGGCATCTCGCACGACCTCGACGTCTGGGGTCACGACTCCGCCCACGACTGGGACTGGTGGCAACGCCAGCTCGCCCTGCACCTGCCCCGCTTCTGCTGAACGAGAGGACATTCGATGAGCGATCACCTGATCGGTCTGCTGCTCGGCGCCGAGGAGGACTGGCCGCAGGCCTTCGAGGCGATAGTGAAGCGCGTCGGGGCGATCAGGCTCGGCGGCGCCACGCACACGTTCGCGAGCGAGCGGCTGACCATCGAGCCCTTCGACCTGACCGATCCGGTGCGCAGCGAACTGGTCATCGACCGGTTGGCCTACTGGTACTACCACCCTCGCGAATGGCTCAAGAAGGCCTCGCTGGTCAACGGCACCTACCTGTTGAACAGCCCGTTCACCTTCCAGTCGATGGAGAAGCACAGCGCCTACTGCGCCATGCTCCGCCTGGGGCTGAAGGTGCCGAAGACGGTTCTGGTGCCCTACAAGAACCCGGTCGACAACGTCCGGTGGGCCTACACGTCCGCGAAGTACAACCAGTCCTTCGACCTCGACGAGCTCGCCGAGCAGGTGGGCTATCCGCTCTACATGAAGCCGTTCGACGGAGGTGGCTGGCGGGGCGTCTCCCGGGTCGACGGCCGCGACGACCTGCACCGGGCCTACGACGAGTCCGGCGAGATGCTGATGCACCTGCAGGCGACCGTCGACTACGAGAAGTTCGCCCGGGCCCTGTCGATCGGACCCGAGACCATGGTGATGGACTTCCGTCCCGACCAGCCGATGCACCGGCGCTACGCCGTCTCACACGACTTCCTGTCGGAGTCCGCGGGGCATGAGGCGATGGCGATCAGCCGGATCGTGAACGCCTTCTTCCGTTGGGAGTTCAACTCCTGCGAGATGCTGGTCTCGGGCGACGAGGTCTACCCCATCGACTACGCCAACGCCTGTCCCGACGTGGCGGTCACTTCGCTCCACTACTACTTCCCGTGGGCGATCACGGCGCTGGTGCGCTGGTCGGTCTACTGCTTGGCCACGGGCCGGCAGGGCCGGGTCGACCTCGCCACGACCCGCTACTTCGCGATCGCCGACGACCCGTCGATGACCTACGAGGAGAAGCTCGAGGGCTACCTCGCCCTCGCCGACGAGCACTTCGAGACGGCGGCGTACGCCGAGTGGTGCGACACCCACCTGCCGCACCTCGAGGAGCAGGTCCACGACTGGATCACCTCCGAGGAGTTCGACCGGCTGCTGCGCCGGACGGTGCAGGCGACCTACCCCGCCCACGAGCAGGACGAGTTCCTGGCGCACTTCCGCGGCCTGCTGGAGATGTGGGCGGCCGACCGGACCTGAGCAGTGGGGAACTCACCGGCCGCTGCGGACATGAACCGGGTATGACGTCGTTCGAGGGAGCCAGCCGAGTGCGCGACTCCGACCTCGTAGACGAGCTCCGCCTCGGCAGCAGCGCAGCCCTCGGGATCCTCTTCGACCGCTACGCCGACCGGATCTACACCTACTGCTTCCGGCGCACGGCCGACTGGAGCACGGCCGAGGACTCGACGTCCTCGGTGTTCCTGGAGGCCTGGCGGACGCGGGAGCGGATCCGCGTCCACGATGGCTCGGCCCTGCCCTGGCTCTACGGGATCGCCACCAACGTGTGCCGCAACGCGACCCGCAAGCAGCGCCGCCACCTGCATGCCGTCGGGCGGCTGGGTGCCCCCGAGGCCGCCCCCGACCATGCCGACCAGGTGGCCGCACGCCTCGACGACGAGCGCACGATGGCTCGTCTGCTGAGCGCGCTGAGAACCCTTCCGCAGCGCGACCAGGACGTGCTCAGCCTGGTGGCGTGGTCGGGACTCTCCTACGAGCAGACGGCCGCCGCGCTCGAGGTGCCGGTCGGCACCGTCCGCTCCCGACTGGCTCGGGCCAGGCAACGTCTCTCCACCGCCACCGCTGAAGGCGAGACCAGCCATGACTGACCTGCAGCCCCCTCCCGCTCGCGACCTTGATCCTGAGGTGAGGGCCCGCCTGCGCGCGACCCTGCTCCTCCACGTCGACCAGCCCGGCGCCACACGGGGGGCGCCGGGCTGGCTGGTCCCGCTCGGGGCAGCGGGCGCGGTGGCAGCCATCGTGGTCGCCGGGGCGGTGGTCCTGTCCCAGCGCGACTCCGCCACGCCCGACCAGCCGCAGCCGCTGGGCAGCGGCACGGCCAACGACCCGACGGCAGCGCAGTCAGCGAGCGCGACGGTGTCCCCGACCGACTCGCCCACCGTGCAGGCCGGCGTCAAGGCCTGCGCGCGCGAGGTGAAGGGCTCCAACAACGGTGGTCCCGGGCTCCGTGGGGCGACGGAGCTGTCGTCGATCGCCTACGACGGCGGAACGACGTACCTCTTCGGCAACGACGAGACCTGGATCGTCTGCGACGACTTCGCCACCGGTGACGGAGGCCCGCCGACCTTGATCGGGAACGCCAGGTTCGACGCCGCCCCCACCAAGGCGACGTTCGCGATCAGCATGAACTTCGTGCCGGATGCGCAGGGCGACCTGGCCTCGCAGTACTTCGCTGCAGGTCCCCTGATCGAGGGTGTCACCTCGATCTCCTACGCATTCCCGGGTGGCGCGGAGCAGGAGGCGGTCCTCAACGACACGATGTGGTCGATGGTGCACCTGCCGACGAGCGGACCGATGGCCGCCGGTCGCCTGCCGGACAAGCCGATCGTGGTCACCGTCACCCATGACGACGGCACCGTGGACACCTACGACCTGAACGCGCCGGAGGACTGGTGCGCGCAGCTCAACCACGGCTGCTAGGCGGCGTCGGGGCTGCGCGGGACGGGTTCGGGTGAGGTGTAGATGTCGCCGGTGGGGGTGGTGGTCGTGATGGTGCCGTCGGGGCTCGCTCGTGCTGTCCAGCCGGTGGTTTGTTTGGTGTAGTTGCAGGCTTCGCAGAGTCCTTGGCCGTTGGTGGCCGAGGTGGCTCCGCCGTCCGCGTGGGGCCGGAGGTGGTCGTGGTGTCGGATGCGTGCGTTGCACCAGGGGGTGCGGCAGTGCTGGTCGCGGAGGTCGATGAAGTCGGCGAGGCCCGGTGGGAAGTGGCGGGCTGTGGATTCGAGGGCGACGAGCCTGCCGTGGCGGGTGTAGAGCCTGCGGACCCAGGCCTCCTCCCGGGTGGCGGCATGGGCGAGGAGTCTGCGGGCGATGTCGGCCGGGACGGGCCCGCAGCCGACGACCTCCGCGGCGACGCCGGTGGCTTGGCGGTCGCTGTCGGCTAACCCCAGCAAGGAGGTGTCGGTCATGAGGAGGTTCACGGCGACGGGAACCGCGGATGCCTCGGACTGTCCGGTGAGGCGTTCGACCAACGTGTCAGCCATGGTCTGTCCGCGGCCGCGTGGATCACCGCCGGCGCGGGTGGTGTCGGCATGGCGGGTGAGCGCGGCGTAGGCCGCGACGCCTTGGGCCACGGGCAGCAGGGCGGTGAGGTAGGTCATGGTGTCGGGAGCTGGCCGCAGGGTCACGCACCGCTCACCCTCGGCTTTGGCTGCCCGGGCGACGACGGCGTGGGGGTCGGCCCGGTAGGCCAACGCCCGGGTCTGGGCGGCCAGAGCGCGGTCGCCCAGGGTGGTGACCTGGTCGGGCCGTGACCACAGTTGGGTGTCGATGGCTTCCCGGTCGGCACGGGAGACACAGGCGGTCTCCCGCACGATTAGGGTGGCGCGCCACTCGTTGAGGAGCCCGCGCTGCAAGGCGTGCAGGGTGTGCGGCATCTCGACCACGAGGGCCCTGGCGAGTCCCAGGAGTCGGCCACCCCGATGGGGTGACTCCCGTCTCGCCAGGGCGATCTGGGCACCGATCCCAGCACCAGCCTTGGCACGCGGGGTCCCTGCAGTTGCCTGGGCTGCTTCTTGGGAGGCGGCGAAGTCGACCGTGATCCTGGCCTGCGCGGCGCATGCAGCGGCCTTCAGGTCCTCCAGAGCCCGGAGCTGGGCGATCCGTCCCGCATCGTCGACGGACGTGTCGAGGCGGATGAGCAGGGTGGCCCAGTCCTGGAGGTCGGCAACCGAGAGATCGAACATGTGTTCGATGCTATTTCGGAGTCGCGACCCCCGCAACCACTTCCTCAGCCACCTGTGGACAACGGGGAAAGGCGGACTGCTAGACATGCCCGTGTGAATCACGTGGACGTCCTGATCGTCGGTGCTGGACTCTCCGGGATCGGGGCAGCCAGCCACCTCGAGCGCGACCAGCCCCGCACGTCGTACGCCGTGATCGAGCGACGCCACGCGATCGGCGGCACGTGGGACCTGTTCCGCTACCCGGGCGTGCGCAGCGACTCCGACATGCACACCCTCGGCTACCGACTGCGACCCTGGAACGACGAGCAGGTGCTCGCGGACGGCCCGTCGATCAAGGCCTACGTCGAGGCCACCGCGGCCGAGTTCGGCGTGGTCGAGAAGGTCCGGTTCGGGCAGCGGGCGGTGCGCTACTCCTGGGACAGTGCGCGTCAGATCTGGACGGTCGACCTCCACACGGATGCCGGGCCGCAGCAGATCACCTGTGGGTTCCTGTGGAACTGCACCGGCTACTACGACTACGACCAGCCGTACGCCGCCGACCTCCCGGGCCTGGAGTCGTTCGCGGGCCAGGTCGTGCACCCGCAGTCGTGGCCCGACGACCTCGACTACGCCGGGAAGCGGGTCGTGGTGATCGGCTCGGGCGCCACCGCCATCACGTTGCTCCCGGCGATGGCTGAGAGTGCCGCACACGTGACGATGCTGCAGCGCACCCCGTCGTACGTCGTGTCGGTGCCGCAGCGCGACAACGCCGTGGGGAGACTCAGACGGGTGCTGCCCGGCTCAGTGGCGGCAAGCGTTGTCCGCTGGCGCAACATCCTGGTGCAGTGGGGACTCTTCCAGCTCGCTCGCCGACGGCCGGCGCTGGTGCGCAGGGTGATCCGGGCCGGGACGCTCAAGGCGCTACCGGACGGCTACGCGGTGGACACCCACTTCAAGCCTCCCTACGAACCGTGGGACCAGCGGATGTGCATCGTCCCCGACGGAGACCTCTTCCGCGCGATCCGCCATGGCACCGGCTCGGTGGTGACCGGGCGGATCGAGACCTTCACCCCGGGAGGGATCCGGCTGAGCGACGGCACCGAGGTGCCGGCCGACATCGTCGTCACCGCCACCGGCCTGTCGCTTCTCGCCTTCGGTGGAGCGGAGATCCTCCTCGACGGCACCGCGGTGGACCTCGGCACCACGATCGCCTACCGCGGCGTGATGCTCGACGGGGTTCCCAACTTCGCCTACGTGGTCGGCTACGCCAACGCGTCCTGGACGCTGAAGGCCGACCTCGTCTCGACCTATGTGGTCGGGCTGCTGCGCCACATGGCTCGCCACCGGTTCCAGGTCGTCGTCGCGCAGCTGGACTCCAACGTCGAGGCCGCCCCGCTGCTGGACCTCACCTCGGGATACGTGCAGCGGGCGCTCGATGCCTTTCCCAAGCAGGGCGATCGGGGGCCGTGGAAGGCACCGCAGAACTACCTGCGCGACAGGCTCACCCTGCGGTTCCGTCCCCGGCGCGAGAAGGCCCTGCGCTTTCGCCGTTGAGAGGGAGATCAGGCCCAGTCGAGAGCGGTCTGGGCGTCGAGGCGCGGCAACCGGTCGAACCACGGGTCGACGCCCGGGTGCCCGATGTTGACGACGAGATGGGTCTTCCACGTCGTGCCGGCGAAGAAGTCTGCGTCGATGCCGGGACCGTCGAAGCCGCCCATCGGCCCGGCCGCGAGTCCATGGGCGCGCACGGCCAGCAGGAAGACACCGGTCTGGATGGCGGCGCTGTACTTCGCGACGCCTTCGCGGGCGTCGTCGGGCATGCCGCCGAAGTTCTCGCGGAGCATCTCACCCCGGGCGGGGAAGACGGTCGGGAAGTGATCGTGGAAGTCGCTGTCGTAGGCGAGGACCGCGACGGCGGGAGCGGAGACGGTCTTGTCGCGGTTCCCGTCGGCCATGTGGACGCCGAGCCGCCGGCGCGCTTGGGGCGAACGGACGAACAGCACGCGCAAGGGCTGGGAGTTGGCCATCGAGGGTGACCAGCGGGCGAGGTCCCAGATGCTCTGGAGCTCGGCATCGGTCACGGGCTCGTCGGAGAACGAGTTGGCGGTGCGAGCCTCGGTGAACATCAGGGCGCGACCGGTGTCGTCGAGGGCCTCGAGAGTGGTGGTCGTCATGGTGACTCCTTTGGATGTAGCGGCTAGTGATTTCGATGTTACTACGAAAATAGAAGTCACGGTCAAGTGTGAAGCCAAGTAGGATCGGTCACATGTCCGAGACCGCTCAGGAGCCGCGTGCCTGTGACGCTCAGCTCGAGCGAGCGTTCACGTTCCTCGGCAAGCGGTGGAACGGCGTACTCCTCGGCACTCTCATCCAGGCCCCGGCCGGGTTCGCCGAGCTCAAGCGCACCCTCGGCATCAGCGACTCGATGTTGTCCGACCGACTCACCGAGCTCACCCGCGCGGGCCTGGTCGAACGCTCCGTCGACGCGGGTCCGCCGGTCGCCGTGAGCTATGCCCTGACCGAGAGCGGTCGGGCGATCCTGCCCGCCCTCGAGGCGTTGACCACCTGGGCCCGGGAGAACCTCACCGAGGAGCGCTGCCAAGGTCGCGACTGACGTCTCACCCCCAGGGGTGGAACGATCTTCAGGTCGTCCTGCCTAGGTTGGAGGTCAACCTCCTGAAAGGTGGGACCCCATGAGCATGGGCGACAAGATCAAGCACAAGGCCGAGGAAGTCACTGGCAAGGGCAAGGAGACCACCGGCAAGGCGACCGGCGACGAGAGTCTCGAGGCCGAGGGTCGTGCCGACCAGAGCGAGGCCGGCGTGAAGCAGGCCGGCGACAAGGTCAAGGACGCCGCGTCTGACGTCAAGGACGCCTTCAAGAGCTGACCTTCCTCCACGATTCGGGCCCGTTGCGTACGCCGCAGCGGGCCCGTTCCTCGTCCGCGGGGCGATAGCGTCGGGGCATGGCTCTTGATCCCGACGAGTTCCACGCCCGTGCGCTCGCTGCCGCGGACGACGAGCAGCGGCTTCCGCTCTCACGGATGACGATGTGGGAGGTCAGTCCGTTCGAGCCCGAGGGCCTCCGGGTCTCGCGGCTCCAGCCGCCGGTCGTGCCCGAAGCGGCCCGCCACGGGGAGGACCCCGCCGACTGCGGGTCGTGCCGACGACGCGACGAGGGTCTCTGGCTCGACGACCGCTGGCGCCTGACCCGGATCGCGGGCGTGGGAGTGCCGTTGGTGCTGATGCTGCACCCGCGCGAGCACCACGACCTCAGTGACCTCCCCGATGAGCTGGCCGCCGAGCTGGGCGTGCTGACCGTCCACCTCGCGCGGCACGTGGAGGCGCTGGCCCACATCAGCCGATGCCACGTCTACCGCATCGGGGATGGCGGCGCCCACCTCCACGTCTGGCTGTTCGCCCGTCCCGAGGGCCAGTCCCAGCTCTGGGGGTCGTGGCTCCCGGTCTGGGACGACCTCCTGCCGGAGTATCCGACGGAGGAGGCCGAGGCTGACGCGTCGGCGGTCATCGACGCCTTGGTGTCGTCGTACGGCGGCTGGCGCGCCTGACACCTGGCTGCCGTCCGGGCGCCCGAGGCTCAGCGCGTACGCCTCTCGATGCTCTCGCGCTTGGTGTCGTTGACGGCCGACTCGTACGCCGAGACGAGGCCGGCGATCGAGAGCGGCTTGAGGCGCTCGAGCAACTGCTGCAGCTGCTCGGGGGAGATTCCCTGCTCCTTGTAGGTCGGCCAGATCTGGCCGCGGAAGACCTCGTTGATCTCCTCGGCGATCGCTCGCCCGTGCTCGGCGTACACCTTCTTCGCGGCCAGCGCGGCCTCGGTGGGGAAGCCGACGTCGATCAGTCCCACCGCCACGGAGAGGTGGGCCTGGGCGACCTCGTAGCGGCCGTGCCCGATCGAGGTGGCGACGCTGAGGGCGGCAAGGGTGTCCAGGTCGTCGTCGGTGAGCTCGCGCCCGGCCCGGTCACAGAGCTCGGCCCGCGTCAGCACCTCGTGGGCCTCGGCCATCCAGGGGGCGAGCAGGGTGCGGTGCAGCGCGATGTCGGCGGGGGTGGCCGTCTCAGGGATCCGGGCGACGTACTTCTCGATCGCCGAGAGGGTGAAGCCGTGGGCCTGGAGCTCCTGGACCAGCTCGAGGCGGACCACGTGGTCGGCGGAGTAGTAGCCCGAGCGACCACGGCGGATCGGCGGCGGAACCAGCCCGCGGGTCGTGTAGAACCGCACGTTGCGCACGCTCAGCCCGACGCGCGAGCAGAGCTCGTCGAGCGTCAGGAGCTCAGGGGAGACCTTTGACACGTTGACCACAGTGACAGTAATGGTGTCACAATTGGTGGCATGGCTGAAGCATTCGTCTATGACCACCTGCGCACACCGCGGGGCCGCGGCAAGAAGACCGGCACGTTGCACGAGGTGAAGCCCGTCGACCTGGTGGTCGGGCTCCTCGAGGAGCTGCAGGTCCGCAACCCCACTCTCGACACGAACCGGGTCGACGACGTCGTCCTCGGCGTGGTGACCCCCATCGGCGACCAGGGCGGTGACATCGCCAAGACCGCAGCGCTCGCCGCTGGCTATCCCGAGACGGTCGCGGGGGTGCAGCTCAACCGGTTCTGCGCCAGCGGCCTGGAGGCCGTCAACCAGGGGGCCCAGCGGGTCCGCAGCGGCTTCGAGTCCCTCATCGTCGCAGGCGGCGTGGAGTCGATGAGCCGGGTGCCGATGGGCTCCGACGGCGGCGCCTGGGCGATGGACCCGGCCACCGCGCTGACCACCGGCTTCGTTCCGCAGGGCATCGGAGCCGACCTGATCGCCACGATCGAGGGGTTCAGCCGGACCGACGTGGACGCCTTCGCCGCTGAGTCGAACGCCCGAGCCGCCAAGGCCTGGGCCGACGGCCGGTTCACCCGCTCCGTCATCCCCGTTCGGGACGCCAGCGGTCTGACGGTCCTCGACCACGACGAGTTCATCCGCCCCGGCACCACGGTGGAGTCACTGGCCGGGCTGAAGCCATCCTTCGCCGACATCGGCAAGCAGGCCGGGTTCGACGACGTGGCGCTGGAGAAGTACCACTGGGTCGAGAAGATCGACCACGTCCACCATGCCGGCAACTCCTCGGGCATCGTCGACGGCGCCGCTCTGATGCTGCTGGGCACCGAGCAGGTCGGGACCGACCTCGGCCTCACGCCGCGGGCGCGGATCATCGCCACCGCCGTCTCCGGCGCAGATCCCACGATCATGCTGACCGGCCCCGCGCCTGCTGCCCGCAAGGCGCTCGGCGTCGCAGGTCTCGGGGTCGAGGACATCGATCTCTGGGAGATCAACGAGGCCTTCGCAGCCGTGGCCATGCGCTTCATGCGCGACATGGGCATCGACGACGAGATCACCAACGTCAACGGCGGCGCCATCGCCATGGGCCACCCGCTCGGCGCCACCGGCGCCATGATCCTCGGCACCCTCATCGACGAGCTCGAGCGGCGCGACCAGCGCCGTGGCCTCGCCACGCTCTGCGTCGGCGGCGGCATGGGCATCGCCACCATCGTCGAACTCGTCTAAGAAAGCGACTCACCCACATGACTGACGTCCAGACCTCCGCCGTGCGCTACGAACGCGATGACGCCGGCATCGTGACGCTGACCCTCGACGACCCGACGGCCCGCGCCAACACCATGAACACGATCTACAAGGACTCCATGCACGAGGCCGTCGAGCGGCTCTACGCCGAGGTGGATCACGTCATCGGCGTCGTCGTGGCCAGCGCGAAGAAGACCTTCTTCGCCGGTGGCGACCTCAAGGGCATGGTCACGACCACGCGCGAGGACGCCCCTGCCGTGTTCGCGCAGGTGGAGCAGGTCAAGGCCGACCTGCGTCGACTCGAGACCTACCCCCGCCCCGTGGTGGCCGCGATCAACGGTGCCGCGCTCGGTGGTGGACTCGAGATCGCGCTGGCCGCCAACCACCGCATCGCCGCCGATGCCCGCTACGACATCGGCCTGCCCGAGTCGTCCTTGGGTCTGCTGCCCGGTGGCGGCGGCGTCACGCGCGTCGTCCGCATGCTCGGCATCCAGCCGGCGCTGATGGACGTGCTGCTGCCCGGCACCCGCTTCCAGCCGGCCGCGGCGAAGGACAAGGGACTCATCGACGAGGTCGTCGCTCCCGATGACCTGCTCACGGCGTCCAAGGCGTGGATCCTGGACCATCAGCACGACGAGGAGGCCGCCAAGAACCCGTGGGACCGCGACGGCTTCCGGATCCCCGGGGGCGACCCGCGGCAGCCGAAGTTCGCTCAGTTCCTGCCCGCCTTCCCGGCACTCCTGCGCCAGCAGACCAAGGGCGCGCCGTACGCCGCTCCGCGGGCGATCCTGTCGAGCGCCATCGAGGGTTCGCAGGTGGACTTCGACACCGCCTCGCGCATCGAGTCGCGCTACCTCACCCACCTGATCGTCAACCAGCAGTCCAAGAACATGATCCAGGCGTTCTTCTTCGACCTGCAGGCGATCAACTCCGGGTCGCTGCGGCCGCAGGGCATCGCGCCGTACAAGGCGGTCAAGGTCGGTGTCCTGGGCGCGGGGATGATGGGTGCCGGCATCGCCTACTCCTGTGCACGCGCCGGGATGCAGGTCGTCCTCAAGGATGTCTCCGCCGACAATGCTGCGCGCGGCAAGGCCTACTCGGAGTCGTTGCTGGACAAGGCGATCTCCCGAGGCAGGTCCACGGAGGAGAAGAAGGCCGAGCTGCTCGGCCGGATCACGGCGACCTCGGAGCCCGCCGACCTCGCCGGGTGCGACCTCGTGATCGAGGCCGTGTTCGAGGACCCGGCGCTCAAGCACCGGGTGTTCGCCGAGATCCTGCCCTTCGTCGATCCTGATGCGCTGCTGTGCTCCAACACCTCGACGCTGCCGATCACCGACCTGGCGACCGGGGTGGACCGCCCGGCCGACTTCATCGGGCTGCACTTCTTCAGCCCGGTCGACAAGATGCCGCTGGTGGAGATCATCCGTGGCGCCCAGACCTCCGACGTGGCCCTCGCGAAGGCCTACGACGTGGTGCAGCAGATCCGCAAGACCCCGATCGTGGTCAACGACAGCCGTGGCTTCTACACCTCCCGGGTGATCGGCACGATGACCAACGAGGGTCTGGCCATGCTGGCCGAGGGAGTGCAGCCGCTGTCCATCGAGCGCGCCGCGACCCAGTCCGGCTACCCGGTGGGACCGCTGCAGCTGTCCGACGAGCTCAACCTGGAGCTGATGGCGAAGATCGGCAAGGCCAACCGGGACGCGGCGGGTGACTCCTACGTCGAGCACCCGGCCGAGTCCGTGGTCGCCACGATGATCGAGCTCGGCCGTCCCTCGCGGCTCAAGGGCGCAGGCTTCTACGACTACGCCGACGGGCGACGTGCCGGGATCTGGGCGGGACTGGCCGAGACCTTCCCGCTGGCCGCGTCCCAGCCGCCGCTGGCCGACGTGAAGGACCGGATGTTGTTCGCCGAGGCTCTCGAGACGGCGAAGTGCTTCGAGGAGGGCGTGATCGAGTCCGCCGCCGCGGCCAACATCGGCTCCATCATGGGCATCGGCTTCCCACCCCTGACCGGCGGAGCGGCGCAGTTCATGACCGGCTACGAGGGCGTCGACGGCACGATCGGGCTGACGGCGTTCGTGGCGCGGGCCGACGAGCTGGCCGAGACCTACGGCGACCGGTTCCGGCCGACCGCCCGGCTGCGGCAGATGGCGGCGGCCGGAGAGTCCTTCCCCGCCTGACCTGTCGCAGATGTACACGCAGAACCCCTCGACCCGTCGCAGATGTACACCGCGTGATGTACATCTGCGACGGGTCGACGCATTCTTCTGTGCAACTGCGACAGGTCGGCGACACTGGAGGGGTGACTGAATCCCCTAGGGTCGACCCCGCCGTCGATCTCGACGTTGCCGCCGCCCCCGAGCCCGAGGACGGTGCCTTGGCGCTCGTCGACGTACGCGGCCTGCACGTGCGCTTCGGCACCGTCGACGCCGTCGTCGGCGTGGACCTCCAGGCCTACGCCGGGCAGGCGACCGCGCTGCTCGGCCGCAACGGAGCCGGCAAGTCCACCACCATGCGGGTGCTGGCCGGCGTGATCCCGCCCACCGGGGGCGTCGTACGCCTGGCCGGTCACGACCTCGCCACCGACCTGATGGGAGCCAAGCGCAGCAACGGCTACTGCCCGGACGTCGGCGGCCTCGTGCCCCGGGCCACTCCCTGGGAGCACCTGCAGCTGGCGGCGCGCCTGCGCAGGATGCGGCCCGGCTGGGAGCAGAGCGCCCGTGACCTGCTCGAGCGGTTCGAGCTCGGCGACGTGACCCACCGCATCACTGCAGGTTTCAGCCACGGCATGGGGCGGCGGATGTCGGTCGTGCTGGCCGCGTTCCACGAGCCCGAGGTGCTGTTGCTCGACGAGCCCTTCGACGGTGTGGACCCACTCGGTGTGGAGGCCACCCAGGAAGTCATCGCCGACGCCCGGGCCCGCGGTGCCTGTGTGCTCGTCTCCACCCACCTGCGCGACCTCGCCGTCCAGGCCTGCAGCACTGCGATCGTGCTCCGCGGCGGGTCCCGCGTCGCGAACCTCGACGCCAAGGCGCTCATGGGAGAGGAAGGCGCTCGTGTCTACCGTCAGCTCCTGGACTGACGCGGTCGCCGACACCCGCTCCCTGGTCCGGTTCCGGACCTCGACGGTCCGTCAGAAGGGGCGGACCCGCTGGTTCGTGGCGATCCTGGTGACCCTGACGCTGCTGTCGGCGATCACCCCCGCGTTCCTGCCCGGCGCCGCCGACTACTCGATGAAGCACAGTCGTGCGTTCGAGATGTTCCTGCTGCTCCCGACGGCCTACGCCGGGTTCCTGCTGCTCACCGCGATCTCTGCGGTGGCCTCCGGTGGTGGCCGCGAGCTGGTGGCTCGCGACCACGCGGTCGCTTTCCCGATCAGTCCGGCCGTCGACCACCTCGGGGCTCTGCTGATGGCGCCGCTGAACATCGCCTGGTTGCTCCAGGGGTGGATGCTGCTCGGTCTCACGGCGTACGTCGTCGGCCCGACGGCCCTGGTGTTCGCGCACGTGGTCGCCCTGCTGTGGCTGGTGTTCGCCACCGCCCTCGCGCAGGTCGTGGCCTGGACCATGGAGGCAATCCGCCGTGGACCTCACGGCGTGCTGTGGGTGCGGCTCATCACCGGCGTCGTGGGCCTGGCGGCCGTACTGCTCATCGTCACCAAGCACGTCAGCGTGGTCCTCGACCACCTGCCCACGCTACGACTGGTTGCGGTGATCGCGAGCCTGATCCAGGGCCTGAGCCTCGACTACCTGCTCACCCTGGTCATCCTGATCTCCCTCATCCTCGCGACGGTGCTGCTCGGCGTCGTCCCCGCCCGGGCGGCGCTGCGCCGCGCACCCCGCGACGAGGCCCGGATCGAGACCGGCACCTTCCCGGCCCGCCGCAACCCGGCGGGTCCGTTCATCGCGATGGTCCGCATGGACCGATCCAGTGTCTGGCGCGCCGTGTCACTGCGGCGAGGCATCTACCTGCTGGCGGCTGCACCGGGGCTCATCGCCCTCTCGGGCAGCCTGGAGTGGAAGATGCTGACCATTCTGCCCGGCCTGGTGGCCAGCGGCGCGGCGCTGCTGTTCGGGGTCAACGCCTGGTGTCTGGACGGTCGCGGAGGGCTCTGGCGCGACACCCTCCCGGTGTCGCCCTCCCTCGCGTTCGCGGCGCGCAGCTGGGTGCTGCTCGAACTCCTGCTGGTCAGCTCGGCGACGACGCTGGCGCTTGCCGCTCTGAGGGCCGGCCGACCGACCGTCGAGGAGCTCACCGCCCTCCTCTGCACCTGGTTGGTGGTCAGTGTCCAGGTGGTGTCGCTGTCGATGCGGTGGTCGGTGAAGCAACCCTTCTCGGTCGACCTGCGCAGCGCCCGGGCCACCCCCGCGCCCCCGCTCTACATGGTGGGCTACTCGGCCCGGCTGGCACTGTCGACGACCATCATCGGGATGATCTTCTCCGGGCTCGCCCAGGTGCCGGACTGGCGGGCCTCGGTGATCTTCGCCATCCCGTTCGTCGTGTGGCCGCTCGTGCGGCTGATGCGGGTGCGCGGCCAGTGGGCCGACCCCTTCCAGCGCAGCCGCGTGGTGGCTACTGTCAGCGCGTGATCGTCCTCGTCAGACACGGACAGGCCTCCTGGGGCACCGACGACTACGACGTACTCTCCCCGCTGGGCGAGGAGCAGGCGGCCGTGGTCGGTGCCGAGCTGTGCGACCTGCGGCCCGATGTGGTGGTGCACGGTTCGCTGAAGCGGCAACGCCAGACGGCGCAGGAGGCGATGGCGGCGGCCGGCTGGGACTGTCCGGTGCGGGTGGATCCCGACTGGGACGAGGTCGACATGGACGCCCTCCTCGAGGTGACTCCGCGCCCGTTCGAGGGCGACCCGGACGCCCGCCAGTTCCAGCAGTGGTACGAGCACGCCACCTTGCGCTGGGCTGCCGCCGAGCACGAGTACGTCGAGTCGTACGCCGAGTTCCAGCAACGGGTGAAGGGTGCGCTGGAGGGTCTCGTGGGAGAGCGCAACGCGGTCGTCTTCACCTCCGGCGGACCCATCGCCCAGGTGACCGCGGCGCTGGTCGGTGGCGGGGTGACGGCCTACGTCCGCCTCGCGCCGGTGGTGGTGAACACCTCCCTGACCCGGGTGCTCACCGGCAGACGTGGCCTGACGCTGCTCACCTTCAACGACCACGGGCACCTGTCTCCAGCCCAGCTCACCTACCGCTGACTCTCTGCGTCCGGCTCAGTTGCGCACCGCCTCACCGGTCCCCAGGCATGCAACCACCAGCTCCTCGTCCGAGGGGATCGGCTGGTTGAGCAGGTCTTGGCGCCGACCTGCCTCCGCCGCCCTGGCCGCGACCAGCCTGTCCACCAGGGTGGTCAGCCGGCGCAGCAGGTCCTCTCGGGCGACGTCCTCGGTGTGCCGCGCTGCGTGCTGGTGATCGGCCGCGTCGTACTCGACCAGCAGACCGGCCTCCTCGTGCCGCGGCCTGCGCCTTCGTGGGGCCCGTCTCGCCGGACGGATCGACCTTGACCGGACGGACGAGCTGCGGAGGGGGAGCAGTTGGGATTCCACGGATGAGCCATGCGGTCTCCAGATCTCTACGTCCGGCCGGTCCAGAGGGCTGGATCAGCGGCCGTAGGTAGAGGATCGAGGACGTATTCCAGCTGGGTGGGGTGTGGCGGGAACTCCGACTCCTCAGCGACTCCGGTCGGCCTCCAGCCCAGGTGCTCGTAGAGGCCCCGCGCCCGACGGTTCTCCACAAGGCACCACAGGAACACGGGGCCCTCGATCGCGCCGCAGGCAGCCCCCAGCAGGGTGCGCGCCAGGCCGGTGCCCCAGCGGTCCGGATGGACGGCCAGGTGCCGGATCGAGGACCGGTCGTGGGCCACCAGTCCGACCAGGCCGGCAGCGGCCGTAGCGCCGTCGAGCACCAGCGTCGTACAGTCCGGATCGTCGAGCACGATCCGCCAGCGGGCGAGCACGTCGTCAGCCGGGTAGGGATACCTCGACGGTGGGTAGACATGGGCCAGCGCCACCAGGTTGGCGGCACGCTCCAGCTCGAGCAAGGCAAGCAGGTCATCGTCGTCGGCGGTCCGCAACACCCGCCCATGCTGACAGGAGGAGCCGTGAAGGTCTGCATCATCGGAGCGGGGTCGTCGGGCATCACCGCTGCGCAGGTGCTGGCGGAGCGGGGGGTCGACTTCGACTGCTTCGAGCTTGGCTCAGGAGTCGGGGGCAACTGGCGCTACGGCAACGACAACGGCGTGTCCTCGGCCTACCGGTCGCTGCACATCAACACCTCGCGCGACGCGATGCAGTACGCCGCCTACCCGATGTCGACCGAGCTGCCCGACTATCCGAGCCACTGGCAGATCGCGGCCTACTTCGATGAGTTCGTCGACCACTTCGGTCTGCGGCAGCGGATCACCTTCCGGACCGAGGTGACGAGCGTGGCACCCCAGGGCACGGGGTACGACGTCACCACGCGCACCCGCGACGACCACCAGATCCGGACGCGGCACTACGACCACGTGATCGTCGCCAACGGGCACCACTGGAACCCGCGCTGGCCGGAGCCGGCGTTCCCGGGCGAGTTCTCGGGGGAGCAGCTGCACGCCCACCACTACCGCACGCCCGAGGTGCTCGCCGGCAAGCGGGTGGTGGTGCTGGGGATCGGGAACTCGGCCACCGACATCGCCGTGGAGGCCTCCAGGGTGGCGAGTGCGACGTACCTCTCGACGCGCCGCGGTGCCCACATCCTGCCGAAGTTCCTGTTCGGCATGCCCACGGACCATCTGACCGACTCGCCGCTCGCCCGCGGTCCGCTGTTCCTGCAGTCGTGGGGGATGCGAGCGATGTTGAGGCTGTCAGTGGGGAAGGTCACCGACTACGGGCTGCCGAAGCCCGACCATGCCGTGCTGCATGCGCACCCCACCGTCAGCAGCGACCTGCTGACCCGCCTGGGTCATGGCGACCTCGGCGTGAAGCCTGCCATCAGTGGGTTCGACGGGTCGACGGTGCGCTTCACCGACGGCTCCGAGGTCGAGGCGGACGTCGTGGTCTTCTGCACCGGCTACCGGATCACGTTCCCCTTCCTCGACGACCGACTGCTGCCCGGGGGTGGCCTGAGCGCGGGTGAGGACAACCACGTCGACCTCTACCGCCGCGTCGTGTCCGTGGATCACCCGGGCCTCTTCTTCATCGGGTTGATCCAGTCGATCGGCGCGGTGATGCCGCTGGCCGAGCAGCAGGCGCACTGGGTGGCCGACCTCATCACCGGGGTGTGCCGTCTGCCCTCCCGCGAGCGGATGCGCGCCCAGATCGCCCGTTACGACGAACGGTTGCGGCGCCGCTATGTCGCGAGCGTGCGGCACACCATCCAGGTGGACGCCCACGCCTACACCGCTGAGCTTCGCAAGGAGCGCAAGCACAGTCGACGGTGACGTTGGGGGTGCATACGTGGTATACATACCGAGTATGCAGTTCTAGAACACCGAACCCCGGGGGTCATCATGTCGGTGAAGCAGGCGCTCCTCGCGCTTCTGGAGCAGGGGCCGAAGTACGGCTATCAACTGCGGTCCGAGTTCGAGCAGCGCACCGGTGCGACCTGGCCGCTGAACATCGGGCAGGTCTACACCACCCTGGCCCGGCTCGAGCGTGACGGCCTGGTCGAGGGCGCCGGGGCCGATGCGGAGGGCCACGTCGTCTATCGGGTCACCGAGGCCGGTCGCGACGAGGTCGCCGCCTGGTTCACCACGCCCGTGGCCCGCACCCAACCGCCTCGCGACGAGCTGGCCATCAAGCTCGCGCTGGCCGTCACGGTTCCCGGTGTCGACGTCGGCGCCGTGATCCAGCAGCAGCGCAGTGCGACCATCACGGCCCTGCAGGACTACACCCGGCTCAAACGACGCAACGACCAGCCCGTGGAGTCCTCGGAGCTTGCGTGGAGCCTGGTCCTCGAGTCCCTCATCTTCGCCGCCGAGGCCGAGGTGCGCTGGCTCGACCACTGCGAGGCGCGACTGCGCCGGGCCGCGGTCGACGCGGCCGCCCGTCCTGTCCGGGTCGACGTCGAGCAGACGCGGGAGGTGACGTCATGACCGCGGTGCTCCGGCTCGAGGAGGTGACCCGGATCCATGGGGAGGGCGCCACCCGGGTCCACGCGCTGCGGACGGTCTCCTTCGCGGCGTACGCCGGCGAGCTGGTCGCCATCATGGGCCCCTCCGGGTCGGGCAAGTCGACGTTGCTGACGATGGCCGGCGGCCTCGACCAGCCCACGACCGGCACCGTGTCGGTGGAAGGGGTGGATCTGGCGGGCCTGGGCAACAAGGGGCGGGCCACCATGCGCCGCCGCTCGATCGGCTATGTCTTCCAGGACTTCAACCTGATCCCGGCACTGACCGCCGCCGAGAACGTGGCGCTGCCTCGTGAGCTCGACGGCGTCCGGTCCCGCGCAGCTCGGGCCCTCGCGCTCCAGGCCCTCGACGAGCTCGGCATCCGCGACCTCGCCGACCGGTTCCCCGACGAGATGTCCGGCGGCCAGCAGCAGCGGGTCGCGATCGCACGGGCGGTGGTCGGTGAGCGACGGCTGATCCTGGCCGACGAGCCCACCGGCGCCCTGGACACCGACACCGGCGAGGAGATCCTGAGGCTGCTCCGGGCCAGGTGCGACGCCGGTGCCGCCGGCGTCCTCGTGACCCACGAGGCCCGGCATGCCGCCTGGGCGGACCGGGTCGTGTTCCTGCGCGACGGTGTCATCGTCGACGAGACCGGCAGCGACCGGGCCGACGCGCTGCTCGACGCGGAACGGTCCCGATGAGCACCTGGAGGCCGCTGCTCAGGCTGGCCTGGCGCGACGCCGCCAGGGCCCGCGCCCGCAGCCTGCTGGTGCTGGTCATGATCGCGCTGCCGGTGCTGGCCGTGACCGCAGCCGACGTGGTGATCCACACGTCCGCCGTGTCGCCCCGCGAAGGCATCGACCGGCGGCTCGGCAGCGCGCAGGCGCAGGTGATCGCGTCCTTCGACGGCTCCCCGACCTATCAGGTCGCCGACCCGGAGAACGGCGGCTACGCCACGGACGGCACCGGCACGGGCAGGCC
Organism: uncultured Actinomycetota bacterium; assembly: GCA_963837595.1. GTDB lineage: Bacteria > Actinomycetota > Actinomycetes > Propionibacteriales > Nocardioidaceae > Nocardioides. Next base: position 57,176 of record CAWIOB010000007.1, on the reverse strand, counting down.
GACCAGGCTCGGCGACGTCTCGCAGGTCCTGGGCAGACAGGTCCCGTCGCTCGAACGCCGCGAGGGGAGCGTTCGAGTGGGCACCGACAAGGGGGTCGCGGAGATCGAGGCGAACGAGCTCGACCTCCGCGACCCTCTGGCTTCGGGCCTGTTCCGCACAGTGTCCGGCCGACTGCCGCAGAGCGCCGACGAGGTCGTCGTCACCCAGGCCGTGGCGGACCGCGGGCCGGGCCTGGGCGAGCAGCTCGAGATCGAAGGCGGCGACTCCTTGAGCGTCGTCGGCATCGTCGAGTCGAGCTCCTCGCGCGACATCGAGGTCGCGGTGGGGCTGTCCGGAGCCTTCGGGCTCGACCTGTCAGGGCGCAGCTGGCTCATCGGCGGCCCACCGGTGACGTGGGGCCAGGTCATGGACCTGAACCAGATCGGTGTGCTGGTCCTGTCCCGGGCGGTGATCGAGCATCCCCCCACGGAGTCGGAGCTGCCACCCCAGCTGCAGGGAGTCTCGGGCGGCGGACCCAGCCAGTCGACCATCGCCGTGGTCGTGCTGATCGTGGTGATGGCGCTGCTCGAAGTCGTGCTGCTCGCCGGTCCGGCGTTCGCCGTCGGGGCACGACGGCAGTCGCGGACGTTGGCGTTGATGGCCGCCTCGGGGGGCACGCCGCGGCAGTCGCGCGGCGTCGTGCTCGCGAGTGGGCTGGTGCTCGGCGGCCTCGCCGCCGTGGCCGGCGTACTCCTCGGGATCGGGGCCGGCTGGGCCCTCCTCCCGGTCGCCCAGCGGTTCTCCGGCACCTGGTTCGGCCCGTTCCAGGTGCCGTGGCTGCACCTGGTCGGGATCGCGGCCTTCGGTCTGCTGAGTGCCTTCCTCGCTGCCATCGTGCCTGCCTGGATCGCGTCGCGGCAGGACATCGTCGCGGTGCTGGCCGGTCGGCGTGGCGACCGGGCCCCCTCGATGCGCTCGCCCCTGCTGGGCGTGTTGCTGCTGGGCGCAGGCGTCGCCGGGTCGGCGGTGGGCGCCCTGCATGGCAGCGGCGAGATCCTGATCGCGGCCTCGGCTGTCGTGGCCGTCGTCGGGATGATCCTGGTGGTGCCGGTGGTGCTGGCTGCGATCGCGCGGGTGTCGCGTCGGCTCCCTCTGGTGCTGCGGTACGCCGTGCGCGATGCCGCCCGGCACCGCACCCGCACCGTGCCCGCCGTGGCGGCCGTGGCGGCCACGGTGGCCGGTGTGGTCGCACTCGGGATAGCGAACGCCAGCGACGCGGAGCAGAACCGGCAGAGCTACACCCCCCTGCTGCCGATCGGCACGGCTTCGGTGACCGTCGACGGCGCGACCCCTCGTCAGTGGCAGGACCTCGCGGCCCTGACCTCCCGGGTGATCCCCGCCGCCGCGGTCGAGCAGGTGCGGGGCGTGCCCTTCTCGTTGCCCGAGGCCCCGGATCAGTGGCTGGAGGTGAACCTCAGGGCGCCTGGTCGGGTGGCCCTGCTGGACGGATACTCGTCGGCGTTCGGCACGTCGGTGCTGGTGGGTGAGGCGCTGCCGTCCACGATCGTCGGCCTCTCGGCGTCCGAGGTGTCCTCGGCGGAGGCGATGCTGGCGAAGGGTGGGGCAGTGGTGTTCACCTCGGCGCCCGTGGACGCCGACACGGTGCGGATCCGAGCCGCGGCCTACGACGACCAGGGTCAAGCGGTGCCGGGGCCGCCGGCCACTCGACTGCCGGCGGTGTTCGTCCAGGTGGGAGCAGGTGAGGCCTCGGCTCAGGCCGTCCTGTCGCCTGCTGCGGCGAGGGCGGCCGAGCTGCCGGTCGCCACGGTGGGACTGCTGGCATCCGGCGCCACCATCACCTCGACCCAGGAGAGCGACCTCACTGAGGCGGTTTCAGGGGCGATGCCCAATGCCTACACCTACGTCGAGCGGGGCTACATCTCCGGCGACGACACCGTGATCCTGCTGCTGGTGCTCGGCGGTTTGGGTGGCGTGTTGATGCTGGGCGGCACGCTGACGGCGACCTTCCTGGCGCTCTCGGATGCCCGCCCCGACCTGGCCACCCTGTCGGCGGTCGGGGCTTCGCCGCGGTCCCGACGCGGGGTGGCGGCTGCCTATGCCCTGGTGGTCGGTGGCGTGGGGGCCGTGCTGGGTGCTCTGATCGGCTTCGTCCCCGGCATCGCGGTGACCTATCCGCTCACCTCGAACCAGTGGTCGGGCGAGGCGGCGGCTGGGCCCAGTCACTACCTGGTGGTGCCGTGGCTGTTGATCGGCGTGCTGGTGGTGGCGCTGCCGCTGCTGACCGCGCTGATCGTTGGAGTGTGTGCCCGCTCGCGGCTGCCGCTGGTGGCGCGCCTCGGCTAGGACTCCACATAGGGCAGGATGACCCGCACACATAAAGTCAGGCTTGACTGTTTGTTGCCTCACGCGCCATCCTGAGCGCGTGACGACGGTGCGGATCCCCCAGGAGGAGCGCACCCGCGCCATGCGTGCCCGCCTCCTGGAGGCGACGGTCGAGTGCCTGGTCGAGCGCGGGTGGAGCGGCACCACGACGACCCTCGTCTCGCAGCGTGCGGGTGTGAGTCGAGGCGCCCAGCTCCATCACTTCCCGACCAAGGACGCGCTGGTGCTGGCTGCGATCGAGCACCTCAGCGAGGTCCGCGGCCGCGAGCTCGCGTCCGCTGCCGGCTCCCTGCCGTCCGGCGCCGCCCGCACCCGGGCCGTGCTGGACATGATGGTCGAGCACTTCCTCAGCCCCGTGTTCACCGCCGCTCTCGAGCTCTGGGTGGCAGCGCGCACCGATGCCCAGCTGCTCGCCGCCCTGACTCCGCTCGAGCAGCGGATCGGTCGGGAGATCCACCGTCTGACCGCCGAGCTCCTCGATGTCGACGAGAGTCGGCCGGGAGCGCGCGAGCTCGTGCAGGCCACCCTCGACATGGTGAGGGGGCTCGGCGTGGCCAACCTGATCTCCGACGACCGCCGCCGCCGCGACCGGGTGCTCGACACCTGGGCCACCGTCCTCGACCAGCAGCTCAGGGAGACCGCATGACCACGCTGGACGACGTCCTCGCCGACCTCGCCGCCGAGTCCCAGAGCCTCGACGAGATCGTCGCTCCCCTCAGCGAGGACGAGTGGCGCACCCCGACTCCGGCTGAAGGCTGGGACATCGCCCACCAGCTCGTGCACCTGGCCTGGACCGACGAGGTGGCGCTGCTCGCGGCCACCGACAAAGAGGGGTGGGATGCAGTCGTCCTGACCGCGCTGGGCAACGCCAGCGGGTTCGTGGACGAGGTCGCCGACGAAGGTGCTCAAGCACGTGGCACCGACATCCTCGCCCGCTGGCGCGCCTCCGGGCCAGCGCTGGCGCTCGCGCTGAGGGCGCTACCCGAGGGTGCTCGGCTGCCGTGGTTCGGTCCGCCGATGAGTGCCACGTCCATGGCCACCGCCCGGTTCATGGAGACCTGGGCGCATGCGCTCGACGTCGCCGACGCGCTCGGCGTACGCCGGGAGCCGACCGACCGGATCCGGCACGTCGTCCACCTCGGCGTGCGCACCCGGAACTTCGCCTTCGCCAATGCCGGCCTTCCCAAGCCTGAATCGGAGTTCCGTGTCGAGCTGACCGCTCCCTCGGGGGAGTTCTGGGTGTTCGGTCCCGAGGACGCCGAGCAGCGGGTCACCGGCCCCGCCCTCGACTTCGCGCTGCTGGTCACCCAGCGCCGGCATCGCGCCGATCTGGCGCTCTCGGCCGCCGGCGAGGACGCCGAGGCCTGGTTGGGCGTCGCGCAGGCATTCGCCGGACCACCCGGTGGCGGGCGGGCGCCGTCATGAATCTCGATCGACCAGTCCGGATCGGGAACTGCTCCGGGTTCTACGGCGACCGGCTCTCGGCGATGCGGGAGATGCTCACCTTGGGCGGGCTCGACGTGCTCACGGGCGACTACCTCGCCGAGCTCACGATGCTGATCCTGGGCCGCGACGCGATGAGGGACCCCTCGCTGGGCTATGCCCGGACGTTCGTCCAGCAGCTCGAGGACTGCCTCGGCCTCGCCCTGGAGGGCGGCGTGAAGATCGTCTCCAACGCCGGAGGGCTCAACCCCGCCGGCCTGGCCGAGCGGATCACCGAGGTGGCCACCGCTCTGGGGCTCGCCCCCCAGGTCGCGTACGTCGAGGGTGACGACCTCCGTGCCCACGGCTTCCCCGGCGCCCTCACCGCCAACGCCTACCTCGGTGGCTTCGGCATCGCGGCCGCCCTGTCGGCCGGTGCCGACATCGTGGTGACCGGCCGGGTGACCGATGCCTCCCTGGTCGTGGGCGCGGGGATCTCCGCCTTCGGCTGGGCGGCCGCCGACCACGACCAGCTCGCGGGCGCGGTCGTCGCCGGGCACGTCCTCGAATGCGGCACCCAGGCCACCGGCGGCAACTTCTCGGGCTTCCTCGGTCTCGACCGGACCCGGCCACTGGGCTTCCCGATCGCCGAGCTGTCGTCCGATGGCAGCTCGGTGATCACCAAGCATCCCGGCGCCGGCGGTTCGGTCACCCTCGACACGGTCACCGCTCAGCTCGTCTACGAGATCCAGTCGGCGCACTACCTCGGCCCCGACGTCACCACCCGTCTCGACACCGTCGAGCTCGGCCAGGCCGGCCAGGACCGGGTGAGCATCTCCGGCGTCCGGGGCCTCGCTCCTCCGGCGCGGCTCAAGGTGGGCGTCAACGAGCTCGGTGGTTTCCGCAACTCCGCCGAGTTCGTGCTCACCGGCCTGGACATCGAGGCCAAGGCCGACTGGGTGCGCTCGCAGCTGAGCGGGCTGTCGGCCGCCGAGGTGAGCTGGTCCAGCGTCAGTGCCCCCAGGCTCGACGCCACGACTGAGGAGTCGGCCTCGGTGCTGTTGCGGTGCACCGTCAAGGATCCCTCCGCCGACGTGGTCGGCCGTGCGTTCACCGGCCCCGTGGTCGAGCTCGCCCTGGCGTCGTACCCCGGCTTCTCGCTGACCGGACCGCCGGCCGCGGCCGCGCCCTACGGCATCTATCGGGCGGAGTACGTCGACCGCGGCGCCGTCACCCACACGGTCGTCCACGCCGACGGCCGACGTGAGGTGGTCGCGGACCCGCCCGACTTCAGTGCCGATACAGCGGGGCAGGAGGGTCTGCGGCCCTCGCCCTACCCCGCCCCCGCCGACCAGCTGACCCGCGGGGTCCCCCTCGGGACGTTCGTCCACGCCCGCTCGGGCGACAAGGGCGGCGACGCCAACCTGGGTCTGTGGGTCGCCCACGACGGGTCGCCCCGCTATGCCGAACGGGTGACCTGGCTGACCAAGCTCATCACCCCGCAGAAGATCCGCGAGCTCGTCCCCGAGGCCGCAGACCTGGACATCGACGTGTTCGTGCTCGCCCGCCTCGGCGCCGTGAACGTGGTCATCCACGGACTGCTCGGCGACGGGGTCGCGGCCTCCACCCGCTTCGATCCGCAGGCCAAGGGCCTCGGCGAATGGGTGCGCTCGCGCACCGTGCACATCCAGGAGGACCTGCTGTGAGGGAGCAGATGCTGGCCAGGCTGGCCGAGCTCGACGTCGAGCATGCCAAGGCCGTCGCCGGTGGCGGCGAGAAGTACGTCGAGCGTCACCATGCCCGCGGCAAGCTGCTGCCACGCGAGCGGATCGAGCTCCTCATCGATCCCGGCTCCGCGTTCCTGGAGCTCTCGCCGCTGGCCGGCTGGGGCTCCGACTTCACCGTCGGCGCCTCCCTGGTCACCGGGATCGGGGTCGTCGAGGGCGTGGAGTGCCTGATCACCGCGAACGACCCCACCGTGAAGGGGGGTGCGTCGAACCCGTGGACGGTGAAGAAGGGCTTCCGGGCCGCCCAGATCGCAGCCGAGAACGGCCTGCCGACGATCTCGCTGGTCGAGTCGGGCGGAGCCGACCTGCCGACCCAGAAGGAGATCTTCATCCCCGGCGGCCGGGTGTTCCGCGACCTCACCCGGGCCTCGGCGAAGCGGCAGCCCACCATCGCGCTGGTCTTCGGCAACTCGACCGCCGGTGGTGCCTACGTGCCCGGGATGAGCGACTACACGGTGTTCGTGAAGGGTCAGGCCAAGGTCTTCCTGGGCGGGCCGCCGCTGGTGAAGATGGCCACCGGGGAGGAGTCCGACGACGAGTCCCTCGGTGGCGCCGAGATGCACGCCCGGGTCTCCGGGCTGGCCGACTACCTGGCGGCCGACGAGCAGGACGCGATCCGGATCGGCCGCCGGATCGTCGCTCGACTCAACTGGCGCAAGCCCGCAACGTCCTACGAAGTGGCTGCTGGGGCGTCCGGAAGCCCTGACGTGGCGGGGGGCGGGTGGGCGGAGCCGGACCAGGATGCCGACGAGCTGCTCGACCTGATCCCCGACGACCTCAAGGAGCCGTTCGACCCACGTGAGGTCATCGCCCGCATCTGCGACGGCGTGAGTGCGCACAACGGTCAGGTGTTCGACGAGTTCAAGCCTCTCTACGGCCCCTCGCTGGTGACCGGATGGGCCCGGCTGCACGGCCGGCCGATCGGGATCCTGGCCAACGCCCAGGGGGTGCTGTTCAGTGAGGAGGCTCAGAAGGCCACCCAGTTCATCCAGCTCGCCAACCAGATCGACGTCCCCCTGCTTTTCCTGCACAACACGACCGGCTTCATGGTCGGCAAGGACTACGAGCAGGGCGGGATCATCAAGCACGGCGCCCTGATGATCAACGCCGTCAGCAACTCCACGGTGCCGCACCTCACGTGATCATGGGCGCGTCGTACGGCGCCGGCAACTACGCCATGCTCGGGCGCGCGTTCGATCCGCGCTTCCTCTTCACCTGGCCCAGCGCCAAGTCGGCCGTGATGGGCCCCGCGCAGCTCGCCGGCGTGATGAGCATCGTCGCCCGAGCAGCGGCCGAGGCCAAGCAGCAGCAGGGCGGGCCGGCCTACGACGAGGAGGCGGACGCCGGGCTGCGCGCCTACATCGAGCAGAGCATCGAGGAGCAGTCGTTGCCCTACTTCCTGTCCGGGATGGTCTACGACGACGGAGTCATCGACCCCCGCGACACCCGCACCGTGTTCGCCATCTGCCTCTCGGTGATCGACAACCAGCCGTTCGCGGGCACCGACCGCTTCGGCGTCTTCAGGATGTGACGGCGCCATGATCACGAGACTGCTGGTCGCCAACCGTGGCGAGATCGCTCGCCGCGTCTTCGCCACCTGCCGCCGGGTCGGCATCGACACCGTGGCGGTCTACTCCGACGCCGATGCCGACCTGCCGTTCGTGCGTGAGGCGACGGTGGCGGTCCGACTGCCGGGCAACGCGCCAGCCGACACCTACCTGCGTGGCGACCTCATCGTCGCGGCGGCCCTCAGCACCGGGGCCGACGCCGTCCACCCGGGCTACGGGTTCCTCTCCGAGAGCGCCGAGTTCGCTCGCGCCGTCGAGTCGGCGGGGCTGACCTGGGTCGGCCCGGCCGCGAGTCGATCGAGGCGATGGGCTCGAAGATCACCGCCAAGAGGCTGATGGCCGCGGCCGGCGTACCCGTCCTCGGCGACGTCACCGCCCCCGGCGATGCGGAGCTCCCGCTGCTGATCAAGGCCTCCGCCGGCGGTGGCGGCCGCGGCATGCGCATCGTCCGGAGCCTGGCCGACCTTCCCGCGGAGCGCGCCGCGGCCGAGGCCGAGGCTGCCTCCGCGTTCGGTGACGGCAGCGTCTTCGTGGAGCCGTACGTCGAGCACGGGCGCCATGTGGAGGTCCAGGTGCTCGGCCACCGCGACGGCGTCCTGGTGCTCGGTGAACGCGACTGCTCCCTGCAGCGCCGCCACCAGAAGGTCATCGAGGAGAGCCCCGCACCGGGCCTGAGCGACGCCACCCGGGCTGCACTGCACGAGGCTGGGCGGGCCGCCGCGGCGGCGATCGACTATCGCGGCGCCGGCACGGTGGAGTTCCTGCTGGACGCTGCCGACCCCACCCGGTTCTGGTTCCTGGAGATGAACACCCGCTTGCAGGTCGAGCACCCGGTCACCGAGCTGGTGCACGGCGTCGACCTCGTGGAGCTGCAGCTCGCCGTCGCCGAGGACCGGCCGGTCGATCCGCGCGCGATCGGCGAGAACTACGGGCATGCCATCGAGGCCCGGCTGTACGCCGAGGATCCGGCCGCCGGCTACCAGCCGCAGAGCGGCACCGTGCTCAGTTCGAGGTCGACGGGGGAGCGTTCGACCTGCTCAACCGGCCCGGACTGCGCGTCGATCGGGCTACGAGTCGGGCAGCGCGGTGTCGACGCACTACGACGCCATGCTGGCCAAGGTGATCTCGTGGGCGCCGACACGTGAACAGGCCGCCCGGCAGCTGGCTCCTGCGTTGACGCGCGCCCGCGATCCACGGAGTCACCACCAACCGGGACCAGCTGGTCGCGTCACTGCGGCACCCGGCCTTCCGCGCGGGCGAGGTCGCCACCGACTTCTTCCTGGCTCACCCCGAGACGATGCTCGCTCGCGAACCCGGTCGGATCCCCGTGGTCGCGGCGCCGTTGCCCTGGCCGAGCAGGATGCGGCCCGGCGTACCGTCCAGCGCGGCGTGCCCGTGGCGTGGCGCAACGTGGCCAGCCAACCGCAGGTGACGCGCTTCGAGGGCGACCTTGAGGTCGCCTGGTTCGGGGGTCGCGACGGCTACCGGGTCGACGGCGTGGAGGTGGTCTCGGCGTCGCCCACCCGGGTGGTGCTCGCGCGCCGACGGGGTGACCACGCACACCGACGTACTCATCGGTGCCGTGGCAGCCGACGGCACGCGGGACGTGCACGTGGATGGACCCGATGGGTACGTCCGCCTGCGAGTGCTCCCGCGCTTCACCGACCCGAAGGCTCAGGTGGCCAGCGGCAGCCTGCTCGCCCCGATGCCGGGAAGCGTGATCAGCGTGGCCGTGGTGGCCGGCCAGCAGGTCGAGGCGGGTCAGCCCGTGCTGGTCCTGGAGGCGATGAAGATGCAGCACACCGTGTCGGCGCCCCACGCCGGAACGGTCAGCGAACTCCCCGTCGTGACGGGTCAACAGGTGGCCGCGGGCGACGTGCTCGCCGTGGTCGAAGCAGAGGAGCAGGAATGAACTTCACCGAGTCCGAGGAACGTCTGCAGCTGCGTCGGCAGGTGTCCAAGCTGGCCTCGAAGTATGGACGCGACTACTTCACCGCCCAGGCGCGCAGCGGTGGGAAGACGACCGACCTGTGGCTGGAGGTCGGGAAGAACGGCTACCTCGGCGTCAACATCCCCGAGGAGTACGGCGGCGGTGGCGGCGGCATCGGCGACGTCGCGGCCGTCTGCGAGGAGCTCGCGGCGCAGGGCTGCCCGCTGCTGATGATGGTGGTCAGTCCGGCGATCTGCGGCACGGTGATCGCGCGCTTCGGCACCGAGGAGCAGAAGCAGCGCTGGCTGCCCGGGCTGGCCGACGGCACCGCCACGATGGCCTTCGCGATCACCGAGCCCGATGCCGGCACCAACTCCCACGCCATCACCACCACGGCTCGCCGCGACGGTGACGAGCTGGGTGCTCAACGGTCGCAAGATCTACATCTCCGGGGTCGACGAGTCCGAGAACGTGCTGGTGGTCGCCCGGACCGAGGACGCCAGGACCGGCAAGCTCAAGCCCTGCCTGTTCGTGATGCCGACCGACGCTGCGGGGTTGGAGTACCACCCGATCGCGATGGAGATCGTCTCGCCGGAGAAGCAGTTCAGCGTCTTCATCGACGACGTACGCCTGCCCGCGGACGCGCTCGTCGGAGATCCCTCCATGCCGGACGCCGGCCTGGTGCAGCTGTTCGCCGGGCTCAACCCCGAGCGCATCATGGCGGCCTCCTTCTCCACGGGCCTGGCCCGCTATGCCCTGGAGAAGGCGACGGCCTACGCCAAGGAACGCACCGTCTTCCAGGGTCCGATCGGGGCGCACCAGGCCATCGCCCACCCGCTCGCGCAGTCCAAGATCGAGATCGAGCTCGCGCGCCTGATGACCCAGAAGGCGGCGGCCCTGTGCGACGCGGGCGATGACCTGGGTGCCGGTGAGGCGGCCAACATGGCCAAGTACGCCGCCGCCGAGGCCGCCTGCGACGCCGTCGACCGAGCGGTGCAGACCCACGGCGGGAACGGGATCACCCAGGAGTACGGCATGGCCGGGCTGCTGGTGGCCGCTCGGGCCGGCCGGATCGCCCCCGTGAGCCGGGAGATGATCCTGAACTTCGTCAGCATGCACTCGCTGGGGCTGCCGAAGTCCTACTGACGTGGCACCAGTGGCAGTCAGCCGCGAGGTGGCAGTGGGACGAACATGGACGTGCGCTCGGCGTACTCCGGGTAGCCCTCGCGCTGCATCATCGTGCGCTCCAGCAGCCGCGCACCGGTGGCGAACACGAGGAAGTAGGTCATCGCCACCGGCGCGAGGGCGGTCAGCAGGCCGGGCAGCCAGCCGGACGCCAGCCCTCCGGCCAGCCACAGACCCCACCAGACGCAGGCGTCGCCGAAGTAGTTGGGATGCCGGGTGTAGCGCCACAGGCCGCGGTCCATCACCGTGGGGCGGTCCGGATCGCGCTTGTACGCCGCGAGCTGTGCGTCACCGACCGACTCGAAGACGATCCCGATCAGCGACACGGCGAGCCCGACCCAGACCAGCGCCCACCACCGGACGGTGAGGGTCGCGCCGGCCTGGAGGGGCAGCGAGATGAACCAGAGCGCCAGGCCCTGCACGACGAAGACCTTGCGGATGGCGACGCCGAAGCCGCCGTCGCCGATCAGCTCGGCATATCTCGGGTCCTCGGCCGGGGGTGATCCGTGACCCACCGCACGACGCCGGATGTGCCAGGCCAGACGCAGGCCCCACACGGCCACCACGGCCAGCAGCAACCAGCGCCGGGTCCCCTCGCCGACCCCACCCCCGAACAGGGCGGACACGAGCGCGATGGCCACGAAGCCCAGTCCCCAGGTCACGTCCACGACCGCGATCCGACCGACGCGACGAGCGATCACCGCGGTCGCGGTCATCAGCACGGCTGCGGTCACCAGCGCCACGCCGGAGACGGCCCAGAAGCTCACCAGTCACGCGTCGGTGGCAACGGGTGGTCGCCGCCCGGACGCACCGACAGGATCTGGTCGACGCCCATCCGGCCGTCCCGGAACGCCATCGCCCCGCCGACCAGATAGAGCCGCCAGACCCGCACGACCTCCTCGCCCACGAGCGCGGTGAGCGCGTCGAGGTTCTTCTCGAAGCGCTCGAGCCACGCATCCACGGTCAGCACGTAGTGCTCGCGCAGGGCGTGCACGTCACGCACCTCGAGTCCCCCCAGCTCGAGGTGCGCGACCGTCTCTCCCACCGGCCGCATGTGCATGTCGGGCGCGATGAAGCTCTCGATGAAGGGGCCACCGCCGGGGTGCTTGCCACCCTTGCGACCCGATCGGGACATCTGCTGGATCAGCACCCGGCCACCGGGCCGGACAGAACGGCGAAGCACCTCGGCGTACGCCGGGTAGTTGGCCTCCCCGACGTGCTCGCCCATCTCCAGCGACGACACCGCGTCGTACTCCTGGACCGGGCCCGTCGAGCCGACCAGATCGCGATAGTCCATCAACCGGATCTCGACCCGGTCCTCGAGCCGACGTTCCCTGATCCGGCCGTCGATGAACTTCTTCTGCTCCGCCGAGATCGTCACCCCGGTGACCTGCGCACCGAAGTGCTCCGCCGCGTGGATCGACAGCGAGCCCCATCCGCAGCCGACGTCAAGGAGGGTCATCCCGGGCTGGAGTCCGAGCTTGTGGCACACCAGCGAGAGCTTGTCGCGCTGCGCGTCGTCCAACGAGTACGCCGGGTCGTCGGAGCTGAAGTAGGCGCAGGAGTAGGCCATGGACTCGTCGAGGATCAGCGCGTAGAACTCGTTGGAGAGGTCGTAGTGATGGCTGATCGCCCACCGGTCGCGGGCCTGCTGGTGGAGCCTGCCTCGCAGCCCTCGCGGCAGCCGTGCCTGGCTGGGCGGCGGCGGTGGCGGCAGCCTCAGCCCACCGATCGAGGCGACCGCTCGCAGGGCCGTCACCAGGGCGGCGGGGGAGAGTCTGAGCCCTCGGACGCCCCGAGCCGCCAGGGAGGCGCGGACCTGCGTCAACCCCTGGTCGAGGCTGCCCTCCACGTCGAGCTCACCGAGCACGTAGGCCTGGGCCGCGCCGAGCTCACCGGGCTGCCACAGGATGCGCCGCAGCGCCTCCGGACTGCGCAGCGCCACCCGCGGGGCGTCGGGGGGTCCCGCGCAGGAGCCGTCCCAGGCAGTCAGGTGGACCGGCAGTTCTCCGCCCGTGAAAGGGGTGATCGCGTCGGCGAGGCGGGTGGCCACATCGGCGGACGAGGAAGAGCTCACCGCACGTCCGCCCGGGTGAACGTGAGCTGGTTGACGTCGAGGTAGCCCGAGGCGAACCCGGCCCGCGAGTAGTCGAGGTAGAAGTGCCACATCCGCAGGAACGTGCGGTCGAATCCCAGGTGGAGCACCTTGTCCGAGGCAGCCACGAAGGCCGCGTCCCAGCGCCTCAGGGTCTCGGCGTAGTGCTGACCCATGGACAGCCGTCCGGTGAGGCGCAGGCTCGTCTCGTCACGGGTGATCTCGTCGAGCACCTGCACCGAGGGCAGGAAACCGCCGGGGAAGATGTACTTGTTGATCCACGTGTAGGTCTGCCTGGTGGCCAGCATCCGGTCGTGCGGCATCGTGATCGCCTGGATCGCCACCCGCCCACCGGGAGCGAGCAGGCGGTCGATGGTGGCGAAGTAGGTGCCCCAGTACTCATGCCCCACGGCCTCGATCATCTCGACCGACAGCACGGCGTCGTACTGACCGGTCACGAGGCGGTAGTCGCACAGGTCGACGTCGACCCGGTCGGCCATCCCAGCCGCGGCGATGCGTTCGCGGGCGAGTGCCTGCTGCTCGCTCGACAGGGTGACGGAGCGGACGACGGCGCCGCGGCGTGCGGCCAGGATCGCGAGCTCTCCCCAGCCGGTGCCGATCTCCAGCACCCGGGTGCCCTCGCCGACCTGGGCCTCGTCGAGCAGCCGCTCGATCTTGCGGACCTGCGCGGTCGCGAAGTCGCCGCCACCCTGCTTCGGATCCGTTGCCACCAGGTAGTCGCCGACCCGGTCGGTGCGGCTCTGGAAGCCGGCCTCGAACAGGGCCGAGGAATAGCTCAGCGTCGGGTCGAGGAAGGTGCTGAACAGGTCGTTGGACAGGTCGTAGTGGTGCGCGATGTTGTCGCGGGTGTTGTCCACGGTGTTCTTCTGGTGCCGCGGGGGCCGGGCCACGTACGCCGCGCGCAGTCGCTGCAGGCGCTCAGGCACCAGGTTGGGCAGGTCGGCGGCGAGCACCGTCAGGAAGCCGGCCAGGTCCTCGGCGTCCCAGGCGCCGGTCAGGTAGGCCTCGCCGAAGCCGATCAGGCCCTGGCTGCCCACCCGCGCGAAGAACTCGTCGGGGCGGTGGATGGTCATCTCCGGTCCGCCGGCCCCCATCGTCTCCGCCGCGGCGCCGGTGCCGACCCTCACGGTGACCGGCAGGCGGCGCAGGGCGGTGCGGAAGATCGGACGGGAGAGACGGGCGAACACCCGTGCCTTGGGCCCGGAGGGAATCACGTGGAGGCCGGGCCAGTCGGTGTGCGACGGGCGGCTGGGGGCGAGTGTCATCAGACGCCTTCCTGCTGGGGGTGTCGGGGTCGGGGACGGATCGGGAGTCGGCGGGCCCACAGCCACACGCCGTGCAGGCGGATGAGCAGTGAGCCCTTCGCTGCTGCGGGTGCGGCGCGCCACGCGGAGGTGTGGGTGGGTGTACCCGCCAGGGAGGCGCTGAAGACGGCACCGTCCTCGGTGTGCAGGGTCACGGCGATCTGGAGCCGGTCCTGCGGGCCGTCGCCCGGCACCGGCACGGCGAGGTCGTAGGTGCCGTCGGTTCCGTGGAACGGCGAGACGTACATGGCCTTGCCGGTCGTGGCCCGCCCTTGGGAGTCGGGGTGGACCAGGTAGGCGTGCCGGTCGCCGTAGGTGTTGTGCACCTCGACGACAGTGGCCGCCAGCTCGCCCGAGGAGTCGTGGCACCAGAAGACGGTGATCGGGTTGAAGCAGTGACCCAGCGCCCGGGCGTTGGCCGCCATCAGGATCCGGCCCCCCGGGATGGAGATGTCGTGGGCCGCCAGGAAGGTGTCCAGGTTGGCGCGCAGGCTGGCGTCGGGGTCACCGAGGTGGTCGCGCGCCTCGAACCGGCCGAGGACGCCGTGGTCCGGCAGCGCGTCCAGGTCGACCAGCCAGGTCCGGGAACGATGGGTGAACGACCGCTTCCAGGGCGTACGCCGCGTGTGCCGGATCGTCGTGTCGTAGACCCGGGGAGTCGCCTGCGGCGAGAGGCCGCTCGCCGGCCACTCGAACCCCAGCCGCTCAGCCGCCGCCAGCCCAGACTGCGCGCCGTCCTCGTGGAAGCCCCAGCCGTGCCAGGCGCCGGCGAAGGCGATCCGGTCGGTGGAGATCTCGCCGAGGCGGCCCTGGGCCGCCACCGAGGTCGGGGTGTAGAGCGGGTGCTCGTAGTGCATGGTCTCGAGCACGGAACGCGGGTCGATCAGGTCGGCCCCGCCCAGGGTCACGAGGTAGTGGATGTCGGTGGGCAGGCGCTGCAGCCGGGTCAGGTCGTAGGTGACGATCAGCTGGTCGTCGGCGGCGGGGCGCTGGAAGTTCCACGAGGCCCAGGCGCGCTCGGCCTTCGGGAGCAGCGAGGTGTCGGTGTGCAACCGGGCGATGTTGGGCGAGTAGGTGATCGCGGAGAGCACCTCGCTCTGCGCCTCGCTCGGGGCACTGAGCATGCTGAGGGCCTGGGCCGGGTGGGTGGCGACCACGACGGCGTCGTAGGACGTGACCTGGCCGTTGCCGTCGGTGACCTCCACGCGGTCGGCGTACTCCGTGACCGAGGTGACCTTGGTGCCGAGCCGGACGTCGGACAGACCGGCGGCGACGCGGCGTACGTACTCGCGCGATCCACCGGTGACGGTGCGCCACGTGGGCGATCCGAAGATCGACAGCATGCCGTGGTGCTCGAGGAACGAGAACAGGTAGCGGGCCGGGTAGTCGAGGGCGAGCGCGGGGTCGCACGACCACACCGCAGCGACCAGGGGCTCCATGAAGTGGTGGGCGAAGTAGTCCGAGAAGCCGCCGGCGTCCAGGAACTCCCGCAGGGTGACGTCGGGTCCGTCCGCGGCCAGCGCGGCTCGGGCCCGGCGGTGGAAACGGGGGATCTCGGGGAGCATCCGCAGGTAGCCAGGCGTGGTCGCGGTACGCCAGGTCGGGAAGACGCCCTTGAAGCCCAGGGCGCCGGCCCATTCCAGGCCCGTGCCGCGGTCGCTGATCGACATCGACATCTCGGAGTCCTGGGTGGCGACATCGAGCTCGGCGAACATCCGGAGCAGGGTCGGGTAGGTGCGGGCGTTGTGCACGATGAAGCCGGTGTCGATCCCGAGCCCGTCGATGTCGTGGGTGTCGGCGTGTCCACCGAGGCGGTCATCGGCCTCGAAGAGCGTGACGTTCGCCGTCTTCGCGAGCACGTGGGCGGCCGTGAGGCCGGCCACGCCACTCCCGACGACGGCGACCAGCCTGGTCACGCCGTCCCCGGTAGGTCGAAGGCGGCGATGGTCGGCATGGTCGGAGCGTCGGAGCCACCCTCGGGTTCGAGGGTGATCCCGGCCCAGACCGCGCTCGACGCGTCACCCTTGAGTACGACGGTCTGGTCTCCCGAGCCGGACATGAGCCCGGCCGAGCTGACCTTGCCGGCCGCGTTCTGGAACCAGAGCTCGTAGACCTTGCCCTTCGGAGCGGCGGGCATGTCCTGCGCCACGAGGACGGCCTTGCCGACCGAGACTGAGGTCACCAGGGTGGCCGTGGCGTCACCGACGTTCTGGACGACGCGGGTGGCATCGGGGGCGGCGAGCACCTGGTCGGCGACCGAGATGGTCTGGCTCGACTCGTTGTTCCAGGGGTGCCAGACCCCTGCACCGACGCCGAGGGCGACGATCGCTGCCGCGGCGGCCACGAGCTGGGGGAAGCGGCGACGCTGGACGGCGTGGCGACGGGTGGCGAGCTGGTCCTCGACGACCGGTGCCGGAGCCGGGGCGACCGCGTCGGCGGTCTCCTGGGCCGGCAGCTGCCTGGGCAGCGGCGGAAGCGGGCGGACCTTGGTGATGTCGCTGAGCACTCTGTCACGCAGGGCGGCGGGCGGTGCGACCTCGGACTCCAGGCCGAGCAGGCCGGCTGCCTCGGTGAGGCTCGCGACCTCCTCGCGGCAGGCCGGGCACAGAGCCAGGTGGGCCTCGAAGCTGGCCCTCTCGAGGTCGTCGAGGGCATCGACTGCATAGGCGCCGGAGAGGGCGTGGATGTCGGGGTTAAGGTCCCGGATGTCGTCGTTCATGAGGCCACTCCCATCGCGTCTCGTAGTCGGATCAGCCCATCGCGGATCCTGGTCTTGGCGGTGCCGACAGGTAGATCGAGCATGGTCGCCACCTCTGTATGTGTGTAGCCCCCGAAGTAGGCCAGTTCGAGCGCCTCGCGCTGGACCGGGGTCAGGCTGGTCATGGCGGTGCGGACGCGCTTCGCTTCCAGGGAGCTGGTTGCTGCTTCGGCGGTCTCGTCGTGCGGGACCTCGCCGGAGCTGCGGTGGTACGTCGTGTCGCGGCGGGTGGCCGCTTCTGCTGAGCGGACCCGATCCACGCCCTTGCGGTGCGCGATGGTCAGCAGCCACGAGATGGCACTGCCTCGATCGGGGTCGAACCGGCTGGCTGTGCGCCAGACGTCCAGGAAGCACTCCTGGGTGACTTCCTGGGCCTGGGCCGGGTCGCGGACGACCCGTAGCACCAGCCCGTAGACCCGGGCGGCCGTGGCGTCGTAGAGCGTGGCGAACGAGGCCTCGTCCCCCCTGGCCGACCTGCTGAGCAGGTCGGCCAGGGCGACGTCACGGCCATCGGGCGACGGATCGTCCGTATTGCCGGGTCTGGGTGTCTTCACAATCTCCATTATGTGGGTCGATCCACGTGGGTCAGGAGGGCATGAGGACGGTGTCGATGATGTAGACGGTGGCGTTGGCCGTGGGCACGTTGCCACAGATGACCGACGCCTGGTCCGGGACGACCTTGAACATCTCGCCGGAACCCTTGACGTTCAGCATGTCGCCCGCGAGCGTCTCGTGCTTGCCGGCCAGCTGGTCGGGGCTGAGCTGACCCGCGATGACGTGGTGGGTCAGGATCTTGGTGAGCAGCGCCTTGTCGGCCAGGACGGCCTTCAGGGTCTTCGGCGGCAGCTTCGCGAAGGCGTCGTTGGTCGGCGCGAACACGGTCAGGGCCTCCTGCGAGTTCAGGGTGTCGACCAGGCCGGCCTCGCCCACCGCGGTGACCAGGGTGGACAGCAGCGGGTTGGCGCTGGCGGCGGAGGCGACCGGGGCGGTGGCCATGCCGTTGAAGCTGCCCGCACCGGTGGCCGGGACAGCGGCGCAACCCTCACCGAAGGTCTGGTCGCCGGCGTTGGTCTCCTCGGCCGGGGTCTCGCTCGCGTCCGGCGTGGCCGGGGCGGTCGTGGTCTCGTCTGCTGCGGCCGGGGTGGCCTCGTCGTCGCTGCTGCCACCACAGGCAGCCATGGTGAGCGAGAGGGCGAGGATGGCGCCGGCAGCTGCCGAGCGTCGGATGATGTTCGTTCGCATGATGGATCCTTCATCTCTATGGAAAGGCCAGGAGCGGCCGGACAGTAGGAATTCGGAGCTGTGCGCGAACCGGATTGGAAACTTTCAAAACTTTTTCTCCGCACATGCAGGAATCCCCGGATATCCGGGGATTCCTGCGGTTGTCAGCCGTTGCAACACCTGACAACCGCCAGCAAGGCCTGACCGGCGAGGCCGATCAGGCCGGTTGAACTGGTAGGCGGGCAAGACCAGCGAGGCCGGTCAGGCTCACGCCACGTTGACGACGATCTCCTGGATGCCGGTGGCGCCGTCGGGGAAGACGGTGACGCGCGCGGCGGTCTGCGTCTCGCCGTCCTTGGCGGTCGCGCGTACGGCGAGCTGGTGCGAGCCGCTCTTCGCCTCCCAGGGGAGGTACCACTGCCGCCAGTAGTCCAGGTTGACCTCGGGGCCGAGCTTGGCCTCCTGCCACGCGCCACCGTCGATGCGAACCTCGATCTTGTCGATCCCACGCTGCTGCGCCCAGGCGACGCCGCCGATCGCGGTCATGCCCGCCTTGATCGTGGACAGGCCCTTGGGTGTGTCGATCCGGCTCTCCACCTTGATCGGCGCATCGGTCGCCCAGTCGCGCTCGGTCCAGTAGGCCTGCTGCTCGGCGTACGTCGTGAGCGTCAGCTTGGTCAGCCACTTGGTCGACCCGACGAACCCGTAGATGCCGGGAGTGATCAGCCGCACCGGGAAGCCGTGGGCTCGGGGGAGTGCCTCGCCGTTCATCGCGATCGCCACCATGGCGTCGCGCCCGTCGGTGGCCACCTCGAGCGGCGTGCTGATCGTGAAGCCGTCGTAGGCCGTCGACAGGATCTGGTCGGCCTTGTCGCCGACGCCGGCCTGCTCGAGCAGGTCGGTGAGGCGTACGCCGAGCCAGCGGGCGCCGCCGACGTAGGGACCGCCCACCTCGTTGGACACGCACGTCAGGGTGATGTCGCGCTCGATCAGGGGCATGGCAGCAAGCTCGTCGAAGGTGAACTCGAGCTCCTTGTCGACGTCACCGTCGATGGTCAGGGTCCAGCCGTCGACGCTCACGGTCGGCGTGAGGAGCGAGGTGTCGATCCGGTAGAACGAGTCGTTCGGCGTCCGCAGCGAGGTGATGCCCTTGATCCGCTCCTCGAGTCCCTTGGGGAAGGCGGGAGCCGGCTCGGCCGCGGTCGGGATGGTGATGTCCTCGGGCTGCGCCCGCAGCCTGATCAGCCACTGGCCGCCGCCACCCATGGCGGCGGCGAGGCCGGCGAGGCCGGTGGCGATCAGCAGTGGGCGACGCGTGGTTCCGGAGCCCGCAGAGGCCGGATGCTCCGAGGATGAGGCCGCCTCGGATCGGCTCAAGCGGCACAGGCCACCCAGCACGGCCACGCCGACCGCCCCGGCCACGACGGCCGGGAGGACGTCGGCGAACGACGACGTCGGACGGTTCAGCGCGGCCGCGCCGGCCAGCCCCACCAGCAGGATCAGCAGCCCCGCTCCCAGGGCGAACCGTCGCCGGGCCAAGAGCCCGGCGATGCCGGAGAGAACCAGGGTGCCGATCAGCACCGATCCGATCAGGATGGGCTTGTCGTTCGTGCCGAAGTGCCGCACCGCCCATTCCTTCAGCGGCGTCGGCGTCAGGTCGATGACCTGGGAACCGACGGCCAGCACCGGCGACGAGGCCGGGTTCAGCAGGGCTGCCAGCAGGTGCGCCGCCGCCATCCCGGTGAGGGTGGCAACGACGCCGTACAGGGCATGGAGCAGTCTGGTCCGCATATGAGGTGTTCGGAGCGGACGGCCCCGCGGATTGCCCGGTAGGACGGCCGGGAGCACACTGGGCCCATGAATCGGCTCGTGGATCCGTTCGCCGCTGCCTCCGCTGTGCTGGCCGCGGTGATGGTGGTGACCTATCTCGCAGTGATCAACGACCAGGACGGAGAGGCGGCTCCCTGGGTCGTGGTCGCGCTGCTGGTGGGTGCAGCCCTCGCGGCGTACGGCGCCCTGCGGTCGGCCCCGCTGCGGCAGATCACGCTGGCGATCGCAGTGGCTCTCCTCGGACTCCTCGGGCTCGTGGCCATCCTGTCGATCGGAGTCCCGATCCTGCTCGCCTCCGCGCTCGCCCTGGTGGCACTGATCCGGTCGACCTCCCGGCCCTCCGTCGCCGCATGACCGCGCTGGTCACCTACGCCGGCCCGACTGACGAGGCGCCGGGACGCGCCACCCTGGTGCTCGACTCACCCCACAACCGCAACGCCCTGAGCCGCCAGCTGGTCGCCGAACTGTACGACGGCCTCCAGCGGGCCGAGGACGACGACCTGGTCAAGGTGGTGGTCATCCGGGCCGAGGGCCGCGTGTTCTGCTCCGGCGCCGACCTGTCCGAGGCGGCCAGCCAGGGCATGGAGCAGGCGGCAGCGGTCCTGGTCGACCTCCAACGTCGCATCGTCACCTTTCCCAAGCCGGTGGTGACCCGACTCCACGGGGCGGTCCGAGCCGGTGGCATCGGGATCGTCGCGGCCAGCGACATCGCGATCAGCGCCGAGGACGCGACGTACGCGTTCACCGAGGTCCGCCTGGCGCTGACCCCGGCTGCGATCAGTCTCACCGTGCTGCCGCGGCTGACCGACCGGGCGGCCGGGCTCACCTTCCTGACCGGTGAGACCTTCGACGGCGCGCGTGCCGCCGCGATGGGGCTGGTCACCACGGCCGTGCCCGAGGACGAGCTCGACGCGGGGATCGACGCCGTCTGCGCCAACCTGGTGAAGGGCCATCCGCAGGGTCTGCGCGAGACGAAGGCCCTGCTCGCCCGTGACCTCGTCACTCGCATCGACGACCAGGGAGCCGACCTGGCGAAGCTCAGCGCCCGGCTGTTCGGGTCCGACGAGGCCCGCGCAGCGATGCTGGCGTTCCTCAACCGGGGCAAGTGAGGCGACCCCCCGGGCAACCATTCGGGGTCACCACCCGGTATCACCGGGCATGACAGCCATCACGAGCCTCGGCGAGGGGACCGACACGGGAGGTCGCGTGACGAGCACGGTGGGATTCGAGGACTTCGTGGCCGCTCGGTCGAGCGGCCTGCTGCGCACGGCGTACCTCCTCACCCATGACCACGCGCTCGCCGAGGACCTGCTGCAGGCGTCCTTGGCGAAGGCGTGGTTCGCCTGGTCCCGCATCGACGGCAACCCCGAGGCCTACGTACGCCGCATCCTGGTCAACACCTACGCCACCTGGTGGCGCCGCAAGTGGAACGGGGAGCGTCCGACCGACGAGCTGCCCGACCGGGCAGGCACCGACTTCACCGACGGCTCGGCCATTGGGCACGACCTGTGGTCGGCGCTGGGCCGGCTGCCGCGGAGGCAGCGCGCCGTCATCGTGCTGAGGTTCTTCGAGGATCTCACCGAGGCGGAGACCGCACGCACCCTTGGCTGCTCGGTCGGCACCGTGAAGTCCCAGACCAGCAAGGCGCTTGCGCACCTGCGCATCGATCCCGCTCTGCTCACCACCACCGGGGAGGAGTCCCGATGAACACGCCCACCCAGCTGCGCAGCGTCCTGGAGGACCACGCCGGCGACATCGACACGATGCCGGCCCACGACCGGCTCGGACAGGTTCAGGGCCGGATCCGCGACGTCCGCCGTCGGCGGCGTGCCGGCGCTGCCGGCGTACTCGCCGCGGTCGTCGCGGTCGCCGGCACGGCCGTGCTGTGGCCCCGTCACTCCGAACCGGGGCCTGCGTCGCGTGACCTGGCCGGCCACACCGCCCCCAAGACGATGCAGTCCCTGGGCTACACCTACTCGTTCGAGGAGGGCGACGAGGGCGACGGGCGCGCAGCGATCCGTCTCTATGCCTCCGACAAGCCGCGCCTCATCGCGTGGGCGTCCGAATCAGGCGATGTCGAGCTGACCACCCCACTGGACCTGGACGGCGACGGAAGCGTGCCCGACGACGTGAGGGGCGGCTCCGATGACTTCGCCGACTTCCACGAGATCGCGCCGGGTGTGTCCGGCACGTTCAAGGCGACGGGCGACGGACAGGTAGCCCTCGCCGTCTACACCATCTCGGCGACCGCACCCGGCGTGACCAAGGACGGCACCACCTTCCGCAGCGACATCGCCGGCGACACGCTCGTCGCGGCGGCCATCGGCGACCAGGGGGACAGCGAGCTGACCGTCCACTTCACGATGCCCGAGGGCGTGCTCCGGCTGTCCGAGGTCTGCTCCGGGCTTCCGAAGGGCTATCAGATGAACGTGGAGCTGGGCGACGGGCTGCTCTCCCTCGGACAGTGCGGCGTGCAGACCCCCTTCGACGGTGGAAACGGCTACTCGACCTTCACCGACGGCGTGGCCGACGGGAACGGCGAGGCGATCAAGCCGGGCGATCCGGTGACGGCACGGATCTGGGTGACGCGCGCCTCCCGCGCGAAGGACCCGTCCCAGGAGGCCGTCGAGGCGCCCGGAGCCCACCTCGGCTTCGCGTTCTATGAGGTAGCGCCCACCGTCGCCACCGTGGCTGGCTGGGACCTCCCTGAGCAGGTGGAGTACGACGGCCACCTATGGACCTACTCCGACTCGACCAGCCGGCCGGCGCCTTCCGGTCGACTGCAGGTGCCGGTCGACGCCTCGGGAGGGCCGGTGCTGGTCCAGGGGATGAGCTCGGGCAACTTCCGGCACACGGTGCGCACCCTGGTCGACGGCCGCGTGGCGTCGTTGAGCAGTGGCGGGGGGCTGGGCACCGTCGGGATGTTCGTCGACGGGGTGCACACGGTCACGATCGACGGAGGTCGTCTCGGTCCGCGCGCCGAAGTGGGCATCGCGCTCTACCGGCGTGAATGACGGCATCTGCCGTCGGGACCACGATCCAGCGGGGTAGAGTTGTCGACTTGCCATGGCACGACAACCCACCAGCGGGGGACGGATTGACCGAGGAAGTCGCCGAGCGCGAGATCGCCCACGAGCAGGCCTTCGTGGACCGGGTCTACGTTCAGCTGCAGAAGTCGGCTGCCAACGCTGCGGAACTGGCCCGTGAGGGTCACCAGCGGGGGCGGCTGGGCCATGAGGGCGGGCTCGTCGAGCGCGACGCGATGGTCTTCCAGGCCGCACGCCGGATCGCCCAGCTCGACGCGGCCCACGAGGGTCTCGTCTTCGGCCGGCTCGATCTCGACCCCGACTTCGACGCGGAGCCCCGCTACATCGGGCGGATCGGCCTGCGTGACGACGATCGCGACTCGATGCTGATCGACTGGCGTGCGCCGGCTGCCGCGGTGTTCTACCAGGCCACGGCCGCCGAGCCCCAGCGCGTCGTACGACGGCGCGTGCTGCGGTGCGTCGGCCCGTCGGTGACCGGGGTCGAGGATGAGCTCCTCGACCCCAGCATCGACACCGATCTGCCGATCGTCGGCGAGGGCGCGCTGATGGCCCAGCTGTCGCGGGCCCGCGACCGGTCCATGCACTCGATCGTCGCCACGATCCAGGCCGAGCAGGACAAGGCCATCCGCGCTCCCTCGCGGGGCGCGACCCTCATCACCGGCGGCCCGGGCACCGGCAAGACCGTGGTGGCGCTGCACCGCGCTGCCTACCTGCTCTACACCGACCGCCGGCGCTACGAGTCGGGGGGAGTCCTCATCGTCGGCCCCTCGGGCGTGTTCATGCGCTACATCCAGAGGGTGCTGCCGTCGTTGGGCGAGACGGCCGTCGCGCTGCGCTCCCTGGGCGAGGTCGTCGACGGGGTCCGCGCCACCCGGCACGACGAGCCCCGCGTCGCCGACGTCAAGGGCTCGGCGCGGATGGCGGAGCTGATGCGCCGGACCGCTCGCCAGGCCGTGCCGGGCGGCCCCGACCACTTCCGGATCTTCTGGCGCGACGAGGTCATCGTGCTCGACCGTGGGCTGCTGGGCAGGTTGCGCCGCAGCCTGCTGGGCCAAGGCGTCCGCAACCGCCAGCTCACCCGGGTCGCCCCGACCCTGCTCGACGCCATGTGGCGTCAGGTCCGCGGTGAGCGTGGCCGTGAGCGCGGTCGTGAGGCCTTCGACGACGAGGTGCTCTCGGACGCCGACTTCGTCGAGTTCGCCGTCGCCTGGTGGCCGCCCCTCGACGCGCCCCAGGTGTTCGCCTGGCTCACCGACCCCGAGTTCCTGGCCCGGGTGGGTGACGGCGTCGTCTCCGCGGAGGACCAGCGGCTGCTGCTCAAGTCGTGGGGGCAGCCGGCCGACCTCTCCATCGAGGACATCCCGTTGCTCGACGAGCTGCGCTACGCCCTGGGCGACATCCCGCAGCAGTCGCCGGACGAGCGCGACGACATCCCTGCGGTGCTGGAGGGCGGGGTGGACCTGCAGGAGCTCACGACGGCCTCCGAGCGTGAGTACGCCCCCACTGGCCGCGCCTGGACCCCGCCGTCTCACCGGATCGAGGACGACCCGTTCGCCCATGTGCTCATCGACGAGGCCCAGGACCTCACGCCGATGCAGTGGCGGATGGTCGGGCGCCGCGGGCGCAACGCCTCGTGGACGATCGTCGGCGACCCGGCCCAGTCCTCGTGGCCGGTGCCCGAGGAGTCCTCGACCGCTCGCAGTGAGGCGCTCGAGGGCAAGGCGCTGCACGAGTTCCACCTGTCGACCAACTACCGCAACTCGTCGGAGATCTACGCCCATGCCGCCGACTACGCCTCCCGTGTGGGGCTCGACGCCGACCTGCCCACGGCAGTCCGCTCGACCGGCGTCCCTCCGCGCATCGTTCTCGACGTGGACGATCTGGAGTCCGCCGTGCGCGCCGAGGTCGGCCGGATCTCCTCGGAGGTCGCAGGCACCGTCGGCGTCGTGGTTCCGGTGGCCCGTCGCTCCGAGGTCAACGGCTGGCTGGCGTCCTGGCCGGAGTTCGCCGGCGACGCCGCCTCGGCCGCGGCCTCCGTCGACTCGGCGGTGGCACCCTCGGGTGACGACCGGATCGTCGTCCTGACCGGCCTGGACACCAAGGGCCTGGAGTTCGACGGCATCGTCGTCGTTCGTCCGCAGGAGATCGAGGACGAGTCGGCGACCGGACGCGCGACGCTCTACGTCGTCCTCACCCGGGCCACCCAGCTCCTCACCACGCTCACCTGATCATCGACCTGTCGCAGATGTACATCGGATCGTGCACATCCGCGACGGGTCGATGGCTTTGGGACGTACATCTGCGACAGGTCGGCGAGCCTTAGGGTTGAGCGCATGACGCAGACGAGTGCCCGGGCCGCGATCGAGGCGATCCAGGGGCACCAGGCCTGGGCGGCGATCCGGCTCCAGGACTCCGAGACGGTCACGCTTCTCGGCGGGCGGCCGACGCACGCGGACAGTCTGCTCGACATACCCCTCGAGGAGGGCGTGCCGGCCACCGGGCGTCGCTTCGACAGGCTCCTCGCCATCCCGTTCCGGCAGGTCGCGGAGCGCGGGTTCGCAGCCCACGACGACGGTACGCCGCTCGTCGTGGTCGACCTCGACGTCGAGGTCGAGGTGCCGCTGGGCGACGCGCTGGACGCCCTGGGCGACGTGGCCGTCGACTTCACCGACCGAGGGGGCTTCGAGACCGACGACGAGGACTACGCCGAGGTCGTCGAGGCGATCATCCGTGACGAGATCGGCAACGGCGAGGGGGCCAACCTCGTCGTCGGCCGGCACTACCGGGCGGTGGTGGCCGACTGGGGTGCCGACAAGGCGCTGAGCGTCTTCCGCCGTCTGCTGGCCCGCGAGCGTGGCGCCTACTGGACGTTCTGCTTCTTCACCGGTGACCGCTACCTGATCGGCGCCAGTCCTGAGCGTCATGTGAGCGTGCGTGGCGGCGATGTCCGGATGAACCCGATCTCCGGCACGTTCCGGGTCCCGAAGGACGGCGACACCAAGCAGCAGCTGCTCGACTTCCTGCGGGACCCCAAGGAGATCTACGAGCTCTTCATGGTGGTCGACGAGGAGCTCAAGATGATGTGCGACCTCTGCCACGAGGGCGGCCAGGTGCTCGGACCGTTCCTCAAGCCGATGACCCATCTCGTGCACACCGAATATCTCCTGGCCGGCCGAAGCCACCGCGACGTGCGTGAGATCCTGCGCGACACGATGTTCGCTGCCACGGTCACCGGCAGCCCGGTGGAGAACGCGTGCCGTCTGATCAAGCAGTACGAGACCGAGGGGCGTGGCTACTACGGCTCGGCGCTGGCGCTGCTCGGTCGTGACCCCGACGGCGCGCCGACCGCGGACAGCCCCATCGTGATCCGCACCGCCGATGTCGACCTGGCCGGCCGGCTCAAGGTCACCGCAGGCGCCACGCTGGTGCGCGACTCCGAGGCCGCCTACGAGGTCGCCGAGACCCACGCCAAGGCCGGCGGCATCCTGTCGGCTTTCGGTCTGGTCCCCCCGGCGCTCGCGCCGGCCGAGGGTACGGCGCTGCTGACGCGCGACGAGGACGTGTTGCTGGCCCTCAACGAGCGCAACCAGAAGCTGAGCCGGTTCTGGCTGACCGACCAGGCCGGCGCCCCGCCCGACGCCCATCTGGCCGGCAGGTCGGTGGTCATCCTCGATGGCGAGGACGACTTCGTGAACATGCTCCGGCACGTGCTCGGTGTCCTGGGCCTGAGCAGCGAGGTGGTGCGCCACGAGGACTACACGCCCGGCGCTCTCGATGGCTTCGATCTGGTGATCCTCGGTCCCGGGCCGGGTGACCCGCGCGACGACGACGATCCCAAGATGGCCCGGATCCGGGCGGCCGTGACCGGGCTGCTCGCGCGCGAGCAGCCGTTCCTCGCGGTCTGCCTCGGTCATCAGGCCCTGTGTCACGAGCTCGGGATCCCGCTGGCGTTCAAGGACATCGTGTTCCAGGGCACCCAGTCGGCCATCCCGTTCGAGGGGCGCACCGAGCGCGTGGGCTTCTACAACACCTTCGTCGGCAGGGTGCGCTCCGATCTCAGCGACCTTCCGGCGGGACTCGAGGTGGACGCCGACGAGGCCACCGGTGACATCCACGTGCTGCGGGGCCCCCACTTCAGAGGCATCCAGTTCCATGCCGAGTCGATCCTCACCGAGCACGGCTATGACCTGCTTCATGGCCTCGTGGCCGACCTGCTCCGTCCCGTCTGACCTCGCCCCGACCCGTGGGCGGAATGTCGCTTGAAAATGTGGTCTTTGGAGGGGCAACCAAACCCACGGCCGTCGCGTCGTAGCAAGTGATAGCGAGCTCAGACGGGGGAGTTCGAGATCCCAATGACCTGCGGGCCGCCCTCGGCGGCCCGCAGTCCATTAGGTTGAGCGATGTGGGCTCCCCCAAGGTCGTGGTCGTCGACCACTACGACTCCTACACGTGGAACCTCGTGCACCTCATCGCCGCGGTCACCGGGGTGCCGCCGACCGTGGTCCAGCACGACGAGACAACGCTCGACTTCCTCCTCAGGTTCCAGCACATCGTGCTGTCCCCGGGGCCCGGACATCCCTCGGAGCCCCGCGACTTCTCGGTCGGCCGGGCGCTCCTGGTGGACGGTGACCGGCCGGTGCTGGGCGTCTGCCTCGGCCTGCAGGGCCTGGTCACCGCGTTCGGGGGCACGGTCGAGCGCGCCGCGCCCGCCCATGGTGAGGTGGCCCTGATCGAGCATGACGGCAAGGGGGTCTTCGAGGGGCTGCCGCAGGAGTTCAAGGCCGTGCGCTACCACTCGCTGCAGGCCGTACGTCTGCCCGACTGCCTCGAGGTCTCGGCCACCTGTGCCGGCCCGGGCGGGGGGCCTCGGGTGGTGATGGGGGTGCGGCACCGCACCCGTCCCCTCGAAGGCGTTCAGTTCCACCCTGAGTCGATTCTGTCCGAGCATGGCGAGGCGTTGATGGCAAACTTCCTGCGATGAGTGTCGAGGAACGCTTCCGGGCCCTGGCCTCCGTGCACGAGCGCTGCTTCTGGCTCGATGGTGGGGGTGGGCTGGACTGGTCGGGGCGGCGCTCCCTCGTCGGTTGGCTGGAGGATGACGACGTGTCCCTGTCGCTGGTCGACGGCAAGGTGTTCCGCCACGCGCAGGGCTCCAGCGTTGCGGTCGGCAACGACATCTTCGACATCTTCGATGTCCTCGAGACCGAGATGGAGGGCGACGACTCCGACGTGCACTGGGTCGGCTACTTCGGCTACGCCTCGCGGGCCGACCTCCCGGCCGGGGTGGACACCGAGGACCTGGCACCGACGGCGGTGTGGATGCGGGCCCGCCACGTGGAGGTGTTCGATCACGAGGAGCTCCCGGCGGGCAGACGCGCCCCCGGGCCGTCGGCATCCCTGAGTGCCCCGGCCGACTATCGCAGGGCGTTCGACCAGGTCCAGCAGGAGCTGCTGGCCGGCAACTCCTACGAGGTCAACCTCACCTACCGGGTCGAGGTGGAGAGCACCCTCGACCCGATCGACGCCTATCTCCGCCTGCGCGAGCTCAACCCGGCGCCGTACGCCGGCTTCCTCCAGCACGGCCACACCCGGCTGCTCAGCTCCTCGCCCGAGAGGTACGCCGCGATAGACCGCACCCGGACGATCGAGACGAAGCCGATCAAGGGCACCACGCCCCGGGGCAGCACTCCCGAGGAGGACGCGGAGCTGCGCGACCACCTCGCGAGCGATCCGAAGATCCGCTCCGAGAACCTGATGATCGTCGACCTGCTGCGCAACGACCTCGCCGTGGTCTGCGAGCCCGGTTCGGTCAGTGTGCCGGCGCTGATGGAGGTGGAGTCCTACGAGTCCGTGCACCAGCTCGTGTCGACGGTCAGGGGTCGCCTGCGTGAGGACGTCACCACGGTCGCGGCACTCCGTTCGCTCTTCCCCGCCGGCTCGATGACAGGCGCCCCCAAGCTGCGCACGATGCACATCATCGAGGAGGTCGAGACCACCTCCCGCGGTGTCTACTCGGGCGCGTTCGGGTGGATCTCGGGCGACGGACGAGCCGACCTCGGCGTCGTCATCCGCTCCCTGGTGGCCGCCCCCTCGGTCGACGGGTGGCGCTACCGCCTCGGCACGGGTGGTGGGATCACGGTCCGCTCCGACGTCGAGGAGGAGTACGCCGAGTCGCGCTGGAAGTCCGAGCGGCTGCTGCGGATCTTCGACGATCCGAGCTGAGCCGCATCAGTCGGCCGGTGGCTTGTTGAACGGGTTCTTCGGCTCCCTCAGGTTCCACTCGGCACCGCACAGGTCGTTCCAGGCGCGGGCCACCACGACGCGGCGGAGCTCGATGCGCAGGCGTCCCTGCGTCCAGTCGCTCCGGTTGATCGGATTCTCCTTCCCGTATCGGCTGATCAGACCCTCGAAGGAGAACTCGTCGCCCCGGCGCCACCACGGATAGGGCTGCTGCTCCAACCAGGCACAGGCCTTGTCGCCCTCAGCGATGAGGAAGGCGTCGTCGACCGCCTCGAAGGTCGAGTCCCAGGTGCGGCAGGCCTTGGTCTTGTCATTGCATCCCCCCGATACGAACTGGCTGCCGAGGCGTCGGATGAACGCGTCCTCGTCGCGAGGATTGCTGGCCCGTGCGTTGATCACGTAGGCGCCCCCTGCGAGCACGGGCAGCGCCACGAGCAGGAGGAGGATCATCAGCAGCCGTTTCACCGCAACAGTATGCGGCCAGGTCAGCTGGTCGCGCCGGGGATCTTCAAGGTCACCAGTGCTCCGCCGTCGGGGCCGCTGGTGGCTCTCGCGAGGCCACCGTGGCGCTCGGCCACCTGCCGCACGATCGAGAGACCGAGTCCGGAGCCGGGCATCGCGCGGGACTCGGTGGAGCGGTAGAAGCGGTCGAAGATGTGGGGGAGGTCCGTCTCGGAGATGCCCGGGCCCTGATCGGCGACCGAGAGTACGCCGTCGCTGAGGCGGACGGTGACCTGTCCCTCAGGCGGGCTCCACTTCGCGGCGTTGTCGAGCAGGTTGGTCACGGCGCGCTCGAGGGCGGAGGACTCGCCCTGCACCACCCAGCGGGCCAGCTGGGTCTCGAAGCGAACGCCGGGTGCGCGCAGGCGCACGCGCCCGATCGCCCTCTCCACCACCTCGGCGAGATCGACGCGCTCGACGACGGGTGCGGTGGGCGCCTCCCTGGCCAGCTCGATGAGGTCACCGATCAACGTGGTGAGCT
Source organism: uncultured Actinomycetota bacterium (assembly GCA_963837595.1). Taxonomy (GTDB): domain Bacteria; phylum Actinomycetota; class Actinomycetes; order Propionibacteriales; family Nocardioidaceae; genus Nocardioides. The sequence continues at coordinate 27,403 of CAWIOB010000007.1, read as the reverse complement.
CCTCGATCTGGGCGCGCACGTCGCCGAGCAGCTCGCGGCGGGCCTCCGGGGGCAGGCCGCCCGCCCCATCCGCCTGGGCGAGCAGGTCGAGGTTGGTGCGCAGGGAGGTCAACGGGGTGCGGAGCTCGTGCCCGGCATCCGCCACCAGCTGTCGCTGCCGGTTGCGGGAGGCGTCGACGCTGGAGACCAGCGAGTTGAATGCGCTGGCGAGTCTGGCGACCTCGTCGTCGCCGTCCACCGGCAGGGAGGTGAGTCGCTCGGTCCGGGCGATCTCCTCGACCGATTCGGTGAGCAGGCGCACCGGCCGGAGCCCGTTGCGGGCCACGGCCCAGCCTGCCAGCCCGGCGGCGATCATGCCCGCGAGGCCGAACAGGAGCATCACCAGACCGAGTCGGCCCAGCACCTGGTCCTGGGACTCCAACGACTGGGCCAGCATCAGGGCGCCCCCGCTGTCGGTGGGCACGGTCACGACCCGGTAGTGCAGCCCGTCGACGAGCACTGTGCGGAAGGCCTGCCCGGCGTGGCGCTCGAGGACGGCGAAGTCCGGAGCCCCGGGCTGGATGTCGGGGCCCGGTCCCAGCCCCTGCGCGTCCCCGTTGCTGTCGATGATGACGATCCGCACGTCACCGGCGTTCGCTCCGAGTGCGGCGGCGTTGAACACTGCGCCGGTGTTGGTCGTGATCGTGAACGCGCTCTGCTTCGCTGCGGTCTCGGCGCGGACCACCAGGGAGGAGTCGAGCGTCGACTGGGTCTGCATCCGGACCGTGAGGTAGGCGCCCAGGGCCACGAAGGCGACTGACAGTCCGACGGCCATCGTGGTGAGCAGGGTGACGCGGCTCGCCAGCGACCGGCGGTAGTGCCAGCGGGTGCCGAGCCACTGCGGTGCGGTCATGACTCCTTCAGGACGTAGCCGACCCCGCGGACCGTGTGCAGCAGCCGTGACTCGTCCTCGGCCTCGGTCTTGCGGCGCAGGTAGCCGACGTAGACCTCCAGCGAGTTGGCGGTCGTCGGGAAGTCATAGCCCCAGACCTCCTCCAGGATGAAGGAGCGCTCCAGCACCCGCTTGGGTCGCCGCATGAACATCTCCAACAGCGTGAACTCGGTGCGGGTCAGCTCGATGGAACGCTCACCCCGTTTCACTTCGCGCGACGCCAGATCCAGGGTCAGGTCGGAGAAGGTCAGCTTCTCGTCGGTGTCGTCCTCGTGGGGTACGACGCGCCGCAGCAGCGCTCGCAGGCGGGCCAGGAGCTCCTGCAGGGCGAACGGCTTGGTCAGGTAGTCGTCCGCGCCGGCGTCGAGGCCCTCGACGCGGTCTCCCACCGCGTCGCGGGCGGTGAGCACGAGGATCGGGACGTCGTTGCCGGCGGCGCGCAGGGCCCGGGTGGTCTCCAGCCCGTCGAGCCGAGGCATCATCACGTCCATGATCACGACGTCGGGATGATTGGCCCCGGAACCGGACGCGATTCCGGCCAGTGCCTGGGCGCCGTCCTCGGCGAGGGCGACGTCGTAGCCGTTGAACTCGAGGGAGCGGCGCAGCGACTCGCGCACTGCGCGGTCGTCGTCGACGACCAGGACGCGCGGCTTCGCGGCGCCAGACGAGGATGCGTTCACCGCTCCACTGTGCCAGTCCGGCCTGAGTCGGTGCTGAGAAAAGAGGCCGCGCGCCCCGCTAGTGCCGGGTGGCCACCTCGGCGGCCCGGGCGCCGTAGGTGCCGCCGAACATGGCGGCGTGCACCAGCAGCGGGAACAGCTGGTAGATGCCGACGCGGTCCTCCCAGCCCTCGGTGAGCGCGAAGGCCTCCTGGTAGGAGTCGAGCACCCGGGGCAGGTTGGGCATCCCGAACAGGGCGAGCATCGCCAGGTCGACCTCACGGTGACCGGCGTACGCGGCCGGATCGATCAGCCAGATCTGGGCGTCGTGGCCCCACAGCACGTTCCCGTTCCACAGGTCTCCGTGCAGGCGTGCCGGGCCCTCGTCGGGGAGGAGATCGGTGAAGCGGCTGATCACGGCCTCGACGGCGGTCGCGTGCGCCGGGGCGATGTGGCCGCGATCGCGCGCGAGCTTCAGGTAAGGGAGCACCCGGCGGGTCGCGTAGAAGTCCGGCCACGTCTCGGCGCTCGCGTTGGGCAGGGGGAGCCGGCCGATGAAGCCGTCCCGCTCCAGGCCGTACGCCGTCGGTGCGGCGGCATGGGTGACCGACAGAGCACGCCCGAAGGCGGCGGCGGTCTCGTTGGAGACCTTGCCGGGCTCGATCCAGGGCAGGATCAGACAGTCGTGATCGACGGCGAGCACCTTCGGCACGGGGACGCCGCCGTCCACGCGCAGCCAGTCGAGCCCGCGCGCCTCGGAGGCGAAGAAGCCGTCCGGCGGGTGGGGGTGGGTCTTCATCAGCACCGTGCGGCCGTCGTTGAGTCGAAGGCGATTGGCTGTGCAGATGTCGCCGCCGGCGACCGGGGCGGTGGCGATGACCGAGGAGCCCAGCAGTTCCTCGGCGCGCCGGGCCAGTGCCGGCTGCCGGGTCACGGCCGGCCCTTGAGCGCGCTCACCAAGGCGTCCGAGGTGCGCTCGACCATGGCCAGCACGGCGAGGAAGCCGTCGGCACCGCCGTAGTAGGGGTCCGGGACGTCTCTGTCGCCCGCCCCGGTGGCGTCCGGATCGAAGTCGCGGAAGAGCCTGAGCCGCTCACCCACCCCGAGCGCGCGCAGGTCGGAGGCGTTGGCGGCATCCATGGCCAGCACCAGGTCGTGCTCGTCGATGTCCCCGCGGGTGAACTGGGCAGCGGTGTGCCGGCTCGCGTCGTACCCGTGCTGGGTCAGCGTCGCTGCCGCACGGGAGTCCATGGGACCGCCGACGTGCCAGCCGCCGGTGCCGGAGCTGTCGACGGTGACCGCCTGCCCCAGCCCGGCCCGTTCGAGGTGGGCGCGCAGGACCACCTCGGCCATCGGGGAACGACAGATGTTGCCGAGGCACACGACCGCGATCCGGTATGGCCCGGGGATCCGCTGGGTCGGCAGCTCCATCAGTCGTCCTCCATCAGTGGTCCTCGAGGACCGCGATGTCGATGAAGCCGGTGACGAGGGTGACCACGATCGAGCCCCACAGCGCGGGCCAGAAGCCGCTCACGTGGAAGCCGATGTCGAACGCGTCGGCGATCTTCGAGGTGAGCAGCAGCATCAGGGCGTTGATCACGAACAGGAACAGCCCGATGGTCAGGATGATGAACGGGAGCGAGAGCAGCTTGACGACCGGTTCGACGAACATCGTGACGAGTCCGAGGATGAGGGCCACCAGGAGCAGCGGCACGATCTTGTCCTGCCAGTCCTTCCCGTCGAGACGGATTCCGCCGATCAGCCAGGTGGCCACCGCGAGGGCTGCCGCATTGGTCAGTAGCCAGGTCAGGAATCTCACGTCACCCAGCGTAGGGCCTCAGGTGATGGGCGGGAGGGCGAGTGCTTCGAGGATCGCGCCCTCGGCCTCGCTCAGATGTTGCTCGATGTCCTCGGCGGCGGCCTCCAGGTCACCGCGCTCGAGCAGTCTGAGCAGCCTGCCGTGGGTGCCGGCCTGGTCATGGGCGTTGCGCCGGATCCGGTCGATCTGAGCCAGCGCCAGCCTGAGCTCGGCGTAGAGGGTCTCGGCCATGGCAGACAGTCGTGGCGACTCGATGAGGGCCACCAGCGCGAGGTGCAGGGACAGGTGCTTCTCGTTGAGGCTCTGGTAGGACGCCCCGTCCTGCACGGCCGCGGTGTAGTCCACCAGCGCGGTGCGGACCGCATCGCGCGCGGGTTCCGAGGCGCTGCCCCAGTGTCGCACTCCTTGGACCTCGAGAACCGCGCGAGCCCGGCACACATCTGCGATGGAGTCGGGGTCCGGCGTGGTGACGGCGACTCCGCGGTTGGGCATCCGGGTCGCGATGCCCTCGGCGACCAGCAGCCCGAGGGCCTCCCGGATCGTGGAGCGCGAGACGCCCAGCGAGTCGGCGAGTGCCACCTCGCGCAGCGGCGTCCCCGAGCCGACCTCGCCCTCGAACACCGCCCGGCGCAGCTCGTCGGCCACCCGGTCGACGGTGGAGGTGTACTCAAGTCGGAGGCGCTCGAACGGTGAGTCGTTCGCAGCGGCCATGCGCCCATTGTGGCGACTCCTTGCATTTTCAGCGACCTGACCGCAAAATCAGAGTGTCTGAATGTCGGACAATCCGACGAAGTGACGCACGAGAGGGGGCTGGAGTGCTGCGGTGGGGCAAGGACTACGTGATGGTCCGACCGGACCACTTCCGGGTCGACTACGTCATCAACCCGTTCATGGACCCGCGCGACCAGCCCGATCCCCAGCTCGCCAACGACCAGTTCGACGCCCTGGTGGACGCGATCGAGGTCGCAGGAGGCTCGGTCGAGGTGATCGGCCAGCGCCGTGACTCCCCGGACATGGTCTATGCCATGAACCTCGGCCTGGCCACGGTCGGCGCCGACGGTCAGCCCCACGTCGTCCTGAGTCACATGCGCTACGCCGAGCGTCGCCGCGAGGCCCTCAGCGCGCAGCCCTGGTTCGCAGAGCACGGCTTCACGACCTCGTGGGTCGGCCGTGAGGGGGTCGGTGCGCACTTCGAGGCCGGCGACGCCTTCGCCTGGGGAGACGCCCTGGTGGTGGGCTACGGCCCGCGCACCGAGGAGCTCGGCCTCAAGATGCTGGCCGTCGACCGCGGCATCCGGGTGCGAGGGTTCCGGATCACCCATCCGGGCATGTATCACCTCGACCTGGCATTCTGCCCCCTTGACGGGCGTCGGGCCATGGTGTGCCCGTCGGCGTTCGGTGAGGCGACGGCGGCCGCACTGCTCGACCTGGTTCCCGAGCCGCTGGTGCTCACCGAGGCCGAGGCGATGACGTTCTGCGCCAACTCGATCGTGATCGGCTCCACCGTCCTGATGCCCGCCTGTCCGGCCCGGGTCCGGGCCCAGCTGGAGCGGTGGGGCTTCGAGGTCGTCCTGGTCGACGTGTCGGAGTTCCACAAGGGCGGCGGCTCGATCCGCTGCCTGACGAACCCGGTCGACGTGACGATCGGGCGCGATCTTCCCAGCTGCCCCCCCGAGGTGCACACCGCCTGAGCGGTGCCGGCGAGAGGAAAGAGCCGACCCGGCAGCCAGGGGCTGTCGGGTCGGCCTTCTTCCTTGGCAGGCGCGCCGTGCCGGGGCTGGGGGGAGGACTCCGGTCGCGCCGCCTACCTCTTGACGGACCCGAAGGTCCGCGTCCTTTACCTTCGAGTTTCCTGCGAACCGGCGCAGAACTCAACGGGGCAAGAACAAATCGCACAAATGGGGTGTCTCGCCACAATTCCCCCCAAGGAACTCCGGTAGACCTCTCGAACAGGTCCAAGTCTCCCGGCTGGCGGTCGAGGCGGCACTAGGGAATCGCCCCAGAACGACCCCATGGTGGGAAATGACCCGTACGTACTACGGCTCTCCTGCGGGACTACTCGGCGTACTCGGGTGCCGCGCACCCGCCCGGTCGGTAGCCTCCACCACGTGGTCCCGGTCGGTGGTGTTGGCGTCATGCTCGCGGGGGCCGTGGGTGCGTTCGCGGTGTTCGCGCTGGCCGCCGCCGTGCTGCGTTTCCGCCTGGGCTGGCCCGCCGCACTGGTCTGGACCGGCCTGCTCTGGTGGTTGGTGGTGATCGCCCTGGTGACCCTGGTGCCCGCCAACGGAGCGCCCGGTGTCGTCCCGGCGGAGGGGCGGCTCACCACCTGCTCCTGGGACATCGGCGGGCCCGCCCCGGACGGCTTCTGGGTCTTCGACGGCGGACAGCGTCTGCTCAACACGGTGCTGTTCGTGCCGGCGGGACTGCTGCTCGTGCTCGCGGTCTCCTTCCGCCGCAGCGGCTGGTTGCTGGCGCCGCTCGGCCTGGTCGCGCTGGTCGGCTACTCGGCGGGGATCGAGTGGGTCCAGCTCGAGCTCGCGCGCATCGACCGCGCCTGCGACGTGACCGACGTGATCGACAACGCGACCGGGGCGGCGCTCGGCTTCGGGGTGGGCCTGGTGGCGGTCACGGTGTCGGCGCTGGTGCGCGCGGCTCGTGATTAGGTGGACTCCATGACCGGACCACGCCCTCGCGACACCGTGCTGCGCATCCCGACGTACGTGCCGGGCAAGCCGCCGGCGGCCCGTGAAGGCATCACGACCTACAAGCTGTCCTCCAACGAGAACCCCTACCCGCCGCTGCCGGGCGTGCTCGACGCCGCCGTCGAGGCGGTCGGCCGGATGAACCGCTATCCGGACATGGCCGGCACCGACCTGTACGCCGCCCTGTCGGCTCGGCTCGGCGTACCGGCCGGCGACCTGTCCGTGGCCACGGGCTCGGTCGGCCTCATCTATCAGCTGGTGCAGGCGTTCTGCGATCCCGGTGACGAGGTCGTCTACGCCTGGCGCTCGTTCGAGGCCTATCCGATCGCCGTCACCGCCGGAGGTGCCGTCTCGGTCCAGGTGCCGCTCCTGAGCACCGGCGAGCACGACCTCGCTGCGATGGCGGGCGCCGTCACCGAGCGCACCAAGGTGGTGTTGGTGTGCACGCCGAACAACCCCACCGGACCGGCCGTCACCCAGGCCGCCCTCGACGCCTTCCTGGCCGCGGTGCCCGAGCATGTCGTGGTGGTCGTGGACGAGGCCTACCTCGAGTTCGTGCGGATGGCCGACCCGGTCGACGGCCTCGCGACCTACCGGGACCGCTCCAACGTGGTCCTCACCCGGACCTTCTCCAAGGCCTACGGTCTGGCGGGGTTCCGCGTCGGGTACGCCGTCGGTCCCGCCCCCATCGCGGGCGCGCTCCGGGCCGTCTCGCTGCCCTTCGGTGTCTCGACCGTCGCCCAGGCGGCGGCGATCGCCTCCCTGGCGGCCGAGCGGGAACTCCTCGAGCGCGTGGACGCCCTTGTTCTCGAGCGTGACCGCGTGGTGAGTGGTCTGCGGTCGTCCGGCTGGGAGGTGCCCGACGCCCAGGGCAACTTCGTGTGGCTGGGCCTGGGTGATCGGACCGCCCACTTCGCGGCTGCGGCCGATCGCGTCGGAATCGTGGTCCGTCCGTTCGCCGGCGACGGGGCACGGGTCTCGATCGGGGAGGTCGAGGCGAACAGCCGCCTGCTCGAGCTGGCGGCTAGCTATCCGAGTCCTGCGTAACCGGCGTCTGCCGCCGTGGTCGTTCCACCGAGATGACGATGGCGACCGCGGCCACGATGATCCCGCCGCCGATCAGGACGGCGTGGGTGATGGGCTCCTGCAGGATGAGTGCCCCCAGCAGGACGGCCACCACCGGGTTGACGTAGGCGTAGGTCGCCACGAGTGAGATGGGCGCGTTGGAGAGCAGCCACACGTAGGCGGTGAAGGCGAGCATGGAGCCGAACACCACGAGGTAGCCCCAGGCGAGCCAGGTCCTGGCGTCGTAGGCCCCGGGGTCCGCGCGTTCCCCACTGACGAGGCCCACGACGATCAGCATCACTCCGCCGGTCCACATCTCGTGGACTGTCATCACGAAGGCGTCACGGGGTAGTGGGAGCCGAGGTTGCACCCAGGAGCCGAACGCCCAGCAGGTGCTCGCGACCAGCACGATGCCCGCCGCGAGGATCGGCACGGGCTCGCTGCCGCCGCGTCCGGCGAGCACCAGGTAGCCGAGCCCGGCCAGGCCCAGCAGCACGCCGAGGATGCTCCAGGGCCGTGGTCGGTCCCCGGCGGCGGCCCGGAAGAGGGTGATCATCAGCGGCGCGATGGCGATGAGCAGAGCAGTGATCCCGGAGGGCGCTCCGAGGTTCTCCCCGACCGAGACCATGCCGTTGCCGAGCACCGGCAGCATGAGGCCGAGGAACGCACAGCCGGCCAGCTGGCGACGGGTGACCAGGAGCCGCCGCAGGCCCCCCCGCAGCGAGAGCAGCGCGCCCAGCAGCACCGCCGCGCTCGTGTAGCGGCTGCCCATGCCCAGCAGCGGCGGCGCCTGCTCGACCACCACTCGGATGGCCAGATAGGTGGAGCCCCACACGAGGTAGACGACGATGAGGGCGGCGATGATGAGCCCGGCTGCGGCAGCGGGCCGTGCAGGCACGACGGGGACGGGCACGGGCTCATCGTGCTGGACGACCCGCCCCTGCGTCGAACCGGTCACGCCCTCCTAGGCTGGTGGCATGGGACACGATCACAGCGCGGCGCACGGCGAGGGGCACGCCGGTGGTCGAGCACAGGACCGTGGCCGGCTGCGGTGGGTCCTGACCGTCACGGCCGTCGTCCTGGTCGTCGAGCTGGTCGGTGCCTACGTGGCGGGCTCGTTGGCCCTGCTGGCCGACGCCGGTCACATGGCCACCGATGCGGGCGCGATCGTGCTGGCCCTCGCCGCGTCGTATCTCGCCACCCGGCCCGCGACCGATCGCTCCACCTTCGGCTGGCACCGGGCCGAGATCCTTGCTGCCGCCCTCAACGCCCTCGTGCTGTTGGGTGTGTGCGTCTTCCTCGCGGTCGCCGGGGTGAGGCGCCTCTCCGACCCGGGCACCGTCGACGCGGCGCCGATGATCGGGTTCGCACTGGTCGGGCTCGTGGCCAACGCGGTCTCTCTCGCGGTGTTGAACCGCTCGGAGACCGGCTCGCTCAACCTGCGTGGCGCCGCCACCGAGGTGTTCGCCGACCTGGTGGGGTCGCTGCTGGCCGTGGTCGCGGGGCTGGTGATCCTGCTGACCGGCTTCCAGCGCGCCGACCCGATCGCCTCGCTCGTCATCGCCGCCCTGATCCTGCCCCGCGCGCTGTCGTTGTTGCGTGACTCCGCCGCCATCCTGTTGGAGACCGCCCCCGCCGGGCTGGACCTCGATGACGTACGACGCCACCTGCGCGAGATGCCGGGTGTCGTCGACGTCCACGACCTGCATGCCTGGACCATCACCAGTGGGATGCCCAGCCTCTCGGCGCATGTCACGGTCACCGACGAGGTGCTCGACGACCTGGGTGTCGGCGAGATCCTGGATCGACTGGCGGGCTGCACCGCCGAGCACTTCGACGTCAGGCACGCGACCTTCCAGGTCGAGCCGGTGAGCCATCGCGAGCATGAGGACCTCGGCGACCCGCATTGAGGCGCTGAGATCAGGTGAGGTGCTTCATCGCCTCGCGCCGTGAGAGTCCGGAGAGCTCGTCACCGAATCGCTCCACCTCGGCCCTCACCCACTCCGGGTTGGTGCGTGCCTGGTCGCGCAGCGCCCAGCCGATGGCTTTGCGCAGCCAGAAGGACGGGTCGCCGAGGTTGGCCACGATGCTCGCTCGCAGCAGGTCGAGATCGGTCCCGTCCCTGAGCCCGACCTGGCAGATCACCGCTGCCCGGCGGAGCCAGAGGTGCTCGTCACCGGCCCACTCGCGGATCACCGGCGTGGTGGGGCGACGATGTGCGACGAGCACGGCCCGGACCAGATGAGTCGCCACCTCGTCGACGTGGTCCCACCAGGCCCCGGTGAGGATCAGGTGGCGCATCAGGTCGAGGGAGTCGGGGTCGAGCCAGGCCCTGCCCGCCCGGTGTCGGGCGTAGGCCGTGGCGGCGTACCGCTCTTCGCGACGCGTGGCCTCGTCCCAGAGCGTGCGGACCGTCGCCTCCCAGCGGTCACGATCGGATGGCGGGTAGGCAGCGAGAATCGGTCGCAGCAGGCTGTTCAGCTGCGGTGAGGTGATCCCGAAGTAGGGCATGGCCGACTTCATGTAGACCTGCTGCTTGAGCGCGCGCTCAGGATCTCCGGCAGCCGCCAGCGCCTCGCGAACCGCATCGATGAACTGGTGGTCCGGCGCGCCCATGCTGTGCCTCCGGTCCACTCACAGGTCACCGGGGCGCATCGGCCTGCGCCGCTGCGGTGAGGCGCACCAGCGTCTCCTCCATCCCGCGCCGGTTCTTCTCGGGATAGCCGAAGGCCTCGAGGAGCTTGGCCGCGAGCGCGTTGTAGCGCGTGTAGTCGAACGACTCCGTGACCGCCGTGCCCCCCTCGACCGGGGAGAGCTCGTAGCGCCAGCGGTGGCCACCGAAGTGCCGCCACGCGATCAGGCGGCCCTCCTCGAACTCCACGACCCGGTTGCGGATCTTGTAGGGCAGTCCGTACATCTTCATGTCCATGCCGAACTCCGATCCCCGCTCGAGCCGTTCGGGTCCGGCGGTGAGTGCCTGCAGAGACCCCGAGCCGTCGATCCGGGAGTGCTGACGTGGGTCGGCCAGGATCGCGAAGACGACCTCGGGTGGGGCCGGGATCGTGGCGGTGGCCGAGACGATGCGAGGGTTCATGGCGCGACCCTAGCCAGCGGTTCAATTGGCGGCCCGACCGGCCGCACGGGTACCTTGTCCGAAGCGGAACATGTGGGCGCCATCACATTCGGCCTCACCCGTCCGCGAGCGGCCCTCCCGGCGTACCACCCCTTCGTCGACGACCGCGATCACGTTCCCCACCCGGGCCGGCGGTGACCCCCGCACACCGGGCGACGCGAAGGAGTGCAGGTGAGCCATCAGTCAGAATTCGGACCCGACCTCGTCGAGGTGTTCGGTCCCTCTCAGCAGGACGGCGGACCGGAGCTGATCCAGCTGCTCACCCCCGAGGGTGAGCGCGTGGAGCACCCGGACTTCAGCTTCGACACCGGTGACGGCGTCGACGAGGCCGAGACCATCCGCGGCTTCTACCGCGACATGGTCCTGACCCGCCGCATCGACACCGAGGCCACCGCCCTGCAGCGCCACGGCGAGCTCGGCATCTGGGCCCAGCTCCTCGGTCAGGAAGCCGCCCAGATCGGCGCGGGACGGGCCCTGCGGCCCCAGGACTACGTGTTCCCGACATATCGCGAGCATGGCGTGGCCTACTGCCGCGGGGTCGACCCGCTCGACCTCCTCGGACTGTTCCGTGGCGTCGACCAGGGTGCCTGGGATCCCCAGGACAACAACTTCGGTCTCTACACGATCGTGATCGGCGCCCAGGCGCTCCACGCCACCGGCTATGCGATGGGCATCCAGCGCGACGGTGCGGTCGGCACCGGTGACCCCGACCGGGACGCCGCGGTGATCGCCCACTTCGGCGACGGCGCCAGCAGCCAGGGCGACGTCAACGAGGCGTTCATCTTCGCCGCGTCCTACAACGCGCCCGTCGTGTTCTTCTGCCAGAACAACCAATGGGCGATCTCGGAGCCCATCGAGCGCCAGACCCGGATCCCGCTCTACCAGCGGGCCCTCGGCTTCGGGTTCCCCGGCGTGCGGGTGGACGGCAACGACGTGCTCGCGACGTACGCCGTGACGAAGGCCGCGCTGCAGCGAGCCCGCGAGGGACAGGGCCCCACCTTCGTGGAGGCCTACACCTACCGGATGGGCGCCCACACCACCACCGACGACCCGACCCGCTACCGCCTGAGCGACGACGTCGAGCACTGGAAGCTCAAGGATCCGATCGCCCGGGTCAAGGTCTACCTGACCCGGAACGGGCTGGCCGACGAGGCGTTCCTCGCCGGGGTCCAGGACGAGGCCGACGCGCTCGGGCATCGACTCCGGGAGGGCTGCAAGGCGCTGCCCGACCCGAGTCCGCTGGGGATCTTCGAGAACGTCTATGCCGAGATCACCGACGAGCTGGTCGAGCAGCGGGACGGCTTCGCGGCCTATCTCGAGTCGTTCGAGGGGAGTGTGTGATGGCGCAGAGGATAACGCTCGCCAAGGGTCTCAACATGGGGCTGCGCAAGGCGATGGAAGACGACCCCAAGGTCCTGGTCATGGGTGAGGACGTCGGCAAGCTCGGTGGGGTGTTCCGGATCACCGACGGTCTGCAGAAGGACTTCGGCGAGGACCGGGTCATCGATTCGCCGCTCGCGGAGTCCGGCATCGTCGGCACCGCCGTGGGCCTCGCCCTGCGCGGCTACCGACCCGTGGTCGAGATCCAGTTCGACGGCTTCGTCTACCCGGCCTACGACCAGATCGTCTGCCAGGTCGCCAAGATGCACTTCCGCAGCCGGGGCCGGTCCCCGATGCCGATGGTGATCCGGATCCCGTTCGGTGGCGGCATCGGTGCCGTCGAGCACCACAGTGAGTCTCCGGAGGCCCAGTTCGCGCACACCCCGGGCCTCAAGGTCGTGGCGTGCTCCAACCCGGTCGACGGCTACTGGATGATCCAGCAGGCCATCGCGTCGGACGACCCGGTGATCTTCCTGGAGCCCAAGCGGCAATATCACGCCGACAAGGCAGACCTCGACGACCAGGCCACCCCCGCACCGCTCTTCGCCTCGCGCGTGGTGCGGCGCGGGACCGACGTGACGGTGCTCGCCTACGGCCCGATGGTGAAGACCTGCCTCAAGGCGGCCGAGGCCGCCGCTGGTGAGGGGCGCTCGCTCGAGGTCATCGACCTCCGTACGCTCTCCCCGCTCGACCTGGGGCCGGTCTACGAGTCCGTACGCCGCACCGGCAGGGCGGTCGTGGCGCACGAGGCGCACGTCAACCTCGGCATGGGAGCGGAGGTGTCGGCGCGCATCACCGAGCAGTGCTTCTACTCGCTGGAGGCGCCGGTGCTCCGAGTCGGCAGCTTCGACACGCCGTACCCGCCATCGCGGATCGAGGAGGACTACCTCCCCGACCTCGACCGTGTGCTGGACGCTGTCGACCGATCACTCGCCTTCTAGGCCCAGGGAGCATCTGATGTCTGAGTTCAAGCTGCCCGATGTGGGCGAGGGCCTCACCGAGGCCGAGATCGTGTCGTGGAAGGTGAAGGTCGGCGACGTCATCGAGATCAACGACGTCATCGTCGAGATCGAGACGGCCAAGTCCCTCGTCGAGCTGCCCTCGCCCTACGCCGGCACGGTGCTGGCGTTGAGGGTGGCCGAGGGAGAGATGGTCGAGGTCGGCACCCCGATCATCTCCGTCGGAGACCCGTCCGCGGCCATCGAGCCGGTCGAAGCTCCGATGGAGATCGACCTGTCCAACCCGCGCGCCTCCGGCGGCGGTGAGGGCGAGAGCCTGGTCGGCCGCAACAAGGCCGAGCGCAGCGCCGTGCGCCGTGTGCGGCGCAGCCCGGTCGGCGCGGGCGCTGCCGCCACCCAGCAGCAGCTGCAGAGCTCCTTCGAGCCCGGGCCCTCCCCCGAGGTCTCGGGGGAGGACGAGCCGGCCGTGCCGGCGAGCACACCTGACGACCCGGCCGAGCCGATGGTGCCGACCGGGGTGAGGGCGCTCGCCAAGCCACCGGTCCGCAAGCTCGCCAAGGAGCTCGGAGTCGATCTGGCCGCCCTGTCGCCCAGCGGCCCGAACGGCACCGTGAGCCGCGCCGACGTCGAGGCCGCCTCCGCGACTTCATCGGGGTCGGTCGCCCCGGCCACCGGCTCCGATGAGGTCCGGGGGAGCGGAGCGCGCGAGACCCGCGAACCGATCAGGAGTGTCCGCAAGATGATGGCCGGCGCCATGGTCTCGTCCGCGTTCACCGCCCCCCACGTCACCGAGTGGGTCACCATCGACGTCACGGCGACGATGGAGCTCGTCGAACGGCTCAAGGGGCGCCGCGAGTTCAGGGACGTCAAGGTGTCGCCGCTGCTGGTGCTCAGCCGGGCGATCATGCTCGCGATGCGACGCACCCCGGAGATCAACTCGTTCTGGGACGAGGCGGCCCAGGAGGTCGTGCTGAAGCACTACGTCAACCTGGGCATCGCCGCAGCGACACCGCGCGGGCTCGTGGTTCCCAACGTCAAGGACGCCCAGGACCTGTCCCTGCTCGAGCTCGCCGACGCGCTCAGCGCACTGACCGCCACGGCCCGCGACGGGAAGACCCAGCCGGCGGAGATGAGTGGCGGCACGTTCACGATCACCAACGTGGGCGTCTTCGGTGTCGACGCCGGCACCCCGATCATCAATCCCGGCGAGTCCGCCATCCTGTGCTTCGGTGCGATCAAGAAGCAGCCCTGGGTCGTCGACGACGAGATCGTCGTTCGCCAGGTGACGACGCTCGCGCTGAGCTTCGACCACCGTCACATCGACGGGGAGAAGGGCTCGCGGTTCCTCTCCGACGTGGCCGGCATCCTCGAGGATCCGGCGAGCGCGCTGCTGTTCTAGGTGCTCCGAGCGATGCTGGTGGGGTGAGGATCGACGAACCGGTCAGTGTGGTCGCCCCACCGCTCGCCGGCCGGGTGATGATGAACCAGGACTGGCGCGACCTCACCTTCCTGCACTGGGCGGTGCCACCCGAGCGGGTGGCACACCTGATGCCGCGTGGAGTCCGCCCGGACACGCATCAGGGGGTCACCTATGTCGGCCTGATCCCGTTCCGGATGGTCGATGCGGCACCCCTCCAGGGTCGTGGCACGCCGTGGCTCGGATCCTTCCTGGAGACCAACGTGCGGCTCTACTCCGTCGATTCGACCGGTCGCCGCGGGGTCGTCTTCCTCAGCCTCGACATCGATCGCTCCGTCGTGGTGGCCGGCGCCCGGGTGGCCTTCAACGTGCCCTACCGGTGGGCGGCGATGCGACATCGCGTCCGCCCTTCGGGTGCCTGGCTGGAGCACACCTACGAGGCTCGCCTCAGACGCCGAGGCGCTCCGGTGACCAGCCATGTGGTCGTCCGGGTGGGTCAACCGCGCGAGTCGACGCCGCTCGACGAGTTCGTGTCCGCCCGCTGGGGACTGCACACCCGGTGGCTCGGCCGCACCCTCTACATCCCCAACACCCATCCCACCTGGCCGCTCCACGACGCGGAGCTCGTCGAGTTCAGCGACGGGCTGATGGGCTCGGTCGGCCTGCCGGAGCTGGCGGATCGGCGCCCGGACCACCTCGCGTTCAGTCCCGGCGTACACACGGAGTTCGGGTTTCCGGGCAGCGCACGGCGTGTCCGCTCGACAATTCCGGGCATACCGCGTTGACCTGACCGCCAGACCTGCGAGAATTGGGGGATGCCCGACACGTCGAACCTCCCCACCGGGGCCGAGGCGATGCCGTCGGAGGGGTCAGCCGCCTCGCTGCTGCGCCGGGCCCAGGACATCGCCGACCAGTTGCACGAGGAGGCGGTCGCAGAGGCCGAGCGCGCCACGAGCGAGGCTCAGCGGCTCGAGGCCGAGCAGCAGCGACTGCACGGCGAGGTCGCGGAGAAGCACTCGGCGGCCGAGCGGATGCACGACCGCGCCACCCGCGTGCTGGCCGACGCTGCCGGTGAGGCCCAGGCGATCATCTCCGACGCCAGCGAGCAGGCGTCCTTGCTGATGAGTTCGGCGGAGGCCCAGCGCGATCGCCTTCTCGACGAGCTCCAGGCCGAGCTCGCCGCCCAACGCAGCGCCGCCCAGGAGCACACGGACCGTCAACGTGCCGAGGCCGACGCGGCTCGGCTCGCCGCCCTCCAGGAGGCGGAGACCCATCTCGACGCGGCTCGCCAGGAGGCCGCAAGCATCACCGCCGCGTCGGCCGCGCGGGCCGCCGCCCTCGTCGACAGTGCCCAGGCCAACGCCGAGGCGCACCTGACGGCGGCCACCACCGATGCGGCCGCGATGCGCGAGGTCGCCACGAACGAGGTCGCCGAGCTCTGGCGCAACGCCGAGAAGGAGATCACGGTCCGCCAGGAGGAGGCCCGCGACGCGGTCGCCGAGGCGCGGCGTACGGCGGAGTCCCTGATCGCGACCGCACGCGCCGACAGCGAGGCGGAGCTCCAGCGCGCCGCTGCCGAGACGGCCTGGACCCAGACCACCGTCGAGGCGCTGCTGGCCGCAGCCGACTCCGAGGCGCAGATGATCCGCCAGACCGGGCACGACGACGCCGCGCGCCACCTCGGTGACGTCCGGCGTCGCATCCAGTCGGTGGTCAACCGCACCAACGACCGCATCCGTGCCGACCTCGCCGAGGCGGAGCAGCGCGCCGCCGAGCTGCACAGCCAGGCGACCCTCGCCCTCGAGCAGGCCGAGGCAGAGGCAGTCCACCGACGAGACCAGGCCGAGGCGCAGGGCCGTGCCCTCATCGAGGACGCCGAGGCCCAGGCCGCGCGCACCACCGAGCGCGCCGACCGCCGCAGCGCGGAGGCCGAGGCCGGAGCGAGTGCCATGCGGGCGCACGTCGCCGACGAGGTCGTCCGGCTGCGCTCGGAGGCAGCCGAGCACGTCCGCCGCTCTCGCGAGGAGTCGGCCAGCCGGCTGGCGAGTGCCCAGGCCGAGGCGGACGAGCTGCGCAGCCAGGCACACCAGGTGCTCGACGACGCCCGCGCGGAGGTCACCGCGCTCCGCTCGAGGCGTGAGCAGATCACCAGCGAGCTCACCCAGTTGTCCGGAGTCATCGAGGCACTGGCCGTGCCCGAGGCGCTCCGTCACCAGCCCGACGAGACCGGCACAGCAGAACCCCATGAGGAGCAGACATGACCCAGCCCGAGCACCAGTTCCGCGTCGTGATGCGTGGCTACGAGCCGGCCGAGGTCGACCGCACCGTCGCCGAGCTGGAGGCCAGGATCGCGACGACCGAGCAGGGCGTCGCCGACCTTCGCGCCAGGCTCCAGGCGGCCGAGGCGAAGGCCGAACAAGGGGCCAGCACCGCCCAACCTGCCACGTTCGAGCACCTCGGTGCCCGGGTCGGTCAGATCCTGGGCCTGGCCGACGCCGAGGCCAACGAGCTGCGTGACCAGGTGCGCGCCGAGGTCGAGACACATCGCAAGGAGTCCGAGCAGGCCACGCTGCTGATCCGCGACGAGGCGGACCAGTACGCCGACCAGCGCCGTCGCGATGCCGACGCCGAGGCCACCCGCATCGTCACGGACGCCAAGCGCGCCGCGGATGGCGAGCGCGACGCGGCGGAGCGGGATGCCGCAGCCCGCCGCCAGGAGGCGGAGGCCATCCACGAGCAGCAGCGCGCCAATGCCGCCAAGGCTGCCTCGGACTTCGAGACCACGCTGGCTGAGCGTCGCGAACGCACGACCGCGGAGTTCCAGGAGCAGCAGGCCGCCACCCAGTCCCAGCTCGACGCGATGGCTGCCAGGGTCGAGGAGGTCAAGGCGACCGCCGAACGCCAGCAGGCGGCCGCCGAGGCCGAGGCTCGTCGCATCGTGGAGGAGGCCGAGGGCCGCGCTGCCGAGCTCGTACGGGAGGCGCGTGCCTCCGCCGACCGGGTCCGGGCCGACTCCGACCGCGAGCTCGCTGCCGCGTCCCAGCGGCGCGACAGCATCAATGCCCAGCTGTCCAACGTGCGTCAGATGCTGCAGACCCTCTCGGGCTCGGCGGCCGGGTTCGCGGTCGATCCGCTCCCCGAGGCGGCGGTCGCCGAGGCCGAGGCGGGCGAGGACGAGGCGGGCGGGCAGAGCCCGGTCGAGCTCGACAAGAGCTGATCGGGGTCAGCCCCGAGCCTCGTGCCAGGCCCGGAGCACACGGGCCTCGTCCACCCTGCTGAGGCCGGTCGCGGGCCCGCCGCCGTTGCGCAGCCACGCCAACGTGTCCCTGGCGGTCTCGGCGATCGGTCGCGTCGTCAACCCGGCTCGCAGCGACGGTGTCGGGTCATGGGCCAGCAGGCCGTCGTACTCCGGGAGCGGAAGCCACAGCGGCAGCGCCGACGGGCCGGCCCACGGCTCCACCCCCTGAGCGATCAGGAACTCCTGGTCCACCCAGGTGAACTCGGGCGCAGTGCCGACGCCGTCCGCGATCTGCGCCAGCATCGAGCCCCGTTCCACGACCGGTCCGACGCCGTCGTAGACGCCCTCGCGGCGTACCTCCGCGCTGTCGACGATCCAGGCCGCGAGGTCACGCACGTCGATGACCTGGGTCGTGTCGCCCGGGTCGCCCGGGGCCAGCACCTCGCCGGCGTCGGCAAGCCGTTGCGGCCAGTGGGTGAAGCGTCCGGTGGGATCACCGGGTCCGACGATCAGTCCGGGCCGGACCACCATCGCCGAGGCGGCGCCGGACCGCACGATCTGCTCGCAGGCGACCTTCATGGCGCCGTAGACCTCGGAGCCGGTGCTCGGGTCCTCGTCGGTGGTCAGCGGCTCCATCAGTCCGAGCGTGTCGGGGGTGGCGCCGACGGTGGTCGTGTCGGCGTAGACGTTGATGGTCGAGACGAACACCCAGTGCGCGTCCGGAACCGCGGTGACCGCGCTGCGCACCCACGAAGGGATGCGGGCGACGTCGACCACCGCGTCCCAGTCGCCTCTCAGGGCCGTGCCGTCGCTCTGCGAACGGTCGACGACCAGGGCTGTGACCCCCTCCGGCACCGAGCCCGAGGCGCCGCGGCTGGCACAGGTCACGTCGTGTCCACGACCGAGGGCCTCCACGGCCACCGCGCGGGACAGGAACACCGTGCCGCCGAGCACGAGCAGCCTCATGAGCCCAGCACCGTCAGCAGGGCGCGGGCGTACGCCGCCTCGGCGTCGACGTCGACCTCGCGCTGTGGACTCCCACCGACCAGCACGGTCACGGCGAAGCCGGCCGGCACACTGGCGCCGCCCACGGTCTCCAGCGAGACGAACCGGTCGCCCAGCAGCTCGCGCATCTGGTCCTCGCGCGGCAGCCAGACGGCTGCGTCGGCCTCGAGGCTGTCCAGTGCCCACTCGGTGGTGCCGTTGAAGGCCAGGAGCGGGCCGGTGGGGGTCTCGCGGACCTCGATCACCATGTCGCTGAGCACGAAGACGGTGTCGTCGAGATCGTGGTCCTCGACCACGAACCGATCGCCGTTGACGGGCGCCCAGTCGACGCCTGCCTCACGCAGGGCCCGGGCGAGGTGCACGCTCATCACCCGACCAGTGTGACCTACGCCTGGGTGCGGTTGATCTGGGTCTGGCTTGCTTGGTCGCGGGGTTTGAGCACGAGCAGGTCGATGTTCATGTGCCACGGCAGGCCGGCGATCCACCCCACGGTGTCGGCGACGTCGGACGCCGACAGCGGGCCGGGTACGCCGGCGTACGTCGCATCGCGGCGGGACTGGTCGCCCCCGAAGCGGCGCAGTCCGAACTCCTCGGTGGCCACCATGCCCGGTGCGAGCTCGGTGATCCGGACCGGTTGGCCCAGCAGCTCCTGACGCAGGGTCCGGGTCAGCACGGAGACACCGGCCTTGGTGACCGTGTAGCCGCTGCCCCCGACGTAGGCCTCGTGCGCCGCGGTCGAGGTGATGTTGACCAGAAGGCCGTCGCCACTGGCGACCAGGGCCGGCAGGAGCGCCTGGGTGACCTGCAGGGTGCCGATGACGTTGACGTCGTACATGGACTTCCAGTCGGCCACCGACGACTGCGCGACCGGGTCCGCCCCCAGCGCGCCGCCGGCGTTGTTGACCAGGACGTCGAGGGAGGGGCCCACCTGCGCGGCGAGCCCTGCCACGCTGGCGGGGTCGGTGGTGTCGCACACGACGTAGCGCCCACCGATCTCCTCGGCCAGGGCAGCCAGCCGGTCCTCACGCCGAGCAACGCAGACGACCTCGAATCCGTCGGCGGCCAGTCGGCGGGCGGTGGCGGCGCCGATGCCGCTGCTGGCCCCGGTCACGACAGCGGTGGGAGTCATGGGGCCATCTTGTCAGTGGGGGTGCTGGTGCCCATGATCCAGTCGTCGAGGAACGAGCTCAGCTCGAGCCCGGTCTCCTCCTCGAGCCAGTCGAAGTACTCTTCCCGGGTCGCGTTGCCGTCGGCGTGGACGGCGGGCCAGGCGCGCACCATCCTCCAGAACGCCGCGTCGCCCAGCCGGTGTCGCAGCTCGTTCCACATCAGGGCCGGGCCGTAGTAGACGTTCCCCTCGCCGAACTCACCGGCGTCGTAGGCGCCAGGTGGCCCGGACTGGGCCCGGACCTGACGCTCGTAGGGCGCCCACTGGGACATCTTCCGGTCGATGCTGATGCCCTCCTGGTCGGCCTCGTAGACGCCCTGGATGAACATCGTCATGCCCTCGTTCATCCACACGTCGCGCCAGTCGGTGGGGGTGACGAGGTCGCCATACCACTGGTGGGTCAGCTCGTGCTCGATGACGGCCGGCGACAGGGTGTACTCCGTGTCGCCGAGCGTGATCATGGTCTGGGTCTCCATCCCGGACTCCGAGTCGACGACCAGGATGCCGAGCGAGTCGAACGGGTAGGGGCCCAGGCGCGCCTCGTTCCAGGCCATCACCTCGGGCGTGACCCGAAGCGCACGCAGGTCCCTCGCAGCGCCCCGGTGGGTCCAGTAGCTGATCGGCACTCCACTGGGCGAGGTGTCCTCGGTGTGCACGAAGTCGCCCACCGCCAGGGTGGTGAGGTAGGAGGCAGCCGGCTGGGCGAGGTGCCACCGGGTGATGGTGTGGCCGCCCCGGATGCGGCGCGAGGTGAGCTCGCCGTTCGCCACCCCCACCCAGGCGCGGGGAGCGCGGAGGGTGAAGTCGTAGAGCGCCTTGTCGGCCGGCTGGTCGTTGACGGGGTACCAGGTGAACGCCCCGAACGGCTCCTGCATGGTCCAGATCTCACCGTCGCCGGTCACGGTCAGACCCGTCGTGCTGAAGTCGGACCGGGTCGTCGGAGCGGGCACCGGGGCCGGGGTCCCGGCGTACGACACGCGGACGGTGACGCGGTCGTCCTGGGCGAGGGGCCGGTCGACGACGAGATGGTCTTCGGCCTGGGAGTAGGTCGCGTCCTCGCCGTCGACGGTGACCGAGGAGACCTTCAGTGCGTCCAGGAGGTCGAGCTGGAACGTGTCGCTGCTGGTGGTGCCGCGCAGGGTGATGTCGGCGACGCCGGTCAGCACCGAGGAGTCCGGGTCCCAGCCGAGGTCGAGAGCGTAGTGCAGGGTGTCGATCCCGGGATCGCCCTGGTCGGGGTAGTAGCTGTCCTCGAGCGGCGTGCTGAGCGCCGGATCGAGCGCGGCGTCGTACGCCGGCCCGCTTCGGGGCTCACCGACGGCCGCGGACGCCCCTGATGCGGGTTCACGGGGCGAGGACCGGCCGGAGTCCAGGACCCGGAGGGTCACGAAAGCGACCACGACCAGCAGGACGACGACCAGCGCGATCCAGCGCCGCCTCACCTCAGCTCCTTCGACATCTGCAGCACCCGGTGGTCATCGGGTCCGAACTCGCCGACGCCGACGTAGCCACGGCCCCGGTGGAAGGCCAGCGACGGCTCGTTGGGTGGGTCGATGTTGACCTCGAGCACCACCCGGGTGTCGGCGGAGGCCTCGATCTCGTCGTAGACCAGGCTGCCGAGGCCTCGGCGCTGGAAGGCGTCGTCGATGACGATCCGGTCGAGGTAGGTGAAGTGCTGGAAGCGTCGGCACAGCTCGCGATAGCTCGCCGAGTCATAGGGAGTGTGCGCCGGGAACGTGAACACGAACCCCGCCGGGGTGTCGTCGACCTCGATGACCACGGCCCGGTCGGTCCACTCCAGGAGCTCCAGCATCCGCGGCTCCTCCATCGGTGCGGTGAGGTGCACGTGGAGCCGGTTGAGCTCGATCACGAAGCCATGGTCGCGCGGCTCGAGCGTGCGCAGGTGGAGGTGGCTCATTCCGTCACCCGCAGCAGGGGACGCACCAGCCGTCTGCCGTCATGGACGCGGGACTTGACGGTGCCCAGTGGGGCGGCGGTCTCGGCCGCGATCTCCTCGTAGGACAGCCCGTAGACGTCGCGCAGCAACAGCGGCGTCACGAAGGTGGGGTGGTCCCGCTCGAGGATGTCCATCGCCTCCAGGAGGTCGAGTCGGGTGCCGGCGATCACGCTGGTGGTCCGTGGGTCGGGGCGTTCGAGGAACACGTCGTCCGTCGCGTACGCCTGGTTCTTCATCCGACGATACGTCGATCGGGCGCTGTTCACGGCCACGGCGTGCACCCAGGTGGTGAACCGGCTGGTCCCGCGGAACGAGCCGATCTTGGCACTGATGTTGATCAGCGCCTCCTGACAGGCATCCTCGGCATCGGGGTTGTAGGGGAGCACTCCACGGCAGATGTTGAGCACCCGCGGACGAAGCAGGCGGATCACGTCCTCGAGAGCCTGCGCGTCGCCCTCTCGGGCCGCGATGGCGAGTGCGTCGATCTCGTCTGGTGTCGGTGTCTGGTCATTGCCGGTCATGCGGTCGTCCCCCCGTTCCTCCTCTGCAACATAATGCAGGGGTGTCCCTTCCTGCGCGTCTCGGTCGCTACGCCGTACGTCGGCGCATCGGATCCGGTGGTTTCGCGACGGTCTGGCTGGCCTACGACGAGCAGCTCGACTCGCCCGTGGCGATCAAGGTCCTGGCCGACAACTGGACCGAGGACTCCCATGTCCGCCGCCGCTTCGTCGAGGAGGGGCGCTATCTGCGCAAGGTCGACTCGCCCTACGTCGTGGGGGTGCACGATGCCGGGGAGCTCGAGGACGGCCGCCCCTATCTGGTGATGACGTACGCCGACCAGGGCACCCTCGCCGATCGGCTGGCACGGGGCCCGTTGGCGGCCGAGCAGGGCATCGCGATCATCCGGCAGGTCGGTCTCGGGCTCAGTGCGCTGCACCGTCGAGGGATCCTGCACCGTGACGTGAAGCCGCAGAACGTGCTGTTCCGCACCGACGACTCCGATGGTTCGGCGGAGGTGCGCGCGATGCTGGGCGACCTGGGTCTCGGCAAGTCACTCGACATGTCCTCGCGGCTGACCATGATCGCCGGCACCCCGAGCTACATCGCCCCAGAGCAGGCCCTGGGCTCGGCATTGGACGCGCGGGCCGATCAATACTCCCTGGGTGCGCTGACCTACCTCGTGCTGACGGGCCGCCCACCCCACGAGCACGCGAGCCTGGCGGCTGCGGGCGTCCCCCCTCCTGTGCCGCCGATGGGGACCCCCCAGACGCCCTATCCGAGCGGGTTCGAGGCGGTGGTCGCCCGGGCCCTCGCACCCGAGCGAGAGGACCGCTGGCCCGACATCTCGGCCTATCTGGAGGCCCTGACGGCGGCCGCCTCGGGCGGGCCCGTCCCGACCTGGCCCACCCGTCAGCTCCTCGACCCCGACCTCACGGCGGTCGGGGCGCGCCCGACCCAGGAGCCGGTGGCTCCGGGCGAGGCCGTCAGCGATCCCCCCCGCAGGACGTCTGGTCGTCTCCGGTGGGGCGTCGGCGCGGCCGCTCTGGTGCTGACTGCCGCCGCGGCCGTGGGGGCTGCTCTGTTCGTCCGGGCGCAGGACCCGGTGGTCACTGTCCAGGACGCCCAGGGGGCGATCACGGTCGAGGTCCCGCGGTCCTGGGAGACCACCGTCGGCGACTCGGGCTGGCAGCCACCCGGTCAGGCGACGTCGTTCCCCGCCGTCCAGGTCGGCTCTCACACCAGCGGGCCGGCCGTGTTCGCCGGACTCATGCCGGGCTCCGCGCTGCCCGACCTGATGCCCGGCCACCCGGAGTGCGGTCGCGAGGAGCCGGCCGTGAAGGGCGTCGGTGGGGAGCGAGCGACGACGGTGTGGCACACCGACTGCCCCGGCGTGATCGTCGAGCGGGTGGTGCGCGTCACCGCCAACCGCTGGCTGTGGGTGCAGGTGCGCACCGAGGACCGGGCGACCGCCAACGACGTGCTCGACGGGGTCGACGTGCACGGGTTGTCCTGATTCCGTCGTTGTGGACCTGTTTGACTGACTGAATCGCCACGAATGTGCGTCCTCTGCGTCAGATTCGACGGTTTGGCACGTCTTGAGCTATATGAGTCCGACGCCCAGGGGGCTTCCGGAGGTCGTCGAAGACCTCGACTCCGCCAGCGACCCCGAGTACATCACCAGCTCCGCGCCGGCGACCTCGCCGGCAGTGAGGGCCTGTGGCGGCGCCACCACCGGTCGGCCATGGCCTTCGCGACCAGCATCGCCGGCCCCACCTTGGCGCAGGACCTGGTCTCGGAGAGCTTCGAGCGCGTCTTCGCAGCGATCCGCTCCGGCGGCGGGCCGGACGTCGCCTTCCGCCCCTACCTGCTGACCGCGATCCGCCGCCGCCATGTCGACCACATCCGCCGGGACTCACGCCAGGTCCCGGTCGACGACTTCGAAGGACTCCAGGACGACCTGGTGGATCCCGGATCGCCCGATCAGCTGCTGGACGCGACCATCATGCAGCGAGCCTTCCAGTCGCTGCCGCAGCGCGCCCAGACCGTGCTCTGGTACGGCGCGGTCGAGGGCGCGACCCAGAGTGAGATCGGACGTGTCCTGGGCCTGAAGCCCAACGCGGTGGCCGCGTTGGCTTTCCGGGCGCGCGAAGCCCTTCGCCAGGCCTACGTGACGACCTATCTGGGCAGCTCGCCGAAGCCCGAATGCGCAGAGGCGTGCGACCTCATTCCCAGCGTGCTGCGAGACCAGGCGACTCCCGCCGAGCGCGCCCGCCTCGACGCTCACCTGACCGGGTGCGAGGACTGCCGGGAGGCCCTGTCCGACCTGGGCCAGCTGCGTCGCAACGTGGCCGGGGTGGTCTTCGCAGCCGCTTTGGGCGTGTCGGCACCTCGGTTCCTGGAGTCCTACCGGGCCGGGGTGGAGGCCGACCCGCCGGTGTCGACCGGCCGTGGCCTGATCCGTCCGTTGAGTGCGGCTGCACTCGTTGCGGCGGGGGTCGTCGTGGCGCTGAGGTTGCTGGGTCAGCCCACCGGTCCCGTGCCGGACGCGAGCGACCCCGCGCGCGTGGTCTCACCCACCGACGTGCTGGTCCCGAGCGCCACCGCCCCTCGGCCGCGGTCGCCGGCGAACGTCACAGCGCGGCCCGCACGGCTGAGGCGGTGCCCACGCTCGCGCCGGCAGCGGAGGTCGTGAGCCCGCCGGTGGCTTCCTCGTCCCGGCAGCAACCGCCGTGTCCTCGCCGGCGGCGTCCACTCCGTCCGCCAGTCCTGAGCCGATGCCCTCCCGGGCCCGGTTGGGCCGACCGACGGGTTCGCTCATCGAGGGCGCGGGTCGACCGTGGTTCCACGTGCTGCTGCCGATCTCAGGAGCAGACTCGGGCACGCGCCTCGAGGTCCGCATCACCGGTGCCACCCAGTGGCTGGCCCACCGCGACCAGCAGTTCGGGCCCTGGGCGTGTCAGGCAGCTGCCGACTCCGAGCTCATCCTGAGCTGCGCTCTCACAGCAGAGGATGCACGGACGACGGACTTCGCCCTCGACCTGCTCGTGCCGGAGTCGGCGTCGGTGTCGATGCGGGTGTCGCCGGGCGTGGCGGCTCAGGCCACGGCCGAACTCCGGATCTAGACGGCGGGGCGCGCGCTCGAGGTGACCCTGCTCAGCAGGTCGTCCATCCCGATCCGGTCCTGCTCACGCCCGGCCACCGAGACTTCGACAGCCGCCGTGCCGTTGGTGTCCGGGATCCACCGGAAGGTGTTGAAGCGCAGCCAGTTGTCCTGGGGATCGCGATAGCTCATCGCGATGGTGTCGCCGTTCTTGAACAGCACGTGCACGTCGTCGAACAGGCTGCGGAAGGCCACCAGTCGTTGGTTCACCAGGGCGGTGGGCGAGAGTCGCTGACCGAGCACGAGCTCGAGTCGCAGACCGTAGCCGCCCACCGGCTCGTCGGGCGGGAGGTACTTGTTCTCGTTCGGGCCGATCACCGAGGACGTCCACCCCTTGGGCACACTGGTCTGCCAGGCGTACGCCGACCCGCCGATGCGAGCGGTGACGTAGTCGAGGTCCGTGGTGAGCGGTGGGAAGACGACGTCGTCGGCGTACGGCGCCTCGGGTGCGTAGGTGGGCGCGCTGGGTGAGATGGCGACCAGCGGCTGGGTGACGTCGCTCGGGACGGGCTCCTCGGTGGTGGCGCTCGCGAGACCCCAACCGAGCAGTCCCCCCGTGACGACGCAGAACAGGATGCCCGCGATCACCGCAGCCAGGCGCGTCGCACTGCTGCCGCGCTCGCCCCGTTGCATTGTCCAATGGTATCGGTGGGCGGGACCGGAGGGGGCGTGGCCAGACGGCCACGCCCCCTGGCGATCAGATCTGCTTGGCGAACACCACCAGGTTGCGGGTGTAGTGGAACCGGCCGCCCGCCGAGACCTTGATGCGAGCGCACGTGATGAGCGCCAACCGCGGCGCCCCTGTGGTCGCGAACACACTGCGCGGCAGGTGTCCGCGACGGAACAGCCGATGCCCGGTGACCCGGTAGCGGTGGATGGCCCCGTCGCCCCCGATATAGTCGACGACCTGCCCGACTCGTGCCTTGCGGAGCGTCCACAGGGCGCCGGGCACGTTGTGGTCGTTGCTGACGTGACCGGCGATCACGGTGGTGCCGATCGCATCGCCCGGCGTGGCGGTGCGGTCCAGCAGGGCCAGCCGGTGGGTGTTGTGGGGCAGCACCATCTGGTGCCGCACGATGCTGGTCGGTGAGACCACGGCGTTGACCCCGATGCCGCGAAAGCGCAGGCGGGAGTTCACCCGGGCCGACCGTGCCAGCGGCCGCGTCAGGGTGCCACTGAAACCCGAGTCGACGTTCGGTGCGCGAGGCAACGGCGTCTTGCGGACCAGGGACGACTCGCTGGCCATCCCACAGCGGTGGGTGGCGGCGAGGTGGCGCTCGTCGGCCGTCGTGCTGGCCACCCAGGTGTAGTGACCTGGCTCCGTGATCATGATTCCGGGGGTCCTGACCGTGCCGTTGCGGGGTGCGAACGCCACCGTGCCGACAGCGTGGGCAGCCGTGCAGCGGGACGCTCCCCGTGAGGTGAACGGACCGTAGAGCGTAGCCGCGCCGGCACCCGTGTAGGAGGAGGCGAAGCCCCTGCCCGTCACTGCGTCACGCAGGGTGACGCCCGGCTTCGCCACCGCCTTGGAGGTGGTGGTGCTCAGCCGCGGCTGGAGCTTCGGGGGCGTGTGCCCGTGCCACTGGTCGTGGCTGGTCACGGTCGTGCCCGTGGCGGTGCCGACCCCGGTGACGGTGGCCTCGTCCGCATGGAGGTCGTCCGCGGCCATCGCGGGCACTGTGCCGGTGCAGGTGAAGGAGTCACCGGGCTTGAAGGGCCCCTCGGCCCAGGTGGTGCCGGTGGCCAGCCCGCCCAGAGCGGAGAAGTCGCAGCTGATGCCGGTGATGGCGGGCCCGTCCATGGTGGCGTCGGTGACCTGCACGTCAACGAGGTCCTCGTCGCCGGTGTTGGTGATGGTGAAGGTGATCGCGGTCGGCTCGCCGACCACGAGGTCGGCTCCTGGTGCGGTGTCGTAGTCGCCCGGGAAGTCGGACCCGTCGGTGGTGGCTGGGCCTCTCGTCGTCGGTCGACCACTTCTCGAGGTGGATCGCTGGCCCGGCACCGTCGCCGGTGGGCGTCGGGTTCTTGATGATGACGCCGTCGGACTGGTCTCGCCCGTTCATGGTGACGACCCCGGTGTTGGTGTACTCCTTCAACGTCGGGTCGGTGACGTCGGCCCTGGATCCGGACCTCGGAGTACATGTCGATCGGCACCCCGGTCCAGGTCACCGTCAGCCCGGTGGCCGAGCAGGTGATCGCCGGCGCGGCCGAGGCTCTGCCCGGTGGCGTAGGGCGGGCTGGTGCGAGCGTCGTAGCGACCTGCGAAGGGAGCGGTGAGGCTGCCCCCGTCGTCGGTGGTGGCCGCGACG